>NZ_JARRAE010000004.1 GCF_030376605.1 Pseudochrobactrum sp. sp1633 | reverse complement strand
ACAAACAAACTGTCAACACGACAATTCAAAAAAATCGCATAAATCGCAAAGTTTCTTTCCACAGGGAAAAATACAAAAATTAAACAATTGTTAGCCAGTTTTTCTGGCCGTTCATTGAGGAGATTCTCGTCGCTCACACTTCCAACAATCTGCACTCTATATAATGTAGCTTATTAATGCTCGCTGCCGAGCCGTTCCATTTCCTCTTCCGATAAGCCTAAACTCTGGCCGATCTCATGTAAGAGTATATGACTGATGATTTCACCCAACGTTTCCGTATTCTCGCTCCAGTAATCGAGAATAGCCCGGCGATATAATGTCAGCACCTCAGGCCCTTCCTGAGTGCGCAAATGAAAGCGCTCTCCGACACCACGTCCTTCAAAGAGACACAGAATGTCATAAGGTGTGTCCAGATCCAGATCTTCCATGACCTGTTCATCCGGAAAGTCGGCAACTTCAATACGAATCTGCGGGCTGAGCGCGCGAAAATCATCCGGCATATGCGCATAAGCATTCAATGCCAGCGATTTTAACTCGTCAACGGACGGAGCGAGCCTTGTTGCCCAGTCTCCGCTCAGATCAGTCTGAACCATTGTCCCCGTCTTTCTGCCCCGCTTATTATACAGCAGGTAGTCCAAAATTAATTCCATAAAAAAACCACGCTGACAGCCATCTGCAGCGTGGTTTCGGTCGCTATATAGGCATTTAAACGGAAAATGCCAAGAGAGCCCTTTATTAAGGGGTCACGCCCACGGACGGCTTTCAGAGTTCTTCTTCTCAAACACCGAGATATTATCGGCCTTTTCCATTGTCAGGCCGATATCATCCAGACCATTGAGCATGCAATGGCGTTTGAACTCATCCAGTTCAAAAGCAATAGAACCACCGTCTGGTCCGGAAATTGTCATCCCTTCAAGATCAACCGTCAGCGTGGCATTGGCACCACGCGAGGCATCATCCATCAGCTTATCAAGATTTTCCTGAGAAACCTTGATCGGCAAAATGCCGTTCTTAAAGCAGTTATTATAGAAGATGTCTGCGAAAGATGTTGAGATCACACAGCGGATACCAAAATCCAGCAACGCCCAAGGCGCATGCTCACGGGATGAACCGCAACCGAAATTATCACCGGCCACGAGAATTTGCGCATTGCGGTAAGCAGGCTTGTTCAGAACAAAGTCCGGATTTTCCGTACCGTCTTCGTTCAAGCGCATTTCCGCGAATAGTCCTTTACCAAGGCCTGTGCGCTTGATTGTCTTCAGATAATCCTTAGGGATAATCATATCCGTGTCGATATTGATGATCGGCAACGGAGCGGCAACGCCGGTAAGCTTGGTAAATTTTTCCATCGGTCTCGTAACCTGTAAGTCAAAATGCTTGTCTCATTGTGCTTTACACCAGCTTTTAACAGAGTCAAAGGCCTGAGAAGAGGCTAAATCCACGCGAAGTGCCGCACCATAGCTAAAATCGACGGCACGTCCTGCACAAAGAGTAAAATTTCATTGATTGCTTATGCTATTCAATACACACAAGATTCGGTTGGTTTTACCGGTATTTTTCGATCAAAAATAACACAAGCATGATTGTTCAGGGAGAAATGCTGAGTGACAGATTTTTATCCGCGCCGTGCTGTACTTTATGTACCAGCCAGCAATCAAAAGGCGCTCGCCAAAAGCGCAAGCCTGAACGCAGATGCTCTCATATATGATCTGGAAGACTCTGTTGCCGCAGAAATGAAGCATGAGGCGCGTGATAATCTGCGTCGGCATTTTCAGGAACGTCACAAAACATTGACGACACAAACCATCCGCATCAATACACTCAGCACCGAATGGGGTGAGGATGATCTGAAGCTGGCCGCAGAACTCAAGGCGGAAGCCATTGTGCTGCCCAAAGCAGAAACACCGCAGCAGATTATCGATGTTGCCCGCAAGCTGGATGATTATGATGCGCCTGAAACCTTGGGCATCTGGGCGATGATCGAAACACCGCGCGGCATTCTCAATGCGGACGAGATTGCCCGGCTTGCACAAAAATCAGCCGCCCGCCTTAAATGTTTCATCGTCGGTACGAATGACATTGCTTTAAGCACCGGCGTAAAAACCACCAACCAGCGCAGCGCATTACTGCCGTGGATGATGCAGATTATTCTTGCTGCCCGTGCCGGTGGCATTGATGTGCTGGACGGCGTTTACAATAGTTTTCAGGATCAGGAAGGCTTCAAAGCCGAATGCGAACAGGGTGCGACGCTTGGCTTTGACGGCAAAACCCTGATTCACCCCTCTCAGATTGAAATGGCACTGAGCGCCTATTCATCAAATAACGAAGAAATCACATGGGCCAATCAGGTCATTACTGCTTTTAATCTACCGGAAAATACATCTAAAGGCGCTATTTCACTGAATGGCACAATGGTGGAACAATTACATATCCGGCAAGCAGAGCGCATTCTTGCGCGCGCACGCTGATCATACTAATTCTCATAGAAACTAAAGGAGTTTCCCATGCAGCTTTATCGTTTTCTTACCGGCCCGGATGATTCCGCATTTTGCCATCGTGTCACCGATGCCCTGAACAAAGGCTGGATGCTCTATGGCTCACCAAGCCACAGCTACAATGCAGAAGAAAAGAAAATGTATTGTGGTCAGGCTGTAACCAAGACCGTTGACGGCCACGAATATTCGCCGGATATCAAACTCGGCAGCTTCTAGAGCATTTCCAGTATATTTTGAATCACAGAAAATGCTCTATCTATTTGTTTTTACGCGTATCTTATCCGAAAACCGGTTCCCACTTTTCGGGATACGCTCTAAAATAGATTAAAATGAAAAGCCCCTGCAAGAAAACCTGCAGGGGCTTTTTGTATTCTAGAGCGGGTTACGTCCAGATTGGATCACAGTGCTCGCTCTAGATTCTTTAATTTGCCGCATTATCACGGGCGTCAAGTTGATCCAACTTGACTGTGAAATGCTCTACTCAAAGACCGCGCTTTTCGATCATGGCTTGCGGGCTTGGCATCCGGCCACGGAATGTTTTGTACAACTCCTCCGGATCTTTGGAGCCGCCAGCCGCATAAATATGAGTCTTCAGCTTTTCCGCCAAATCGGCATTGAAAACATCGCCGCTCTCTTCAAAAGCTGCGAAAGCATCGGCATCCAGCACTTCCGACCACATATAAGAGTAATAACCGGCAGAATATCCGTCACCGCTGAACACATGCAGGAAATGCGGTGTGCGGTGGCGCATGATAATCGCTTCCGGCATATCTAGTTTTTTCAGGACTTCTGCTTCAAAAGCCAGCGGATCGGCCACCGGCTTTTCACTGGTATGGAAGGCCATATCGACCAGCGCCGAGGAGGTAAATTCCACTGTGTTGAAACCGGCATTGAAGGTCGCGGCTTTCAGCACCTTATCAATCAGCTCCTGCGGAATAGCCTCACCCGTTTTATAATGGACTGCAAACTTCTCCAGAACCGGACGCTCCGTCAGCCAATGTTCATAGAGCTGCGACGGCAGCTCAACAAAGTCACGCGAAACAGATGTGCCGGAAATCGCAGGCCATGTCACATCACTCAGCAGCCCGTGCAAAGCATGGCCGAATTCATGGAACAGCGTATGCGCATCGTCAAGCGACAGCAGTGCCACCTCACCTTTAGGCGGCTTGGCAAAATTCATCACATTATAAATAATCGGTGGCTGTCCGCCATCCAAACGATGAGACGATTGCAACGCACTCATCCACGCGCCGGAACGTTTACTCTGGCGGGCAAAATAATCACCTAAGAACAGGCCGCGTCGTGAACCATCCGCGTTGAACACTTCCCACACACGCACATCCGGATGCCATGTCTGAATGCCCTGATGTTCTTTGAATGTCAGGCCGAACAGACGTGTTGCCACATCAAAAGCTGCTTCAATAATTTTATTGAGCTGCAGATAAGGTTTGAGATCCCCCTCATCAAAAGCGAAGCGCTCAGCCCGCAGTTTTTCTGCATAATAACGCCAGTCCCAACCGGCCACCGGATGATTGAGCCCCTCACCGGCAATCAGCTTTTCAAGATCAGCCTGTTCTTCAGAAGCGCGTTGTTTGGCTTTATCCCAGACCGGCAACAGCAGCTCCATCACCGCATCCGGTGTTTTGGCCATTGTGTCATCAAGTTTGAACGCAGCGAAATTTGCATAACCCAGCAGCTTTGCCTTTTCATCACGCAAACTCACAATCTCAGTCACCAAAGCCCGGTTATCAGTATTACCGCCATTCTCACCACGCTTTGCCCATGCCTCATAGGCTTTTTCACGCAAATGACGAACGGATGAGAAAGTCAGAAACGGCTCAACAATCGCACGCGACAGCGTAACTGCCCATGCATCTGCACGCCCACGCTCCTCAGCGGCAGCTTTCATCGCATCGCGCAGCTGATCCGGCAGCCCTGCAAGCTCTGCTTCATCGGTGATGAACAAAGCCCACGAAGATTCGTCTTTCAGCACGTTCTGGCCAAAGCCTGCACCGAGACCAGCCAGTTTCTCGTTAATATCCGCCAGCCGCGCTTTGCCCTGCGTATCAAGTTTTGCACCGTTTCGCACAAAGCCTTTCCAGCTCTTTTCCAGCACACGCAGAGTTTCCGTATCCAGTGCGAGACTGGCACGATTTTGATAAAGAGCATCAAGCCTAGCAAACAGCGCCTCATTCATCATGATACGCGAATGGTGACGCGACATTTTCGGTGCGACTTCACGCTCCAGCGCCTGAATATCCTCATTGGTATGCGCACCGGCGCGCATCCAGAAAATCGCAGCAATATGGGAAAGCTCGCGGCCGGAAAGCTGCAATGCCTTCAGCGTATTCTCAATTGTCGGCGCATCAGGATTCTGCAGAACAGCTTCTACATCCGCCCAGTCTTTTTCCAGAGCAATATCAAAAGCAGCTTTGAAATCCGCATCGGTAAATTTGCTGAAATCCGGCAGACCAAGCGGGCCGCTCCACTGGCTAAGTGCTGAATAGGCGGGCGTCATCTGATTGTCCTGCGGCATGTCTCACGGTCTCCGGTTTGCAGAATTACATTTCAAACATTTAAGCAGCCCGCTTATCTGCCACAAGTGATTTATACGGATAATTGACCAGACCGATGATAAATAGTAAGTAAACCTTATTATAAGGATATCTTATTATGTTTTCCGGTAAATCCTACGATCCCGATAGTTTCGGCTTTCTGGTTTATGATATCAGCCGTCTCTTCAGCCTTGAGCGGGAACGCAAAATACTTGCCGCTGGTCTTGAACTGACAGCTTTTGAGTCCCGGACATTGGTGCATGTTGCGCGCTATCAGCCCGCCCGTCAGGTTGCCTTGGCCGAGAGCATGAATATTGAGGCAATGACCTTGTCCGGCTATCTCGACAGGCTGGAAAGCCGTGCACTGCTGCGCCGTGAAACCGACCCCGATGACCGCCGCGCCAAGCTTATTTTTCTCAATGATTCTGCTGTGCCGGTGCTTGATGAATTAAGACGCATTGCCCATGAGACCATTGCCGATGTGTCCAAAGCACTGCCACCTCAGGAGTGGCAGACCTTTATGGCGAACCTGATGACTGTCCGTGCCCATCTCAGGCTCATCAATCAGGAAAACCGCAAAATCTGATCTTTTTGCTCGTAACATCTTATTCCCAGTCATAAAGCATACTGCTATGTCCGATTCATCACCCCGCGAAAAAACATCCCCGCTTGTCATTATGTCCGAGCGTCGCGTCGGCATTATCGGCGGCTTTCTTGCCGCCATCGGCCCGCTCGCGATGTCGCTCTACACACCTGCCATGCCGGAGATTGTTTCTGATTTCGGCACCACAGAAGCAGCAGTAAAACTGACTCTGACTGCCTATTTCGGCGGCTTTTGTTTTGCCCAGCTAATCTGCGGGCCCTTGTCAGACGGCTATGGCCGCAAGCCAATCACGATACTCTTCATGTCTGTCTATCTGGCAGCCAGTGTGCTGGCACTGCTAGCTCCGACGATTGAGATCATGGTGCTGGCGCGCCTATTGCAAGGGGTCGGGGCTGCGGTCGGCGTTACCATGTCCCGCGCGATTGTCCGTGACCTGTTTACCAGCGACCGCTCAGCACGGGTAATGAACCTGATCGGTATTGTGCTGTCTGTCGGCCCTGCAATTGGCCCCACACTCGGCGGACTGACATTAGAATTCCTCGGCTGGCATGCGATCTTTCTGGTGATGATTCTGCAAGGGGCGGCCGTCATCATCATGATGCTGCTCTTTGTGCAGGAGACAGGCAAACCGGACCGCTCACATCTGCGCCCGCGGGCACTCGTAAAATCCTATGTCACCTTGCTGAAAACCCCGCATTTCTTGTTTGCCAGTCTGGTTCTCACCGGTGCTACGGGCACGCTTTATACATCAGCCACCATCATGCCGTTTATTCTCATGACCCGCGTAGGGCTGACGCCGAGCACATTCGGGATGGGAATGCTGCTGCAAACCGCTTTCTATATTTCAGGCGGTATCATTTATCGTATTCTGATGCAGCGCCTGACTGTTTTTCATATGTCCTGTATCGGCCTGCTCTGCACCTGCACCGCCAGTATCCTGCTCGCAGTTCTGTTACGGATTTATGAGCCGGGCTATCTGCTCGTGATGCTGCCGATGGGGCTGTTTGTTATGGGCATTGCATTCCTAACGCCACAAATGACCACGGCCGCCATGTCGCCTTTTCCGCAGATTGCCGGCTCCGCTTCCGCTTTAATGGGCTTCTTTCAGATGGGCGGCGGACTGGTTGGCGGCATCATCTCAGCCTCTATGGGTGATCCGGTTATCGCAATGGCAACTTTGCTGCCGCTGATGGGATTACTGTCATTAATCAGCTTTATGTTGTGGCACAGGTTCAAACTACCGGAGCACCCGATCACCCGTATAATTCCCCCCAAACGGTAAAGTCACCACGATCATCTGGCTGCGTGCTCACAACAGCAGGGTTGACATCGCCTGCTCTACGGCACACAAACAGCACCGGACCACTTGGTCTGATTTTAACCGGAGTTCTACTCTTATGCCCAGCGACAGTCACAGTCGATTGTTCATGCCGTCATCGGCAGTCCTGACCTAATCGCAAAGGCGCGATTGGTTTGTCACGGTCTGTCATGACGGCGGATCGACAGAGAGGCAAACCAATGAATAATACTATCCGCACCTCAGGTGCAGCTTTCGACGCGACCAATCTTGCTCTGACAACACTGCTTCAGCAGGTTAGTCAATTGCGTACCGGTGACGCTGTTGAACTCATCAATGACCTTGATTCCGACGATAAAATTGCTCTGTTCAGCGCGCTCTCAACAGATCAGGCGGTTTTGTTTCTTGACCAGCCTGAACTGCATTTTGCCGAACAGATTATCGATAATCTTGATAATGGCCGTGCCGCAGAAATCCTCAACGGCATGTCTGCCGACCGCGCGACAGATATCTTCCATGATATGGACTGGCAGTCACGCAACCGGCTGTTTGCTATTCTCGCACCGGAAACCAAAGCCAATCTGAAAAAACTGATGGGCTATCCGGCTGATACTGCCGGTGGTCTGATGACAACCGAATTTATTGCCGTACCGGCCTCATGGTCGGTAGAGCAAACCTTGCAATATATCCGCAAGGTCGAACGCTCGCGTGAAACGGTTTATGCCATTTATGTGGAAGATGAAGCCACACGCGTGTTGCAGCATGTCGTGTCATTGCGCCGTCTCATCACCGCTGATCCGCAAGCCAGTATTGCGGAAGTCGGCCGCGATCAGGAACCGCTGACAATTCCGCCGATGATGGATCAGGAAGAAGTTTCACGCTTGTTCCGTAAGCACGATCTTCTGGCTATTCCCGTGGTGGATGAGCAGCATCATCTGATCGGTATTGTCACCGTGGATGACGTGCTCGATGCCATGACCGAGGAAACCTCGGAAGACGCCTATAAATTCGGTGGTATGGAGGCTTTTACCAAGCCCTATATGCAAATCGGCTTCTTTGAAATGCTGCGTAAACGCGGCGGCTGGCTCTGCATTCTTTTCTTAAGTGAAATGCTTACCGCCAGTGCCATGCAGCATTTTGAAGTCGAACTGGAAAAGGCCATTGTGCTGGCCTTGTTTATCCCGCTGATTATGAGCTCAGGCGGTAATTCCGGTTCGCAGGCAACTTCCCTGCTGATCCGCGCCTTGGCACTACAGGATTTGAAATTAGGCGACTGGTGGCGTGTCGCTCTGCGCGAAATACCAACAGGGCTTGTGCTCGGCTCTATGCTTGGTCTTATCGGTTTTGTCCGCATCGCCATCTGGCAGAAAACCGGCCTCTATGATTATGGCGAACACTGGGTGCTGATCGGCATTACAATTGGTGTGGCATTGATCGGCATTGTGCTGTTCGGCTCTCTGTCCGGCTCCATGCTGCCATTTGTTCTCCAGCGCCTTGGCCTTGATCCGGCCAGTGCATCGGCTCCTTTTGTAGCAACCCTCGTCGATGTGATGGGATTGGTGATCTATTTCAGCGTTGCAGTGATTTTCCTCACCGGAACCCTGCTTTAACCTCGGAACAGGCCGGATTTTTCCGGCCTTTTTCTTATGCCTGAAATGCCTGTTCGGCTTTTTATGCAGCCAGTGCACAGCAGCAATGAGATATGCGTTATGCTAAAATCAGCCCGCCCCCTTTTAAAATTAGCGAAAAACCTGTAAGAGCGCCCCATTATCTGCGGCGTTCACTCGGTTTTGTCCTGGGCGTCCCAACCCCCTATTCAGAGTGACAATCAATGCAATTGCGCAACATCGCGATCATCGCACACGTTGACCACGGCAAAACGACCCTGGTTGACGAGCTCCTGAAACAGTCCGGTGTATTCCGTGACAACCAACGCGTTACCGAACGCATGATGGATTCCGGCGATATCGAGCGCGAGCGCGGCATCACCATTCTTGCCAAGGCAACATCTGCTGTCTGGAAAGATACCCGCATCAACATCGTTGATACACCAGGCCACGCCGACTTCGGCGGTGAAGTTGAGCGTATCCTTTCGATGGTTGACGGCGTTGTCGTTCTCGTAGACTCCGCTGAAGGCCCGATGCCTCAGACCAAGTTCGTTGTTGGTAAAGCTCTCAAGCTTGGCCTGCGTCCTATCGTTGCGATCAACAAGATCGACCGTCCGGATGGCCGTCATGAAGAAGTGATCAACGAAGTGTTCGACATGTTCGCAGCGCTCGATGCGACTGACGAACAGCTCGACTTCCCGATCCTTTACGGTTCAGGCCGTAACGGCTGGATGGCAGAAAATCCGGAAGGTCCAAGCGATCAGGGTCTGGCTCCGCTGTTTGATCTGATTCTGAAGCATGTTCCGGCACCAACAGTTGCTGAAGGTCCGTTCTCGATGATCGGTACCATTCTGGAAGCTGATCCGTTCCTCGGCCGTATCATCACCGGTCGTATTCATTCCGGTACAGTGAAGCCAAACCAGGCTGTAAAAGTGCTTGGTCAGGACGGTAAACTGCTGGAAAACGGCCGTATTTCCAAGATCCTCGCTTTCCGTGGTCTGGAACGTACAGCGATTGAAGAAGGCGTTGCAGGCGATATCGTCGCGATTGCCGGTCTTTCCAAAGGGACTGTTGCTGACACATTCTGCGACCCTTCAATCAATGAAGCCATGAAGGCTCAGCCGATTGATCCGCCGACTGTAACCATGTCCTTCATTGTTAACGACAGCCCGCTGGCCGGTACTGAAGGTGACAAGGTAACCAGCCGCGTTATCCGTGACCGTCTGCTCAAAGAAGCTGAAGGTTCGGTTGCTCTTCAGATTGAAGAATCCGAAGACAAAGATTCTTTCTTTGTTTCCGGTCGTGGTGAATTGCAGCTCGCAGTTCTGATCGAAACAATGCGTCGTGAAGGTTTTGAGCTGAGCATTTCGCGTCCGCGCGTTGTGATGCACAAAGACGAAGACGGCAACCTGCTTGAGCCGGTTGAAGAAGTCGTTATCGACGTTGATGAAGAATATTCCGGTACTGTTGTTCAGAAAATGTCTGAACGCAAAGCCGAAATGGCTGAACTGCGTCCATCCGGTGGTAACCGCGTTCGTCTGGTGTTCTTTGCACCAACCCGCGGTCTGATCGGTTACCAGTCCGAACTGATGACTGATACACGCGGTACAGCAATCATGAACCGCCTGTTCCACGAATATCAGCTGCATAAAGGTCCGATCGGTGGTCGTAACAACGGCGTACTGATCTCGAACGATCAGGGCGAATCAGTTGCATACGCAATGTTCAACCTTGAAGATCGTGGTCCGATGATCATTGATGCTGGTACCAAGGTTTATCAGGGCATGATCGTTGGTATTCATACCCGCGATAATGATCTGGAAATCAACGTGCTGAAAGGCAAGAAGCTGACCAACATGCGTGCATCCGGTAAGGATGAAGCTGTTAAGCTGACCCCGCCGATCCGTATGACTCTGGAACGCGCTCTGTCCTGGATTCAGGATGACGAACTGATGGAAGTGACACCAAAGTCCATCCGTCTGCGTAAGCTCTATCTGGATCCAAATGACCGTAAGCGCTTCTCAAAGTCCAAAGGCATGTAAGCCTCACTAAAAAAGAAAAAACGGCAAAGGCGGCTTTCGAAAGAAAGCCGCCTTTTTTAATATGGCAACGCAGTTTCGAACGGATCGAAGCGGAACAAGAAAATAGTCCCGTGACTATTTTCTCCTCAAAGGCGGCTTCCGTTTTTCCTGAAACTGCCGGTAAGCGCCTTTTTTTATTCCGTCATTTCTGATCGTTTATTTCACGACCAGCACCGGTATTTTACTCAGGGACAGCACTTCTGCTGCCTGACTGCCGAGCAAAAGCTTGTTCATCCCGCGACGGCCATGCGATGCGACCACAATCAGTTCAACCTGATGCGTGTTGGCAGCTTCAACAATACCAACTGCCGGTGATTGATTCTCAATATGCAGCCCTTCAACAGTCACACCGGCATCCCGTGCTTTGGTAATAGCCTGCTGCACGATTGCTTTGGCCTGTTCTGCCATAGATTCGCGATATTCTTCAAAAATTTCCGGCGATGTGCTCAAGCCCGGTGCCACAACGATGCCGTAACTCGGAAACAAATCTGTGACTGTCAGCACCGTAATTTTAGCGGAAAGCTCTTTAGCCAGTCCGATTGCCTGTTCAAGACCTTTATTTGCAAGCTCCGAACCATCAGTTGCCACTAAAATATGTTTATACATTTTCTCGCCTTTCCATTTTAAAGCATGTCTCCCAAAAGTGGATCCGGCTTTGGGATGAAGACCTGCATAAAAACAAAGAACCAGAGCAAGCATTGCGGTTACTATTAAATGCGGCACACTCTCGTCATCTGCCCAGCAGTATCAAACAGACACTTCATAGTATTTATCTAGTGATTGACAGAGGAATTTACATTGATTGCAATCAAAAATGATTGTGATCATATTTCTGTTTTCAAGCGGCAAACCCGCTTTAAAAAACTGCAGCAATTTAAAATACACCGCTGATATTCGTCATGCGGCCATAAAATAATTCTAATATTTCACATTGATAGAATATTATTCTAATTTCATAACGCATTCTGGAAGCCTGCTTCTATAATCATAACGCATCAGGCTCTATGATTTGCGAAAAGATCAGGAGATTTGGTATGAGCGATTCTAATAAGCCGGGCCGTGGCCGTATTTACTCATCTATTGTTGATACAATCGGCAACACACCACTGGTTCGCATTGACAAACTTGCCCGCGAAAATGGCGTTGTCGCCAATCTTCTCGTTAAGCTCGAATTTTTCAATCCGCTGGCCAGCGTTAAAGACCGCATTGGTCTCGCCATGATTGAAAGCCTTGAGGCTGAAGGCAAAGCTGTTCCGGGCAAAACCGTGTTTATTGAGCCGACATCCGGCAATACAGGTATCGCGCTGGCTTTTGCCGCAGCTGCCAAAGGCTACAGCCTGATTCTTACGATGCCTGAGACCATGTCTGTTGAGCGCCGTAAGCTGCTCAAACTGCTCGGTGCGGAACTTGTGCTGACCGAAGGCGCCAAAGGTATGAAAGGCGCAATCGCTAAAGCGGAAGAATTGGCAGCCGGTAATCCTGACGCCATCATCCCGCAGCAATTTGAAAACCCTGCAAATCCTGAGATTCATCGCAAGACCACTGCAGAAGAAATCTGGAATGACACCAATGGTGAAGCCGATATTCTGATTTCCGGCATCGGCACCGGTGGCACCATCACCGGTGTTGGTCAGGTTCTGAAAGCGCGCAAGCCTTCCTTCAAGGTTGTAGCCGTTGAACCTAAAGATTCGCCGGTACTGTCCGGTGGCAATCCGGGCCCGCATAAAATTCAGGGGATCGGTGCAGGCTTTGCTCCTAAAACATTGGATACCGGCGTGTATGATGAAATCATTCAGGTCGCGAATGAAGATGCTTTCGCCTATGCGCGTCAGATTGCCAAAGTTGAAGGTATTCCGGTTGGTATTTCTTCCGGTGCGGCGCTGAAAGCTGCCATCGAAGTTGGCCAGCGCCCTGAAAACAAAGGCAAGAATATCATCATCATTATCCCGTCTTTTGCAGAGCGTTATTTATCAACGGCGCTTTTCGATGGCCTTGATGCCTGAAGCTATTTACAGCATTGAGAATAAAAAACCGGCACTTCTGTGCCGGTTTTTTTATTATGTACAAAGAAGCAAGTGCTGCGTTTTTCATCACGTAAAATTCATAACGCAAAAATATCCGGTTCTGATAAATGCTGAACCAAGAATCGAACCATACGGTTTGATACAGTTTAAATCACACTCGATCTGAACAACGCAGACAACAACTCAAGGCCTAAGTTTCATTTCAACCAACGCCCCATAAAGAGCCACGACACATGACAGATAAACACTGCGAACCGTCTTTAATTCTGCCATTTCTGGCGCCCGTTTATGCCCGTTTCCATGATTTTGCCTATGCAGCCATGCGCGCGACTACCGGCGGCATCATGGCATTCTTCGGATGGGAGAAACTTTTCAACGGCGACATGCCGCGTGATATTGAACTGTTTCAGCAACTCGGACTGGAACCGGCAATCCCACTGGCCTATTTCACCAGCATTCTTGAATTTGTGGGCGGCATAGCTATTGCCGTCGGGCTGTTCACCCGTCCGCTCGCCTTTATGCTCTTCATACAAATGATCGTTATTCTGCTGATGGTAATGATACCGCGCGGCAGCGGTTTCCAGCTTTCAACCGTCTGGCTCGGTGTCTTTATGTATCTGAGTGTAGCAGGCAGCGGACGTCTGTCTCTTGACCGTCTGATCGGCAAACAGTTCTAAAACACAAAAGCCGGCTCATAAGCCGGCTTTTCTCATTCTTCCATTTACCGGCTATGGGAGCTAACCGGTAAAATAAGCAGTTTAATGCGAATGGCGAGCTGCACAAGCAGGCCCCGGACCACGCATATAATGGCGTTCCGGACGATAGCTTGGCGCCAGAAACTCACGAATAATTTTAATAACTTGACGAAACTGAACAATCAGACCCATCACCGTACACCCTGATTAAATTGTAAATATTATTGTTACTGAAGCGCAAATCGTAACAGTGAATTTAAGGTAAATACTAACGGATAAAGGTGAACGTTAAGTGAATTGCCATCCTTAATGATACGTTAAAAATAACCTTTTATTTATTAATTCAACGAAAAACCCTGCATTTGAGGCTCAAATGCAGGGTTTTCGCTGGTTTCAATTATTAAAGAATAACAATTATTAACGGGTCGGCACAGGCTCATCGCCACGGTAGTCATAGAAGCCGCGTCCGGTTTTACGTCCCAGCCATCCGGCCTCGACATATTTGACCAAGAGCGGGCACGGACGATATTTTGAATCCGACAGCCCTTCATAAAGAACCTGCATAATCGACAAGCAAGTATCCAGACCGATAAAATCAGCAAGCTGCAGCGGCCCCATCGGGTGATTAGCGCCGAGTTTCAATGCTGTGTCGATCGCATCAACCGTGCCAACACCTTCATAAAGCGTGTAGATCGCCTCATTGATCATTGGCAGCAGAATACGGTTGACGATAAAGGCAGGAAAATCAGCCGAAACCGTAATGGTTTTACCCAGTTTCTGCACAAAATCTGTCGAGGCTGTAAAGGTCGGCTCTTCGGTTGCAATACCGCGGATCAGTTCAACCAGTTTCATCACCGGAACCGGATTCATGAAGTGAATACCGATAAAGCGCTCAGGGCGATCTGTTGTTGCCGCCAGTCGTGTGATTGAGATCGACGATGTATTGGTCGCCAGAATAGCATTGCTATGCAGATGCGGACAAACCTGCGCAAAAATCTGCTTTTTAATAGCCTCGTTTTCCGTTGCCGCTTCAATCACCAGATCACAAGGCGCAAGATCAGCCATAGTCTTGGCCGGTTTGATCAGAGCCAGACCGGCAATACGTGCATCTTCCGCAAGCTTACCTGAGGCAACCTGACGAGCCATATTACCGCTGATGGTGGCAATGCCGTTTTCCAGCCGTTCAAGCGAAGCATCATGCAGCAGCACGTCAAAGCCTGCCAGTGCACAAACATGCGCAATACCATTGCCCATCTGCCCTGCGCCGATGATACCCACTGTTTTGATTGTAAAACTCATGATCCGCTCCGGTCCCTTCGTATCAATAAATTTACAGCAATAGAGCTATTTTTGCCCTGCCTACATGAGCAGTCCCATGCAGATAAGTCTAGAGCATGTCGCGTTTAATCGTGCTCATAGCGCTCGCTCTGGATTCTTTGTTTGATCGTATTCTCACAGACGTCAAATTGATTCAGCTTGACTGTGAAATGCCCTATCCCTGATTAAAACAAAACGCGCCCGGATAAAACATCCGGGCGCGTTATATTATCAGAGACAATCATGCCCGATTGTCATGATCTCGACTTTAGAGCGCTTTTTCAAGTTCCGGCAGAATAGTGAACAAATCACCGACCAGACCATAATCCGCAATCTGGAAAATCGGCGCTTCTTCATCCTTATTGATCGCAACGATCACTTTGGAATCTTTCATACCGGCCAGATGCTGAATTGCACCGGAAATACCGCAGGCAATATAGAGATCAGGCGCAACCACTTTACCGGTCTGTCCAACCTGCCAGTCATTCGGCGCATAGCCCGCATCAACCGCTGCACGACTGGCACCAATCGCAGCACCAAGCTTGTCGGCAACCGGTGTGATGACTTCATTGAATTTCTCAGCGGAACCGAGTGCACGGCCACCGGAAATAATGATTTTCGCCGAGGTCAGCTCCGGACGGTCACCGCCGGAAATCTTTGCCTCAATAAATTTCGACACAGCCGGATCATTGCCTGCATCAACGCTCTCAACCGCTGCCGAACCACCTTCACCAGCAGCCGCAAAAGAGGCTGTGCGCACGGTGATGACCTTCTTGGCATCCGTGGTTTCAACAGTCTGGATAGCATTACCGGCATAGATCGGACGCTTGAAGACAGTCGGAGACACAACATCGGTAATTTCCGAAAGCTGCGCCACATCGAGAAGAGCTGCAACGCGCGGCAGCACATTCTTGCCCGAAGTCGTGGCCGGAGCAATCACAGTGTCATAGGCACCGGCAAGGCTCACCAGCAACGCTGCGGTCGGTTCTGCCAGACGGTTTTCCAGAGCATCGCTCTCAGCCAACAAGACTTTGCGCACGCCTTTCAGCTTTGCGGCAGCATCAGCTGCAGCTTTTGCGCCTTTGCCCGCAACCAGCACATCAACATCACCGCCAATTGCGAGTGCTGCGGTCAGTGCCTTGGCAGTCTGGTCGGAGAGGCTTGCATTATCGTGTTCTGCAAAAAGAAGAATAGCCATAATCGTTTTCCTGTCCTGAACCGCTTACAATACGCCTGCTTCGTTTTTGAGCTTATCAACAAGCTCGGCAACGGAAGCCACTTTCACACCGGCTTTACGGCCGGACGGCTCTTCGGTTTTGAGGATTTTCAGACGCGGCGCAGTATCAACACCGTAATCAGCCGGTGTTGTCTCATCCAGAGGCTTCTTCTTCGCCTTCATAATATTCGGCAGGGAAGCATAACGCGGCTGGTTCAGACGCAGATCGGTGGTAACAATCGCCGGAAGTTTAACTTCAATGGTCTGCAAACCACCATCAACTTCGCGGGTCACATTGGCAGAAGCTTCTGAGAGTTCAACTTCAGAAGCAAATGTTGCCTGTGCCCAGCCAAGCAATGCCGACAGCATCTGACCGGTCTGGTTTGCATCATCATCAATAGCCTGCTTGCCAAGAATAACCAGCTTCGGTTCTTCGGCTTCAACAACGCCTTTCAGAATCTTTGCAACGGCAAGCGGTTCGACAGCCTCGTCATTTTTGACGAGAATAGCGCGGTCAGCACCCATAGCCAGAGCAGTACGCAGGGTTTCCTGTGCTTGTGCAGGGCCGATGGACACAACAACAACCTCAGAAACCTTGCCAGCTTCCTTAAGCTTCAGCGCCTCTTCAACCGCGATTTCGTCAAACGGATTCATCGACATTTTGACATTGGTCAGCTCAACGCCTGAACCGTCACTTTTGACCCGGATTTTAACGTTGTAATCAACAACCCGTTTAACTGCGACCAGAACTTTCATTCGGTTAAGATCCTCTCCACTTGAACAGCATTTGCTGCTCTCTTCGGCGAAACATAAGCCCGTTTAACAGGCTGATACCCGCCTACCTCTCAGTCAGATACAATTTTAATGCACGACATTGCCAACCACTTGCTCAAAGCCGACATCAGAAAATTGTATCGCAAACGCATCTGAAGCTCCGTCAAACATCTCCGAAGTTTCAGAAATTTCACAAGACCGTAATTCTGAACGATAGAGAGGTCAATCATATCCGGTAGCAGGGCTATGAAATCTCGTCATAACCATCTTCGAAACATGACGTATGATGTCGCAAAAATGCAAGATTTAACGCGTTAGCGCCGGCACCCATAAAATATCATCCCGCCCCTTATTGTTCGCAATGCGGGCAGCTACAAAAAGCAAATCGGACAAACGGTTGATATAACGCAGAGCTGCACCGGAAACCTGCTCATCTGTCTGCGCCGCGAGAGCCACCATCACGCGCTCCGCACGCCGTGCAATTGTTCTTGCCATATGCAAGTGGGCTGCGGCCGGTGAACCGCCGGGCAAAATGAACGAGCGAAGCGGTTCAAGCTGCGCATTCAGCGTATCAATTTCCTGCTCCAGACGGTCAACCTGCTTATCTACAATCCTCAAAGGCTCATAACCGAGATCTTCAACAGTACCGGAGGCAAGATCTGAAACAATAGCGGGGGTGGCAATGTCAGCACCGAGGTCAAAAAGATCATTCTGCACCCTTGTCAGCATCACATCAACATCCGGCAGGATCAGCGCCGTATAAAGCCGCACCAACCCGATTGAGGCATTCAACTCATCAATATCGCCGCAAGCAATAATCCGCAGATCGTCTTTCCGCCGTCTGGGGCCGCTCGCAAGGCCGGTCGTGCCGTCATCACCGGTGCGTGTGTAAATTTTGTTCAGCTTAACCAAAAGCGCGTCGCCTCTTGCTGCTTAGCCATGCGGCAGTTTACTTGCGGGCAAAATACAATGCACCGACCATCAAAAGCACAGCAATGAACTGAAACATAATACGCAGGCGCATCAGCTTGTTAGATGTATTGCCATCACCACTGCGCATCATATTACGCAAGCCCAGAAACAGCACAACAACCACGGCAGCAATAGCGATCATTGCTGCAAATTTAAAACCGCCGTCCATCTATTCCTCCCGACTATCCGCAGACAGTCATTCCTCATTCCCGCTCAATGTGTAACAGAAGCCTTTTCCGGCAGATAGAGCATTTCCCGTAAAAGTGCATAGCGGTTTTACGTAAGGATAATGCGACTAAACAAACCGGCATTTCCCGTAAAAGTGCGTAGCGGTTTTGCGCAAGGACAATGCAAACGTATTCGCCTTCTTCTATGACTGATCGGACAGCATTTTATAAAGCCAGCGCGCAGGCAGCAGGCGCTTGGCAAGAATGCCGAGCTTTGCCGGACGTGTTACCGGATAATGCGGACGCGGGCGGTCACTCTCCAGTGCATGCAACAAAACCTCATAAACCGCATCAGGCCCCAGCTTTACCGAAGATTTGGTACCACCGCTTTGCAGTTTGGCAAATTGCCGCTGATAATCTTCCTTATGAACGGAGGCTTCCATATCAATATATTTTTGCGCATAGGCTGCGGCATTGACCGTAAATTTGCTGGTAATCGGCCCCGGCTCGATCATGGAAACGGAAATGCCTGACCCTTCCAATTCCATGCGCTGCACAAGCATCAAACCTTCCAGAGCGAATTTGGAGGAGACATAGGCACCGCGCCACTTCATCGGCACCAGTCCGAGAATGGATGAGCAATGCACCAGACGGCCTTGTTTGCACGCACGCATTGCAGGGATCAGCCGCTGTGTCAGATCCTGCCAGCCAAAGAAATTCGCATCAAACTGTAATCGCAAGGCTTCCATCGGCAGATCTTCCACCGCGCCCGGCTGTGCATAGGCACCATTATTGAACAAGGCATCGAGCTTGTGGTTACACAGGTTCAGCACGCTCTCAGCCACAGCTGCAATCGACTCCGGTTCGCAATAATCCAGATAAAAAGCCTCGAACCCCTGTTCGCGCAAATAAGCCAGATCTTGGGCTTTACGGGCAGTGGCAAAGACCCGCCAGCCGCGCTCTTTCAATGCCTGCGCACAAAAAGCACCAATACCGCTGGAACAACCGGTAATCAGAATTGTTCTTTGCTGAGCAGAAGGCGTTTGCATTGTTTTTGCCATATCCTGATCTTTATCCGTATGTTTACGGGTTCACATAATTGTAATTCCCGTCTGCAGAGCTTTTATACGCATTGAGTTTTTGACCTGTCGTCAGTTATACCACACAAAATGCAATCAGCTCTGTTACAGACATAGAGCATTTCCGGTTTTAATTGAATCAGAGGAAATGCTCGCCCAATTTAAATATGCGCATTTCCTAACCCCGCGTTTGCCGGAAATGCTCCAATATAATAAGCCGAATTAAAGGAATTTTCTGTCGATGCGAAAAATAGTCCGTTTTCTGAGACAGATCATTACTGACGCGATCGGTCATTTCGCGTCTGATGACGGTTGGGCTTTCGCATCGCATGTCGCATTATCCAGCCTGATGGCACTGTTCCCGTTTCTAATTTTTGCAACAGCGCTGGCCAGTTTTCTCGGTGCCAATGCCTTTGCCGATACCGCAGTTCATGTCATTTTTGACACCTGGCCTCCTGCGATTGCCGCGCCGATTGCCCGCGAAGTGCAGAACGTGCTCACCATTCAGCGCGGTGACCTGCTGACCCTCAGTGTGATTGCCGCTGCTTATTTTGCATCCAACGGCGTGGAAGCGCTACGTGTGGCGCTGAACCGTGCCTATCGCGTGACCGACACCCGCTCTATTCTGTTTTGCCGCGCACAAAGTCTCGGATTCGTGGTAATCGCCACACTCAGCATTATGGCCATCAGCTTTCTGCTGGTTTTGGCACCTCTGGCCATTCGCCTGGCGGAACAATGGGTGCCTGCACTGGAAACAATGTCTGTCTCCTTCAGCTTCTGGCGCTATGCCATTGCGCTGTCGGTGCTGATTTTCGGACTGTTTGTCGTCCATATCTGGTTGCCAGCGGGGCAAAGATCGCTGATTGATATTCTGCCCGGTATTGTGCTGACCCTGATCGCATGGCTGGCTGGTGCAACCGCTTTTGCCCGCTATCTTGAGAGCTTTGCCAGCTATGTCACCACCTATGCCGGTCTGGCATCGATCATGGTCGCGATTGTATTTCTCTATATTATTGCTGCAATTTTTATCATCGGTGCGGAAATCAACGCCGCCATCATGCAATACCGGAATCGCGAGCAGCAATGACAGAGCATTTCTGTTAAGCTGAAATACTCTTTCTCTTTATTTTTACGCGTATCTTTTCCCAAAACCGCTTCACACTTTTGGGGATACGCTTTCACAAAAAAGGCGCGGAAACCGCGCCTTTTCTCATAGATCAAAACAGAACTCAGGCCGCTGATTTCGGCTTGATCAGACCACGCGCCAGCAACAGCTCCGCAATCTGAATTGTGTTGAGTGCAGCACCCTTGCGCAGGTTGTCCGCAACAATCCACATGGAAAGACCATTTTCCAGTGTGATATCTTCACGGATACGCGAAATGAATGTCGCGTCTTCACCGGCACTTTCATAAGGGGTGATGTAACCACCGTCTTCATGCTTATCGACAACCTGACAACCCGGCGCTTCACGCAGGATTTCACGGGCTTCTTCAGCACTGATCGGCTTGTCGAATTCAATATTCACGGCTTCGGAGTGACCGATAAACACCGGAACGCGCACGGCAGTGCAAGAAACCTTGATCTTCGGATCAAGCATTTTCTTGGTTTCCGCCATCACTTTCCACTCTTCCTTGGTGGAGCCGTCTTCCATGAAATCATCAATATGCGGAATGACGTTGAAAGCGATGCGTTTTGTGAATTTCTGCGCTGAGACAGGATCAGCAACAAAAACCGCACGCGACTGCTGGAACAGTTCGTCCATGCCTTCTTTACCGGCACCGGAAACCGACTGATAGGTCGCGACAACAATACGCTTGATGGTTGCAGCATCATGCAAAGGCTTGAGCGCAACAACGAGCTGGGCTGTCGAGCAATTCGGATTGGCAATGATATTGCGCTTGCGGAAACCGTCAATCGCTTCAGGATTTACTTCCGGCACGATCAGCGGCACATCGGCATCATAGCGCCATGCGGATGAGTTATCGATAACAACGCAACCCTGCGCTCCGATTTTAGGTGACCATTCTTTTGAAACTGTGCCACCGGCAGACATCAGGCAGATATCGACATCAGAAAAATCATAGGTGTCGAGAACCTTGGTCTTCAAGGTTTTATCGCCATAAGACACTTCGGTATTGAGGCTGCGGCGGGACGCAAGCGCCACCACTTCAGAGGCAGGAAAACCGCGCTCTTCAAGAATATTGAGCATTTCACGGCCCACATTACCTGTGGCACCGACAATCGCTACTTTGAAACCCATGTGAAATCTCCTGTCCCTCTCCGCTTTCACACCAGAAAACCCGTTGGCCACGCAGGTTCTCCACCCCGGGCCTAACCCGGGAGAGGGTGAGCAGGCCAAGGGATCAGACCGTTTTGGTGGTCGTTTTCGAGGTGATTGGCTTCAGGGCAATCATGGCCGTTTTGGTAATATTGAACGCAGGAGAAGGTGAGACCATAGCTTCGCCGCCGGAAAAACTTCCGGAAAAAACTGGCAAAACTGATGGCAAAGCGAGGGATTCCACGCGGTGTCTCCTAATTCACTGCTGCTTTTAACCCGATTTTGCTAAGAGTCAATTGCCGTTTATATCTCAAAAGCCCCGCAATCTTTATGAAAATATCAATTTTTCAATTTGGCATGGCGGTAGCTGCCCTGCGGAGAAAAATATTTCACCATTATTATACTAAAGAATACTGACGCAAATCCCGTTTTCAGTTCATTCTGTGCACGACTGCTTTGCCAGGCGGCGAAAGAAACCGCGTTATTGCAGGCACCCTGACCACACCGGTTGCGGGACTTTATTTTGCATTTTGAAAAAGTAAGGAACAATGAGCGCCCGCTGGCATTAGGGAACTGCCGCCGGGCTTTATCTGGGAGGATAAATTATGGCAGCAATTGATGGTGCGCGTGAACGCGCCCCAAAAATGACCAAGGAGGAGCGCAAAGTTATTTTTGCCTCGTCGCTTGGTACAGTTTTTGAATGGTATGATTTTTATCTCTACGGCTCGCTGGCAATTTATATCGGCGCTGCTTTCTTCAGCGAATATCCTGAAACAACCCGTAATATTTTCGCGCTGCTGGCTTTTGCGGCAGGCTTTCTGGTGCGCCCTTTCGGTGCGCTGTTCTTCGGCCGTATCGGCGATCTCGTCGGCCGTAAATATACGTTCCTTGTCACCATCGTGGTGATGGGTCTTTCAACCTTTCTGGTTGGCCTTTTGCCGGGCTCGGCATCCATCGGCATTATCGCTCCGATCATTCTGATCGGTCTGCGTATGCTTCAGGGTCTGGCACTCGGTGGTGAATATGGTGGCGCGGCAACCTATGTGGCCGAACATGCTCCGAATGGCCGCCGCGGTTTCTACACCTCATGGATTCAAACCACCGCTACATTCGGTCTGTTCCTGTCGCTGGTCGTGATTCTGCTGATCCAGAATTCCATGACTGCGGAAGAGTTTGCCGCATGGGGCTGGCGTATTCCGTTCCTGATTTCGGTCGTGCTGCTTGGTATTTCCGTCTGGATCCGTATGCAGATGAGCGAGTCGCCTGCCTTCAAGAAAATGAAGGAAGAGGGCAAGCAGTCCAAGGCTCCGCTGAAAGAAGCCTTCGGTCAGTGGAAAAACGCCAAGATTGCACTGATTGCTCTGTTCGGCCTCACCGCAGGTCAGGCTGTGGTCTGGTATTCCGGTCAGTTCTATACGCTGTTCTTCCTTCAAAACGTGCTGAAGGTTGAAAGCATCTCGGCCAATATCATGATTGCTATTGCCCTTCTGATTGCAACCCCGTTCTTCTTGTTCTGGGGCTGGCTGTCGGATAAAGTCGGCCGTAAGCCAATCATCATGGCTGGTCTTGCTCTAGCAATCTTTACCTATTTCCCGCTGTTTAAAGCCCTCACTGCAGCTGCCAATCCGGCACTTGCCCGTGCGGAAGCAACAATCAGTGCAACCATTACCGCAGCGCCTGGCGATTGTACTTTCCAGTTTAATCCGGTTGGTACCGCCAAATTCACCACATCCTGTGACGTTGCAACGGCCTTCCTGTCCCGCTCTTCCGTTCCTTATACGGTTGAAACCGGTACAGCAGGCACCCCTGCGACTGTGAAAATCGGCGAAAGCACCATCACATCCTATGATGCGACCGGTGCGGATGCTGCAACCCGCAGCCCTGCATTTATTCATGATGTGAATCTGGCTCTGCAAAAAGCCGGTTTCCCGCTTGTGCGTACTCCTGCCAAAGTGCCGGACGTAAAACTGGATGCATTTATTGCCGCCAATCCGGAATTGTCACTGAATGCAGATACCATTCGTGCCGGTGAATCCACCAGCATGACAGCGGAACAGATGGTTGCTGCCAAACTGATCCCTGCGGCTGATGCGGCAACAATTGGCGAGCAAAAAATTTACACCATTCCTGATGCCGGAGCCTTTAAAATGGTTGCCGCACCGGATGAAGTAAACTGGCCGCTGACCATTCTGATCCTGACCATTCTCGTGATTTATGTGACGATGGTTTACGGTCCGATTGCCGCTATTCTGGTGGAAATGTTCCCGACACGCATCCGTTATACAGGTATGTCATTGCCATACCATATTGGTAACGGCTGGTTCGGTGGTCTGCTTCCGGCAACCGTGTTCGCTATGAGTGCTGCCAAGGGCGATATTTACTATGGCCTCTGGTATCCGATCATCATTGCCGTGATGACACTGATCATCGGTCTGATCTTTGTACGTGAAACCAAAGATCGCGATCTCGACCACGTAGAATAACAACTCTGCAAAAACAAAAACCGCCGGAGCAGCGATGCTCCGGCGGTTTTCTATTATTACAATGCTCAAATCAAAAAATCAGGCGTTCAGCGCTTTGAATTTAGCGAGAATAGCCTCACCCATTTCAACAGTGCCAACCTTCTTCGAGCCTTCAGCCCAGATATCGGCAGTGCGGATACCATCATCAAGTACAGCAGCAATGGCAGCTTCCAGACGGTCGGCTTCTTCAATCAGGTTGAAGGAATAGCGCAGGCACATTGCAAAAGAGGCGATCATGGCAATCGGATTGGCAATACCCTTGCCTGCAATGTCCGGTGCCGAACCGTGTACCGGCTCATAAAGCGCTTTGCGGTTACCGGTTGCAGCATCCGGCGCACCAAGCGAAGCGGATGGCAGCATGCCGAGCGAACCGGTCAGCATCGCAGCAACGTCAGACAGCATATCGCCGAACAGATTGTCCGTGACGATCACGTCAAACTGCTTTGGCCAGCGCACCAGCTGCATGCCACCGGCATCAGCCAGCATATGCTCGAGCTGCACGTCTGCATATTTTGCCTTATGGGTCGCGGTCACAACTTCGTTCCACAACACGCCGGATTTCATCACATTGCGTTTTTCCATCGAGGTGACTTTGTTGCCGCGTGTACGCGCCAGTTCAAAAGCCACACCGGCAATGCGTTCGATTTCATAGGTTTCATAAACCTGCGTATCAATACCGCGCTTCTGGCCATTGCCCAGATCGATAATCTCTTTCGGCTCGCCGAAATAAACACCGCCGGTCAATTCGCGAACGATCAGAATATCCAGACCTTCAACGACTTCAGGGCGCAGCGATGAAGCATCAGCCAGCGCCGGATAGCAGATTGCAGGGCGCAGGTTAGCAAACAGCGCCAGATCTTTACGCAGACGCAGCAAACCTGCCTCAGGGCGCACTTCATACGGCACGCTATCCCATTTCGGACCGCCAACAGCACCAAACAATACGGCATCGGCAGCCAGTGCCTTTTCCATATCGCCTTCTGAAATCGCCTGACCGTGAGCGTCATAGGCCGAACCGCCCACGAGACCTTCATCGGTTTCAAAACCGTGGCCTTTTTCTTCATTCAGATAGGTGATGATTTTGCGGACTTCCGCCATTGCCTCAGGACCAATGCCGTCGCCGGGCAGAAGAAACAGTTTTTTGGTTGCCATTTGCCATGCCTTTATTCAGATCATGCAAGAGGCAATCCTCTGCCAATGATCTTCTGTCAATTCAGAGCACCTCCCTCTGATGACAGTGTATCAAAGGCAAAGCGCTCACTCGAAAATTCGTGCTATTCATAGCTCAAAAGATCCGAGCGGGGAAAGTGTCAAACGCAAGATTTGACTCATAATTTTGATGATTTCGCAATAATCTTAAACGAACTTCGCAATGGAAAGGAAAAACCTATTCCAGCGGTCTGGCTTCTGAAGCCAGCAGGATCGGTATTCCCTCACGCACAGGGTAAGCGAGTTTTGCTTTTTTAGAAATCAGCTCGCTATGCTCACGGTCATAGTCCAGCGACCCTTTGGTTAAAGGACAAACCAGCAGTTCCAGCATTTTGGGGTCGATGTGTTTGACAGCATCATGATCATGCATATCCGGCAACCTTTTCGTCGCGTGCTATTGCAAACCTGAACCGTAGTCGTCGCCGTTGCGCACCAGCGCAATTTCTGTGATGGCCACCAGCGTTTCCGCACGGGTTTTCAGATCAGGGGCTTCAAGCAGCGCCTGTTTTTCCGCCTCGCCAAAAGGCGACATCATCGACAGCGCATTGACCAGCGTTTCATTGCCCGCTTTGGCAATACTTTCCCAGTCGGCCTCAAGAGCGTTGGCTTCAAGATAATCCCGAAAAGCCTGTAACAGCGCCTCACGGTCAACATCTTTCTCGCCCTGATCTTCATCCAGATCATGATAATAAGACGTAATCCGCACCATGCGGAACGGATGAGCCACAGACAGCTCCTCCTCCACCCTGAACCGGCAGATGCCTTGCAGCGTGATCAGCATGCGCCCGTCACCGGTTTCTGCATAGGAGGTGATCCGGCCAAGGCAACCGACAGAACTCAACTCTGGTCTGTCAGTCCCTTTTGCAGCACCCTCTTTATCCTCAACGGCAACACCATTGACAATTTTCGGCTGAATAATCCCGATCACACGGTCACCGGCCAAAGCCTCATCGACCATCACCAGATAACGCGGTTCAAAAATATTCAGCGGCATTTGTCCGCGAGGCAGTAACAGGCCAGCCACCAGCGGAAACACCGGAATCACTTCCGGTAAGTCTGACGCTTTTCGGTAATGGGCATTGCCAGCCTGCATAGATTTACCTCACAAACAAAAATGATAGATCACGAGAACAGCAGCGACGACAATTTGCGGCGACCGCTCACGGTTGCAGGATCTTTAAAGCCCCATGCTTCAAAGAATTGCAGCAATTGCTTGCGTGCACCGTCATCATTCCATTCACGATCCGCCTTCATAATCGCCAGAAGACCATCTGCGGCCTCATCACGCTTATCCAGCGCACTGGCAATCATCGCCAGATCAAACCGCGCCTGATGATCATTCGGATCAGCAATCAGACGTGTCTGCAATTCCGCCGGATTGCCCAGATGCGCAACCTGTTCCGCCAAGGCCAAACGTGCTTCAACTGCACGGACTTGCGGATCATCTTTCTGTTTATCCGGCACCTGTATAAGCACTTCGCGTGCTTTTTCAGGTTCTCCCAGATCGAACAGACATCCTGCCAGACCAGCAAGAGCGCTCAGATTATCCGGCGCATTTTGCAATATAGCAGCATAAATCTGAGCAGCCTGATCCGGCTCACCATGTGCCTGCATTTCCTGAGCAGCAGCCAGTGCTTCCTCAATCGCAGCCTGCGGACCGCTGACAGAACCGGCGCTTTTAGCAACCTTATCAATAAATTCTTTGATCTTGCTTTCCGGCAAAGCGCCCATGAAACCGTCAACAGGCTGACCGTTTACAAAAGCAATAACGGCGGGAATCGACTGAATACCCAATTGTCCGGCAATTGTCGGGTGATCATCAATATTCATTTTCACCAGCTTGACCGTACCCTGTGCGGCATTGACCGCACTTTCAATCAACGGGGTCAGCTGGCGGCACGGACCGCACCACGGCGCCCAGAAATCCACCAATACCGGCTGATTTCGGGACTCAGTAATAACGTCGGCTGCAAATGTGGCCGTCGTTGTATCTTTGATCAATCCGGCAACAACAGTTTCAGAACTGCCGAAGCCGGCCAGCGATGACAAAGCGCCTGCGGTATCTTCAGTCTCTTCCTGCGGTTGGGCAGAGTGACCGGCAGCCGTGTTATAAGTCACATTGGTATTGCCCTGACCATTCCCCTGCTCGGCCGCATAGCCGTAAGATGCTCCGTAAGGGTTGCCACTATAAGGATTGTTACCGCTGTTCATTGTCGTCCCTTAACCCGTTTTGCCGTCATCATACTGCGTCTTTGCCCATGATGCTGCGCTTTTCGCAACAATTATGGCAGAGATATTATATTCTGCCATGTTAATTCGGCATTTTTAGCTGCGCTTTCAACCCCCTCGCTTAAGCAAGAGTCGTTTCAACCGCACTGACAGACACTATACGCGGCTCATGCCCTGTGGCTTCCAGAAACTTCAGCAAATCATTGCGATGAATTGAGGTGGTCGCTTCATTCGTCAGCGGGTGCGCATTGATGATTTCATGGCGCATAAGCGCTTCATCCAGAATGATACTGACCTTATGTTCCGTATCGTTCACTGCACCGAGAACAGACACTGCGCCCGGTATAAGCCCCAGATATTCCAGCAGCTTTTCCGGCTTGCCAAAAGAAACCTTACTGGCCGCGCCAATCAGCGTGTGAATAGTCTTCAGATCAACAACCGCATCTTCCTCAACGGTCACAAGAAAGAAATTGTCTTTCTTGTCTTTCAGAAAAAGATTCTTGGTATGCCCGCCCGCAATCTCGCCACGGAGATTTTGAGAATCAGCAACGGTGAACAAAGGTGGGTGGGTCACCGTTTTCACTTCAATACCGAGCGTGTTGAGATAATCATGCAAATCAGCAGCAGTTTTTGACATTGTCCTGTTTCTCCTCCGTGGCAAAGCTCATCTTTCTTATAAAACAAGCTGAAAAAGCTGCAAGAAAGCGACACAGAAAAGCGCTTCAGACAAAAATGAAACCGGTTTTCCTGAATTGTCTCGAAATTTCGTGACCGCTCTGTGTCGCGACTCATCTGATATCGCTGAAAATATTCGGTTTTCACGGCCCATAAGGTCGAATCATTACAAGGATTTATGCAGAATTTGCCCCAAACTCCGATATATCAGAACCGCAAACGCTTTGAATAAGGCCTATAATCAGGGTTCTGCTGATTATACACAAAACTGTTTGATGTTTTTGCAGATTTGCTGTTGCAAATCACTTGGGCTTTTGCCATATAGCGCAGGCCTAACCAACAAACTGGCGCGAGCGGGTGTAGCTCAGGGGTAGAGCACAACCTTGCCAAGGTTGGGGTCGAGGGTTCGAATCCCTTCGCCCGCTCCAGTTTGGTTAAGCCTTCAAAAGCCGCGCAACAGCGCGGCTTTTTGCTTTTCAGGTTTTCCTTTCTGCATATTTTACGGATCACAGCAGTCTTCGAAACTGCTTTGGCGTTTCGTCTTAAATCCTTTAAAAAAATTACAGGATTTTGAATTTTTCCTGTTGCAAATCATCTGGGCTTTTGCCATATAGCGCAGGCCTAACCAACAAACTGGCGCGAGCGGGTGTAGCTCAGGGGTAGAGCACAACCTTGCCAAGGTTGGGGTCGAGGGTTCGAATCCCTTCGCCCGCTCCAGTTTGGTTAAGCCTTCAAAAGCCGCGCAACAGCGCGGCTTTTTGCTTTTCGGATTTCCATTTAATAACAGCTTAGCCAAAAAATATGGCGCCGCATTTACATGCGACGCCTTGCCGGCAGAGATATGTTTTCAAGCATGAAGTTAAGAGGAGAAAACCTGTCTCTCCGCACGGGCAACACGACGGCGCGCAATGATAAACGCCGCGATAAACATCAGCGTCATCAGCATAACGATTGTCGGTGCCGGTGCACTGTCGATAAAGAACGAGCCATAAACGCCCAATCCCGATGACAATACCGCCACAGCCACCGCTACAATCAGCATTGAGCTGAAATTACGCGTCAGCAGGAACGCAATGGCGCCCGGTGCAATCAGAATAGCAATTGCCAGAATAATGCCGACAGCCTTGAGCGCACCGACAATGGTCAGCGAGAGAATGGCAAGTAAACCATAGTGCAACAGCCTGACCGGCAGACCGACAGCTCTTGCCTGCGCCGGATCAAAAGCATGCAGCAATAAATCACGCCATTTCAGCACCAGAAGACCAGTAACAACCACAGCGATAATCGCGGTCTCCACAATATCCTGAAAGCCAACACCAAGAATGTCACCGAACAGAATATGATCGAGATGCACGTCTGACTGCACTTTCACATACATCACCAGTCCAAGACCAAACATGCCGGAAAAAACCACGCCCATGATCGTATCCTGTTTGATGCGGCTGTTTTCTTTGAGAAAGCCTGTGGCCAGCGCACAAAACATACCCGCTGTAAAAGCGCCTATCGCCAGCGGAATATTGATGATGTAAGCCAGCACTACACCCGGCAACACCGCATGGGAAACCGCATCCCCCATCAATGACCAGCCTTTCAGCACCAAAAAGCAAGACAGCAAAGCAGCCGGTATCGCGATCAGCATGGCAATGATCATGGCATTGATCATGAACTCAAAACGAAACGGCATTATCAGAGTTTCAAACAGGCTCATAACTGTGCCTCCGCTCTGATAGCCTCGGCCGCGCGTCGCCTTGCAGCCAGCATGCCGTGCTTTGGTGCCAAGAAGAATGCCGCCAGAAAGATCAGCGTCTGCATCACAACAATAATACCGCCGGTCGCGCCGTCGAGAAAATAGCTGATATAGGCACCGGTAAAGCTGGTCACTGTTCCGATGAGCACAGCAATCATCAGCAAGCGCGGAAAGCGGTCTGTCAAAAGATAGGCTGTTGCACCGGGTGTCACCACCATCGAAATCACCAGAAACGCACCGACCGTCTGCATAGCCGCAACGGTACAGGCGGATAACAACGTGAAGAAAATCACTTTCAGCACAGTCGGATTAAGACCAATGGAGCGCGCATGACTTTCGTCAAAAAACGTGACCATTAGATCTTTCCAGATGAACAGCAGTACTGCCAGCGAAACAAAACCGATAATGGCCAGCTGCAGTGTATCAGCAGGCGTAATCGCCAGAATATTGCCGAGCACAATGGTCTGAATGCTGACAGCTGTCGGCTTCAGCGACACCATGAACAGGCCAAGGCCAAAGAAAGACGTGAAAATCAGGCCGATAATTGCATCTTCTTTCAGCTTGGTACGCTCATTGAGAAACAGCATGGCTGCAGCAGCCAAACCACCGGAGAAAAACGCCCCGAGCGCAAAAGGCAGGCCGAGCATATAGGCGCCCGCAACACCCGGCACAATCGAATGAGACAAAGCATCCCCGATCAGGGACCAGCCTTTGAGCATCAGATAGCCGGACAGGAATGCGCACACACCGCCGACCAGCGCCGAAACCCACATGGCATTGATCATATATTGATAGGAGAACGGCTCAAGCAGCAGCTCCATTACTCTGCTCCCTCAACGTGACCATCCTGATACAAGACCAGCGGCCGCTCATCATCAGTCAGAATATTCACCGGATGCGCTTTGCCTTTTTCGGCATCATTGAGCACGAAATGGCGCAGTACACCGCCGAAGGTTTTTTCCAAATTAGCCTGCGTAAAGATTGTCGCCGTCTCACCATAGGCCAGAACCGTGCGGTTCAGCAGCACGGTACGGTCACAGAATTCAGGCACACTGCCAAGATTATGGGTCGAGACAAACATCACCCGCCCTTCATCACGTAAATCACGCAGCAACTTGATAATCGCTTCCTCGGTTTTAACGTCAACACCGGTAAACGGTTCATCGAGCAAAATAACACGGCTATCCTGCGCCAGAGCGCGCGCCAGAAACACGCGCTTCTTCTGCCCGCCTGAAAGCTCACCGATCTGGCGCTTGCGATACTCTGTCATATTCACGCGTGCCAGCGCATCCGTCACAGCCTGATGATCGGCAGGCTTGGCACGGCGCATCATACCCATATGCCCGTAGCGCCCCATCATCACCACGTCTTCGACCAGAACCGGAAAATTCCAGTCCACATCTTCCGATTGCGGCACATAAGCGACGAGATTACTCTTGAGCGCCTGTTTAACCGGAAGCCCGAGAATGCGAATTTCGCCTTTTGCCAACCGCACAAATCCCATCAGCGCTTTAAACAGCGTGGACTTGCCGGAACCGTTAACACCAACCAGTGCCGTAATCGTTCCGGTTGGAATTTCGAAACTCGCATCCCGCAAAGCCGTATGCCCATTGCGGTAGGTAACTGTCGCCCCGCGCACCATAAGCCCTGCTCCCGCATCATCTGATGCAAGAGACAAGGTTGTCTTTGGGAGGACATTGAGCGGAGCATTCATTATTTCGCTTCTCCGGATTTGAGGCCCTTCGCAATTGTGTCAGTGGTCACACGCAAAAGGTCAAGATAGGTAGGCACCGCACCATCCGGTTCTGAAAGCGAATCCACATAGAGTACACCGCCATATTGCGCACCGGTTTCTGAAGCCACCTGCTTAGCCGGAGCCGGCGAAATTGTACTTTCAGAGAAAACTACGGTGATATTATTTTTACGCACAGCATCAATCACTTTACGAACCTGCTGCGGCGTACCCTGCTGGTCAGCATTGATCGGCCAGAGATAAAGCTCTTTCAACTCAAGATCACGCGCCAGATAGCTGAACGCACCTTCGCTCGTCACCAGCCAACGCTTGCCTTCCGAAATATCTTTCAGCTCCGCTTTGATCGGGTCAACCAGCGCAGTCAGTTTTGCCTTATAGGCCTCGGCATTGACTTTATAGGTTTCCGCATTTTCCGGATCATATTTCACGAAAGCATCACGGATATTATCAACATAGATCAAACCTGCTGAAGGTGACATCCATGCATGAGGATTAGGTTTGCCGCTGTAAGGCCCTTCTGAAATACCCATCGGCTCAACGCCTTCAGAAACAACAACGCTCGGCACATCATTCAGGTGGCGGAAGAATTTTTCGAACCAGCGCTCCAGATTAAGTCCGTTCCACAGAATCAGCTGCGCACCCTGCGCCTTCATGATATCGCCGGGCGTTGGCTGATAATCATGAATTTCAGCATTTGGTTTGGTAATGGATTCAACAATGGCTGCATCACCGGCAACATTACGGGCAATATCAGCAATTACTGTAAATGTTGTAACGGCCTTGAATTTCTCTTGCGCACCCGCAGGCACCACCACCAGCGCGGCTGAAAAAGCTGTACCGATTATACCGGCCAGCAGCACGCGCCTCATTTGACTGAACATCCTCAACTCCTCGCAACCGTTCAAAATTCTTTTTTGCAACCATCAAAACTCTAGTTGCAAATGATTGTCAATTGCACACTTTGTAAAATGTTATTTTTCAAATTGCAAGTGACAATCATTTGCAAAAAGAAAATATAATGTCAGTAAAGAATGGCTTGCAAAGACTGCTCCATGCTCTGTCAGGCACGATCAGCTATCTCTTAGCGCTCCATATCCGCACAGATATGCGACATTGATATGCAGCAAGCGCTGCTACCTTTGAAATCAGGCCTGATATTCTGCCCGCTCCTCCTGAGAAATGTTTCACATGAAACGCTCTCACTATCCTCTGCGCCAACGGCATTCTGGATATGCCTGTGCATGTTACAATCTTGTCATCTGTCTGATGTTTGTCTGTCACCTACACAGTGTAGTGAACCCGCATTAGCGGCCTGTGTTCCCCGATTTGAAATACACATCCGCGTTTTTCAAATCTTAATGAGGGAGCAGATCCATGCGGATTGTTCAGATCACCGACACCCATTTCAGCCCGTCCAAAACACATTTCACGAAGAACTGGCAACCGCTCGCCGAATGGTTGGAAGAAGTTCAGCCTGATCTCGTCATCCATACCGGCGACCTCGCAGTGGATGGCGCGGATTACGATGACGATCTCACTTATTGCGTTGATCTTTTCAGTGAGCTGAATCTGCCGGTTTTGTGCGTTCCGGGCAACCATGATGTCGGTCATCTCCCTTCCTCGTTGCAACCGGTCAATGATGAGCGCCTTGAGCGCTGGCGCGATCTGGTCGGCCCTGACCGTTGGGTGCATGACCAGTCCGGCTGGCGTTTAATCGGCCTCAACAGCCTGCTGATCGGCAGCAGCCATGCGGAAGAAGAAGAGCAATATCTGTGGCTGGAAGAAGCGTTAAAAGGTGCCGAAGGCAATCCGGTTGCGATTTTTGCCCATAAACCGCTTTTTGTTGACGGCCCTGATGAGGGCGACAGCGGATACTGGGGTGCTTCGCCGGAAGACCGTAAACGTCTTATGGCTCTATTTCAAAATCAGAATGTCCGTCTTTATGCCAGCGGACACCTGCACCGCGCATGGGCTGGTCATCATCAGGGCATTTCGCTGGTCTGGGGGCCATCCTCAGGCTTTATCGTCGGGCCGATGGAACGTGATCTGCCGGGCGAGCGTATTGTCGGCGCTGTCATTCACACATTGACTGACACCGTACACAGTGAAATCACCGAACTCACACAGTTGCGCCCTTACCTGCTGGATGACGTGGTGCATGAAGTTTACCCTTCGAGCCACACTGCCGCGGTCAACACTGATGCCGAAACTGCGGAGCAGGCATAATGGGTCGCTTCGCCTTAAAAAATATCTCCAAATCATTCGGTGATCAGCACATTCTCAAAGATGTGACGATTGAAGCAGAAGACGGGGAATTCATTGCACTGGTCGGGCCATCGGGTTGCGGAAAAAGTACTATTTTACGTATTGCCGCTGGTCTGGAACATGCCGATGACGGTGCTATCTGGCTGGATGGCCGCAATATCACCGCTGCCCATCCTTCTGACCGCAATATTGCAATGGTGTTCCAGTCCTACGCACTCTATCCGCATCTGACAACGCGGGAAAATATCGCCGTGCCACTGGCAATGCGTGATCTGACGGTAATGGAACGCCTGCCATTGATCGGTAATTTCCTGCCGGGTCAAGCCGCCAAACGCGCAGCCATTCAACAACAGGTACAAGCAACTGCCCTCAGTCTGAAAATTGATCATTTGCTCGACCGCAAACCTGCGCAAATGTCCGGCGGTCAGCGCCAGCGTGTCGCTCTTGCCCGCGCCATGGTGCGCCAGCCGCAGGTCTTCCTGATGGATGAGCCGCTCTCCAATCTCGATGCCAATTTGCGTGTGCATACCCGTGCTGAAATTGTTGATTTGCACCGCCGAGCCGGTGTGCCAAGTCTCTATGTGACCCATGACCAGTCAGAAGCACTGAGCATGGCCGACCGCGTTGCTGTGATGATCGGTGGTCATCTCCTGCAAATCGACACACCGGCCGAGATTTATAACAATCCACGCCATATCGAAGTTGCCCGCTTCATCGGCAGCCCGAAAATCAATGTTCTGAATTCACGCGCCAGCGATCAGGGCATTATTCACTTTGCCGGCAAACCAATTCTGAGTAATGTCGATATTCATGCCGGATCAGCAGTCAGTGTAGCTATTCGCCCTGAAGATTTGCAAATACGTAAAATCACAGACCAAACGGCTGAGCGCGTTATTTTCGCCACTGTTGCCCGCGTTGAATTTCTGGGTTCTGAGGCACTCATTTATCTCAATGCACCGGGTGCACAAGAACTGCTGACAGCCCGAACCACTCCTGCTCACGCAGCTGATTTGCAACCCGACATGCCTGTTCATCTGACCTTTGAACCGCAAAAAGCATTGCTGTTTGACACTGAAGGCCAGCGCTTGCGTAAACTCTCTCATGCAGCTGTCAGCCGCATCAAGGCAGACAGCCATGTCTGATATTGCGCAAGTTTTCCCAACCACGATGACAGCGCGTGATGCTGCCAATGCCGCCCGCAAACGTGAAGAACGGCTGGCATGGAAGCTGATGGCACCGGCCGTTTCACTGGTCTTGCTGTTTATTCTGCTGCCGACTTTGGCTGTGCTTTATCTCAGTTTTACCAATTTCGAGCTGGGCTATACGGATTTTCAGTTTGTCGGCTTAGAAAATTACATCGAGCTTTTCAAAGACCGTACCTTCCGCATTTCCTTGCAAAACACGGCTGTTTATACGCTGATCGTTACACCGGTTTCCGTCTTCTTAGGCCTTGGTGCCGCTCTGCTGATTGAGAGCGAAACACGCGGCAAAGCCTTTTTCCGCACGGTTTACTTCCTGCCCGTTGCCTCGCTGCTCGTGGCTATGGCGACAGTCTGGCAATATCTGCTGCATCCGACAATGGGTCCCGTCAATGCCATGCTCAGCCTGTTAGGGATCGACGGTCCTAACTGGCTCGGCAGTTCTTCAACTGTATTGCCAAGTCTTGCTATGATCGGCATCTGGCAGACTGTCGGGTTTAACATGGTGCTGTTTCTGGCGGGCCTCACCGCCATTCCCCGTGAGCTGTATTCTGCCGCCGAGATGGATGGCGCCAAAAGCGCATGGGAGCGTTTCCGCTTAGTGACATGGCCGCTGCTCGGCCCCACCACACTTTTTGTTATCACCATCAGCACGATCAATTCCGTCAAAGTCTTTGAATCGGTGAAAACCCTGACACAGGGCGGGCCAAACAAAGCCTCGGAAGTGCTGCTGCATACGATCTATCAGGAAGGTTTTGTATTCCTGCGTGTCGGCTATGCCTCCGCCATGACCGTGATTTTCCTCATGGTGCTGATCGTCATGATGTTGCTGCAATATCGCGTGCTTGACCGCCGCGTGCATTATTAAGAGGCGGAAATCATGTCAGTCTTACGTTTTACCCGCCTCGGGATCTTGTCTCTCGGTGCGCTGCTGTTCCTTGCACCCTATATCTGGATGCTTTCTACCGCAGCCAAATCCCAGTCCGATATTTTCTCCTCATCGCTCAATCTCATTCCGCAGAACTGGGCTTTGATTGAAAATATCACCAAAGCCTTTTCCCGCGTGCCGATGGGGACGCTGCTGTTCAACGGTGTTTTGGTTTGCACCATTATTCTGGTGGTTCAGGTTATCATCGCTATTCCCTGCGCTTATGCGATGGCTAAGCTGCGCTTCCGTGCGGCACAGGTGATGATGAGTGCGGTGATGCTCGGCCTTCTGGTGCCGATCCATGCCACCGCTCTACCGTTCTATTTAGGCTTTGAACGCACCGGCATGCTGAACACCTATTTCGCCATCAGCGCGCCGTTCTTCATCTCGGTGTTCGGTATCTTCCTGTTTCTGCAGTTCTTCCGCTCAATGCCGGATGATCTTATCAATGCCGCCCGTCTCGACGGCATGTCCGAAACCGGCATTGTCGCCCGCGTTATTGTGCCCAATGCATGGCCTGCGATCACCGCCTTTTCGATCTTTTCCGTGGTTGCCCACTGGAATGATCTGTTCTGGCCACTGATCGTTGTCACCGGCATGGAAAAAGCCACACCACCACTGGGGCTGCTTTATTTCCGCGCGGCTGAAGCCGGTGATGATTATGGCGCACTCATGGCTGCCACGCTGATTATTACCCTGCCTCTCGTCATTGCCTTCCTTGCGGCTCAGCGCCGTTTCATTGAGGGCATCACCATGACCGGCCTGAAAGGCTGATCACAACCTCACGTCTGTAACGCTCTTCCTCCCAAACATTTACGGAGCCTGTAATGACATTCTTCTCCCGTACTCTGACTGCTGCTGCCCTTTTTTCCGGCCTGTGCAGCACAGCTCTGGCTGAAACCATGCTCAATGTGCATTATCCTATGCCGGGCTTTTTTCAGGACGTGATGGCCAATATTTCCAAGAAATTTTCGGAAGAAAATCCGGATATCAAAATCCATTTCGTCAATCCTTCTGCGACCTATGAAGACGGCATTCAGCTGATTATGCGCCAGAACGGCACTGCCGAGCTGCCGGATATCACTTTTACCGGCCTGAACCGTCTGCGCATTTTGAGCGAACGCAATATCGGCCTTGATCTGAAACCTCTGGTCGAGAAAGAAACTGATTTTGAAGCGCAGGGTTTCACGCCGACCATTCTGAACCTTGCCAAAGTCGGAGACCGTCAGGTCGGTCTGGCTTTCGCCACTTCCAACCCGATCATGTATTATAATGCTGACCTGTTTAAAAAAGTCGGCGAAAATCCTGACACACCTCCGACAACATGGGATGATGTCATCCGCATCGGTGGCAAGATTAAAGCGCTGGGCAATGGCGTTCAGGGCATTGATTTCCGCTGGCAGTCTGATGACTGGATGTTCTCAGCACTACTGTTCGGTGCCGGTGGTCAGATGCTGTCCGATGATGAAAAGCAGGTCGCATTTAACGGCGCGGAAGGTGAAGCTGCGTTTAAAACACTGGATCGCATGGTCAAAGAAGGCGGTCTGCCGGTCTTTACCAAAGATGCAGGCGAACAGGCTTTTGCTGCCGGTAATGTCGGCTTTGCTTTCCAGACAACCGGTGGTCTGCGCAATACGATCAAAAATGTCGGCGACAAATTTGACATGCGTACCGCTAAAATCCCGCTGCTCAATCCGGAAAAAGGTCGTCTACCAACCGGCGGCAATGCGGTTGTTATCCTGACATCGGACGATGCCAAGATTGAAGCCGCATGGAAATTCGCCAAGTTTGCTGCCGGTCCTTACGGCGCTTCCGTTGTGGTACCGGGCACCGGCTATGTGCCGAATAATGCATTGGCTGCCAAATCCGACGAATATCTTGGCAAATTCTATGACGAAAACCCGCTGTTTAAAGCCGGTCTGAGCCAGATGAATCTTATGGTGCCTTGGTATGCTTTCCCCGGTTCGAACGGTGTAAAAGTGACCCAGACCATTGTTGATAATCTGTCCCGCGTTGTTGAGCAGAAAGCCACACCGGAAGAAGCCCTTGCCGATGCGGCCGATGAAGTGAAAAAGCTGCTGCCACGCCGCTAATAACATCAGAATAATGATCAGACCGGCGGCTTTAAGCTGCCGGTTTTTTCTTTTGTAAAGTTGCCAGCGCCACACCGAAAGTGGTCAGCACCATACCGGCAATCTGCACCAGCGTCAGGGTTTCCCCAAACAGCAGATAGGCCATAATCGCAGCCGTCCCCGGCACCAGATAAAAGAACGAGGCGACTTTTGACACTTCGCCCTGCCCGATCAGAACTAACAGCAGCAAAATCGCACCGATTGACAGGACCAACACCAGCCAGACCATTGCAAACAGCAGTTCCGGTGACCAGATCACCGTCTGCGTTTCAAAAGCCAGCGATAACAAACCGGTCAAAATCCCCGCCGCAATATATTGCACGGTCGTGCCGGTTCTCAGGTCAATCTTCACAGCAAAGCGTTTTTGCCAGACTGTACCGATACTGATCGCCATGACCGCTGCCAGCGCCGCGCTCAGCGTTGCCGGATTAATACCGCCGGAACTGAGCGAGAATTTCGGTGCAACCACCAGCGCCACACCGCAAAAGCCGATCAGCAGCCCCAGCCATTGCCGTGGCAGCACGACCTCACGTAAGAATAAAGCAGCAATCAAAGTGGTAATCAGTGGCTGCAAGCCGGAAACCAGCGCCGTCATACCAGCAGGTAAACCATGACGCACCGCCCAGAACACACCGGAGAGATAAATACCGTGAATGAGGCAGCCGACAATTGCGGCGTTTACAAGCCCGCGCCCGTCCGGCCAGCGGGCACCGCTGAGCCAAGCCCAGACGGCGAGAATAGCCGCAGCAATAAAGAACCGTGCGGTCATAAACCAGAACGGCTCGGCATAGGGCATAGCAAGCCCCGCACCGATAAAACCGGTTGCCCAGAGAAAGACGAATAAAGCAGGGAAATATTTGACTGGCATGATCTGTTCCACGAACTATACAATCGGCTTATCCCTGCCGCTCTGCCTCGCCAAGCGTTAAACGCTTGCCATTCACATTTGGCTTTGCCATGAAGCATGAATGACACACTCCGACGAAAACAAAACCATCTGTATTTATGTTGATGCTGATGCCTGTCCGGTTAAGAACGAGATTTACAAAGTTGCTGAGCGCCACCGCATCAGAACCTTTGTGGTCGCCAACAGCTTCATCGCCACGCCTCGTGATGAGCCGCTGATTGAACGTGTGATCGTTCCGAGCGGTCTTGATGTGGCCGATGACTGGATTGCCGAGCGATCACGTGTCGGTGCGATTGTTATCACCGCGGATATTCCGCTGGCACACCGCGCTGTCACTGCCGGTGCTGTTGCACTTGCACCGGATGGCCGCTTGTTCAGCGCGGCCAATATCGGCAATATTCTTGCCACCCGCAATCTGATGGATGAACTGCGCTCCGCTAATCCGGTTTCATCCGGTCAATTCGGCGGATCAAAGCCGTTTTCACCCCGTGACCGTTCTGCTTTTCTCTCAGCGCTAGATCTCGCCATCGTACGTCTGAAGCGCGACGGTTTCACCGCATAAACGGATCAGCTGGTACGCATTGTTGCCGTTGCCACACCGGCGCCAATCAGCAACGTACCGCCGGTGCGGTTGAAAGCACGCAGTACTCGCGGGCTTTTAAACAACGTACGTGCACGATGCGCTGCAAAAGCATAGAGAAACGCATTACTGAAAGACAGCACCAGAAATGTGGCTTCAAAAATCAGCATCTGCGTCCAGAAATCGCCATGTCTGTCGAGAAATTGCGGCAGGAAGGCCACGAAAAACGTGATGCTTTTCGGGTTGAGGGATGTCACCAGCCATGCATGCGCCAGCATTTTCACAGGCGATACATCCGCATCCCGCGCTTCTGCCTGCATTGAGGCACCGGAACGGAATAATTTAATACCAAGCCAGATCAGATAGGCCGCACCAAGCCATTTCACGATTGTAAATATTGTGGCAGAGGCAGCAAGCAATGCACCAATGCCGAGCATCGACAATGTCATGGCCGTAAAGTCACCGAGCGCCACGCCGGCGGCCATCGGCATGGCAGTACGCCAGCCCTGCCCCAAAGCATAGGAAACCACCAGCAAAATGGTTGGCCCCGGTATCACCAGCAAAACAATTGATGCAGCCGTGAAGGCAAGCCAGACATCCAGCCCCATAGAAAATCCCCCTTAAGACCTTCAGCAGAGCAGAAAATCCAAATCCTGTAAAATCACATTATACAAGATTTGGCGACCAATCAGTTGCGCAGGGTCTTGGCCGCTGTAATCAGATTAACAGCGTCCTGCCCCGCCCAGTGTGCTGGTCCGTTCATTGCCGCAATCTGACAACCGGTTTCATCAATCAGCAAAGTTACAGGCAAACCAAAAGCCAAACCTCTGCGTTTCAAATCATTAAAAACAGTCAGACTGGCATCACGGTAAAAGCCGAGCTTCTGCACGCCGATCTCATTGAGGAAGTTTTTCGGCTTGGACACATCGCCGGTATCGATATTCAGCGCCACCACTTCAAAATCGTCACTGCCCTGTTCTGCCTGCAACTTATCCAGCGCAGGCATTTCTTCACGGCACGGCGCGCACCAGCTCGCCCAGAGGTTCACCAGCAGGGTCTTGCCCTTCATATCGCCGATCGAGGTTTTTGATCCGTCAGGCGCATCAAATTGCAGATGTGTCAGCAAAGCAGGCTTATCGGATGGTTGCATTCCGGCAACTTCACCGGTTGCAGCAGCGGAAAGTTTAGCTAACTGTTCCTGATTCAATGCACATTTTGCATCATCTGCGCCTGCTGCTGCGGCATTACTAGCCGTATTCTCTGTCGGAACAACATTGCCAGAAGGCTGCTCCATCACGTATACCGCAAGGGCACCGGCCAGAAGTCCGGCAATACCGGCGAACAAAATCATCTTCGGGCTGATTGCGCTTTTCGGTTTTGTCTCTTTATTATCTTCGGCCATAATATCGTTCTTTTTACTCAAAGTTTCGGCTCAGGTATGCGCGCATGACGACAGAAAAATCCAGCAACCAAATGTGGGGTGGCCGTTTCGCCTCAGGTCCTTCTGCCATTATGGAAGAGATTAATGCTTCGATCGGTTATGACCGCAAACTCTATGCGCAGGACATTGCCGGATCGCTGGCGCATGCTGCCATGCTTGCCAAAACCGGCATCATCTCTGCTGACGACCACAAACAGATCTCCGATGGTCTTAATACCATATTAGCCGAGATCGAAAATGGCAAATTTACCTTCTCGCGCAAGCTTGAAGACATCCATATGAATGTGGAAGCCCGTCTGGCCGATCTGATCGGCGCTCCGGCCGGTCGTCTGCACACTGCCCGTTCGCGTAATGATCAGGTGGCGCTGGATTTCCGCCTCTGGGTCAAGAATGAGCTGGAAAAAACGGCTGTCTCGCTGAAAGTGCTGATTGAAGCCTTTCTCATCCGCGCAGAAGAACATGCAGCAACTGTTATGCCGGGCTTCACCCATTTGCAGACAGCACAGCCGGTCACTTTCGGGCATCATTGCATGGCCTATGTGGAAATGTTCGGCCGCGATTTGTCCCGCGTGCGCGATGCGATTGAACGCATGAATGAAAGCCCGCTCGGTGCCGCTGCACTGGCCGGTACCGGCTTCCCGATTGACCGCCACATGACTGCTGAAGCGCTTGGCTTCCGCGAACCGACCCGTAACTCCATCGACAGTGTATCCGACCGTGATTATGCACTGGAATTCCTGTCGATTGCTTCGATCTGCGCAACGCATCTGTCGCGTCTGGCCGAAGAAATCGTGATCTGGTCAACCTCGCAGTTCAATTTCATCTGCCTGTCCGATGCTTTCTCCACCGGCTCCTCGATCATGCCGCAGAAGAAAAATCCGGATGCCGCAGAACTGGTGCGTGCCAAGACCGGCCGTATCACCGGCTCACTGGTCGGCCTGCTGATGGTGATGAAAGGCTTGCCTTTGGCCTATTCCAAAGACATGCAGGAAGACAAAGAAGCGGTTTTTGACGCAGCCGAATCCATCGAACTGGCACTGGCTGCCATGAGCGGCATGGTTTCCGATCTGACCGTGATTGAAGCTTCGATGAAAAAGGCTGCCGGTTCCGGCTATTCCACTGCAACCGATCTCGCAGACTGGCTGGTGCGCGCGCTTGGCATGCCGTTCCGTGAAGCCCATCACGTCACTGGTCGTGCAGTGGCTCTGGCAGAATCGAAAAAAACCGATCTGTCCTCACTGACGCTGGAGGACATGCAGTCGATTCATCCGCAGATTACCGATGCTATTTTCGGCTTCCTGACTGTGGATAAATCCGTGGAAAGCCGCCAGTCCTTCGGCGGCACCGCACCACAGGAAGTACGCAGCCAGATCAAATACTGGAAAAACCGTCTGATCAAGGCCTGATACTGCACTTGAGAGGACAGTGCCAATTGCGCATTGTCCTCTTCAAACTGTTGTGTATTTTTTATCGACAGTTTGCCTTGATGTATAATTCAGCTACAACTGCCGGCAGATTTTACAGATGCCCCGCACCTCAATTTCAGGAAAAAGCCCTATGAATAGCCGCGTATTCATGACCTCTGTCATCATGCTTGTTGCGCTTAGTAGTATTGTTACCGGTTGCGGTCGTCGCGGCGCGTTAGAAGCCCCAAGCAATGCCACCGTGCATGACGACTGGCGCAAAACAGATAAAAAGGCTGTCGAAGAAAAACCATTTATTCTGGATAAGCTGATCTGAAGCACATGCAAAACGTGTGAAGCGATTTTCGGATCAAAGACACGTTCATTCATAAAGACAAAGCAGCTTCAGAAACAGTGGGAACCGGATCTTTGATACCAGAATCCGAAACCAGACCTCTCGGGAAAACAGACAGCAAGCTGTACCGCTTGCGCGTCAAAGCTGCGCTGGTCTTGTGTTTTGAGCGCCTTTGGCCACTGGTACTACCTGTTCTGCTTTTAGCTGCATTATTGCTCAGCTTGGCTTGGCTCGGCCTGTTTCAGGCCATGCCGCGCTGGCTGCATCTCATGGTCATAGCGGGTTTTGCACTGGTCTTTGGCTATGCATTAATCCGGTTCCGGCACTTTCGCTTGCCCGATGATCAAACGGTCAACAGCCGTCTGGAGCGGGAAAACGGCCTGCAGCACAGCCCGTTGCAGCTGGCCGATGACAAGCTTGCCGGACAAAGCGATGATCCGCTGGCGCAGGCGCTGTGGCAGGAACACCGCAAACGTATGGCTGCGCTGACGGACAGGCTGCACGGTTTTCTCCCGCATCCTGATATTCCGCAGCGCGACCCCCACGCATTCCGTGCAGTGGTGATTTTGCTATTTGCTTCAACCGCTGCTTATTCTTTCAGCCCGCTATCAGGCAAAGTCAGCGATCTGTGGAATCCGCCTGCCGGATTTGCAGGCCCCGAAGGCCGTGTTGATGCATGGATCACCCCGCCAGCCTATACGGGAAAAGCACCGGTTTTTCTGAGTGCCAATGATGCGCAAGATGCAAAGCCGGTTGAGATTCCGCAGGGCAGTATTTTAAGCATCCAGATCAATGGCAGCACCCGCAACCAGCTGACGCTGAGTGACAAGGACGGCCAGTCGCAGACTGTCGAAGCCAAACCGGCGCCGAATACGACAAAAACACAGAACAGTACAAATTTTGAGCTGCCGCTAAAGAAAACAGTGACTGCAAAACTTCAGGCGGGCTCCCGCCAGCAGACATGGCAGTTCAATATCACACCGGACACGCCGCCGGTGGCTGAGTTTACCCGCAATCCGACCTATGCACTCAACGGCACTCTGGAGCTGCATTATAAAGTGACCGATGATTATGGCGCAGTAAAATTACAGCCTGACATAAAGCTGCTGGAAAAGCAGAGTGATGATGCGCAATCGCTGACAGGTGCGCCGGAACTGCGGCTAACCATACCAAAACGCGGTAAAAACAGCACAGACGAAACCACAGCGCTTCAGGATCTAACCATGCATCCGTGGGCAGGCAAATATGTCTCCCTGCAATTGCAGGTGACCGATGATGCAGGACAGACAGGAACAAGCAAAGAAATCCGCTTTGTGCTGCCGCAGCGCCCGTTTATCAATCCGCTGGCACGCGCAGTTGCAGAGCAGCGCCAAGTGCTGGCGCTCGACAGCAACCAAAAAACGCCGGTGATCCAGATGCTGGATGCACTGACCATGCATCCGCAAACCACTATTGCCAATATCAGCCATTATTTAGGCCTGCGCTCAGTGCGGGAACGCCTGAAGCTGGCACGCAATGATGAGGATCTGCGTGAGATCGTCAGCTATATGTGGAATGTGGCGCGCGGCATTGAAGACGGTCAGCTTTCAGACGCGGAAAAAGCCTTGCGTGCAGCGCAAGAGGCTTTAAGCCAGGCACTGCAAAACAATGCAGGTCCTGAGGAAATTGCTCGTCTCACACAGGAACTGCGCGAGGCCATGAACCGCTACTTAAACGAAATGGCGCGCAGGCAGCAGACCAATCCGAATAAAAATGCACAGAACAACCCCAATACCCGCGTGCTCAGCCAGCGCGATATTGACCGGATGATGCAGCAGATTGAAGACCTCGCCCGCTCCGGCAATCATGCTGAAGCGCAGCAGATGCTATCGCAATTGCAGGAAATGCTGAACAATCTTCAGCCCGGCCAAAGCGCTCAACAAAGTCAGGGTCAGGGGCAAGGTCAGGGTCAGGGCAACGGTGCACAGCAACAGCTGAACAAACTCGGCGATCTGATGCGTCGTCAGCAAGAACTGATGAATGAAACCTTCAAACTGGATCAGAAGTTGCAGGAGCAGACCGATGATTTCAGCTATGATGGTGAAGGCGAAGAACAAACCAACCCGCAGAACGGTCAGTCGCGACAGGAAACCGAGCAGGCACTGAAAGACCTGCAACAGCAGCAGCGCGATTTGCAAAATGAACTGAATGCACTGACCGACCAGTTGAAACAGCAAGGTCTGGAATCCTCAAAGGAAATGGATCAGGCACAGAATTTCATGGGTCGTGCGGGACGTTCACTCGGAAATGGTGAAAGCGGTCAGGCCACAGACCAGCAGGCCGAAGCGCTGGAAGCGCTGCGTCGCGGTGCCCGTTCGATGATGCAGCAAATGCAACAGGCGCAGGGACAAGGCGAAGGTCAGGGGCAGCAGAACGGTGAGGGTCGCGATCCGCTGGGGCGTGAGACCGGTCAGGGCACCTCAGAAGGCACCGGTAATCAGCTGCCAAATCAAATTGATATCCAGAAAGCCCGCCGCATTCTTGATGAAATTCGCAAAAAGCTCGGCGATGCGTTAAGCCCGCAGCAAGAAAAAGACTATCTGGAACGTCTGCTGCAACGCGATCAATAAAGCATTTCCAGAAAAAGTGCGAAGCGGTTTTGCGTTGGATAATGCGCAAAACAAAAGGATAGAGCGGTTCCAAAAATTCAGACTTAACTGGAACCGCTCTATTTCATAAAAAAAGCCGCCCATAACACTGAGCGGCTTTTTAAATTCAGCAGTCGGACAGTGTTTATTCCTGTGCATCCATTACGCGACCGACATAAGGCAGCTGACGGAAAGAATGCGCCACATCCATGCCGTAACCGACAACGAAATAATCCGGACATTCAAACGCTGTGAAATCCGCATAGAGATCAAGCTTGCGATGACCCGGCTTATCCAGCAGCACGGCAATGCTGACGCTGCGCGCACCGCGTGACATCATCAGTTCACGCACAAAACTCAGTGTTTTGCCGGATTCCAGAATATCGTCGATCAGAAGAATATCGCGCCCTTCAACTTCACTGTCGATATCGCGCACCAGACGAATATCTCCGCCCTTTGTACCGGCGCCGTAGCTGGACACGGTAATAAATTCCACATCCGGCTCAACACCGGCATCATGCATGGCGCGGATCAGGTCTGCCGCAAAAATAAACGAACCTTTGAGGATAGAAACCGCCAGCGGACGTTCCAGCTTACGCTCTGCAATTTTTTGCGCCAGTTCGCGGTTGCGCTCTGCAATCTGCTCCGCACTGAACAGCACTTCAAGATTTCTGCCACCTACATAAGGCATAAACACTTCTCCGGTCATAATCCGTTCCTGCCTGAGCAAGCCCTGCAAGAAAAAAGTAGCTGTTACAGTACTACGCCTTTTACCGAAAGGGCAGTTTTACATTATTTGCACCTGTCCCGCATCAAATCTGCGTTTTATCCGGTTATACAATACGAGTGTGCAAACGCAGAGGCACAAAATTTCTGTTCTTTTTTCAACCTCAAAATGCCAAACTTGCATGCAGATTAACGCAGGATTAACCACAAGGGTCAATGTTCGGCAGCCATAAGCAAACCGGCAAAAAACATCGGGAAAATAATCAGTGATTCGCTTTGAAAATGTAGGTCTGCGCTATGGTATGGGATCGGAAATCCTTCGGGATGTCTCCTTTCATATTCCGCCGCGCTCCTTTCAGTTTCTGACCGGCCCGTCAGGGGCAGGTAAAACATCGCTGATGCGTCTGCTTTTTATGGCGCTGAAACCAACGCGTGGCCTGATTACTATTTTCGGCAAAGATATTTCGACCATGCAGCGCAGCGAAATTCCGCTGTTGCGCCGCCGCATCGGCATTGTGTTTCAGGACTTTCGTCTGCTCGACCATATGACCACCTATGAGAATGTTTCCCTGCCTTTGCGTGTTCGCGGCAAGGAAGAAGCGACCTACCGGCATGAGGTGCAGGAACTGATGCACTGGGTTGGTCTCGGTGACCGGATGCATGTGTTGCCACCGGTTTTGTCCGGTGGTGAAAAACAACGTGCCGCCATTGCCCGTGCGCTCATCGACCAGCCGGAAATTCTGCTTGCCGATGAGCCGACCGGTAATGTTGATCCGCCGCTGGCACGCCGCCTGCTGCGCTTATTCGCTGAACTTAACCGTTCCGGCACTGCTGTGATTATCGCCACCCATGATCTGACATTGATGGATCAGGTGGATGCGCGTCGCATGATTCTCGATCAGGGAAGGCTGGATATTTATGGCTGACCTGCGCGCAACAATTGATCATTATCACGGGATTTTTCTCGAACTGCTTGGCAAGCGTAAACGCGAAAAGCGCGGCCCTACCCCGATTGTGCCGCCTGTCAGTGTTTCAGGCACCACGCTGATAACAGTCATCGCAATCATGACCTTTCTCGCCTGTATCACCATCGGCGGGGTTAGTCTGGTGCGCGCTTCCGCTGCCCAGTGGCAGAGCCAAATTTCACGCGAAGCAACAATTCAGATCCGCCCGATTGAGGGGCAGGATATGGAAGCAGCGCTTGCACAGGCCGGTAAAATTGCCTCTGGTTTTGCCGGTGTAACAAGCACGCATACTATCGACCGCGCAGCAACAGCACGCTTGCTGGAGCCTTGGCTTGGCACCGGTCTGGATATTGACGAATTACCAGTGCCTCGTCTTGTCGTCGTCACTATTGACGAACAGAATCCGCCGGATTTTGAAACCTTGCGTACTGAGTTGCAAAAGAATATTCCGGGTGCCAGCTTTGACGATCACCGCACTTGGGTGGATCGTCTTGTCTCTATGGCGCACACAACCGTGCTAATCGGTATGGGCGTGTTGATCCTGATGTTGTCTGCAACTGTGCTGACCGTTATCTTTGCAACGCGTGGCGCTATGGCCGGTAACAGCCATATTATTGAAGTGCTGCATTTTATCGGCGCTGAAGCCCGTTTCGTTGCACGGGAATTTGAATGGCACTTTTTCCGCACCGCGCTCAAAGGTGCCTGCTTTGGCGGCGCAGCAGCCTTGCTGATTTTTCTCATCATCTCTTGGTGGACAAGCCGCAATCTGGCAACACCGGAAGGCGATCAGGCCGCAGCTCTGTTCGGCAGCTTTGCAATCGGACGCGAAGGCTATATCGGCATTGCAGCGACAATCATTGTTGTCAGCATACTCACAATGCTCACCAGCCGCCTCACCGTGATACGGCACTTAAAAGATATGGACAGCATCAGCGGCAGCAAAGAATAATCTCTGTTTTTGCGCTGTGCTCCGCATTATACTAAAAGACCGATTTGCGCAGGTTGTATTAATCTGCGCCGATAAAGGAAATGAACAGGCCAAACGGCAATGCATGTGCACAACAAGGCTTCTGACCCTGCGGATGATAACCGGCAGGACACTTCGCAACCGGCAAAGCTTGCCGGTGAGGAAGCCCGTAAGCATGCCCAAAAAAACGGTTTTATCCGCCATTGGCTGAAACGCCTGCGCAGGCGCATTCCGCCCGTTGCCGTTGTGTTATTCTCGCTGATCGTCGCGCTGGGCATCGGATTTGTAATGTTCAGTGAGCATGTCAGCAATTTGCAGGCGCCACCTGCAGATCAAAAAGCCGATGCGATTATTGTGCTGACCGGCGGAAAATCGCGTATTGAAACGGCGCTGGAGCTGCTGTCGGACAAACGTGGCGAACGGCTGCTGATCAGCGGCGTTCACCCGTCGACCAAGCGCGAGGCCCTGCAGCGTGTTACCAGAACAGACCCTGCGCTCTTCGCCTGCTGTGTTGATCTGGATCGTTCAGCCCTCAATACAATCGGCAATGCGGTTGAGAGCGCTAAATGGATTAAGCAGCATAATTATAAACGCATTTTCATCGTGACAAATAATTATCACATCCCGCGATCCATTCTGGAACTGTCCAGACAGGTCAGAAATGTGGAACTGATCCCCTATCCGGTGATCAACAGTGACCTGAAAAACAATAACTGGATGCGTCAGGGTGATACGCTGCGCGTATTGTTTACGGAATATATCAAATATATCGGTGCCCTTGCTCATATCAATCTCGGACAGACCGATTGGAGCATTTTCGATACCCAAAGCGAGAACCATTAGAGCGACCTTTGTGCGCCCAATGGGCCACCCGCGCTCTAATATTGCCCGTATTCATGTCTTTAATTGATAACCGGTGAAATTTCTTCTATTTGAAAGACCGTTCCGGTTTTAAACGAAACCGCTCTGGATTTTATTTGGTCGCATTTTCACGGTCGTCAAGTTGATCCAACTTAACTGTGAAATGCTCTCTCTGCTTTGCGCTTTAAAAAGGCTGACAATCAATATGCTCATAGCCATCCGGTCAGTGCTGTTCAATCTGGTGTTCTATATCAGCCTGATCATCCAGATGATCCTGTTTCTCCCCTTCACTTTGTTTGTGCCCCGCAAAAAAGCATGGTTCGTCCCGAAGTTCTGGGCACGCTCCAACCTCTTTTTGCAGAAATACATTGTCGGCACGGATTTTGTGGTTGAGGGGGCAGAGAACCTGCCGGAAGGGGCTTATATTTGTGCGCCGAAACATCAGTCTTTCTGGGATGTCTATGCATTTTTGTCTTACACACCGGATCCGGTTTATATTCTGAAACGTGATCTGATGCGTATTCCGCTTTTTGGCTGGTATCTCAAGAAAATGCAGATGATCCCTGTCAATCGCGGCACCGGCATCAAAGCCCTGCACTCCATTTCCGGCGGCACACAGCAGGCTATTGCTGACGGGCGCCAGATCATGATTTATCCGGAAGGCACCCGCCGTGCGCCCGGCGCGCCGCCAGCCTATAAATACGGTATTGTGCATCTTTATACCAATCTCGGTCTGCCGGTTGTGCCAATTGCCCATAATGCCGGTCTTTACTGGCCGCGTCGTAAATTTCTGCGCTATCCGGGCACCATCCGTTGCCGTATTCTGCCACCGATTGAAGCGGGTCTGGATAAGGAAGTCTTTTTACAGCGCCTGATTGAAGCTACAGAAACAGCGTGTGACGAGTTTCTGGTACAAGCCTCACAGGATAAAAACGCACCGCCTATGCCGCCGACAGCCAAAGCCCGTCTTGCGGAATTGCAGGCTCTTAAAGAGAGGCAAACAAATTCTGCTGCACCGGAAACTGATGCTGAAGCATAACAGCGTTCAGAATTTCACGAGCATGACAATAAGCCGCTTTATCTGAAATTGCGTTTTTGTTGCACGGTTTCACGAAAACCGATATCAGAACGCCAAATGAAAGGACACGCCCATGAATATTGATGCCATTTCCATCGGCTCCAACCCTCCTGAAGATGTTAACGTCATCATCGAAGTACCGGTCGGCGGACACCCGATCAAATACGAGATGGACAAGGATGCCGGTGCTCTGATCGTCGATCGTTTTCTCTACACACCGATGACCTATCCGGGCAATTACGGCTTTGTTCCGCACACTTTGTCGGAAGATGGCGACCCGATTGACGTTCTGGTTTGCAACACCCGCCCGCTGATTCCGGGCTGCGTGATCAATGTGCGCCCGATCGGCGTTCTGGTCATGGAAGACAATGCCGGTAAAGACGAAAAAATCATTGCCGTACCGTCACCAAAGCTGACCCGTCGTTATGAAAAGGTTCATAACTACACAGACCTGCCGGAAATCACTCTGCAGCAGATCGCTCACTTCTTTGAACATTACAAAGATCTGGAGCCTGGCAAATGGGTTAAGATCGGTGATTGGGGCGATGAAGATTACGCACGTAAATTCATCGTTGAAGCGATCGAACGCGCTAAAAAAGCTAAATAACATTTGAGGCCACGGCCAGTCTCCCAAGTGGCCATATGCTTCAATCACAGATAATAAAAAACCCGCTTTTAAGCGGGTTTTTTATTGATTAGCTTAAGAGCATCGGTGCCAGTGTCGTCCACATGAACTGGCGAAGAAAGAAAATCGCCAGCAACAGCACAATCGGTGAGATATCAATACCACCGAGATCCGGTAAAATTTTACGGATCGGCCGCAATGCAGGCTCCGTCACTTTGTACAAGAATTCGCCGATTGAGGCCACAAAGCGGTTGCCCGAATTAACCACATTAAAAGCATACAGCCAGGAAAACACCGCACTGGCAATGATGATCCAGGTGTAAATATCCAGCGCCAGATCAACGGTGCGCAAAATTGCGATCATAAATGTCTCCTACTCAGTCAGACTGTTCACTGTGCCAGCACAAGCTTTAACATGTCCCAAATTCAGCATGTCAGGCAAAGGGTAAAACACATTTAAACAGCAGCATCACCAATCACAAGATCAGAAGCCGAAAAAGTCTTTTGAAGGTGTGGTAAAACCGGTAATTTTCTCAGCCTGCTGATGGATACATCAGCTTTAAAACGGCTTCCAGACGCTCGTCCCGGATATCCATCGCCTGCAAATGGCGCGCGGTGTTGATGACATAATCACAATTTGGTCCGGCCTGACCACTGGCACGCCCGACCATCATTGCTTTATCCTCATCACTGAGAAGTCCCGCATATTGCTGATGCGCAGGATCAGCCACATAGACCAGCGCCTCAACATGACGGCCATCGGCCAGTTCGACACCAAGCCAGCTTTCAATATAAACACCGCTGATCTGCTCACGCTGGCGCAAATAATCCAGCACCGGCAGCCGGTTTTCTGCTTCAACCCGAAAAGCCTGACCGTGGCAAATCCCGCCCCGATCAAGTCCAAGCACCAATCCGGGTAGCTCCGGTGTGCCACGATAAACATGAGAATAGATGCATAATGACCGGCTGAATCCATGCAGCAATGCCGGACTGTTTTCTGCGCTGTCAAAACCCGGACGCCACATCAGTGAGCCGTAACCAAAAACCCACAGATCGGAACCGGAATCCGCTATTTTATTATGTATCAATATATCCGAATGCGAACTGTGCTCTGAAGTCATTTGTTTGCTTTTGCTTGTCTCTGGAAATTCATATAATGCATAGTAAACATACGAATGCAGATTATATCCTGCATTCGGCACATCCCGACAGGCGAACATTTTTCACATAATCCCTTATGAAGAAAAAATGTGCTGCCAAGCGATCCTTATCTGAAAAACAATGCCGCTATGGCATGTTTCAGCACAGGATTGTGAGTAAACATGATTATAAAAGAGTTCCTTTGATCTGTCAGCAGACAACTCTTTGAAATCCGAGAGGCTTGGCTATGGTAGCTAAATCGCGCCCTTCCCCGCAAAGCTCACGACGCATGACATGGGGCATTATTATTGCCCTTATCCTCGTCGTTTTATACACGGCGGGCTGGTTCTATCTCGCATCAATGGCAAAAGAGCGCGTCCGCACCGAACTTGCCAGCGCTGCAGGTCAGGAAGAAACACTGGACTGCCAGTCGCTTTCAGCGCGCGGCTATCCTTTTTCTCTTTATGTAAGCTGCTCCGGCGTCAATTACCGCGACAAAAATCAAACATTCAATATTGCTTCCAGTGCTGTTGATGTCGGTGCTTCAGTATTTTCATTCCGCACGGTACAAACACAGCTCACGGGGCCTGCTGCCATCGCCCTCTCCGGTGCTGATCCGGTCAAAGCCGACTGGGGCAAGCTGACTGCCTCTGTTCGTATGAACGGCCGCTCACCGCAAGACATCAGCCTCACTTCAGAAAATCTGCTCCTTCAAACAGTAAAAACAAACAATACAGAAGCCGCTCCGGCGCTCTCCCTGCTCGGCCTGCAATTTGATCTGAACAGCGTTGATGAGCCGCTCAAAATCAAAATGACCTTTGATGATCTGCGCGTGACCGGTGACAAAGCTCTGTCTGCCCTGCCTGAACTCGACGGCATGCTGGATATCACCTCACCGGCAAGCCTTGCGTCGTTCAAAGAGCCTGATGAAAATGGCAGTGTATTACGCGGAAAATCTCTGCAGCTCAATCAGATGCTGTTCCTGCTTCCTTCCGGTGCCAGTGTCAGCATCAGCGGGCCTGCTTCCGTAGACAGTCAAGGGCTGGCCAATGCAGATTTAAAAATCCGCCTGACCAATCCGGCAGCCATCGGCACAGTTCTGCAAGCAGCCTTTCCTGATCAGGCCAAGAATATCAACACCGTCGTGTTTGCTCTCGGTTCCATGCCGAAAGATGAAACAGGTGCAACCATTGTTCCTGTCATAGTCAAAGAGGGCAAGATAAGCGCCGGCTTTATTCCCTTAGGACGCATGCCGCTTCTCTGATACAAAAAAACCCGCCGAAATGGCGGGTTTTTTATTTTCATACAATCCAACACAAAGTCTGGAACAAAAAGCGTTAGACCGCAGCGAAAATGGTGGTTTCGAGAACCGGAGCGCAGTGTACTTAAATGTACATGAGCACCGGAAGCGTAGAAATTGCCATTTGCAGCCAAGTATAACGACTTTTAGATCAGACTTTAGGCTTGCTTGCAGCTTCGCATTATTTCGTTGGCTTGCTTGCAGCTTCGCGGCCAAAGTTTGGTGCATCCACTTCCTGACCTGCATCAATAATACCACGGCGGATCGCACGGGTACGCGTAAACAGGTCAAACAGCGCATCGCCGTCACTCCAGCGGATCGCCCGTTGCAAAGATGCCAGATCTTCCGAGAAACGCCCCAGCATTTCCAGAATAGCATCTTTATTATGCAGGCAGACATCGCGCCACATTGTCGGATCAGACGCTGCCAGACGGGTAAAATCGCGGAAACCGGAAGCCGAATATTTGATGACTTCCGATTCCGTTACCTTTTCCAGATCATTGGCCGTGCCAACAATATTATAGGCAATAATATGCGGCAGATGCGAAACGATCGCCAGCACCAGATCATGATGCTGCGGATCCATCTGATCCGTTTTGGAACCACAAGCTTCCCAAAACGCATTGAGCTTTGCCAGCTCATCAGCATCCGTATCCGGCAGCGGTGTGAGAATACACCAGCGATTGATGAACAGATCAGCAAAGCCAGCATCCGGCCCCGAATATTCCGTACCGGCAATCGGGTGTCCCGGAATGAAATGCACATAATCCGGCAATTCTGGCTGCATCTGCGCAATCACAGAACCTTTTGTGGAGCCCACATCGGTCACGATCGCACCGGCTTTGAGGCTTCCGGCAATCTGGCTGGCAACCAGACCGGAGGAGCCCACAGGCACGGAGACGATCACCAGATCGGCATCGCGGACAACTTCTGCATTATCCGTTGTATAGCTGTCGCCCAGTCCCAGTTCTTCCGCGCGTTTCAGCGTTTCAGGACTGCGGGTAGCAATAGCAATATGACCGGCCAGACCTTCACGACGAATGACACGAGCCAGCGACGAACCGATCAGACCAATACCGATCAGCGCAATTTTATTAAAATGAATATCAGACATATCAGGACTTCAAAAATTCAGTGAGAGCGGCAATCACACCGCGATTGGCTTCTTCCGAGCCGATGCTCATCCGCAGGGCTTCAGGGAAGCCATAGGATGTCACGCGACGCAGAATATATCCCTTGGACTGCAGATATTCATCGGCCTTGGCGGCAGACTTGTTCTGAGTATCAGGGAAATGCACCAGCAGAAAATTGGTAACCGATGGTGTAACTTTCAGGCCGAGCTTGGTGAACTCGTCTGTCAGCCACTGCGCCCATTCAGCATTGTAAGCGCAAGCCTTCTGCACATGATCACGGTCACGGATCGCCGCAGTACCGGCAGCAATCGCCGCGCTGTTCATGTTGAAAGGCCCGCGGATACGGTTCACTGCATCCGTGACATGCGATGGTGCATACATCCAGCCAATGCGCAGAGCAGGCAGCCCGTGAATTTTCGAGAATGTGCGGGTCATCACCACATTATCGCTCGCAGAGACCAGCGCCACACCGGCATCATAATCATTCTTGCGCACATATTCAGCATAGGCCGCATCCAGCACCAAAAGAACATTTGCTGGCAGCGCAGCATGCAGACGCTTCACTTCCTCAAATGGTACATAAGTGCCGGTCGGGTTGCCCGGATTGGTGATGAAAACAACTTTGGTCTTATCTGTAACAGCGGCCAGCACCGCATCCACATCAATCACCGTATCATTTTCTTTCACGATAACCGGCTTTGCACCGGCAGCCAGTGTCTGGATTTTATAAACCAGAAACCCGTGATCGGTAAAAATCGCCTCATCACCCGGTGCAAGATAGGTCTGACACAGCAGGCCGAGCAATTCATCCGAGCCATTGCCGCAAAGAATATTCTCAATATTCAGCCCTTGCGTTTCCGCAATAGCCTGACGCAGAGCAATAACCTCGCCGTCCGGATAAGAACTTAGGTAATGATCGGTTGCACGATAAGCTTCAACAGCATGCGGGCTTGCACCCAGCGGGCTTTCATTGGCAGACAGCTTGTGTACCTTGGCAACACCGTGAACAGTGGCTTTACCTGGAACATAAGCGGCAATATCCATGACGCCGGCTTTAGGTGTCGGGCGTTGAGCTTTCGCGAAATCGTTCATCATTCTTATCCAATATTAAGAGCCTGTATTGTTGAAAGTGACTATTCATGAAACAACGTAGCAGACTATATTATCAGCAATAAAGACCGATAAACCTCTGATACGCGATTTGACCTAAGCGGAATAAACCGCATCGCATAACAAGTCGAGAGAAACCTTGACTTTAAGACCCGATAGCCCCTAGAGCGGTCTATATTCCGTTTGGATCACCGTGCCTGCTCTGGTTTCTTTAATTTGTCGCATGATCATGCGATCAGGTTACTCCAGCCTGATCATGAAATGCTCTCGCTACAGTTCAAATTCAAAAGCATACGTGTCTATGACAATATCAGCTGAAACTGCCGCCTCAACAGACAACCGCAATCAGGAAGCTGTTCAGCCGAACAGCCCGGTGGTGTATTTTGGTGAAGACAAACCGCTGCAACTCGACAGCGGTTCTGTCCTGAGCCCGTTTCAGATTGCCTATCAGTCCTATGGCACACTTAACGCTGATAAGAGCAACGCAATCCTGATCTGCCACGCGCTGACCGGCGATCAGCATGTTGCCAGCACCAACCCGATTACCGGCAAAGACGGCTGGTGGACCACATTAGTCGGCTCCGGAAAGCCGATCGACACAGACCGTTATTTTGTGATCTGTTCCAATGTCATCGGCAGCTGCATGGGCTCAACTGGCCCTGCTTCCGTCAATCCGGCAACCGGCAAACCCTACGCGCTTGATCTGCCGATTATCACCATAGGTGATATGGTGCGGGCACAGGCCATGCTGGTAGAGCATTTCGGTATTCAGCAATTATTAGGCGTCGTCGGCGGCTCGGTCGGTGGTATGCAGGTGCTGCAATGGGCATCGAGCTATCCTGAAAAAGTTTTCTCGGCTGTTGTGCTTGCCAGCGGCGCGCGACTATCAGCGCAGAATATCGCCTTTAACGAAGTTGGCCGTCAGGCTGTGATGGCCGATCCGCTCTGGCTCAATGGTCAATATCTCACTCAATCCGATACAGTGCCGCGCAAAGGGCTTTCCGTTGCCCGTATGGCTGCGCATATCACCTATTTATCGGAAACCGCACTGCACCGAAAATTCGGACGCAATCTGCAGGACCGTACCAATATCACCTTCGGTTTTGAGGCTGATTTTCAGATTGAAAGCTATCTGCGCTATCAGGGCAATAGCTTCGTCGACCGGTTTGATGCCAATTCCTATCTCTATCTGACGCGCGCTATGGATTATTTCGACATGGCAGCAGAACATAACGGATTGCTGGCTTCTGCTTTCACCGGCACAAAAACCCGCTTTTTCGTGGCGTCCTTCTCCAGCGACTGGCTGTTTCCGACCTCGGAAAGCCGTCTTGTTGTTCATGCCCTCAATGCTGCGGGCGCTTCTGTTTCCTTTGTCGAAATTGAAACGGACCGCGGTCATGATGCCTTTTTGCTGGATGAGCCTGTATTATTTTCAACGATCGACGGCTTTATCCGTTCTGCAGCCCGTGCGAAAGGCCTGTAACCGGCATGACTGACATCAAGGCTGAGACATCAAACGGAATTTCAGTTTTCGGACAGGAAAATACTGAAAACCTGCATATTCATAATCGCGTCGATTTCGATATTATCGCCTCGCTGGTGCGCCCCGGTACACGGGTGCTGGATGTCGGATGCAGTGACGGTGAATTGCTGCAGCTGCTGCGCGATACGCGTAAAGTTGACGGCCGCGGTGTTGAGCTGTCGCAAAGCGGTGTGAACCAGTGCCTGATGCGCGGGCTATCGGTTATTCAGGGCGATGCTGACCGCGATCTGGTTTATTATCCGGATTCCAGCTTTGATTATGTGATCCTGTCACAGACATTGCAGGCAACGCTTAATCCGAAAAAGGTTCTGAGCGAATTATTGCGCATCGGTGAGCGTGCCATCGTCTCTATTCCCAATTTCGGCTATTGGCGTGTGCGTGGTTCACTCATGTTCCGCGGACGGATGCCGGTGACCAAAGAACTGCCGTTCAGCTGGTATGATACGCCGAATATTCATTTCTGCACTATCCGTGATTTTGTCGATATGACGAAGGAAGTCGGTGCAACGGTTGAAGATGCAGTGGCACTGAACCGTAACGGCGAGCGCATGCCGTTCAGCCTGCCTTGGGGCATGTGGAACCTGCTTGGTCAGCAAGCGGTTTTTCTGCTCAAGCGCTGAGTATAGTTTTATAAACCGGACCGTTCCCTTTGATCATGAACGGTCACTTTAACCGGCTGCTGCCGTGCGGTTCCTTGCGGGGTGAGTACCGGCACAAAAACGCGCCGTGATGAGCGTTTCAGCACCGGCAATCCCTGATAAAGGCGCTTATGTGCCTCACCAATCACCACTCCGCCAAACAGCGGCCACAGACGTGTGCCGACAGTTTCGATCAGACCGGATGATTGTTGCAGCCAGCGCCAGCGTGTCGGCGGCACATGCAGCGCATTGACCACTTTACCCGGTGTGAAATTTGCCTCACGAAAAGCCTGCAATAATTGCCCGCGGCTGAAGGGGCGTCCGCTGCCGAAAGGCGTGTGCTCCATTCGTGCCCAAACACCACGGCGGTTCGGCACGACCACAATCAACTGTCCGTTCGGTGACAAAACACGCCACATTTCTTTCAGCGTTTCTGCGCTGCTTTCTGAAAATTCAAGCGTATGCACCAGCAAAATGCGGTCAACAGAACTGTCAGGCAATGGCAGTTCTTCATCATAGACCAGTGCGGTGCTCAGTGCCGCATCATGCGGCCAGCCCGTCGCGCCCTGCCGTGCAGGCATAAAAGCGAAAGCACGCTCAGCGCGGGATGCATAATGATCGAGATAGGGCAGCGTATAACCAATACCGACAAGCCGCTCCTGCGGCATCGGCAGCCATAAAGGCTCCAGCGCAGAAGAGATTGTGGAAACAGCCAGCTTGCCCAGAGCTGTCGCGTAAAATGATTGCAGCTCAATAATATCCAGATGCATCATCTATCCTGAATCAAAACAGCTACAGACAAATCACCAAGCGTGTCGCGTTAATCTTAATCACGGCACACTCCGGTTTCCTAAAAATATCGCATGGCCACAGACGTTAACCGAAATCTTTTATACCAGCGAAATGCTCAAGCATTTTTATTCCCAGCAGCCAAGGTTTTTGCCTTTAAGATTATGTGAATCAATTTCCATAATCAGCGCCGGATCTTCCCGCATCAATGCGTAATAAGCACGTTGCTTGAAGTTGATTTTCTGCCAGCCGGCACATTCTTTAGGCAGCTCAACTTTTTCAATTGTTACTTTTTCTGTCCAGGCCGTTGCGGTTCCTGTGCAGCCCGCCAGCAAGGCGACCAGAGGCAAACAAAGCAATCTGGCATTAAAAACATGTCGGCGCTCAAACATAGACATCAATACCGGTACTCCGGAAACCGTTAGGGTATTATCCCGAAACTTCAGAGAACGGCCTGCGCCGTTCACACTTTGTTAAGACGTTACAACACTTTAAAACACCGTAACAGACTGAAAAATCAAACCTGCTTATAATCATGTGATCTGCACACAGTAATCTTTACTGCCCTGCTATACCTGCACGAAAACCGGGCTCTTTTTCCGTTTAATACCTTCAGCTATTTTATAATAATTATAATATAGAACGCAATATTTCCTTTGAAGACAAATATTTACACCAATTGTGTTCAAAAAAAGACTGTTCAATCTTGAGAAATCTGTCCATATTCATGGGGCAATAATATTCCGTTCCAGATTTTCAGTTTTTCTCAACCGTTTACGGGGAATGAACATGCAAGATACGCCTTCCATGATGAATAAACTATCAGCGGAATGTTTCGGAACATTCTGGCTGGTCTTCGGCGGCTGCGGCAGCGCTGTACTCGCAGCTGCATTTCCTGAACTGGGCATTGGCTTTGCCGGTGTTGCGCTGGCATTTGGTCTGACTGTTCTGACAATGGCTTACGCCGTGGGGGGAATTTCAGGCGGGCACTTCAATCCCGCAGTCACACTCGGCCTCACTCTGGGCGGTCGCTTTGAGGCGAAAGACCTTATTCCTTACTGGATTGCCCAAGTCGTTGGCGGCATCATTGCAGCCGCTATCCTTTATTTTATTGCCAGCGGCAAAGCTGATTTCAGCGCAGGCGGTTTCGCATCGAATGGTTACGGCGAATTGTCTCCGGGCAAATATGGCCTTGGCGCAGCTTTTGCGATTGAAGTGGTTCTGACTGCCTTCTTCCTGATCATTATTCTCGGTTCCACATCATCCCGTGCTCCGGCCGGTTTTGCACCGATTGCCATTGGTCTGGGACTGACGCTGATCCATTTGATCTCGATCCCTGTAACCAATACATCGGTTAATCCGGCACGCTCCACTGCAGCAGCACTATTTGCAGATACAGCGGCGATCAGCCAGCTCTGGCTGTTCTGGGTAGCACCGCTGATCGGCGCAGCAATCGGCGCCATCATCTGGAAAGGTCTGCTCGCAAAAGACTAATTTGCAGCAACAATAAAATAAAAGGCCGTCTTTGACGGCCTTTTTTATCACGATGCATTATGTCCGCTACATGCGGAGAACCGGTTAATCGGCCTTATCATTCTCAGCGACCAGATCAACATGAGGCTCCGGTTTTTCACCGGTCGGCAAAGCTGCCAAGGCATCGCGCATCGCTTGCGAACGCTCGGCCACCCGCAATTTCAGCCCGATACGCTGCTGCTGATCAACGCCCATCAGCTCCGCAATCCGCCACATGATATTATCTTCGATCTCGCCCACATCACCATCGGCATAGACCATTTCCCAAAGCACTTCGATAAAACTCAAACGGGCAGGCACATCGAGATGACGTTTTAACACGCTGGTAAATCGATAAAGATCAATGGATTCCTGATCAGCCGTTTCAGCAGCTTTGATCAGAGCCTGCAGATCATCTCCCTGCAAGTCGTAGGCCTGTGACAGCAAATCAGACAAACGTTTGCGCTCTTTATCATGCTGTTCGCCATCCGCTTCAATCACATGAAACATCAGGGCTGCCGCTGCCAGACGCGGGTCTTCATCTAAAAATGTCTGTTTTTTCTTAGCGGAATCCAAGCCTGGTAATTCTTTGAAAAAACTCAACAGACGCTCAAACATACATGCTCCAGTGCTTGTACAGCCTTTGATATGCACTTCAACATAGCCTGCTCGTTATAGGGAGCCAAGTATGGAGAGGTGCTTTGCCTTACAAGCATCTGCTAAACTTTGGCAGAGTCACCAAGCTGCAACAAAAAACATGTGTTCGCCTGATTTATATTGCGAAAACGAAATCAAAACAGACCGACTGCCTCTTTCTTGCTCAGAATCAAAACAACCGGAAAGTGCTTTCCTTGCGAACCGGCAGCTCTGTATCGGCATTCACACCCGGATCATCAACAATCAGACTATGTTTTTCATCCTGACTTCTGATGTCTTCCGCCTGTTTTTCTTTCATATTTTGCACGACAGGGTTATCCGGAGCTTCGGATAAAATCGTTACTTTAGCGGTACGCAGATCACTTTCCGTTTTCTGCGGTTCGGATTTTGGTTGCGTTCTTTGCGGCTCCGGCACAACAGATATCATTTCGGCATCATCAATATCATCCCGAAAAACCGGATCAACTGCTGCTAAGTCAACCGTGTTACGATCAGCCTCGCTTTGTTGGTTGCCGGAATAACCGACAGGCAAAATACGGCTTGTCAGATCTTCGCCTTCAAGAACCGGAGACGTATCCGTCGTTATTTCTGTCAGCGGCACCTTCCACTCAAAAGCGTTCAAACGGCCTGTCACCGGCGAGGCCGGAGCCCAGTGTGCAGACACCACACCATCGGCCGTCCATGCCGGATCACGCGGTGCTTTCACCGCCCGCGCCAGCCATTCACGTACACGTCCCTGATCGCCGGTCTGTGCTTCCTCAATATCGGCCATCAGCAGATAGGCGCTTTCACGCGGGGTGAGCCTCAGTGCCGCTTCAGCATTTTCACGCGCCAGCTTTAGCTCTCCGGCATCCAGCGCCGCCTGAGCGACAATCAGTGCGGATTCTGCATGATTGCTGCGCAAGCCTGCGAGCAGGCGTGCCTTTTTTAAGCGGTCAAGCGCTGTGTCTCCGGCACGGCCATGAATATAGGCTTCTGCAATCTCAGGATGCGGCTCACGCTTCCATGCCGCTTCAAGAATACGATTGCCTTTGCGGATATTGCCGTCACGCAGCAAACAACGCGCGGCGATCAAGGCTGCCGGTATCAGTTCCGGCTCCAGTTTATAGGCCTCGTTCGCAGCATCACGTGAGGCAACGGCATCTGTATCAAAATCATGCATCGCCTGTGCCGTCAGTAAAACCGCACGATTGCGGTTCAATGCCTCGCGGGCAGCTTTACCATCTTTGCCATAAGGAATGACCGCCTTACGTGCCTCAAGCACCCGAAGCGCACCTGAAACATCACCTTCCAGCACCTTATGTCCCAGAACTGCATTTGATGCCCATTCCAGCTGCGGTGCCAATGTGATTGCTTCCTGCGCATACTGAAATGCAGCTTCGCGTACACCCTCGCGGTTGGCTTCAAGATACAGCCCCCGCAATCCCAGAAGCTTGGTTTCAGGATCAGCAATCATCGCCTCAAAATGCCGGCGCACATCATCTTTGCGGCCTTCCAGCAGGGCTGTCTGGGCATCCAGCAAGCGGATCAGCGGCTCCTGATCGGCACGCAGTAATTTGGCTGCCTGTTTGCTCATACGGCGTGCCGCTTCTGCATCACCGGCTCCGGCTGCAATCAACCCTGTGGAGAGCGACTGATAACCACGGTCACGTTTGCGCGCACGGAAATGACGCTGCAAAATATACGGCGAGCGGATCAGATTTTTAACGATCCACCACAGCAGCATTGCTCCGGCGGTAACAGCAACCACCAGACTGGCAGCGACCATCAGAGAAATATTGTGCCGCTCTCCGGCAAATGTGAAGACCAGATCACCCGGACGGTCTGCCAGCCAGCCAAAACCAAGCCCCAGCGCTGCCACAACAACAAGAAACAGGATTACCCGTATCATACCGTTCTCCCTTTCTTGTCCGCTTTATTGCGCAGGCTGTGCGGTTGCAGCAATCAACTGTGCAAGCAATGCATCCGCATCCCGCCGTGCACTCAATGCATTATAAAAGCTTTGACCAACCTGTTTTGCTGCTTCCGGCAATTGTGCCCATTCGGTCATTGCCCGCTGCACATCGCCGTTTTGCAGCGCAAATTCGATGCGTGCTATCACTGGCCCAACGCCGGAACCAGCGACATCACCGATTGGTCGCGACCGCACCAGATTTTTTGCACTGCCCACCAGCTGATCCCAGATACCGGCATCCACTGCCGGCTTATTCACAGCGGCAACCATACTATCCGCCAATGAGGCAAATTGTGTATTCAGCTGGCTTAGTGTCGGAATACCGGTTTCCGCGAGCGCATCCAATCCTGCAACAGAACCGGCCTGCTCCGGCAGCAGTGACTTATAGGTCTGCAACTCATTCAGATAAGAACCGCCACGATCAATCGCAGTTTTCAAAGCATTGGCCGCAATAATCGCCGCCATATCCGGCTGCGTGGCCTGCGCATCAATCTTGGTCTGCAAGGCACCCAGTTGCTGTTGCAACGCTTTAACCTCATCCGTATCGGTATTCAGTGCAGCATTGGCCTGCTCCGCCTGCGAACCGATCGTATTAAGCTTTGTTTCCATCGCATTCAGCCGCTCGGTCAGACCACTCACCAGTGTGCTATCCGCAGGCTGCGCCTGCCCTGCCAGTGCTTTCAGCTGCTCCTGCAAGGCTGTTACATCGGCACGGATCGCCTCATCATTTCCTGCAGGTGCTTCGCTGACTTTCGGCATTGCATTCAAGCGTTGCTGAGTTTCTGCTGCGCTTTTCTCTGCAGCTTCCAGACGTGTCAGTAAATCCGCATTCGGTTTGGTTGCAGCCTGCAAACCGGCGATCTGCTGTTTCAGATCAGCTATTTCTGCGATTGCCGCTTCATCACGGCTATTGGTTTGCGTCGGGAGCAAGCCCAGACCAGCCCATTGCAGTACGGTCGTACCCAGCAGAACAATCACACCACCTGCCAGCCCTGCAACCCAAGGCGAAGTTGTTTTTTTCGTCTGCGGCGTTGGACTGGCGGTTGAATTCATGGTTTTTCCTGATGCAAATGGATTTGGGCCAGAGACACCGGCAGAAGAAGCCGGACGGGAAGCTGTCTGCGGCGGTATCGGTGTTGCCGGTTTCGCTTCAGCTTCAGATTTCGGTTCGGGCGACACAGAGGGTTTTACCGCAGGTTTCGGATCACCCACCGGCTCTGCATCCGGTACAGGTTTACCCGCAGATTTTGCGGCAGACGTCTCAACAGATTTCACATCAGACGGATCAAGATCAATCACCACCGGTTTACGGGTCGCCTTGCTATGACGTGACACTGTGGATTTAGCCATAAGTCCTCTCGCAGAAATCTGTATTTAAACTTCAGATGCAACCTAAATGACGGAATTGAACAAATGGTTGCATTCTTTTCCCGTCAGCACAATTCCAGCAGGCGCAACAAAGCATCTTCATCAGGCGTATCGCTGATGCATATTTGTGCGCTACATGCCGGTAATTCTGCGGCAATCCGCTGCGAAAGACAAAAAATAAATTTCGCACCCTGGATAAAAGCTCCCTGCGCCTGCTTGTCCAGTGCAACAAACTGTCTGGCAGCAACAGCAGAATAGAGCAAAATCACCTCCGCACTGACCTCATCAGCAATCCGGCTCAGCTCGGCATCATTATAGGTAACAGGGCGGGTGTCATAAGTTTCAGCAACTGTCAGATTGATACCGGCAGCAGACAATTGCGCCTCAAAATCCGGCCGCCTGATTTTGCCGGTGAGGTAAAGAACATGACTGCCCGCTGGCATAACAGATGCCACATGGCGCCCCAGATGCAGCCCCCAGCCATCACCGGCATAGATTGTCTCAAAGCCCGCATCCCGCGCTACAGATGCCGTTTTCTCGCCAACTGCATAAAGCTGCAAATGCCGGTATGGTACCAATAAGCTTGGCTCGATATGGCGCAGGGCATTGGCGCTGGTCACGGCAACAACATCAAAATTGCCTTGCGGCAATGATGCATCCGTCGCCACAGTTTCACTCACCGGCAGACAAACCGGCTGATAACCCGCCGCTTCAAGTTTTGCGGCGGTTAAAGCTGCATCCCGTTGCGGGCGTGTGACCAGAACCCTGCGCATATTTCAAGCCCAGCTGGTGAAGAAATCAGCACCGGCTTCTGCACGGATACGCTCTGCGGCTTCCTTGCCCAGCGCCGCCGCATCCGTCACAGCACCTTCAATGGAAACGCGATGCAGACGTGAACCATCCGGTGTCAAAATCATCCCTGAGAAATGCAAATGCCCGTCTTTAATTTCAGCCAAACCGGCAATCGGTGTGCGGCAGGAACCGTCAAGCTGCGCCAGAAATGCGCGTTCACAAGCCAGACGAATAAATGTCTCTTCATGATTGAGCGGCTTGAGCAGGGCATCAACACGCGCATCGCCGACACGGCTTTCAATGGTAATTGCGCCCTGTCCCGGAGCAGGCAAAAACCGCTCCGTATCCATCAGCTCTGTGACCACATGCTCAAGACCAAGACGCTTCAGTCCTGCAAAAGCGAGAAATGTACCGTCAACCTGACCTTCATCAAGCTTGCGCAGACGCGAATTCACATTGCCGCGAAAGGTAATGACATTGAGATCAGGACGGATGTGCCGGATTTGTGCCTGACGACGCAGACTGGAAGAACCGACGGTCGCCCCCTGCGGCAGATCGGTCAGTTTTGCGCTGGTTTTGCCGACAAAAGCATCACGAGGATCTTCGCGCTCCAGAAAAGTGGAAAGATGCAAACCTTCCGGCAAAACAGTCGGCATATCTTTGGTAGAATGCACTGCAATATCAATGCGTCCCTGCAACAGCGCATCTTCAATTTCCTGCGTGAACAGGCCTTTGCCACCAATTTCCGACAGCGAACGATCCTGAATACGGTCGCCCTGCGTAGACATCGGCACGATTTCAACATCCGCTTCGCTTAAACCATGCGCAGCCATAAGGCGTGCGCGTGTTTCCTCTGCCTGTGCCAGTGCTAAAGCGCTGGAACGTGTTCCGATTTTTAAACGTGGTGTTTGCATCTGGCTCTGTCCGTGGTACGCGAATGTCAAAGGCTTCTCTAACTGCCTTTCACCTCAGGGGCAAATTCATGACTGTAATATCATGAATATAATGCCACTATCCGGTGCAAGACAGGAAGATCAGCGAAGTTAATTTATTGAACGCATACTCCTTATGCAAAAGTGCTCAGCGCTTTTGCCGGAAATGCTTTGTTAATACGGGTCTAATCGCTTATGCGCGTGCTTGGAATAGAGACAAGTTGCGACGAAACAGCCGCAGCTATCATTGAACGCCATGAAAATGAACAAGGCGGGGTGTCTTCACGCATCCTGTCCAATGTTGTTCTGAGCCAGATTGCCGAGCATGAACCTTATGGCGGCGTGGTGCCGGAAATCGCAGCACGCGCCCATGTGGAAGCGCTCGACGGATTGATCGCTAAAGCACTTTCCGATGCAGATATGAACATCAATGATGTGGATGCAGTGGCTGCAACTGCAGGCCCTGGCCTGATCGGCGGGCTGATTGTCGGCCTGATGACAGCGAAAGCGATGGCTTTTGCTGCGGACAAACCTTTCTATGCCGTCAATCATCTGGAAGGCCACGCCCTGACAGCGCGCCTGACCGACGGACTGGCTTTTCCATATCTGTTATTGCTGGTTTCCGGCGGTCATACGCAGGTTATTCTCGTGCACGGCCTTGGCCACTATGAACGCCTCGGCACCACGATTGACGATGCGCTGGGCGAGGCTTTCGACAAGACGGCTAAATTACTGGGACTGCCGTATCCGGGTGGCCCTGCGGTTGAACAGGCGGCACTCAAGGGCGATGCCTCACGTTTTGAACTCCCGCGCCCACTCAAAGGCGAAGCACGACTGGATTTCTCCTTCTCCGGTCTCAAAACCGCTGTACGCCAGACAGCAACCCAGCTTGTACCGCTGAGCGATCAGGATGTAGCGGATATTTGCGCCTCATTTCAGGCTGCCGTTGCCGATACACTGAATGACCGCGTAAAGCGCTCTCTGCTCCGTTTTCGTGAAGCCTATCCGGATAAAGAAAACCCGACAATGGTCGTTGCCGGTGGCGTTGCCGCCAATAAAGTACTGCGCAAAGGTTTGGAAACGCTTTGTGAAAAACACGGTTTTGATTTCCTTGCCCCACCGCATATTCTGTGTACCGACAATGCAGCCATGATCGCATGGGCAGGCGCGGAACATGCCGCGCGTTCAGAGCCCGATGGGCTGGATTTTGCACCGCGCTCGCGCTGGCCGCTAGACAGCACATCGGCACCATTGGTCGGTTTTGGCCGCAGAGGGGCAAAGGCATGAACAAGAAGATTACAGTCTTGGGCGGCGGTGCATGGGGAACAGCGCTCGGCTGCATGGCCGCGCAGAACGGACATGAGGTCGTGCTCTACGCCCGCGATCCGACAACGGTTGATGACATTAATCACAACCATCGCAACAACCGCTATCTCGGTGATATTGCCCTGCATGATAATCTGCGCGCAACCAGCGATGCAGCAGAAGCGCTGACCAATGCCGATACAGTGCTGGCCGTTATTCCTGCACAATCTATGGCCGCAGCATTGCAGGAACTGAAACCGCTGATCCCGCCGCACTGCCCGGTTGTGCTTTGTGCCAAAGGGATTGAGCGCTCAACCGGCCGGTTAATGTCGCAGCTTATTGCCGATATTCTGCCCGACCACATAATTGCCGCTCTTTCCGGCCCCAGCTTTGCCAGTGATGTGGCACGCGGTATGCCGACAGCGGTTACCATTGCCTGCGAAGATTTAGCGATTGCCGATGATCTCGCCGCACAATTTTCAGGCAATACATTCCGCTGCTATTCATCTGATGATCTGACCGGCGTTGAAATCGGCGGCGCTTTGAAAAATGTGATTGCCGTGGCGGCAGGTGCTACAATCGGCAAAGGTCTTGGCGCATCGGCACAGGCAGCGCTGGTCACCCGCGCTTTTGCGGAACTACGCCGCATAGCGGTAGCCTTTGGCGGACGACCTGAAACCCTGATGGGATTATCGGGTTTAGGCGATTTAATGCTGTCCTGTTCCTCCCCGCAGTCACGTAATTATTCCTATGGACTGGCCTTGGGGCGCGGTGAACCGCTGGAAGGCTTGCTACTGGCCGAAGGTGTGGCGACAGCACCGATTATTGCCGAGCTTTGTGCCAGCAAACAGATCAATGCGCCGATCATTACAACAATTGCAGCTTTGCTCAGTGGCAGCATTACCATTGATGCCGCTGTTACCGGATTATTGTCCCGTCCTTTGAAAAACGAAGATTAGGAGCCTGACCTCATGCTGTTCGCCATTCTCTGCAATGACAAAGCCGACCATCTGCAACTGCGCCTTGATACCCGCCCTGCCCATCTCGATTATCTGAAAAGCCTTGGCGACAAGATCAAATTCGGTGGCCCTTTTCTGAGCGAAGCCGATCAGAAACCAGTGGGCAGCATGCTGATGGTTGAAGCTGAAACCATTGAAGATGCAAAAGCCGTTGCCGCTGCAGACCCTTATGCATTGGCAGGCCTGTTCGACAATGTGACTGTGCGCCCGTGGAACTGGGTCATCAACAAACCTGCTGAATAAACTTGGCCTGCTGAATAAATCCGGAGAAAATCGTGGCATATTGGCTGTTTAAATCTGAACCATTCAAATGGTCGTGGGAAATGCAGAAAGCCAAAGGCGCTGTCGGCGAGCAATGGGACGGCGTACGCAATTATCAGGCACGCAATAATATGCGCGCCATGCAGCTTGGCGATAAGGCTTTTTTCTACCACTCCAATGAGGGGCTGGAAGTTGTCGGTATTGTTGAGGTCTGCGCTCTCGCTCACCCTGACAGCACCATTGATGATCACCGTTGGGAATGTGTGGATATCCGCGCCGTCTGCGATATGCCGAAGCCGGTGACGCTGAAAGACGTCAAAGCCAATCCGCTTTTGAGCGATATGGCGCTGGTCACATCCATGCGTCTTTCGGTGCAACCGGTCAAAGAAGACGAATGGATCGAAGTCTGCCGCATGGGCGGATTAGACCATACAAAAATCTAAGAAACACAGATGCAGAACGCAACCCAAATACTATTTCGGAAGCGTTCTGCTTTTGCAGTCGCGTATCCCCTGCTTGATCCGGAGCGTCTATGCCCCGCCTGATCCCTGACACGACACGCGCAACACAATTCATCCTCGCGAATACCGGCATTCACCACCCGCCCCATGTGCCGGAAATCGCGCTTCATCTTGCAGATGAGGCGCATGAGCTCTGGCACAAGACCGAAGAAGAACTTTCCGAAATCGGATTACCGCCACCCTATTGGGCTTTCGCATGGGCAGGCGGTCAGGGCGTTGCCCGCTATATTCTCGATCATCCGCAGGCTGTACAAAATAAACGCATACTGGATTTTGCCTCCGGTTCCGGTCTGGTCGGCATTGCTGCCCTATTAAGCGGCGCAAGTTCTGTAATCGCCAATGATATTGATCCCTTTGCCCGCCATGCCATTAGTCTCAACACTACACTGAACAAAGTGTCCTGTGACTTCAGCGATGAGGATCTGATCGGGCAGGATGTGAGCGACACCACTGACGTTTTGCTTGCCGGTGATGTGTTTTATGACAAGCCACTGGCAGACAAACTTATCCCGTGGTTTGACATGCTGGCCGCCAAGGGTGTGCAGATTATCGTCGGCGATCCCGGACGGTCTTATCTGCCTCGGCACCGGCTGAAGGAGCTGGAAGTCTATTCCGTACCCGTCACCCGCGCTCTGGAAGATGCAGATGTCAAGCGCACCACCGTCTGGTACTATGGTAAAACAGAACAGGCGTAGCTGAGAGCTACGCCTGATTGGTTTGGGTATGATACTCAAACATAGCATTTCGCGACATTCTTCAAATATAACGCTTCGCACATTTTTTAGTTTTGTCGCTAAGCGCTATATTTTGAGCAATAGTGCTCAAATATAGCGCTTAGCTCCGGCAACACACATCACCACAACACATGCCACCGCCATCATCGCTATACTCACCGGTTCGTCCAGCACAAAAGCTGCCAGAGCAAGACCGAAAAACGGCTGCAATAATTGCAACTGCCCCACGCCTGCCGCACCGCCAAGTGCCAGCCCGTGATACCAGAAGAAAAAGCCGATCAGCATACTGAACAACGACACATAGGCGACACCCAGCCATGCAGGTGCCTCAATCGCCGCAAAATTATCCGGCCGCAAAGCAATAACCAGCACCAGCATTACCGGCAGCGCCAGAACCAACGCCCAGCAAATCACCTGCCAGCCGCCAATGGTGCGGGACAGACGCGCACCTTCCGCATAGCCATAACCGCAGACAATGATCGACAACAGCATCATCACATTGCCATAGAGCGAAAATTCCCCGCCCGACTGATCTTTTGCCAAAGCGAAAAATGCCACCGCCGCACTGCCCGCCAGCGAGAACATCCAGAACCGCCATGACGGATTACTGTCTCCCCGCAACACCGCAAAAATTGCGGTACTCAACGGCAGCAGCCCCACAAAAACAATCGCATGAGCTGAGGTCACATATTGAAGTGCAAGAGCACTAAAAAGCGGGAACCCTACAACCACCCCGCCCGAGACCAGCGCCAGCGAAATCAGCTCTGATGACGTTGGCAATTTCTCACGAAAAGCCAGCAACAAAGCACCGCCCAAAAGACCGGCAATGGTTGCGCGCAAGACCGTGAGGAAAACCGGATCAATCTGCAAAACCGCCAGACGGGTTGCGGGCAATGAACCGCTGAAAATTAAAACACCGATAAAACCGCTGATCCAGCCTGCGCTTTGGCTCTCTGCCTGCATACTCATTTTCATATATTCTCGAAATTTATTGCGTATTTCGTGACAAATATTGATACACAAGCGAAATTGTCAGATACAATTTCAGTACAATTTAAACAAACTGTACTGCTCAATTCGGAGATACAGATGACATATCATTCCGGATATACCGCGCCAGACAGGCTGCAAACAGCAAGCGACACAGCAGCTCAGCTTTCTGTCAGTCAGGAAATTCTGGAAGCGACAACGCTGGTTGAGAAGGTGATGACGATTATCCGCGACCGCATCAACGCCATGAGCCTGATGCCGGGCGCGCGTCTGCCCTCCATCCGCCGCTTGTCGGAAACCATGTCCATATCCAAGTCCACAGTGGTGGAAGCCTATGACCGGCTGGTGGCTGAAGGTATTATTCAGGCGCGGCGCGGTGCCGGTTTTTTTGTCGCTGAAAAAAATCATCCACCGCTCATCAGCTCGGATTTTGCAGACACTCACAACCGCAACATCAACCCCTACTGGGTAATGCGGCAATCATTGAGCAATGCGGAGACCACATTCAGACCAGGTTGCGGCTGGCTGCCATCAGGCTGGTTGCCGGAAGACGCCATTCGTCGCGCCTTGCGCCAGATCGCTCGCAACCCCGCAGCCAATATATCGGAATATGATGAACCGCTCGGCTTGCCGCCACTGCGTCAGCTTCTCAGCACCCGTTTGCGTGAACAAGGTGTGACAGCAGCTCCTTCGCAAATCCTGCTTACCGATTCCGGCACCAATGCGCTTGATCTGATCTGCCGCACCTTTATCCGCTCCGGTGATACGGTGCTGATTGATGATCCGTGCTACTTCAACTTCCGTGGTCTGCTGCTGGCACAGGGCATCAATCTCATCGGCGTACCTTACACACCGCAAGGCCCCGATCTGGAAGCTTTTGCCCGTCTTTGCGCGCAATATCGTCCAAAGCTCTATCTTTGCAATTCCGGTATTCACAATCCGACCGGCGCCACAATACAACCGGCGACTGCGCATCGTCTGCTCAAACTCGCCGAACAGCATGATCTGATTTTGGTCGAAGATAATATTTTTGCGGATTTTCATCAGAACCCGCCGCCGCTGCTGGCAGAACTGGACGGGTTAGAACGGGTGATCCATATCGGCAGTTTTTCCAAATCCCTGTCAGCGGCCACCCGCACCGGCTATATTGCCGCGCGTCCTGACTGGCTTGAAAATCTTACCGACATGAAACTGGCGACCAATTTCGCCAGCAATGCGCTGTCCTCACAGATCATCTATCAACTGCTGACGGATGGCAGTTACCGCAGCCATATTGAGAAAATCCGTGTCCGGCTGGCAGAATGTCAAACACGAATCCGGCAAAAGCTTCTGAATACAGGCTTCAGAATATGGTGCGAGCCGGTTGGCGGTATGTTTCTCTGGGCGCAATTGCCGGACGACCTGCCAGAGGGCGTGAACAGCGATGTCATCGCCAGACGCGCTCTGGATCACAACATTGTTCTGGCGCCCGGCAATATTTTCAGCCAGTCGCAGACTTGTGGGCAGTTCATGCGCTTCAACGTTGCCCAGTCTGCCCATCCGAAGATTTTTGAAACGCTCAAGCAGATCATGTATCTGCCTCTAGAATGAATCAGCCGCGACGCACACGGATCACTGTTTCACCGGAGAGATGTGGCAATAAACGCATCATATCGCGGCGGCTGAGAGCGATACAACCTTCTGTCGGCGTATAGGTTTCGCGTGAAAGATGGAAGAAAATCGCGCTGCCGCAGCCTTTTTTGCGCTCGGTAATATTCCAGTCCATGACCACACAAATATCGTAGAGCTCATCCTTGCGCCACATCTTCTCGTGGCTGCGCTTATAGGTGGCAGCAACAGGCCGGTTGTAGTTGCGGTCATTGGCAGCATCACACCAGCCATCCTGCGGCTGTGTTGGCCGAAAACGCAAAGCTGTAGCCGGCTGATCTCCGACCACCGGTGTTTGGCGACGATACCCATAGAGCAGACGCATCTGCGTCAAAGGCGTTGCACCATCCCCTTCGCGCTTACGCGAAGACACGCCGCCCTTGCCCAAAGCACAGCGCAACACAAGCGGCCCCGCGATCAGATAGCCCTGACTGCAATGCCCCGGACGCACATGAACATCCATAACTTTAATGGCGCGGGATATTTTTTTGTTGGTGTCTGCCTGCAGCAGGCCGCTCTGTTTTAGTTGTCTGCCCAATATCATCTGTTCGGCCCCCTCCGGACCAGTTTTGCATGCTATTTTCCGGTAACGCTCTGGAAACACCAGAGAATCATTTCTCCCGCCATATATTTACACAGCTAATTCTATTCACATCCATAAACTGATGTCAGATCACTTAAAAGCAGCATTAAGAGTGCATATTATAAGGTAAATTTTGTTTCATCTGACCTCTCTTTAGTTTTTCTTCGTTAAATGTCATAAATCACCCATCTTGCTGATGTTCAGCTCCCGTTTTTGAAACCGAATGAGGCAGATATGATCGCCCATACACTTCTGATCGTTGATGATGATGAGGATCTCCGTTCCATCCTGATCGACCAGCTGTCACTTCATCCTGAATTTCAGATCCTGCAGGAAGACACTGCCGGAAAAGCTATTCAGACCGCACGGGCAAATAATATCAGCCTGCTGATTATGGATGTCGGCCTGCCGGATATGGATGGCCGTGATGCCGTCAAACAGCTGCGGTCCGGTGGTTTTACATCACCTATCATTATGCTGACCGGTCACGATACGGATTGCGACACCATTCTGGGCTTTGAGTCCGGTGCCAATGACTATGTCACCAAGCCGTTCCGCTTTGCGGTTCTGCTGGCACGTATCCGTGCGCAGTTGCGCCAACATGAGCAGAGTGAAGACGCGACCTTTATCGTCGGGCCCTATACATTCAAGCCAAGCCAGAAACTGCTGCTTGATCAGAAGGGCGATAAAATCCGCCTCACTGAAAAAGAAGCCGCAATCATCAAGTTCCTGTACCGTGCCGGTGGCGTGGTCGGGCGTGATGTGTTGCTGGAAGAGGTCTGGGGCTATAATTCCGGCGTGACTACGCATACGCTGGAAACCCATGTCTATCGCCTGCGTCAGAAGATTGAGCCGGATCCGTCCAATGCCAGTCTGCTGATCACAGAAAGCGGCGGCTATAAGCTGGTTCCCTGACATAAAATAAATGCAGTTCAGACGTCTCGGCGCTCTGAACTGCTTTATATGCTGTATAAGGCGTTATTTTATCGAAAACTTTAGATATTTTTCGGTAATTTGAGTTACTGCATAATTCTCCAAATCACGTTAGGTTTGGAAAAAGGATTATGTGTAAGAAAGAGGCATATGGCACTCGATGATGACATTCAGTTCCTGAGTACGATTGGCCTTTTCGAGGCCTTCTCGGCTCAGCACCTGCGGCTGCTCGCCTTTGGCGCAGAGCGCATGGTTCTGCGTACCGGCAGAGAACTGTTTCAGGAAGGCCAGAGCGCCGATTGTGCTTATATTGTTGTCAGCGGCAGCATTACCCTTTTCCATCAAGATAAACAGGAGCGTGTCAACCTGCGCTCAATCAGCTCCGGCTCTATCTTAGGCGAAATGGCGCTGATTGCCCAAACCAATCGCCTGACCGGTGCCGTTGCCGATACAGAAACCGAAGTGATCCGTCTCAGCCGCTCCATTTTCCATCGTATATTGGAAGAATATCCGGAACTCGCCGCATCTCTTTACCAGCATATCAGCAATAATCTGAACGAGATGGTTGAGCAGATCGACAAGCTGTCATCCAGTTTCGAAAGCTAAACTCCTAGTTGAATGCGCCGCGTGATTCCAATCGCGCTTAAAAACGCCTCATCGTGGCTCGTAATCAGCAATGCGCCTTCATAGGCATTGAGCGCCGTTTCCACTGATTGCAGCGCAACAATATCCAGATGATTGGTCGGTTCGTCGAGAATGAGCAGTTCCGGCGCCTGAACCCCACCCAAAACACAGGCCAAACCTGCCCGTAATCTCTCACCGCCGCTGAGTTCACTGACCTTCTGTAAGGCTGCATCTGCTCGAAACATGAAACGTGCAAGCGCAGCGCGACAATCATTGTCCGTGGCTTCAGGTTGAAGGCGTTTGAAATTATCCCTGATGCTCAGATCATCGTCCAGCAGACTTACATGCTGATCCAGCATCGCATGCCGGACATAATATTGTACGCTGCCTTGCTGCGGTGCCAGCTTTCCAACCAATACATGCAGTAACGTCGTTTTTCCTGACCCGTTAGGCCCGCACAGGGCAATGCGTTCTGGTCCCGTGATCTGCAAAGACAAATCCTGAAACACCGGCTGACCACCGTTGAAGGCCATTGTCAGATGCTCCGCGGCCAGAACAGTTTTGGTTGCCGCAAGGCTGACATTGCCCAGGGCAAAATTCTGCGGGATCAGCCGCTCAAACTTGCTCTGCGCTTCGCTCAGAGCCTGCTGGCCGCTTTCAGCCTGCTTTTGCGCCAGCTGATTATTACGCCCGCCGGTTGCCTGTGCGCGATCTTCTCTCGCATCCAGCAATAACTTGCTTTGCCCTGCGCTGAAGCGTGATTTCTTACCGGCAGAATCCCGTTTCTCCTGCCGTTCCCTGATCAGGCGCGCCTGTTTTTCAGCCTGTTTGACTACTGTTTCGGCCACTGTAAGATCATGACGGGCAGCGGCCAGCTCTTCAGCTTTGCGCGTCTCATAAAAATCCCAGTTACCGCTGTAAGATGAGACGCCAATCGGCGTCAGCTCAATAATCCGATCCATCTCACGCAACAATGTACGATCGTGGCTGACCACCAGTGCGCCGCCACGCCAAATGCGCAACAGCTGCAATACAGCATCACGCCCTTGCGCATCCAGATTATTGGTCGGCTCATCCAGAAGGATCAGATCCGGTTCCTGAAAAATCAGGGCAGCCAGAGCGGCACGGGTTTTCTGCCCGCCACTCAATTGATCAAGCTGAGTTTGCGGGGTGATCGCAGATAGTCCCATTTTGGTCAGCGCATCTTCAATCCGCATTTCCAGCGTCCAGTCTGCATCTGCCAGATCATCATCCCTGCCTTCGCCTGCAAGAATACGTGCCTGTGCAGCCAGTTGTTCGGCTACACCAAACAAATCCGCGACAGTTTCATGGGTTTCGTCAGTATTTTGATGCAGAAAACCGAGTTTGCCGTGACTGGTCAGCGAACCAGTTGCCGGTGCAATTTCACCAGCGATGATCCGCAGCAAAGTTGATTTACCCGTACCGTTACGCCCGATCAGACCAGTGCGTTCGCGCGACAGATGAAGAGAGAGATTTTGAAAAAGACTGCGGCCGTCAGGCGTTTGCGCAGAAATATTTTGCAGTGTGTACAGAGTTATCAAGAGCAGCATCCAGTGAAACAACAAAAACATCAGTTAAGAAAAACTGTGCTGTCTGCTTCATTGTGATGAACTCCTGAAAATACACTACTTATCGGCACCAATGGCCGGTGATATTCATTTAGACAGGCATCGTGACTTATTCAAGTCACGATGCCTTGAATGTTTTAATCCAGATCAAAGCGGGCAATCACCGGCACATGATCCGACGGGCGCTCCCAGCCACGGGCATCGCGTAAAATTTTCAGTTCTTTCATATGCGGCTCAAGATCTTTCGAACCCCAGATATGATCAAGACGGCGACCACGATCCGCGGCATTCCAGTCTTTGGCGCGATAACTCCACCAGGTATAAATCTTCTGATCCGCTGAAATCATCTGACGCATCAGATCGCTCCAACCGCCTTTAACGCGCAGATCTTCCAGCGTCTCGGTTTCAACCGGCGTATGGCTGACAATCTTGAGCATCTGCTTATGCGACCAGACATCATTTTCCAGCGGCGCAATATTCAGATCCCCCACCAGAATAGATGAATGACCATCACCGCGATCCGCAGTCACCGCGCGCATTTCTTCAAGAAAATTCAGCTTATGCGCAAATTTCGGATTGATATTGACGTCTGGCTCATCACCACCGGCAGGGACATAAAAATTATGAATGCGAATTGATTTTCCGCCCGCCTGCACGACACCGCTCAGGTGTCGGCAGTCTCCCATATCGCAAAAGCCGATCACTTCTGTGTTTTCCATCGGTCTGCGCGATAGTGTGGCGACCCCGTGATAGCCCTTCTGACCGCTGATCGCGATGTGCTCGTAACCGGCATCCCGCAGCGCTTCCAGCGGGAACTGGTTATCAGGGCATTTGGTTTCCTGAAGACACAAAACATCAGGTGTATGTTTTTCAAGAAAATCCAGAACCAGCGGCAAACGAAGGCGAACTGAATTGATATTCCAGGTTGCGACGGAAAAACTCATAAAACTGCTCAACAGGCTGAAGGATAAAAGAAACAAGGCGGTGATATTTCACCGGCTTGTGCACCATAAGCCCCTTATACAGGATGTGCAAATACCGGATAAATAAAAAATGCCGCGCAAGGTTTTGCGCGGCATTTTCAATCATTATCCTGTGCAATCAACGGTTCTTACGTTTCATCGCCATGCGCTGATAATCAATTTTGAACATGTTATCCGCGAAACGCACACCCTTCTGCACGTTGAAAATCATCACCGTGGTATCCTGACGTTGCGCATCAGTAATCGTCCACTGCTTCAGTTCTGCATTGGCCGGATCAAACATCAGCGCAATTGTGGCATCGGCAAAAACCGCTTTATCACCCAAAATCATGGTCATCGCATCCGGTTCGTTTTTCAAACCGCGCAAACGACCACCACCCAGATCAACATGATCGCTCAGCAACAATTTCAGTGGTGTTTTCGACAGCGGATACAAATCCCAAGTATCCAGCTTCTTATTATTGACGACCACAGATTCACCATCGGAGATCACGGTGATCGGTGATTTATCGTAATTGAAGCGAATTTTACCCGGGCGCTCAATAAAGAACTTACCGCCGGTCTGATCCCCTTTAGGACCAAACTGCACGAATTCACCGGTCATGGTTTTCACGGACGTAAACTGATTGGCAATGGCCTGCGCCTGCGCACCGCTATTGGCTGATTGCGCCTGAGCCAGTCCGGCAGGCAGCAACACACCCAGAGTTATGGATGCAGCAGTGAGATATTTTACAACCGTGAAAGGCAGTTTCAGTTTCATCAGAGAAATATTCTCCCGTATCCGTCTTGGCGGCTCTTCACCGCATTTCATATTCTTTTATAAAGCGGCAGTTTGACCTGACTGTGGCAGGATCAATCAGTAATCGTCATCCTGCGTCGGCACGAGAATTTCACGTTTACCGGCATGATTGGCAGGGCCGACAATGCCTTCCTCTTCCATGCGCTCAATAATCGAAGCCGCACGATTATAGCCAATGCCGAGACGACGCTGAATATAACTGGTCGAAGCTTTCTTATCGCGCAACACCACGGCAACCGCCTGATCATAGGGATCGTCCGAGTTTTCCAGATTAGAGGTACCGGAAGGCGCAGAACCGCCCTCATCCTCGTCATCTTCCATAATCGCATCCAGATATTCCGGTACGCCCTGCGCTTTAAGATGCTGAACCACCTGTTCAACTTCATCATCCCCGACAAAAGGCCCGTGAACACGCTGAATACGTCCGCCACCGGCCATAAACAACATATCACCCATACCAAGCAGCTGCTCTGCGCCCTGCTCGCCAAGCACCGTGCGACTGTCGATTTTAGAGGTGACCTGAAAGGAAATACGGGTCGGGAAATTCGCCTTGATCGTACCGGTGATCACATCCACCGACGGGCGCTGTGTTGCCATGATCACATGGATACCGGCTGCACGCGCCATCTGTGCCAGACGCTGCACCGCGCCTTCAATATCTTTACCCGCCACCATCATCAGATCGGCCATTTCGTCGATAATCACGACGATATAAGGCATTGGCGCCAGATCCAGCTCTTCGGTTTCATAAACCGCCTCGCCAGTATTGCGGTCAAAACCGGTCTGCACCGTGCGGGAAATCTGCTCGCCTTTTTTCTCGGCCTGCGTCACACGGCTGTTGAAGCCGTCAATATTACGCACACCGACTTTCGACATTTTACGGTAGCGGTCTTCCATCTCACGCACCGCCCATTTCAGGGCAACAACCGCCTTTTTAGGGTCAGTCACCACAGGGGTGAGCAAATGCGGAATTCCATCATAGACAGAGAGTTCCAGCATTTTCGGATCAATCATAATCAGGCGGCATTCCTGCGGGGTCATGCGATAGACCAGCGACAGGATCATCGTATTAATCGCCACCGATTTACCCGAACCGGTCGTACCCGCAACCAGCACATGGGGCATCTTTGCAATATCAGCGATAACCGGCTCACCATTGATGGTTTTACCCAGCGCCAGTGCCAGCTTGGTCTTGGTCTGCATGAAATCACGGCTCGCCAGCATTTCACGCAAATAGACCATTTCGCGCTTCGGATTAGGCAGTTCAATACCAATCGCGTTGCGCCCCGGAACCACAGCAACACGGGCAGAAATCGCACTCATCGAACGGGCAATATCATCGGCCAGACCGATCACACGGGAGGACTTGATGCCCGGTGCCGGTTCCAGCTCATACATGGTCACAACAGGACCCGGCTTCACCTGAATAATCTCACCGCGCACGCCGAAATCTTCCAGCACGCCTTCCAGCACACGGGCATTCTGCTCCAGCGCTTCTTTCGACAGCGACGGATCACGCGCCACCACTTTTGGCTCGCTCAGATAATTGAGATCAGGCAGTATGAAGCGCCCGCTGGTATTGACCGGATGGCTCGGTGCCCGCGCTGTCGGTGCCTTGCGTGCCGCCTGCATACGCGGCGCCTGTGCAGGCATAGGTTGTTGTGGCACCGGCGCATAATCATTATCGTCAAAATGCATGTCATCAACGGCATGAGCGGCAGGTTCAAAACCCGGCTCAAACCGCTGACCGGCTCCCCGACGCGCGACTGTCACATCACCGAACGGATCATCATCACGGTTGCGTTTACGTGGCGTTGAGGGCGTGCGTTTCAGACCAAACATGCGGCGTACCGATGCCTTGGCACTCAGCATCCAATGCGATGCGGCACCCAAGGTCGAAGCAGACAGGGTTGAGAAAAAGCCCGCGCGGATTTCGCCGGTTTCCTCATCAAAATCTTCATCATCATAATGATCATCCGCGACCTGACGGGCTTTAGCACGGACAGGTTTGGTCAGACTGCGCTCGCGCCCGATCAGACCGCTGGCAAAGGCACATAACCACAAAGCCGGCACTGACAAGATAATCGCAATACCAAGCGCAATTGCACCGGTCGGAAACTCACGAAGAAAGACGCCCGGCACTTTCAGCACCATATCGCCAAGCACACCGCCAAGGCCGATCTGCATCGGCCAGCTCTCCGGTGCCTGCACACAGCTGGCAATGGCGGCAAACAGAAGTGAGGCAAAAAACCAAGCCGAAGCGCGCCGTGCCAAACGATCAATACGGCCGTTTACGATCAGCAAAATTCCCCAGAAGACGAGGGGCAGAAGAACGATAACACTGGCAAGACCATAGAACTGCATCGCCAGATCGGCAAAAACAGCGCCCGGATAACCCGCAGCATTGGTCACTTCATTGGCAGTCGCATGACTGAAACTCGGATCAGCCACATTCCATGTGGCAAGCGCAGCGACAGCGCCCGCTACCAGAGCCAGCAGCAGCAAGCCGGAGAAAATATCGATCTGGCGGCGCAGCAAAGCACTGAGCCTCAGACGTTCTCCCCGCACTTCCTGTTCATCTGGCCCGTAGGACGGTGAATAGCCTTGCCGCATGAAATCTGCCTCAACCTGTTATATCGCGCCGATCCTTGCCCTTTAACCGCCATTCCAAAACAAAATACACACAGAAAAGCAGATAAATCTTATGAATCACGCCCGATAGTACGACATAGGTAGTTAAGACCCCATTAACCATGCAGCCGTAATCAAAACAGAAGGATTAATCCCTCACGCGGATGAGGCCTTCCTGCGCCGTGGAGGCAATCAACACACCATCGCGGGTAAAGATTGAACCACGGTTGAAACCGCGGGCACCCGTGGCCATCGGGCTGTCCTGACTGTAAAGCAGCCAGTCATCCAGCTTGTTCGGGTGATGAAACCACATTGAATGGTCAAGGCTTGCCACCTGCATACCCGGATCAAACACCGCGCGTCCATGCGCATGCAGGGATGTATCCAGCAAAGTCATATCCGAGAGATAGGCCAGAATTGCCGCCTGCAACGCACGGTCATCCGGTACCTCACCGCAGGCGCGCACCCAGACATTCTGTTCCGGTGGCAGCGGATCCTTGGTCAGATAATGACTGAGAGAAACCGGTTTCATATCAATCGGCTGATCGCGCTCCAGATATTTGCGCACGGCCTTTGGCGCCATCTGGATATATTGCTCTTTCATATCTTTGATGCTGAGCAGCTTTTCCGGCAGCGGCACATTAAGCGGCATCGGCATCTGATGCTCAAGTCCTGCTTCATCAATCTGGAAAGAGGCAGACAGTGTGAAGATTGCCTTGCCATGCTGAATGGCAACGACCTGACGGGTTGAAAAACTGGAACCGTCGCGCAGGCGATCCACACGGTAAATAATCGGGATGGAAGGATCACCCGGACGCATGAAATAACCGTGCAGGGAATGCACATAACGCCCTTCCTCAACGGTGCGCTGCGCCGCAACCAGTGCCTGACCGATCACCTGCCCGCCAAAAACCCGCTGCCAGCCCACTTGCGGGCTGCGTCCGCGAAACAGATTATGTTCCAGCGGTTCCAGATCAAGGATCGACAAAAGTTCTTTCATTGCTTCAGACATAGGAAACTCATTTTCTGCGACAGCTAGAGCATTTCACAGTCAAGTTGGATCAACTTGATACCCGTGACAATGCGACCAAACAAAAAACCTAGAGCGAGCGCTGTGCCCCACTCCGGATGTAAACCGCTCTAAACTATGGCTACAACCGGTCGTCTGACGGTGCAAGGGATTGCTGATAAAAACTGCGGCATTTCCGCTTGAGACAAACCGGCTTAAAGCCTATCTACATCTATATGATATAAAGCACGAACAGGTTTAATGAGAACTGACAGTCCTGCAAACCTGTCGTGCAGAGAAGGAAACCGTCATGGCAATATCGTCCCGCAAATCATCTCCGGCTGCTGCTGAGGCGGCATCTGCTCCGGTCAAAACAGATGTTCTGATCGCAGGCGCGGGTTATGTGGGGATGACCACGGCGGTTGCCATTAAAACCGGTGCACCACAGCTGGATGTGACGATTATTGATGCGGCACCTGCCGGTCAGTGGAAAAAAGATCCGCGCGCTTCGGCCATTGCCGCTGCCGCCACCCGTATGCTGGAACAGCTTGGCTGCTGGGAAGCGATCAAACCAGACGCTCAAGCCATCAATGATATGGTGATCACCGATTCCCGCGTTTCTGATCCCGTACGCCCTGTTTTCCTGACCTTTGGCGGTGAAGTTAATCCGGGCGAACCATTTGCCCATATGGTTGAAAACAAAGTTCTCAACGCCTCACTTCATGCCAAAGCCGCTGAACTCGGCATTCATGTGATTGAAGGATGCAGCGTTGACGGTTTTACGACCGCCTCCAACGCTGTGACTGTAACGCTTGCTGACGGCCGCACGCTTGAAACAAGATTGCTGGTCGGCGCCGATGGTGTGCGCTCCCGTATGCGCGATCAGGCCGGAATTAAAACCGTTCACTGGAGCTACGGACAATCCGGTATTGTCTGCAATGTTTCCCACGAGCGCCCGCATGAAGGCCGCGCGATCGAACATTTCCTGCCTGCAGGGCCCTTTGCCATTCTGCCACTGAAAGGCAACCGTTCTTCCCTCGTCTGGGCAGAGCGCACTGAAGATGCCAACCGTCTGGTTGCGCAGGATGATTTCGTTTTTGAAGCCGAACTGGAACAGCGCTTCGGTCATCATCTGGGTGAAATTCGCGTTGAAGGCAACAAGCGCGCTTTCCCGCTGGGGCTGACACTGGCGCGTGAATTTGTGAAGCCGCGTTTCGCACTGGTTGGCGATGCTGCGCACGGTATTCACCCGATTGCAGGACAGGGGCTTAATCTTGGTTTCCGCGATGCCGCAACGCTGGCACAGGTGATTGTTGATACCGAGCGTCTCGGGCTTGATATCGGCTCTTTCGCCGCGCTGGAGCAATACCAGACATGGCGCCGCTTTGACACCGTGCAGATGGGTGTCAGCACCGATGTTCTGACCCGACTGTTTTCCAACGACAATCTGGCACTGCGCACCGTGCGCGATATCGGGCTTGGCCTTGTTGATCGCCTGCCAGTGATGAAGAACTATTTCATCAAACAGGCCGCAGGTTTCGGCAAGGAAATGCCGCGCCTGTTGCAGGGTGAAGCGATCTGACCATCTGACCAAACGGCACAGCAGAGCACAATTTTTACAGTCTTTCACTGGATAAGCCATAAAAGAGAACTATCTCTTTTATGGACAAACTCTCACCGAGGATAAGACGATGAACAGAACTGCCACTGCAATCTGGAACGGCGATCTGAAGACCGGCACCGGTAAATTAACAACCCAAAGCACCGCTTTGAACGAACTTCCCTACAGCTTTAAATCCCGCACAGAAGATGTGCACGGCAATGCGGGCACCAATCCGGAAGAACTGATCGGTGCAGCTCATGCCGGTTGTTTCGCGATGATGCTCTCATCCCTGCTGTCCACCAATGGCACCCCGCCAACGGAATTACAGGCGACCGCAACCATCAGCACCACACCTAATGAAGGCGGCGGTTTTTCCATTGCCAAAAGTGATCTGGTGCTGCGTGCGCGGGTTGCCAATATTTCGGAAGCTGATTTTCAAAAACTTGCCAAACAAGCCAAAGAAAATTGCCCTGTTTCCCGTGCTTTGAATGCGCTGGAAATTTCGCTAACCGCCACTTTGCTTTAAAACACATGCATAATAAAAAAGCCGCTAGAGCATATCGCAGTCAAGTTAGATCAACTTGACGACCGTGATAATGCGACCCAACAAAGAATCTAGAGCGAGCGCCATGAAGTCGATTAAACGCGACACGCTCTAGTTTGATCGGCGGCTTTTTTGTTTATGCAGGCATATGACAAACAACTTCAATAACATGCCCGTCTGGGTCTTTGACCAAAGCGCTGAAATAATCAGCATGATAATTGGGGCGCAGAACCGGTGCGCTATGTTCAACGCCGCCTGCACTGAGCGCGGCCTGATAAAAACGCTCAACCTCACCGCGCGTACCGGCTAAAAATGCCAGATGCATCTGCCCTTTATAGGACGAGCCTTTTTGTGCACCGATCCAGAATTCCGGTTTCCCGTGGCGACCATAGCCCTGCCAATTACCAAACTCAGTGACAGCATCAATGCCAAGCGGAGCCAAAGCTGCCGCATAAAAAGCGCGCGCTTTATCTTTATTGGTGACCATAAATCCGATCTGATCCAGCATAGCGGCCTCCGCCAAAGATTACACAACTTATGCAAACACAAAACGCTGACAGCGCGTAAGAGTTGCAAATTAAAGCATAAAAATTTAAGCACGCTTAATCTGGCAGATTTATGAAAGACAATAAAAAAGGCACCGCGAACGGTGCCTTTTTGTTTTTCGATTATTCGCCGTGATTACACGCGGCGTTCAACCATCATCTTTTTAATTTCGGCAATCGCCTTTGCAGGGTTCAGGCCTTTAGGGCAGGTCTGCGCGCAGTTCATGATCGTGTGGCAGCGATAGAGGCGGAACGGATCTTCGAGATTATCGAGACGTTCGCCTTTTGCTTCATCACGCGAGTCGATGAGCCAGCGATAGGCCTGAAGCAGCACGGCAGGGCCGAGATAACGGTCACCGTTCCACCAGTAACTCGGGCACGAAGTCGAGCAGCAGGCGCAGAGAATGCACTCATAAAGACCGTCCAGCTTGGCGCGGTCTTCATGGCTCTGCAGCCACTCTTTCTGCGGCTCCGGAGAAACCGTTTTCAGCCAAGGCTCGATGGAGCGGTGCTGCGCATAGAAATGACTGAGATCAGGCACCAGATCCTTCACAACCGGCATATGCGGCAGCGGATAAATCTTAACAATGCCTTTGATCTCTTCCATGCCCTTAGTGCAGGCAAGCGTATTCGAGCCATCAATATTCATGGCGCAGGAACCGCAAATACCTTCACGGCACGAGCGGCGCAGCGTCAGAGTCGGATCGATTTTGTTCTTGATGTACAGAAGTGCATCGAGAACCATCGGGCCGCAATCATCAAGATCAACATAGAATGTGTCGAGACGCGGGTTTTCGCCGTCATCCGGCGACCAGCGATAGACCTTGAATTCACGTAGGTTTGTTGCACCCGCAGGCTTGTCCCAGACTTTGCCGGGACGGATCTGCGAATTCTTGGGAAGTGCCAGTTCAACCATTGCTCTTTCCCTTGTTCTTAGTAAACGCGCGCTTTAGGCGCAATTTTAGCCAGACTGATACCGCCGTCTTCTTCCTTGACCAGCGGGTCAAGATGAACAGGGCGGCTGCCAAGTGTTACCTTGCCGTCTTCTGAGAGCCATGACAGCGAATGCTTGCGCCAGTTCACGTCATCACGGTTCGGGAAGTCCTCATGGGCGTGGGCGCCACGGCTTTCCTTACGGGCTTCAGCGGCCACAACAGTGGTCATCGCATTGGCCATCAGGTTTTCCAGCTCCAGCGTTTCCATCAGATCGGAATTCCAGATCAGTGAGCGGTCGGTCACTTTGATATCCGGCATTTCTTTCCAGATTTCAGCCATACGCTCACAACCCTGTTTCAGGGATTCCGAGGTACGGAACACGGCCGCATCTTCCTGCATGGTGCGCTGCATTTTTTCACGCAAGACAGCAGTCGGTGTGCCGCCGTCAGCAAAGCGCAGACGGTCGAAGCGTTCCATGATCTTCTCACAAGCAGCGAGATTAAGATCAGGAATTTTTGCATCGCGGTCAATCACTTCACCGGCGCGGATTGCAGCCGCACGGCCGAACACCACGAGATCGATCAGCGAGTTTGAGCCGAGACGGTTTGCACCGTGCACGGACGCACAACCGGCTTCACCCACAGCCATCAGACCAGGCTGTACGCGATCAGGATTTTCTTCCGTCGGGTTCAGCGCTTCACCCCAATAATTGGTTGGCACGCCGCCCATATTGTAGTGAACTGTCGGCAGAACCGGAATCGGCTCTTTAGTCAGATCAACACCGGCGAAAATCTTGGCGCTTTCCGAAATACCCGGCAGACGCTCATGCAGAATTGCCGGATCAAGATGATCCAGATGCAGATAGATGTGATCTTTGTTCTTACCAACGCCGCGGCCTTCACGGATCTCGATGGTCATGCAGCGGGACACAACGTCACGCGATGCCAGATCCTTGGCTGAAGGTGCATAGCGCTCCATGAAGCGCTCGCCTTCGGAGTTGACGAGATAGCCGCCTTCGCCGCGTGCGCCTTCAGTGATCAGGCAGCCTGCGCCGTAAATACCGGTCGGGTGGAACTGAACAAATTCCATATCCTGCAGAGGCAGACCGGCACGCGCAACCATACCGCCGCCATCGCCGGTGCAGGTATGAGCAGAGGTTGCCGAGAAATACGAACGACCGTAACCGCCGGTGGCCAGAACGACCATTTTAGCGGAGAAACGGTGAATGGTGCCGTCATCCAGATTCCATGCCACAACGCCGGTGCAAACACCGTCAGTCATGATCAGATCAAGCGCGAAATATTCAATGAAGAACTGCGCATTGTTCTTGAGCGACTGGCCGTAAAGCGTGTGCAGAATAGCGTGGCCGGTACGGTCAGCAGCGGCACAGGTACGCTGAACCGGAGGGCCATCACCGTAGTTCTGCATATGACCACCGAACGGACGCTGATAGATCTTGCCTTCTTCGGTACGGGAAAACGGCACGCCGTAATGTTCCAGCTCATAAACCGCCGCAGGCGCTTCACGGGCCAGATACTCCATAGCGTCTGTGTCACCGAGCCAGTCGGAGCCTTTAACAGTGTCATACATATGCCACTGCCAGCTGTCCGGACCCATATTGGAAAGCGAGGCAGCAATACCACCCTGCGCTGCAACCGTGTGGGAGCGCGTCGGGAAAACCTTGGTAATACAGGCTGTTTTAAAGCCCTGCTCTGCCATACCCAGTGTTGCACGCAAGCCTGCACCACCGGCACCAACAACCACAACGTCAAATTTGTGATCAACAAAGGTGTATTTGCTGCCGTTAGCAGCCTTATCTTGAGTTGTTGCCATTTGGCCTATCAACCTCCGAAGCTGAGCTTGAGGATTGCAAATACACTCGCGCCGCCAACAACAATCGCAAAGAAGGTGTTGAGCATAACGCAAACAATCTTCAGGCCTTCGCCATGAATATAATCTTCAATAATAACCTGCATGCCCAGACGCATGTGATAAACACCGGTCAGAACAAACAGCGCCATCACAATCGCATTAAACGGATGAGCGACTGCAGCGCGGACTTCTGCATAATCTGCACCATTGAGGCAGATAATCAGACCGATGAAGTAAATCACCAGCGGTACAAGTGCGACGGCACTCATACGCTGTGTCCAGAAATGTCCGGTGCCTTCCTTGGCTGAACCAAGGCCGCGAACCTTACCCAGAGGGGTGCGCATATCTTGCATATCTCAGTCCTCTCAGCGCAGGCTGTAAGCCACAACCCAGATCAGGATTGTCGCAACAACTGAAAACACCACCGTGGCCCAGGCCATTTTGCTGGCAGTGTGTTTTTCAAGTCCTGCACCCATATCCCAGATGAAATGGCGGATACCGCCCGCCAGATGCTGCATCAGCGCCCATGTGTAGCCGAACAGCACAAGCTGCCCTACCCAGGAGCCAAACAGGCCATTGACGAAATTAAAGCAATCTTCGCTGACCGCTGCCGAAATCAGCCAAATGGCGAGCAGCACGGTACCGAAATAAAGAGCGCCACCGGTAATACGGTGAATAATCGACGTCGTCATCGTGATTGCCGGTTTATAAATCGACAAATGCGGTGACAGCGGGCGCTGGCTTTTGACTATTGGTCTTGTTGTCATAGCAATCCTGGTAAAAGTTACCGATAAACAGGCCACGTTAAACGTACCGGCAATCCGGCAAAATCTATGGTCTGTTCATGCCCAACAGAGTTTATATCTATGATGAACCTGCGCCCAGCATAGATATAAACTCTGTCATTTTAACATGCTGTACGATTCATGAGCTTTAAATACTCAGGAGCCGCGCAGTAGAGCGAATACGGCCAAGATCGTTTAAAGGACGACCATGTTAAGGCTTATCTACTGCGCTTTTATCACCACGTCAAAGTCACAACTATGCGACCAGCCATGCAATTAGTCGCACCTGAGCAAGGAGAGGACGTTTTAAACGGTTTTATGCGGGCTATTTTCGATCATGCCTCAGAAAAATAAAATCTGAAGCATAAGAAATTGTCCTGAATTTGCACGCTTAAATGGTGTTTATGCGCTTTTAGCCGACATGCGGTGCAAAACGAATCACAAAGCTGCTCCAGTCGGCAGTTGCAGCCACCTGCTCATAGAGCTTGCGACCGTCTTCCGGCTGGCGTGGTGCATTGAGTGACAGCTTGCTCCATGTGCGCTCTTCCGCCTTGTCCGCCAGCACATCAATCAATGCTTTGGCGATACCTTTTTTACGGTGGTCATGGTGTACATAAATATGATCCACCTGTCCTGCACGCATGCCCGAGACCGGCTCCGGCAGATCGTAGAAAATCACAAAGCCGACGAGCACGCCATCAATACGGGCACCGAGCAATTCGGCGCTGCGATCCTGCAGCAGTTTTTCGGCATAATATTCATCGGGGCGGCGCGGCGCACCGCGCTTCAGCGCCTGCGCATAATCGGCCAGCAAAGGCGCAAGTTCACGGGCATCACGTAAGTGAAGCAATGAAATATCAATAGCGTGATCCTGTGTCATACAACCTTCCCTTTCCGAATAAGAACCAGAGTAGCGGCTTCATCAGAAAACGCCAGTCTAATCAGCGCAGTTTTAGCTGAAAAGAAAAACCCGCCCATTGATCTTACGCAATGAGCGGGTTTTATTTTTTAAAGCTGAAAAACTTAGTTCCAGTCGCGGATATCTACGAAGTGCCCAGCCACGGCTGCTGCCGCTGCCATTGCAGGTGATACCAGATGCGTGCGGCCCTTAAAGCCCTGACGACCTTCAAAGTTACGGTTTGAAGTGGATGCACAACGCTCACCCGGCTTCAGGCGGTCATCATTCATTGCCAGACACATGGAGCAGCCCGGTTCGCGCCAGTCAAAACCCGCTTCGATAAAGATCTTATCCAGACCTTCAGCTTCAGCCTGTTCTTTCACAAGGCCGGAGCCCGGAACGATCATCGCATTAACGGTGGAGGCAACTTTTTTTCCTTCAACCATACGTGCTGCATCGCGCAAATCTTCAATACGGCCATTGGTGCAGGAACCGATAAAGACGCGATCAATCGCAATATCAGTGATCTTGGTGCCAGGCTTCAGATCCATATATTCCAGCGCACGCCATTTCGAGGAACGCTTGGTGTCGTCCTGAATATCATCAGGGTTAGGCACCACATCGGTTACAAAAACCACGTCTTCCGGTGAAGAACCCCATGTGACAACCGGTGAGATTTCAGCAGCATTAAGGGTCACAATCTTATCAAAATGCGCACCTTCATCCGTGCTCAGGGTCTTCCAGTAAGTCAGAGCCTGCTCAAGCTGTTCACCTTTAGGGGCGCGCGGCTTGCCTTGAATATAATCAAAAGTTGTCGCATCCGGTGCGATCAGGCCTGCGCGTGCGCCACCTTCAATCGACATATTACAGACCGTCATGCGGCCTTCCATGCTCAAAGAGGTGATTGCATCGCCGGCATATTCGATCACATAACCGGTACCGCCGGCAGTGCCGATTTTACCGATGATCGCCAGTGTGATGTCCTTGGCGGTCACACCCGATGCCAGTTTGCCATCCACACGCACAAGCATGTTTTTGGCCTTTTTCTGGATCAGTGTCTGCGTTGCCAGCACATGTTCCACTTCAGATGTGCCGATACCATGCGCTAACGAGCCGAAAGCGCCGTGGGTTGAGGTGTGGCTATCGCCGCAAACAATGGTCATACCCGGCAGGGTAAAGCCCTGTTCAGGGCCAACAATATGCACAACGCCCTGACGCTTATCGCGCTCGGAGTAATATTCAACGCCGAACTCGGCCGCATTTTTGGCCAGAGCTTCAACCTGAATACGGCTTTCTTCGTTCTTAATGCCGTTCACGCGATCCGCCGAAGTCGGCACATTGTGATCAACCACAGCCAGCGTGCGTTCAGGGTGACGAACCTTACGGCCGCTCATGCGCAAACCTTCAAAAGCCTGCGGGCTGGTCACTTCATGCACAAGATGGCGATCAATATAAAGCAGGCAGGTACCGTCATCCTGCTGATCTACCAGATGATCGTCCCAGATCTTGTCATAGAGTGTACGCGGCGCGCTCATGGCTCTTGATATCCTTTGCAAGCGTTCTGCGGCTATTACCTCCCGGCAATCACAGCACCACAGAACCGATATGATTATGGTTCATATGCACCTGTCACACGATTTCGTCAAGAAATGACAAGCGTAACAGGGTGTCGCAGCAAGATTATTACCCAAGCGGCATTTAATCTTTGCAAAAAGAAAAGGGCGACCCTGAGGCCGCCCTTATCAATTGGAATTCGAAAAATCGTAAATTGCAGAAATTATTCTGCAGCAGTCTTTGCAGCAGCATCACGCTCAGCGGCGCGCTTGTCTGCTTCACGTTCTGCTTTCGAACGATTGTCTTTTTTCTCAACGATACGGGCAGCCTTACCGGTAAGACCACGAAGGTAGTAAAGTTTCGCACGACGGACTTTACCGCGACGAACAACTTCAACGCCTTCAACCAGCGGAGAATAAACAGGGAATACGCGCTCTACGCCTTCGCCGTAAGAAATTTTACGAACGGTGAAGCTTTCCTGCAGACCTGCACCCGAACGGGCAATGCAAACGCCTTCGTAAGCCTGTACACGTGTACGTGTGCCTTCAGTTACGCGTACGAGAACGCGAACAGTGTCACCGGCGTCGAAAACAGGCAGAACGCGCTTTTCGGAAATTTTTGCAATCTGTTCAGCTTCAAGCTGCTTAATAATGTTCATAGTTTTTATCCTTCTGATTCTTCTCGAACAGTCAGAGCGCTATCACTTGCAAAACAGTCTTTGCCGTCATGCTATGCCGTAAAGGCAGGAGCGGTTTCACTACTCATTGATTTCAGGTCAACGAAAATTGGATCTCAGGAAATCCCGAAATGTGAGGCGGCAATACACTATTACCGCCTGTGAATCAACTCTGTCTGCAACAAGTTCTGATTCAGTTGCGCCCGATACGCCCCAAATGCGTATCCTGAAAGCTAGACGTATATTTCAGCCCGTAGCCTAACATCCGATCGAAAGCGATATGCGCTGACCAGATCAGCACATAAGGCCAGAGCCAGTCCTGCTCTGAAAAATGCATTAACAGGCCAAGCACTGTCACACCCATAATGCTATGACCGGCATTATAGACCGCCGCACCGATGCGATTGCCAAATGCATAGCCAGCCATTGTCAGGTCAGGCACCAGAAACAACAGCGCAAACCACCACCAGCTTGCACCACTTTGCGCATAAAACCAAAGCGCAATCAGCAAAACAGCAGCATATTCCGCACGCCGTAGAGCCTGCATCATTTGCTCTTCTTCTGGTAAGCTTCCCACAAATCAGGGCGGCGCTCACGGGTAATGCGCTTTGCTTCTTCCAGCCGCCACTGATCGACCGCCTTATGATTGCCGGAGGTCAGCACCGCAGGGATCGAACGCCCTTCCCATTCCTGCGGACGGGTATAATGCGGATGCTCAAGCAGGCCGGTTTCAAAACTCTCGGTCTCACCGGATTCATGATTACCCATCACCCCCGGAATCAGTCGCACTATCGCATCAAGCAGCACCAGCGCACCGGTTTCACCACCGGAGAGAATATAATCGCCGACGGAGACTTCCATCAGATTGCGCGCTTCAATAACGCGCTCATCCACGCCTTCAAAGCGTCCGCAGAGAATCACTGCACCCTCGCCGCTCGCCAGTTCACGCACCAAATCCTGCGTTAACGGGCGTCCACGCGGGCTCATCAGAATGCGTGGACGGTTGTCCTGCTCTAAGCTGTCGAGCGCACGCGCTACCACGTCCGGCTTCATCACCATGCCAGCGCTGCCGCCAGCCGGTGTGTCATCTACCATGCGATGTTTGTCGGGGGCGAAATCTCGGATCTGCACAGTTTCGAGCTGCCATTTATCATCGCGTAAGGCACGGCCTGCGAGCGCAGCGCCCAAAGGCCCCGGAAACATTTCGGGATAAAGGGTCAGGACAGATGCTTTAAAACCCATTACCGCGCCCATCCGTCATCATCAGTTTCAGGCGCATCGGTTTCAGCTTCATCGCCCTCTTCATCGGCAGAGCTTGATCCGTCATCAATCAGACCGGCAGCCAGCGGATCAACCAGAATATATCCTTCAGCCATAACAATCTTTGGTACTGATATTTGCGTGAAAGGGATCATAACCGGCTTTTTACCGCTCTCTTTGATCTCCAGCACATCACCGCCGCCGAAATTAAACACGGCAGAGACTTTGCCATAGGACACGCCTTCATTGTCGCGCAGGGCAAGGCCGATCAGATCAGTGTAATAAAATTCATCCTCATCGAGATCCTGCGGCAGTTGCGCATGATCGACATAAAGCTCAGTACCGTTCAGCGCTTCCGCCGCATTGCGATCCTCAACACCAGCAAAGCGCACTACGACTACCGTTTTGCTTGGACGGATCGACAGGATTTCATAGCTCTTGCCGGTTGCATCATAAAGCAAGCCATAGGAACCAAGATCCAGCGGGTCGCCTGTATAGGTTTTAACGCGCACTTCCCCTTTGATGCCATGCGCCGCGCCGATCACAGCGAGCTGAACTGGATTATCAAGATTTGCAACCCGCATTTGGGTGCCTTTTTTCTGAGAAGACATGAAAGACCTTAGATTGTGGCGGCAACGGTTCTGTAACCTCGCCATGAGAAACTCTATTTTTATTAAGATAACCGGATTACAGATTCAATCCATGCAAACGGCCAAAACCGAAACCTCAAAAGCAGAATTTCTGATTATTGCAGCACCTGATCTCAATCAGGCGCGTCAGGACTGGCTTGGCAGCCTGAGCAACAGCCGCAGGCTGGCTGCCCATACACTGGATGCTTATGAGCGCGACACCCGTCAGTTCCTGCAATTTATGACCGGACATTTGGGCACACCTCCGGCGCTGAAAGATGTCTCTGATTTACGCGTTTCGGACTTGCGCTCCTATCTGGCATCACGCCGCAATGACGGTGCGGGTGCGCGTACTCTCGGGCGCGGCCTTGCCGGTGTGCGCTCCCTACTACGATACTTGGAAAAGCAGGGACTGGCCAATGCAGCTGGCGCCAGTGCCATCCGCGCACCGCGCCAGCCGAAATCGCTGCCGAAACCTTTAACCGCAGATGCAGCTCTGCGGGTTGTTAATACGCAGCAGCAACTGGCAGAAGAACCGTGGATTGCCGCACGCAATGCTGCCGTGCTGACACTGCTTTACGGCTGCGGCTTGCGTATTTCCGAAGCTCTTGCGCTGACACCTGAGGCCGTGGCCGATACAACCGCCCGTTCTCTGACGATTACAGGTAAAGGCGGCAAGAGCCGTCTTGTGCCGCTGCTGCCTGCTGTTCATCAGGCGATTGGCGAATATCGCCGCCTCTGCCCCTATCATTTAACGACCGGTGTTCCGCTCTTTCGCGGAGCCAAAGGCGGCGCATTACAGGCGGGCATCATTCAGCGGGAAATGCAGAAGATGCGCTCCGCGCTCAACCTGCCGGAAACCGCAACGCCCCATGCCTTGCGGCATTCTTTTGCCACCCATCTTTTGGCACGCGGCGGTGATCTGCGCACCATTCAGGAGCTACTCGGCCATGCCAGCCTCTCAACCACGCAGGTCTATACCGGCGTGGATACGGATCGCCTGCTGGAAATTTACGATAAAGCCCATCCACGCGCCTGACCGATACAATAGTCAAAAATCACTGATCTTTCTTGACAAGCCGCAGATCAGAAGCGATTGACTTGGGTTAAGTGTTTCAAACGGAAGCACCGTCACGAGAAGAAGACGATGCCGAACCAAAACAAAAAAACTGATCAGACAGTTTTGCGTCAGCAAGCCGAAGAAATTAAGTCCATCTTGGGTCAGCGCCCTGTGGTGCTGGTCGGCCTTATGGGAGCAGGCAAATCCACGATCGGCAAAAAGATGGCCGCTTTGCTGGAATTGCCGTTTTACGATCTCGACACCGAAATCGAAAATGTCTCCCGCATGAGTGTTACCGAATTGTTTGCCTCTTACGGCGAGCCGGAATTCCGCGATCTTGAACGCCGCGTCATGCAGCGCCTGCTGGAAGGCGGACCGATGATTCTGGCAACCGGCGGTGGTGCTTTCATGAATGATCAGACCCGCGAGAGCATTGCTCAGGCTGGTATTTCCGTGTGGCTTAACGCAGAACTTGATGTGCTGATGGAGCGTGTACTGCGCCGTCAGGATCGCCCGCTTTTGAAAAACGATGATCCGCGCGCGGTTATGCAGAAGCTGATGACCGAGCGCTACCCTGTCTATGCAACCGCCGATCTCAGTATCATGTCGCGCGACGAAAAACGTGAAGTGATTGCACAGGAAGTCATCAATCTATTGCTGGAGCACCTGCACCGCACCCAACCAGTCACCCATTGACCGTCAACAACGAGTATCTCCCATGACATCTACCGGACATATCGCAACCGAAACCGTTCATGTATCTCTGGGAGAACGCTCTTATGATATTCTGATCGGCAGCGGTCTGATTGCCCGCGCCGGTCAGGAAATTGCTTCGCGCCTGCCAGGCATCCGCGCAGCTGTGGTCACCGATGAAAATCTTGCAAAGCTGCATCTGCCGTCCTTGCTCAGCGCTTTGGAAGCGGCAGGCATTACCGCCACACCGGTTGTGGTTGCTGCCGGTGAAAAATCCAAAGGTTTTGCTACCCTTGAAACCGTGACCAACGAGGTTCTCAAAGCCCGTTTAGAGCGCGGTGATGCCGTGATTGCACTGGGCGGTGGTGTGATCGGTGATCTTGCCGGTTTTGTTGCCGGTATTGTACGTCGCGGCATGAATTTCATTCAAATCCCGACTTCGCTGCTGGCGCAGGTTGATTCTTCTGTCGGCGGCAAAACCGGCATCAACACCGGATACGGTAAAAACCTTGTCGGCGTTTTTAATCAGCCGCAGCTGGTGTTGGCCGATACGGATATTCTCGACACGCTGAGCAAGCGCGAATTTGCAGCCGGTTATGCAGAAGTTGCCAAATACGGCCTGATCGACCAGCCGGAATTCTTCGAATGGCTGGAAAACAACTGGCAGAGTGTCTTTGCAGGCGGCGCCGCGCGCCAACAGGCCATTGCCACCTCCTGCCGCGCCAAAGCGGCCGTTGTCGCCCGCGATGAGCGTGAAACCGGTGATCGTGCCTTGCTCAATCTCGGCCATACATTCGGCCATGCACTCGAAACAGCCACCAATTATGATTCTGCACGCCTAGTGCATGGTGAAGCGGTTGCCATCGGCATGGTGCTGGCGCATCAGTTCTCCGCACGGCTTGGCCTGATCTCAGAAGATATTGCTACGCGGGTTGAAGCCCATTTGAAAGCTGTCGGCCTGCCGGTCTCGATGAAAGAAATTGCCGGCCTGCCGTCAGCAGATGTGCTGATGTCCTATATCGCACAGGACAAGAAAGTCTCGCGCGGTGCGCTGACCTTCATCCTCACCCGCGGTCTTGGCCGGTCTTTCATCGCCAAAGATGTGAATGCTGCTGACGTGCAGGCTTTCCTGCAGGAAAAACTGGCTTAAAATTTTAAATCATCAATCTAAAAAAACGCTCGCAAATGATCTTTGCGAGCGTTTTTTGTTTAAGTACTCAAGGTTTGTGGCACACAATGCCGACCAGACGCCGCACCAGTGGCAGTACCAGTAACAGCACCGGAAACGCCACAAGCCATGACAGCCCCCATGCAGGCATCCAATGCGACAGCAGATCAGCCTTGAACCCGAGATTTTTCAGTGTGGCGATCAGGGACACAACAAAGGTCATCAGCACAGAGAGAATAAAAGGCATCACAACCGGAATGTAACGCGCCGGAAGTTTAGGAAAAGCAGAGACAGTTTGGGAAGATTGCATAATCATTTCCGTAAATTTGCGATCTTACACATAGGCGCATCCTTCCTGCGGCAGCAGGATTTTTGCCGGTGTAAGACCGGAATGGATGCGTTGCTTAACGTTAAACGCTTACGGAAGAGCCTGAGGCTCACTGCTACTCACATAACAGCAGATTTCAAATGAAACAAGTAACCGCTCTTTCACGGTTACTTGTTTTTAAATTGCTATGCCGGATTACGGTTGCGGCGGGTCGGCTCTCCCGGAGCGCTTGGCTCCAGAGCAATCGCATGCAAGCCCGCATGCAGCTCTTCTTCCAACTGCGCATTAATCGCACGGTGGCGGTCAACACGGTTTAATCCTGTAAACGCCTCTGCCACAATAATAACGCGGTAATGTGTTTCACCGGTACCGTCGAACACCTCTTCATGGCCGCCATCTGTGTGATGATGACCGGCATGAAGATGACTTTCGTTGATGACATCAAGCAACACCGGCTGAAAAGCATCGCGAAGTTTTGCGGTAATCCGTTCTTGTCGCGTCAAAGGAATAGACATTCTGATCTCCTACCCCCATATAGGGGCTATGTTATGCGCATGCGTTGCCGTTACGGTATACATAATGCAGCTAAATCCCGATTTCACGTCTGCTTTGATTATCGAGCCTTTCGGCTTCAGTCATACTCCGTGAAATGTCAATTCTTGTATCATCAGATCTGACCCCGTAATATTGATATCATGACAACGAATTCAAAATATTTTGACAGCATCCGTATCCGTTCCCGCAAGGAAGAAAAAAAAGCCGCAGGCCCGCAATGCCAGTGGGAAGGATGTGAAGAAACCGGAACGCACAAAGCCCCTGCAGGCGGTGCGCGTGAGGGATTGTATCTTCATTTCTGCATTAATCATGTGCGTGAATATAACAAGAATTTCAACGCCTTTGCCGGCCTGAGCGATGAAGAAATCGCGAAGTTCCAGAAGAATGCGGCTGTCGGCGACCGTCCGACATGGACAACAACCAAAAACACCACATCCCGTCAGACGGCTACACAGTTTGCCCGTATGCGTTCGGGCACAGCGGCCTATCACAATAAGATTCGCGATCCGCTGAACCTGTTTGAACAGACCAAAGCCCGTGCAGAGGCTGCAACCCCGACCAGACGTCCGCGCCCGCTGGAATCCAAAGCTTTTGCCACATTGGGCATTGCGGCAAATTCGACCAGCGATGCGATCAAGTCGCGCTACAAAGAGCTGGTAAAGCAGCACCATCCCGATGCCAATGGCGGGGATCGCGGTTCGGAAGAGCGTTTCCGCGAAGTTGTGCAAGCTTATCAATTGCTAAAGACCGCTGGTTTTTGCTAAACAAGCAAGAATATTTCAGGAAGCGTCGGAGAAATATCGGAAACGCAAACGTTTTCATTTCTTTGCATCCTGTTCATAACAAGTACACCGGCACGGTCACTCAAGCAGTTTCGGGAAAAACCGGAACTGGCTGTGCCGATGAAACTGAGCCAAGACACACGGAAAGAGGGGTTTCCCGATTCAGAAAAAGGGAAACAGCTCTAAACATATGATGATACAGCGGCCTGCAAGCGCCGCTCAGGAGGCATGATGAGCAAGGTTGATCTCGACATAAACAATATGCCGGACACAACTGTATCGGTGCGTGACGTGTTCGGGATTGATTCCGATATGACCGTGCCCGCATACAGCGTTAGAGACCCGCATGTACCGGAAACAGATCCGGACTATATTTTTGACCGCCAGACAACCTTGGCCATTCTCGCAGGCTTTGCCTATAACCGCCGCGTCATGGTTTCCGGCTATCACGGCACCGGTAAATCCACCCATATTGAACAGGTTGCTGCGCGCCTGAACTGGCCATGTGTGCGCGTCAATCTGGATAGCCATGTCAGCCGTATTGATCTCGTCGGTAAAGATGCCATCGTCGTTAAAAACGGCATGCAGATCACCGAATTCAAAGACGGTATTCTGCCTTGGGCATACCAGAATAATGTCGCACTGGTTTTCGACGAATATGATGCCGGTCGCCCTGATGTGATGTTCGTTATCCAGCGCGTTCTGGAAGCCTCTGGCCGCCTGACCCTGCTCGATCAGAGCCGCGTGATTAACCCGCATCCGGCATTCCGCCTGTTTGCAACCGCCAACACTGTCGGTCTGGGTGATACAACCGGTCTTTATCACGGCACGCAGCAGATCAACCAGGCACAGATGGATCGCTGGTCAATTGTCACCACGCTGAATTATCTGCCGCATGACAATGAAGTTGAGATCATTCTCGCCAAGTCCAAGCATTATCAGAATGCGGAAGGCCGTGAGATTGTTTCGAAAATGGTGCGCGTTGCCGACATGACCCGTCAGGCTTTCATCAATGGCGATCTGTCGACCGTTATGAGCCCGCGTACTGTGATCACATGGTCCGAAAATGCCAATATTTTCAAAGATGTCGGCTTTGCATTCCGCTTAACCTTCCTGAACAAGTGTGACGAGCTGGAACGCCCGATTGTCGCCGAGTTCTATCAGCGTGCTTTCGGTCAGGAATTGCCGGAATCCGCAGTGAATGTCGTGCTCGCTTAAAGCGCACAAAGCGTCCCTGTAAAAACGGGGACGCTCTCGCTTCATTATGACAGCGAAGTAAGGTTAAGTTCTTCTGATATAAGGCAGTTTCATCATGGCAGGCCCCGGCGATAACACACGCGAACGTCCTAAAGGTCCGGTCGATTCCGAACCTTTCAAACGTGCAGTCACCGCTTGTGTGCGTGCAATTGCCGGCAGCAATGAGTTTGAGGTCGGCTTCAGCCATGATCGTCCGGCGCTGACCGGCAATCATGCCCGCCTGCCGGATCTGCCGAAACGTCCGACCGCAGAAGATATTTCCATCATCCGTGGCCTTGGTGATTCAATGGCGCTGCGTCATGCGCGCCATGATCCGCGAGTTCACGCGCAGCTTGCCCCTCAAGGGCAGCAGGCACGGGCTATTTATGACGCTGTAGAGCAGGCGCGCGTTGAAGCCATCGGCGCTCTGGCAATGGAAGGCGTGGCACAAAACCTGTCTTCCATGCTGGCTGATAAATACAGCCGTGCCAATTATTCCGCGATTACTTCGCGCGATGATGCACCAATTGAAGAAGCGATCTCCCTTCTGGTTCGTGAGAAGCTCACCGGCTACCGTCCGCCTGTGCAGGCTGGCAATGTCGTTGAGCTGTGGCGTGACTGGATCGAAGAAAAAACCGGCGATCGCCTCGAAACTCTGAGTGATCGTCTCAACAGTCAGCAGGATTATGCCCGTCTGGTGCGCGAGATGCTGGTTGCGCTGGATATGGCTGAAGAACTGGCCGAACCGTCTGAAAGCGACGACGAGGAAAGTCAGCAGGAAGAACAGGCTGATCCGGAAGAATCACAGGAAGGTGCATCGGAAGAGGATGCGGAAAACCAGTCCGGTGACGGCGACAGCTCTGAAGATACCAATGATGACCGTGAGCGCGGCGATTTGGAAGCTGAAGACGCGGCCTATGAAGATGCTGATGACGGCGAAGAAGAAGATGCGGAAACACCGGGCGAAGCACGCCGGTCGAACCAGCCGTTTTCTGATTTCGACAAGCACAATGACTATAAAGTCTTCACCCGTGAATTTGACGAGATCGTAGAAGCAACCGATCTTTGCGATGATGCGGAACTGGATCGTCTGCGTGGTTTCCTCGACAAGCAGCTGGTGAATTTGCAAGGTGCGGTCGGACGTCTTGCCAACCGCCTGCAGCGCCGCCTGATGGCACAGCAGAACCGCTCATGGTTGTTTGATCTGGAAGAAGGTCATCTCGACAGCGCGCGTCTGGTACGCGTCGTGATTGACCCGACGCAGCCGTTGTCTTTCAAAACCGAACGCGACACCAAATTCCGCGATACAGTTGTGAGCCTGATTATCGACAATTCCGGCTCCATGCGCGGACGCCCTATTACAGTGGCTGCAACCTGCGCCGATATTCTGGCACGCACATTGGAGCGCTCCGGCGTAAAGGTTGAGATTCTGGGCTTTACCACCAAAGCGTGGAAAGGCGGCCAGTCGCGTGAAGCATGGCTGGAACGCGGCAAGCCCGCACAGCCGGGTCGCCTGAATGATCTGCGCCACATTGTCTATAAAAGCGCTGACGCCCCGTGGCGCCGCGCACGCCGTAATCTCGGCCTGATGATGCGTGAAGGTCTGCTGAAAGAGAATATCGACGGTGAAGCGTTGATGTGGGCGCATAACCGCCTGCTCGGCCGTCCTGAACAGCGCAAGATTCTGATGGTAATTTCCGATGGTGCACCGGTCGATGATTCGACCCTCTCCGTTAATCCGGGTAATTATCTGGAACGCCATTTGCGTGCGGTAATTGATGAGATTGAAAACCGCTCACCGATTGAGCTGATTGCAATCGGTATCGGCCATGATGTGACGCGCTATTACCAGCGCGCGGTGACGATTGTTGACGCAGAAGAACTGGCCGGTGCTATGACCGAACAGCTCGCCTCCCTGTTTGACGATCAGGAGCAGCCGAAATCACGCGGTAGCAAACGCTAATCCCAAACTCATGCCTGCTGGCGGGTTGCCGCCAGCACGATCTCCCGAATGCACACATGCTGCGGTTGCTGATAGGCATAGAGCACCGCATGCGCCACATCTTCCGCTGACAAGACGGGACTGCCCATATTGGTTTTCCAGTTTTCATATCCGGCCTTAATCGTCGGATCACTGGTATGGCTGAGCAATTCCGTTTCCACAGCTCCCGGCGCGATTGTCACAACCCGCACACCGCTCGGTGCCAGCTCCTCACGCAAATTTTCTGACAGACCGTGGACGGCAAATTTTGTCGCCACATAGGCCGTGTGATTGGCAAAGGTCTTCCGCCCTGCCACCGAGCTGATATTGACGATGGTGCCGCGCTGACGGGCAGCCATGCCGCCTGCTACGGCATAAATACCATTCATCAGCCCTTTGACATTCACATCCAGCATCCGGTCCCATTCCTGCGGATCCTGCCGTGTTATATCACCAAGCAACATCACTCCGGCATTATTCACAATCACATCGGCCATACCGAACCGTCCCTGCGCAATGTCAACCGCCGCAAGAAATGCCGCTCTGTCAGTCACATCAACGGATATACAAAGACTATTGCGCAGCTTCAATGCCTGCATGGCTTCACCACGCCGCGCCAGCAGCAACAGCGGATGCCCTGCAGCAGAAAATAATCTGGCGACAGCAAGTCCGATACCTGAACTGGCACCGGTCACAATAACAAGCGGCATGGTGGTTTTCGCAATCATCATAAGAATCCGGCTGTGAAATGATCGCACAACTATCTCGTGCAGAAAACCAATGCACAACCGGTATAATTACAAGGATGAAACGCATAATCCCGACAGCAAGGCCGCTAAAGCATGTCTGGCGCAAATGGATTCATTTAAGCGCCCGCGAACATGCAACAATTAAAATAATCCAGAGCGAGCGCTCTGGATTATTTTGCAGATCCGGGTTTACCTGCACCATAAATTGACGGTGCAAACAGAGCCAGAATCGCGCCGTAAGGCACCAGCATCACCACACTCATCAGGACTTTGACACCAAAGTCACCCAGCGCCAGCGACAGCCATAGCGGCATTGCAAGGCCAAACCACTGCACCTGATCAATCATAGAGCTGTCTGCAAGACCGAATGCCGTATCCAGCATGCTGAACGGAGCGGCAAAAGCCAGCGAGAAGAACAGGATCGTATCCAGCACAGAGCCACACAGTGCCGCAGCCAGCGGTGCTTTCCACCAATGCAGACGACGCAACCGGCTGAAAACGCTGATATCAAGCAATTGTGCAAACAGGAATGCACTTCCTGAAGCCACAGCAAGGCGCGGGCTTGCAAGCCAGATCGACATGATCACACCCAGCGCAAAACCGGCATAAACGACCTGACGGGCGCGCTGCGGACCAAAACGGCGATTGGTCAGATCATTGATCAAAAACGCAAACGGATAGGTAAAGGCGCCATAAGTGAGAATATCCTGCAATCCGAGATAATGAACCGGATATTGCACAAGGATATTGGAGGCGGCAACAGCCGCACACATGGCAAGAACAGGGAAAATCAACGCTTTAAAAGCGGAATCATGCTGTAGAGGCATTTTTTTATCCTGGGTAATGGAACCAGCAAAAAGGCCGGATAAACCGGCCTTTAGCAATCCAGACAATTTCAGAAAGTGAAAACCGGTTTCCGTCTGAAACTGCATTAATCAAGTATGAGGATGGCTAAACCATTCTCACTTAACCGAAACGGCTAATTAAGCAGCAACTTCTGCAAGCTTCTTAGCAACCTGACGCTTCAGCAGGCGAACGCGCTGTGACAGTTCATTGTCAGAAGCTTTCGCAAGGAATGCATCCAGACCACCGCGATGTTCTACAGTACGCAGAGCATGAGCGGAGATACGCAGGCTGTAGCTCTGGCCCATTGCATCGGACATCAGAGTTACATTGCAAAGATTTGGCAGATAACGGCGACGCGACTTGTTGTTCGCATGGCTTACATTGTTGCCGTAGAGGACCGCTTTACCGGTCAGTTCACAAGCGCGGGACATTGGTCTCACCTTCAAAATTCTGTTTCAGGCCCCGGCACAAATACCCGATACCGTCTTCGCTTCAAACATAACAACCATAAGATTGCAGATGTCGCGGCGCGCAATATCGGACAGCGGCCCATTGGGAAAGTCGGGTTTCTATAGTGAAAGCTGCTCTTCACGTCAAGCCGTTTCGAGCTGATTAGGAGCCGATTGCAGGTAATGACAATGAATTGACTGTCTTTGACTGCATTTTGCCGCTTTTATCAGACAAATAGCGGGCATGAAAGCAAATGGCGACGAAATTTCTGGCCATACGCGCTTAAGGTGAGTCTCAGGAGATCAGAATAATGCTGACTGACTATGTTGAGAAAATAAAAAACCGTCACCGGCATTTTAAATACGCGCTTCTCTCCATGCTCTCCTTCATACCGGCAACAGCTTTTGCCGCTGATTCCACATACAGAACCGAATATAGTATCTCGGTCTTCGGCATCACAATCGCCCGTTCCGAGATGGACACCAGAATCAGTGGCGGCAGTTATGGACTGAACGGGAGTTTTCACAGTTCCGGTATTGCCCGCATTTTTGACAGTACCAAAGGTTCAATAGCAATCAACGGAGCCATGCGTTCACAAGGAGCGAGCACGGCTGTTCAACCTGTCTCATATCTCACCACCTATCGCAGCGGTAAAAAACACAAACGCACATCCATCGGCTTTAAAAACGGCTCTGTGGTCTCATTCGACAATCAGCCGCCGATAAGAAAAAATGACCCTTGGGTGGAAACACGCCCCGCTGACATGAAATCTGTTTTTGACCCGATCAGTGCGATGATGATTACCAGCCCGACGGCCGCCGCAGTCTGCAACCGGACATTAGAGATTTTCGACGGGCAGACGCGGGCGCAGATAAAATTAAGCCCTGCGGGTACAGAGGATTTCTCTGTTCAGGGTTTTAACGGCACTGCAATCATCTGCAATGCCAGATTTGTCCCCGTCTCCGGTTATGAGAAAGACAAAAAATCCGTGCGTTATCTGGCAGACAAAAGCAAAATCACCATCAGCTTTGCCTCGCTGAATACCGACAAGCAAGGCGCAGGGATATACGCCCCAGTGGCTGCCAGTGTCGGCACACAGATCGGCACGGTGAAAGTCCGCGCGACACGTTTTGAGCAGATGAAATGATCATCCGGACGCGGAAGCATCCCGAGGCTAAATTGGGCACTCGCGCGCCCAAACTATCAACCGGACGATTATTATTCGCCCAGCAGCTTATGAATCCGCTCAAGATTTTGTTTGCCGAAAGTAATATGCGCCGGATTGATGCCCTTTAGTTCATCAACAAGCTGCTCTTCATTTTCGGCTTCCACGGCGCTCACACTGCTGACCAGCGCGAAATAGCCAAAAATATAGTCCTGTGCTGTCAGGCCGTGCTTTTGAAGCACAGCCATCACTTTAGGCTGTTTTTCAATACGGGCAGCCAGTGCCTTTGGTGAATGATCGCCGGTACCGGCCTCATCATCACTGCCACCGGACATATCAACCGTGTTAAGCTCTGCCTGCGCGGCTTCCATCTTGGCCAGAAATGCCTCATCAAGCGGATAGTTGTTCACTTCTGCCGGCACTTCCGGCTTAGCCACTTCTGAAAAGCTCTGCGCAAAAACCGTGCTGGTTGTTAAAGGTAACCCGACAAGGCATGTCACAGCAAAAAAAGAACCGGCCACAATCGCAAGGGCCGGACGACGGGTCAGACAAACCATATTTATACCTTTGCCCAAATGGCCTTTATCAAAAATGATCTTTGCGTTTACGCAGTTCTGCAAAAACCTGCAACTCACTGGCATCATCCATCCCAAGCCGCTTGGCAATGGCACTGTCATGGGCACGCAAAAACGGATTGGTTGCCATTTCCAGACCGATACTCGTCGGCAAGGTCGGCAAACCTTCCGCTCGCAACCGCTCAATCTCGCGGCCGCGTTCTTTCAATGCCGGATTTGTACCATCCACATCAAGCGCAAAGCGCAGATTATTCAGTGTATATTCATGCCCGCAATAGACTTTTGTATCGACCGGAAGCAGTGCCAGCTTTTGCAGCGATGCAAACATATCTGCCGGTGTGCCCTCAAACAAACGGCCGCAACCCAGCGCAAACAGCGTATCGCCGGTAAAAACGACCCGTGCCTGCGGCAGATAATAACTCACCTCTCCGGCCGTATGACCGGGTGTGCTCATTACCTGCACTTCAAAACTGCCGAACTGAAACTTGTCACCGTCTTTGACACCACGATCCGCGCCCGGAATTTTCTCCGCGGCAGGACCGGTAATTTGCGCACCGAATGTCCGCTTTAGCGCTTCATTCGCTTCCACATGATCGTGATGATGGTGGGTTGTAAAAATAAAATCGAGCTTCCAGCCCCGTCGCGTCAATGCCTCGCGGATCGCCAATTCTTCCGGCGCATCAATTGATGCCGTCAGCCCCGTCTCAGGGTCATGAATCAGAACGCCGAAATTATCTTCACGGCAAAAAAACTGTTCGATTTCAAGACGAGCCATCCATACCGCTCCCGTTTATTTTTTATCCGCAGATGTTGCGTTATCTTCTGTACCCCACGGCACAAGAGAATGTTTTTTGATCAGCGGCAGCTGGAACATTGTAAAAGCAATGGTGAGCGGCATGACGCCCCACACTTTGAATGTGACCCATGTATCGGTCGAGAAATTCCGCCATACAACTTCATTAATCACAGCCAGCACAAAGAAAAACAAACCCCAGCGCAATGTCAGCTTACGCCAGCCTTCCGCATCCAGCTTGAAAGCCTGATCGAAGACATAGCCGAGCAAGGCTTTACCAAACAGCAAACCACCCAGCAGAATCGCACCAAACAGGCTGTTAACGATGGTTGGTTTCATTTTTATGAAAGTATCATTGTGGAGCCACAGGGTCAGCGCACCAAAAACCAGCACCACAATACCCGAGACCAGCGGCATAATCGGCAGGCTGCGCGTCATGATCCAAGAAACGACCAGCGCAATCACTGTGGCGGCCATGAACAGCGCTGTCGCAATAAAAATCGGCTGGCCGATCTGAGCCAAAACAGGAAAACGCTCCACCAGCCATTCACCGCGCGCATTGGCGAAAAAGAACACCAGCAATGGCCCGAGTTCCAGCACAAGCTTTAACAGCGGTGGCACTTCCTTGCGCTGCGGGTCAGACGGGTCGCGCTCAAAAATATGATCGTTCATCGTGCTTCTCCCGCAATTGCTCCGGCGAAATCCTGCGCCGTAAATGGCTCAAGATCGTCAATCTGTTCACCGACACCAATAAAATAGACCGGCAATTTATGTTTAGCGGCAATCGCCACCAGAATACCGCCACGTGCAGAACCGTCGAGCTTGGTCATTACCAGGCCGTTCACACCGGCGATATTTTTGAAAATCTCTACCTGACTAAGCGCATTCTGACCGGTGGTGGCATCCAGTGTCTGCAATACCGTATGCGGTGCTTCCGGATCATGCTTGCCTAGCACGCGCACGATCTTAGCCAACTCGTCCATCAGCTCGGCTTTGTTCTGCAAGCGGCCTGCCGTATCAATAATCAGCACATCACTGCCCGCATCTTTGGCCTGTTGCCATGCGTCAAAGGCAAGGCCTGCCGCATCAGCACCAAGCTTTGAGGAGACGACCGGAGAACCGGTGCGCTCGCCCCAGATATGCAATTGTTCAATCGCTGCGGCACGGAATGTATCCCCCGCCGCCAGCATCACTTTCAGCCCGCCTGCGGTGAGTTTTGCCGCCAGCTTACCGATTGTAGTGGTTTTACCGGTACCATTGACACCAACAACGAGAATAACATGCGGCTTGTGCGACAGATCAAGCTCCAGAGGCTTTGCCACCGGCACCAGCACTTTTTCAATCTCGGAGCGCATAATGCTGCGCACTTCATCTGTCGAAATATCTTTGCCATAACGGCCGGAAGACAGGCTATCTGTGATGCGCATCGCTGTTTCCAAACCAAGATCGGCCTGAATCAGCACATCTTCCAGTTCTTGCAGCGTATCTTCATCCAGCTTGCGCTTGGTAAAAATACCTCCAATGGAATCGCCCAACTGCTGTGAAGAGCGCGACAGACCACTACGCAGCCGCTCAAACCATGACAGCTTCTTTTCTGGTTCAGCTTCAACGATAACCGGTTCTTGTTTGGCTTCAACAGATTTGCTGACCGTGACTTTTACCGGCTTTGGCGCAGGAGCAACCTCAATATCAGTAATTTCCGGCTCGGTTTCAGGATATACCGGTGTCAGTTCAATGGTTGCCGGATCGGCAATCACCGGTTGGGAAAGCAGTTCCTCAACCTTTTCCAGAAAAGTCTCGTGAGGCGGCTCTTGCGCCTGCGGCTTTTCTTCGTCAATGATCTCATCCGGCTCCGGCGTATCATAAACCGGTTTCAGCTCAATCGTCGCCGGATCAGCGATGACCGGCTGCGATAACAGCTCTTCGATCTTTTCCAGCACAGTCTCATGATGCGGTTCAACAGGCGTGTGCTCTGCTGCAACCGGTGCGCCCTCTTCCGCTAAAGGCGACAGGACTTCCTCTGACGGAGCGGAAGATGCCTCTTCCTTTTTGCCGAAAGAAAAAATCTTTTTTATAAAACCCATAGCCATGAATACAGCGCTTCTTATTTTCGAATGATAATCAGATATTTTGCGGAACAGCCAGCAGCTTGTCACCATCATGACCGGAGATCACGCGGCTGACAATCTGTCCTGCTGTCAGATCCTGTGTATCCAGCCCTGTCAGCGTAAAGCCTTCAGTACGGCCTAAACCATCGCGCTCCACCAGAATATTCTGCACAGTGTCTTTGAGGCTTTCCAGATGCAAGTGGTAAGCCGCGTCACCGGCAACACGCAGACGGGCAGCACGCTCTTTAATCACCTCACGACGCAATTGCGGCATGCGTGCGGCAGGCGTGCCTTCACGCGGACTGTAAGGGAAAACATGTAAATGGCTGAGACCGCATTCTTCCACGATACGGATGGAATTCTGGAACATCTCTTCCGTCTCGGTCGGGAAACCAGCGATAATATCAGCACCAAACACGGCATCCGGACGCAATTTGCGTACATCCTCACAGAAACGAATGGAGTCATCGCGCAAATGTCGGCGCTTCATCCGCTTGAGGATCATATTATCCCCTGACTGCAATGAGAGATGCAGATGCGGCATCAGGCGTTTTTCATTGGCCAGCGCATCCATCAGATCTTCATCGGCTTCAATCGAATCGATGGAAGACAAACGCAAACGCTGCAAATCCGGCACCTGAGACAAAACGGTTTTCACCAACTTGCCGAGACGTAAATTACCCGGAAGATCAGGCCCGTAGGAGGTCATATCCACGCCGGTCAGCACCACTTCCGCATAGCCGTTGCCGACCAGTCGTTTGACCTGCTCAACCACACCGCCCATCGGGACAGATCGGGAATTACCGCGGCCATAGGGAATAATGCAGAAAGTGCAGCGGTGATCACAGCCGTTCTGCACCTGCACAAAAGCACGCGCTCGGCCTTCAATCGCATCGACCATATGGCTGGCGGTTTCGCGCACTTCCATAATGTCGTTGACGCGCACCTTCTCAAACTGGTTCACTCCAAAGTCCGGCAGCATGCGGTAGGAATTGGATTTCAGCTTTTCTTCATTGCCGAGAACAAGATCAACCTCGTCCATTGCCGCAAAATCATCGGCACCAGTCTGCGCTGCGCAACCGGTTACAATAATACGGGCTTCCGGATTATCCCGACGCGCTTTACGAATGGCCTGGCGTGCCTGACGCACTGCTTCCGCCGTTACCGCGCAGGTGTTGAAAATGATCGCGCCATTTTCCAGCGTATTGAGACCGGCTTCATCGGCCTCACGCTTCATCACTTCGGATTCATAAGTATTCAGCCGGCAGCCGAATGTTACAACCTCAACAGCCATAATCAGGCACCTTCCGCTGTTTCGTCTTTTTTCCAAAGACCTGTTGCCGGATCAAACTGCCCCGAAAACTCCCATTCAGCCGGTCCTGTCATTAAAACATGATCATCATCACGCCATTCAATCTGCAATGGTCCGCCCGGAACAATCACCGTCACCTTACGTCCGGTTCGGCGCGTGCGCACGGCGGATACCCCGGCAGCACAGGCGGCAGAACCGCAGGCCAGCGTCAGGCCAACGCCGCGCTCCCATGTGCGGATGGTCAGCTCGTCTTGTGCCGTGACCTGCGCGATGGAAATATTTGCTTTTTCCGGAAAGATCGGATGATTTTCCAAAAGTGGTCCGAACTTATCCAGCTCATAGGACCAGACATCCTGATCAACCCAGAAAATCGCATGGGGATTACCCATTGATGCCACGGAAGGCGAATGCAGCACCGGTGCATCAATCGGCCCGATCTGTAATTCGATCATCCGCGTATCACGAAATTCTTCTGCCAGCGGAATGGCCTGCCATTCAAAATGCGGTTTGCCCATATCCACGCGGATCTGGCCGTCCGGCAGCTCTTCCGCCAGAAGCAGCCCTGCCAGTGTTTGAAATGTGAATTGTGACTTGCCGGTTTCTGCAGCAAGTGCCTGCACAACACAGCGTGTGCCGTTACCGCAAGCCTGCGCTTCACTGCCGTCGCAATTGATAATGCGGATATAATAATCTGTACCCGCCGTTATCGGATCATGGATCGCCATGATCTGATCAAAACCCGTCTCGCTGTCAGCATTCAGAGCGCGCGCGGCATCAGGCGTGATCCGGTCATTCCGGCCACGCATATCCGCAACAATGATTTTATTGCCAAGGCCGTTCATTTTGGCAAAAGCTGCATTGACTGGCATAGATACAGACATAGGTTTCACAGTTTTAAGATACATTCCGATTAAGTTATAAAGACAGCCCGATTAAGACATAAAGGCAGCCTTAAAACACATTCCGAAAACCGCTTCATACTTTTCGCAATGTGCTCCGGATATGCGCTCATACGCCTATATGGCGGAACTTCCCCCAAATTGCCAGTATATGTGCCGATGATTCGAAAAGCCTTTATGTGTTTTCGTTCCGAAACTGCCCTGATGAACAGATCATACCTTGGCCTGTCGCCAAAATATGTTTATTCTTTAAAACATAATCTGCTCAAATTTTACTGTCAGACAGGTTTTTAAACCAATAAGGCCAATACCGGTCAGAGATAAAACATAGTCTGCAAAAGAAATCGTACAGTCCTGCCTACTTCCCTTTTGTTCAATGATTCCTTTTGAAACCAAAATGGTCTAAGCTGCGCCGGATTGTGCCTCAATTTTGACCCGTAACCGGAACTGTTTCCATCATTCCGCATCGGAAAAACAACATCTAAGGAGATGGGTATGGGAGTTTCTAAGATTGGCCTGCTCGGACTTGCAGCCGCCACTATTCTCGCAGGCTGCCAGAGTTCGCGCTTTGACAATATGGCCAGCAACACTCCCCCGCAGGCGCAGCGCCCTGCTCCTTTAAGTCCTGCGCCGACAACCTCGGTTCAGTCCGGCTCGCTGAATGATGTGAACGCATCACAGTTTCCGGCCAATCCGAATGATATGAATTCACAGCCGCAGGGCAATACACAGGTCGCCAGCCTGCCGCCTGCATCGTCTGTTGATCTGACACCGGGTAAAGTTGCCGGTGTGTGGAACGCATCCCTTGCCGGACAGAGCTGTAAAGTAGCCACCCCGCAGACCAAATTCGGTCAGGGTTACCGCGCGGGACCTCTGCGCTGCCCGGGCGAACTGGCAAACCTGTCCTCATGGGCAGTTAACGGTAAGCAATTGATGCTTTATGATGCGAACGGCGGCACAGTGGCCTCGCTCTATTCATCGGCAGACGGTCGCTTTGACGGTCAGACTTCCGGCGGCCAGCCGCTCAGCCTGTCCCGTTAATACCGGCAAATCTTTTATGATAAGAAAAGCTGCAGATACGCTCTGCAGCTTTTCATCTGTTCGAGGGTGACATGTCTTTTGATGACGCGCTGAAAGCCTATCCGTCTGTGTCTGAGCGTTATGATTCTCTGGCAAGTGCCGGAGATATTGAAGCTGATCCGCAGCAGAGAATTTTGGCGAAGCGCTTTGATCAGCTAACTGAAGCGATTTGCAACAAGCGTCTCACCCGTAAATCGAGTGCGCTGGGCTGGCTGTTCGGCAAGTCCAAGCAGGCAACAGCGCCGGTCAAAGGTCTCTATATCCATGGTGAGGTTGGCCGCGGCAAAACCATGCTGATGGATATGTTCTTTGAATTGCTGCCGGTTGAGCGTAAGCGCCGCGCCCACTTCAACGACTTTATGACCGATGTTCATGAGCGCATTCATGCTCATCGTCAGGCCTACAAAAAAGGCGAAACCAAACAGGAAGACCCCATCCCGCCGGTTGCAGAAGCACTGGAAAAGCAGGCATGGGTTCTGTGCTTTGATGAGTTTACCGTGACCGATATTGCCGATGCAATGATCCTGTCACGTTTGTTCTCGGCTTTGTTCGAGCGCGGTGTGGTGCTGGTTGCCACGTCCAATGTAGCGCCGGACAATCTCTATCCGAATGGTCTTAACCGTCAGCTGTTCCTGCCTTTTGTCAGCATTCTTAAAACCCGTGTTGATGTAATCAATCTGGATTCCCGTACCGATTTCCGCCTTGAGAAGCTTGACCGGCAGCCGGTCTATCTCACACCGCTCGGACTCAAAACGGATGCCAGAATGGACGAGGCATGGCATAATCTGACAGAAGGCGGTCGTGAAACAGCAGAGGTCATCAAGGTTAAAGGCCGTAACATCCATCTGAGCCGTACTGTCGGTAATGCGGTACGTGTTACTTTTGATGAATTATGCGCAAAACCATTAGCAGCAGCTGACTACCTGGCGATCATGGCGCGTTTCCGCACCATGTTTATTGACCATGTACCGGTGCTTGATCATGCCAGGAGAAATGAAGCCAAGCGTTTTATTCTGCTGGTTGATACGCTCTACGACCAGCGTGCGCGCGTGGTGATTTCTGCTGCCGCAACGCCGGATAAGATTTACAGCGCCCCAAGCGGCACCGAAGCCTTTGAATTTGATCGTACAGCATCACGTCTTTTTGAAATGCAAAGCGCAGAATATCTTGAAGCCTTTGAAAACGAAGCACCAAATACAGTTCAGGCAACGGCCTGAATTGCGCTAAAATAAACTGTTTTTACAACCGTCACGATATTGTGACGGTCGTGGCCTAATTTAAGACGAATAAGGGAATCATTACAGCCCTTGTGATGCAGCAGATGATCATTCCGCAATATGGCTGACTGCAAGCTATTCTGAACACACATAAATCAGCTCCGCGCGGACACAAATCCTTAGTAATTTTCCTCCCTGATTTCGGAGTACGAAACAGGGAAGAATTTCGGCTTTTGTCAAAAATGACTTACGTTTACGTAAGAACTTATTTAGCTAAACGATTGAAATCTTTAAATACAAAATTATTAGTTGAGTTATTTTGAAAACGGGCATATCGACCATACAGCGTAATGGCCTCTGCAGGCGTAACCGGATGGAAAGCTCACGCAGAGGTTCAGCTGTTTTAGTTAGATTTTAGATCAGGGAAGTAACCAGCATGGCTCGCAATAAAATTGCCCTCATCGGTTCAGGCATGATCGGCGGAACGCTCGCTCACATGGCCGGCCTTAAAGAGCTCGGTGACATTGTGTTGTTCGACATCGCCGAAGGTACTCCGCAAGGTAAAGGCCTCGATATCGCTGAATCCTCACCAGTTGACGGTTTCGATGCGAAATTTACCGGTGCCAATGACTATGCGGCTATTGAAGGCGCTGATGTTGTTATCGTTACCGCCGGTGTACCGCGCAAGCCTGGTATGAGCCGCGATGACCTGCTGGGCATCAACCTGAAAGTCATGGAACAGGTCGGTGCCGGTATTGCCAAATACGCACCGGATGCTTTCGTGATCTGCATCACCAATCCGCTCGATGCAATGGTATGGGCACTGCAGAAATTCTCTGGTCTGCCGGCAAACAAAGTTGTCGGTATGGCTGGTGTGCTTGATAGCGCCCGTTTCCGCTACTTCCTCGCTGAAGAATTCAACGTGTCCGTTGAAGACGTCACCGCATTCGTTCTCGGCGGTCACGGCGATACTATGGTTCCTTCAAGCCGCTATTCGACTGTTGCCGGTATTCCTCTGCCGGATCTGGTCAAAATGGGCTGGACCACACAGGACAAACTCGACAAGATCATTCAGCGTACCCGTGACGGCGGCGCTGAAATCGTTGGTTTGCTGAAAACCGGTTCGGCCTATTACGCACCGGCTGCTTCTGCAATCCAGATGGCTGAATCCTACCTCAAGGATAAGCGCCGCGTTCTGCCGGTTGCAGCTCAGCTCACCGGTCAGTACGGCGTGAAAGACATGTATGTCGGCGTACCAACCATTATCGGTGCGAACGGCGTTGAACAGATTATCGAAATTCAGCTCGACAAAGAAGAACAGGCCGCATTTGAGAAATCAGTTGCAGCAGTTCAGGGTCTTTGTGATGCCTGCATCGCGATTGCACCTAATCTGAAATAAGCTCCCGTAATTTAAAGTTCTGGGATGTTTCGGGGCGCTTTTCCCAAAGTGGCCCCGAACTGCTCTCTGGAACTTCAAACAAAAATCATGAAGCCTGACTATCAATATTAATTGAAAGCCCAGGTTTCAGGAGTGCCCTAAAAAGGACAACCAGATGAATATTCATGAATATCAGGCCAAGCGCCTGCTTCACACATACGGCGCACCGATTGCCAATGGTGTGGCTGTTTACTCCGCTGAACAGGCTGAAGAATGGGCAAAGACCCTTCCGGGCCCGCTTTATGTGGTTAAGAGCCAGATCCATGCCGGTGGTCGCGGTAAAGGCAAGTTCAAAGAACTGCCGGCCGATGCCAAAGGCGGCGTGCGTCTTGCCAAGTCGATCGAAGAAGTTGTTGCCTTTTCAAAAGAAATGCTCGGCAACACTCTGGTGACCAAGCAGACCGGTCCTGCCGGCAAGCAGGTCAACCGTCTTTACATCGAAGACGGCGCGGACATCGAGCGCGAACTGTATCTCTCCATGCTGATCGACCGCACTGTCGGCCGTCCGGCTTTCGTTGTCTCCACTGAAGGTGGCATGGACATCGAAGCTGTTGCTGAAGAAACACCGGAAAAGATCATCACTGTTGCGATCGATCCTGAAACCGGCGTAACCGATGCGGACAATGCCAAGCTGGCCGATGCGCTGAAGCTTGAAGGTGAAGCCCGCGCAGATGCAATCGCTCTGTTCCCGATCCTCTACAAAGCTTTTGTTGAAAAAGACATGAGCCTTCTGGAAATCAATCCGCTGATCGTCATGACCAATGGTCGTGTACGCGTGCTGGATGCGAAAGTTTCCTTCGACAACAACGCGCTGTTCCGTCACCCGGACATTCTTGAACTGCGCGACACCACCGAAGAAGACGAAAAAGAAATTGAAGCGTCCAAATACGACCTCGCTTATGTAGCGCTGGACGGTAACATCGGCTGCATGGTCAATGGTGCCGGTCTTGCTATGGCGACGATGGACATCATCAAGCTCTATGGTGCAGAACCTGCAAACTTCCTCGATGTTGGCGGCGGCGCGAACAAAGAAAAAGTAACAGCAGCATTCAAGATCATCACTGCTGATCCGGCTGTTGAAGGCATTCTCGTCAACATCTTCGGCGGCATCATGAAATGCGACATCATTGCTGAAGGCGTGATCGCAGCTGTTAAAGAAGTTGGTCTTAAAGTTCCTCTGGTTGTTCGCCTCGAAGGCACCAATGTTGAGCTTGGCAAGAAGATCATCAATGAAAGCGGCCTGAATGTTATTTCCGCCGACGATCTCGATGATGCGGCACAGAAAATTGTCGCAGCAGTGAAGGGAAACTGATTTTATGTCCATTCTCATCAATCGTGACACAAAAATTCTCGTACAGGGTCTGACCGGCAAAACCGGTACATTCCATACCGAGCAGGCTCTTGCCTATTACAACACCAAAATGGTTGGTGGTATTCACCCTTCAAAAGGCGGTCAGAACTGGACCGGCGCTGAAGGCCAGACACTGCCGATCTTCGCAAGTGTTGCTGAAGGCCGTGACGTAACCGGTGCAGACGCATCCGTAATCTACGTTCCGCCTGCAGGTGCAGCTGCTGCTATCATTGAAGCAATTGACGCGGAAATCCCGCTGATCATCTGCATCACTGAAGGCATTCCTGTATCCGATATGGTTCGCGTTAAGGCTCGTCTGGAAAAGTCGAAGTCCCGCCTCGTTGGTCCTAACTGCCCGGGCATCCTGACCCCTGAAGAATGCAAAATCGGCATCATGCCAGGCAATATCTTCAAAAAAGGTTCGGTCGGCGTTGTTTCCCGTTCCGGTACACTGACCTATGAAGCTGTGTTCCAGACCTCCAATGAAGGCCTCGGCCAGACAACTGCCGTTGGTATCGGCGGCGATCCGGTTAAGGGCACAGAATTCATCGACGTATTGGAAATGTTCCTTGCAGACGAAGACACCAAATCGATCGTTATGATCGGTGAAATCGGTGGTTCGGCTGAAGAAGAAGCAGCACAGTTCCTTAAAGACGAAGCCAAGCGCGGTCGTTCAAAACCAATGGTTGGCTTTATCGCCGGTCGTACAGCTCCGGAAGGCCGCACTATGGGTCATGCCGGTGCCGTTATCTCCGGTGGCAAGGGCGGCGCTGAAGACAAGATTGCAGCTATGGAAGAAGCCGGTATCCGCGTTTCCCCATCGCCTGCACAGCTCGGCAAGACGCTTATTGAAGTTCTCAAGGGCTAATTGCCCTTGGGTTGAAGTTCTCAAGGGCTAATGCTCTTGGGTTGAAGTTTTCAAGAGCATCAGCCCTGAAAACTGAAACGAATATTGGCAGTCGCCCGGTGTGACTGCCTCTAAAAAGCCCGGTTCGTGGCTCATGCCCCGAACCGGGCACTCTAAGATTAAACTTATGCCCGTTTCTGTTGGAAATCAGTTCTTAAGCACTATTTCATAATACAGAAACAACAGACCAGTAACTTAAAACGGGACCGGAAGATTTTCCGGTATGGCCGGTATAAGGAGACGGAGTGGATACTCCGGCAAGGACAATGGCACGGCAAGAAGAAGCCAATGACGTTTTCGCCCTTACCTCGTTTCTCTATGGCGGCAATGCCGACTATATTGAAGAGCTCTATGCTGCATATGAAACCGATCCGAATTCGGTCAATGCAGAATGGCGCGATTTTTTCGCAAATCTCGGCGATAACCCGAAAGATGTGATTGAAAACGCCCGCGGCGCATCCTGGGAAAGAAACAACTGGCCTGTTACGCCGAACGATGAGCTGACCTCTGCTCTCGACGGGAACTGGGCCGAAGTTGAAAAACACATCACAGACAAATTAAAAGGCAAATCTGCCAAGCCGGATGCTGTAAAAGCACCAGCTCAGGCTGCCGCACCTGTTTTGTCTGCAGCAGAAATCACACAGGCAGCCCGAGACAGCGTTCGCGCGATCATGATGATCCGCGCTTATCGTATGCGCGGCCATCTGCATGCCAATCTCGATCCGCTCGGCCTTTCCGAAAAGCCGAACGACTATAATGAGCTGGCTCCGGAAAACTACGGTTTCTCCCCTGCAGATTATGATCGCAAGATTTTCATCGACAATGTGCTTGGTCTTGAATATGCGACCGTGCGCGAAATGCTCGATATCCTGAAGCGCACCTATTGCTCGACGCTCGGCGTTGAATTCATGCATATTTCTGATCCGGCTGAAAAAGCCTGGATTCAGGAACGCATTGAAGGTGCCAATAAGAATATTGCTTTCACACCGGAAGGTAAGAAAGCCATCATGTCCAAACTGATCGAAGCTGAAGGCTTTGAACAGTTCATCGACGTGAAATATAAAGGCACCAAGCGTTTTGGTCTCGATGGCGGTGAATCCCTGATCCCTGCCCTTGAACAGATCGTTAAGCGCGGCGGCTCTATGGGCGTTAAGGAAATCATTTTCGGTATGGCTCACCGTGGCCGTCTGAACGTGCTTTCACAGGTTATGGGCAAGCCGCACCGCGCTATTTTCCACGAATTCAAAGGCGGTTCCTATGCACCGGATGATGTGGAAGGTTCAGGCGACGTTAAATACCATCTCGGTGCGTCTTCCGACCGTGAGTTTGACGGCAACTCCGTGCATTTGTCACTGACCGCCAATCCTTCACATCTGGAAATTGTTAATCCGGTTGTTATGGGTAAAGCCCGCGCCAAGCAGGATCTGCTGGTCGGTCGTACCCGTGACGATATGGTACCGCTTTCCGAGCGTGCAAAAGTTATGCCGCTGCTGCTGCATGGCGATGCGGCCTTTGCCGGTCAGGGTGTTGTTGCTGAATGTATGGGTCTGTCGGGTCTGCGCGGTCACCGCGTTGCCGGTACGGTTCATTTCATCATCAATAACCAGATTGGCTTCACCACCGATCCTTCCTTCTCGCGCTCATCACCATATCCTTCCGATGTGGCCAAGATGATTGAAGCGCCGATCTTCCATGTAAATGGTGATGATCCGGAAGCTGTGGTTTTTGCTGCCAAAGTTGCAACAGAATTCCGCCAGACCTTCCATAAGCCGGTCGTTGTGGACATGTTCTGCTACCGCCGCTTTGGTCATAACGAAGGCGATGAGCCTGCGTTCACACAGCCTTTGATGTACAAAGAAATCCGTGCGCACAAGACCACTGTTCAGCTCTACAGCGAAAAGCTGATTGCTGAAGGTCTGCTGACACAGGCTGAAATCGACCAGATGAAAGCTGAATGGCGCGAAAAGCTGGAAACAGAATTCGAAGCCGGTCAGAACTACAAGCCAAACAAAGCCGACTGGCTTGATGGTGCATGGGCAGGTCTGCGCACAGCGGATAATGCCGATGAACAGCGTCGCGGCAAAACCGGCGTACCTTTGAAAAACCTCAAGGAAATCGGCAAGAAACTTGCTGAAACTCCAGGTGATTTCAACGTACACCGTACCGTTCAGCGCTTCCTCGACAATCGTTCCAAGATGATTGACAGCGGCGAAGGCATTGACTGGGCAACCGCTGAATCGCTGGCTTTCGGTTCGCTTGTAACAGAAGGCAACCCGATCCGTCTGTCCGGTCAGGACGTGGAGCGCGGCACCTTCTCGCAGCGTCATACTGTTCTTTACGATCAGCAGAACCAGAGCCGCTACATCCCGCTGAATAATCTTCAGAAGGGTCAGGCGATCTATGAAGCCATCAACTCGATGCTTTCTGAAGAAGCTGTGCTTGGTTACGAATATGGCTACTCACTGTCAGAGCCACGCGCACTGACCGTCTGGGAAGCTCAGTTCGGCGACTTCGCTAACGGCGCACAGGTTGTGTTCGATCAGTTCATCTCTTCGGGTGAGCGCAAGTGGCTGCGTATGTCCGGTCTCGTCTGCCTTCTGCCGCACGGCTATGAAGGTCAGGGTCCTGAGCATTCATCCGCACGTCTCGAACGCTTCCTGCAGCTTTGTGCAGAAGACAATATGCAGGTTGCCAACGTAACAACACCGGCAAACTACTTCCACATTCTGCGTCGTCAGATGAAACGCGACTTCCGTAAGCCGCTGATCATGATGACACCGAAGTCCCTGCTGCGTCACAAGCGTGCGATTTCTTCGCTGAACGAACTGTCCGGAGACAGCACATTCCACCGCCTGCTGTGGGATGATGCGCAATATCTCAAGGATCAGCCGATCAAGCTGCAAAAAGATGCCAAGATCCGCCGTGTGGTTCTGTGCTCCGGTAAAGTCTATTATGACCTTTACGAAGAGCGCGAAAAGCGTGGTATCGACGATGTCTACCTGCTGCGTGTTGAACAGCTCTATCCGTTCCCGGCCAAAGCCCTCATCAACGAACTGTCCCGTTTCCGCGGTGCAGAAATCGTCTGGTGTCAGGAAGAGCCGAAGAACATGGGCGCATGGTCGTTCATCGAGCCTTATCTGGAATGGGTGCTGGCACATATTGATGCGAAATATCCGCGTGCCCGTTATACCGGCCGTCCGGCTGCCGCATCGCCTGCAACAGGCTTGATGTCCAAGCATCTTGAACAGCTCGCAGCTTTCCTTGAAGATGCGCTCGGTTCTTAAAATTTAAATTTCTGACCCGCTGATTATCGTCAGCGGGTCGCCTATCATTCAGATTAAAGATCCAGGGAAGATAAAACCATGGCAACCGAAATCCGCGTTCCCACCCTCGGGGAATCCGTCACAGAGGCAACCATCGGCAAATGGCTCAAAAAAGTCGGCGATACCATTGCTGCTGACGAACCATTGGTTGAACTGGAAACCGACAAGGTTTCTATTGAAGTTCCGGCACCTATTTCCGGTGTTCTGACAGAAATCACCGCTCAGGAAGGTGACAATGTCGGTCTCGATGCCCTGCTCGGCCAGATTGATGCATCGGGCGCAGCTGCTGCTCCTCAAGCCAAACCTGCTGCTGCTGCGCCAGCCGCTGCACCTGTAGCCGCTGCTGCACCTGCTGCAACCGCTTCTTCTTCTTCTTCTATGCCTGCGGCACCGGCAGCTGCAAAGCTGCTCGCAGAAGCCGGCCTGAACAGCGATCAGGTTGACGGTTCCGGCAAGCGCGGTCAGGTTCTCAAGGGCGATGTACTTGCAGCAATTGCTAAAGGTACGGCTCCTGCTGCCGCCGCTCCGGCACCTATTGCAGCGCGTCCTGCGTCCCCTGCCGGTGATGCGCCGCGCGAAGAACGCGTGAAAATGACCCGTCTGCGTCAGACTATTGCGCGCCGTCTGAAAGATGCTCAGAACACTGCAGCTATGCTCACCACTTACAATGAAGTGGATATGAGCGCGGTTATGGATCTGCGTTCACGCTACAAAGATATTTTCGAGAAGAAGCACGGCGTTAAGCTTGGCTTCATGGGTTTCTTCACTAAAGCTGTGACCCATGCTCTGAAAGAAATCCCTGCTGTTAATGCCGAAATCGACGGCACAGACATCATCTACAAGAACTTTGCGCATGTCGGCGTTGCTGTCGGTACAGACAAAGGCTTGGTGGTTCCGGTTGTGCGTGATGCCGACCAGATGTCGATTGCTGAAATCGAAAAAGAAATCGGTCGCCTCGGCCGTGCAGCCCGCGACGGTCAGCTTTCTATGGCTGATATGCAAGGCGGCACCTTCACCATCTCCAATGGTGGTGTTTACGGCTCCCTGATGTCTTCCCCGATCCTGAACGCACCGCAGTCCGGTATTCTCGGCATGCACAAAATTCAGGAGCGTCCGGTTGTTGTCGGCGGTCAGATCGTTATCCGTCCGATGATGTATCTGGCTCTGTCCTATGATCACCGTATCGTAGACGGCAAAGAAGCTGTGACCTTCCTCGTCCGCGTTAAGGACAGCCTGGAAGATCCGGAACGTCTGGTTCTCGACCTGTAATAAACTGAATAAGAGCGCTGTCTCATAACAGCGCTCTTTTCAACTGCATCTTTTCCGAGCTGCAATGGCTCAATATATTTTGATATCACGGAGCCTCTCATGCAGTATGTGATCGAATTCACCGGTCTGATGGCGGTATTCGTGATCCTGCTCGTTGCACCCGGCGCGGATTTCGCGCTGATTGTGCGTCAGAGCATTGTGCATGGCCGCCGTGCAGCCTTCATCACCAGTTTAGGCATCGGTGCATCGCTGATGTTCCACATCTCTTACACGATCCTCGGTATCGGTCTGATCGTGTCCCAGTCTCTGTTTCTGTTTTCCCTGATTAAATGGGCGGGTGCTGCCTATTTGTTTTATCTCGGCATCAAGGCGCTGCGTGAAAAACCACTGAATGCGACGGATGCAGAGAAAATGCTACAAACCGGAGAAGCAGAACCGCAGCCGCAAAAGATGACAATTTCTGCGAAGCGTTGCTTCACAATGGGTTTCATCACCAATGCGCTGAACCCAAAAGCGGTGTTGTTTTTCCTTTCCCTGTTCTCCTCGCTTGTCAGCCATGAAACACCGGCCGCAATTCAGGGCATATACGGACTTTTGATTGCAATCGTCGTGATCGGCTGGTTTGCACTTGTCACACTGTTCTTTACGCTGGAACCGGTGCGTAAGCGCTTTTTCGCGCTCGGCGCATGGTTTAATCGTGTGACCGGTATGGTATTTATCGGATTAGGCATTAAGCTTGCCACCCAGCAAGCCCATTAGAACGACGCATCGTAATTTCCGAAAATCGATGCTGTAAACCGGAATTTTAAAGCCCGAAGAGGGAAAAATGATTACCAGAACAGTCATTTTCAAAAAGACTTTTGCGTTGCTCGCAAGCTGCACAATTTTGCTGACCGCAACCGCTGTCGCATCTGCAGCCTGCGTGCAGAACCGTGCCGCTTATTCCGACAAGAACCAGAACTACACCCTGACCTTCAGCCCTTCACAAAAAGAAGATGAACAGTCGGGCAATAGTTTCACCATCATCGCCAATGAAAAACCTGAATTCAAGCTGCAAGGCATTGTCCAGTGGTCCGAAGGTGTAGCCCGACCATCTGCAACAATCACTTATAATTGCGCCAGTGATGATGTAGCTGAAGATGAAATTGATGACTGCACAATCTGGCAAGGCGTTGTCTACGCCCTCAAAGATGGTGCTGATGCAGAATTCCTGCCCCGCAATGACGAACCCGCTGCAGCCGCTATTCTCCTGCCGGACTTTGTCAGCATGCTGGACAGCTATGATTTTGGAACGGCCAAACCGGCCGAGCCGCTGAACTGGGACGTGTTTCGCTTTAAAGCCTGCACACCCGAAGAATAAAAATCAGCCCTTGCCCTCATGCAGAAATCCCCTGCCTGAGCGGACTTAAAAAGAGTTAAAAGGATTAAGCAATGTCTTATGATGTCGTTGTCATCGGTACCGGTCCCGGCGGTTATGTTGCAGCTATCAAAGCTGCCCAGCTCGGCCTGAAAGTGGCAGTTGTTGAAAAGCGCAGCACGTTTGGCGGCACCTGCCTCAATGTCGGCTGCATTCCTTCCAAGGCATTGCTGCACGCTTCTGAAGTTTTTGCTGAAGCCGGTCATTCTTTTGATGCGCTCGGCGTAGAAGTCAGCGCACCAAAGCTGAACCTCGAAAAAATGCTGGCACATAAAATTGCAACAGTGAAAGCCAACACCACCGGCGTTGAATTCCTGTTCAAAAAGAACAAGATCGAAGCTTTCACCGGTTTTGGTAAAGTTGTTGCTGCAGGCAAAGTTTCTGTCACCGCTGAAGACGGTTCTGTCAAAGAACTCGAAACCAAAAACATCATCATCGCCACCGGTTCTGATGTTGCCGGTATTCCGGGCGTTCAGGTTGATATTGACGAGAAAACTATTGTTTCTTCAACCGGCGCGCTGGAATTCACCAAAGTGCCTGAAACTCTGGTTGTTGTCGGCGGCGGCGTGATTGGTCTGGAACTCGGTTCCGTATGGTCGCGTCTCGGCTCCAAAGTGACTGTTGTTGAGTATCTCGACAAAGTTCTCGGTGGCATGGACGGTGAAGTTTCCAAGCAGTTCCAGCGCATGCTGGCCAAGCAGGGCATTGATTTCAAACTCAGCGCCAAAGTGACCGCAGTTGAAAAATCCGGCAATGGCGCCAAGGTTACTTTTGAACCTGTTAAGGGCGGTGATGCTGTTACCCTCGAAGCTGAAGCCGTTCTGATTTCGACCGGCCGTCGCCCTTATACCGATGGTCTGGGTCTGGCTGAAGTCGGCGTTTCCCTCGACGAACGCGGCCGCGTTGCGATCAACGATCATTGGCAGACCAATGTTGCCGGCATTTATGCAATCGGCGACGTGGTTAAAGGCCCGATGCTGGCACACAAAGCCGAAGATGAAGGCGTTGCCGTTGCAGAAATCATCGCCGGTCAGAAAGGCCATGTCAATTTTGATGTGATCCCAAGCGTTGTTTACACCCAGCCGGAAGTGGCTTCTGTGGGTAAAACTGAAGAAGAGCTGAAAGCTGCCGGTATTGAATATAAAGTCGGTAAATTCCCGTTCACAGCCAATGGCCGTGCACGCGCTATGCAGCACACAGACGGTTTTGTGAAAATTCTGGCTGATAAAGCCACCGACAAAGTTCTTGGTGCACATATCCTCGGCTACAATGCCGGTGAAATGATCCACGAACTGACCGTTCTGATGGAGTTTGGCGGTTCTTCGGAAGATCTGGCGCGTACCTGCCACGCACATCCGACCATGTCGGAAGCTGTTCGTGAATCGGCAATGGCCACTTACGACAAGCCGATCCATATGTAATCGGCACTATGTAATCTGCGGATTATACCAATCAGAGGCCCGGTTTTTACCGGGCCTTTTCATTTTCATCTCGAATTTGGTTAGGCTTTATTGAGATTATCAGGGCACAATGCACTCAATAAAGCCTAACCAAGTGAAAGCACTGCTGCCTCTATGCCAACCCTCACCCGCCTGATCATCATTCTGGCTCTTATCTCCGCCTGTATTTACGGGCTGATGCTGGTGCTTGTAAAAACGGTCAGTCCGGTGACATCCGAGATAGTGGTTCGCGTACCGGCACATAAAATGATGCAGCAACCGCGCGATACAGCGCCTGCCAGCCCCGCTCCCGCTGCAACACCTTATTCAGACGGAGAACCGGAAGCCGAAGATGCAGAATAATCTCTCAACAGATGCTGCCATTGACTCGTTTCTGGAGATGATGAGCGCTGAACGGGGGGCTGCGGATAATACGCTGGAATCCTATCGCCGTGATCTGGAAACCGCAGCGGAATTTATGGCAGGGCGCAAAACCAGACTGACGACAGCAAATTCCGTCGATATCAGAGCCTGCCTTGATGATATGAATATTCAGGGTTTTGCCTCCACTTCACAGGCACGCCGTCTGTCTTCTCTGCGTCAGTTTTATCGATTTCTCTATGCGGAAGGTCTGCGCAGCGATGATCCGACCGGTATTATCGACGCACCAAAGAAAAATCAGGCGCTGCCAAAAATCATGAGCGAAGATACCGTCTCGAAACTTCTGGCACAGGCAGAGGCTGATGCAAGGCCGCAGAAAGACATGAGCGGCTATTTCAATGCCGTGCGGCTGCATGCACTGCTGGAGCTGCTCTATGCAACAGGAATGCGCGTCAGCGAGCTTGTGAGCCTGCCGGAGAAAACCATCCGCAGCAATCAGCGTTTCCTGCTGGTGCGCGGTAAAGGTGCCAAAGAACGCATGGTACCGCTCTCGGTCAAAGCGCAGAATGTCTTGCAGCTTTATGTGGGCTTACGTGACAGAGTACCGGAATGGCAGGACAGCCCGTGGCTGTTCCCTGCCCGCTCGGAAAGCGGTTATCTGGCCCGACAGGTCTTTGCCCGCGATCTGAAGGCACTAGCGGCACGCACCGGTATTGCGGCGGCGGCAGTGTCACCCCATGTGCTGCGCCACGCTTTTGCCAGCCATCTTTTACAAAATGGTGCGGATTTGCGTGCTGTTCAGCAATTATTGGGGCATTCGGACATTTCTACGACACAAATTTATACCCATGTGCTGGAAGAAAGACTGCATCAGCTGGTTGCAACGCATCATCCGCTTGCCGATTGACGCTATGAAGTTTAAGAGAAATATATTCGGCAGATAGATTTTTCTGCCAGACAATCTATATAGGACAGATGAAACCCTCACTCAGACCTTAATGTCTGATGGTTTTAGTCTCCGGAGCGTAATAGTCAGGTCATATGTATAATTACCTTGATTTTGAAAAACCCGTCGCAGATCTCGATGGTCAAATTCTCGAACTGAAAAAGCTGGCGCAGGAAAGCGGCAGCGTCGAGATGAGTGATGAGATACGGCGGCTTGAAAAGCGCTCTAGCGATGCGCTGAAAGATATTTACCGCAAACTCACCCCTTGGCAGAAAGTGCAGATCGCCCGTCATCCGGACCGTCCGCATTGTCTGGATTATGTGAACCGCCTGTTTACAGAGTTCACAGTGCTGGCCGGTGATCGTAACTTTGCCGAAGATCAGGCCATTCAGGCCGGTTTTGCCCGCTTTAACGGTCAGGCCGTAGCCATTCTCGGTCAGGAAAAAGGCAACGACACCAAGACTCGTCTAAAGCATAATTTCGGCTCGCCGCGTCCTGAAGGCTACCGTAAAGCCATCCGCATCATGGAACTGGCTGACCGGTTTAAACTGCCGCTCATCACTTTTGTTGATACGGCCGGTGCTTATCCGGGCGTCAGCGCTGAAGAACGCGGTCAAGCAGAAGCCATTGCCCGTTCGCTGGAAATGAGCATGAAACTGCGCGTTCCGGTTATCACCATTGTTATTGGTGAAGGTGGTTCGGGTGGTGCGATTGCTATCGCTGTCGCTAACCGCGTCTATATGCTGGAACATGCAATCTATTCGGTGATTTCGCCGGAAGGTGCTGCTTCCATTCTGTGGCGTGATTCGACCCGCGCTAAAGATGCGGCAACCAATATGCGCATCACTGCGCAGGATCTGCATGAGCTGAAGATCATTGACAATATTATTGCAGAACCGCTTGGCGGCGCACATCGCGGTAAAAACGCGATTATTGATGCCGTAGGCGAAGTGATTGCCTCAGCGCTGAAATCTCTCGAAGCGATTGATGGCGAAACACTAAAACAGGAACGCCGTCAGAAATATCTGGCGATGGGTCGCAATCTCTGATCAGGTTTCCTGTCAGCTGCACGATTTCAAGGCCGCGCTTTTGAGTGCGGCCTTAATCTTATCTGCCTGTATAGTCAGCGCGCATCATTTGTTGTAAATATCACCCTGCGCTAAGTTAATAACACTTTGTCAATCATACTGACCGATAATGCTGAACAAACTGATCGCTGCTGAAAATTTGCCTTTTTGCCATTTCAGGATATTTTGTTCCAACTCTTGCGTAATATTGCCGGTGACCCTTATGAAACTGAGAACTGCAATTTTTGCTTCACTGATCGCAACCGTCGCTCTTGCCGGTTGTCAGGGCTCTGTCTTTGACGGTGTCGGCGCTAAAGCTGAACGTGAGTTGCCTTCCAAAGTTCTGGCTAAAATTAAAGCCAAAGGCATGAATAAAACCTCACCGGTTATGGCGCGTATCTTCAAAGAAGAAGGCGTATTGGAAGTCTGGAAGCAGAAGACCAATGGTCGTTATGACATGGTTGCCTCTTATGAAATCTGCAAATGGTCAGGCAAACTCGGTCCTAAATATGTAGAAGGCGACCGTCAGGCGCCGGAAGGTTTCTATTCCGTTTCTGCAGCGCAGATGAACCCGAATTCGCAATATTATCTCTCCTTCAATCTCGGCTTTCCGAATGCTTATGACCGCGCCAATGGCCGCACAGGTCAGCACCTGATGGTGCATGGCGCCTGCTCTTCTGCCGGTTGCTATTCCATGACAGATGAAAGCATGTCCGAGATTTATGCTTTCGGCCGCGATGCGTTCAAAGGCGGACAGCGTGATTTTCAGGTTCAGGCCTATCCGTTCCGCATGACCGCTGCCAATATGGCGCGTTATAAGCATGACCCGAATTACGAGTTCTGGACCATGCTCAAACAGGGCTATGACCAGTTCGAAATTACCAAAGTACCGCCAAAAGTTGATGTTTGCGGTAAGCGCTATGTCTTCAACCAAAACTTCCCGGGTCAGCAGGGTATTTCGGCCTCAGCTTCCTGCCCGCCGATGTCACAACCTGATTCAATCCAGTCTGCTTATTCCAGCTATCAGAAGACCTATGACGCAGCTTTTTCCAGCGCGCTGAATAAATCATCGAAGAAGCAGCCTGCGCCTTCAATCATGGGTGTTCAGGAAGCGAAGTTGGTCTCTGACTGGAGTGCGCGACGTGCACGTGGTGAGAAAGTATCGCGGACACCGCCATCCTTAAGCCCGGCTTCTTCCGAGACACCAGGAGCACCGGATACAGCGGTACAACCAACCGCAATCGCACAGAGCCCTGCACCTGTTGCAGCAACGGTGGCTGCGACAGCTCCGCTTGCAGCCCAGCCAACGCTTGATCAGAATGCAACCGCATCTGTTCCTGTTCCAAATACCAATCCGGAAGCGGCCGCTGCTGTGGCCCCTCAGGTGACACCTGATATGCCGGCAGCACCGGCAGAGAAAAAATCGCTCTGGAACCGGATGACTGGTCAATAATGGCCGGTTCTGAGACTGTGTTTTTCTATGATTTTAAGGGGCTGCAATGCCCCTTACCTGTTTTGAAAACCCGCAAAAAATTACAAGATTTAAATGCCGGTGACGTGATCAGAATTGAAACGACTGATCCGCTTTCTCCGCTGGACATAGCCCACTTCTGCCAGACAGAAGGACACATTCTGCTTGAGCAGCAGAGTGAGGGTCGGATTTTTCATTTTCTTATTCAAAAAGGCTAGAGCGTATCCCGAAAAGTGGGAACCGGTTTTCGGATAAGATACGCGTAAAAACAAATAGATAGAGCATTTCTGTGATTCAAAATATACTGGAAATGCTCTAGAGCATTTCACAGTCAAGTTGGATCAACTTGACGCCCGTGATAATGCGGCAAATTAAAGAATCTAGAGCGCTTTGCATCCGACTGAACACAGAGCGCTCTAAACTACCAGCGCTTCATGGAAAATCCGGGGATCGCCAGAGGATTATCAGTCAGCGCCTGTGCATCCGCCTGATCAATACGCGGTTTTCCTAAAAACGCATCAAACATATCGCGCACATAGCTCTCGTCCAGATCTTTGGTAATCAGCACCAGACGTGTCTGATATTTGCTGTCCTGCAATTCCTGCGGCCATGCTTTTAAGCGCACAGGCGGATGCAATATCTGCTGCACGCCATGAATAACCAGTGGTCGTTCAGCATCTTCAGCAACAGCTATAATGCCCTTCATGCGTAACAGTTTATCGCCATGCGTTGAGCGCAACAAATCCAGAAACATCTCAATGGCTGCAAAAGGCACCGGCGCATCATGCTTCAGCGAGAATGACCGGATCGTTGCATCATGATGATGGTGGTGGTGATGCTCACCATGATGATGGCCTGAACAACCGGCACCGTGAATCTCACAAACATGATCATCGTGGGAATGATGGTCGTCATAGCTATCTGCTTTGAGCCAGTTCTGCACATCCGGTGCTTTTCCTGCCGGATTATACAGCCCGCAATCAAACAATGCTGCATAACCGATTTCTTCTGCCTCATTATCATAGATATCTGCTGCCGGATTGAGCACTGCGATACGGGACTTCAAAACAGCAACGGTGTTCTTATCAGCAAGCTCAGATTTGGTAATGACAATCCGGTCAGCCACAGCAATCTGTTTCACAGCCTCTATATGCGCATCCAGCGTTGCCATGCCATTCACAGCATCAACGGCGGTAATCACACCATCCAGCTTCAATACCTGCATCAGCACCGGATGCCCCATCAATGCCTGCAAGACGGGCACCGGATCAGCCAGACCGGTTGTCTCAATCACAATGCGTTGCAATTCATTGATCTTGCCCAGCTGAACGCGCTCAATCAAATCCGACAGCGTATCCACCAGCTCTCCGCGCACCGTGCAGCACAGGCAGCCGTCAGCGAGCTGAATAACACCGTCCGCTGCCTGCTCAACCAACAGATGATCAATACTCACATCACCGAATTCATTGATAATAACTGCCGTATCCTGCAAGGCAGGATCTTTCAGCAAGCGATTGAGCAAGGTCGTTTTACCCGCGCCCAGAAAGCCTGTAAGCACAGAAACACTGATCGGTTTGAAGGACATGTCAGACCTTTAATTCACTGCTGTTGTCATCGCACCGCGCATCGGGCGCTGCAACGGGATCGGCACTTGCGAAATATGCAATGCTGCTCCCGACTGTACATCCGGTGCTTTAGTGAGCAGGCCAACAGGAACAGCAACCGGCTCGCGGGTCATTGCGGTGATATAAGGCGAATTGATTTTAAGGCGCCCTTCCACATCACGGCCATCCCAACGGTCAGACATAGCCTGCTGACTGCAAATCTGCGCACGCAAATCGGTCGCCTGATTATTGTTACTGCCATAAGGTGCAAGTGTTGCCAGCGTTGCTCCACCGCCGCCACGGGTTGCAAAACCATTCTGCAGCAATTCTGCAGCCTTCAAAGCACGGTCTTCCTGCTTTGCAGCACCCAAAACAATCGCCACAATCGTACGGCCATTACGGGTTGCAGAACCGGCAAGGTTAAAACCGGATGCGCAGACAAAACCTGTCTTCATCCCGTCCGCACCGTTAAAGCGGCCAAGCAGGATATTGTAATTGGCCTGAACTTTTTTGCCCTCGCCCGGATCAATTGCTTCCGTATTGAAGTAATGGGCATATTCAGGGAATTCACGGCGCAACTGAGCGGCCAGCAAAGCCATGTCGCGCGCAGTCGAATAATTGTTCGGATCTGGCAGACCGTGCGGATTGGTAAAATTTGAACCAATCATGCCGATGCGCTTCGCCTCAGCATTCATCATTTTTGCAAATCCGGCTTTGCTGCCGCCGATGCTTTCACCAACCGCAACCGAAACGTCATTGGCTGATTTCACCAGCATGATTTTTAATGCGTTGTCGAGCGTCAGCACCGAGCCGGCCTTATAGCCCATTTTGCTCGGCGGTTCTTTGGTTGCAGCTACAGACATCCGCACCGGCGATTCCAGTGTTTTCTGACCAGAGCGCAATGCGCGGAAAACCACATAGGCTGTCATCATTTTAGTCAGCGATGCCGGATACCAGCGCTTAAAGGCATCGTTATGATCGAGCACTTTTCCGGTTGCTACATCAACAGCCATATAAGGATTGGCTTCGGCCTGGGAAATAGCCTGCGACACCACAAGGCACGACACAGTCAATGTCAGAACGGATTGTTTTAAAATACGCGGGATCATGGGATGACCACCTTTCGGGAAGAAATATTCAACAGACAGGCATTCCGGATTTAAACTCTGATTATCCGCAGATCACAACCTGCCATCAATGCATCAGGTCTTCAAACGGTATAAAACGGCAAAAATCCGGTCGTCAGAAAAAATGCCTGCGCATTTTTACGTAAGTACACTTTTCTACTCCAGACGCAGCATAAAAGGCAAAGACCGATTGGCGAAATTTTATAAAACACACTATGTTATCTGAGAGCGTTGTGTTTTACCCACACCGGCTCATGCCTGATATAATCTTTGCATAATTCCTGAGAACGATAAATACGCTCAGGATTACGTTATCCACACACCGCCTCGGAGGAGAGGCACACAGGTTCGGAGAACAGGAAATGCCGCTTTTAGACCGCGCTGCACAATTACAACAGGAAGTCAGCCTGTGGCGCAGACATTTACATAGCAAACCGGAACTACTTTATGACGTTTACGAAACTGCGGCATTTGTAGAAGAGAAATTACGTGAATTCGGTTGTGATCAGGTCGTAACCGGCATCGGACGAACCGGCGTGGTCGGCGTTATCAAAGGTAAAAAAGGCTCAGGTCAGGTGATCGGCCTGCGTGCAGATATGGATGCATTGCCGCTGACTGAAACCGGCGCACCGGAATGGGTATCGCAAAATCCGGGTAAAGCGCATTCATGCGGCCACGACGGTCATACTTCCATGTTGTTGGGCGCTGCAAAAATCCTTTGTGAAACCCGCGATTTCTTTGGAGAAGTCGTTGTGATTTTCCAACCGGCTGAAGAAGGCGGTGCGGGCGGTCTTGCGATGGTCAAAGACGGCTTGATGGATAAGTTCAACATTGTTGAGGTCTATGGCATGCACAATATGCCGGGCATCGCAGTTGGTGAACTGGCAGTGTGCAAAGGCCCGATCATGGCCGCAACTGATGAATTCACCATCACTATCAATGGTAAAGGCGGCCATGCGGCACAGCCGCATCGTAACATTGATCCGATCGTCATCGGCTCCCAGCTGGTTACAGCATTGCAGAGCATTGTTTCACGTGGATCAAACCCGCTTGATTCACTGGTGATCTCGGTTACCAAATTTAATGCCGGTGAAGCTTACAATATCATTCCGGAAAAAGCGGTGCTGGCCGGAACAGTTCGCAGCCTCACAAAACACAACCGCGCATTTGCTGAAAAACGCATCCGCGCACATTGTGAAGCATTTGGCCTCATGAATGGCATCACCATCGATCTTGATTTTAAAAACAACTATCCGGTGACATTCAACCATTCCGGCCAGACAGAGATCGCAGCTGATGTTGCCGACAAGGTCAGCATCAATGGACCTATCACCCGTGAAGTTGAACCGATGATGGGCGGCGAGGATTTTTCCTACATGCTCGAAGCGCGTCCGGGTTGCTATATTTTCCTCGGCAATGGCGAAAGCGCAAACCTGCATCACCCTGCCTATGACTTTAACGACAATGCCCTGCCCTATGGCATGAGCTATTGGGTGGAACTCGTGCAGTATCGCCTTCAAGAAGCACAGCTGCAGCCAGCGGATAAAATCGCTGCCTGATAAGCAGTACCCAAAACTGCATGATATCTAAGAAAACGGAGAGGGACACCCTTCTCCGTTTTTATTTATGCTGCAATCATTCTCATATTTTCTGCCCCGCCTGCCCTTGGCTTACGGCTAAAAAATCAGTATGTGTGCAACAGAAAGTCTGGTCCCGTAGCTCAGTAGGATAGAGCGCAAGATTCCTAATCTTGAGGCCACTGGTTCGAATCCAGTCGGGATCACCACTCATCTTATCATTTTACTGCCGCTTGTCTGAGCCGGATAAAATCCTAAATAAGCTTTAGTTTTTGAGTAAATGTGAGTTTCAGGCATGACGGACAATCCCGATAGTATGGCATCATCTGCACTGCATATGGCCTATAAAACGGATATTGTTATCATCGGAGCCGGACAGGCCGGTTTATCCTCAGCCTATCATTTACAAAAGCAGGGTCTTAAAGCCGGCAAGAATTTTCTAATTCTGGACAAATCTCCCAATGCAGGCGGTGCATGGCAATATCGCTGGCCTTCCCTCACGCTCAGTACCGTGAACCGGATACACGATCTTCCGGGCATGTCTTTCACGGATGTACTTGAGCCGGAAACCTCAGAAGTCAAAGCCTCTGTTGCTGTCCCAAAATATTATGCAGCCTATGAAAGCAAATTCCATTTGCCGGTTTACAGACCAGTCAATGTCAATGTTGTTTGCGAACGCAGCGGGCGTTTCAGAATAGAAACCGACCGTGAGACCTTTTCTGCCCGCGGGTTAATCAATGCCACAGGCACATGGGAAACACCGGTCATTCCGCATTATACCGGCGCAGAGCTTTTTAAAGGGCAGCAGCTTCATACCAAGGATTATCAGTCGGCAGATGTTTTTGCCGGTAAGCATGTGGTTATCGTCGGCGGTGGTATTTCTGCCTTGCAGCTGCTTGATGAAATATCCAAAGTCACAACGACAACATGGGTTACGCGTCACGAGCCGCAATTCAGAGATACCCCCTTCAGCGAAGAAGACGGGCGTGCAGCCGTTGCCATTGTTGAGGATCGTGTCCGGCGCGGGCTTGTGCCAGGTTCCGTTGTATCCGTCACCGGCATTCCCCTCACCCCCGCATTACGCGCAGCCCGTGAGCGCGGTGCATTAAACCGGCTACCCATGTTCAGTGAAATTACAGAAACCGGAATCCGCTGGGCAGATGGTGCGCAACAAAATGCCGATGTCATTTTATGGTGCACCGGATTCCGCAGTTCTCTGGATCATCTTGCACCATTACAAATCCGGGAAGACAATGGCGGTATTGTTATGGGTGGCAGACTGGCAACACAGGTTGTTAAAGACCCGCGTATTCATCTGGTCGGCTACGGCCCCTCTGCTTCAACTATTGGGGCGAACCGCGCAGGCAGTGCCGCCGCAAAAGAGCTGAGTGAATATCTCAACCTGCTTTATTCTATAAAATATAATTTATAGAATTTCATGTTAAGTTTTCATTCACCACGATGATTCACGTGAAACAACTATGCTTTTGCCGCCACGGCAGCCCGTAATAATAGCGGTAAAATGCCTCCCGTCACACTAACCGTTGTGATGCGCGTTGACCTCCCTAAGAGAACTGATTATTCGTTTTGATCGGGACGCGGAACAGAGGGAGATTTTCATGCGTACACTTATTCTGGCATTGCTCTCAACAGCTATGGCCACAACGATGATCGCTGCACCGGCAAGTGCTAAAGATGTCAGTATTGCAGTCACAGCAATTGTAGAACATCCGGCTCTTGATGCAGCCCGTGACGGCGTAAAAGATGCTCTTGCAGCTGCCGGTTATAAAGAAGGTGAAAACCTTAAATTCACCTATCAGTCTGCTCAGGGTAACCCTGCAACAGCAGCACAGATCGCGCGTCAGTTTATCGGCGAAGCGCCTGATGTGATTGTGCCGATCTCCACCCCTTCTGCTCAGGCAGTTGTGTCCGGCACCCGCGACATTCCGGTTGTTTTCACTGCCGTGTCTGATCCTGTTGGTGCACAGCTTGTAAAAAGCATGGATAAGCCTGGCGGCAATGTCACCGGCCTGTCCGACCTTTCTCCGGTTGCAGATCACGTCAAACTGATCAAAGAAGTTGCACCGAATGTAAAGACAATCGGCTTCCTCTATAATTCCGGTGAAGCCAATTCGCTTTCGCTTCTCGAAGGTCTGAAGGTTGCTGCCAAAGAAGGCGGTCTGGAAGTGGTAGAATCCGCTGCAACCAAATCCGCTGAAGTACAGGGCGCTGCCCGCGCGCTGATCGGCAAAGCAGATCTGATTTATATCCCGACCGACAACACTATTATTTCTGCGCTTGAAGGTGCGGTCAGCGTAGCAGAAGAAGCCAAAATTCCTCTGATGACTGCTGACACAGATTCCGTCAGCCGTGGTGCTTTCATCGCTCTCGGCTTCAACTATTATGATGTTGGCAAGCAGACCGGTGAAGTGGTTGTCCGTATCCTGAAGGGCGAAAAGCCAGGTGACATTCCTGTCAATGTTGCTGCCGGTACCGATCTGGTAGTCAATCTGGTTGCAGCCAAAAAAATGGGTATTGAAATCCCTCAGGCTGTAGTTGACCGCGCAAGCAAGGTCATCAAAGAGTAATCTGCATACAAACCGGTAAAGCTGCTTTACCGGTTTTTCATCATCAGACATTCAGGTTTTATTTCAACAACAGCCTGAATGTCCTGATCATCTCCTTTGCATAATCCATATCCGGTAATTGCCACCACGCGGATTATGCTCAGATTTCAACAGGCAGGCTGCCCCGTATTATCAGACCGGTCAGAGCAGAAATTCTGTAATTGACCCGCATGAAAATGCCGGCCGTCTGCACAAGCCGAAGGAACTTTATTGTGAGTCTGATCGCTTTTTGGGGTGCGGTCGAATTAGGTCTGGTCTTTTCATTTGTAGCTCTCGGCGTCTATCTGTCGTTCCGTGTGCTTGATTTTCCAGATCTGACTGTGGATGGTTCCTTTCCACTCGGCGCCGCTGTTACCGCTGTTCTTATTATTGCCGGTGTCAATCCTTGGCTCGCTGCGCTGTTTGCCATGATGGCGGGCGCTATTGCCGGACTGGTCACAGCAACATTAAATATCCGCTTCGGCATTCTTAATCTTCTGGCTTCCATCCTCACCATGACTGCACTTTTCTCAGTCAATTTGCGTGTGATGGGCAAGCCGAATGTTGCACTTATCAATCAGGATACGATGATCTCGCCATTCTATGGCCAGGGTATTCCTGAATATTATGTGCGTCCGCTTTTCGTAGGCGTGCTTGTTATTGTTGCCGCTTTTCTGGTCTGGCGTTTTCTTGAAAGCAATATCGGTCTGGCCATGCGTGCAACCGGTGCCAATCCGCGCATGGCGCGGGCACAGGGCGTAAAGACAGATCGCCAGATTTATCTCGGCATGGCAATGTCCAATGCTCTGGTTGCACTTGGTGGTGCCTTATTTGCCCAAACCAACGGCTTTGCGGATGTTACCTCCGGTGTCGGTACAATTGTTGTCGGTCTTGCTGCGGTAATTATCGGTGAAACATTGTTCCGAACCCGCTTCCTGCTCTGGGCACTGATCGGCTGTATCATCGGTTCTATTCTTTATCGTATTGCCATCCAGCTGGCGCTGAGCAGTGATTTCATCGGGCTCAAAGCGTCTGACCTTAATCTGGCAACAGCCGTATTGGTTACACTGGCACTGATCCTGCCACGCCTGCGTCGCGGAGGTGCTTCCAAATGATTGATATTTCAAATCTGGGCGTTATCTTCGGGCGTGGAACTCCCCTGCAGAAACAGGCACTTTCCGGGATCAATCTCATGATTGAAGAAGGGACTTTTGTTACTGTAATCGGTTCCAACGGTGCGGGAAAATCGACCCTGCTCGGCGCCCTCGCCGGTGACGTCCAAGCCTCTGAGGGTAAAATCCTGATCGGCAATAAAGATGTCACCAAACAGTCAACGGCTGATCGTGCCTCTATGGTTGCACGCGTGTTTCAGGATCCTCTGACCGGCAGTTGCGGTGCATTGTCGATCGAAGAAAATCTTGCCCTCGCAGCCATGCGCGGACAAAGACGTGGCCTCTCCCATGCGCTCAATCATACGCGTCGCGAACTGTTCCGCGAGCGGATTGCCGGTCTCAATCTCGGGCTGGAAAACCGCGTGCAGGATCGCATGGATCTGCTCTCCGGTGGTCAGCGTCAGGCGCTGTCTCTGATCATGGCCACACTGACCAAGTCAGAAGTCCTGTTGCTTGATGAGCATACTGCTGCGCTTGATCCGGGCATGGCAGATTTCATCATGAAACTCACGAACAAGCTGGTCAGTGAAAACAAACTGACCACATTGATGGTAACGCATTCAATGCAGCAGGCGCTGGATTTCGGCACACGCACCATCATGCTTCATGGCGGCAATATCATTCTCGATGTTTCCGGCGATGAGCGTAAAAACCTCACCGTTAAAGATCTGATTGATATGTTCAAGAAAGTCCGTGGTGAAACGCTTGATGATGATGCCCTGCTGATCCAGTAAGGTAATCTGAAAACTGAAATTGAAAATGCCGCGCTCATCCCGCGGCATTTTTATTTGAAAACTGAAACACAGATTTCACTTTAGCTGCCTTTGTTGTAAGCAGACTTATGGCACAGAAAAAAGCACATGAAGTTGACGGGTTTCTCGCGCGTCCGGCTCAAACCGGTACGGTAATCCTGCTCTATGGTCCGGACAAAGGTCTTGTCAGTGAGCGCGGTGCAAAACTCGCAAAGCTCACAGGCCTGCCTCTGGATGATCCTTTTGCCGTTTTGCGTATTGAAGCGGATGAAATCGACAAGGATCCTGCCCGCCTGATTGATGAAGCCAGAACCATTTCCATGTTCGGCGGTAACCGCCTGATCTGGATTAAAAATGCTTCGGCGCAAAAAAATCTGGCCGAAGCTGTAAAAAACCTGATTTCTGAACCGCCTCAGGATACCTATATTTTGATTGAGGCTGGCGATCTGAAAAAAGGGGCAGCCCTGCGCACCAATGTAGAAAACGGCGCCACAGCGATGGCTCTGCCTTGCTATAGCGATGATGCACGCGGCATCGATGGGTTGATTGATGATGTTCTACTTGCCAATAATCTGCAAATCTCCGGGGATGCCCGTCAGTTTCTGCGCATGAGCCTTGGTGGTGATCGTCTTGCAACCCGTGGTGAGCTTGAAAAACTTTGTCTCTATGCGCGCGGTCAGCAGCGCATTGAGCTTGAGGATGTACGGGAATCTGTCGGCGATGTTGCCGCTCTTTCTCAGGATGAAGTCATTGACGCCGTCTTGATCGGTGATCTGCCAAAGTTCAACATTGCCTTTGACCGCGTGGTCAATACCGGCACGCACCCTTTCCTGCTTGTCAATTCCGCCATCCGCCAGTTCAGCCAATTGCAGAGTTTACGCTATAGTATGGAAGCTGAGAACAAACCGGCCGGTCTTGTGGTGAATTCCGCCAAACCACCGATTTTCTTTGCACGGAAAAAACTGGTTGAGACAGCTTTAGGGCTTTGGAGCCTCGCTTCACTCATTCGCGTTGCAGACAGACTTCAACGTACCGTTCTGGAAAGCCGCCAGAATGCCGCCCTCTCCACTGCCATTATCAGGCAAGCTTTTATTGCGCTAACCGTAGAAGCAATAAGAAATAAACAAAGACGATAAATTTTTACTAATAAAAAAGCCGGTACTAAGACCGGCTATTCTTATTAATTTTAATATATTAGCTTTGTAAACGGCGGCAAATCTCATCCAATTGTTCAAGTGAACTATAACGGATACGAACCTCACCACCACGATCACGGTGGTTAATTTCAACTTTCATGCCGGTTACATCAGAAAGCAGTTTTTCTAATGCCCGTGTATCAGCATCTTTTTCAACAGGTGCACGCTCTGCTTTAACTGCCGGAATGCCTTTGCTCTCAGCCTGAGACAAAGCCTCAACCTGACGCACAGACAAACCTTCTTTAACAATACGCTCTGCAACAGCCTGCGGATTTTCCATTGTAATCAATGTCCGCGCATGACCGGCAGTCAATGCACCATCATTAATCAGCCCCTGAACTTCTGCAGGCAGTTTCAAAAGACGCAGCGTATTCGCAACATGGCTACGGCTCTTACCGATAACCTGTGCCAGATCAGCCTGCGTATAATCATGTTCATCAATCAGCAGCTGATAGCCCATTGCTTCTTCAACAGGGTTCAGATCCGCACGCTGTACGTTCTCGATAATTGCCAGCTCAAGAGCAACACGATCATCAACATCGCGCATGATAACCGGAATTTCAGTTAAACCAGCACGCTGCGCTGCACGCCAGCGACGTTCACCGGCAATCAGCTCAAAGTGCTCACGATTTTCCGGTGCCGGACGCACAACAATCGGCTGTACAATGCCATGTTCACGAATGGACTGCGCCAGATCTTCCAGCTCAGCTTCCGTAAAAATGCGGCGTGGGTTACGCGGATTGCGGCTCACAAATTCAATAGGCACATAACGTTCAAGCGGAACCGGTGCCTTGCGTTCTTCCACAGGCCGGTCGATATCCCCAATCAGAGCTGCCAGACCGCGACCAAGACGCTTTTTTGAAGGATCATCGTTCATCAGTTGAATGCTTTCTGCAAATTGTTACGTATTCGAATCGAATATTCAGTTTCATGCTGCGGTGCGAAGCTGGCGTTCCCGCTGGATCACTTCGGAAGCCAACTGAAGATAAGCCTGACTTCCCGCGCATTTCAAATCATATAGAATTGCTGGTTTGCCGTGTGACGGCGCTTCTGAAACTCGCACATTACGCGGAATAACCGTGCGATAGACTTTTTCGCCCATGAATGCGCGAACATCATCAACAACCTGATTGGCCAGATTATTACGGCTGTCATACATTGTCAGAACAACGCCCTGAATAGACAATTCAGGATTCAGTGAATTGCGAACCTGATTGACGGTTTCAAGCAGCTGGCTGAGACCTTCCAAAGCGAAGAATTCGCATTGTAACGGTACCAGAACAGAGTCTGCAGCGGCCATAGCATTCAACGTCAGAAGATTAAGTGATGGCGGGCAATCAATCAAAATATAGCTAAAATGATCAGCAATACCTGAATCAAAGCGTAATGCATCACGCAAGCGTCTGGTTCTGTCCGGCGCATTGGAAATTTCCATTTCAATACCAAGCAAATCCAGCGTCGATGCAACCAGATAGAGATTAGGCACATCTGTCGCTATAGCTGCTTCAGGTACTGAAGCGCTCTGAGTCAGCACATCATAGGACGATAATGGGCGATTTTTGCGATCGACACCAAGTCCAGTGCTGGCATTGCCCTGCGGATCGAGATCAACAATCAATACATTTTCACCGATTGCAGCCAATGCAGTTGCCAGATTAATGGCAGTTGTGGTTTTACCCACTCCGCCTTTCTGGTTCGCGATCGTTATAATCCGTGTTCTGTTATTCATAATAATTGTCCCGAATAACTTCCGTTTTAATGCTCATTCAATGCCAAGACCATTCAACGACGCTGTAAATTACTAATTTCCAGAATGACAGAATCTGCTTCTATCGCGCTTTCATGCCGTACCAGATCAAATTTCCAGTTCGGCAGGCTTTCATCAATCTCGCGTTGATAATCACGTCCCTTTTGAAACAACGCTTTAGCACCCTTAGTCATCCACGGCTCAGTCAGCTCAAAGAGTTTATCCAATGAAGCCAAGGCTCTGGCTGTTATAATTTCCGGAACTTGAACCTGCTCATAACAGCTTTCGATTCTGGCATTTATAACTTGCCCGGGAGCACGAAATTGAGCCAATGCATTTCTGAGAAATGCTGATTTTTTACTATTACTCTCAACCAAACGAATAGATCCACTCGTCTGTTTCAGCATAATTGCCAGCACAACACCTGGAAAGCCACCACCTGAACCTAAATCCAACCAATGTTTTGCTTGCGATGCCAGTTTAAAAAGCTGAACACTATCAAGAATATGGCGCTCCCATAGCGTTTCCAGTGTATTTGGCGAAGCCAGATTGATTGCTTTAGACCACTTTTTGAACAGTATTTCAAAACCAATCAGATCATCGGCTGTTTCACGTGAAACAGATGGGTATATTTGTTTCAGTGAATCAAAATATTTATCTTTTGTCATGCTGGTTTTGCCAAATCACCCGAAATATCCTGTGCAATACCATGCCTGCGGATATGTGTTATCAATAATGCGATTGCCGCAGGAGTCATCCCCTCAATTCTTTGCGCTTCAGCAATATTTGAAGGCAGACGCTTTTCAAGCTTTTGCTTGAGCTCAAGTGAAAGACCAGAAATTGTTGAAAATTGAATTGACTGCGGAATAATCAACTGCTCTTCGCGTTCCATCACTGCAATATCAGCCGTCTGTCTGTCCAGATAAACGGAATATTGCGCTTCAATTTCCAAAGCTTCTTTTGTCGCCGAAGACAGACCAGAAAGCTCAGGCCAAACTTCTGTGAGGCGCTCGAGATTAATATCCGGATAAGAAAGAAGATCATAGAGCGTGCGGCGAACTCCGTCTTTGTTGAGATTTAAACCGAAACCGGCCGCTGCATTCGGCGTAATCGACAGCGATTGAGCAAGCTCCCTCGCCTGATCCAGTTCCTGCTTTCTCTCATTAAACCGTGTTTGCCGCGCTGAACCAATAAGCCCCCATGTTTCACCCAACGGTGTCAAGCGGCTATCAGCATTATCTGCACGAAGCGAAAGTCTGAACTCAGCGCGCGATGTAAACATGCGGTAAGGTTCACTGACACCACGCGCTGTCAGATCATCGATCATCACACCAATATAGGCTTCTGTACGTTGCAGGATAACCGGTTCACTACCACTGGCACGGCGCGAAGCATTGATACCGGCAAGCAAGCCTTGTGCGCCAGCCTCTTCATAACCGGTAGTACCGTTAATCTGTCCTGCCAGAAACAAGCCTTGAACACGTCGTGTTTCAAGACTACGGGTCAATTCACGCGGATCAATAAAGTCATATTCAATCGCATAACCAGGCTGCAACATTTTAGCATGTTCCAACCCGGGTATGGTTTTCAAAATACCAAGCTGAACATCTTCAGGCAGACTGGTCGAAATGCCATTCGGATAAACCGTATCATCATCGAGACCCTCCGGTTCCAGAAAAATCTGATGTCCATCACGGTCACCGAATTTGACGATTTTATCCTCAATCGATGGGCAATAGCGCGGACCAATACCTTCAATATTCCCTGAATACATTGCCGAGCGATGAATGTTATCACGGATCAATTGATGCGTGGCATCTGTGGTGCGCGTAATTCCGCAATCAATCTGCGGTACAGTGATCTTATCCGTCATCATAGAAAACGGTACCGGATCTTCATCTGCGGATTGTTTATCCAGACTTGCCCAGTCAATTGTCTTGCCATCAATACGGCAAGGTGTACCGGTTTTTAAACGGCCTAAGGCAAAGCCCAAACCAATTAGACGTTCAGATAGCCCCAGAGCCGGTTTTTCACCCATGCGTCCGGCAGGGATAGTTTTTTCACCAATATGAATAAGACCGTTCAAGAATGTACCGCTTGTCAGCACTACAGAAGCACAATTGATAACTGTACCATCCATCAGCTGAACAGCTTTGACTGTACCATTCTCAACGAGAATATCTGCCGCGCCGCCTTCAATAACAGTGAGGTTTTCTTGATCTCTGATGAAACTTTGAATAGCCAGACGATATAATTTACGATCTGCTTGAGTACGCGGGCCGCGAACTGCAGGACCTTTACGACGATTCAATAAACGAAATTGAATGCCGGCCTGATCAGCAGCCTTACCCATCAAGCCATCAAGAGCATCTATTTCACGAACAAGCTGTCCCTTCCCTAATCCGCCAATGGCAGGATTACAGGACATAACACCTATTGTATCAAAATGATGCGTTACTAAAGCAGTTTTAGCGCCTGTTCTTGCTGATGCTGCGGCAGCTTCTGTGCCTGCATGACCACCACCAATAACAATGACGTCGTAAAAACCTGTCATAATCATATCCAAAACTTGTTTGGTTTCACGTGAATCATCATTCTCATGTTCTCTCTAAAAAGGGAACACATAACTCGAGAGTGAACAAGAATTTCATAAATGGGAATCTGTTGACTCAGAATAATATGATTGAGTCAATTTGTGTTTTTAGATTCCACAGAATGTTTCACGTGAAACATCTCTGATTGTTGATCAGGCTATATCATGAAATTTGTTTCACGTGAATCATTTTCCAATACAGAATTGAGAGAATACGAGATCGAGGATATCCTCGACATCTACGTCACCGGTGATTTTTCCAAGATGCTGAGAGGCGATACGTAGATTTTCAGCTCTTAATTCCAGAGGTAGGGCTTCTGATTTAACGGCTGTTTCAATTTCAGATTTGCACTGATTTAATAAATCAATGTGTCTGCGACGCGTAGGAACGACGTCGTTTTGAAGTTTAGTCTTATCAGTAATGTAAGTGCACAAATTATCCAAAAGGTTATTAATGCCTTCATTGTTCTTGGTTGAAATCAGATAATCATAGCTTGGTGTATTTTCAGATTTAAGATCGGCTTTGTTTCCAATCGTCCAGATATCTGTTTGAAATTCGAAGATGTCTACGATTATAGGATCAGAGATATCTTCAATATATAAAATTAAATCGGCTTCTGCTGCTTTATCCATCGCGCGCTGAATACCAATTTGTTCAACCTTTCCGGTCGTTTCGCGAATGCCGGCTGTGTCTGTTACATAAGTTGCAACACCATTCAAATTTAGCTTCACTTCAAGAAGATCACGCGTTGTACCGGCTTCGTCAGAGATAATAGCCACATCACGTGCCGCCAATAAATTCATCAGACTGGATTTTCCGGCATTTGGTGCGCCAATAATCACAATATGAAAACCATCACGCAACATTGAACCGCGTTTACCGTCTTCAATATGTTTTTCAATTTTTGTGCTGAGATCATGCATCTCACTCCAGACGCGGTCCGATACAGATCCGGGCACATCGCCCTCATCAGCAAAATCGAGTTCCGCCTCGATAAATGCGCGCGCCTGAATGAGTTTCTGTCGCCAGTCCATATAGAGATTGCGTTGAGCGCCGGAAGCAACTTGCTGTGCTAATCGTCTTTGCGTTTCTGTCTCAGCGGAAATCAAATCGGCCAGACCTTCGGCCATTGTCAGATCCATTTTGCCATTCGCAAATGCACGACGCGTAAATTCTCCGGCTTCCGCTAAACGGCATTTTTCAAATTTTGACAAGCTTTCCAGAAATTTTTCGACCACAGCAACACCGCCGTGAATATGAAATTCAGCACAATCTTCTCCGGTAAAGCTCTTCGGTCCTTCAAAAAACAATGTCAGCCCGCTATCAAGAATTTCATCTGTTTGGCTTTTAAGATTACTGAAGACCGCTTTACGCGCTTCCGGTAATTTTCCAATGATAGTTTCGGTAATGAATCGAGTTTTCGGGCCTGATAATCTGATAATTGCCACGCCTGAAGGCAAGCGCCCGCTTGAAAGCGCAAAAATAGTATCGTGATGAAAAGACTGCACTGACATCGAAAATCCGTTACAAGTTAAGAGAATGATTGCCGTTCTTTAGCTGCTTGAAGCACTACCGTATCGGCTTGAAAATCGGAAAGGCAAAGCCATGAACCCGACGCAAAGCCCGACACAAAACAATGCCATCTCTAATCGCCTTCATACAGCGAACAGCACATATTTGAAACAGCACAGTGCAAATCCGGTCAACTGGCAGCTTTGGGACAATGAAGCACTTGAGCTTGCCCGCCTTCACGACAAGCCGATTTTACTTTCGATCGGCTATTCTGCCTGTCACTGGTGCCATGTCATGGCACATGAATGTTTTGAGGATGAACAAGTCGCTCAACTGATGAATGAGCATTTCATCAATATTAAGGTGGATAGGGAAGAACGGCCGGATATTGATCAGATCTATATGTCAGCCCTCACAGCCATGGGCGAACAGGGTGGCTGGCCGCTGACTATTTTTCTGACGCCGCAGGGTGATGCTTTCTGGGGTGGCACATATTTTCCTAAACACGCGAATGGCCGCCTGCCCGGCTTTATGGACATTCTCCAAAGCCTCGGTACTTTATGGAAAAATGATCGCGAACGGATTAACGGCAATGTAACGGCTCTTAAAACGCATCTGCAGTCTGTTTTAACACCGGATGCTAAACCTGCTCAGAATGATGAAAGCGCTTTTCAACGCTATGCTGATACAATAGCCAGACGTATTGATACGACTTATGGCGGTATCAGCGGGCAGCCTAAATTTCCGAATTTCCCATTCATGTCAATGCTTTGGACATCATGGAAAATCAGCCAGCAACAACAGCATCGTGATCTGTTTATTCTCAGCACCGAGAAAATGCTCAATGGCGGAATTTATGACCATCTCGCCGGTGGCCTAGCCCGCTATAGCACCGATGCATTGTGGCTCGTACCGCATTTTGAAAAAATGCTTTATGATAATGCCCAGACAATCCGGCAGTGCCTGTGGGCATGGAGCAGCTCGCAAAATTCATTGTTTCGGGTTCGAATCGAAGAGATCATTCATTGGATGACATCTGAAATGGCTTTGCCGGATGGTGGTTTTGCCTCCGGCCTTGATGCTGACAGCGAAGGTGTTGAAGGTAAATTCTATATCTGGGATCAGTCAGAAATAGAGACCATTCTCGGCGAAGATGCCCCTGAATTTATTGAAAAATATAATGTAAGCCCTGCGGGAAACTGGGAAGGCAGCAATATTCTTCATCGACTGGATATGCTTAATTTCAGCCAGAAAGAAGATGAAACATTAAAGCCAATGCGGGAAAAACTGCTTGGCATCAGAAATCAGCGAACCAAACCCGGCCGTGATGAAAAATGTCTGACGGACTGGAATGCCTATTTCATCCGCGCTTTGGCTGAAGCTGCCCGCGTTTTTGACCGTGCCGACTGGCTGGAACTGGCAAAAACAAGCTATTGCATATTGTACCCTCAACAAGGTGCAGCAATCAGCCATGTCTGGTCAAGGACTGCAACAAAGCTCCCTGCCCTGTCCTTCGATTATGCGGCACTCATCAATGCGGCTTTGTCGCTTTATCAGGCTGATCCGCAGCAAGACTATATTGATAATGCCAAATCATTACTGATCGCGCTTAATCAGCACCATCTCGATCAGAATGGTGATTACCGGCTGACAGCTTTGGATAATGATGATGTCATTTTCTATCTTTTTGGCGATCAGGATGAAGCTATTCCAAGCAGTACCAGCCAGATTATAGAAGCCTGTACAAGACTGACGCTGATAACTGAGGATGAAGAACTATTAGCAAAGGCCAATAGACTTGCAGAGCGTGCCTTGGGGCGCGGTCAACATATGGCTTATGGACAGGCAGGAATTCTCAATGCTGCAGTCCAGCTGCTTGATCCGGTAAAACTGGTGCTGATCGTTGAGAATACCGACGATGAATTATATCGCTGCGCGTCTCGTCATGCTGATCCTTGCCGGACAGATATCATTTTAAGCCATCACCAAGCCTCACAGCAGCCGCAATGGGCTTCTTTCCTGTCGCTGTCCGGAGAACGCTCCTGTGCCATTCTGTGCCGCAATCAGGTCTGCTTACCGCCGGTTTATGATGCAGCTGATCTTGAGAAGTTGCTCTAAACAAAAACGCCGCCCTTTTGAGGCGGCGTTTCATTATCAGTTTTAATTCTAAGAATTACGTATTCATTGAATCGAAGAATTCAGCATTATTCTTCGTCTGTTTCAGCTTATCGATCAGGAATTCAATCGCATCGGTTGTACCCATTGGCGCAAGAATACGACGCAGAACAAAGATTTTCTGCAGATCCTGACGCGGTACCAGCAGATCTTCCTTACGCGTACCGGATTTGAGAATATCCATAGCAGGGAAGATACGCTTATCAGCAACCTTACGGTCAAGAACGATTTCCGAGTTACCGGTACCCTTGAATTCTTCAAAGATAACTTCGTCCATACGCGAACCGGTATCGATCAATGCAGTCGCGATAATCGTCAGCGAACCGCCTTCTTCGATATTACGGGCAGCACCGAAGAAGCGTTTTGGACGCTGCAGCGCATTCGCATCCACACCACCGGTCAGAACCTTACCGGATGAAGGAATAACAGTGTTGTAAGCGCGGCCGAGACGGGTGATCGAGTCAAGCAGAATGACCACATCGCGGCCATGCTCAACAAGGCGCTTTGCCTTTTCAATCACCATTTCAGCAACCTGAACGTGGCGCGTTGCCGGTTCATCAAAGGTAGAGGACACAACCTCACCCTTCACAGAACGCTGCATATCAGTCACTTCTTCAGGACGCTCATCAATCAGCAATACGATCAGATAGCATTCCGGATGATTGGCAGTGATCGAATGCGCAATATTCTGCAGCAAAACCGTTTTACCGGTGCGTGGTGGTGCCACGATCAAACCACGCTGGCCTTTACCAAGCGGTGCAACCAGATCAATCACACGGGCTGAATTGTCTTTATTGGTCGGAATATCCAGTTCCATTTTGAAACGCTCATTCGGATAGAGCGGTGTCAAATTATCAAAATGGATTTTATGACGGATCTTTTCCGGATCCTCAAAATTGATTGTATTCACTTTCAGAAGCGCGAAATAACGTTCGCCTTCTTTCGGGCTGCGAATTGGCCCTTCAACTGTATCACCGGTTTTCAGCGAAAAGCGGCGGATTTGCGAAGGAGAAATGTAAATATCATCCGGGCCCGGAAGATAATTGGCATTTGCCGAACGCAAGAAGCCAAAGCCGTCCGGCAATAATTCAACGACACCCTCACCGATGATTTCGACTTCCTGAGAGGCAAGGCTCTTCAGAATAGCGAACATCAGTTCCTGTTTACGCATAACACTGGCGTTTTCAACCTGCAGCTCTTCAGCGAGCGCGAGCAAGTCGACAGGTGTCTTGTTCTTAAGATCTTGTAGTTTCATTTCCTGCATGGGTGCGGAACTCATATTATAAAAGATTGAAAAAAGAAAAATGCAGTTGAGCGCTCAAAATGGTCATGAGGGGCATGACCGGCATCGGAAACCTGCTATTCTTGAAGGAAGGTGTCTTTCCTTAACCGGTTCCGGAGATTTGAGCAAGAGCCAAGCTGCTTTGCAGCGCTATAAAAATAATCAGAAAGAGTGAAATTACGCTTCAAATAGAGCTCAAAGCGTAATTTCTGTGCTTATAAGGTGATCAGAACGGTTTTACGACAACCAGAATGACGATCAAAATCATCAGAACGGTCGGAATTTCATTCACTATACGCCAGTGTTTGGTGGATTTGGTGTTTTTATCCTGAGCAAACATCCGCACGCTCTTTGAAAGATAACCGTGCAAACCGGACATCAAAACAACCAGCAAGATCTTACCATGCAGCCAGCCACCGCGGAATTCAAAGATTTTCCATGCGAGCCACAGGCCTAAAACCCAGGTCACAATCATCCCCGGATTGATAATATAGCGCAGTAACCGGCGTTCCATGATTTTAAACGTCTCAGAAGCTTGCGATCCGGTCTTTTCCTGACTGTGATAAACAAAAAGCCGCGGCAGATATAACATACCAGCCATCCATGCGATCACAGCAATAATATGGAATGCCTTGATCCAGAGATAGGCAGCATCTGTCGCTGCAAAAAACAGCGCATAGGCTGCAATTGCAGTAATCACCACGGCAACCACAGCTCTTAGCGCGGCATTACTTCCATTATTAGCGGATTTTTCCATTATGCACCTGCCTGACGGATACGATTGACCATTTGAGCGACATTTTCGAGCGGCGCCTGTGGCGTAATCCCGTGACCGAGATTGAAGATCAGCGGTCCCTGCCCCAGCTTCTCAAGAATGACATCAACGCCTTCATCCAGAGCCTTACCACCAGCAACCACACGCAGCGGGTCGAGATTGCCTTGTACAGTGCCTTGTAGCTGTAATTCCTGTGCGAAGGTCAGCGGCACCGACCAGTCCAGCCCAAGGGCATTCACGCCGGTTTTGGTGCGATAATCCCGATAGAGCATCCCTGCTCCTTTCGGAAAACCGATAATCACTGCATCAGGATGGGTTTCACGGACTTTTTTAACAATACGGGCAACCGGTTTGATGCAGAAATCTTCAAAGCAATCTTCATCCAGTACGCCTGACCATGAATCGAAGATCTGAACCGCATCGGCACCGCAATTAAGCTGCTCAATCAGATATTCTGCTGAAATATCTGCGAGATCAGTCAGCAGCTTAATGAAAACATCGCGGTGCTGATAGGCAAACAGACGCGCCGGTGCCTGATCCGGTGTGCCGTGGCCGGCGATCATATAGGTGGCAACAGTCCACGGGGCTCCGCAAAAACCGAGCAGAGTCGTTTCATCTGGCAATTGCTCACGCAAACGACTGACGGTTTCATATACAGCGCTTAATTTGGCTGCTTTACCTGTAATGTCGAGATCTTTGATTTCATCAACGGTCACAGGTGTCATCAAAGGTCCTCTTCCTTCTTCAAAGCGAAGGTCGCGTCCAAGAACGTGAGGGATGACAAGAATATCTGAAAAGAGAATGGCTGCATCAAAGCCATAACGGCGGATAGGCTGAAGTGTCACTTCCGTTGCCAGTTCAGGATTATAGCACAGGTCAAGAAAGCTTCCTGCCTGCTGCCGTGTCTGGCGATATTCCGGCAGATATCGTCCTGCTTGTCTCATCATCCAGATTGGTGGTGGAAAGACGGTTTCACCTTTGAGAACGTTCAGAACTTTGCGTGTCATGCGATTTACCCACACCGGTTTTCCCCGGTTATCCCATAAAGAAAGTGATGATTTTGGATTCTTATGATTCTTAGAGTCTGTTGATAACGGGGATTAAATGTTTCCCTGAACTTTCCCACAGGCTGATCATGAAAACCGGTTGATGTGGATAAATTGCCCATGAAACGGTAAAAAGCAATGCGACCAAAAATTCATCAATAAAAACGGTATCTTAATAGGAGTGGCGGTTATTGCATCCTGTGGATAAGTGTTGAATGATTTCCGCCCAACTTTGAATTGCTCCTGTTACCCACAGTGTTTATTGTCACGAATATACAGTCAGGCGCGCTGTGGATGAATCCTGTTGAAATTAACAGGCAGATGAAGACGTGTCAGAGCCGGATATTTTTACACACAGTCATCAACAGGGATGTGAGAAATCTGTGACAAAGACTCTTTCTTACTTTCATCTTCATCTTATTTCAGATGCAACAGGAGAGACTCTCCTCGCAGCAGGCCGCGCGGCGGCGGCTCAATACAGTCATGCGCGTGCCATTGAGCATATGTATCCGCTGATCCGCACCGAGAAACAGCTGGCCAAAATCCTTGAAAATATTGATGCTGAACCGGGCATTGTTCTCTATACAGTGGTGGATCAGAAACTGGCTTTGAAAATTGATGAAGCCTGTTCGCAAATGGGTATTCCGAGTGTTTCGGTGCTGGAGCCAGTGCTCGCGACTTTTCAGTCCTATCTTGGAGCGCCCGCACATCGTCGTGCCAGTGCCCAGCATGTGCTTGATGCCGATTACTTCCGCCGGATTGATGCTCTGAATTTCACAATGGAGCATGATGACGGTCAGTTGCCGCCGGATCTGGAAGAAGCCGATATTATTCTGATCGGCATTTCCCGCACATCCAAAACACCGACCAGCATTTATCTGGCCAATCGCGGCATCAAAACGGCCAATATTCCGTTGGTTTTAGGGATACCACTGCCGGAAGCCCTGCTCCACGTGAAAAAGCCGCTTGTTGTCGGGCTGATTGCCAGCGCGGAGCGCATTTCTCATATTCGTCAAAACCGCTTGCTCGGTACGTCTCCGGGGCTGGATACGGAGAGTTATACGGATCGTATTAATATTGCGCAGGAGCTGGCCTATGCGCGCAATATTTGTGAGCGCAATAACTGGCCGGTGATTGATGTCACACGCCGCTCGATCGAAGAAACGGCTGCGGCCATTCTGGCGTTGCGGCCACGTACCAGAATTGAAGATTAAAATAACAACGGATATTTCGCTCTATTGAGTGATGAATTATCTGATATTATTCTGCTGAGCCAATGGTAACTGCATAATTCAGTTGGCTTTTTTAGTATTTAACGGAGTTTTCAATATGGCATTGCCTTTAATCCTTGCTTCTCAGAGCCCTTTTCGTGCAGCGCTTTTGAAAAATGCCGGTATTCAGTTTACATCGCAAAAAGCCAATATTGATGAACGTGCTGTGGAAGCGCCGCTCTATGAAACCGGCGCAACGCCGGAAGATGTGGCATTGATCCTTAGTGAAGCCAAAGCAGAAGAAGTCAGTCAGCGTTTTCCGCATTCACTGATTATCGGCTGTGATCAGACGCTGTCTCTCGGCAGCGAAATTTTTCACAAGCCTGCGGATATGGACGGTGCGCGCCGTCATTTGCTGGCTCTGTCCGGTAAAACCCATCAGCTGAACAGTGCTGTGGTGCTGGTGCAAAACGGCCAGATTGTGTGGCGTCATGTTTCTGTTGCGCATATGACAATGCGTCATCTGGAGCCGGGCTTTATCGGCCGTCATCTGGCACGGGTTGGTGATATTGCGCTTTCCAGTGTGGGTGCTTATCAGGTTGAGGGTGAAGGCATTCAGCTGTTCGACAAAATTGACGGTGATTATTTCACAATTGTCGGTTTGCCATTGCTGCCTTTGCTGAAAGAATTGCGTGCCAGAGGAATTATTGATGGCTGAAATGAAACAGGCCTTTGTAACCGGCTTTCCGATTAAACATTCGCGCTCACCTTTGATCCATAATTACTGGCTGCAGCGCTATGGTTTGAGCGGTTCCTATAAGGCGATTGAAAACAGCCCTGAAAATTTTCCGAATTTCATTCAAACCCTTGCAGAGCAAGGGTTGCGCGGCGGCAATGTGACTATACCGCATAAGGAAGCGGCCTTTGCCTTGTGCGAAAAACGCGATGCGGCGGCTGAAGCCATCGGGGCTGTGAATACACTGTGGATAGATGCGGAAAATCATCTCAATGGCGGTAATACGGACGCCTATGGTTTTGCGGCAAATCTTGATGCGCAATTGCCGGATTGGGATGCAGGCGCAAAAATCGCATTGGTTCTGGGCGCAGGCGGTGCCAGCCGTGCGGTGCTTTATGCCTTGCTGAACCGCGGCTTTGAGAAAATTATTGTGGTGAACCGCACTGTGGAGCGGGCGCAGGCTTTGGCTGCACATTTTGGCTCAAAGGTTGAGGCTGCAGGATGGGATGAGGCGCAGGGCTTTGTCAGCAGTGCCGATCTGATTGTGAACACGACATCGCTCGGTATGAGTGGTCACGGGGAAGCACAAGAGTTTCCGCTTCATTTAGCGCAAGCAAAACCAACGGCAATTGCAACAGATATCGTGTATATTCCATTGGAAACGCCTTTTTTACGTCAGGCACGACAAGCAGGTCTGCGCTGCGTGGACGGTCTTGGCATGCTGCTGCATCAGGCTGTGCCGGGGTTTGAACACTGGTTCGGTGTGTGCCCTGAGGTAACAGATGAACTGCGGCAAATCATATTGGATGATGTTCTTAAATCATAATAGGCAGATTTATGATCAGGCTAGGGCTTACCGGTTCAATCGGCATGGGGAAATCCACAACCGCACAGATTTTTGCGGATAGAGGAGTGCCGGTCTATGATGCCGATGCGGTGGTGCACCAGCTTTATCAGGGGGAGGCTGTTCCGCTGATCGCAGAAGCCTTTCCTGAAGCGGTTATAGATGGCCGTGTTGACCGCAAAATCCTGTCAGCCTGTGTTTTGGGAAAGCCGGATGAGCTTAAAAAGCTCGAGAACATAGTTCATCCGCTTGTCCGGGCTAAAGAACAGCAGTTTTTGCGCGATGCTGAGGCTAAAGGTGAACCACTTGTGGTGCTGGATATTCCGTTACTGTTTGAAACCGGCGCAATGGATCGCGTGGATAAAATCCTTGTGGTCAGTGCGCCTTATGAAATACAGCGGGAACGGGTGCTTTCCCGCGAGGGAATGACAGAAGAGAAGTTTCAGGCCATTCTGGCGCGTCAGATGCCCGATGAGCAAAAGCGCGCAAAAGCAGATTTTATCGTTGATACGGGGCAAGATAAGGATTTTGCCCGCCAACAGGTCTTTAGCATTTTAGAAAAGCTGCAAAACACAGCTGCATAATGAATTTACAGGATAAAACTATGCGTGAGATTGTTTTCGATACAGAAACCACCGGTCTTGATAAAAACGAAGATCGCGTGATTGAAATCGGCTGTATCGAGATGGTGAATAAATTTATCACCGGCAAAACATTTCACGTCTATATCAATCCGCAGGGCAAAAAAGTGCATCCGGATGCACTGGCAGTGCACGGCATTACCGATGAAAGCCTGCTGGATAAACCAACATTTCAGGGCATTTCAGAAGAATTTCTGACCTTTATCGAAGGCGCAAAACTGGTTGCGCATAATGCGATGTTCGATATCGGCTTTTTGAATGCCGAGCTGGAGCGGATTAATCAGGTGCCGATTTCTACGGATGTGGTGATTGATACGCTGGCTTTGGCACGGCGCAAGCATCCGATGGGGCCGAATACGCTGGATGCGCTGTGTAAGCGTTATGGCGTTGACAATGCGCATCGTAAGCTTCACGGCGCGCTGCTTGATACGGAGTTGCTGGCAGAGGTTTATATTGAGCTTCTCGGCGGCAAGCAGACCTCGTTGGGATTGAGCGTACAATCAGCCGGTGAGAGTAAAAACGGGAATGAACAGGGCGTTGAGATTGTTCTGAAAGCGCGCCCTCAACCCCTGCCTTCACGTCTGACAGAAGATGACCTTGCAGCACATCAGAAGCTGATTGATAAAATGGGCGATAAGGCAATCTGGAAAAAATATCTGAACTGATTAAAGCATTTCCAGTTTATCTTGAATGATAAGAAATGCTCTATCTTTTTGTTTTTACGCGTATCTTATCCGAAAACCGCTTCACACTTTTCGGGATACGCTCTGAGTTTAGGAAACAAAAAAGCCGCTGTGTTTATAACGCAGCGGCTTTTTTGTATTTATTTTGAAAAACTTAGTTTTTTACCTGAGCTTTTGCCTGCTCTTCAGCCATACGCTGCTGGAACATTGTTGCAAAATCAATCGGGTCAATCATCAGCGGCGGGAAGCCGCCATTGCGTGTTGCATCGGCAATGATCTGACGGGCAAACGGGAACAGCAGACGCGGGCATTCGATGAACAGGATCGGCAGCATATGTTCCTGCGGAATGTTCTGAATACGGAAAACTCCGCCATAAACCAGATCTGTATTGAACAGAACATCTTTGCCTTCACCGGCCTGTGCAGTCAGTGTGAGCACAACGTCAAAATCGCCTTCAGCGATCGGATTGGCGTTTACATTGACATTGATGCTGATATTTGGCGCATTTTCACGCGGACGCAGTGAAAGCGGAGCACCCGGGCTTTCAAAGGAAAAATCCTTGATATACTGAGCCAGAATGTTGAGGGATGGCTGTGCACTACCGTTACCGTTCTGTGCTTCGTTTGGCGTCTCTGCCATTATCATATACCTTTTTGTTAACGATGATCGACAGACCGTCGAACAGCATGACAGCACTTTTTGTGTGTGCTGCAACACTTTGAAAGACTAAACAATTTTATTGTAAAGCCAACTTTAATCGAAGAAGTTGAACGATAAAATTGATCTTTTGGTTTCAGAAAACTGCGGCTGTTGCAAAAGCAATCTGAAACACGTGTCATTTGGCTAGCATATGTGTCTTTTGCAGGCAATAACACGCGGCATCATTTGGTAATGCTAAAGAACGGACCACAAAAAGCAGGACTGGTGATTATTAGAGCTAAAGCACCTTCCGGTTTCTTTCAGCCTGATTTTCAGCATTGCGTGTTCGTTATTTTCTGCGGTCTTCAATCTCTTTCGGGTCTGTTCCCCACGGAGAGTTATTAGCCTTTTTATTGCTGTCTGATGAACTGGAATAATCCTCAGGGTCGAGATCAATAATATCGTCATCCTGTGGCGCAGGTCTTTGTCCGTAATGCTGATAGCTGGCGCCGGCACTGCCTGCCTGAAAATTCGTCGCCATGACCACACGATTGCGTAAAAAACGGTTCCAGATCAGGTCGCGGACAAACGGGATAAACAGAAAAAGGCCGATAATATCGGTCAAAAAACCCGGAATAATCAGCAAAATACCGGCGAAAATTAGCAATGTCCCGTGAATGATTTCCCGTTGCGGCGCGCGGCCTGCGGCGGTTTCCGCCTTCATCTGATTGAGCAGGCTCAGTCCCTGTCTGCGTAACAGAGAAAAACCTAAAACCGCACTGAGCACAATCAAACCAAGCGTTGCCAGCACACCGATTTCTGAACCGACAATGACAAAACCGGCAATTTCAACAAATGGCAGGGCTAAAAACAGCAGCAGGCTGATTGGACCAAGCATTTTTGTCACGGGTAAGGAACCTCTTGATTAAACGGGCGGTTGATACGGATAATTCCGTAAAATATGCCGGATTATGAACTTAAAGCATTTCCAGCAAAAGCGGGAACCGGTTTTGCGTTCGGAAATGCGTAAAAACAAACAGATAGAGCATTTCTTATGATTTAATATCCACTGGAAACGCTCTAAACAGGATATACAGATAAGAATTCCCGTTTGGGATTTGAATGACAGAACACGGTGAACTATATATTTTTTCAAAACAAAGCAGTTTTGTGTTATCTTTCAGTCGGTTTATAACTGATTATAGCGCACCTGAAGAGCGATTGCGGCATCAGTATCCGGTTTGACATGGCATATTCAGAATATGCCTTCAGATAAAGATATTGTATAATTGCTCAGTACGGGTAGAGGCTGATGATACAGAATTTTGTATTCATTGTGTATTCCGGCAGATAACTGCGGAGATAGTTGGCGAGCGGTATGAATTTTTTCAGTTTTGGCACATTCTTTTTCTTCATCGTTGCAGTGATTATTTTCCTGCAACTGCGCAGTGTATTGGGAAAGCGCACGGGCAATGAGCGTCCGCCTTTCGATCCTTATACGCAGCGTCAGGAAGACACGACTGCAATTCCGCAGCAGAACGACAATGTTGTTTCTCTGCCGCAACGCCAGACAGCGGAAAATCCGGCGAAAGATTTTACCTCTATTGATGCATTGGCGCCTGCCGGTTCTGAGCTGAATAATGGTCTGCGCAATATTCGCGCCCATGATGCCAGTTTTGATCCGAAGGAATTCCTCAACGGCGCCAAAATGGCCTATGAGATGATTGTGCTATCCTATGCAGATGGTGATCGCAAAACTCTGAAAAACCTGCTCTCCAAAGATGTTTATGAAGGTTTTGACGCTGCAATCAAAGAGCGTGAAGCCCGTGGTGAAAAAGTTAATTCCACTTTCGTCGGCATCAATCAGGCAAAAATTACTGCTGCCGATATGAAGGGTAAAGATGCACAAGTCACGGTTCGCATCGTTAGCGAAATGATCTCCGCAACGCAGGATAATCAGGGCAATATTATTGACGGTGATCTGGAAACTGTTGCGGAAATCCGTGATGTCTGGACTTTTGCCCGTAGTACAGCCGGACGTGATCCGAACTGGAAGCTGATTGCAACCGAAGCGGAAGATTGATCTCTGCTACTGAACTTCAGTAATATTCAGAGTTTTAAATGATTGAGGAGCAGTGTTATGTCAGATCTGTCTGCTGCGCACTGCTCCACCGAAATTTTGAAATTTGATGATTGTGCAGGCTGGGCGCAGGATGATCATAGTGCAGCCCTCGATGCTTTTTTAAAATCTGCAATCTATGCCGAAACAAACTCTTATAAGAGCGGGATTTTAGGCCCGCAATTTGAAGATTTACTGCCTGTGTTTGCAAAAGCCCGTTCATTAGCGGCAACACAAGAGATCGACCGGCAGGCAGCGCGTGCGTTTTTTGAGTGCTATTTTTATCCTGTCAAAATTACCCCTCATGACCAACAAACAGGATTTGTGACCGGATTTTATGAACCGGAAATTGCTGCTTCACGGATTAGAACAGCAGAATTTTCTGTTCCGTTTTATCGTAAACCAGCAGATCTCATCAAACTGGATTCAGATAACCGGCCGGAGAACCTGCCAGAGGAAATGGCTTTTGGCCGCACTTATAACGGGCAGATTACCGAATATTTTGACCGGCAGGCGATTGAGCAAGGCGCGCTCACAGGGCAAGGTTTGGAAATTGCCTATGTTGCGGACAAGGTTGATGCCTATTTCGCCCATGTGCAGGGCGCTGTGCGGCTAAATTTTACAGATGGTAGTCAGATGCGCCTCACTTATGCGGCCAAGTCTGGGCATGGCTTTACGGGCGCAGGACGCGTCCTGATTGATAAAGGCGAGCTGGAACCTGCAAAGGTCACTATGCAGACAATCCGGCAATGGCTTGCAGAGTACCCTGCCCGTATTGATGAAATTTTGTGGCACAACCGGTCATATATTTTCTTCCGCGAAGCGCCGGTGGATGATCTTCTGTCAGGGCCGGTTGCGGCCGCCAAAGTACCCCTCACCGCACAAAGATCACTGGCCGTGGATCGTAAATATCATTGCTTTGGCACGCCGTTTTTCATAAATGTCCGTAACTTTCCTGATCGTCATGGTGTTTTTCACCGGTTAATGATTGCTCAGGATACCGGTACGGCAATTGTCGGCCCTGCCCGTGGCGATCTGTTTATTGGTTCAGGCGATGCGGCAGGGCAGCTTGCCGGTCAGATACGCCATGATGCAGATTTTATAATGCTGGTTCCCCGTCTGATTGCGGAGGGCTGACATTGTGAAATCAATAAAGAAAAAGCGCTCTGACAGGCGTGTTTCGGATCAGAATACGATGAAAATGACAAGAAATCCGAAATCAGGATCAGTCTTACCGGAGGATTTTCCGAAAGATTCAGTCGTGGTTATGAAGGCAGAAGATCATATTCTCTGGGAAACTGTGGCGCGTACCACCCGCCCTTTACGTCCGGTTCAACCACGGCAGGCTTTTGAGATTGAGGATATGCATCTTTGGGATATTGAAAATGGTATCAATATTCCGCAGCGCGTGCATTCCGAGCCGGTGAAGGCGGGAGTTGCGAAAGCATCCGGTGAAACCTCTCTGCAAACGCGCAAAAAACAAGAACCGGTTCTCAATCCGATTCATGATATCGACCGGCCGACAATCCGAAAAATCGCCAAGGGACGGCTGGAAATACAAGCCCGAATTGATCTTCACGGTATGCGGCAGCGCGAAGCGCATGACCTGCTCTATAGCTTTCTGGCGGATGCATGGCACCGCGGTTTGCGCTTTGTGCTGGTTATTACCGGTAAAGGCGCGTCCTTTGGCAGCGACGGCGTTTTAAAACAAGCCGTACCGCATTGGTTTTCCACGCCGTTGTTCCGAATTTATGTGAGCGCCTATGAGGATGCGGTGCGTCATCACGGCGGACAGGGTGCGCTCTATGTCAGGCTGCGCAAAACACCGGCTGAAAGGCTGGCAGAAGGCAGCGCCCTTTCCTCTCTTAAGCGGTCACGGCCATGACACCGTTTGGTTTGCGTTTACGACAATTACGTGAGGAGCGCGGTGTCAGCCAGAAGGAAATGGCAACAGCCATCCGTGTGTCTGCCGCTTATCTTTCAGCACTGGAGCATGGCCGCCGCGGGCAGCCGACCTGGGATCTTCTGCAAAGAATTATCGGTTATTTGAATATTATCTGGGATGAGGCAGAAGAGCTGCAAAATCTCGCTATGATATCGCATCCGCGTGTGACGATTGATACGGCGGGATTGTCACCGGAAGCCACAGAATTAGCGAATCTATTAGCCAATCATATCCGTATTCTGGACAAGAATATGATCGAAAGTCTCAGCACAACGCTGCGGCTGGCTCATAAAAAGCACCGCAGCCTGCGCTGATTTTTTAAAATAGCGACTGCAAATCATCCATTTTGGAATTGACCAGCCAGCCGTAGTAATTTTCCTGCGGCATTAGCTTATCCTGCTTGCCTGCATTTGCAGAGGCCAGTGCGCGCGCGCGTACATCTGCGCCACCGGTATTATACAGGGTTGCCGTAATACCCGGATTTTTCGAAATATCGAAATCGGCATATTTCTTATAGGAATTGATGGAATGTTTGATTGTTGCAGCCATGTAGGACAGGCTCAGATCGGGATCCATAATAGTTTTATAGACCTGCGCACCATCATCTGCACTCAGCTTTGGCAGGCCGGATACACGATTGACCATATCGGACATCTGCAAAGCTGTCAGAGGGCTGATCTGGCCCAGACCAAAGGTTTGGCCTGCATAGAAAGGCTGGAAAAACACGGCAGCAAAACGGTTGTTCGGATAGGATGTTCCGCCCACTTTTTTACCGCGGAATTTGCTGTCCCAGATATTTTCGCGGCAAGTCCAGAGCGCATAACTCTCTGACAAACCCGCACATTTTTCAAACTCAGGGCGTTTAACAAAGTCGCTGACAGATTCACCTTTATAGCTGAAGCTTACGCCCTGTTTAACGTAGGAAATAGCTTTGACATAATAGGTTTGCAACTGATCATAGGCATCAACATTATAGGTATGCTCGCCGATAATCGCACCGGCAATATGCACGGGATCGATATTATAGGCAGCTGCAGCTGATTTAATTTTGGTGCGCAATGCACGATCCGATTTTAGCAATCCGTAGATTTTCTGATATTTTGCTTCATAGGTCGTATTCATTTTCTTGGTGCGGTTGGCGGAAGCACCAGGAATAGCCGGCTGTTCAGCATTACGGTTGCCTGCTGGCACAAGTGTTGTGGCCTGCGCAGCGGAAAGAGATGAAAGGGCAAAGAAACCTGTTCCGGCAGCGATTGCTATCCGTTTAAAACTATTGCCGAGGTTCATAGGTTTTTTGCTCCGTTTGCATTTGCTCTCAATACTGAAAAAATTTCAGGAAAGCACAGCATTTTAACTTCGCGCAGAAAATATGAAACCCTCACGCACAAGTCGAGAGGGTTTCAAAACTTAACTGCATATGATGTGTGAATGTCACACAATGCTTCGCGGGTTTATAAAATAAACCGCGACAGGTCTATATTTTTGGCCAGATCGCCAATGCTGCTGCGCACATAGGCTGCATCAACGGTGAAGGTGGAGCCGCCTTTATCCGGCGCATTGAATGAAATATCGTCCAATACTTTTTCCATTACCGTCTGCAAACGCCGCGCACCGATATTTTCAATGGTGGAATTGAGATCAACGGCAATATCCGCAAGGGCATCAATTGCATCATCGGTAATCTCAAGCGTGACATTTTCTGTAGCCATCAGCGCCACATATTGTTTGAGCAGGCTGACTTCGGTTTCGGTCAGGATCGAGCGGAAATCCTCCCGTGACAGAGCATTGAGCTCAACACGGATCGGCAGACGTCCCTGCAATTCCGGCAACAGATCCGATGGTTTGGAAACATGGAAAGCGCCCGATGCGATAAACAGGATATGGTCGGTTTTAACCGGCCCATATTTGGTCGCAACGGTTGTCCCTTCGACAAGAGGCAGCAAATCGCGCTGCACACCCTCGCGGGAAACCCCTGCCCCCATGCCGCCTTCTCGGGATGCGATCTTGTCGATCTCATCAAGGAAGACGATCCCGTCATTCTGGGTGGCTTCCAGTGCTTCCTGTGTTACCTGATCCTGATCAAGCAGCTTGTCAGATTCATCATTGATCAGCAGCGCATAGGATTCTTTAACGCTTGTTTTGCGCGGCTTTGTGCGTCCGCCCATAGCTTTGCCAAGCATATCGCTTAAGTTTATCATGCCGATATTGGCACCTGGCATGCCCGGAATTTCAAAACCCGGCATACCGGAGCTGTTATCGGCCAGTTCAATCTCGATTTCTTTATCATCGAGATCGCCTTCGCGCAGTTTCTTGCGGAAACTGTCTCGGGTTGCAGGGCTGGCAGTTTTGCCGACCAGTGCATCCAGCACGCGTTCTTCCGCATTGATATGAGCTTTGGCTTTGACCTCTTCGCGCTTTTTCTCACGCACGAGACCAATGGCGATTTCCACCAGATCACGGATGATTTGCTCAACATCGCGGCCGACATAGCCGACTTCAGTGAATTTTGTCGCTTCAACCTTGATGAAAGGTGCACCGGCAAGCTTGGCAAGACGGCGTGAAATCTCCGTCTTACCGACGCCGGTTGGTCCGATCATCAGAATATTCTTCGGCATCACTTCTTCGCGCATATTGCCTTCCAGCTGCTGGCGGCGCCAGCGATTGCGCAGGGCAATGGCTACGGCGCGCTTGGCAGCTTTCTGGCCGATAATGAAGCGATCAAGCTCAGAGACGATTTCACGAGGAGAAAATGTGGTCATATTTATCAGGATCCGCTTTGCCACTGCCGGATAAAGTCGAATGGATGCAGCAGCATGATAACATTGAGAATGAGGTTGTCTCGAATAACGATAAGGGCAAGAATTTCGAAAAACACCGCCGTGACGATTATCACCCATATAGGAAGCCGGGCTGCGAGAAAAAAGCCCAGCACCATTGAGAACGTATCGAACACAGAATTGAGAATACTGTCGCCGAAATAATCCACGGAGGATGTATTGGCACGGTAGCGCTCAATAATGAAATTCGAATTCTCAACCAGCTCCCAGCCAATTTCTAACCCAAGCGCCAGAAACAACCGCACATGCAGCGGTGCTTTTGGCGCAATCAGCCAGAACAATCCGTAAAAAATAAAGCCGTGAATGATGTGAGACAGCGTGTACCAGTCAAAGAGCTGCTGGGAGTTTTCATTGCTGTTCACTTCATTCACGAAGAGACGGATTGTTCCGCATTCGCAGACTGGAACGCGCCCCATCATGTAGAGAATAACCGCCTGAACAGCCGTCGTTATTCCGATGATGATCAGGATTTTACCCCACTGCCATGACGGTGTGGGCGCGGTGGTCGAAAGTGGTGATATGCTCACGATATACCTTTAGCGATAAACAGAATTAAAATTATGTTTTCGCATAATTGGCAGGTTCTTACGCGCAATCAAGACTTTCCACGGTGAAATTGCTGTTTGTGTAGACGCAGATTTCCGCAGCAATAGTCATTGCCTTACGGGCAATGGCTTCCGCATCCATATCTGTGTCGATCAGTGCACGGGCAGCCGACAGGGCATAATTACCGCCGGAGCCGATCGCCATCACACCGTTTTCCGGTTCCAGAACATCGCCGAGGCCGGTAATTGCCAGCGTGATATTCTTGTCCGCAACCAGCATCATCGCTTCCAGTTTGCGTAAATAGCGGTCGGTACGCCAGTCTTTGGCCAGTTCTACGGAGGCGCGCATTAGCTGATCCGGATATTGCTCCAGCTTGGCTTCCAGTCGTTCAAGCAGGGTAAAAGCATCGGCAGTCGCACCGGCAAAACCGGTAATTACGCTGCCGCCTTTGCCGATACGGCGCACTTTGCGGGCATTGCCCTTCATAATGGTCTGACCGAGGGACACTTGTCCGTCGCCGGCGATCACCACTTTATTGCCCTTGCGCACGGTGACAATAGTGGTGCCGTAAATTGTAGTCGGGTTATGTTCAATCATTCGCGCAACTCCGCTGATTGGTCTTCATCAAATCGATCTGCTGTATTTATGATCTCATACGTAAATTACAACGGACAATAATACAGCCTCTATCATCAAAGCATTTGGCAAAACTCCGGCACTGTACAGAGCATTTCTGATTATTAGAAGTTTTGGAAATGCTCTGTCTCCTTGAATTTACGCACATCTGACCCGAAAACCGCTTCACACTTTTCGGGATGTGCTCTAGAACAACTTTGGAGAAGAACAAGATCGGGTTATCAATATGAGCAATCAGCGTATAGCAAAAGTCAGCCGCAGCACCAAAGAAACCAGCATTGAAGCTGAAGTATTTCTGGATGGTACGGGCCGTTTCGATATTTCGACCGGCGTTGGCTTTTTCGATCATATGCTGGAGCAATTATCGCGACATTCGCTGATTGATATGAATATCACCACCAAGGGCGATACGCATATTGATGACCATCATACGGTTGAAGATACCGGCATTGCGATCGGTAAAGCCATTGCAGAAGCCTTGGGCGAACGCCGCGGTATCGTGCGTTATGCCTCGATTGATCTCGCGATGGACGAGACACTGACCTCTGCTGCACTCGATGTTTCCGGACGTCCGTATCTCATCTGGAATGTGGCCTTCAATGCGCCGAAAATCGGGACTTTTGACACGGAACTGGTGCGGGAGTTCTTTCAGGCGCTGGCGCAGAATGCCGGCATTACCCTGCATGTGAATATGCGCTATGGTATCAATAACCATCATATTGCCGAGACTTGTTTCAAGGCTGTGGCGCGCGCATTGCGTATGGCGATTGAAACCGATCCGCGGCAGAAAGATGCCATTCCTTCGACAAAAGGTACGCTGAAAGGCTGATTATGGCCAGCTATATCGTTCTGGAACCAACGGACGCGGTAAAACTGAAACCGGTTAAAGCTGTTGCGGGTGACCATACGATTTTTGTGCGCGATGAATTTACCGTCTTCGCGCTGATCCTGCCGTTTCTCTGGCTGCTTACGCATCGCCTGTGGTGGCATGCGCTGATGGTGGCTCTGATCGGCTGGGGTGCATTCAGCGTTTTGGGCTCTTATCTGTCTTCTGCATTAGTCGTTTCCGGTCTGTCGTTTTTGCTGTCGCTGTTTGTTGCGCTTGAAGGGCGTAACTGGTATCTCACGGCTCTCCGGCGCAAGGGTTACGAGGAAGTGGCACTGATTAGTGCCAATGACTTGAGCGATGCGGAAACTCATTATTTTTATGGTGCTTCAAAACCTGCGGAAAGAGCAGAACCGCAAGCTGTGGTCTCTGACAAGGTAGCGTTAAAAAGCACAATGACCGGCAATGCTGCACCTGCAACGGGTGCCATGATCGGTCTGGTTGATTATCACGGAAGGTCGTGACATGCGTGTTGCCATTATTGATTATGGTTCCGGAAATCTCAAATCGGTAGCCAAGGCTTTTGAACGTGCGGTATCGGATATGGGCAGTCCTATTCATGTGGACGTGACCAGCGATGCCAAAGCCGTACTCGCCGCAGATCATATTGTGCTGCCAGGTGTCGGTGCCTATGCCGATTGCCGCCACGGTCTGGATGCGGTTTCCGGCATGGTCGATGCTTTGAGCGAAGTTGTTCAGCATAAAGCGCGGCCGTTTCTTGGCGTTTGCGTTGGTATGCAGCTGCTTTCAACGCGAGGCTTGGAGAAAAGCACCACCAATGGTCTCAACTGGATTGAGGGCGATGTGCGTGAGATGAAGCCGTCTGATGCCGCGCTGAAAATTCCGCAGATTGGCTGGAATACGATTGAGCTGAACCATGATCATCCGGTGTTTGATGGTATCGCTACGGGCGAGCGGGGCTTGCATGCCTATTTCGTGCATTCCTATATGTTTGATGTGAAACATAGCACTGATGTGTTGGCAACGACCAGCTATGGCGGAACAGTCACGGCAGCAATTGCGCGCGATAATATTGTCGGCACGCAGTTCCATCCGGAGAAAAGCCAGCACCTCGGTCTCAAACTTATTACTAATTTCCTGAAGTGGAAGCCATGATACTTTTTCCGGCAATTGACCTGAAAGACGGTGAATGCGTTCGCCTGAAACTGGGTGATATGAACCAGTCCACGGTTTATAACACTGATCCTGCGGCTCAGGCGAAAGCCTTCGAGGATCAGGGTTTTGAGTGGCTTCATGTGGTTGATCTGAACGGTGCTTTTGCAGGCTCCAGCGTCAATGGCGCGGCCGTGGAAGCTATCCTCAAAGCGACTAAAAATCCGGTGCAACTCGGTGGCGGTATCCGCACGCTGGAGCATATTGAGGCATGGCTTTCTAAAGGGCTTTCCCGCGTCATTCTCGGCACCGTTGCCGTGCGTGATCCGCAGCTGGTTATTGAGGCCTGTAAAGAGTTTCCGGGTAAAGTGGCCGTTGGTATTGATGCCAAAGGCGGCAAGGTTGCGGTTGAGGGCTGGGCAGAAGCTTCAGAACTCGGCGTGATTGAACTGGCTCAGAAATTTGAAGGGGCAGGGGTCGCAGCCATTATCTATACGGATATTGACCGCGACGGTATTCTGGCAGGCATCAACTGGCCGTCAACTCTGGGCTTGGCAGAAGCTGTGTCCATTCCGGTGATTGCCTCCGGTGGTCTGGCCTCGATGGATGATATTCATCGCATGACGCAACCTGACGCCCGTAAGCTGGAAGGTGCGATTTCCGGTCGTGCGCTTTATGACGGCCGTATTGATCCGGCTGAAGCGCTGGCAATCTTAAAAGCCGCGCGGGGAGGCAGTAATGCTTAAAGCTCGGGTAATTCCTTGTCTCGATGTAAAAGACGGCCGCGTCGTCAAGGGCGTCAATTTCGTTGACTTGATTGATGCCGGTGATCCGGTGGAAGCGGCAAAAGCCTATGATGCAGCCGGTGCCGATGAGCTCTGCTTTCTCGACATTACGGCTTCATCGGACAATCGCGAGACGATTTTCGATGTGGTTGCCCGCACAGCTGAACAATGTTTCATGCCGCTGACTGTTGGTGGTGGTGTGCGTGCGGTTGCTGATATCCGTAAGCTCTTGCTGGCCGGTGCTGACAAGGTTTCGATCAATACTGCTGCGGTACAAAACCCTGATCTGATTGCAGAAGCGGCAGATAAATTCGGCAATCAGTGCATTGTCGTGGCTGTCGATGCCAAGAAAGTGTCGGGGGCAGGTGAGGCTGATCGCTGGGAAATTTTTACCCATGGCGGACGCAATGCAACCGGTCTTGATGCGATTGAATTTGCCCGCACAATGGTTGATCGGGGAGCAGGGGAAATCCTGCTGACCTCGATGGATCGTGACGGCACCAAAGTTGGTTATGATCTGGCTTTGACGCGCGCTGTGGCTGATGCCGTGCGCGCACCGGTTATTGCTTCCGGCGGCGTTGGCTCGCTGGATGATCTGGTGGCGGGTGTTAAAGAAGGCCATGCCAGTGCAGTGCTGGCGGCTTCGATCTTCCATTTCGGCACATACACGATTGAAGAAGCCAAACGCTATATGGCAAGTCACGGTATTGCTGTGCGTCTGGATGATATTCAGAGTTAAAAGCTTAAAGCATTTCACAGTCAAGTTGGATCAACTTGACGCCCGTGATAATGCGGCAAATTAAAGAATCTAGAGCGAGCACTGTGATCCAATCTGGACGTAACCCGCTCTAGAGCTGTTTACGAATAGGAAACGGCTCTGGTTCTCTGGTAAAATTAACTTGTTTCATACGGTGAGGGGTGCTTTTCATCCCTCATTTGCTTTAAAGACCATTGGCATTGCTATGCGGGATTCTTCGCGCATTCTATAAATTGCACTGAAACAGGAGTGCAGCATGACAGATTTCACCCTTGCTGACCTTGAGCAGATTGTTGCAAAACGCGCAGCGGCCTCAGACGGATCATCTTATACGGCTTCACTGATTGCCAAGGGACAGCATAAGGCTGCCCAGAAGCTGGGTGAAGAAGCTGTTGAAACTGTGATTGCTGCCATGATGCAAGACCAGCAAGCGGTCGTATCGGAAAGTGCTGATCTGCTCTATCATTTGATGGTGGTGTGGAAAATTGCAGGCGTGTCGCTGGAAACCGTGATGCAGGAGCTGGATAACCGCACATCGCAGACTGGTCTTCAGGAAAAAGCTGCACGAAAACCGGAATAACCGGAAGAATTTATTCGGATTCCAGTTTTACTCAGAGACCAATATGCACTCCATGGATCTTTTCAAGAATAAGCATTACTCGCCTTATCAGGTCTTCACGGCAGCGGAATGGGCAGAGTTCCGTGCCGATACACCGCTGACCCTGACGCTGGATGAAGTGAAACGTCTGCGCTCACTGAACGATCCTGTTGATCTGGACGAGGTGCGCCGGATTTATCTGGCTTTGTCGCGCCTGCTATCAACCCATGTGGAAGCGCTGCAATCGCTGTATACGCAGCGCAAACAGTTTCTGATGAAGGATGATACGGTCAAAACGCCGTTTATCATCGGGATTGCCGGTTCTGTTGCTGTCGGAAAATCGACTACAGCGCGTATTCTGAAGGAATTGTTGAGCCGCTGGCCATCGAGCCCTAAAGTTGAGCTGGTGACGACTGACGGCTTTCTCTATCCCAATGAAGTGCTGCGTGCTGAAGGCCGCATGGAGCGCAAAGGCTTTCCGGACAGTTATGATGCCGGTGCCATTCTCAATTTTCTGTCTTCGATGAAGGCGGGTATGAGCCATGTGCAGGCGCCGGTCTATTCGCATCTGACCTATGACGTGGTTGCCGGAGAATATGTGACCATTGACCGTCCGGATATTCTGATTTTCGAAGGCATTAATGTGCTGCAGGTGCGTGATCTGCCGGCAGACGGCAAGGCCGTGCCATTCGTGTCAGATTTTTTTGATTTCTCGATCTATATTGATGCCGATCCGGTGCTGATCCACAAGTGGTATATCAACCGCTTCATGAAACTGCGCGAAACGGCATTCCGGGATCCGCAGAGCTTCTTCCATCGCTATTCGCAATTGTCGGAAGAGGCGGCATTGTCTATTGCCGAAGGTTTATGGACGAATATCAATCTCAAAAACCTGTTTGAGAATATTCTGCCGACCCGTCCACGCGCAGATCTGATCCTGCGCAAAGGGGAAAATCATATGATTGAAGAAGTGGCTCTGCGCAAAATCTGAGCTTCAGAGTTGTAAAAAAGCCCCGTTGTTGATGACAGCGGGGCTTTTTGTTTTGAACTGAATTATGCCAGCGGCGGAATGCGCAGAACCTGACCCGGATAGATTTTATCCGGCGAGGTTAGCATTGGCTTATTGGCTTCAAAGATTTTCGGGTTTTTATCACCGTGGCCTTTGCCATACTGGGCTTCAGCGATTTTCCAGAGATTGTCGCCCTTTTTCACCGTGTAGAAAACCGGTGCAGCGCCATCAGCAGTGCCCTCAACTTTAAGCTCGGACGCTTCAACTTTGGAAACACCGAGGGAGTTACCGACAGCAATAATCGCTTTTTCAAAAGCGGACTGATCTTTGACATTGCCTGTCAGCACAGCTTTATCGCCCTGAACGGAGACCTGTACATCACCGGTGCCGAGATTATGCGAATCCAGCTCTTTTTTCAGATCATCTGCATTCGGCTCATCATCACCAAAGCCAAGTTTGGTACCAACCGATTTCACAAAATCAAATATGCCCATTCCGTTTCTCCTTTTGGCGTCAGATATCATCCGGTTAAAGAATATAGGCAGATAAATGAATTAAGAAAGCCGGTTGTTTAAAATAATAGCAACCCTGTCAAATTAATCAGATTTGATACGCTGGCGCATTTTTTTGACGTCAGCACGTCCTGATTTTGCTTTCAGACGCCGCTCGACAGACCCTTTGGTGGGTTTGGTCTTTCTGCGAGGCGGCGGTGGCGGCTTGGCAGCCTCTACAATCAGAGCAATCATACGATTGCGTGCATCTTCGCGGTTTTTCTCCTGACTGCGAAAGCGGCTGGCTTCAATCAGGATTTCGCCGTCTTTATTCGCGCGCTGCCCTGCAAGGCTGATGAGGCGCGCATAGACATCTTCCGGCAGTCCGGCTTGCGAGGCTGCAAAGCGCAGTTGCACCGCAGTGGATACCTTATTCACATTCTGCCCGCCGGGACCTGAAGAGCGGATAAAGCTCTCCTCCAGCAGATTTTCATGAATACTGATCCGGTTGGTAATGCGGATAAGATGTTTATTTTGTTCCGTCATAGCCGCTTATAGCGGAATATCTGAAATCTGCGAAGGCAACGGCAGAAATAAAAACGGTGCCATAAAGGCACCGTTCTTAATTTTAGAAATGCAGATTTATTTATTCAGCAGCAATTGCCAGAACCGGTGCAGCTGAACGAACTTCTGCATCCACATGGTCTTCAAACTTGCCGAAGTTGGTGATGAACATATTGGCAAGTTTCTTAGCTTGTGCATCATAGGCTTCTTTGTCAGCCCATGTTGAACGCGGATCCAGAATCTTCGAATCTACGCCCGGAACAGCTACAGGAACTTCAAAACCGAAGTTAGGGTCTGTGCGGAACTCTGCACCATTGAGCGAACCGTCAAGCGCTGCGGAGAGCAGGGCGCGTGTTGCCTTGATCGGCATACGGTTGCCGGTGCCGTAAGCACCACCGGTCCAGCCAGTGTTGACCAGCCAGCAGTCAACTTTGTGCTCAGCAATCAGTTTGCGTAGCAGATCACCATATTCCGACGGATGGCGCGGCATGAAAGGCGCACCAAAGCAGGTGGAGAAGGTTGCTTCCGGCTCGGTCACACCTTTTTCAGTGCCGGCAACCTTAGCGGTATAACCGGACAGGAAGTGGTACATGGCCTGAGCAGGGGTCAGCTTGGCAATCGGAGGCATCACGCCGAACGCATCAGCAGTCAGCATGATAACATTCTTAGGCTGACCGGCAGTGCCTGTCTTGGATGCATTGGAGATGAAATCCAGCGGATAGGCTGCGCGGGTATTTTCCGTGCGCGAACCATCGTTGAAATCCGGCTGGCGGCTTTCATCAAGAACAACATTTTCCAGCACGGTGCCGAAGCGCTGTGTTGTGGAATAAATTTCCGGTTCAGCTTCTGCCGAGAGACGGATGGTCTTGGCGTAGCAACCGCCTTCAAAATTGAAGATGCCGTTTTCGCTCCAGCCGTGTTCATCATCACCGATCAGCGTGCGTGTCGGATCAGCGGAGAGGGTGGTTTTACCGGTGCCGGACAGACCGAAGAACACAGCTGTATCACCATTCGGCGCTTCATTAGCCGAGCAATGCATCGGCATGATGCCTTTTGCAGGCAGAATGTAGTTGAGTGCGGTAAAGACCGACTTCTTCATTTCACCGGCATAGGACGTACCGCCGATCAGCACAACTTTATTGACCAGATCGCAGGCAATCACAGTTTCAGTGCGGCAGCCGTATTTTTCAGGATCAGCGCGGAAGGATGGCAGATCAATAATGGTCATTTCCGGCATGAAGCTCTGCAGAGCAGCAATTTCAGGACGGATCAGCAGGTTGCGGATGAACAGCGAGTGCCATGCAAATTCGGTAACAACGCGAACCTTGATATTGTGCTCAGCGTCGGCGCCGCCGATCAGATCCTGAACAAACAATTCTTTGCCTTTGGCATGCTCGATGAAATCGGCATGCAGCTTGGCAAAGTTTTCCGGGCTCATCGGCTTGTTGTTATCCCACCAGATCTGATCTTCGGTGGTCGCATCGCGCACAACGAATTTGTCTTTAGGGCTGCGGCCGGTATGCTGACCGGTCACGGCCATCAATGCACCTTGTGCTGTCAGGGTCGATTCACCACGGCGGATCGACTCTTCATAAAGCTGGGCGGGCCCAAAATTATAATAGACCGCGGCGAGGTCATTTAGCCCCGTCGTTGCAATGGAAGCAGCTGGGTTGCGATTGCCAGTCTCGATCATAATTTTCACTCGCAGTTTTTAGTGGTTGGTCGACAGCGCATTTTCTCTCCGCGCTAAGGCAAAGTCACAACCAGATTAGCGAGACAATTTCAAATCTTTAATCGTTTAAAATTTTTTTAAATTTTTTTAAATCGGTTATATGGCAATTTATTTTACGACTATCCACATAAGGAAGGCATCTGTTGCGGACATAAATTGCAGGTAAAGCATGAGAGAAAGCCGTCTCGCCTTACTTTGTACTTAATTTGTCCTGCTTAAAAGACGTGCTATATAAAGAATGATCGTTGAAGATAATTGAGGAGAAGCGACCTGATGAGGGAAGTTCCGGTAACACAGACCATTGCGCTTGTAGATGATGATCGCAATATCCTGACTTCTGTTTCCATTGCTCTGGAGTCGGAAGGCTATCGGGTCGAGACCTATACAGACGGCGCTTCAGCGCTTGATGGTCTGATGGCACGTCCGCCAAATCTTGCAATTTTTGATATTAAAATGCCGCGTATGGATGGTATGGAGCTGCTCCGCCGCCTGCGCCAGAAATCTGATCTGCCGGTGATCTTCCTGACATCGAAAGATGATGAGATTGATGAATTATTCGGCCTGAAAATGGGTGCGGATGATTTTATTACCAAGCCGTTCTCCCAGCGTTTGCTGGTTGAGCGTGTTAAAGCGGTACTGCGCCGTGTAGCTGCCCGAGAGGGTGCGGTTAAAAATCCGGGACAGCCGACAAAATCTTTGCAGCGCGGTCAGCTGGAAATGGATCAGGAACGCCATACCTGCACATGGAAGGGCGAGCCGGTCACACTCACAGTCACCGAATTTCTGATCCTGCACTCATTGGCACAGCGCCCGGGTGTTGTTAAAAGCCGCGATGCGTTGATGGATGCGGCCTATGACGAGCAGGTCTATGTGGATGACCGCACGATCGACAGTCATATCAAGCGCCTGCGTAAGAAGTTCAAAGTTGTTGATGATGATTTTGAAATGATTGAGACGCTTTACGGTGTTGGCTATCGCTTCCGCGAAGCGTAACCGCTTCGCAATATAAGAAAGCACGAAGCGTAAAGCTCACAAATATAGCTGATATAAAAAGCACGGAGCGGTTATAATGCATCGCATAACCGCTCTGTCTTGTTTGCTGAAGGAACAGATCATCCTCAATGGTCGCTGAAACTGAAAACAGAAGCACATTGCGTCGCAAAGAGCGTCTTGCGCGCCGTCAGCGTTCGCTTGTCTGGCGACGCCTGTTTTCTCCGGTTCGCCGGACATTGGGAAATTATGTGTTTTCCAGTCTGACCAAGCGTATTCTGTTTCTCAATCTTGCAGCCCTTGCGGTGCTGGTTTCGGGGATCATGTATCTCAACCAGTTTCGTGATGGACTGGTGGATGCGAAGATCGAAAGTCTTCTGACGCAGGGTAAAATTATTGCGGCTTCCATTGCCTCATCGGCAAGTGTTGATACCAATTCGATTATGATTGATCCGGATAAACTGCTGGAACTGCAGGCCGGACAGAGCATTACCCCATCACCGGATTCACCGGACAACTGGGAGTTTCCGATCAATCCGGAAAAAGTGGCACCTCTGCTGCGCACACTGATTTCTCCGACCAGTACGCGCGCGCGCATCTACGATAATAATGCCAATATCCTGCTGGATTCGCGCCATCTCTATTCGCGCGGGCAGGTTTTGAGCTATGATTTGCCGGATCTGGATGAAGATGACCGCGGTTTCGGTGACCGTATCAGCACGTGGTTCAACAATCTGATCAACCGCAACAGTTTGCCGCTTTATCAGGAACAACCAGGCGGGAATGGTTCGGTTTATCCGGAAGTGATTACGGCTCTGACCGGTTCATCCGGCAAGGCACAGCGTCGCAATGAAAAAGGTGAGCTGGTCGTGTCGGTTGCCGTGCCGATCCAGCGCTACCGTGCGGTGCTCGGCGTGTTGCTGATGTCGACCGAGGGCGGAGACATTGACAAGATTGTTCGCGGTGAACGCAATGCGATCCTGCGCGTCTTTGTTGTTGTGTCGCTGGTTATGGTGATCCTGTCGCTGTTTCTGGCGTCAACTATCGCTAATCCGTTACGCCGATTGTCTGAAGCCGCTGATCGTGTGCGCCACGGGATTAAAGGCCGTGTGGAAATTCCGGATTATTCTGATCGTCAGGATGAGGTCGGACATCTTTCCACGTCTATCCGTGATATGACGGATGCACTTTATGCACGTATTGAAGCTATTGAGAGCTTCGCGGCAGATGTCAGCCATGAGCTGAAAAACCCGCTGACTTCTTTGCGCAGTGCGGTTGAAACCTTGCCGCTTGCGAAGACAGATAGTGCGAAAAACCGTCTTCTGGAGGTTATCCAGCATGATGTGCGGCGTTTAGATCGTCTGATCACTGATATTTCCGATGCATCGCGTCTGGATGCCGAGCTTGCCCGTGAACATACGGATCGGGTGGATATGCAGGCATTGCTCAATAATATTGTTGCGGCGGCCAGAGAAGTGCGGCGTAACAAAGTCGGCACAAAAATCCTGCTGGATATAGGTAAGCTGCCGAGCGGTGCAAAAGGCTTTTATCTGCCCGGACATGATCTGCGCATTGGTCAGGTTGTATCGAACCTGATTGAAAACGCCCGTAGCTTTGTGCCGGAAGATAATGGTGAAATCAGAATTTTTCTGAAACATAAGGGTGCAAAAATTCAGGTGACTGTTGAGGATAACGGACCCGGAATTGGCGCTGAAAATATTGAACGTATTTTTGAGCGTTTCTATACGGATCGTCCGTCCTCGGAAGCCTTTGGGCAGAATTCAGGTCTGGGGCTGTCAATCAGCCGGCAGATTATTGAAGCGCATGGCGGCACACTGACAGCATCGAATATTCTGGATCCTGAAAATCCCGAGCATTGGCTGGGCGCACGTTTCCTGATTGAATTGCCTGCGGAATTGCCGGAAAATACGAAGCGTCAACGCGGGCAGACGGCACAGAATACGGAAAATTGAATCACAAAGAACGGAGAAACACATGAATAATCCTGAAGGTTTTGTGTTTCACGCGACGTCTCTGGTTCTTGGCTCTTTTGGCATTTTACTGTGCGGGGCTTCCGGTTCAGGCAAATCATCTCTGGCGCTGACCCTGATCGAGCGCGCCCATCAGAACGGGCGCGTGGGGATGCTGATTTCCGATGATCAGACAATTATCAGCACGGAAAACGGGAACCTGATTGCTTCAGCACCTGATGCGATTGCCGGTGCGGTTGAAATTCGTGGTGCCGGCTTGTTTGAAGTGTCGTATCAACCGCAGGCTGAAATCAATTTATTGGTAGAGCTGCTGACAGCAGATAAAGCGCCGCGTTATCCGACAGATGAAAAACGTGAGCTGGTAGGTCTTATGCTGCCTGTTCTGACATTACCGGCGCTGGCTGGCGATTGCGATTCGCTGCAATGTGCACGGGCAATTGAAGCCACTTTATTTATGAAACGCTGGGGCAGCAGCAAATCTGTCTAAAATACAAGATTTTTTAACGACTGATTTATAATAAAAATATGTGTTTCAGTGCGGCATAACCGACGAAAGCCGCGAGGGGCTTTATTTTTTGCTTGCACTCATTATTCTCGGTGCCAACATAGAAGGTCTGGGTCAATATTGAAAATCTGAGCTGAAATTCAGGCAATATCGGCTACGGTTTTGTGTTTTAACGGATAAATGTTTGAATCTGTGGTTCAGATATAGCTTACAGGCTTTTATATTGTGAGCGCGACAATGGAAAAGCGACCAGCGGGAGCAGTTTAATAATGATCGGACTCGTGCTTGTTACGCACGGAAGGCTGGCCGAAGAGTTTCACCATGCTGTTGAGCATGTTGTCGGCCCTCAGGAAAATTTCGAAACCGTATGTATCGGTGCCGATGATGATATGGAAAAACGTCGTGAAGATATTGTCGCGGCGGTGAGCAAGGCTGATCAGGGGCAGGGTGTTATCATTCTGACCGATATGTTTGGCGGTACACCTTCAAATCTGGCAATCTCGGTTCTGGATGCAGGCAGAGTTGAAGTGATCGCAGGCGTTAATCTGCCAATGCTGATCAAGCTGACAAGTATACGCCAGTCCGATGATATGGAAGCATCTTTGCGCGAGGCGCAGGATGCCGGCCGTAAATATATTAATGTTGCCAGTCAGGTACTGACTAGCAAGTAATTAAGTCTGATACTGACGAGTAAATAACAAAATCAGGTGCTGACTTAACAAGTCAGACCTGACGGGAAAGCAAAATATGGCTCAGATTGCGGTCAGCGGGTGTTATGAGCCTGATAAGGCGGAAAGCCGGACGCTCACGATTGTGAACAAGCGCGGCTTGCACGCGCGGGCTTCAGCTAAATTTGTGCAATTGGTAGATAGTTTTAATGCGCATGTTCGTGTTGAGAAAGACGGCATGAGTGTTGGCGGCACATCTATCATGGGGCTGATGATGCTTGCGGCATCTCCGGGATGTTGCATTGAAGTCAGCGCCTGCGGCGTTGAGGCGGCAGCAGTTCTTGATGCTCTGGAGCAGCTGGTCGGTGATAAATTCGGCGAAGAATGCTGAATTCTCCCATATGAAACGCAAAAAAGCACCGGTTTTCCGGTGCTTTTTTATTGGCTGGCTCAGGTTACATAAAGATATAAAGATTGCCTTATATTTTATTTGAGCGCTCTTCCTTGATCTGCTACAAATCTTTTCAGATGAAATTGTAACAGCTGAAAGCGGAGTGCAGATGTCTGTATCGGGAGAATATATCATCAAGGATATCAGTCTGGCTGACTGGGGACGCAAAGAGATTGTCATTGCGGAAACAGAAATGCCGGGTTTGATGGCATCGCGTGAGGAATTCGGGCCGAAACAGACATTGAAGGGTGCACGGATTTCCGGCTCCCTGCACATGACTATTCAGACTGCCGTACTGATTGAAACACTTCAGGCGCTGGGTGCGGAAGTGCGTTGGGCGTCGTGCAATATTTTCTCGACACAGGATCATGCGGCGGCGGCAATTGCAGCTGAAGGCACACCGGTTTTTGCAATTAAGGGCGAAACACTGGAAGAATATTGGACCTATACGGATAAAATTTTCCAGTGGCCGGACGGTGAGCCTTCTAATCTGATCCTCGATGATGGCGGCGATGCCACCATGTATATTCTGATCGGAGCCCGTGCCGAGGCTGGTGAAGATGTGCTGTCTAAACCGGGCAGTGAAGAAGAGGAAATCCTCTTCGCCCAGATCAAAAAGCGCATGGGGGAAACGCCGGGCTTTTTCACCCGCCAGCGTGCGGCGCTGAAAGGCGTGACAGAAGAAACCACCACCGGTGTAAACCGTCTTTACCAGTTGCAGCGCTCCGGTCAGCTGCCTTTCCCTGCCATTAACGTCAATGACAGTGTAACCAAATCGAAATTCGACAATAAATACGGCTGCAAGGAATCGCTGGTGGACGGTATCCGCCGCGGCACCGATGTGATGATGGCCGGTAAGGTAGCTGTTGTCTGTGGCTATGGTGATGTGGGCAAGGGTTCTGCCCAGTCACTGCTGGGTGCCGGTGCGCGCGTGAAGGTTACGGAAGTTGATCCGATCTGCGCTTTGCAAGCAGCGATGGATGGTTTTGAAGTGGTGACCTTGGACGATGCCGCAGCGGATGCAGATATTGTCATCACCACAACCGGCAATAAAGATGTCATCACCATCGAGCATATGCGCAAGATGAAAGACATGGTGATTGTCGGCAATATCGGCCATTTTGATAATGAGATTCAGGTCGGCGCTCTGCGCAATCTGAAATGGACGAATATCAAGCCGCAGGTCGATATGATCACCTTCCCGGATGATAAACGTCTGATCCTGCTGTCTGAAGGCCGTCTGCTCAATCTCGGCAATGCGACCGGTCATCCGAGCTTTGTGATGTCTGCCTCTTTCACCAATCAGGTGCTGGGTCAGATCGAGCTGTTCACTCGTGGTGAGACTTACAAAAACGAAGTCTATGTGCTGCCGAAGCACCTTGATGAAAAGGTCGCTCGTCTGCATCTGGCCAAGCTTGGCGTTAAACTGACTGTGCTTTCTGAGGAACAGGCTGCATATATCGGCGTGACACCACAGGGGCCTTTCAAGTCAGATCACTACAGATATTAACTATAACTTAATCGACATACCACATATTGTAGCCGGAAGGATTGACATTCTTCCGGCTTTTATTTTTGCGCGCGCAGCGCTTCAAACGGATTCCCTGTAGCTGTATTGTGGTATGATTCGAAGATAATGGCAGAATTTTCTGCGCAGATTTTTAAACAGTTATGAAGCAGCAAATGCTGCGACGGAGAATATTAAGGCATGTCAGGTGTCGGCTCATTTCGAAATACAGGCTCTGCAATAGGCCGCAATTTTCGCAAAGCTCTGGCAGCGACAGCTTCATTTTCTTCTGTTTTGGCAGCAGGTCAGGCATTCGCACAAAGCTATGATATCGGGCGTATTCCGATGCCGGGTGGTAGCACCTTAGGTCCGAATGAAGTGGTGCAATTTGCCATTGTTGTGGGCGTCACCGGTGCCGCTCTTCTGTCGGTCAGCTGGATTATCCGCAGCCGCAACCGTGTGAACCGCGAAAATGCAGCTTTACGCGCACGTGTAGCCGATCTCAGCCATGCTGCAACGCGCAGTGAAACCCTGCTTAACTTAAAAGATCAGCGTATTGTGGTCTGGGCAGGGGCGGAACCTGCAAAGCGTGGCGCGACACAGCACAATGTTCAGACAGAAGTGCTGGGACAGTTGCCGGTTGCCAGCGGTGTGCCGCAGGATCAGGCCGCGTTTTTAAGTTTCGGGCGCTGGCTGCGCACCGATTCCGTGGTGGCACTGGAGCGCGCGATTTTATCGCTGCGTGAATATGGCCGCTCTTTTGATTTTCTGGTTGAGACCAATAATGGCACCATGCTGGAAGTGCAGGGACAGACAACCGGTGCCTATGCTATCACCCGCTTTATTAATGTTGATGGTGTTCAGGCAAGAGCCGCGCAATTGCAGGCGCAGAATAATGAACTGTCCGAAACACTGACGATGCTTCATGCGCTGCTGAACCGTCTTGATCAGACGGTATGGACTCGCGATATCGACGGGCGTCTGAACTGGGCGAATAATGCCTATGTGCAGGCTGTCGGTGCGAATGATCTGGATCAGGTGCTTCATGAGGGGCGGGAACTGCTGGGTGAGCAGGCGCGTCAGAAGATTGAGCGTGAGCGTGTATTGTCTGCCGATCTGAGCCATCAGCCAGCCCAGCAGTTAGCAATCGCGCAGTCCAGTCAGCAAGGCGCATCTATTGCGACTTTCCGCGACCGTTTGGCGACTGTTATCGATGGTGACCGCCATATGCTGGATGTGGCGGAGGTTTCATGCTCTGCCGGTTCTGCCGGTTTTGCAGCTAATATGAGCGATCTGGAGCAGGTGCGGGCGGAATTGCAGCGCACCTTGCGTAGCCATGCGGAAACGCTGGATCAGCTTTCAACAGCTGTGGCGATTTTTGATCCTGAAATGAAGTTGCAATTCTTCAATCAGGCCTTTGCCAAATTATGGTCGCTGGATATCGCCTATCTGGAAAGCCGCCCGAGCAATGCCATGCTGTTTGATGGGTTGCGCAGTGACGGTAAATTGCCGGAGCAGCCGGAATGGCGCCGCTGGAAAGAATCCATGCTGTCGGCTTATCGCGCTGTTGACCCGCAGGAGCATTGGTGGCACTTGCCGGACAGCCGTACATTGCGCGTGGTGGCCAATCCGCATCCGCAGGGCGGTGTGACATGGTTTTTCGAGAATATGACCGAGAAATTCGATCTCGAAAGCCGGTATAATACTTTGATGAAAGTTCAGGGTGAAACGCTGGATCATCTTGCGGAAGGTGTGGCCGTTTTTGGCGCAGACGGGCGCATTCGCCTGTCCAATCCGGCCTTTGCCGAATTGTGGTCGCTCCCTCCGGCAATTGCCGTGGAAGGCACGCATATTTCGGTCATTCGTAAACAATGCGAAAAACTGGCAGACGACCGCCATTGGGATGAGTTCGTTTCTGCGGTCACCGGCTTTGCGGATAAGCGTGAAGCCACGCAGGGGCAAGCGGAACTGTCCAATGGCACGATCTTGTCTTATGCCGTTGTGCCGTTGCCAAAAGGTCAGATGATGCTGACCTTTGTGGATGTGTCGGATACGGTGCATGTGGAGCGTGCGCTGAAAGACAAGAACGAAGCGCTGGAACTGGCTGACCAGATCAAGAATGATTTCGTTCAGCACGTCTCCTATGAGCTGCGCTCACCGCTGACCAATATTATCGGCTTTACAGAGCTGTTGCAGACACCGGGCTTTGGTGAGCTGAACAACCGTCAGCGCGAATATGTTGAACATATCAGCACATCATCTCTGACCCTGCTGACCATCGTGAATGATATTCTGGATCTGGCAACGGTGGATGCCGGTATTATGGAGCTGGATGTCAGCGATGTACCAGTGCGCGAGGCGGTTGCCGCTGCCGGTGAGCGCGTGGCAGAGCGTATGCGCGAGCATAATATAGCATTACAGGTAGATATTGCGGACGATGTGGACAGCTTCCGGGGCGATGCCAATCGTGTGCATCAGGTGCTGTTCAATCTTCTGAGCAATGCGGCCAATTATGCGCCTGAAAATTCGGTTGTTGGTCTGGATGCGCGTCTTGACGGCGATCATATTCTGTTCAGTGTCCACGATAACGGGCCTGGCATGCCTAAAGAGGTGCTGGATACGGTGTTCAAACGCTTCCAGTCGCATAGCAATGGCGGTCGTCGTCGCGGTGCAGGGCTTGGCCTGTCGCTGGTGAAAAGCTTTGTAGAACTGCATGGCGGTACGGTTGATATCCGCACAGCGCCTTCATCGGGCACAACAGTCATTGTCCGTTTTCCGGTTGAGGCACGTCTCTATCGTGCGGCAGCGGAATAATAGGGTTCAGGCTATAGCTCTTCTCATAAAAACCTTTACTTTCATCATTTCCGGAGATGACCGGACATGGCATTTTAATAACGGAAGCTGGCATGGCTGATGAACAGGACAGCAGCACCCTCTATACAGTAGAGCTGGTGTTGGAAAATGAAGCGGCGATGATCCGTTTTGCGGAAGATATCGCACTGGCGCTCACCAAAGGCGATCTTGTTACGTTAAAAGGCGATCTGGGCGCAGGAAAATCCACTCTGGCACGCGCTATCATCCGCACCATAGCCAATGATGATTTTTATGAAGTGCCAAGCCCGACTTTTACGCTGGTACAGTCCTATCCTGAATTGCGTTTAGCCATTGCGCACACTGATCTTTATCGCCTGTCCTCGCCGGAAGAGCTGGATGAGCTGGGGCTGGATGAAGCGCTGGAAAGCGGGGCGGTGCTGGTGGAATGGCCGCAGCAGGGTGAGGGCGTTTTGCCTGCGCCGACAATTGCGATCAGCATTGACCATGAAGGCGATGGCCGCCGTTTGACGATGGAAGTCACTGCTAAAGCTGCACGGCGTATTTCCCGCTCGCTCGGCATCCGCAGTTTCTTGGAAAAATCCGACCGCCATCATGCCAGCCGCCGTTATCTGCTGGGCGATGCATCGCCACGTGGCTATGAGCTGATTACCAGTCAGAGCGGCACCGAAATCCTGATGAATGCACCGGCCATGCCTTATGATCCGCCGGTCAAAGACGGACGTCCGTATCGCCAGATTGCACATCTGGCAGAGAATATGGATGCTTTTGTTGCGATGAACCGGTTGCTGCGTGAAAAAGGTTTCCGCGCACCGGAAATTCTGGCGCTTAATCTTGATCGTGGTTTCCTTCTGATGGAGCATCTCGGCACAGAAGGCGTGCTGGATAGCGAAGGTAAACCAATCGCTGAGCGCTATGAGGCGGCGGCACGGATGCTGGCGCATCTGCATCAGCACGACTGGCCGCAGGATATTACGATCAGCGAAGACCGCGCACATCATCTGCATGTGTTTGACCGCGATGCGATGCTGATTGAAGCGGAATTGCTGCCCGTCTGGTATTTGCCGCATTTTCAGGGGCAGCCTGCCAATGAGAGCCAGACACAAAGCTTTGAGCAGGCATGGGACAGCGTATTCAAAAGCCTGGATAATGCAGAATATAATCTGCTGATGCGCGATTATCATTCGCCGAATATTCTCTGGCAGGATAAGGCTGATGGTATTGCCCGCCTAGGCATCATTGATTTTCAGGACGCGATGATCGGCCCGTCGGCCTATGATCTGGCATCTCTGGCAATGGATGCCCGCGTGACAATTGCGGATGAGCTTCAGGATCAAATTGTAGTGGCTTATTGTGATGAACGCCGCAAGCTGGCCAAAGCTTTTGACGAGGAATCCTTCCGCTCGGCCTATGCAATTATGGCGGCGCAGCGGAATACTAAAATTCTTGGCATTTTTGTGCGCCTGTTCAAGCGCGATGGTAAGCCGGCTTATTTGCAGCATCTGCCGCGTATTCAGGCCTATGCAGAGCGTGCCTTGCAGCATCCGGTGGTTGCACCGGTGCGCAAATGGTATCAGGACAATGGTCTTTTGCAGGATTAATACCCATGCCGGATAAGAAGAATTCAGAAGCATTCGCCCCTGATACAGCAATGGTATTAGCAGGGGGCTTGGGCACACGGATGCGCCCGCTAACCCTGACCACGCCAAAGCCGCTGATCGAAGTTGCAGGGCGCACTTTGATTGATCGCGGGCTGGATGCGCTGGTTGAGGCTGGCGTTAAAAAGGCCGTGATTAATGTGCATTATCTGGCCGATCAGATGGAAGAGCATCTGAAAACCCGTAATGACATTGCGATCACTATTTCCGATGAACGTGGGCTGTTGCTCGATTCCGCAGGTGGTATTGTCAAAGCCTTGCCGGAACTCGGAAACAAGACTTTTTATATCCTCAATGCCGATACATTTTGGGTGGATCAGCAAGATTCAAATTTAAATCGCCTCGCGCAAAGCTGGGATGAAAGCAGAATGGACATTCTGCTGATGCTGGCGGACCGGCATCATTCCACGGGTCATGAAGGGCGCGGAGATTTCCACCTCAATGAGGACGGCACATTGCGCCGTGTGCCGGTGGATGAGCGTTCCGATTATATCTATGCCGGTGCGGCGCTGGTTAATCCGCAGCTCTTTGCCGGTAAAGAAATCAGTGTTTCTTCTCTCAACAGCTATTTTAACGCGGCCATTGCCGCAGGCCGGCTTTACGGTATGGTCATGCAAGGCCATTGGCTGACTGTTGGTACGCCGGAAGCGATCGGCGAGGCTGAAGCGGCACTTTTGACACTCGCTTAAAACGATAATCAGTATCTGGGAGACGGGTCTATGAGCGAGCGGCGTCCGCGTCTTTATTCTATTGCATCGGGAACACCATTTCTGCCGCGTTTTGCCGATGCTTTGCTGAATGGTGAGCTGATCGAAGGTTTTGGCGCTGATGCAGGCAATCCGCTGGCGCTGGCAGACGCGGTCATCTATGTGCCGACACGTCGTGCAGCGCGTGCTCTTCGTGCTTTGCTGGTTGACCGGAATCCGGCTAATGCCGCTCTTTTGCCGTCTATCCGCCCGTTGGGTGATGTGGAGGAAAGTGCCGCGCTGTTTGACAGTGCTGCAGAGGAATTTCTTCAACTTGCCCCGCCGATGAGTGAGCCGGAGCGTTTGCTGTTGCTCGCGCAGCTTATTCGCCCGTGGCGGGAAAGCCTGCCGTCGCATATTCGTGCCCTGTTCGGTGCAGAGGATATTGCTATTCCGGCAACCACTGCTGATGCTATCTGGCTGGCACGCGATCTGGTGCGACTGATGGATCAGGTGGAGACGGAAGGCGCAAGCTGGAGCGAGCTTGGCCTGATTGCACCGGAAGAGCTTGCCGACTGGTGGCGGGTGACACTGCAATTTCTGGAAATTGTCACCAAAATCTGGCCGGATGTTCTGGCTGAGCGCAACCGTTCCAATGCATCACAGCACCGTAACTGGCTGATTGAGTTTGAAACGCAGCGGATGCAGAAAAATCCGCCGCAAGGCCCTGTGATTGTGGCCGGTTCCACCGGTTCTATTCCGGCAACGGCAAAACTGGTGGCAACTATTGCCCATCTGCCAAAGGGTGCCGTGGTGTTTCCGGGGCTGGATCGTGATCTGGACGAGAAGGCGTGGACGTTACTTGCTGACGGACTGAACAATCCGTCGACCTATGGCCACCCGCAATATGGTCTGCGCAAATTGCTGGATCAGATGCAATGCCGCCGTGAAGATGTGCAGCATCTGGAAATTATGAATCCGGCTAAGCGTATGCGTGAGCGCATTGTCAGTGAGGCCCTGCGTCCGGCAGAGACCACTGATCTATGGGGGCATTTGCAGCTCAATGCACAGGCTGTGCGCGATGCGATGCAGAATGTGGCACTGATCGAAACCGCCAATGAGCGTGAAGAAGCGCTGGCAGTGGCACTGGCGTTACGTGATGCGATTGAAGTACCGGATAAAACCGCAGCTTTGGTGACGGTTGACCGTAATCTGGCGCGGCGCGTGGTGCTGGAACTCACCCGTTTCGGCATTGATGCGGATGATTCCGGCGGTAAACTCCTGCGCGATACGGAAGCGGTTATTCTGCTGCGTCTGCTGATTACCTGTGTGTTTGAGCCGGGTGATCCGGTGGCATTGCTGGCATTGGCCAAGCATCCGCTGGTAAGGCTGGGGCAAAAGCGCGGTGATCTGCGTAGGCTCGCGGAAATGCTGGAACTGGTCGCGTTACGCGGTGGTACGGGCAGGGCGGATATTGCCGATCTGCCGGGCTTCCTTGAGCAGAAAATGATGGAAGCCTCCGCTAAGCCTTATGAACCGGCCTGGCAGGATAATATTGCGGCAGCAGAGCTACTTCAGTTGCAGACGTTCTGTGCGGCAATGACGGTGGCGGTGGCACCGCTGACCGATCTCATCCGCATTCAGGCGCGGATTGAAGTACCGCAGATTATGCGGGCGAGTGTCGAGGCACTGGAAAATCTGGCGCGCGATATCGATGATACGGTGCATCTGCTCTATCAGGGGCAGCAGGGCGAGCAGTTCAGTGCATTTCTGCGCCAGTTGATTGCCGCTGATACAGGGCTGGATTTTCTGCCCGAAGAATGGCCGGATATGTTTGAAGCGCTGCTGGCCAATGAAACAGTTAAGCCGCATCCGGGTGGTCATCCGCGTGTCTTTATCTGGGGTGCGCTGGAAGCACGTCTTCAGACGGTTGATACAGTGATTGTCGGCGGGTTGAATGAGGGGATCTGGCCAGCGAAAACCCGCAATGATCCGTTCATGTCGCGCCCGATGAAAGGTATGATCGCGCTTGATCCGCCGGAAGTGCGTACCGGCCTTGCCGCGCATGATTTTGCCATGGCAACAGGGATGGAGCAGGTGATTTTCTCCCGCTCGCAGCGCTCGGCCAATGCGCCGACTGTGCCGTCGCGCTGGTTGCTGCGACTGGAAACGGTAACGGGTAAAGCGGTAACAGACGCCATGCGTGAGCGCGGCGGTAAATATCTGCACTGGGCGCGTCTGCTCGATGTCAGCCCCGATGTGCCGTTTGTCTCGCGTCCGGAACCAAAGCCACCGGTGGATGCGCGACCGAAACATTTCTCAGTCACAGAAATTGAAACGCTGCGCCGCGATCCTTATGCGATTTATGCCAAAAAAATTCTGCGTCTGCGTGCATTGGAACCGCTGATCCGCGATCCGGCTGCGGCTGAGCGCGGAACGCTGTTTCATGACATTCTCGGCGAATTTACCCGCCGTGATATTGATCCTCTGTCACCTCAGGCGGAAGAAGAATTGTTGGAAATCGGGCGCGGTGCTTTTACCGATGCTGATCTGCCGCCGGAGATTGAAGCCGTGTGGTGGCCGCGTTTTACCGCACTGATACCGGAGTTCTTGCACTGGGAGCGTGAGCGGGCACCTTATGTGCGTGAGCGTCATGCGGAGATTTCCTCGGCAAAAGCGGTGGTCGAGCCGTTGGCCGTGACACTGTCGGGCCGTGCTGACCGTATTGATGTGATGCGTGACGGCACGACGGTGGTGATTGATTATAAGACCGGCTCCACACCATCGGTGCGGCAAGCCCATGTGCTGCTCTCACCACAGCTGGCGCTGGAAGCGGCTTTGCTTCGCCGTGGTGCATTTAAAGAGATCGGCCAGAGCGATGCCCAGGATTTGCTTTATGTGCGTTTACAGGGCGGCGGAAGGCTCAAACCGGAATCCATTCTCAGTACCGATCGCGGTGCCAGCGTGAAAACCGCTGTGGAACTGGGTGAAGAATCGTGGACGCGCCTCGGTGAATTACTGGCGGAATATAATCGCGAGGAGCAGGGCTATCGTTCCCGTGCTTTGCCGTTCCGTGAAAGTGATCTGACGGGTGATTATGATCATCTGGCGCGTGTTCTGGAATGGTCTGCCGGTGGTGCTGAAGAAAGCGGTGATGCATGACAAAACTCAAATTTATCATCCCGCAGGAAACCATTGATGCACAGGCCAAGGCCGCAAACCCTTACGACTCCGTCTGGGTATCGGCCAATGCCGGTTCCGGCAAAACCCATGTTCTGACAGAGCGGGTGATCCGGCTGCTGCTGGAGGGTACAGACCCGTCCAAAATCCTTTGTCTGACCTATACTAAAGCTGCCGCGGCAGTGATGCAGAACCGCGTTTTCCAGCGCTTGTCGGAATGGGCGGTGCTGGACGATGAGGGCTTGAGTAAAAAGCTCAAAGATCTGGAAAAGCGCGAACCCGATGCAATCCGTCTTGAAATTGCACGGCGCTTGTTTGCCCGTGCTTTAGAAACACCGGGCGGTCTGAAAATTCAGACCATTCACGCTTTTTGTGAATCCATCCTGCACCAGTTTCCGCTTGAAGCGAATATTGCTGGTCATTTTGAAATGCTCGACGATATGATGCAGACGGCGCTGGTGGGCGAAGCACGGCGGCAATTGCTGGAAGTGGCCTCCACCTCTGCCCATGCGGGTCTGGCTGAAGCTTTTGCTACGGTGTTGGAAACTGCCGGTGAAATGGGGCTGGAAAACCTGCTGGATGAAGCGGTGTCCAAGCGCCATGCCTTGCATGGATTTATTCGGCAGACCGGCGTTGCGGAAACCCGTCAGGATGTTTTCTACCGTCATTTCGGCTTTGATCCGGAAGACACTGAAGCCGATATTCTCTCCGATCTCTGGCCGGTGGCTGAGTTTTCCGAAGATGTGCTGGATGCGGTGATGAACCTGCGCAAGCCTGCTGCCCGTGCGCAGGATGTGGTGCTGCAATTGCGAATGATCAAACCGCAGACCACACCGGCACAAATGCAGGAGATTCTGCGCAAGGCATTCCTCAAATCCACAGGCGAGCCGAAAAACGGCTCATGGGTGGCAACCGCTGCAGTCAAAGCAGAATTACCGGATTTCGAAGACGACTTTAACCGCGTTGCTGCCGATATTCATGAAGGGCTCGACCGGCTTAAACTGCTGAAGCTGATCCGGCTCAATCTTGCGGCTTTCACACTGATTGATGATCTGCTGTCGCGCTATGAGAAGATGAAACGCAATCGCGGATTGCTGGATTTTGACGATCTGATTAACCGCACCGTCTCATTGCTGTCACGCAACGGCGCGGGCATGTGGGTGCAGTATAAGCTTGATCGCGGTATCGACCATATTCTGGTGGATGAAGCGCAGGATACCAGCCCTGAGCAGTGGCAGGTGATTAATATGCTCTCGGCGGAGTTCTTCTCCGGCTCGGGGCAACGTGCCGTGCGCCGTACCCTTTTTGCGGTGGGCGATGAAAAACAGTCGATCTATTCGTTTCAGGGCGCACGTCCTGAGGATTTTGCGGCGACAGGTAAAGCTGTTTCACGCATGGCAGCCCGTGCGGAATTGAGCTTTGAAAAAGTCAGCCTCAATTTCTCTTTCCGCTCCACACCGGATGTATTGTCGGCGGTGGACACGGTGTTTTCGCGCGAAGAAGCTTTTCGCGGACTTGGCATCGAGCGGCAGCCGACCATTCATGCGGCGATCCGTTCCAATGATGCTGGTGAGGTTGAGGTCTGGGATATTCTGACGCCTGAAAAGGTTGAAGAGGTTGAGGATTGGCGTACACCGATTGATCAGTTGCCGGCACCGGCCGTCAAGCTGGCGGAGCAAATTGCCACGACCATCCGCCACTGGCTGGATACGGGCGAGCCGATCCACGGCAAAGGGCGGCGCATGGAGCCGCGCGATATTATGGTGCTGGTGCGCAAGCGTGATTTGTTCATGCCTGCACTTTCCCGTGCATTGAAAAATCGTGGTGTGCCGGTGGCCGGTGCTGACCGCCTGCGCCTGACCAGCCATATCGGGATTAAAGATCTGATGGCTGTCGGGCGTTTTGTGCTGCAACCGGCGGATGATTTATCACTGGCAAGTGTGCTGAAAAGCCCGCTGTTTGGTTTGACCGAGGAGCAGCTTTATCGTCTTGCAAAGCCGCGCGGGACAAAACAGACGCTTTATACAGCAATGGAGAAGCTGGGTGAAGGTGATGCGCCGGATGCAGGTGCATGGCAGGTGCTGTACACAAAACTGCGTCGCTGGCGCAATATGGCCGATACAATGCCGGTCTTTGAGTTCTATGCCCGTATTCTTGGACAGGATGGCGGGCGGCGTAAATTGCTGGCGCGGCTCGGGCCGGAAGCCGGTGATGTGATCGACGAGTTTCAGAACTACGCTTTGGCAACCGAGCGCAGTGGTTTGCCAGGGCTACAGGCCTTTCTGGAAACGCTGGAGGCGGCTTCGCCGGAGATCAAGCGTGAACTGGATCAGAACCGCGATGAAGTGCGTATCATGACAGTTCATGCCTCCAAGGGGTTGGAAGCGGCTGTGGTTTTCATGGTTGATCCCGGCAATGCCGCATGGTCAGCAGGACGTGCACCGAAGCTCCTGAGCTTTGATATGGCCGAGCCTGACGGTTATGAAGGCAAGGGATTTCTCTGGCTGCCGAAAAGTGATTACGGCACCGGTTTTACAGCGGAGCTGCTGGAGGAGCTTAAAACCCGCTCTGAGGAAGAATATCGCCGTTTGCTTTATGTCGGTATGACCCGTGCCGAAGACCGGCTGATTCTGTGTGGTTATCGCGGTGAACGTGAGAGCGAAAACACATGGTTGAAGCTGGCCGCTGACGGGCTGGGCGATGAGGCCGTGCCCTATGATCATCCGGTTGAGGGTGTGAGTGCGCGGCGATATCGCAAAACAGAACTGGCAGAACTGGAGATACAGGACAAAGCGGATGCATCTGAGACCGCCTATCCACAACTACCTGACCATTATCGCCGCCCGTTGGAACCGGAGCAGGGGCTGCCACGCCCGTTAACACCATCCGGCGCTTCCGCACTGATTGAGGCTGATGCCGAGCAGGTTGTGCGCAGCGGCTCGCCGGTTCTGGAGCAGGGCGCACAGAGTGAGGGCGGTGGCCGCAGTTTTGGCTTACAGCTCGGTACAGTGATCCACACATTGCTGCAACGTTTGCCGGATTTGCCTGCGGAACAACGCGAACAGGCAGCGCAGCGTTATCTGAATATTGCTGCCGGCGATTGGCATGAAGCGCAGCGCGAAAAAGCACTGGCAGCGGTCAGCACTATTCTGAATGATCCGCAATTTGCTGCGGTGTTTTCACCGGCCTCCAAAGCAGAAGTCTCATTAATGGGTAAACTGCAATTGCGAGGCAAAGAACAGGTTGTTTCGGGCCAGATTGACCGGATTTGTGTTGAAGACGACCGTGTGCTGATTGTCGATTATAAGAGCAACCGCCCTCCGGCACGCACGCAGCAGGAAGTGCCACAGGCCTATATTACTCAGCTTGCACTGTATCGCGCGCTGGTTGAGCCGCTTTATCCGCATAAACGTGTTGAGGCTGCATTGCTGTTCACGGAAGGGCCGCATCTGATAGTGCTGGATGAAACGGTGATGGAGCAGGCGCTGATTGCACTTGGCAAAGCTGTATGAACAGGCCGCTTCGAAAACTCATTTATTATCGTAGTTTCGGACGGATCGAAGCGGGAAAAAGAAAATAGTCCTGTGGACTGTTTTCCCTGCGGAGGCGGTTCCCACTTTTCCTGAAACTACTTTATATTGACCTTTCATCACAATGACACCACATATCAGCTAATAATGAATTTCATAGCAGGTTTTGGCCTGTAACAGCGAAAGAGGAAAGCCTATGGCGACCGTTAAAATTGACAATAGCAATTTCGAATCCGATGTGCTGAAAGCTTCAGAACCGGTTGTGGTTGATTTTTGGGCGGAATGGTGCGGACCTTGCAAAATGATTGCACCGGCTCTGGAAGAAATTTCAGCAGAAATGTCCGGTCAGGTGAAGATCGCCAAGGTGAATATTGATGAAAATCCGGAACTGGCTGCGCAATATGGCGTGCGCTCCATCCCGACATTGCTGATGTTCAAAAATGGTGAAATCGCAGCCAATATGGTTGGTGCCGCACCAAAGAGTCGTCTGGCTGATTGGATCAAAGCTTCGGCTTAATCAGATAGGTATTATCAAAAAGCCCCGCATGAATTTCATGCGGGGCTTTTTTCATTTCTTTTATACAGCTTATTGTGGCGGGGTTTTATTGGCCGCCAGCACATCGCCTGCCAGATAAAGCGAGCCGCCAATCAGAATACGTGGTGCAATCACATCATCTTTGACCTGTTCTTTAATGGCTTTTAGTCCCTCAGCTACGCTTGCAACCGGCAGGGCTTCCAGCCCCGCTCTGCGTGCTGCATCAGCCAGCGTTTCATGGTCGATACCGGCATCACTGGAGCTGATCGCCACCGTATAGACCTGTCTTGCCATACCACTGAAAGCTTCAAAATAACCGACCGGATCTTTGGTGTTGATCATACCGGTAATCAGATAGAGCGGGCGCGGATCGCGCTCTTCAAGTTCAGCCAGAGCTTCGGCAATGACCACGCCTGCACCCGGATTGTGCCCGCCATCAAGCCAAAGCTCAGCTTTTTCAGGAGCAAAACGCATCAGATCGCCCTGTGTCAGGCGCTGCATTCGCGCGGGCCATGTCACGGATGTCATGGCTTTTTCAACCGCCTGATCGCTTAAACTAAACCCGGCTTCGCGTACGGCTTTGATCGCTGCTGCGGCATTGGCAATCTGGTGACGACCTAACAGACGCGGCAGAGGCAGATCAATCAACCCGCTCTCATCCTGATAGACCATGCGGCCATGTTCCTGATAGGCGAGGAAGTCCTGCCCGAAAACGCTCAACGGGCAGCGCAGACGGTCTGCAATATCAATCATCACCTGACGGGCATCATCGCTGCTCTGGAAGCCGATCACCACCGGACAACCGCGCTTGATAATACCGGCTTTTTCAGCGGCAATGATTTCGACCTTATCACCGAGATAGGACTGGTGATCGAGCGATACCGGCATAATCAGCGACACGGCCGGTTTGGTGATGACATTGGTGGCATCAAAACGCCCGCCAAGGCCAACTTCGAGAATAACGGCATCGGCTGGGTGCTCGGCAAAGAGAACAAAGGTCACGGCGGTCAGAAGCTCGAATACGGTGATCATATGCTCACCATTGGCTTCCGTTACCCGTGCAACGGCATCGGACAGCGTTGCATCATCAACCAGCTGACCGGTTTCGCCTTTACGCCCCAGACGGTAGCGCTCATGCCAGTTCACCAGATGCGGGGATGTATGCACATGCACGGCCAGCCCTTCCGCCTCCAGCAGCGCACGGGCGAAAGCGGTAGCCGAGCCCTTGCCATTGGTACCGGCAATATGGATGATCGGCGGCAGCTTATCTTGCGGATTGCCCAGCGCTTCCAGCAGACGGCTGATGCGCTCAAGCGACAGGTCAAAACCCTTCGGGTGTTTTTCCAGAAGGCGTTCAATACGGTGCGCGGCGGTGAGGTTTTTTGTCATGGCAGATCCGGAAATGCTCTATCTTTTTGTTTTAAGCGTATCTTATTCCAATCGAAGCAGGAAAAGAAATCAGTCCAGTGAACTGATTTCCCTGCGAAGGCGCTTCACACTTTTCGGGATACGCTTTGATAATCGCAGATGAACTGACCAGTTTGCGGCCTGTTTTGCAACAGGGTACTTCTAAAAGAAAACGCGCCGCTAGTTTAGCGACGCGAAAAGTACTTCAACCGGCAAAAAATCTTCGCCGGTCAGGATAAAATTCTATCAGGCAGAAGCAGCAGGAACAGCTTTTTCAGCAACCGGAGCTTTGGCTTTCGGTGCAGGCTGCTTCATCATGATTTTCAGGATACGGGCAACGGTTTCTTTCATCTCCAGACGGGAAACCACCATATCAATCATACCGTGATCCAGCAGATATTCCGCACTCTGGAAGCCTTCCGGCAGCTTTTCACGAATGGTCTGTTCAATCACGCGCGCACCGGCAAAACCGATCATGGTGCCCGGCTCAGCAATATGGATGTCGCCGAGCATGGCATAAGAAGCGGTTACACCACCGAACGTCGGGTTGGTCAGTACTACGATGTAAGGCAGGCCTGCTTCTTTGAGCATTTCCACAGCAACAGTGGTGCGTGGCATCTGCATTAGCGAGAGGATACCTTCCTGCATACGCGCACCACCGGAAGCGGTGAACAGAACCAGCGGGCGTTTCTTCGCAATCGCAGTTTCTGCTGCTTTGATGATTGCGTCACCGGCAGCCATACCGAGCGAGCCGCCCATGAAAGCGAAGTCCTGAACGGTGGCAACGATCGGCAGACCTTCAATCGTACCCAGCGCATTGATGATACAATCATCCTGCTGCGTGCGGTTACGATAGTCTTTCAGACGATCAATATATTTCTTTTCGTCGCGGAATTTCAGCGGATCGGTCGCAACTTTCGGGCTTTCCAGAGTCTCATATTTGCCTTCATCAAAGAAGAAACGCAGACGGTCTTTAGCCGGAATGCGCATATGATGACCGGAAGCAGGGATTACCCACTGATTGCTTTCCAGATCTTTGTGAAACACCATTTCACCGGTTGACGGGTCCTTGATCCAGAGATTCTCCGGCATATCCCGACGCCCCAGCATGGAGTTGAGCTTCGGGCGGACATAATTCGTAATCCAGTTCATATGGGCTTTCCGTTGTTCTTAGAGCATTTCGGTTTTGATGAAATCAAAGGAAATGCTCTATCTCTTTGTTTGTACGCATTTCCTGACGCAAAACCGGTTCCCACTTTTGCTGGAAATGCTCTTAATCTTAGACGTCTTTGTGTCTTTAAACATAAATCGCATAAAACACAAAGAAAGCCGCAAATTTGCGGCACTCTGCTAATTATCTATTTTACGCTGCTTATTGGACAGGAGCAAGGCGGGCGCTGCGAACACCGGATGCAAGCTCACCGACGACAGCCGTTGCTGCAGCTACAGGATCACCTTGGATCTTGTCGTTGGCATCCAATGTAGCGGCAATGGCAGCCACAATTGCGGAACCGACAACCACACCGTCAGCCGACGCGCCGATCGCTTTGGCCTGCTCGCCTGAACGAACGCCAAAGCCAACGCAAACCGGCAAGTCTGTATGGCTCTTGATGCGCGTAACGGCTTCGCTGACCTGTGCTGTATCTGCCAGTGCCGAACCGGTAATACCGTTCATCGACACGTAATAGACAAAACCGGAAGTGTTTTCGAGCACTTTCGGCAGACGTTTTTCGTCCGTGGTCGGGGTGGCCAGACGAATGAAATTGATGCCGGCTTTAATGGCCGGAATGCAAAGTTCTTCGTCCATTTCCGGCGGCAGATCGACAACGATCAGGCCATCAATACCGGCTTCCAGTGCATCTTTGATGAAGCGGTCAACACCGTAAATATAGATCGGGTTGTAATACCCCATCAGTACAATCGGTGTTGTGTTATCGCTCACGCGGAAATCGCGCACCATCTGCAATGCTTTCGGCAAAGTCTGTCCTGCATGCAGCGCACGCAGGGCTGCCGCCTGAATGGCAGGGCCGTCAGCCATCGGATCGGAAAACGCCATGCCGATTTCAATCACATCAGCACCGGCTTTCGGCAGCGCTTTCATGATTTCAACAGACGTTGCGTAATCAGGATCACCGCCCATGAAATAAGTGACCAGCGCAGGGCGACCTTCAGCGCGAAGTGCCGCGAATTTCTCATCCATACGTTTTGTCATGATTACATTTCCATTCCGAGAATTTCGCCGACTGTGTGCACGTCTTTATCGCCGCGGCCGGAGAGATTGACGATCATGATCTGATCCTGATCCATTTCCGGTGCCAGCTTCAGAGCCTGTGCAATCGCATGGGAGGATTCCAGTGCCGGAATAATGCCTTCCGTGCGGGTGGTGATCTGGAAAGCTTCGAGCGCTTCATCATCCATAATCGGCACGTAATTCACGCGGCCGGTATCTTTCAGCCATGAATGTTCAGGACCCACACCCGGATAATCGAGACCGGCAGAAACCGAGTGGCCTTCAAGAATCTGGCCATCTTCATTTTGCAGCAAGTAAGTGCGGTTGCCATGCAACACACCCGGATTGCCTGCGGTCATGGAAGCGCAATGCTTATCACCATCCAGACCAAGGCCACCGGCTTCAACACCGTAGATTTTAACCGATGTGTCATCAAGGAACGGGTGGAACAGGCCGATCGCATTTGAACCGCCGCCGACAGCAGCCACAATGGCATCCGGCAGACGACCTTCACGCTCCAAAATCTGTTCACGGGCTTCTGTGCCGATCACAGACTGAAAGTCACGCACCATTTCCGGATAAGGATGCGGGCCGGCAGCCGTGCCGATCAGGTAATAAGTGTCTTCCACATTGGTGACCCAGTCACGCAGGGCTTCATTCATCGCGTCTTTCAGCGTGCCGTTACCGGCGGTCACAGCATTGACTTTCGCGCCGAGCAGTTTCATGCGGAACACATTCGGCTTCTGGCGTTCAACGTCTGTTGCGCCCATATAGACCACGCATGGCAGGCCGAAGCGCGCAGCAACGGTTGCCGAAGCAACACCGTGCTGACCGGCACCGGTTTCCGCGATGATGCGGGTTTTGCCCATGCGCTTGGCAAGCAGAATCTGGCCGAGACAGTTATTGATTTTATGGCTGCCAGTATGGTTCAGGTCTTCGCGTTTGAAATAAATCTTCGCGCCGCCTTTGCCGCCCTTGGCCTGCGCCTGTTCACGCACATAGCGGGTCAGACCTTCAGCATAATAGAGCTTGGAAGGGCGGCCGGCATAGTGGGTGGAGAGCGCTTGCAATTCGGCTTTGAATTCCGGGTCTTCTTTGGCTGCATCATAGGCTGCCTGTAGATCAAGGATCAGCGGCATCAGGGTTTCTGCAACGAAACGCCCGCCGTAAATACCAAACATGCCGTCTTCATTCGGCCCGGTTTTGAAAGAATTGAGCTCGCTCGACATGAGATATGCTTCCGATCTTTGATTCAAATGGATGCCTGATAAGGCAGTCTTATTTCGTATTGCTTGCTTCACGCACGGCTGCAAAAAACGCATCAATCAGATGCACGTCTTTTTTGCCCGGCTCGCTTTCAACACCTGATGAAATGTCGATAGCAAAGCTGCCTGTTTTGGCAAGAGCCACATTAATATTTTCTGCGTTCAGACCGCCTGAAAGCATGTAATTGCCCAGATCCTGCCGTGCTTTCAGAAGGTTCCAGTCAAAAGAGATACCATTGCCGCCCGGTAGTTCTGAACCCTTTGGCGCCTTCGCGTCAAACAGAAAACGGTCTGCAATACCCTGATAGGGCGCGACCACATCAAAATCGCTGTTTTCGCGAATAGAAAAGGCTTTCATCACCGGCAGGCCGTAGCGCTGCTTCACCTGAGCCACCCGTTCCGGCGTTTCATTACCATGCAATTGCAGAATGTCCGGTTTCAGCACAGTGACAATTTCGTCCAGTTGCGCATCATCCGCATTCACAGTCACAGCGACGATTTTGGCTTTTCCACGAGCCGCAGCGGCCAGCTCTGCTGCTTGTGCAGGCTCGAGATGACGCGGGCTTTTCGGGAAAAAGATGAAACCGATATGGCTGGCACCGTTTTTCAGAACGGTTTCCACGGCTTCCGGCGTTTTCAGGCCGCAGATTTTAACTTCAATAGCGGAGGAGGACATTTGCTTAATTTCAGACTGTTTATTGAATAAAAATAGAGTTTAGCGCGTAAAAACTCAGAGGGACAGCTTAATCCGTCACTGAGGCAAAGGAAACCGCATGGAGTGCACTGCCATGCCGTTTGAGCCATGCCCGCGATGTCGGTGTATCAGGGCAGAGTCTGGTGCAGAGCGCCCAAAAATCCGGCCCGTGATTCATTTCGATCAGATGGGCAACCTCATGAGCGACCAGATAATTGATCACCTCTGCCGGTGCCATCATAATACGCCATGAAAATGCCAGATCTCCCTTCGAAGTGCAGGAGCCCCAGCGACTGGTTGTGTCTTTAAAGCGCACGGAAGTTGCCGGTTTACCGATGCGCCCTGTATGCACCAGCACCAGCCCGTTAATATCAAGCTTGGCCAGTTTTTTGAGATAGTCGGCAATGCGTCGTCCCATATGCTGGGCATCGCCATGCACAATCAGTATGGCCTGACCGTTTTCATCGTAATCCTGCCTTGTGGTGCCGCGCTTTGCCGGTTCATGCACAATCCGGTGCGCAATGCCGCGAATATTGATGGCACTGCCATCCATAAAAGGCTCAGTGACCGGTACTTTGGAAATTTGCGCTTCAATCCAGCCATGATGGCGGGCGATAAACAGATCAAGCTCGCGCTCTGGCAGACGCGGCGGAACGGTAACACGGATAGCTTTACCGCCGGTTTCAATGCGCAGGGTCAGCCTTTTGGCACGCGGATTTTCCCAGATATTCAGTGGCAGTGTACGTCCCGCAACAGGATAAGTCCGCTCGGCACGCAGTGCTTTCGGAGCAGACTGTTTTTTTGCTGTTTTTTTTAACGGAGGTTTGCGGAACAAGGACAGGATCATGCGGAGACTATAGGTGATTCGCTCTTGGAACGATAAGAAAGGCGCATCTGCCGATGCGCCTCTGAGACGGTGTGTAAGTATGTGCGCTGGTTACAACTCAATTACATCATCTTTTGTGCTGCTCTTACGGCGCTCAGCCATGAAACGCTCAAATTCTTCACGGTCGCGGGCACGGCGCAGCTCACGCACATGAGCTTCAAATTCCGAGCGGGCTTCATCGAGTTTGCGGCGTTCTTCATCAAGGCGCTTCAACTCTTCATCACGCCAGTCATCAAAGGCGCTGTTGCCGGATGATTGCATGCCGCCGGTGAAGCGGGAGAAATCCTGACCTTTGCGGCGGCATTTACCGACAAAATCATCAGTCGCCTGATTGAGGTCACGTTTTACGCCGGGCAGACGGTCGCCCCAGATGATATAAGCCAGCATGGCAAGACCAAGCGGCCAGAAAAAGATAAAGCCTAAGACCATCAGTGCAATTGTTGCCGGTGTCCAGGCTGGACGGATCAATGCGGATGTGTTCATGAGATGGCTCCGTAAATCAGCTTGATGATCTGAAGTAATCATCAATTGCTAAAATACGTGGTGTGTACGGAGCCGGAATTCAAGAAAAACCCCGCAAAATCGGTGTTCTCGCGGGGTCGGCAGATCGGTTTTACCAGCGTTTCAGAACTGATTTTTAAACTTTTTCAAAGCTTTAAATTCTCAGCGATACTTTGAAAGATATTCCGATCCCGCGACGATTAAACCGGCAATCAGTGCCCAGAATGCTGAGCCGATGCCTAAAATCGTGATGCCGGAAGCGGTGACGGCAAAAGTGATAATTGCGGCAAAGCGTTCATGCTCGTTTTTCAAAGCAAGTGACAAGGCGTTGATGAACGGGCCGATCAGGCCGAGACCTGCAATCAGCATAATGAGTGCCGGTGGCAGCACCGCAAAGACCGCCACCAGTGATGCGCCGAAAATTGCAAAAATCAGATAGCACAGTGCATAGAACGGACCGGTCAGCCAACGCTGTTTCGGATCGGGATGGGTATCATGGCCGGTGCAGATTGCCGCCGAAATCGCCGCCATATTGCTGGTATGCGCCCCGAACGGGGCTGAGATCAGCGAGACAAGACCGGTTACCTGCAGGCAAGCAGCCGTCGGCGGTTCATATCCGGCGGCACGTAGCACAGCAAAACCAGGCAGGTTCTGGGATGCCATGGTCACCAGATAAAGCGGCAGAGCCAGCCCGATCATGGCAGACAGAGAAAATTCCGGCACAATCATCGTCAGGGTAGAAAGCTCCGGTGTCGGGAGATTATCGGCGCGACCGAGCAATAGCGCAAAAATCACGCCGCCGATCAGAACGCTGATGACAGCCATTGCTGGATTATAAAGCCGGATAATCAGAAACAGGCCGATCAGCGGCAGTACCAGCATTGGGTCAAGTGACAGAGTTTTGGCGGCATTGATGACAAAGCTTGACAAAACACCGGCCAGCATACCGGAGGCGATGGATGCCGGAATCCGCTCAACAAATTTTGCCACCGGTTTGATCAGGCCGGTGATGATGATGGCAAGTGCGGTGACGATGAATGCGCCGACAGCCTCCTGCATGGTGAAGCCGATACTGGCACCGATCAGCGCCAGACCCGGTGTTGACCATGCGGTGATAATCGGAATGCGGTAGCGCCAGCTGAGATAGCCGGATGAGATAGCGAGCGCCAGTGATATGGCGGTGACCCAGCTTGCTGTCTCGGCCTGCGTTGCACCAAGCGCTGTTGCTGCCGCTATAATCAGCGCCAGAGTGCCGCCAAATCCGACAAAAGCCGCAACCGCAGCTGATGCTACCACTGAAAACCGCATGATCCCCTCCCGAATATTGCAGGCTTTTTCTTGTTATACTTGCGCGATCATGGTTTCAACGGAGCGTGTCAGCAAATCAAGATCCTGTGGTCGGGAGAGGCGGTGATCCCCATCGCGGATCAGCGTCAGTGTCACATTATCAACCGGCAGATGTTCTACGAGGCGCAGCGCATGGGCATAAGGCACATCAGGGTCTTCCATGCCTTGCAGAATATGCACAGGGCAACCGGTTTCAATAATACCGTTGAGCACCGAATTGTTACGTCCGTCCTCAATCAGGTTTTTTGTGTAGATATAAGGCTGTGGTGAGTATTCTGACGGCTCTTCAAAATAGCCTTTTGTTGCCAGCTGTTTCTTCTGATCTTCAGTTAAGGTTGGTTCCACCAGAACTTGCGTAAAATCCGGTGCCGGTGCCAGCAGGATCAGACCGGCAGGCTTTTCTCCGGCTTTGATGAGTTCTTGCGCCATACGAAGAGCAATCCAACCGCCCATTGAGGAGCCGATCAGAATCTGCGGGCCGCTTGTGAAAGCGCGATAGGTGGCAAGGCTCTGCTCCAGCCAGAGCGAAATTGTACCGTCTTTAAATTCACCACCGGATTCGCCGTGACCGGAATAGTCAAAACGCAGCATGGAATGGTTGTGCGCCTCCGCCCATTGATCGAGATGCTGGGCTTTGCTGCCGAGCATGTCAGAGCAATAACCGCCAAGCCAGACAAGACCAGGGGCGTTGTCACCTTTTCTGTGACGCAGGGCGATTGATGTGCCTTTGACATCAAGAAACTGCGGGGTTTGGTCTGTCATAAAAGGCTCCTGACTATGCGTATAAGTTTTGGACGTATAATTCTGCGATCCGCGATGAAACATTGCTGCAACAAGCTATAAACTTGAAATTCCGTGAGGCAATGCTCATTTTAAAAGCAGGCAGACAGATGCCGATTTGTTCTGAAGCTCATGAAACTGTGATCAGAAGTGCCTTTTAAGCCGGTTTTCGGATGATTTTACTGCATTGATATTGCCCCGAGGGGGGTGATTTGCATTTCAAAAGATGCTATTGACTTGCGCGCTGCACTACGGTCATGGATTGGCTGAAACTGCAACTGCGGTATTTATTGCCCGTATCCGGCATGAATTCACTGCATATCTTTAATAATTCGAGGAGAATACGACCATTCGCCGACCGTTCAGAGCGACGCCGGTCCAGAAAGACGGACCGCGCTCCAACCGAGATATCCGGGTACCCCGGGTTCAGCTTATTGACGCCGAAGGCCAGAACCATGGCACAGTGACGATTCAGGAAGCCATTGCACTCGCTGAAGAAGCGGGTCTGGATCTTGTTGAGATCGTTCCTAATGCGGAGCCACCGGTCTGTAAGATCGTTGATCTTGGTAAGCTGAAATATCAGAACCAGAAAAAAGCTGCCGAAGCGCGTAAGAAGCAAAAGACGGTTGAGATTAAAGAACTCAAAATGCGTCCGAATATCGACGATCACGATTATGAAGTGAAGTTGAAGGCTGCAGGACGTTTCTTTGAAGACGGAGATAAGGTCAAAGTTACTTTGCGTTTCCGTGGCCGTGAAATGGCGCATCAGGAACTTGGCATGAAGCTGTTGCAGCGTGTTAAGGAAGATACTGCGGAAATCGCTAAGGTTGAAGCAGAGCCAAAGCTTGAAGGCCGTCAGATGATGATGGTTCTCGCACCGCGCGGATAAGCGTTGACGCATATTGCGTGCAGAAGCGATAACAGTTTCTGTTTTTGCAAAATGAAATGGCCGCCTACGGGCGGCTTTTTATTTGGCGACTTTAGAGTTGCTTTTTACTGTATTTATGCGTATTGAGACGCTGTTCAAACCGACCGGCAGGGCATGCCGTGGCGGTTTTGTATGCTTTTCGGGCTTTGGTCGGCCTGAAAGTACAATCGAGTCTTTGTCTTATGCTGACAAAACCCTTTGAAAATAAGACCCGGAGTGCAGCGCACGAGGGGGATTGTAAACAAGAGGCGTGGAGTATCGCAGATACGACAGGGATTATAATTAAGGAGTAGCAAAATGCCCAAGATGAAGACCAAATCTGCTGCCAAGAAACGGTTCAAAATCACCGGTACTGGTAAAGTGTTGGCTGCTGCCGCTGGCAAGCGTCACGGTATGATCAAGCGTTCAAACAAGTTCCTTCGCGATGCACGCGGCACCATGGTTCTCTCTGAGGCCGATGCCAAAGTGGTCATCAAGAATTACCTGCCGAACGGCCTGTAAGCATTAGTTTAAGGATATCATACTATGGCACGTGTTAAACGCGGCGTGACATCTCACGCAAAGCACAAAAAAGTCCTGAAGCAGGCTGAAGGTTTCCGCGGTCGTCGTAAAAATACGATCCGCACTGCTAAAGCTGCTGTCGATCGTTCGAAACAGTATGCATACCGCGATCGCAAGAATCGCAAGCGCACTTTCCGCGCTCTGTGGATTCAGCGTATCAATGCTGCTGTTCGTCTGCATGGCCTGACCTATGGCCGTTTCATCGATGGTCTGGCCAAGGCTAACATCGAAGTAGACCGTAAGGTTCTGTCGGATCTGGCTATTCATGAGCCAGCAGCATTCGGCGCGCTCGTTGCATCCGCAAAGACAGCGCTTGAATATCTGAAAGACACAACACCGAATGCTTTTGAGTCTGCTGTCAACTAAGCCAGCCGCTCTTCCAAAGCTTTTGTACCAAGGCCGTTAGGCCAAGGTTTTTGGTTGTATTTGGAAAACCCGCGCTGGTGATACTGGCGCGGGTTTTTCGTTTGAATTAGCTAAACAAAACTATGTCGCAGAAGAGTAAAACGGTTTTCCGGTTGCTGCATGCGAGAAAAAACATCAGATGTTGTTGCACGGCACAATTATCAAGGATCTGAATAATGAGCGATCTCTCACTACTCGAACAGGGCATTTTGGCTGAGATTGCCGCTGCCGGTGATGAACAGACGATTGAGGCCGTGCGTGTTGCCGTTCTCGGCAAAAAAGGTTCTGTTTCTGAAAAGCTGAAATCGCTGGGCGCAATGAGCCCTGAAGAGCGCCAGACACAGGGACCGGCCATTAATGGTCTGAAAAACCGTGTGACCGAAGCGCTGAGCACGCGCAAAGCCGATCTGCGCAAAATTGCCATTGCTGAGAAGCTTGAGCGCGAAAAACTTGATGTGACCTTGCCGGTGCGCCCTTCCGCTGCATCGCGCGGTCGGATCCACCCGATTTCTCAGGTGATTGATGAGATTACGGCAATTTTTGCCGATATGGGCTTCTCGATTGCCGAAGGTTCGGACATCGAAACCGATTATTACAATTTCACGGCGCTGAACTTCCCTGAAGGTCATCCGGCGCGTGAAATGCACGATACATTCTTCTTCAAACCGGATGAAAACGGAGAGCGCAAATTGCTGCGCACCCATACTTCGCCGGTGCAGGTACATACGATGGAGCGTTTTGCGAAACTGCGTGAGACGCAGGGTCGTGATGAACCGATCCGTATCGTTATTCCGGGCAAGACCTATCGTATGGATTCCGATGCCACACACTCACCGATGTTCCATCAGGTGGAAGGTCTGGTTGTCGATAAATCGTCGAATGTTGCCAATATCAAATGGGTGCTGGAAGAGTTCTGCAAGACTTTCTTTGAAGTGCCGTCCGTTAAGATGCGTCTGCGTCCGAGCTTCTTCCCTTTCACCGAGCCGTCGATGGAGGTTGACATTCAGTGCGACCGTTCCGGCGGCAATGTGAAATTCGGCGAAGGCAATGACTGGCTGGAAATTCTCGGCTGCGGCATGGTGCACCCGAATGTGCTGCGCAATGCGGGCTATGATCCGGATGTCTATCAGGGCTTTGCATGGGGCATGGGGATCGACCGTATCGCAATGCTGAAATATGGCATGCCTGATCTGCGCGCTTTCTTTGATGCGGATGTGCGCTGGCTCAATCACTATGGTTTCCGTCCGCTTGATCTGCCGACATTGTTCGGCGGTCTGAGCGCGTAAATACAGGAAGGTATAAACAGATGAAATTCACGCTTTCCTGGCTCAAGGATCACCTTGAAACCGACGCCACGCTGGAAGAAATTCTCGAAAAACTGACAGATATTGGTCTGGAAGTGGACGGGGTTGATGATCGCGCGGCCTTCAAAACATTCAAAATTGCTAAAGTGCTAACCGCTGTTCCGCATCCTGATGCGGACAAGCTGCGCGTGCTCACCGTTGATACCGGTGAAGGCCAGCCGGTACAGGTCGTGTGCGGTGCACCAAATGCCCGCGCCGGTCTGGTGGGCGTCCTCGGCAAGCCTGGCGATTATGTGCCGGGTCTTGATGTTACACTGTCTGTCGGCAAAATCCGCGGCGTTGAGAGCTTCGGCATGATGTGTTCCGAGCGCGAGCTGGAACTGTCGGATGAGCATAACGGCATTATTGATTTGCCGGAAGATGCGCCGGTAGGCATGAGCTTTGCGTCCTATATGGGTATTGATGACCCGATCATTGAAGTCGGCCTCACACCAAACCGTGCTGATTGCACCGGTGTGCATGGTATTGCCCGCGATCTGGCTGCAGCCGGTCTTGGCACGCTCAAAGGTGATGTGATTACGCCGGTTAAAGGTGCAGGCGCAACGCCGGTTAAGGTCATTCTCGATCAGGATGCGGACAAGCCGTTCTGTAATGGTTTCTCGCTGCGTCTGGTAAAGGGCGTTAAAAACGGCCCGAGTCCGAAATGGCTGCAACAGCGCCTCACAGCAATCGGCCTGCGCCCGATCAATGCACTGGTGGATATCACCAATTATGTGACCTTTGATTATGGTCGCCCGTTGCATGTGTTTGATGCTGCCAAAGTGCAGGGCAATCTGACCGTGCGCCGTGCCAAGGAAGATGAAACCGTACTGGCACTTGATCAGCGTGAGTATAAGCTCTCGGATAATCATTATGTGATTGCTGATGAAAAAGGCGTGGAATCCATTGCCGGCATCATGGGCGGTGAACATTCCGGCTGCGACGAAAACACCACGGATGTGCTGATTGAATCCGCGCTCTGGGATGCGCGTATGATTGCGCGTACCGGTCGTGAACTGGGTATTATCACCGATGCACGCTATCGTTTTGAGCGCGGCGTTGATCCTGAAATGATGGAATCCGGCGTTGAACTGGCAACGAAACTGGTGCTGGATTTCTGCGGCGGTGAACCAACCGAAACAGAAACTGTCGGCTATACGTCATACAGCCCGCGCGCCATTGAATTTCCGGTATCGGAAGTCAAACGCCTGACCGGTATTGAAGTCTCCTATCAGGAATCTGCTGATATTCTGGCACGCCTCGGCTTTGCTGTTGAAGGTGATGGCAAGGCTGTTCTGCAGGTCAAAGTGCCGTCATGGCGCGGTGACGTGGAAGGCAAAGCTGATCTGGTTGAAGAAGTGATGCGTATTCACGGCATCAATCAGATTGAACCGCAGCCCCTGCCGAATATGGGCAGTGTAAACACGAAAATCCTGACGACTCTGCAGATCCGGACCCGCCTTGCTAAGCGTATTCTGGCAACACGCGGCATGATGGAAGCGGTGACCTATTCTTTCATCTCGGAAGCGCAGGCCAAAGCTTTTGGCGGCGGAAAACCGGAACTGAAACTGGCAAATCCGATTGCATCTGATATGTCGGATATGCGCCCGAGCCTGCTGCCGGGTCTGTTGTCGGCTGCTCAGCGTAATGCTGACCGTGGCTTTGCTGATCTGGCACTGTTTGAAGTGTCGGGCACCTATGAAGGCGATAAGCCGGAAGACCAGCGCCGCGTGGCCGGTGGTATCCGTCGCGGCACAGCCGGTGTTGAAGGTGCAGGTCGTTTCTGGTCAGGCAATGCGCAAAATGTTGGCGTGTTTGATGCCAAAGCCGATGCACTGGCTGTATTGGAAGCCTGCGGTGCGCCGGTTGACCGTATTCAGATCGAAGCCGGTGGGCCGTCATGGTATCATCCGGGTCGTTCGGGCACATTGAAGCTCGGCCCTAAAGTGGTGCTCGGTTATTTCGGTGAGTTCCATCCGGATGCACTGGAGCTGCTCGATGTTTCGGGCGCTCTGTGCGGCTTTGAAGTTTTTATCGACGCTATCCCTGAGCCTAAGCAGAAATCCGGTGCCACCAAACCTGCTCTGACACTGTCGCAGTTCCAGAGTGTGAAGCGTGACTTTGCTTTTGTCGTCGACAGCACTGTTGAGGCAGCAGCAATTGTTCGTGCGGTGAATTCTGCCGAGAAGAAGCTGATTGCGGGTGCGCAGGTGTTTGACATTTTCACCGGCGCCTCGCTGGGTGAAGGCAAGAAGTCTGTGGCCGTGGAAGTGGTGTTGCAGCCGCTTGACCGTACACTGACCGATGAAGATCTGGACGCAACAGCCAAGCGCATCGTTGAGGCTGTTACCAAACAGACCGGCGGCGTATTGCGCGGCTGATTAAGCTAATCGCGAAAATAAAAAACCCGCCATTCCGGCGGGTTTTTTTTATATTAGCCACGAAGGCCGATGCAATTGCCCCACGGGTCACGGATCTGGCACATGAGTAATCCGTCCTGAATGTTTAAAGGGCCGCGATAGAGAACACCGCCGACTGACAGCAGATGCGCGACAGCCTGATCGAAATCCTCAACCTGCCAATAGACAACAGAACCCGCAGCACCTGAGGCGACTTTTTCATCAGCAGGGACAATTTCAAGATCAATCGTGCCGATCCTGAGATAGTCGAAATCAAACTCATCTAGTCGGCAGGCGACAGCCTGCGGAAAAGCCCGCTGATACCACTGCAGGGCTTGAGCAACATCACTGACATGGATTAGGACGGAGGCGATTGTCTGATGGGGCATGTGGTTCTATCTGCGTTCCGGATGCCACCAATCGGGCTGCATATCTTCAAAAGACGTATATTCCGACGCAAATTCCGGCTGGTTATTATCATCAAAACAACCAAGCAGCAGCGCAATGACCGGTTCATCGTCAATCGCACCAATGGAACTGCCGCAAGCAGGGCAAAAAGCGCGACTGGAATAGGAGGATGAGCGGTAGGTGGCTGGCTTACCGCCTTCACCGGTCCAGCGCACGGCCTGAGCAGCAAATTCCACCCAGGTTGCGGTTAAGGCCCCTGTGTGTCGCTGACAAATTTTACAGCAGCAACCGTGGGGCTTGAGCGATAAAGGATTTCCCTTCGCTTCAAATTTTATTGAACCGCACAGGCAGCCACCGCTGTAAGTTTTCAACATTTGTTTTCTGAAGTCCGGAGGTTACGGGATCAGGCTGTTACCACAACGCGCTGCGGCATGGCACGCATTGCCATCTCAATGATACTTTGCACAGATTCTCTGGTGCCGCCATCCCGTGCTTCATAAGACAGGCTCTGCAACATGGCATGATAGAATTCTGCCATCTGCGTCAGGTCTGTGCCTGCCGGCAGGTCGCCGTCTTTCAGCGCGCGTTCACAACGGGCAAAAATCCGCTCAAATGAAGTTTGCCGGATAGTTTTGAGAAACTCTTTGACCGGTTTGTTTTCCGGTTTGCATTGAATGCTGCTGACGCTGACCATGCATCCACCCGCAGGGCAGGCATAGGTCTTGTCTGCATGGGTTTCCAGCATGGCGCGGATGCCCTGCTGAATGGTCGTAGCTTCATCGAGCGCATCCAGAGGCGCGCCACCGATTGTTGCACTGTAATAGTCCACAGCCTCCCGGAACGCTTGTTCCTTGGAGCCGAATGCGGCGTAAAAACTTGGCGGAGTAATGCCGATAGCCGCAGTAAAGTCGTTAATCTGGGCGCATTCATAGCCTTTTTCCCAGAAAACTTTCATAACTCTGTCCAGCGCATCTTCACGATCAAAGCTGCGCGGTCTGCCGCGTAAAGCCATTTCATACCTTTCTTTAGTATGTCTTATATAATTCACTTGACCGCAGCATTCAAGTTGATATGAATTATGTAATCATCACTACATAATGAGATTCACGATGAATGATATTTGCGATTCCGCTTTACCAGCGGAGCGAACGATAATTGCTTCCCTTGATAAGCCAGCAATACCGCTGGTTGTCTATAGTCTGGCGCTGGGTGTTTTTGCTTTAACAACATCTGAACTGATGATTTCCGGTCTGTTGCCGTCGCTGCAGCAGGCCTTTGGCCGTTCCATTGCCGATATCGGCAATCTTATTTCCCTTTATGCCTTAGGTATGGTCTTTGGCGGGCCGGTGGTGACGCTGCTGTTTCTGGCTTTACGCGTTGAACATAAAAACGGGTTGTTGGGCCTCCTGATATTCTATGCCGTTGCCCAAAGCGTTGCAGCCTCGACCACAAGTTTTGAGGTGATGATGGTTGCCCGCGTGCTGACCGGCATTGCAGCGGCAGCAGGATTTGGCCTGATGCTGGCCATAACCGCGCGTCTGGTGGCAGCCAATATGCGGGGGCGTGCCGTATCACTGGTTTTTGCAGGGCTGATGCTGGCAACCGCGCTGGGTGTGCCGCTGGCAACATGGATAGACAGCCTGTTCGGCTGGCGGGTCAGCTTCTGGCTGATTGTGCTGGTTGTATTATTCTGCGCTCTGATTGTTGCGCTGAAAATTGAGAAAAGCCCTGCCGGTCATTCAGCAACATTGCAGTCCGAGCTTCAGGATATGCGCAATCCTGCTCTTTGGGCAGCTTACGCGACCAGCGCATTGGCAATCGGCTCGTCTTTTGCTTTTTACAGCTATTTCTCACCGATTATGACTGATCTAGCGCAGTTTCCGGTTCATCTTATGCCGTTTCTGCTTGCCCTCTATGGCATTGCCAATATTGCGGGAAACTTTCTGAACGGCCGTTTTGCTGATCGTTATACAATGCCGCTTCTGATTGGCGGTATTGCAGTGATGGTTGTTGCAATGCTGATTTTTGCGTGTTTTGCAGAATCAAAACCGGCGGCATTATTTTCTGTTGTTCTGATCGGCCTGACGGGGATTGCGCTTAATCCTCCGCTGGTTGCCCGTATTATGCGCATTGCCCATCCCGGTGCATTGGTTAATGCCATGCATGCGTCGGTGATTAATATCGGCCTGAGCTTTGGCCCCTGGGCAGGTGGTCTGGCGCTGGAGAGCGGTTATGGTCTTCATGCCCCGCTCTGGGTTGGTTTTGGCATGGCACTGGCAGCATTGCTGACACTGGCACCCCGCTCATTGCGCCGTTTGTAATTGGGATGTGATTGAATGACGCTGTTTCATTTGTTGAAACAGCGTCATTTTGTTTAAAGACCGGTCATAGCCAGCGAAGCATCCGTGTAGCGTTTGCCGGATACCTGATCGGGCGTGATGATAGCGCCGATCTGTTTTAACTCCTCAGCCGAGAGGCTAATCTCTGCAGCTTTGATATTCTCATTGAGACGGCTGATTTTGCGGGTGCCGGGGATCGGCACAATAAATTCTGCCTGATTGAGCACCCATGCCAGCGCCAGCTGTGCCGGTGTGATCTGTTTACCGGCTGCAATTTGTTCGATCAGATCAATCTGCGCATTATTGGCAGCGAGATTTTCCGGCTGGAAACGCGGCAGGGTTTTGCGGAAATCATTCTCTGCCAGATCAGCCTGTGTGCGGACACTGCCTGCCAGCATGCCACGACCAAGCGGGCTGTAAGGCACAAAGCCGATGCCAAGTTCACGGCAGACCGGTAGCACCGTGCTTTCCGGGTCGCGCACCCAGAGTGAATATTCGCTTTGTAATGCAGCTATCGGGTGCACTGCATGGGCGCGGCGCAGTGTTTCAGGCCCCGCTTCAGACAGGCCGATGGTGCGGATTTTTCCCTCAGCAATCAGGTCTTTCAATGTGCCGACCACATCTTCAATCGGCACTGCCGGATCAACGCGGTGCTGGTAGAATAGGTCAATCACCTCAATACCAAGGCGTTGCAATGAGGCTTCGGCAACAGCACGGATGTGATCGGGATGGCTGTTCACACCATTGGAGGTGCCGCCTTCGATTTTGAAACCGAATTTTGTGGCAATGGTCACTTTATCGCGGTGCGGTTTGAGCGCTTTGCCGACCAGTTTTTCATTTTCAAAAGGCCCGTAAACCTCCGCCGTGTCAAAAAATGTCACGCCGCTATCCACTGCATGATGCAGGGTGCGAATGGCTTCTGCCTCATCCTGCCCGCCATAGGCATGGCTCATGCCCATGCAGCCAAGGCCAAGAGCCGAGACTGTCAGTTCAGAGCCGAGTTTGCGCATTTTCATGGTGATTTTCCTTATTTCATCTGATGACGAAAACATATGTTTGTTTTGATTGTTCGATAATCCGGTTTTATTTTTACAAGCTGTTCTGTAAAATAGATCAATGAAACGCTCTCAGCTCTCCCAATTGGCGGTTTTCGCCACGGTTGCCGATCATGGCAGTTTTCGTGCGGCGGCAAAAGAACTGGCCATTGCACCATCAGCCGTCAGTCAGGCTGTTGCGCAGCTTGAGGCCGATCTTGGTATTTCACTTCTCTCTCGTACCACCCGTTCGGTACGTCTGACGGAAGCGGGGCAGCGCCTGCTGGCGGAACTTTCACCGGCGCTGGCTGGTATTCATACGGCATTGCTTGCCGTGCAGGATATGCGCGCCAGACCTGCCGGAACGGTACGGATCAGCACGCCGCGTTCTGCCGCGCATCTGTTTCTGGCGCCGAAATTTCAGGCATTCGGCGAGGCCTTTCCGGATGTGGTGCTGGATATCCACATTGAAGATCAGTTTGTGGATATTGTATCGGCGGGTTTTGATGCCGGTATCCGCTTGGGAGAAAGTCTTGAAAAAGATATGATTGCGGTGCCGCTCGGGCAAGCTTTGCGCAGTCCGGTTGTCGGTTCCCCTGCCTATTTTGAGCGCTATGGCACACCGCAACATCCGCAAGATCTGATCGCGCATCGCTGTATTCTCAAGCGGTTTTCTTCTGGCAGTCTTTATCATTGGGAATTTGAAAAACAGGGGCACCGGCTGGATGTTAAACTCAATGGCCCGTTGATACTGGATGACAATCATCTGTTGTTGCAGGCGGCGCAGGATGGCGCAGGGCTAGTCTCGCTGCTGGAGCCCTATGTGGAAGAACACTTGAAAAATGGTGTTTTGACAGAGGTGCTGCCGGACTGGACACAGCAATTTCCAGGTATGTATATTTATTATCCGAACCGGCGTAACATGCGGCCGGCGCTTCGTGCTTTTATTGATTTTTTCAAATTATAACCGTCGGAAATCCTATGTCCCATTTGCGTTTTTCCGGACTGCCCGCACAGGAGCAGCAAGATGTCTTTCTGGGTATTATCCGCAACAGTTCGCTTCTGAATGATGTGCTGAGCCGTGCGCAGCAGCTGAATTTACCGGACTGGTATATTGTTTCAGGTGCGCTCTATAATCTGGTCTGGAATGTGCTGACGGGCAGGCCGGAAACGCATGGTATCAAAGATATTGACCTGTTTTATTATGATGGCGCTGATCTTTCCTATGAAGCGGAAGACCGGATTATCAAGGCAGGCGACGAGGTGTTTTCCGGTGTGCCCTTGCCGGTGGAAATCCGCAATCAGGCGCGGGTGCATTTGTGGTTTGAAAAGCATTTTGGCCAAACTTATGCGCCCTTGCAATCCAGTGAAGAGGGTATCGCCCGATTTGCATCCAAGACCCATGCTGTGGGGATAAGGCTGAAGCCTGATGGTCAGCTGAAACTCTATGCGCCGTTTGGTCTGGACGATATTTTCTCATTGCGCATCACACCCAATCCGGTGATTGATAATCGTATAACCCATCACCAAAAAGCACTGCGTGCGCAGAAAAACTGGCCGGAAGTGACAGTTGTTCCGTGGCACGAAGCAGTTGCATCTCATTCATAACGGAAAGGTATCCTCATGTTCCGCTGGGGTATTTTATCGACCGCCAATATTGGTATCACGCAGGTCATTCCCGCAATCGCGGCATCTGAGACCGGCGTGGTTCAGGGCATTGCCAGCCGTGATGCAACGCGTGCCCGTGCTGTTGCCGACCGCTTTAATGCACCTTTGAGCTTCGGCTCCTATGAGGAATTACTGGCAAGTGATCAGATTGATGGTGTGTATATTCCGTTGCCGACATCCCAGCATATCGAATGGTCTTTGAAGGCGGCAGAGGCAGGCAAACATGTGCTTTGCGAAAAGCCTATTGCCTTGAAAGCCGAAGAGATTGACCGCCTGATCGCAGCGCGTGACCGCCATCAGGTCGTGATTTCGGAAGCCTTCATGGTCTATTACCATCCGCAATGGGCGAAAGTGCGTGAGCTGATCACCTCAGGGGCAATCGGCACATTGTGTATGGTGCAGGGCTGCTTCACTTATTTTAATGATGATCCGGCGAATATGCGCAATCAGGTGGCATTAGGTGGCGGTGCTCTGCCGGATATCGGTGTTTATCCGACAGTGGTGACGCGCATGGTGACAGAGCAGGAACCGCAGGAGATTTTTGCCCGCATTGAGCGCGATCCGGTTTTCGGTACTGACCGCACTGCGTCTGTACTGGCACGGTTTGCGGATTTTGATCTGAGTTTTTATGTGGCAACGCAGCTTGCTGGACGCCAGCAAATGACCTTCCACGGCGATCAGGGTATGATCACGGTTCATGCGCCGTTTAACGCCGGAAAATATGATCATGCGCGGGTCACCTGGCACGACCGTTCCCATAGTGCTGCACAGGAATGGACTTTTGCCAATATCAATCAATATAGCCTGCAGGCTGATGCCTTTGTCCGCTTTGCACGCGGTGGGCAAGAAATGCTGTTCAGCCTTGAAAACTCAAAGGCTAACCAACATGTTATTGACAGGATTTATGCAGCAGCAGAAAAGCAGTGACATAAAGCGCATCCTAAAAAGCGGAAACCGGTTTTTGGATAAGATGCGTGACATGCTTCGTGCTGTAATAAAATTTTTAAATTCTGTAAAAACCGTCAAAAACGATCAAAACACATGAAAAAGTGAGCAAAATGTGGGATTTTTGTCGCAACCATAGTGTTGTGACTTGCAGTGAAAATCCCCCCTTCTTATATACCCCTCGACTCGTGACGATCAGGCGTTTAAAAGCCGGTTCGTTTTGTCAAAAACCCGATAGGGGCTGCCACATGGAATGCTCGGCAGAGGTCCCGGCAGTTCGCTGAATGGAGAAGAATAAGTATGGCTAAAGTAATTGGTATCGATCTGGGAACGACCAACTCCTGCGTCGCCGTTATGGACGGTAAGACTGCGAAGGTCATTGAGAATGCTGAAGGTGCGCGTACAACCCCTTCGATTATCGCTTTTTCCGATAGTGACGAACGTCTCGCTGGTCAGCCTGCGAAACGTCAGGCTGTTACCAATCCGGAAGGCACATTGTTCGCTGTGAAGCGTCTGATCGGCCGCCGTTTTGATGATCCGATGGTAACAAAGGACAAAGATCTGGTTCCGTACAAGATCGTCAAGGGCGACAACGGCGATGCCTGGGTAGAAACCCACGGCAAGAAATATTCGCCTTCGCAGGTTTCCGCGATGATCCTTCAGAAAATGAAGGAAACCGCTGAATCTTACCTTGGTGAAAATGTAACACAGGCTGTTATTACAGTTCCTGCATACTTCAACGATGCTCAGCGTCAGGCAACCAAAGATGCCGGTAAGATTGCCGGTCTGGAAGTTCTGCGTATCATCAACGAACCGACTGCTGCTGCTCTGGCCTATGGTCTCGACAAGAGCGAAGCCAAAACCATTGCTGTTTACGATCTTGGTGGTGGTACGTTCGACGTATCCATCCTCGAAATCGGCGATGGCGTGTTTGAAGTGAAGTCCACCAATGGTGATACTTTCCTCGGCGGTGAAGACTTTGACATGCGTCTGGTTGAATATCTGGCAGCAGAATTCAAAAAAGAGCAGGGCATTGATCTGAAAAACGACAAGCTTGCTCTGCAGCGCCTGAAGGAAGCTGCTGAAAAAGCCAAGATCGAATTGTCTTCGGCTCAGCAGACTGAAATCAACCTGCCGTTCATCACTGCTGATGCAAGCGGACCTAAGCATCTGGCCATCAAGCTTTCGCGTGCGAAGCTGGAAAGCCTTGTTGATGATCTGGTACAGCGCACTGTCGGCCCTTGTAAGGCTGCACTCAAAGACGCCGGTCTTAAAGCCGGTGAAATTGATGAAGTTGTGCTGGTTGGCGGTATGACCCGTATGCCGAAAATTCAGGAAGTTGTTAAAGCTTTTTTCGGCAAGGAACCACATAAGGGTGTGAACCCTGATGAAGTGGTTGCGATGGGTGCTGCAATTCAGGCCGGCGTTCTGCAGGGTGATGTTAAAGACGTTCTGCTGCTCGACGTAACCCCACTGTCACTGGGTATCGAAACCCTTGGCGGCGTGTTTACCCGACTGATCGACCGTAACACGACGATCCCGACCAAGAAGTCGCAGACTTTCTCGACCGCTGATGACAATCAGTCTGCTGTGACCATTCGTGTGGCACAGGGCGAACGCGAAATGGCTGCCGATAACAAAATGCTCGGCCAGTTTGATCTGGTTGGTATTCCGCCGGCACCGCGCGGCGTACCGCAGATTGAAGTGACTTTTGACATCGACGCGAACGGTATTGTGAACGTGACCGCGAAAGATAAAGGCACCGGCAAAGAACACCAGATCCGTATTCAGGCTTCCGGTGGTCTTTCTGACGCTGACATCGAAAAGATGGTCAAGGATGCTGAAGCCAATGCGGATGCCGATAAGGCACGCCGTGCTGCGGTTGAAGCAAAGAACCAGGCTGAAGCGCTGATCCACTCGACTGAAAAGTCGATGAAGGAATACGGCGATAAGGTTACCGGTGATGACAAGGCTGCGATTGAAACAGCTCTTGCCGATCTGAAGGCTGTTGTTGAAAGCGAAAATGCTGAAGACATCACAGCTAAAACACAGGTTCTTGCCGAAGCTTCTATGAAACTTGGCCAGGCTATGTATGAATCAGCGCAGAATGCAGAAGACGGCGACGACACTGCGGATGCCCGTGCTGATAAAGACGATGTTGTTGACGCCGATTTCGAAGAAATCGACGAAGACAAAAAGAAATCCTGATTTTTCAGGTTGAAAGGCAAAGCCCGGCATTAAGCCGGGCTTTTGTCCATTCAGTTACCTGAACTCCGGCTGTGGTGAGCCTGCTTTGCAAGCAATCCGGCGGCCTGTTTGTCAGGGAACTGATGATTTTTGCCCGTCTCTGGACATTGAATTCCGGTGTCACCACATAAACCGGACGGGTACATGAAGTATTTCCGGGCTAAAAATATATAACGATTTGCCTTGGAAATGCGGTGAAAAAAGTGTCAGCGCCAGATATTTGTTTTAACAACAAAGGCCGCGACAACCTTCAATGACTGTCTGAAAATGTTCTGATCGGGGCGACATCATCAGACAACAGCCATCGGGACGAATGGTTTATGAAAGTGGATTATTACGAAACGCTTGGCGTTGTCAGAACTGCGGATGATAAGGTTATTAAAACAGCCTATCGCAAACTGGCAATGCAATATCATCCGGATCGCAATCCGAATGATACAGAAGCAGAGCGCAAGTTTCTTGAGCTGGGCGAAGCCTATGACGTTCTGAAGGACCCGCAAAAACGTGCGGCCTATGATCGTTTTGGCCATTCTGCCTTTGAAAACGGCGGCGGCGGTGCCGGTGGCGGCTTCAATGGCTTTGGCGGTGGCGGATTTGGCGCTGGCGGTTTTGCCGATATTTTCGAAGATATTTTCGGCGATGTTATGGGTGGCGGACGTAATCGCCGTTCGGGCGGTCGCGAACGCGGCGCTGATCTTCGCTATAATATGGAAGTGACACTCGAAGAGGCCTATGCCGGTAAAACGGCACAGATCAGTGTTCCGAGCTCAATGTCCTGCGAAGAGTGCACAGGCACCGGTGCCAAAAAAGGCACACAGCCCGTGACATGCACGACCTGTGGCGGCGCTGGCCGCGTGCGTGTGGCGCAGGGCTTTTTCTCCGTGGAGCGCACCTGTCATACCTGTAACGGTCGCGGCCAGATGATCAAAGATCCGTGCCCTAAATGCGATGGTGCGGGCCGGATCAGTCAGGAACGTAACCTGTCGGTCAATATTCCTGCCGGTATTGAAGATGGCACGCGCATTCGCCTGACCGGTGAAGGTGAAGCCGGAACACGCGGTGGTCCGAGCGGTGATCTGTATATTTTCCTGTCGATCAAACCGCATGAGTTTTTCCAGCGCGACGGCTCTGACCTTTATTGCAAGGTGCCGATCTCAATGGCAACTGCTGCTCTGGGCGGTCAGTTTGAAGTGGCGACACTTGACGGCACCCAGACCCGTGTGAAAGTGCCTGAAGGCACGCAAAACGGTAAACAGTTCCGCCTGAAGGGTAAGGGTATGCCTGTTCTGCGTCAGCAGATGACGGGTGATCTCTATATTCAGATTGCGATTGAAACACCGCAAAATCTGTCAAAACGTCAGCGCGAATTGCTGGAAGAGTTTGAGAAGATTTCGTCTACGGAAAACAGCCCGCAATCGACGGGTTTCTTCTCGCGGATGAAAGACTTTTTTGAAGGTATCCGCGATTAATTTCCGGCCTGAATTTTGAAGCTTTGAGGCGGCATTTGTGTGAAACGCAAATGCCGCCTTTTTATTTATGGGGTTACTGTTCAATTTCTGCCTTTGCCTCAAGAAAAATGATGGCTATTTACGTTTTTGCCTTGCTTCCGCCGCGAAACGCGTCAATCTTTTATCTACTGGCGACATTGGGAGTGTTGAATGGCTGGGCTGATACCAAAAAAACTTGCACAAAAATTTGATGAAGAGATACGCTTTTTCAAAGGCTGGATCGATAAGCCGAAGGCTGTCGGTGCTATCCTGCCGACAAGTGGTATCACAGCGCGCCGTATGGCCAGTATTGTTAATCCCTCATCCGGACTGCCGGTTCTGGAACTCGGGCCCGGTACCGGTGTGATCACCAAGGCCATTCTGGAACGCGGGATTGAGCCGCAAAATCTGTTTTCGGTGGAATATTCTGCTGCGTTTTTTCAGCATCTGACCAGCACTTATGCCGGTGTGAATTTCCTGCAGGGCGATGCCTTTGATCTCGATACTGTGCTTGGCGACAAGCGCGATCAGCAGTTTGACAGCGTTATTTCTGCTGTGCCGTTGCTGAATTTTCCGATGGAAAAGCGGCTGGCATTTCTTGAAGATTTGCTGAACCGTATTCCTGTCGGTCGTCCGGTGATGCAGATTTCCTATGGCGCTGTTTCACCACTGCCTGTCGGGCGCGGAGCCTATAGCGTTGAAGGATTCGATTTCATTTTGCGTAATCTGCCGCCTGCACGCCTGTGGGTTTACCGCCGGATTTTAGTATAGATTGCGGCCATCCTTAAAACGCAGCACAGAACGCCGTATCAGAATGTTGATGCGGCGTTGCTTTTTTATAAAAGGCGCTAAATAGTGATGCTGTTCTGGATATTTGTTTTGCCGCATTCTCTGAAAGGATAGCCCTCATGGCCTCAGTACTCGTTTTTGCCGGATCAACCCGTAAGAATGCCTATAGCGGTCAGCTTGCCGGTGCTGCTGTGCAGGAACTGACACGACAGGGCGCTGAGGTGACGTTCATTTCGCTGAAAGATTATCCGCTGCCGATTATGGATCAGGATCTGGAAGCGGAGGAGGGCATTCCTGAAAACGTCTACAGTCTTGCACGGCTGTTTGCGGCACACAAAGGCCTGCTGATTGCTTCACCGGAATATAACTCCTCGATCCCGCCTTTGTTGAAGAACACGCTGGACTGGGTGAGCCGTATTAATGAAGACGGCGGCAAACCGTTTCACCCGACAGCGCATTTGACTGTTGCGCTGTGCTCCTCTTCACCGGGCGGCTTTGGCGGCATGCGCGGTCTTTATCATCTGCGCTCCGTGATGATGATGCTCAATACCCAGATTATTTCCGAGCAATGTTCTGTTCCCCATGCCCATCAGGCGTTTAATGAAGACGGTGCTTTGCGTGATGAACGTACCGCACAGACCTTGGCGCGTGTTTGCCGCAGCCTGATCAACAAAATCTGAGCTTTCCTGCAAAGTCGTGTTGTGCGATGAGGGATAAATTTCAGATCAGAATGAAGTGCGGAGACGGATATGGATGTGAGCAGCGTACGCGACCGGTTGATCGTCGGCCTTGATGTGCCGGATGTGATTGCGGCGGAAAAGATCGTTGAGGAACTGGGCGATACAGTTTCCTTCTATAAGATCGGTTATCAGCTGGTCTTCTCACAAACTGAACAGGGTGGTGGTCTCGATTTTGCTTCACGCCTGCTCTCGATGGGTAAAAAAGTCTTTCTCGATGTGAAGCTGCTGGATATCGACAATACCATCGCTAAAGGCGTGGAAAATATCGCCAAGCGCGGTGTGACCATGATGACGCTCCATGCCTATCCGAAAGCCATGCGTGCGGCTGTGGAAGCCGCCAAACGCTCTGATCTTTGCCTGCTTGGCGTGACTGTGCTGACCTCGATGGATCAGGCGGATATGCTGGAAGCCGGTTACAGCATGACACCGGAAGAGCTGGTGCTGCGCCGTGCGCAGCAGGCGCGTGATGCAGGCATGGGCGGCATTGTTGCCTCCGCCGCTGAGTCGGCCGCAATTCGTAAAATTATTGGTCAAGATATGGCAATTGTTACGCCGGGTATTCGCCCAGCAGGCAGTGAAGCAGGCGATCAGAAGCGTGTTATGACACCTGCAGATGCTCTGCGTGCCGGTTCGAGCCATCTGGTTGTGGCGCGTCCGATTGTCGGTGCGACAGATCGCAAAGCCGCAGCACAAAGCATTTTGGAAGAAATGGCATCTGCCGTTTAAAACAATGAGTGGGAGAGGGTGATGACAAAAGCCTATTGGATTGCACGTGTGGATGTGCGCGATGCTGAGCGCTATAAAGATTATATCAGCACTGCCAAACCTGCTTTCGAGCGCTTCGGCGCGAATTTCATTGCCCGTGGTGGTATCTCTCACGCGGTTGAGGGGCAAGGTCGTGCACGCAATGTCATCATCGAGTTCCCGACCATGCAGCATGCATTGGACTGCTATAATTCACCGGAATATCAGGCAGCAGTAGTAATTCGTCAGACTGTTGCCGATGGTGAGGTTATAATTGTTGAAGGCAATGCGGCCTGATCACATTAATGTAGTTAGCATTATAAAAACCGGCCTTTACTGGCCGGTATTTTGTATTAAATATGCGTAGCAGTTACTGAAATTATGAGACAGAGGGCACTATGGCTTTGAAAATTGCGGTTCAGATGGACCATATCAATTCCATTCGTATCGCGGGTGATACCAGCTTTGCTTTGTGCCTTGCGGCAGCAGAGCGCGGCCATGAGCTTTATCATTACACACCGGATCGCCTGTCGATGCGTGACGGTGTGGTCAGCGCGGCTCTGGAGCCGTTGCAGGTGCGTGATATTGAAGGCGATCATTTCACGCTCGGCGAAGCCGTGCATACGGATTTGTCGGAAATGGATGTTATCCTGCTGCGTCAGGATCCGCCTTTTGACATGAATTACATCACCACAACCCATCTTCTGGAGCGTATTCATCCGAAGACACTCGTGGTGAATGATCCGGCATGGGTGCGCAACAGTCCTGAGAAAATCTTTGTGACAGAGTTTCCGGATCTGATGCCGGAAACACTGATCACCAAAGACCTGCAGGAAGTGCTTAAATTCCGCAAGGAGTTCGGCGATATCATCATCAAGCCGCTTTACGGCAATGGTGGCGCAGGCGTGTTTCATCTGACGACAGATGACCGTAATCTGACCTCGCTTCTGGAAATGTTCGAGCAGATGTATCGTGAACCGTTCATCGCCCAGCGTTATCTGAAAGATGTGCGCTCCGGCGACAAGCGCATCATTCTGATCGACGGTGAGCCGGTGGGTGCCATCAACCGCGTGCCTGCGGAGAGCGATGCCCGTTCCAATATGCATGTTGGCGGTCGTGCGGAAGCCACGGAACTGACGCCACGTGAAAAAGAAATCTGCGCACGCATCGGACCATCGCTGAAAGAACGCGGCTTTATTCTCGTCGGTATTGATGTGATCGGTGATTACATGACCGAAATTAACGTGACATCGCCGACTGGCATCCGTGAGATCAAGCGCTTCGGCGGTGCGGATATTGCGCAGCTGTTCTGGGATGTTGTCGAGGCCAAGCGCGTCTGATTTACATCTTTATAACTAATTGATATAATTAATAAAACACCGGAGACTCATTTGCAGTTCCGGTGTTTTTGTTTGTTGCAGCCTCGCAATTCTGCTGTTTAAAGTGACAGCTAACAAGGTGGGGAACGGCAATGATTGCACGGGTCAGTACGGTTGCTTTTCAGGGGATTGAGGCCAAGCTTGTTGATGTGCAGGTGATGGCTGCGCCGGGCAAGATGAGTATGTCGATTGTCGGCCTGCCGGACAAAGCGGTGGCTGAAAGCCGCGAGCGTGTACAGGCGGCATTGCATGCATCCGGCCTGTCGATGCCGGTGAAGAAAGTGACCATCAATCTGGCACCGGCGGATTTGCCGAAAGAAGGCTCCCACTATGATCTGCCGATTGCTATGGGGCTGATGGTGGCGGTCGGTGCCTTGCCGGAAGATTGTCTGCAATCCTATGTGGTGCTGGGGGAGCTGGGGCTGGATGGCACGATCGCTCCTGTTGCCGGCGTGTTGCCTGCGGCTATTGCCGCTAATATGCAGGAGCTTGGCCTGATCTGCCCGCAGGCTTGCGGTAGTGAGGCCGCATGGGCGGGGGCGGATATGGATATTCTCAATCCGCGCAGCCTGATTGCCCTTGCCAATCATTTTCGTGGCACGCAGGTGTTGTCCCGTCCCAAGCCTGCGTTACAGAGTTTCAGCGAGGGGTTTGAGGCGATTCCTGATCTGGCAGATGTAAAAGGGCAGGAAACGGCAAAACGGGCACTGGAGATTGCGGCTGCGGGCAACCATAATTTGCTTTTTTCGGGGCCTCCGGGTTCCGGAAAATCCATGCTGGCACAGCGCTTGTCCGGTATCCTGCCGCCCTTGTCCGCGCGCGAAATGCTGGATGTTTCAATGATTGCCTCTGTGGCGGGAACCTTGTCTGGCGGCAGGCTCACAGACCGCTGGCCATTTCGCAGCCCCCATCATTCGGCCTCTATGGCGGCGATGGTTGGCGGCGGTCACAGGGCAAAGCCCGGTGAGATTTCTATGGCACATCATGGTGTGTTGTTTCTGGATGAATTACCGGAGTTTTCGCCTCAAGTGCTGGATTCTTTGCGCCAACCTTTGGAAACCGGTGAATGTATGATCGCTCGTGCCAATCACCGTGTCAGCTATCCGGCGCGGTTTCAGCTGGTGGCGGCGATGAACCCGTGCAAATGCGGTATGGCCGGTGAGCCGGGCTTTACCTGTGCTCGTGGCCCGCGTTGCCGCAGCGATTATCAGGCGCGGATATCGGGGCCTTTGCTCGACCGTATTGATCTGCGTGTGGAGGTGGCCGCACTCAAGCCGTCTGATTTGATTTTGACCGGCGCTGCAGAGGCCAGTGTCACTGTGGCCGGACGCGTGGCACGGGCGCGGGCAATACAGGAAGAACGCTATAGCCGGATGGGCTGCGCTCATGTTCTGACCAATGCAGCATGCCCGCCGCATTTGCTCGAGGATGTAGCCTCAATGAGTGCTGAAGGACGTAAACTGCTCTATGATGTGAGTGACAAGCTCAGGCTCTCAGCACGCGCCTACCACAGAGTGTTGAAAGTGGCACGGACTTTGGCCGATCTCGACGGATCGGTGCATGCGGAGCGTCACCACCTTGCGGAAGCTGTGGCTTACCGTACGTCCTCAGAAGGAGTGACCGCCTGAAAGAGTTTTATAAGGGGAGTTATTTAACCGCGCCGACCACCAGATTGCCTGGTGTTTCAATCGATACCCAGCGGCCGGTGTGATTGGCAGCCTGTCGTTTGAGGTAGGTGTAATCGGTTTCCTGCCAGTTTTTAACGGCATCGGTCAGGTTGTCGAGAACAAAGTCGCCGCGATCTGTACGCACTGTCAGTACGGCATGGCCTTCACCATCAGGTTTACGCAGAACGGTGATGAGCAATGAGCTGAGCGGCAAACCGGCTTCAGCCAGTTCACGGCGCTTGAGCAGCACATATTCTTCACAATCACCAACAGTGGTCGAATAGGTCCAGTATTCTTCCTGACCATAGATTTCCATGTCAGTCATTGGCTGGATCAGTGCATTGACCTCGATATTGACCTGCACGATTTTTGCCCATGTGGCCTGGTCAAGTTTGATTGGCGCTGTCTGGGCAGAGGTGAGGTTACATTCATTCGGCATGCGTTTGCAGAATTCGTAGTGACCGATTGGCTGCGATGTCAAGCCGCCGGTGGCCATGAAAGGATTACCGGTTTGTGCTGCCTGAACTGCCTGAGGCATAAAGACAGATGATCCGAGCGCTAAGACCAAGCCTGCGGCTGACAGTGTCAGATTTTTAAAGTTTACAAAACTGAACATACACAACGCCTCAGCCACAGCTACTTATTAACGAAATGTTAATATCTGTAACGGGTAAGAGTCAATTGTGCGGAGCGCGCTACGCCCGAGTTTATTAAAGAATGGTTAACAAGCCTTAAGGGGCGATAAATCGCCCCTTAAGCATTTTCGATGTTTCAGGATGAACAGGAAATGCTCTGGCGCTGATTAAAGTTTGTTGTAGCAAACTTTGGTATGGCCTGCGCCGATAAAGCCCAGCTTTTGTGCTGCACCTTTTGACAAGTCAAGAACACGGCCTTTGATGAACGGGCCGCGGTCATTAATACGCACGACCAGCGATTTTCCGTTGTTCTGATTGGTCACGCGTACTTTGCTGCCGAGCGGCAGGGTGCGGTGGGCGGCAGTCATACCGGCAGGGTTCATGCGTTCGCCGGATGCGGTCTTGGAGGTCAGTGCATACCATGAGGCGCGGCCGCAATTGGCGGCGGCGGCTTCTGCATGGGTGCTTGCAAAAGCGGAAAGCATAAATACAGCGGCGGAAAATGCGAAGAATGCAGGCAGGCGCTTGGCGCGGATTGTCGTCATAGATCGTACCGTGGTCAGCACCCTGCGGTTGCATAATGAATATGCGTCAAGCAAGGCACGACGGTTGTGTCAGAGCGGGAACAGGCTTTGCAGATAAAGCAGCAGTCAGTCATCGGTCTGTCGTTAATTGATATTCTGAAATAACAGAAGTTCAGGTGCTCAACTGCAATGGAAATGTGGCAGTGAAATGGTGACAAATTGAATATATTTTGGATTAAATTTTAGGTTAACAATCTGTAAAATTTCGTTATATTGAATATTATTCTGTAGTTTATTCTATAGAATTTTATAATTTGTCTTAAATTTATTTTATTTATACATATATTGATTTATATTTTTGCAATTATTGTTGATGAGGTGGTCGTGTTCTAAGAAGTGGACATGTTGAATCGTGGATTCAAAACTGAATCTGATGGTATGGTTTTGCAATCTGTGTTTGTATTGCAAGTGTAAAACGGTGACGGCCAAGGTGTAAAATTTGTGGCAAAATTGTGATTTTGTGCCCTGATCACGTTTTTGAAAGCTGATTGCTTGTCTCATCTTTTGGGTTTAGAGCTCTGTGGAAGGGTTTTAAGACAGCTAAAATGATGCGTTGGCAGAATCGGGGAGGATGGTTCTGCGCTTGAAAACGGACAGGTCTTGCCCATAACATTGCTATGCTGAAGATTGTATCGGGTTAAATCTATGTCGCTTCCTCCATCTGATCACATTGCGGATAAGCCGAAACCAGAACCGGCTGATGTGCAGCACCATGCGCAGGAAGAGTTGACGGGTGATACGCCGGTTGTTTTGTCGGGGCCGCAGCGTGTGCTTTATTTTTGTCTCGGTTTTCTGATGCTGGGGCTGGGCGTTATCGGCGCAATATTGCCGGTTATGCCGACGACGATTTTCATTATTCTCGCTGCATGGTTCTTTGCCCGTTCTTCGCCCAAGCTTGAAAAGCGCATTCTGGCACATCCGCAATTCGGGCCTTTGGTCATTAAATGGCGGGATCGCGGGGCGATTCCGCGCCGCGCCAAGAAATTCGCCTGCGGCGGCATGATGATCGGCTACGCGATTTTTCTCTGGAGTGCGCAGCCCGGATTATATTTGAGCTTAGGCGTTGCGCTTTTTATGTTGGCTTGCGCGTACTATGTGGTATCCCGACCAGAGGAGTAAAATCCGGCGCATATCTGATGGTGCTGCCGGATGCATAATATCTGGGAGCCTATTATGAGTGACAATGCTGCGCCGCGGATTAATCCGGCAGTTTCTGCTTTATCTTTGCCGCCAATTCCTGCTGTTAAAGCATGGGCGCAGGCCTATGACGGTGCTTTGGGGCCGCTGATTGATTTATCTCAGGCCGTTCCCGGTTATCCGCCCCATGATGAAATGCTGCGTCTTTCCGGCGAAGCGGCATCTTCCAAAGCTTTTGCCAATTACGGGGCTATTGAAGGTCTGCCAGTTTTGCGTGAGGCCTATGCCGCGCATGTGAGCCAGCTTTATAAAGCCAAACTCAATGCTACACAGGTGCAGATTACAGCCGGTTGCAATCAGGCTTTTATCGCTGCGGTGATGGCGCTGGCGGGTGCCGGTGATGCGGTGATGCTGAGCAATCCGCTCTATTTCAACCACGAGACCTCGCTGGCTATGCTGGGCATCAAACTGGAGCTGATGCCATGCCGTGCGCAAAACGGTTTTGTGCCCGATCCGCAGGAACTGAAACAGGTTCTCCATGCCGGTATTAAAGTTCTTGCACTGGTCACCCCGAATAATCCGACCGGTGCAGTCTATTCGCCGGACGTGCTGAAACAGATTTATGAAATTTGCCGCGCCAATGGCACATGGCTGATTCTCGATGAGACCTATCGCGACTTTCTTGAAGATGCAGATGCGGTGCCGCATCATCTCTTTGATGAGGCTGACTGGAATGATTATCTGATCCAGCTCTACAGCTTTTCCAAATCCTTCTGTATTCCGGGGCATCGTCTCGGCGCGATTATTGCGGCGGAAGCTGTGATTTCAGAAATCGCCAAGATCATGGACAATCTGCAGATCTGCGCACCTCTGCCGCCGCAGGCTGCAATTGCGCAGGCGATTGAGCCGCTGACAGAATGGCGCAATGAAAACCGTCGTGAAATCGCACATCGTGCGCAGGCTTTGCGCGATGCAATTGCGCAGATGGAAGGCTGGGAGGCCATTTCCGTTGGTGCCTATTTCGCCTTTGTGCGTCATCCGTTTACCGCCTCCTCTGGAGGCAGGGGACATAGTGTGGAATCTGCGGCTGTGTCGGAGAAACTGGCAAAGACCTGCGGGATTATCACCATTCCGGGAGCGTATTTTGGTGAAGGGCAGCAGGACTTCCTGCGCTTTGCCTTTGCCAATGTGGATGCTGAAACCATTACGATGCTGCCGGAACGTGTGGCAGCGCTGCGGTTTTAATTGCTGTTCATTGTGCCGCATATAACCATCTGGCGCTTAAGCTGATTCTTCCCCTATAGTGGCAGACGGTCTGCTGCATATCGGGGAGGAATGCATGTTTGAACTGGCAATCGCGTGGGACTGGCTTGGCTTTGCTGCCCGCTGGCTCCACGTTATCACCGCAATCGCGTGGATCGGCTCATCTTTCTATTTTATTGCCCTTGATCTGGGCTTGCGCAAAGCGCCCGATCTGCCGCCCGGTGCCTATGGTGAGGAATGGCAGGTTCACGGTGGCGGTTTCTATCACATTCAGAAATATCTGGTGGCGCCGTCGCGGATGCCGGAAGACCTGATCTGGTTCAAATGGGAATCCTACGCCACATGGCTGTCGGGCTTTGCGCTACTGGCTATTGTTTATTACGGCGGTGCTGATCTCTATCTGATTGATCCGCAGGTGCTCAATGTTTCCCGCACCACGGCGATCATCATTTCATTGGCTTCCATTGCCGGTGGCTGGATCATTTATGATCTGCTGTGCAAATCCCCACTCGGGCGCAATACCACGCAGTTGATGGTGATCCTCTACTTCGTGCTGGTTCTTATGGCATGGGGCTATACGCAGCTGTTTACAGGACGCGCGGCTTTTCTGCATTTGGGCGCTTTCACAGCCACCATCATGTCCGCCAATGTGTTCATGATTATCATTCCGAACCAGAAGAAAGTGGTTGCGGATCTGATTGCCGGACGCACACCTGATCCAAAATATGGCGTCATCGCCAAGCAGCGCTCGACCCATAATAATTATCTGACGCTGCCAGTTATCTTCCTGATGCTGTCGAACCATAATCCTCTGGCATTCGGCACAAAATATAACTGGATTATCGCATCGCTGGTATTTCTGATGGGGGTAACAATCCGCCATTGGTTCAATACACGCCACGCGCGCAAGGGCAGTCCGACCTGGACATGGCTGGCCACAGTGCTGCTGTTTATCGTGATTATGTGGCTGTCCACAGAGCCGAAACAGCTGGACAATGCCGGTGAAGCGCAGGCGTCAACTATTCAGCAGAAATTTATCAATACTCCGGAGTTTGACACGGTGCGCGATACGGTGCTGGGGCGCTGTTCCATGTGTCATACGGCAGAACCGTCATGGGAGGGTATATTGGTGCCGCCGAAAGGCGTGATACTGGACAGCGATATTGCGATTGCAGCTCATGCCAAAGAGATTTATCTCCATGCAGCGCGTTCTCATGCCATGCCACCGGCCAATCTCACAGGCATGAGTGCAGAGGAACGTTTACTGCTGCGGCGCTGGTATGAAACGGCATCAGCCGCTAAACCCTGATCGAATCTATGCTCTAATTTTAAAGTGTTAGAGCGACCTTTGTGTGCCGCGTATGGCACACGGCGCTCTAATATTGGTTATTTCTGCTGTTCAGCGAGGGTATTTTCATGTCTGTGAATATGACACAAAAGCATAATCAGCGTCTTATCCGCGGACGGGTCCTGAGTTTTATCAATGAACCGCAGGATATCAGCGATACATCATCCTATATCTATCATGAGAACGGCGCACTGCTTGTTGAAGGCGGGATGATTAAGGCCGTTGGTGACTATGCGATTGTTGTGGCGCAAAAATCACCGGATACACCGGAAACCGATCATCGTCCGCATCTGATCCTGCCCGGTTTTATTGATACACATATCCATTTTCCGCAAAGTCAGGTGGTCGCGTCTTATGCGGCGGAACTGCTGGACTGGCTCAATGATTACACTTTCATTGAAGAGCAGAAATATGCCGATGAACAATTCGGCGAGCATATTGCCGAGCGCTTTATTGATGAATTGCTGCGTCACGGCACTACGACTGTCGTGGCTTATGGCTCTGTGCATCCGCAAAGCGTGGATGCGTTTTTCCGCGCCAGCGAGCGGCTGAATATGCGCAATATTGCCGGTAAGGTGATGATGGATCGCAATGCACCTGCGGCTTTATGCGATACAGCGCAATCTTCCTATGATGACAGTAAGGCGCTGATTGCCCGCTGGCGTGGCAAAGGCCGTCTGGATTATGCGATCACGCCACGCTTTGCGATTACTTCGACACCGGCACAGCTGGAAGCAGCGCAGGCTTTGGTTCGCGAACATCCGGAATGCTATGTGCAGACCCATCTGTCTGAGAACCATGCCGAGATTGACTTCACCTGTTCCCTCTATCCCGATGCGCCGGATTATACCGGCATTTATGAGCATTACGGTCTGCTCGGGGACAAGACATTGCTCGGGCATTCCATTCACTTGTCAGAGCGGGAAGTGAAAGTGCTGGCTGAAAGTCGTTCGGTGGCGGTGTTCTGCCCGACCTCCAATCTGTTTCTCGGCAGCGGGCTGTTTGACCGCGATGGTTTGCGTGATGCCGGTGTGCGTATTGGTGTAGCAACCGATATTGGCGGCGGCACCAGCTGGTCGATGCTGAAAACGCTGGATGAGGGCTATAAAGTGCTTCAATTGCGCGGCCAGCGGCTCAACCCGCTGAGTTCATTCTATATGATGACTTTGGGCAATGCGCGCGCGCTGTCGATGGAGGACAGGATCGGTACGCTGAATGCAGGTACGGAAGCGGATTTTGTGATTTTGGACAGTCGTGCAACCTCTGCCATGCGGTTGCGCATGGATGCAGGTTCCAATCTGGCACAGGAATTATTCCTGTTGCAGACGCTCGGCGATGACCGCGCGATTGTGGAAACCTATGTGGCTGGTCAGCCGGTAAAACCGGCTAATTAACGGTGTCGGTAAAGCCTGCTTAAAGAAAAACTGGCCGGAAAGTAATTTCCGGCCGTTTTTCATCGTGTCTTTTTAAAACGTGCATCTTGTCCGAAAACCGCAAACACTTTTCGGGATGCACTTGCTTTAGTCTTCGTGGATCAGGCTGTGATCGCGGGTTTCTTTCATACGGATATAGATAATCAGTGAAAGACCGATCATGATTGTCACATACCAGAAGAACCAGGTTTCATAGCCGGAGAGCTTGAACTTCAGCGCCACCCATTCGGCTGTACCGCCGAAAATCGTGTTAGCCAGCGCATAAGGCAGAGCCACACCAAGCGCACGAATATGCGCCGGGAACATTTCTGCCTTCACTACCGCATTGATCGAGGTGTAACCGGTCACGATAATCAGACCTGCCAGCGACAAACCGAAAGCCACATAAGGATCGGTTGTTGTCGAAAGGGTGGAGAAGATCGGATAGGTAAACAGCACGCCCATCACACCAAACCCGATCATAAGCGGCTTGCGGCCAACACGATCAGACAGAGCACCGGCCAGCGGCTGGATCAGCATGAAAATCAGCAGCGCGAGAGCGGTGATTTCACTGGCGGATTCCTTGCTGAAACCGGATGTGTTGACGAGGAATTTCTGCAAGTAGGTTGTGTAGGTATAGAAAGCCAGCGTACCACCGGCTGTCAGTGCCAGAACGGTGAAGGCTTCTTTCGGATATTGCGTGAACAGGGCAAAACCGCTCGAACGTGGTTTGTCGCCGCCTTTGGCATTATCAAATGATTTTGTTTCAACAAGGCCACGGCGTACCCAGAAGACGAAGATCGCCAGCAGACCGCCGATGAAGAACGGAATACGCCAGCCCCAGTCACCGAGCTGTTCCGGTGTGAGAAGACGCTGAAGGATCAGCAATACGCCGAGTGCGGTCAGCTGACCGGCAATCAGTGTCACATAATGGAAGCTGGAGAAGAAGCCGCGACGGCTTTTGCCTGCCATTTCGCTCAAATAAGTTGCGCTGGCGCCATATTCGCCACCCACGCTCAACCCCTGCAACAGGCGGGCGAAAACCAGCAATGCGGGTGCCATCACGCCGATTGTTTCATAGCCCGGTGTAACCGCGATCATCAGCGAGCCGATACACATCAGGGTAACGGAAAGGGTCAGACCAGCTTTGCGACCTTTGCGGTCAGCATAGATACCCATGATCCATGCGCCGATCGGGCGCATCAGGAAGCCGACGGCGAAAACAGCCGCAGCACTCAGCAGCTCGGCTGTCTGGTTGCCTGACGGGAAAAATTTAGGCGCAAAATAAAGCGTAAAAGCAGCATAGACATACCAGTCATACCACTCAACAAGATTACCGGCAGAACCACCGAGAATAGATTTTATGCGGGTTTTTCGGTCGAGTTCCGGTGCCGGCGAATGAGCCGGCGAAGCATTGTCTTTAGGCGACATTTCAAATCCAATCTTACATCAAGAAGCAAAGCCGGATTAATTTAAGCGCGGATATCACTCTGAGTATCTGATGGCGGATACGTCTTGGGAGACACGTAATTTCCGCTCTGCTCTGAATGATGCGCTGTATCCGGTTTGCTGTTCTTCTGAAAAGGAAACGAAAAAACACTCGCTGCTTGCTGCAAATATCCGGCGCATAATAGCAGGCCATAATGAAACGGAGCCTGACTAAACGGGAGATGCCGCCTGAAAATGCCTGTATCAGAGAGGTTTTTTGACTTTAACGTAAACGGCCTATGCTGATAAACCGGCTTTGTCTACAGGGAGAGGGGCAATTTATGAGGGCGAGGGTTGCATTCTTTCGAAATGCGAAAGTTTCGTGCGTATGAGAAGTTTAAAATGTTATAAAATTGTCCGGATGTTGTCTGTCGCAAGAATACACCAATGCGGATTGTTGAAATCTGAGAGGTTCTCTTGCTTTCTTCTCAGGAAACAGTAACGTCGCGCACGTTGCAGTAAGGTCAGTTTTCCTGATTTGAACTGTTACCAGTCATTGATGACCTGCTGTCACATGCCGCATGTGAAGAGGGCCGATGTGAAGGGGGCTAAGTGTGGGAGAGCACCAGCCTGCCGGAATACTCTCCGAAAACCCGCACATTGACGACCCCGCACATTGACGGCAGTGACCCTATGAATACGCAAACGAATAATCTTCGCGCAGCTCTGATCGCCTTTATTTCTTTTACGGCGTTTTCCGGGGCGGACACAATCGTAAAAACTTTGAGCGCGCGGATCGGCGTTTATGAGACAACATTCTTGCTGTCGGTTTTTGCGCTGTCTTTCATTACAGGTCACGGAGTTCTCAGCGGGCAGGCGAAACAATTGCTGCCGGTCTATCCGAAGCTTGCTTTTGGACGCGCCTTGCTTTTGTCGATGAACACGCTGCTGATTTATTATGCATTCTCGGCTTTGCCGCTGGCTGAAGCCTATGTACTGGGCTTCCTGTCGCCGATCTTTGTCGCGATTGTCGCTTTCATCATGGTGGGAGAGCGTCTCTCCTTGCGGGGTTGGTTCGGCGTTCTTCTCGGCTTTGCCGGTGTGCTTTGGATTTTGCAGCCGGGCGCTGCACCATTATCCGCAGGGCATCTGGCCGCTTTGGGCTCCGCATTGTTTTTTGCGATCGCACAGGTCATGCTGCGTCGTGCAAAAAGCGATGAATCCGACAAGGCGCTGGTTGTTGCACTTTTGATTGTCCAGTCCTGCTTTGCCGGATTGCTGGCGCTTTATAACGGATTGATTACACCGCAATGGCAGGATCTGGGGTTGGCCGCGCTGGGGGGCGGGCTGATTGCTTTTGCACAGACAATGATCGTTAAGGCGTTCCGTCTGGGCTCCGCTTCTGTTGTGGCCCCGGTTCAGTATAGCCAGATTATCTGGGGGCTGTTTTACGGGGCGCTGTTGTTTAACGCACCGGTAGAAATTCATATGCTGGCAGGTGCCGTCGTCATTCTGATTTCCGGCTGGCTCGTTCTGAACTAAACCTTCTCAATATAAAGCGATATATATTTATCGCTTTATATTGACGCCTGTCTGTCCTCCCTTAATTTACCGGCAATGGCCGGAAGAAATCCGCACAATCAATGAGGGGAGGCGGATATCTATGCCGCATGATCAAAACAATACCGGTTCAGACGCAGCGGCAGACAATGACCTGATTTATCCTGCCTCAACGCTGTCGTCTGAAAACGTGAGTTTTCAGACCCTGATCAAATATGTGCGCACGGGGCGCGCAATGCTGGTCGGTATCTTTTTGATGATGCTGGTCTACGCCCTGTATTTTGCCCGTGATTTTTTCATGCCGGTGACATTGGCTATTTTACTGGCACTGATGCTGACGCCGATTGTCCGCTTTTTAAAGAAGCGGCTGGGGATTTCTGAGGCAATCTCGGCAACACTGCTTGTGGTGTTTTCTTTTTCTTTCATTGGGGTGACCGGTTATCTTCTAAGCGGCCCTGTCACGGAAATGGTGAGCGAGGCACCGGAGATTGGCCGCGAACTGACAGAAAAGCTCCACAGACTGCAGGCACCGGTGGAGCATTTGCTGAGTATCAGCAAGCAGGTCGATCAGGTTGCGCAGATGGGGCAGGACCCTAAAGTGCAAACGGTCTCTCTTGCCCAGCCCGGTATTCTCTCGCAAGCCGCGGGCAATGTGTTGTCCGGCGGAACGACGATTGCTGTGACTTTTATCCTGACCCTTTTCATTCTTGCATCCGGCACGATGTTTTATGAAAAAATTGTTCAGTCCTTCGGCAAGCTGAGTGAAAAGAAGCGCGCCTTGCGCGTGGTTTATGATGTGGAGCAGGTCATTTCCAGCTATCTGCTGACCATTACAATCATCAATGGTCTTCTGGGGCTGGCGGTCGGACTCGGTCTTTGGGCGCTGGATATGCCGACACCATTCGTTTTCGGTGTCATGGCTGCATTGTTTAATTTCCTGCCTTACATCGGTGCGATGACGACAATTGTGGTAGTGGGTATTATTGCGATCGTTTCTTTCGACCAGATTGCCTATGCCTTGCTCGCACCGGCCTTTGTGCTGGCCTGTAATATTGTCGAAGGGCAGATTGTGACACCGACAATTATCGGTCGTCGACTGGAGCTGAACACGGTTGCGGTTTTTGTCGCTGTTGCCTTCTGGTCATGGCTGTGGGGCTTCATCGGTGCGCTGATAGCGGTGCCGCTTCTGGTTGTCATAAAAGTTTTCTGCGATCATTTTGAAACATTACGTCATGTCGGTAATTTTTTATCGGCGCAGACCACGGAAGATGAGAGCGAGACGGGTGAGGAAAAAGCGACCATCTCCTAACACATTGTCATCTTTATTGTTTTTTCGTTTCTCGGTTTTGAGACTGTGTTTCTTCTGCGGGAGACGGCAAGTTTTTATTATAAAATGCTGAATTGCGGACTGATACAAACCTGTAATATTAGTGTCATATAGCTGTTATATAGAGCGCGTAGATGGCTGGTAACGTCCAAAACGTTACCTCATTCTTCAAACTGGAGCTGCTCCTATGAACAAGCTGATTACAACGACTGCTGCATTGGCAATTGCTGCTGTAGCCGGTGCTACTGCCGCTCAGGCTCGCGACCAGATTCAGGTTGCCGGTTCGTCAACCGTTCTGCCATATGCCAAGATCGTTGCTGAAACTTTCGGCGAAACTTACCCGGATTTCAAAACCCCTGTTATTGAATCCGGCGGTTCGGGCGCAGGCATCAAAGACTTCTGTAAAGGTGTAGGCGAAAACACAATCGATATCGCCAATGCATCCCGCGCGATGAAGTCTTCAGAACTCCAGTCCTGCATTGATGCAGGCGTGAAGGATGTGCAGGAAGTGCGCATCGGTTATGATGGTATCGTGTTTGCAACAGACATTAACGGTCCGGATTGGAAGCTGACACCAGTTGATGTTTACAAGGCACTTGCTGCTAAAATCGTTGTAGACGGCAAGCTCGTAGATAATCCAAACACCAAGTGGAATCAGGTTAACGCCGCTCTGCCGGATTGGGATATCGCAGCTTATATTCCGGGCGAAAAGCACGGCACCCGTGAAGTTTTTGAAGAAAAGTTGCTTGCAGACGGTTGTAAAGAAAGCGGCGCGCTGGATGTCATCAAAGCCGGTGGTGCAGATGATAAAGCAGCCGGAAAGACCTGTATTGCTGTACGTAAAGACGGCAAGGCAGTTGATATTGATGGCGACTACAGCGAAACACTCGCTCGCATCAGCGCCAACAAAACCGGCGTTGGCGTATTCGGTCTGTCTTTCTATGAAAACAATGCTGACAAGCTGAAGGTTGCAACTGTTAATGATGTTGTGCCGACAGTTGATGCAATCGCCAAGGGCGAATATCCGGTATCGCGTCCGCTGTTCTTCTACGTGAAGAAAGCCCATATCGGTGTGATCCCTGGCCTGAAAGAATATGTGGAATTCTTCCTTGCTGACCAGATGGTTGGTGATGAAAGCCCGCTGGCAGACTATGGTCTGGTTCCGGCACCGGACGCAGAGCGCAAAGCCCAGCGTGATGCATTTACAGCCGGTACTGTGATGCAGGTTAAATAATTTGAGTATGATCCGGGAGCAGAGATTTTCTGCTTCCGGATTGTTTTTTGTCGTGGACGGTGATCAGGGAATTTAAATGTCGATCATGCTGGTCTTAACAATTGTGCTCCTACTTGGCGTGGCAGGGTATCTCCTTGGTCGCGCAAAAGCGGTTTCACAATTGAATGCCGTAAAAAATGTGGCTGATAAGAAAGAAAAACCGCATTCCCGTCCGCATTATCATGGATGGTGGGTGTTTTCTCTGACCGTGATGCCGGCAATCATTTTGTTTGTCATCTGGTCTCTGAGCGCAACCGTCTATCTTGAGCAAACTGCCAAGTCGCAGTTGCAGGATGCTCTCGGCAATACCGAAAATTACAGTGAAAGCCTCACCCTCGGCGTGGTAAAAAGCCTCGCAAACGGGCTGGAGAGACTTGATCCGCAGCAACGTGAAAACCTGCCGCAAACCTACGGTGAAGTCCGTGCGCTGATGGCTGATAAAGGCGTCGCGCTGGCAACCGAAGGTCACGATGTGATGGTTCCGGTTGCTGTGCAGTGGAATAAAGCGGCAGCTTTTTCCTCAAACATTCGCGCAGCTCTTACCATCGCACTGGCGATTGCCGGATTTATCTTTGGCTGGATGACGATTGCACCGCGCGTGCGTGCGCGCAACAATGTGGAAAACATTGTGCTGTGGGGGCTGATTGCTGCATCTACCATCGCCATTCTCACAACTGTCGGCATTGTTTTCTCAATGCTGTTTCAGACCATCAATTTCTTCAGCGATGTTCCGGCCTATGAGTTCTTCTTCGGAACCGTTTGGGATCCGCGTTTTGCGGCAGCCGGTGCCACCGATTCGCACGGTCAGTTCGGTCTGATCCCGCTGCTTGCCGGTACGCTTTATATCGCGCTGGTCGCAATGGTCTTTGCTGTTCCGGTTGGTCTGTTCGCCGCTATTTATATGTCGGAATATGCCGGTGCCCGCACCCGTGCCATCGTCAAGCCGTTGCTGGAAGTGCTGGCCGGTATTCCGACCATTGTTTACGGTTTCTTCGCGCTGGTCACAGTCGGACCGTTCCTGCGTGACCTGAGTGCTGCACTTTCGGGTGGTCAGGGCTTCATCATGGCGCAGAGCGTGCTCACTGCCGGTCTGGTGATGGGCGTGATGCTGATCCCGTTCGTATCCTCGCTCTCTGACGATATTATTACTGCCGTACCACGCTCCCTGCGTGACGGCTCGCTGGGACTGGGTGCCACCCGCTCTGAGACCATCAAGCGCGTGATCCTGCCAGCTGCTCTGCCTGGTATTGTCGGCGCGCTGTTGCTCACAGCATCGCGTGCGATCGGTGAAACCATGATCGTGGTGCTTGCTGCCGGTGTGGCCGCCAATCTGACGCTTAACCCGTTTGAAGCGATGACGACGATTACTGTTAAGATCGTCAACCAGCTGACCGGTGACCTTGAGTTCAACTCACCGCAAACACTGGTCGCTTTCGCGCTGGGTATCACACTCTTCTTCCTGACCCTGCTGATGAATATTTTCGCTCTCTACATTGTGCGCAAATATCGGGAGCAATATGAATGACCGACGCTGTTTTCACTCCCAAGACAACTTCAACCGCACCGGCCCGCCGTGATATTGGCATCAAGCGCCGCTACGCTGCCGAACGCCGTTTCCGCATGTATGGCGTGATTGCGATTGGCATTGGTATTTTCTTTCTCTGTGCGCTGTTTTTCTCGGTGTTTTCCAAAGGTTACACAGCCTTCTGGCAGACAACGATTGAAATACCGGTACTGTTGGATGAGAAGGTGATTGATCCGTCCAATGAGCGTGCAACCAATCCGAATGTGCTGATCACCGCGAATTATCCGCTGCTGGTGCGCAATGCTTTGGCGGACAAGCTTGGTGTGGAGAAATCCAATCGTCCGGCCATGCGCGACATGACACGTTTCTACTCTGACGGCGTGCGTCTGCAATTGCGTGAAATGGTGACAGGCGATCCGAAACTGATCGGTACCACACAGACGATTAAGTTCCTCGCCGCGGCCGATATTGATTCTGCCAATAAAGGCCAGATTGACCTGACCGTTGACCAGAGCAAACGTAAAGTCTCAGACTTGCAGGTTGGCTGGATGAAGACCCTGAAGGATGAGGGCGTTATGCGCCAGTCTTTCAATACCGGTCTGTTCACGATGGGCGCTTCCAGCCGTCCGGAAACTTCCGGTCTGGGCGTGGCGCTGATCGGCTCGCTCTACATGATGCTCATCGTGCTGGTTTTCGCTCTGCCGATTGGTGTGGCTGCCTCGATTTACCTGGAAGAATATGCGCGTAAAAACCGCTTCACCGATATTATTGAAGTGAATATCAACAATCTGGCTGCCGTACCGTCCATTGTGTTCGGTTTGCTGGGCCTGGCGGTTTTCATCAACTTCTTCGGCATGCCACGTTCAGCCTCGCTGGTTGGTGGTCTGGTGCTGACACTGATGACACTGCCAACAATCATCATTGCAACACGCGCGGCGTTGCGTGCGGTGCCACCGTCGATCCGCGCTGCGGCGCTCGGCCTTGGTGCTTCTAAAACACAAGTGGTGTTCCATCATGTGCTTCCACTTGCAGCGCCCGGTATTCTCACCGGTACCATCATCGGTCTGGCACAGGCTCTGGGTGAAACCGCGCCGCTGCTGCTGATTGGTATGGTTGCCTTTGTTGCCAATGCTCCTGTTACGCCTATGGATCCTGCGACTGCATTGCCGGTACAGATTTTCATGTGGGCGAATGAAGCAGAACGTGCTTTTGTAGAGCGGACATCGGGTGCGATTATCGTGCTCCTCCTGTTCCTCGCTGTAATGAATATTGCCGCAATCATTCTGCGTCGCCGCTTTGAGCGTCGCTGGTAGATCCGAAGGAACCGGCCATGAACCTGATGAATGATTATACGTTAGAAAAAACACTCGGAGAAAAGATGAACGCCTTGCCTAAGAAAATCAAAATGCGCGGGGACAAGGTCAAAGTTTTCTACGGCGAAAAACAGGCTTTGCACGGCGTTGATCTGGATATTGAAGAAAACAGCGTAACCGCGCTGATCGGTCCTTCCGGCTGCGGCAAGTCTACTTTTCTGCGCTCGCTCAACCGTATGAATGATACGATTGAGGGTTGTCGAGTCGAAGGACTGATCACGCTCGACGGTGAAGATATTTACGATCCGAAGATCGACGTGGTTGAACTGCGTGCCCGTGTTGGCATGGTGTTTCAGAAGCCAAATCCGTTTCCGAAATCCATCTATGAAAATGTTTCTTACGGCCCGCGTATTCACGGTCTGGCCAGAACCCGCGCGGAACTGGATGAGATCGTCGAAAAAAGTCTGCGCGGTGCCAGCCTCTGGGAAGAAGTTAAAGATCGCCTCAATGATGCAGGCACCGGTCTTTCCGGTGGCCAGCAGCAGCGTCTTTGTATTGCCCGCGCGATTGCGGTGAGCCCTGAAGTCATTCTGATGGATGAGCCTTGCTCGGCGCTTGATCCGATTGCAACCGCAAAGGTTGAAGAGCTGATCGATGAGTTGCGCCGTGACTATACGATTGTCATCGTAACGCATTCCATGCAGCAGGCGGCGCGTATTTCTCAGACCACAGCGATGTTCCACTTAGGCAATCTGGTGGAGGTTGGTGATACGGATATGATGTTCACCACGCCGAAAGAAAAGCGCACGCAGGATTATATTACCGGTCGTTTCGGCTGATATTGCCAAATGGTGTCCGGCCAGCCGGTTAGCATGTTTGTAAGCCATAATCTCAATGGAAACGTCGAACAGGTTTTCGGGATTATGCTCTAAATTCAGGATAAGGAAATTTCCATGCCGTCACAGCATACGGTTACATCCTATGATGAAGAACTGAAGTTTCTCGCACGCAAAATCGCTGAAATGGGCGGTCACGCGGAACGTATGGTGGAGCAGTCCATCAAGGCGATTGTTACTGCCGATAATGCTCTGGCACAGCGTGTCATCTCCGAGGATCTGATCCTTGATGCGGGCGAACGTGAAATTGATGACAAGGCGATTATGATTATCGCCAAACGTCAGCCTATGGCGGTGGATCTGCGCGAAATTATCGGTGCGATCCGTATTTCAGCTGATCTGGAACGCGTGGGTGATATGGGCAAGAACATTGCCAAGCGTGTCGTCGCCGTTTCTGAAACCCGTCAGTCCGTTAAACTGTATCGCGGACTGGAAACGCTGGCTGAGCTGGCCCGCACCCAGCTCAAAGATGTGCTGGATGCCTATGCAACCCGCTCTGTGACGCAGATTAATATCGTGCGTGACCGCGACGATGAAATTGATGCGATGTACACATCGCTGTTCCGCGAACTTCTGACATATATGATGGAAGATCCGCGCAATATTACGGCCTGTACGCATCTTTTGTTCTGCGCCAAGAATATTGAGCGTATCGGTGACCATGCAACCAATATTGCCGAGACAGTGTATTACATTGTCACTGGCAATCAGATGCCGCCGGATCGTCCGAAAGACGATTTCAGCCATGATGTCGTTCTCGACGAACTGCATAAAAATTAAACTGTTCTGATCAACGGCCGTTTGCGGCCGCAGGATATGCTGCTTTCAGAGCTTGCATGTCAGAATGAAGAAGTCATGCATTCCGGTGGGACCGGAATGCAAATGCCCCCTTATGTCTAAACGAATAGTGGATACGCAATGTCACACACGCCTAGAATAGCGGTTGTTGAAGACGAAGAAGCCATCAGCGAATTGCTGCGTTATAATCTGGAGGCTGAAGGTTATCAGGTTGATACGATACTGCGCGGCGATGAAGCTGAAATTCATTTGCGTGAAAACGTACCTGACCTTCTGGTGCTGGACTGGATGTTGCCAGGTGTTTCCGGCATTGAGCTGTGCCGCCGCCTGCGCCAGCGCGCTGAAACGGAGCGTCTGCCGATCATCATGCTGACAGCCCGCGGTGAAGAGTCCGAGCGTGTGCGTGGTCTGGCCGTGGGTGCCGATGACTATGTGGTCAAGCCTTTCTCCACACCGGAACTGCTGGCACGTATCAAGGCGATGCTGCGCCGTGCCAATCCGAGTGTTTTGTCTCATGTTCTGAAAGTCGGCGAGATTGTTCTCGACCGCCAACAGCATCGTGTTTATCGCAAAGAACGTGAAATCAAGCTCGGGCCGACAGAGTTCCGTTTGCTGGAATATTTCATGATGGCACCGGGGCGGGTTTTCTCACGCACGCAGTTGCTGGATGGTATTTGGGGACGTGACATTTACGTCGATGACCGCACCGTGGATGTGCATATCGGCCGTCTGCGCAAAGCGATTAATACAGGCCGTGAAATCGATCCGATTCGTACTGTTCGCGGTGCCGGTTACGCTTTCGGCTGAGAATTCATCCATATTTGAAGATTTGTCAGGCCGGTGTGAGAAACTTCACACCGGCTTTTCATTTAGGACGATTCTTGCAAATTCTGTTTTTTAGCAATGAGTTGAGCGCAGCGAACCTGTCTACCTCACTAAAACCTGCCTGTTTGTAACGGATTGTAATGAAATATTACTAACGTGATTGACCTTCGAATTGCATGATGCGCCGGTGCTTCAGCGTTTTTTCGTTTGAAAATAAGGCAATATCTCACCGGAAATGTTGCAAACTGATGATCCGCTAAAGTGCAGAATGACCGGTTTTCAGAGCATTCTGACCGTTTATTCTTGATGGTTTTGTATTTTAGTGAGTGCTCAAAAGAATGCGTTAACAATTCGTTAACTATTGGGGCGCATTTTCTTGGGGTAAATATTAACCCGTTATTGCTAATCCTAACTCTCATATAAAGTCGGCCCTGCGCCTTCATTTAGCCCCAATGCGCCACGAATTTCGCGTGGCCTTCTACCATAGCGAGTCTGTCTGCAGGTTTGGATGTGTGGCTTGGGTGTGAAGAGGAATTGTTGATAAGGATGAACCGTTGAAACGCTCATATTTAGCGAAAACACTGTTTATCGGTGCTCTGGTTGCCACACCGTTCATTTTAGCGGGCTGCACAACCACCTCGACCGGTTCAAAATCAGCTAAAGTTGCACAGGGTGCCAAGGAATCGGGCGTTACCGTCCGTAACGGCAAGAAAACCTACACTTACACGTCCAAAGACCGCGAATGCCTTGAGCGCGCAATGTTCTTTGAATCTGCCCGCTCCAGCCGTGATGGTCTTGTTGCAGTGGGCACGGTTGTGATGAACCGTCTGGTTTCGGAAAAATATCCTGAAACCGTTTGCGGTGTTGTCGGACAGAAAAATCAGTTTGCGCCGGGCGTTATGACCCGCGCTATGAATTCCAAAGCTCTGCCGGATGTCAAAGAGGCCGCCGATTCTGTTTTGAAGGGCGAACGTCATCCGAAGCTGAAAAACGCAATGTTCTTCCATACGGCTGGTTTGAAATTCCCGTATAGAAATATGCATTATGTGCTGGTTGCCGGCGGTAATTCTTTCTATGAAAAGCGCCGTAAAGACGGCTCGCTGGAATCACCGCTGCCGGAAACACCTTATAATCTTGCTGCAGCCTATGAGCCTAAAAACGGCTCTATGCCCGAGAGTGTTTACGACGTGACCAATACGGCTGCGAGTGGCAAGGGCGATCGGATCCCTGCGGCCGCACCGGTCATGGTTGCATCGGCAGATCAGCAGCGTTTTGCACCGGCACCGGCTGATCCGACTGCAACACAAGCTGCTGTGGCTGAAGCGCCGGTACAGGTTGCTTACCATGCATCGCAGGCCGCGCCGCAGGCACCTTCCCGCTTGCCGTTTGAAACCAAGCCTGTCGCTGCGTCTGCTTCGCAAAATGCGTTTGCCGCAAGCACCGAAGAGATGGATCCGCACAAGGTTGATGCAATCGGCGCATTGTTGCTGAAACAGGATCGTCCTGAGCCTGTATTATAATTCACTAGCAAATGTTGATAACAAAAAAGCCCGCATATAGCGGGCTTTTTTGTTATCACTGAGCACTTATTATCAGCGCGGCACGACAACAGGCTGATAAATCACCATCGGTGTTGAGAATTGCGGACGGTCATTTTGCCATGCGCGAATATCTGCCCGCCGGTCCAGATGAATCTGGAGCAGGCAATTGGCCATTGCCTCTGAATTGGGTTTAAACCCATAGCTCGTGCAGGTTTTCTGATCCTCCGCACGTTGCTGCTCTGGTGTGAGTGTCGTGCAGCCCGCCAGCGTCATTGCAAACAACCCTGCAACAAGGCTTAGCTTCCGGAAGGATCGCGCGTTTTTGGAGTTTCGGTTCATGGGTTTGTTCCGATAAATATGACTTCAACTGACATATTAACGCTGTTCACTGTTCCTGACCATATGCAGAAATATTATTATAACAGACACGCTACGATCCAAAAATTGGTGATAAGGGCTGGCCTGCATAAGGATGCGGGAGTATCTGTGTAGGCAGAGCATAATTAAGCGGAGAGTATCTATGTCGGTTTCATCTGATAACAATCACGCAGGCGCAATTATTGATCCGGTTAAGCTGGACAAGCTGGCTGAAGTGGCTGTTAAGGTTGGTCTGCAATTGCGCAAAGGGCAGGATCTGGTGATTACAGCGCCGGTTGTCGCGCTGCCGCTGGTGCGCCGTATTGCGGAGCATGCCTATAAAGCCGGTGCGGGTTTGGTAACGCCGTTTTTTGCCGATGAAGACATGGCGCTGTCGCGTTTTCAGTATGCGCCGGATGAGAGCTTTGATCATGCAAGTGACTGGCTCTATCAGGGCATGGCGAAAGCCTATAGTCAGGGTGCGGCGCGTCTTGCTATTTCAGGTGACAATCCGATGCTGTTATCGGCACAGGACGCGAATAAAGTTGCCCGTGCCAATAAGGCGCTTTCGATGGCCTATCAGCCGGCTCTGGAAAAAATAGCCGGTTTCGACATCAACTGGAATATCGTGTCATACCCGAATCCGTCATGGGCGAAGCTGGTCTTTCCGGATGATGCGCCGGATGTGGCGACCCGCAAACTGGCGGAAGCGATTTTCGCCGCATCACGCGTGAATAATGCTGATCCTGTGGCTGCATGGGCAGACCATAATGCGCAATTACGCAAGCGCACAAAAATTCTCAATGAGCGTAATTTTCGTGCGCTGCGTTTCACCGGACCGGATACTGACCTGACCGTTGGTCTGGCAGACGGCCATGAATGGCATGGCGGCGCATCCACCGCTAAAAACGGGATTACCTGTAATCCGAACATTCCGACCGAGGAAGTTTTCACAACCCCGCATGCTTTGCGCGTTGAAGGCACTGTTTCAAGCACCAAACCATTGTCGCATCAGGGCACGATCATTGATGATATCCGCGTGCGTTTTGAAGGCGGGCGGATTGTTGAGGCCAAAGCCAGCAAGGGTGAGGCTGTTCTGAACAAGGTGCTGGATACGGATGAAGGTGCACGGCGTCTGGGGGAGGTGGCACTGGTGCCGCATTCCTCGCCCATTTCACAGAGCGGCTTGCTGTTTTATAACACGTTGTTTGATGAAAATGCCGCCAGCCATATTGCGCTTGGTCAGTGCTATTCCAAATGTTTCATCAATGGTGCTGATCTTACGCCGGAACAGATTGCGGCACAGGGCGGTAATAAGAGCTTCATTCATATTGACTGGATGATCGGCTCAGACCGCATTGATGTGGATGGTATCGCGCAGGATGGCACATCAGTGCCTGTGATGCGCAAAGGCGAATGGGTTGCCTGATAAAATCTGAATTCCCGATATTTTCATAACAATAGCTGCCGCTTTTTTTAACAAGCGGCGGCTATTTTATTTTTAAAAGCATTTCGGGAATTGCAGCTTGCCGGAGCGATAATCCGGTTTATCGTATGCGGGCTGATAATTGTGTCGAGAGGGGCTGCATCATGAAAAGATCGCTGCGCATTAGCTTATATAGCCTGGCTCTGTTGCTGATTATCGCGGCAGGTGTGGGCTTTGTTTTCCGTAAGCAAATTCACGAATATTATGCGGTCTATCAATATGCCAATACATTCAAGCCCGATGTGATTGATGCTAATTTTCGCTCACTTTATAAAATCTACCCGTCTATCCGTGTAGAACAGAGCGGCGAAGTCAGCCCCTTGCCGCAGAATGAAAAACCTTTGCCTGAAACCTATCTTTATCAGGGAGAGACAAAACGGGTCGCTGACTGGCTGGAACGCACACAGACAACCGGCTTCATCGTGCTGAAGGACGGTGCAGTTGCCTATGAGCGCTATGAACGGGGCAATACGGCTGCAACGCAGGCAATCGCCATGTCGATGTCGAAATCCACGATTTCATTTCTGATCGGCAATGCCGTGCGGGATGGTCTGATCGATATCCATCAGACCGTCGATCATTACGCACCGCAACTGGCGGAGGGCGGCTATAAAGGGGTGAGCGTCAAGAACGCGCTGCAAATGTCTTCAGGCATCGGGTTTAACGAGGATTATGGCGATCTCTCATCCGATATTGTGCGCTACATTATCCAGATTTTGACCGGTTCGGTGAAAGATTTCACTGCTCATCTGCAGAAAGTGAGGCAGCAGGGCACGGTCAATATTTATGTGTCCGCCGATACGCAGGTGCTGTCCATGGTTCTGGAGGGCGCAACCGGTAAACCGATGACTGATTATTTCAAGGAAAAATTATGGTCGCATCTGGGAGCAGAGGCTGATGTCTATTGGCTGGCTGATGCAAAGGGTGATGCAGTCTCGGCAGGCGGGCTGAATGCTGTTTTGCGCGATTACGCGCGTTTCGGCCTGCTTTATATGAATGAAGGGCGCAATTTCAAAGGCGAGCAACTGGTACCGGCCGAATGGGTACATGCCTCTGTCACGCCGGATGCGCCGCATCTGATGCCGGGCAGGGATGATCCTGTGCAGGGCAAGCCGCTGGGCTATGGCTATCAGTGGTGGATACCGGGGAAACCGCAGGGGGATTTTGTCGCTGTCGGTATTTACGGGCAGTTTATCTACGTCAATCCTGAGCACAAAGTGGTGATTGCCAAAACTTCCGCCTATGCGGATTACAATAAAGATGGCCAGAAAATGAAAGATGAAAGCATTGTTGTCTTTCAGGCCATTGCGGACGCGCTTTAAATTACCGCCAATTTAAAACACCGCCTGTTTTGGGACAGGCGGTGTGTGGTAAGTCTGTTCTGATTATTCCTGAATATGCGCTTCGAGAAACCATAGCGCTTTATCAAGGCTGCGGGATGCGCCGGTCAGAATGTCGGCACTGTTATCATCTCCGGCTTCCGCTGCATCTTTGATGGATTGCCGCACCAGATTTGCTACTTCACCGTAATGTGTGATCAAGGCGTTGAGATGATCTTTGATCGCATAAATATCATCCGGATAAGGTTTGAGAATGCTCGCCTCAGCAACATTCTGCGTGGTGCCGAGCGCTGTGCCGCCAAGCTGGGCAATACGTTCTGCAATCGTGTCAGAATGCTCATCAAGATCGGTGCGGAATGTATCCAGCATTTCATGCACGGCAATGAACTGAATGCCTTTGAGGTTCCAGTGTGCCTGCTTGGTAATCAGCGCAAGATCAATGATCGCAGCCAGATTTTTGTTCAGCAGGGCAATGACCGTAGTTTTGGCATTGGTCGGCAGATTATTTTTTGTCGGATGATTTTTAAGTTTTGGTGCAGACATAGCAATTTCCTTTTATCGAAGGGACAAACTCTTCATTCGTCTGAAAAACTGTCGGGAGAGGACAGTGTAAGAAACTGGATGCAGTAAAATGCTGTTATGTACATAACGTCTTACAGGTAGGGTTGTTCCCTGTGTTTTAAAGGGCTTGAAGGAATATTTTGCGTTATAATGCAGGGAGATGGGCGTGATCGTGACAGGGCTCCGGCATGAAATTTTAGCACTGCTGATCTGCCTGTACTTGCCGGAGCGTGCAATCTGCTTTAGGTCGTAAATCATGACTATTCTCGCGCTCGATACCGCCGGCAGCATGTGCGCCGTTGCCCTCTATGACCCGCATACACAGCAGATTCTTGCTGAGGTCAGCCATGACATTGGCAAAGGCCATGCAGAGGTTCTGCTGGACTATGTTGCGCAGTGTTTTGAGACCGCAAAAATTGCCCGCAATACTGTGAGCCGTGTAGCGGTTAATATCGGCCCCGGTTCCTTTACAGGGGTGCGTGTTGGTGTCTCTGCTGCGCGCGGTTTTGGTCTGGCGCTGTCTTGTCCCGTTGTCGGTGTGAGCGGTTTTGAAGCGCTTGCCTGTGAGGCACAGGCCGTTGCGCAGGCGCAGCCGGTGCTGATTGCACTGTCTGCCTATCGCGGTGATATTTATGCGCAGGGTTTTGCGGCAGACGGCTCTCCGGCAACCAATCCGGTTGCTGGCAGTGAGACGGAATTGTTGCAGGTCTTGGAGCAGCTGGGAGCAGATTATGCGCTGTATGGCAGTGCCGCGCAGCAGCTCAGCGCTGCGGAAGGCCGTGAGCGTAAGATTACGGGAACCAGTGCTTCCGCTTCCATCAGCACATTTGCACACCTTGCAGCCGGGCGGGATGCGGGCATACCGCCTGAGCCGCTTTACATGCGCGGGCCTGATGTGAAACCGCAAACCGGATTTGCACTGCCCCGCCTTCAGTCTGGTAATAACGGGCAGAAGAATCAGGAGCATGAATGATTAGTCTTCCTTTCTCGCGGCAAAGTTTTGCCTTGGAAGCGCTGGTGCAGGCGCATTGCCCTGAACTTGCGGACTTGCACGCACCGGCTTTTCACCATGCATGGAGCGAGGAAGATTTTGCGGGTATGCTCTCGCAGGGCAATATATTCGGCTTTATTGCCCGCCCTGTGGGTAAGCCCGGTCAAAGTGCCGGTTTTGTGCTGGCGCGGCTGGTTGCAGGCGAAGCGGAAATTCTGACCATTGCTGTTTCTTCCGCCTTTCAGCGCCGCGGCATCGGGCGCGAACTGATGGAAGCCGTATTACGACATTTGCATCATGAACGGGCTGAAAGCCTGTTTTTGGAAGTTGACGAGAGCAATGTGGCAGCGCAGGCATTGTACCGGCGTCTTGGTTTCATTCAGGTCGGTCATCGTCCGGCTTATTATGAGACTGAGCAGGGGCGCAGCGGTGCATTGGTTTTGCGCCGGCAGTTTCAGCAAAAAATTGTGCTGCCATGATCGGCCTTATCCGTATTACGATTATTCTCGGTCTGTTTTTCAGCCTTGTCGTGTCGCTGGTACCGTTTCAGTATCTCTTTGTTAAAGCACGGCTTGGCTGGCAGCAGAGTTTGCCACGGTTTTTCCATCGGATTGCGGCATGGTTGCTCGGCTTTCGGGTAAAAGTACACGGCGACATTGTAAAGGAACGCCCGTTACTGCTGGTTTCAAACCATGTGTCGTGGAGCGATATTGTCGTTTTATCCTCCGTTGCCAATGTTTGCTTCATCGCCAAATCTGAAGTGCGCAAATGGCCTGTTTTTGGCACATTCGCGGTTCTACAACGTACTGTCTTTGTCGAGCGTGAGAAAAAGGGCCGGACAGCGCAACAGGCCTCGGATATTGCCCTGCGTCTGGCGGGCGGCGATGCGATGGTACTGTTTCCCGAAGGAACCACTTCAGACGGTAACCGTGTGCTGCCGTTCAAAACATCGCTGTTTGGTGCCGCCCATGCGGCAATCCGCGAGACTGGTGAAGAAAAGGTGATCGTGCAGCCGGTCTCGATTGCCTATACGGGAATTCACGGCATGCCGATGGGACGGTTCCATCGGCCGATCGCTTCATGGCCGGGTGATGTACAATTGATGCCGCATCTTAAAGGGGTGCTCAAAGAGGGCGCGATTGATGTGGAGATACGCTTCGGTGAGCCGGTAAGCGTGACGGCCGGAACCAGCCGCAAGGAACTGGCGCGTATTATGGAAGAGCGCGTGGCAGAGATGCTGCACAGCTCTTTGCTGGGACGCGATATCAATACATCAGAGACGGAAAAATAAATCCGGTGTCAGTCTTTGTGGCGTAGGTGCGCAATCGCGTCTACCCGTGTGGTATCAGTCCTTACGACGTAACCGCACAATGACGTCAACATTGACGATTTCCATGCCTTCAGGGGCTTTTGGAAGATTACTGACCACTGGCTGACCGCCCTCACCATCGGGAATATCGAAAACAATATTCTCGCCTTCCACAAAGAAGTGATGGTGATCGGAAATATTGGTGTCGAAATAGGTTTTCGAACCTTCAACCGAAATAATGCGTAGCATACCGGCTTCTGTAAACTGGTGCAGCGTATTATAAACGGTGGCAAGCGAGACCGGAACGGCAGCGAAAACGGCTTCTTCATGCAGTTCTTCTGCGGAAAGATGGCGGTCGCCGTGAGCGTAAATCAGGCTGGCAAGCGCAACCCGCTGGCGCGTCGGTCTGAGACCGGCGACCCTTAGGCGCTCCTCAATCGAAGCGTTGCTGGCATGGGAGGAATGAATATTCATCACTGACCTGTCAGAAGCTTGTGTCAAATTCGTTCAAATTTAATGCTTAAGGGCTGTTGCCCATCCTGTCACAAGATTGATATATGCGCTGAACGAATGACTGGCAATAGCTATTCCTGTATATCTTGACAGGCAAATAGTTTCTTGCGGGTATTTTACAGCAGGAAACACTCTGTGTTAGGGGTGTGCAAAGATTTTGTCTGAACCTGACGAACATGGATGTTCGCTCAGGGCCAAACAGACAACAGACAGATAAATGATTGGAGTCGGTAATGGCAGAGCAGAAGTCTAGTTACGGATATGAGGAGCTTCTCAGCTGCGCTCGCGGTGAAATGTTTGGCCCGGGCAATGCCCAGCTGCCTCTGCCGCCGATGCTGATGGTGCACCGCATCACCGAAATCTCCGAAACCGGTGGTGAGTTTGATAAGGGCTATATCCGTGCTGAATACGATGTAAGCCCGGACGACTGGTATTTCCCTTGCCATTTTCAGGGCAATCCGATCATGCCTGGCTGTCTCGGCCTCGACGGCATGTGGCAGCTGACCGGCTTCTTCCTCGGCTGGCTCGGTGAGCCGGGTCGCGGTATGGCGCTGTCCACCGGTGAAGTGAAGTTCAAAGGCATGGTGCGTCCGCATACCAAGCTTCTGCAATATGGTATCGACTTCAAGCGCGTGATGCGCGGTCGCCTTGTTCTGGGCACTGCTGACGGCTGGTTGAAAGCAGACGGCGAAACAATCTATAAAGCTTCTGATCTGCGCGTTGGCCTGTCGAAAGACAGCGAGGCGTAAGTCTAAAGACAGCGACGGACAATAAGGCGCTGAACATCTATCATTCACGGCTGCGACCACATTAAATTTAACAGATTTCATGTGGTCGCACTCAAAATATGCAAAGATCGCACCTATGTTACCGCAAATAGGGGCAGCCCTGAAAGCGGGCCGTCACCTACGGCATTGGTGCAAAGGAGATTTCAATGCGGCGTGTTGTCGTTACCGGAATGGGGATTGTATCCTCAATTGGCAATAATACCGATGAGGTATTGACCTCCTTGCGCGAAGCCAGATCGGGTATCCGTCGGGCTGAAGATCAGGCCGAACTTGGCTTCCGCTGTCAGGTTTCCGGTGCGCCGCAGATCGATGTTGAAGCGCTGGTTGATCGCCGTGCAATGCGTTTTCATGGCCGTGGCACTGCATGGAATCATGTGGCTATGGATCAGGCGATTGCCGATGCGGGCCTGAGCGAAGAGCAGGTTTCCAACGAGCGTACCGGCATTATCATGGGTTCCGGCGGTCCATCAACACGCACGATTGTTGATTCCGCTGATATCACCCGTGAAAAGGGCCCGAAGCGCGTTGGTCCTTTTGCCGTGCCGAAAGCCATGAGCTCCACGGCTTCTGCAACAATGGCCACTTTCTTCAAGATCAAGGGTATTAACTACTCGATCTCTTCGGCCTGTGCGACGTCCAATCATTGTATTGGCAACGCGGTTGAGATGATCCAGTACGGCAAACAGGATCGTATGTTTGCCGGTGGCTGTGAGGATCTCGACTGGACCTTGTCGGTGCTGTTTGACGCTATGGGCGCCATGTCATCGAAATATAATGATACGCCGGAACGTGCATCCCGCGCCTATGACAAAAACCGCGACGGTTTTGTGATTGCCGGTGGTGCCGGTGTACTGGTGCTGGAAGATCTGGAAACAGCGCTGGCGCGCGGTGCCAAAATTTATGGTGAAGTTGTGGGCTACGGCGCCACTTCTGACGGCTACGATATGGTTGCGCCATCCGGTGAAGGTGCGGAGCGCTGCATGCGTATGGCGCTTTCAACTGTGAAGGGCAAGATTGACTATATCAATCCGCATGCCACATCGACCCCTGCGGGCGATGCACCGGAAATTGAAGCGATCCGTAAAGTTTTCGGCTCAGGCGATGCCTGCCCGCCGATTGCGGCCACCAAATCGCTGACCGGCCACTCGCTGGGCGCCACAGGCGTTCAGGAAGCAATCTATTCGCTGCTGATGATGCATAATAACTTCATTTGCGAGAGCGCACATATTGATGAACTTGATCCGGATTTTGCGGATATGCCGATTGTGCTCAAGCGCATTGATAATGCTGAAATTAACACGGTACTGTCCAACTCCTTCGGTTTTGGTGGAACAAACGCAACGTTGGTTTTCCAGCGTTATCAGGGCTGACGGAGAGAGAGTATGCAGGGTATTATGAAGGGCAAACGCGGCCTGATTATGGGTGTCGCGAACAACCATTCTCTCGCTTGGGGTATTGCAAAACAACTCTCCGATCAGGGCGCCGAGCTGGCTTTTACCTATCAGGGTGATGCACTTGGTAAGCGCGTAAAACCTTTGGCAGAGCAGGTCGGTTCTGATCTGGTTCTGCCTTGCGATGTTGAAGACATTGCAACGGTTGATGCGGTTTTTGACGAGATCGAAAAGAAGTGGGGCAAGCTCGATTTTATCGTTCACGCCATTGGTTTTTCCGACAAGACGGAGCTCAAAGGCCGTTATGCGGATGTCACCACCCGCGAAAATTTCAGCCGCACGATGGTGATTTCAGCCTATTCTTTCACAGAAGTTGCTCAACGCGCTGAAAAACTGATGAAAGACGGTGGCTCGATCCTGACGCTGACCTATGGCGGCTCAACCCGTACAATTCCGAATTACAATGTGATGGGTGTGGCCAAGGCCGCTCTTGAAGCTATGGTTCGTTATCTGGCGGCTGATTTTGGTCCGCAGGGTATTCGCGTTAACGCGATTTCCGCAGGTCCTGTGCGCACGCTGGCTGGTGCCGGTATCGGTGATGCCCGCGCAATCTTCTCGTATCAGCGCCGCAATTCGCCATTGCGCCGCACGGTTGATATTGATGATGTGGGCAAGTCAGCCCTTTATCTGCTGTCTGACCTGTCGAGCGGTGTAACCGGTGAAGTACATTTTGTGGATTCCGGTTATAATATCGTGTCAATGCCAACGCTTGATGAGCTGAAAAGCTCGGATGCGACCGGCACTGAATAATTTTGCTGAATATGATATAAAAAAGCCGCGCATTGCGCGGCTTTTTTGTTTTTATTTGCGGGCCTCGATGACTTTGAAACCATCTTTATCGGTCAGCGGCATGACCTGTCGGAAATGCTGTTTCAGCACAGCTTCATAGGGTAGCTGGCGGTTTGCCACCATCAGCAGGCGGCCGCCGGATTTAAGACGTTTCGCAGCAGAGGTGATAAAGCTTTGACCAAGCGAAATATCGGTATTGCGGCCGGTGTGAAACGGCGGATTGCTGATGACCGTGTCATAAATTTCTGTCATCGGCTCGGAAGCCACATCATGCCAGTAGTAGTGCAGCGGTACTGAACTGTTGAGTTCAGCCAGATTGCTTTTGGCAATTTCCAGCGCTTCAAAATCCGCTTCATAAAGATCAATACGGCTGATTTTGGCCGGATTGTCGAGACAGCATGCGGTGAGATAACCCCAGCCAGCCCCCAAATCCGCTACATGACCAAAGGCGACGTTTTTGAGGTGCGGCACCAGTAAAGCGGAACCGCGGTCGATTTCACCATGTGAAAACATGCCCGGTTTCGTCCAGAAACGCTCATCTACGCGTTTTCTCTCCGGAATGAGGTCTTGTATGGTTTCAGCCTCAATCGCCTCAGGGCGCATCATCCAGTAGGTCACAGCGTGGTTTTTGGACATGCGGTCGAGTGAGGTTGCGATCTGATCGCTGCGTTTGCGGAAGCTGTCGATGCCGAGCTTTTTATCGCCGGCAATCACGATCAGCCCTCCTGGCTTCACTTGGCTTAGCAAGGATGCCAGCCATTCCTCATTGCGGCCGCGATGTTTGCCGAGCAAAATCATGCCGCCGGCATAGGTTTCATTCTCGGTTATTTGCGCTGTAACCTGAAAACCGGCTTTGTTTAGTGCCAGCCACTCCGGTCTGGATGGCTGAATGCAATGCAGTGCCTGTTTCCACTCTGTGCTCAGCATAGTGTCGGCACTGATGCCAAAGCAGAGAAATTTTTCTCCGGCCTGAGGCAGATCAAGCGTTTCATTCTCGAAGGGTAGAAAGAGTGTATTTTGGGCGCCGGTAATCATGGAGTTTCTTTGGTCTTTGCTACCTGAAAAGGATGACAGTAGGTGGTTTCTAGCAGATATTATATTGAATTTGTTATTGTTTAAAGTTTCAAACTATCTGCAATTCGGTTTTGCTCGCGGGGGAGAGTGGTATTATGGCGCGCAAATGTTGTCAGCCGGAATGTTATGCCAGATGCCTGCCGGAACATCAGGAACGCCTGATGCAACTGAATAATATGATTTCGCAGGCACATAAGACCAGACAGGATTTTTTTGCCTATTTGCTGGGTATGGCTGTCAGTGAGGCGCAGGCGATTATTGATTGCGCCCATCAGGAGGCTTGGCTGCAAAAGGGCATAAAACCGGAGATACAAGCAGAGCCGGTTTGAACTAAGCTACCCTGAAAGCTGGCTCAGCATCTGAATGCATTCGCGGAATATTGAAATGAAAAGCCCCGCATGTTGCCATGCGGGGCTTTTCAGAGCTTGAAACCAGCTTATTCAGCTGCGGTTTCTTCTTTCTTTTCGGCAACGACTTCTTTGCCGGTTTCCTGATCTACAACTTTCATCGACAGGCGCACTTTACCGCGCTCATCAAAGCCCATCAGTTTAACCCAGACCTTCTGGCCTTCTTTAACCACATCGGTGGTCTTGGCAACGCGGTCTGAAGCCAGCTGCGAAATGTGCACCAGACCATCGCGCGGACCGAAGAAGTTGACGAATGCGCCGAAGTCCGCAGTTTTAACAACTGTACCTTCGTAGATTTCGCCGATTTCAGGTTCTGCAACAATGGAGTGAATCCATTTCTTTGCCGCTTCAATTTCTTTGCTGGAAGAAGAAGCGATTTTGACTGTGCCATCATCTTCGATGTTGATTTTAGCACCGGTCTTTTCAACGATTTCGCGGATAACTTTACCGCCGGAACCGATAACATCACGGATCTTGTCGGTCGGAATGTTCATCACTTCGATGCGTGGTGCAAATTCACCGAGTTCAGCGCGTGCGCCGGACAGAGCTCTTGCCATCTCACCGAGAATATGGATACGGCCGCCTTTAGCCTGTTCCAGAGCGATTTTCATGATCTCTTCGGTAATACCGTCGATCTTGATGTCCATCTGCAGGGCAGTGATACCGTTTTCTGTACCGGCTACCTTGAAATCCATATCGCCGAGGTGATCTTCATCACCCAGAATGTCGGAGAGAACAGCGAAGCGTTCGCCTTCTTTGATCAGACCCATAGCAATACCGGCTACAGGGCGGGTCAGAGGAACACCGGCATCCATCAGCGCAAGCGAGGTACCGCAAACGGTTGCCATCGACGATGAACCGTTGGATTCAGTGATCTCAGAAACCGCACGCAGGGTGTAAGGGAACTGATCTTTGGCAGGCAGCATCGGATGGATCGCGCGCCATGCCAGCTTGCCGTGACCGATTTCACGACGACCCGGTGAGCCCATACGGCCGGTTTCGCCAACGGAATATGGCGGGAAGTTGTAATGCAGCAGGAAGGATTCTTTGCGCAGACCTGTCAGTGTGTCGATGAACTGTTCATCTTCACCGGTGCCCAGTGTTGCAACAACGATAGCCTGTGTTTCACCGCGGGTGAACAGAGCCGAACCGTGTGTGCGTGGCAGAACGCCGACTTCCGATTCAATGCGGCGAACAGTCGACAGATCACGGCCGTCAATACGGCTGCCGGTGTCGAGAATGTTCCAGCGAACGATTTTCGCCTGCAGGGATTTGAATACGGCGCCGATCTGTTCAGCAGTATATTCAGTTGTTTCTGCGCCTTCCGGGAGGAAGTGAGCCTTAACTTTGGCTTTTGCAGCATCAACAGCGGTATAACGGGCCTGCTTGTCGATGATTTTATATGCTGTACGCAGATCGTCTTCAACGATTGCGAGCATTGCAGTTTCAGCAGCGGAAAGATCTTCCGCCTGGAAGTCGCGTGGTTCTTTCGCAGCAACTTCAGCAAGGCTGATGATGGCGTCGATCACAGGCTGGAAGCCTTTCTGACCGAAAACAACAGCGCCGAGCATGATTTCTTCCGACAGTTCCTGTGCTTCTGATTCAACCATCAGAACAGCATCAGTCGTACCGGCAACAATCAGATCCAGTTTGGATTCGGCCATTTCATCGAGATGCGGGTTCAGCACATATTCGCCGTTGATGTAACCAACGCGCGCACCACCGATCGGGCCCATGAAAGGCACGCCGGAAAGGGTGAGAGCGGCAGAAGCTGCAACCATCGACAAGACGTCCGGATCATTTTCCAGATCGTGCTGAATAACAGTGATGACAACCTGTGTGTCGTTCTTGTAGCCGTCCGCAAACAGCGGGCGGATCGGACGGTCGATCAGGCGGGAAACCAGAGTTTCGTTTTCGCTCGGACGGCCTTCACGTTTGAAGTAACCACCCGGAATACGACCGGCTGCATAGGCTTTTTCCTGATAGTTTACAGTCAGAGGGAAAAAGTCCTGACCCGGCTTTGGCTCCTTGGCCGAAACAACAGTGGCCAGCACCATTGTTTCACCGTATGTGGCGATAACCGCGCCGTCAGCCTGACGGGCGACCTTGCCGGTTTCCAGAATGAGCGGACGGCCGCCCCATTCGATCTCAACTTTATGAGTGTTGAACATATCTTGTCCTTGGTTTGGAATATCTGATTTTCAGCGCTGATTGGAGCGCGGGCAGTATTCCGGTTTGGAACAGGGCGCGGGCAAGACAACGGGAAGCTCGGAATTCTATGACGAGCTGCCTGCAATCCTGCCAGCAGGACCTGTTCAATACAGTTCCATATCGGGCTTTTGCGACATTTGCGTTAAAGCCCTGCTGCATCGGCTGTCTTTGATGATAATTCAAACAGATGATGCAGTTTTTTGAAATTGCAGAGTATTTTTCAGGTCATCTGACCTTTGATACTCTGTTTTCTCCGGACGGTTTTGATGCATATGCCCGTACCGGTAAATAATTCCGGCGAAAACCATAAAGATTTTCGCCGGAGAATGCGCTTAGCGGCGCAGGCCGAGACGGCCGATCAGGCTCTGATAGCGCGCTTCGTCAACACCTTTGAGGTAGTCGAGCAGAGTGCGGCGCTGAGAAACCATTTTCAGAAGACCACGGCGGGAATGATTATCATTCTTGTGGCCTTTGAAGTGACCGGTCAGGTTGGAAATGCGTTCTGAAAGAACGGCTACCTGTACTTCAGGAGAACCGGTATCGCCTTCTTTCGTTGCATATTCTTTGATAAGAGCCTGTTTGCGTTCAGCAGTAATCGACATCGAAATGTCCTTTTGTTTAAGAGGAAAAGTCGCCCGTGGCCAAGATGTCGTCCAGCCGGGGCCGTTTATATAGTTCAGTACTGTCAGCATTGGGTAATGCCTGATACGGAACCTGACGATCATATAATCGAAACTGTGGCTTATTTCCAGACACATTTCAAAAAAGCCTGCAAGGCAGGCTTTTTTAAGAATCGTTATGAACGGGAAGCATAAGGTTTACTGCGTGAAAACCCGCTTTGGTTTGAACATACCCTGTTCAATATAGCCGATAGCCAGCAAGCGGTTTTTATGATTGGCGCAGACTTCATCAGCTTCCGCTGGTGCATCACGACCACGCAAAATAACCGGATTACCCATGCGGACGCGATGCGCCTGATCATCGGACAGGGCAACCTGCACAAGTTCTTCCAGCGCAGCACCGGTATCAATGATAAGATCATCAATCGCAGCAAAGTTACGCGGTGCAGCGGGAGCAACTTCGGCTTCCGCTTCCGCATCGCCTTCTTCCGCTTTAGGCGGCAGTGGCGGCCATGCGGCTTCCAGTTCCTGAAGCGTTACGAAATCATCTTCATTGAACGGGGCAACTTCCAAACGGCGCAGCTCAGCAATATGGCCGAAACAGTTCAGATCACGTCCCATATCACGGGCGAGAGAACGCACATAAGTCCCTTTGCCGCATTCGACTTCAAACAGGGCTTGTCCGGCTTCATTGATCTCAACCAGTTCAAGCCGGTCAATTTCAACTTCACGGGAAGGGATGGCAACTGTTTCCCCTTCACGCGCCAGATCATAAGCACGTTCGCCGTCAATTTTAATGGCGGAGAATTGTGGCGGTGTCTGCTGAATAACGCCGGTATATTTTGGCAGCAATGCCAGAATGTCGGCTTCTGTCGGGCGTTTGTCAGAGGTTTTGGTGACAGGCCCTTCCAGATCGTCGGTCGAGCGTTCTTCGCCCCATGTCACTGTGAAGGCATAGATTTTGGTACCATCCATCACATAAGGCACAGTTTTGGTGGCTTCACCCAGAGCAATCGGCAGCATGCCGGAGGCCAGAGGATCAAGCGTGCCTGCATGGCCGGCTTTTTCTGCGTTGAATAGCCATTTGATTTTCGAAACGGCCTCGGTAGAGCCCATGCCTTTCGGCTTGTCAAAAATCACCCATCCGGAAACCGGACGGCCTTTTTTCTTACCTCTGCGTGCCATCAGCCGTTATTCTCGTTGTCGTTTGTTGTATCGGTAGCGTTATCATCGCTGTCGTCATCCTGCAGGTCGCGAGCAACTTCCGGCGAGCGCAGCAATGCATCAATCTTGGCGAAATTATCGAAGCTGGTATCAGGACGGAAACGGAATTCCGGCATATATTTCATCTGGCGCAATTGCGGGGCAACACGGCCACGCAGGAATTTCGCATTGGCTGCCAGTGCTTTAATGACGGTTTGCACATCTGTCTTGCCGACAATGCTGATAAAGCAGGTCGCAATTTTAAGATCCGGCGACATGCGCACTTCAGTAATAGATACAACGGTGTTGTTGAGAACATCGTCGCGGATTTCGCCGCGTGACAGCACCTGAGCCACTGCATGACGAACCTGTTCGCCGACGCGCAACTGGCGCTGGGACGGTCCTGTAGAGGTAAAACGGGACATGTGGACTCCAAAAAATATTGGATGAGGCGGAAAGGGCAAAAATGCACGATAACCGCAAAGCCTTGAACGGCTTTTTTAAAAAGGAAACAGCGGCAATGCCTGTTTATCAGGCACTGCCGCTGACTTGTTAATTACAGCGTACGTGTGATCATCTCAACGCGGAACGCTTCGATGACATCGCCTGCGCGTACATCTTCGTAGTTTTCAAAGGCCATACCACATTCCTGACCCATCGGCACTTCGGACACTTCGTCCTTGAAGCGCTTGAGTGTCTTGAGTTTGCCTTCGTGGATAACCACGCTGTCGCGGATAAGACGTACACCGGCGCCACGTTCAACCTTACCGTCAACAACACGACAACCGGCAACTTTACCGACTTTAGTGATGTTGAAGACTTCGAGAATCTCAGCATTACCGATGAAGGTTTCACGACGTTCTGGTGGCAGAAGACCGGACATTGCTGCTTTCACATCATCAATCAGATCGTAGATGATGTTGTAGTAGCGAATTTCGATGCCCTGCTGTGTTGCTGCATCACGTGCCTGTTTATTGGCGCGGACGTTGAAGCCGATGATAGCGGCATTCGAAGCTTCAGCGAGTGCAATATCGCTCTCGGTAATACCACCGGCACCCGAATGAACGATGCGTGCACGAACTTCATCTGTACCAAGTTTATCGAGCGAAGCGATAATCGCTTCAACCGAACCCTGAACGTCACCCTTGATAACCAGCGGGAACTCTTTGAGTCCGGTGGCCTGCAGGTTGGACATCATCTGTTCCAGCGAACCGCGGGAACCGGCCTGACGGGCAACTGCCTTATCACGGGCAAGACGCTGGCGATATTCAGTGATTTCGCGTGCTTTAGCTTCATTGGCAACAATGGTAAAGCGATCACCGGCCTGCGGCGTACCGTCAAGACCAAGAACCTCAACCGGCATAGCTGGGCCAGCTTCTTTAACATGGTCGCCACGGTCATTGACGAGGGCGCGGACACGTCCCCATGCACTGCCGGCCACAATGATCTGGCCCGGATGCAATGTACCCTTCTGAACCAGAACGGTTGCAACCGCACCACGACCACGGTCGAGCTGAGCTTCGATAACCACACCTTCAGCTGTCCGTGTCGGATCTGCCTTCAGATCAAGAATTTCAGCCTGCAACAGAACGGCTTCAAGCAGTTTGTCGAGGTTGATCTTGTTCTTGGCGGAAACTTCCACATCAAGCACTTCACCGCCCATCGATTCTACAAACACATCGTGCTGCAGCAGGGTTGTGCGAACTTTCTGCGGATCAGCAGTCGGTTTGTCGATCTTGTTGATCGCCACGATGATCGGAACGCCTGCTGCTTTCGCATGATTGATGGATTCAATCGTCTGCGGCATCACGCTGTCATCTGCGGCAACAACCAGAATGGCAATATCGGTCGCCTGCGCACCACGGGCACGCATCTGTGTAAAGGCGGCGTGGCCAGGCGTATCGATAAAGGTGATCTTATGGCCGTTTTGTTCAACCTGATAAGCACCGATATGCTGGGTAATACCACCGGATTCACCGGATACAACATTCGCCTGACGAATAGCATCGAGCAGCGATGTTTTACCGTGGTCGACGTGACCCATGATGGTCACAACCGGCGCGCGGGAGATCATTGCGCTCTGATCATCTTCAGTGGTGAAGATACCTTCTTCAACGTCAGATTCTGCAACGCGCTTAACAGTGTGGCCGAATTCTTCAGCCAGAAGCTGCGCCATATCAGCATCGATCACATCGCCCGGCTTCATCATCTGACCCTGTTTCATCAGGTATTTGATGATGTCAACGGCACGCTCAGCCATACGCTGTGCAAGTTCCTGAATTGTAATGGTTTCAGGAACGATCACTTCGCGCGAAATCTTTTCACGGGTTTCCTGCATCTGCGAGCGCTTGAATTTTTCCTGACGGCGACGCATAGCCGAAAGTGAACGCGAACGGCCTTCATCTTCCAGATTGCTTGTCAGTGTCAGCTTGCCGCGCTTACGGTCTTCCTCAGCCTTTGTAGGCTTGGTCGCACGCACTTCTGGTTTCGCTGCCACATTGCGACGAACGCCTGCAGGACCGCGACGATCATCTTCATCATCTTTTTGCGGTTTGCGGTTGAGAACCTGCTGGGTCGGTTTCTTATCGGCCAGCGGTGCTTCGGCATTGATGTCACGCGGGGCAGGTGCGCCGCCGGTACGGTTGTAGCCACCCTGATTAGGGCGGTTCTGACCGGCAGGACCACGGTTCTGGCCACCAGAGCGATCACCGCCCGCACGATCACCTGAAGGGCGATCACCAGCTGGACGCGGGGATGCCGGACGGGCAGAAGTCACAGGCTCGCGCTTGCGTGCTTCAGCTTCCGCTTTAGCTTTAACTTCGGCTTCAGCTTTGCGGCGTGCATCTTCTTCAGCCTGGCGGCGTTCGGATTCAAGGCGCTCGATTTCACGGCGCTTTTCTTCTTCCGCACGGCGAATGGCTTCTGCTTCAGCGCGCTTACGATCTTCCGCATCACGGATGACGGCACCCTCAAGTGCGCGGCGACGTGCGTCCATTTCCGATGAGGACAGGGTGTTGAGCACCATGCCGCCACGGTCATTAGAACGGTTGCGCTGATCGTTGCGACCACCCGGGCGTGAGCCCTGTGGCTTGTTGTAACCGCCAGCTGCAGGGCGACCGCCTGTAGGAGCACCCGGACGGGCTGCTGCAGCAGGAGCTGCAGGACGTGCAGCCTGAGGAGCAGCCGGTTTAGGCGCAACAGGCTTCGGTGCAGCCGGTTTTACAACCGCTGCTTCAACTGGTTTTGGTGCCTGTGGGGCAGCCGGTGCGCTTTCTGTTTTAGCAACAGGAGCAGCAACAGCTTCACTCACAGGAGCCGGTGTCGGGGCTGTTTCTGCAGCAACAACAGGCTTTTCTGCAACCGGTGCGGCAACTGGTGCCGGTGCCGGTTCTGGAGCCGGCGCAGCTGGCTGGACAGGAGCAGGAGCGGCTACAGCTTCCGGCTTTTCGTCAGGACGGGTAAACTTGCGTTTTTTCGTCTCAACAACAACCGATTTGCTGCGTCCGTGGCTGAAATTTTGCCGCACAGTGCTCTGTTCGACTCCTGGCCGCTTGATGGTCAGCGTCTTTTTTGTGTCGACGCTCAGCGTCTTGTCGTCGTTTGAATTACTGTCGCTCATTCCGATTCCGTTTCCTTCGCAGCACTGGCCGATTGCGTTTCCTTATCAGCACTGGTTGCCCGATTATCCAAGTTCGCTGCGCTCTCGCCGCGATATTTATGCAGTTGAAGCGCCCGCGTGACGAACCCGGTTGCTGCCGTTCCTTCAATCACGGCGGCATGTATTACATTTCCGCCGCCAAATGCCAAATCCATTTCATCCCCTGTAAAAAGGGAATAGGCTTTTATATCTCTTGCCGTAGCCAGTTTTGTCGCATGACGCGCCTGATCCAGCTTGCGGATACCATCGGCAGCCGCTGTCGTCGCATGAAGCACCATTATAACGCGGCCGGTACGCACAGCAGAATCAACTTTTGCCGATCCTGTCACCACGACACCGGACTTTCTGGCCAGTGCTAGACTGCCAAGCGCGGATTTTGTCAATAGTCTGTCGACCAGAGAGCCCAAATCCTCCGGCACTGATACTTGCGTTTTCAGTGCACGGGGCAGCAGTTTGCGTTTAACCGCTTCATCAACAATATGCCGTTCTGCTTTAATCCAGCATCCGCGTCCGGGTAAATTGCGCTTCAGATCCGGTACAACACTACCGTCGGGTGCAGCCACAAACCGGATCAGATCTACAGCCGGGCCGCTCTCACGCGTAACAATACAGGTCCTGTCGTTTTTATCCGGTTTCAACCAGAACTCCACTTCGCTCGAAAACAGCGCCGGTGGAGAGGAACTGTTTTCTACTTTAATATGAGTGCAAGGGCAAGGCGCCCTGCAAAATGTGTGCGCATGACAGCCGGGGACGGATTGTCTCCGGCTATATGCAGGTTGTCGGAAAACAGACCTGTATCAAAAATGCCGATACAGGTTGCCTTTCCAGTCAGATGCCGATGCGCGGACATCAAAATCCGTCCGCGCGAACGGCAGGAGCAAAATGCTGATTAAGCATCTGCCTGCTCTTCATCATCGCCTGTCGAAGCCAGTTCATTGGCTGCTTCTTCCAGCTGATCTTCTGTAATCCAGCCAGCTTTAAGACGGGCTGTAAGAACCATCTGTTCGGCATCTGCGCGCGAAACTTCAAACGGCGTCAGAACACCGGCATGCGTTACGGTTTCACCGTCTTTACGCTCACGCCAGCCCACGAGATCATCCACCGCATAACCGGCGAAATCATCCATAGTCTTCACACCGTCTTCACCAACTGCAACAAGCATTGCACTGGTCAGGCCCGGAACATCGCGCAGTTCATCACTAACGCCCAGTTCAAGACGACGATCATTCAGATCATTTTCAAGACGATCCAGATATTCCTTGGCGCGATCCTGAATTTCAGCGGCTGTATCTGCATCAAAACCGTCAATCGAAGCGATTTCATCGCTCTCGACATAGGCGATTTCTTCAACAGAGCCAAAGCCTTCGGAGGCCAGAACCTGACCAACCATTTCGTCCACATTCAGCGCATCCATAAACAAAGCGGAGCGTTCAGTGAATTCTTTCTGGCGGCGTTCGGATTCTTCGTTTTCAGTCATGATGTCGATGTCCCAGCCGGTCAGCTGAGAGGCAAGACGCACGTTCTGACCACGACGGCCGATGGCCAGCGACAGCTGATCATCCGGAACTACAACTTCAATACGTTCTGCATCTTCATCCAGAACGACCTTGGCCACTTCCGCAGGCTGCAAGGCGTTAACGATGAAGGTTGCTGCATCTGGCGACCACGGAATGATGTCGATTTTTTCACCCTGCAATTCGCCGACAACGGCCTGAACGCGAGAACCGCGCATACCAACACAGGCACCGACAGGATCAATCGAGCTATCACGGGACACAACGGCCATTTTGGCGCGTGAACCCGGATCGCGGGCAACCGATTTAATTTCGATGATGCCGTCGTAGATTTCCGGCACTTCCATCGTGAAGAGTTTAGCCATGAACTGCGGATGGGTACGCGACAGGAAAACCTGTGGACCGCGCTGTTCGCGACGCACGTCATAAACATAAGCGCGGATACGATCACCGTAACGGAAAGCTTCACGCGGGATCAGTTCATCACGGCGTACAACGGCTTCACCGCGACCGAGATCAACAACCACATTGCCATATTCAACGCGCTTGACGGTACCGTTGATGATTTCACCAAGACGATCTTTGAATTCGTCATACTGGCGATCACGCTCGGCTTCGCGCACTTTCTGCACGATAACCTGCTTGGCGGACTGGGCAGCAATACGGCCGAAATCCATTGGCGGCAGCTGGTCGGCAAGGAAATCGCCGATCTGCGCATCAGGATTGCGTTCGCGTGCGGATTCCAGCGCGATCTGCGTGGCATAATCTTCGACGGTTTCAACGACTTCAAGCAGACGCTGAAGTTTGATTTCACCGCTCTTGGAGTTGATGTCGGCACGGATGTTGGTTTCCAGACCATAGCGCGAGCGGGCAGCTTTCTGAATGGCATCAGCCATCGCTGCAATCACGATCTCGCGGTCAATGGATTTTTCCCGCGCAACCGCATCAGCGATCTGAAGAAGCTCTAGCCTGTTTGCACTGACTGCCATTGGTCTCTCCTTGGTGCAGCACCCGTTTTTTGCTTCTGGGTGCGAAAGCTTTTTTACCTTGAATGACTATCCCGTCGCCTTAATGACAGGAGCGCCCTCAAATCTGTTTATTCTTTTTCTGATTCGTCACTCTGTGCCGATGAATCAACCGACAGATCAGAGATTTCATCGCTCAGTTCATCGCCGGGAATGCGGCCTTCACGCAGGGCTTTATCCTTGCGCAGGGCATCACGGATCAGGTCATCGGTCAGAATAAGTCTTGCGTCAACGATGAGCTCAAAAGGAATAACCGTCTGAGCTTCGGCGCCGTAAGTCGCCTGATCGGCTTCCAGTGTGACTGAACCGGCTTCAACTTTAATGATGCGGCCGCGGAATTTTTTGCGGTTATCATGCAGCATTGAAGTTTCAAGCTTGGCAATATGACCCTGCCAGTTGGAAAAGTCAGATTTACGAACCATCGGGCGGTCGATACCCGGTGAAGAAATTTCGAGGTGATATTTGCCGTCAATCGGATCTTCAACATCGAGAACCGGAGATACGGTGCGGCTTACGATTTCGCAATCTTCAACGGTCATGGTGCCGTCCGGACGCTCAGCCATAATCTGTAGGGTGAGGCCGTTAAGGCCGGAAAGGCGGACGCGAACCAGACGGAAACCTGCCGCATTAATCGCAGGTTCGATCAGCGATGCCACTTTTGCATCAATACCCGTTTCACGGATAATGCGTGGTTCATCCTGTGTCGCGTCAAGCGCTGTAATGACCTGTTCCTGTTGTGTTTGTTCGTTCACCCGGTATTCCTTAAAATCCGTTCGTACTAGATCGTTTGCAGTCGGGTAGTTCAGGTATCAGTGTGCTACCAAACAAAAAAGAGCGGGACCGGTGGGACCCACTCTTGTTCTACCGACCAAGAATTTGAAGCAACTATACAGAAAACTGCAGAGATTGACAAGACTGCTCATGCAGCTCTGATTAACGTCGTATAAATGTCAGATAGGCAGCCTTGCGGCCCTCGCGGAAAGCTTTGGCTTCATAGCGTGTGCCCGGCCATGCTTCATAGGGTGTATGCCAGTCGGCAGCACTTTGTGCCTGCCATTCAAACGCGCCGTGCTCATGGCAATGTTCTAATGTCCAGTTGACATAAGTATCAATGTCAGAGGCAAAGCGGAACAGCGCACCAGGCTTCAGAACGCGGGCAAAGCGGGTCAGGTTTTTCTGGCTGACAAAACGGCGCTTCCAATGTTTCTTCTTCGGCCACGGATCAGGGTAGAACAGATCAATACCGTCGAGCGATGCATCCGGCAGCCAGTCGAGCACCAGTGTGGCATCGTCATCATAGAGGCGCAGGTTCGGCAGCGGATTGGCATCCTGTGCGCCAAGCATTTTCGCCATACCGTTGACGAAAGGCTCAACGCCGATAAAACCGGCCTCAGGCTTGCGGGTGGCTTCATGCACCAGATGCTCACCGCCGCCAAAACCGATCTCCATGCGCACTTTCGCAACATCAGCCATAAACAATGTGCGCAGATCCTGCGGCGCAGGGCTCAGCAGATCGAGCTTGAGCTGAGGCAACAGATCTTCGCGCAGAAAACGCTGATGCGGACGCAAAGGCTTGCCGTTACGGCGACCATAAAAAGCTTCAGTCGCACGCGAGCCGCGTATCTGTTGTTCAGAGGACTCTGCGCTCACGGCTTCATCCTTGAGGTCACAGTTGCGTTCAGTATCAGACATCGTGTGCGTTTCTTTATGGTTCAGATAATCGGAATGGGAATAATGAAGCCGCTTTACACATAATCAGCGACGGAAAGTCTACTGATTTTTGGTGCGCACTTAAAAAATCAGGGCACCATGAGAGAAACATGGCGCCCTGAAATCTAGAATATTGAGAATGAAATCAGACTTTAAGAGCGGATTTCAGTGCCTTCACGAGATCGGTCTTTTCCCATGAGAAAGAACCGTCGCGACCGGCTTTACGGCCGAAATGGCCATAGGATGCGGTCTTGGCATAGATCGGTTTATTGAGGTCGAGATGCTTGCGGATACCGGTCGGGGACAGGTCCATCACCTGACGCAATGCTGTTTCCACATCGCTCTCGGCAACTTTGCCGGTGCCGTGCAGATCAACATAGACCGAGAGCGGCTGGGCAACACCGATCGCATAGGACAGCTGAATGGTGCAGCGGTCGGCAAGACCGGCAGCAATCACGTTTTTAGCCAGATAGCGCGCGGCATAGGCAGCGGAACGGTCAACTTTGGTGGTGTCCTTACCGGAGAATGCACCGCCGCCATGCGGGGCTGCACCGCCGTAAGTATCAACAATGATCTTACGTCCGGTCAGACCGGCATCACCATCCGGTCCGCCGATGACGAATTTACCGGTCGGGTTGATGTACCAGTTACAATTTGCAGCAACCGGCAGATCACCGAGCGCTTCACGGATCACCGGTTCAACGACCTGACGCACTTTGGCAGAATCCCATGAAGCATCCAGATGCTGGGTCGACAGCACGATCTGGGTCACTTCTGCAGGTTTGCCGTTTGCATAGCGCACAGTCACCTGACTTTTAGCATCAGGGCCGAGCTTGGCGTAATCGCCTTCACCGGCGTGACGCGCGGCAGACAGAAGCTCAAGAATTTTATGGGCGTAATAGATTGGCGCCGGCATCAGATCCGGTGTTTCACGGCAGGCATAACCGAACATAATGCCCTGATCGCCTGCACCTTCTTCACCCTGACGGTCGGCGGCATTATCCACGCCCTGCGCAATATCCGCTGATTGCGGATGCAGCAGTACGTCGATTTTCACATTGCGCCAGTTAAAGCCTTCCTGCTCATAACCGATCTCGCGAATGGCTTTACGCGCAGCCGAGCGGAAGCGGGAAGGGTTAACCTGAACGTGATTTTTAGCGTCAAGGATAAGTTCGCCGTTCTTGTCTTTTTTCAGCAGTGTGTCCGGCACACGTACTTCACCGGCAATCACCACGCGGTTTGTCGTGGCAAGGGTTTCGCAGGCAATACGCACAGACCACGGATCAACACCGGTTTTGCGTGCTTCCTTGTAGATCATGTCTACAATTTCATCGGAAATACGATCGCAAACCTTATCCGGATGACCTTCGGATACCGATTCACTGGTGAAAAGATAGGAACTGCGTGACACGGGAAACCCCTCTTGAAAATCTGCGGAGTGCCTTGCTCTCCGGAGAAACAGTTGCTTTCAGCATTGTGCGTTTCTGCGCACGAACTGCTGATAAATCATTGCGCGCCGTTTTCAAACCGTTTCCGGACGCTTTCAGAAAAGCGTGTCCGCTACGGTATGAAAGAGGAGCATTTGCTCTATAAAGATATCAGACGTTATTTTCGCGTATAATCAGCACGAAACGATAAGATATACAACTATCTGCATGTGTTTATGTGTGAGATTTAGCGCATAGAGCAGCCAAATTGTCGCATTTAGCACCTGCTATAATGCGACAAAACAATGAGATAGGTCAGTTTCAGGGATTCTGTTTTAATTGAATTCGCGCTGACACCGACTCCAGATGTCACTCATCATCATTGGCAAGTGTTTTTACCAGATCAATGATTTTACGGCGTACTTTCGGATCGGAGATTTTGGTGAAATAGCGTGTCAGCTGAACACCTTCATTTGTATGAAGAAAATCAACAACATAAGTTGTTTCATTGTCTTCTGAAAAGCCGGAATTCTGCTGGCCTGCCTGCTCGGGAGCATCTTCAAAAAAGAAGGCAACCGGCACACTTAAGATTGATGAGATGGCTTGCAGGCGGCTGGCACCGACGCGGTTGGTGCCTTTTTCATATTTTTGAATCTGCTGAAAGGTGATGCCGAGATTTTCGCCGAGTTTTTCCTGACTAAGACCGAGCATGTTACGGCGCAGGCGAATGCGGCTGCCTACGTGAACATCAATTGGATTGGGTTTCTTTTTATTCTCGGTCATTCACAAATGCTCCTCGCTTATGCGAGCTTTCCTTGATGAAAAATGGCTTGCTTAAATCAGCATATTTTTCGGAGAATTATAGGGTAATCTGAAATTTCATCAGTTTCATGTGTATATCATAACATCAAAAATATGATGTCAACCGAAACGCTCGGTACGGATGGCATGTAAACCACATGAAATTACGAGCAAGATGAACAGAATACCGAAGAACTGCATTTCTCCGGCCGGTTTACCCCAGAAGCCTGTCGTCTTAGGCGGCAGACGGCCATCAATATAGCCGATTTCATTCAGTTTCATTTGACCGGTGATTCGACCGTAAGAATCAGTAATTGCTGAAATGCCGTTATTGGCTGCACGCAGCAGCGGCAGCCCCTGTTCGACGGCGCGCACTTGCGCCTGACGGAAATGTTGGTAGGGGCCCGGTGTATTCCCGTACCATGCATCATTGGTGATATTGATGATCGCATCTACGCTCTTGCCCTGATAGCCAAGCTCAGACGGAAAAATCGCTTCGTAACAGATCAGTGGCAGCAGTGTCATATGCGGACTGACAGTGAGTGAATGGCGTGCCGGTGCCGCCGTAAAGCCGCCGGGCATTTCCACCACTTCCTGCATACCTAAGGAACGCAGCAAGCCTTCCAGCGGCAGATATTCACCGAAAGGCACAAGATGAACCTTGTCGGCCGTCGCCTCTACCTGACCGGAAGCGTTGATCGCGAAAATACTGTTGTAATAGAGCGGTTCCTGATCGCCGTTCTGGCTATCGGGCAATCTTTCCTGCGCCCGCACCGCTCCGGCAAGGATTGTCTGGTTTTGTTGCAGTGCCTGCCCTACGGCTTTCAAAGCCGCTTCTGCCTGCGGCAGCACATAAGGCACGGATGTTTCCGGCCAGATAATCACATCAGGCAAAGGCTGGCCGCTTGCAGGCGGGCGGGTGCTGATCTCAAGATGCTTGTCGAAAATCGCACGGCGCAGCTGGTCATCCCATTTCGCATCCTGTGCAATGGAGGCCTGCACCAGCCGGATTACTGGCGCATCTTTTGCTGCCTGATCCTGTAGGGATGGTGCCTGATGCAACCGCCATGTGCCATATCCGGCATGGGCGCTGAGAAGGGCAAGTGCGGCTATGATGCCGGTACGCCAGCCAAAACGCTGCTCATCATTTCCGAACAACAAGGCCGGCATTGCGAAAATCACGACGGCCAGAATATTCATACCGTAAAGACCGGTAATGGTGACTGACTGCATGAACAAAGGAGAGGGCATCAGCGTATAGCCGAGCGCATTCCACGGAAAACCTGTAAGAATAAAGGAGCGGAACCATTCGGTGATGCCGAGCACCATCGCCAGCACCAGAATGCGGATGATGCCCGCTCCCCAGAAAACCCGTGCCAGCGCCACTGCAAAAGCGAAGAAAAGCGCAAGAAAGGCAGGCAGGCCGAGAATGGCGAGCGGCAATGCCCATGCGAAGTTTTCCGCATCAACCAGCAATGCCATGCCGATCCACCACAGACCGGCGAGAAAATAACCAAAGCCAAACAGCCAGCCGGTGCGAAAAGCGGGGAGTAATCGTCTCCATCCGGTCGCGAGTGATGTATCGCTGTCAATGAGGAGCACGAGCAGCGGAAAGCCGATGAAACCGGCAGGCAAAAGATCAAACGGCGGTAATGTCAGCGTGACAACAGCACCGGCAAAAACCGTCAGAAGCGCTTTACGCCAGCCGGTGATGGTTTCAGTCAGGCGTTGATAAAAGCTGCTCACTATGTTCGGTCTTTCAATAGGGAAAAGGCTGCAAATATAAAGTGTAGAGCGAGTCTTGTGCGCCCAAAAGGGCACACGGCGCTCTACTTAGTTTATGAGTCGAAGATTAAGAAAAACTGAGAAGATAATACAGAAACAAAAACACCGCCGGCATGGCGGCGGTGTTTTTTATTGAACAGAGTGTGGTCATTACCCTTGAAAATAATTCGAATTTTTCGGGGTGATCCGTACTTTATGGATGCGCCGTGAATCAGCTTCCAGCACTTCCAGTTCATAGTCAGGCAAGGCATCAACAATAGCGCCGGTTTCCGGAATATGATCCAGAGCCGAGATGATAAGCCCGCTGAGTGTGTCCACATCTTCACTGTCTTCGCCCTGCATAAAACCGGGGCCGATCAGTTTCTCAAGTTCTTCCAGTTCCGCGCGCGCATCAACGATGTAGGAGCCGTCAGGGCTGCGGATCAGCGACAATTCTTCGTCGTCATGCTCGTCTTCAATATCGCCGACAACCATTTCAACAATATCTTCCAGCGAGACGAGGCCGTCTGTGCCGCCATATTCGTCGATCACCAGTGCCATCTGGATATGGCTGGCCTGCATACGCGCCATCAGGCTGCTTGCCAGCATAGAAGATGGCACAAACAGCACCTTGCGCATCAGGTTCAGTTCGCTGATCGGCGTAGTGAGGTCAATTTTAGAAAGATCATAGCGCTTGGCAGCGGCAGCGGTTTCCGTATCGGAAGCTTGCTGTCTGCTCATACGGGTAATGTAGTTGAGAACATCGCGGATATGGATCATCCCGCGCGCATCATCGAGCGTCTCAACATAAACCGGCATACGGGAGTGGCCGGACGATTCAAACAGTTCCAGCAGTTCACCAAGCGGTGTTGAATATTCAATCGCTTCAATATCGGCGCGGCTGATCATCACGTCATCAACGCGAAGCTCCCGCAGGCGCAAAATATTGTTGAGCATTGCCTTTTCTTCTGCAGAAAAAGCGGTGTCTCCGCCGGCATCATCAGACAATGCATCTGTCAAATCCTCACGGATCGAGCTGGTCTGGCGGGAACGGAGAAACGGAAATAATCCGGCAAAGAGCGAGCGTTTTTCGGCTCCCCCCGACCGTACAGGACTTTGCCCCGTACTCTGCGCTTCCGGATCATTCTGAGAAACGGCGTCGCTGTTAACAGCGCCCGTTGAAGAGTTGTGATTAGTCTGATCAGCCATGGTCAATCGTTTTCATTATCGGTTGAATGTACAGTATAAGGATCAGGTATGGCAAGAGCATGAAGAATTTCGCGCTCCAGTCCTTCCATTTCTTCCGCTTCTTCATCATCCTCATGGTCATAGCCCAGAAGATGCAGCAGGCCATGCACAATCATGTGATGCAGGTGCTGGTCAAAACTTTTGTTTTCTTCTTGTGCTTCGCGTTCAACTGTTTCCCGCGCAATAATAATATCGCCGAGCATCGGCCCCGGTGCGTCGCCCGGCGCGATGTCAAAAGCCGGAAAAGACAGCACATTGGTGGCTTTGTCTTTATTGCGCCATTCCGCATTGATGGTGCGGATCGAGGCGTCATCGGTCAGGACAAGACTCAGTTCTGTCGGTTTTTTCGGCAGTTCAAGCCGCGCCCAGACAGCATCAACGCAGGATTGTGCAAGTGTTTCGTAAGTTTCACTGTCACCCCAGAGCGGGCTTTCAGTAAGGATGTCGATTGTTATCATTTCAGTTCCGTGAGAGCCTAATAACTAAGATAACAGCCCGCCTGTGCAAAAAAAGGCGGGCTGTTAAACAGATCAGATATAGTCAGAATATGTATTTAGGTTTCTGAAGGCGTGTTTTCACCCTCAGTAACAATGTGTTTTTGGCGGCTGAGTGTTCGGGCAGCGCCGCGCTTTTCATAAGCACGGACAATTGCAGCAACCATCGGGTGACGCACCACATCTTTGTCACTGAAACGCACAGTAACAATATTCTCAACATCACCCAAAATTTCCAGCGCTTCCACAAGGCCGGATTTCTGACCGATCGGCAGATCGATCTGGCTCGGATCGCCGGTGACAATCATACGAGACCCTTCGCCCAAGCGGGTCAGGAACATTTTCATCTGCATGGTTGTCGTATTTTGCGCCTCATCGAGGATGACAGCAGCATGTGCCAGTGTGCGCCCGCGCATGAAAGCGAGAGGTGCAATTTCAATCACGCCGGCAGCCAGTGCACGCTCGACTTTATCCGCAGGGATCATGTCATAAAGTGCATCGTAGAGAGGGCGCAGATAAGGGTCGACCTTCTCTTTCATGTCACCGGGCAAAAAGCCGAGCCGCTCACCGGCTTCAACCGCCGGGCGGGAAAGCACAATACGCTCCACCAGACCGCGTTCCAGCAGCATAGCGGCATGAGCAACGGCGAGATAGGTTTTACCCGTACCGGCAGGGCCGGTGCCGAACACCAGTTCCGAGCGCTCCATCGCACGCATATAGGCATCCTGCGTCGGCGTGCGGGCAAAGATGGTCTTTTTGCGTGTGGAGATCTGCGCTGCGGAGAGACGCGCTTTGGATTCCAATGTCGGCAGGCTCAGCTGATCGTCACTCACCGGTGTGGCAGTGGCGGCCATGCGCAATGCACCATCGACATCGGACTTGCTCAGATCATGCCCCTTTTGCAAAAGCGAATAGAGGTGATCCAGTGCCATGCGTGCCTGTGCCGTGGCAGCAGCTTCACCGCGCAGGATCAGCTGATTGCCTTTTGAGCGCACATCAACGCCGAGCTTTTGCTCAATATAACTAAGATTTTCGTCGAATTGTCCGAACAGCGCACTGGCCAGCCGGTTGCTGTCAAAGTCGAGGACAATATGAGCCATATCGGACGCGCCATCCTGCAGTGCAGGGATTGTGGTGGCGGGGTTTTTCAGTTCTTTAGTAACCTGTTTGCCCGTGGTGACGTTCAACCGGCTCTCCTTGATTGCGGTTTGGCTTTACATTTAAACTGTCAGAGCGACCTTTGTACGCCCATAAGACGCAGGACGTTCTAAGAGGCGCTGATCCGCCGTGACGGATCATATTTGACACGATTATGGTACAGATTAATGACACTGTCACGCGGGAAAGCAGAGCCGTTCAGGGCTTGAGCATTATTTAGAGCGGTTTCAGTTGAAACTGAATTTTGAATCGGCTCGAAACCTTTGTTTTTACGCATATCCTATACATTGAAGCGGGATCATCAATCAGTCCACTGGACTGATTGCTCTTCGTAGGTACTGCGCACTGTTGCCGGAAGCGCTTTAAGCTATTTTTTCGGCGACAAGGCTGTTGGTGCCGGTTGAGATCACGCGTACACGGATCATATCGCCGACTTCACCCGTTTCATTGTCAAGAATGACCGGAATAAGCCACGGTGAACGGCCGATCATCTGGCCTTCAAAGCGCCCCGGTTTTTCCAGAAGAACATCCATTTCCGTACCGACAAGACTATTCTGAAATGCATATTGCTGTTCGCTGAGCAGCGTCTGTAGACGCTGCAAGCGTTCATCCTTGACGGCCTCGTCCACATGGTCAGGCAGATCAGCGCCCGGTGTACCGGGACGTGGTGAATATTTGAACGAATAGGCCTGTGCATAGCCCACGTCACGCACCAGCTGCATTGTGTCTTCAAAATCCTGATCGGTTTCACCGGGGAAGCCGACAATAAAATCACCGGACAAGGCAAGGTCAGGGCGCACAGCACGAATGCGCTGAATGAGTTGGATATAATCCTCGCCTTTATGCTTGCGGTTCATAGCTTTCAGAATGCGGTCTGAACCAGACTGCACCGGCAGATGCAGATAAGGCATCAGAATATCGAGATCACCATGCGCTTTGATCAGCGTTTCATCCATATCGCGCGGATGGCTGGTGGTGTAGCGCAAACGGGCAATGCCCGGAATTTCTGCCAAGCGGTAGAGCAGCTCACCCAAGCCCCATTCACGGCCGTCATCACCTGCACCATGCCAGCCATTCACATTCTGGCCGAGCAGCGTCAGATCACGCACACCGGCCTGTGCCAGCTTCGTGGCTTCATTAACGATCTGGGCAACAGAACGGGAAACTTCAGAACCGCGTGTATAAGGCACCACGCAGAAAGTGCAGAATTTATCGCAGCCTTCCTGCACGGTCAGAAATGCGGAGACACCACGTTTACGAACCTGCTCGCGGCTGGCAACTGGGAGATGTTCAAACTTGTCTTCCACCGCATATTCGGTGTCAACAACCTGAAGACCTTCACGCACCTGTGCCAATGCCTGCGGCAGACGGTGATAGGTCTGCGGGCCGACCACGAGATCAACGGTCGGGGAACGACGCAGAATTTCATCGCCTTCGGCCTGTGCCACGCAACCGGCAACGCCGATAATCAGGTCTTTGCCGTCAGCCTGGCGTTTATTCTTCAAATTGCGCAGACGACCCAGCGCGGAATACAGTTTTTCGGAGGCTTTTTCACGGATGTGGCAGGTATTAATCAGCACCATATCCGCATCATCGGCAGAGTCGGTGGTGACGTAGCCTTCGCTGGCCAGGCTGTCGGCCATGCGCTGACTGTCATAGACATTCATCTGGCAGCCATAGGTTTTAACAAAAACCTTGCGGCTGTTGGACAGGTCATTACCGGACGTTGAGACGCCAAGCACGGCGTCTGAGGTCTCGTGATGCGGTTGGGGTGCTGTTTGATCCTTCATGGAGCGGCTTTTAACGCTTTTCCCTTACGTTGAGAAGGGGACAGATGCGCGCAAACCAGTATGAAGACTCAGATGGATTTTACGATCAGGCCTTTGCTTCGCTTAGTCAAAAACTTCGCCGGGATAGGCGCCCCAGATCAGTGTCTGCCGGATCCAGCCGCGTTCGCCCTGAACATCGAGCTGGCACCACTGGCCGTTGCATTCACGGATCGTGCTGATGACACCCGGTTCTGCACGGGCAATCACGCGAGATGTGTCACTGGCACTGGCATAAAGATCAATCAGATTCTCGCTTTTGCCGCGTTCCCACGGTGCAACAATCGCTGTGCGCTTGCCGGCGAGAAGCGACTGATAAACCCAGCCTTCTGTGCCGTCTGCATCGCGGATACGCCGCCAGTTATCATATTCCTGAATAATTTCGACCGGCAGGCCGGACTTTGTATAAAGCCATGAAACACCATAATCGCGCCCCGGACCAACACGGATATTCACGCGGGCAGGTTTCAGGCTGACAAAACGAGGAATTGGCAGGCCGCTTGGCCCCAGATTGGCGGAAGAAGCTGTTTCTTTGGATGATGGCTCTTCACCGGACGGGCCCTCTTCAAGCGCGGGGGCTTCCTGTTGTGTGTCGGCATTTTGTGCATTTGCGCGATGTCCTCCGGTTAAAGAAGGCAGCAGAAATAAACCGGAAAGGAGGCTTGCGGCCATCAGCAGATAAAATTTTGATTTTTCTGTTTTACGCATATGCAGTTTCATTCACAGTCCCGACCGGCTTATATTGTGGTATATTACCATCACCGGATTGTGTATTAAAATGGCTTACCCAGACCGGCGGTTTTTCTTTGTCTTTGTTCGTCTGCCTTGCTAGACAGGTGATGAACCATGACAATGCCGCACTCTGCACCTTCTTGGTTAAGGAGGTCTCAACGCGACACATCAAAGGGGTAGAAATGTCGGGCAAAAAGAAACCATTGGTCGTCATTACCCGGAAATTGCCGGATCCGGTTGAAACGCGCATGCGCGAATTGTTTGATGCGCGCCTGAATATTGATGATCATAAAATGTCGCGTGAAGAGCTGGCCGCAGCCATGCGCGAGGCCGATGTGCTGGTGCCGACGATTCGCGATGTGATTGACGCAGAATTGATTGAGCAGGCCGGTGCCAATCTGAAACTGATCGCCAATTTCGGCAATGGCGTGGACAATGTTGATGTTGCTGCTGCTGCCAAACGCGGCATTGCGGTAACCAATACCCCTAATGTGCTGACAGAAGACACCGCCGATATGGCAATGGGGCTGATCCTTTCAGTGCCGCGCCGCCTCGTGCAGGGAGCGAATATATTTTCTACTTCCGGTGAATGGCCGGGCTGGTCTCCGACATGGATGCTGGGTCGCCGCATCTGGGGCAAGCGCCTCGGTATTGTTGGCATGGGCCGCATTGGCACCGCTGTTGCGCGCCGTGCCAAAGCTTTTGGTCTGGCTATTCACTATCACAACCGCAAGCGGGTTCATGCGGCGGTTGAGGAAGAGTTGGAAGCAACCTATTGGGACAGCCTCGACCAGATGCTGGCGCGGATGGATATTATTTCCGTCAACTGCCCTTCGACACCGGCAACATTTCACCTTTTGTCAGCGCGGCGCATCGAGCTGATGCAGCCGAATGCCTATCTCGTGAACACATCACGCGGCGAGATTGTCGATGAAAATGCCCTGATCCATCAGATCGAGCAGGGCAAACTTGCAGGCGCTGGTCTTGATGTGTTTGAGCAGCATCCAGCGGTTGACCCACGTTTGCTGAAACTGGCTGCTGAAGGCAAAGTGGTGATGCTGCCACATATGGGCTCTGCCACGATGGAGGGACGTATTGATATGGGCGATAAAGTCATCGTCAATATCCGCGCTTTCTGGGACGGGCACCGCGCACCGGACCGCGTGTTGCCGCCAAAGGTTTAAGCGCATCGAATTTATTAAAAAAGCCGCTGAATTTTCAGCGGCTTTTTTATTTTTACGGGCGCCTAAAATGGCTGGGTAAGTCATATAAATAAGCGATCCGCTCAATTGCTTCGCGCAATGGCTCATAGGCCACAGTCATGGTGTGGCCATTGGCATGGATCATCATATCGGGGCTGGCCATAATCGCCACATGACCCGGCCAGAACACCAGATCGCCACGCTGCAGATTGGCATAATTCTCACCGGCATCAATCACATCACCCAGATGATCACCCTGCATGTCGGAATCGCGCAAAACATCGCGCCCTGCGTCCAGCATGGCAAGTTGCACCAGACCGGAGCAGTCAATACCAAAACCGGATGTACCGCCCCAGAGATAAGGCGTGTTGATCAGGCTTTCAGCTGTGGTGACATAATCGGCAACAGTCTCATCAATAGCCCGCAAATGCTTGGCGAAAATCGCTGAGCCATCCGGTAGCATGCCGTAACGGCTGCCGCGATTTTCAACAAATTCAGTGATCTCTACCACAGAGCCGAGGGACAGAGCGGCGGTGTGGCGGAAACGCAGATCAGCACCGGAATAGATGAAAGTGCGCGGTACGCAGATGCGATGGGTTGGTTTATTGCTGGTCTCGCCCAGTTCGCTGTCGGGCATATAGCCGACATAGCCGTCACGCACAGATTGCACCCAGCTCCAGCCATTGGCCTGTTCAAAGACGGTGACTTCATCGCCATAGAGAATTTGGCTCTGCGGGCCGCTGGCCTGCTCAGGCTTGCTGCGCAGATCACTTACGGGAACGATCACACGTTTGCGTTTGCCATCTGTGAAAGCAGCGGCATCGACTTTTCCGCGTAAAGCACTATCTGCCAGATCGGGGCGATAGGCGTGGAGACGGCGGTCAGGCTGGGTCATAAAGGTAGTTCCCTGGATTTTGCAATAACGCGGTCGCCCAGTCTTTCAACATAAAGCGCGCCGCTGACAGTTCGTTTAATCAGGACATTGCGCAGATCCTGCGGATCGCGATGGCGGCTGACCAGCCCCATCGTGCCCATCGTATCCAGCGCACGGGTAATAACAGGTTTTGTAACACCAAGACGTGCGGCCAGCGCGCGTACTGTATGGGGCGGTGTTTCAAGATAGATTGTCAGCAGTATGGCCATTTGCCGCCATGTCAGATCATGGGTTTCGTCGCGTACCTGTGACAGGGAAACGGTTTGTAACAGCGTCAGCGCCTGTAATGGTTTTAACTCGACAGCCATGAATACCGCTTACCTAATAGAGAGGCCTGCCTGTCACTCACAGGCAGGCTGTTTGGCTTATAGAACCGCTTTTAGGCGAAGCCTGCAAGAGGCTTAAGAGTAGCGCTGTTTGATAACCTGATAGAGGGTACGAATGCCTTGTGCAGCACCACCGACAGTGGCTGCGGATTTCTCAACCGGTGTCCAGCCGTAAATGTCGAAGTGACCCCAGACCTTGGCATTTTTGACAAAACGCGAAAGGAACAGGGCAGCTGTGACAGAACCGGCAAATCCGTCAGTGGTTACATTGTTGATATCCGCAACTTTGGATGCGAGTTTGGCCTCATAAGGTGCCCAGAGCGGCATATGCCAGAGCGGATCGGACTGTGCGGTGGCCTGTTCTGCCACTTGTGCCGCAAAAGCCTCATCATGGCTGTAGAATGGCGGCAAGTCAGGCCCCAGTGCCACACGGGCTGCACCGGTCAGTGTGGCCATATCAATGATGAGATCCGGATTTTCTTCGTCGGCTAAGGTCAGCGCATCGGCCAGAACCAAACGGCCTTCCGCATCAGTATTGCCGATTTCAACGGTCTGTCCCTGACGGGAGGTCAGGATGTCGCTTGGGCGAAACGCATTGCCGGCAATGGAGTTTTCAACGGCAGGGATCAGCACGCGCAGACGCACAGGCAGTTTGGCGTCCATAATCATACGTGCCAGACCCAGCACATTGGCCGCGCCGCCCATATCTTTTTTCATCAGCAACATGCCGCTGGCAGGCTTGATGTCGAGACCACCGGTATCAAAGCATACGCCTTTGCCGACCAAGGTCACTTTCGGATCACTGTCTTTACCCCAGCTGAAATCAATCAGGCGCGGGGCTTTGTCGCTGGCGCGGCCGACTGCATGGATCATCGGGAAATTTTGCTTCAGTAACTCGTCGCCGATAACAGCGTTGAATTTGGCACCATAGGTATCGGCAAGCGTGCGTGCTGCCTGTTCCAGTGCATCCGGTCCCATGTCGCTGGTTGGTGTATTAATCAGATCGCGGGTCATGGCACTGGCATCGGCCAAGCGGCGGGTCTCGGTGATATCTATCAGGCCGGAAATGAACAGGCGCACACTTCCTTGTTCGTCAATTGCGGCCTCTTTTTTATAGCGGTTGAACTGGTAGCCGCCGAGCAGGAAGCTGACTGCGAATAATTCGGCATGATCTGCTTTGCCTTCAGTATGCCAATTACCGGCAGGCAGCAGGCGGGCAAGTTTACCACCAATCAGACGGCCTTCGCCGCTTTTGTCTTTGTCCGCCGGTTCAATGCCGAATAAAGCGCCGCTGATCTGACCCTGCTCATCGGCCAGTGTCAGTAACTGTCCGGCTTTACCTTTATAGGTATTGGCTTTTGCCCAGTTGAGAACAGTTTGCGGGAACTGACCATTCGCCAGCATCTCCGGTGTGACCAGCCATATCGGCCGGCTGTCGGCAGCCTGTTGATCCAGAAGGGCGGCGCGGTTCGCAGATAAAGGGAGGGAGGTCATTGTACATTCCGTTTTTATTTTCGGGAGAGCGGCCTGAGTCGCTGATACAGATTTAATAATTAACCGTCTGTTAGGGTTAATGGAATATTGATTTTATCATATTCCGGTGAAGCGCGGGTTAATGCAGACAGCTGATTTTGAACGCGCTCATCGCCGTATTTTTTGGAGAAAGTTTGATGCAGAAAAATGCGCTGGCTTCTGAGCACTCGGATAAATCACGCCGTAGCCTGCGTTACGGCAAAAGCCGCTTTCTGACACTCACAACTGCCCTGTTCATGACAGGATTGGCGCTTGCCGGCTGCAACAGCGTTGACCGCACAACCACCGGTTCGGTGGCTAAGAGTGGCGGCACAAAAGCTGAGCGATCCATTGAGCAGATGAATGCACAGCAACTTGCGCAAGTCGCGCAGACCTATGGCGCTTATTATAATAAAAATCCTGCCAGCAAAGTGGCCGCACTGAATTACGCAACTGTGCTGAGCATGGCAGGACGTAATGATCAGTCACTGGCCGTGATGCGGGCAATCGCTATTCAACTGCCAAAGGACAAGCAAGTGCTGGCGGCCTATGGCAAAGCTCTGGCCGGAGCCGGAGAGTTGGATGCTGCGCTGGATGCAGTACGCCGTGCACAAACGCCGGAATATCCGGATTGGCGTTTGTTGTCGGCAGAAGGTGCAATTCTGGATCAGCAGGGTAATTCAGCGGATGCTCGTGCGATCTACCAGAAAGCATTACAGATCAAGCCGGGTGAAGCTTCTGTCTTGTCCAACCTCGGTATGTCTTACGTGTTGAGCGGTGATCTGCCAACTGCCGAGAAATATTTGCGCCAAGCCTCCACAGCCAATGGCAGTGACAGCCGTGTCCGTCAAAATCTGGCGCTGGTTGTTGGTCTTCAGGGGCGTTTTCAGGAAGCTGAAACTATTGCTTCGCGTGAATTATCACCGGAACAAGCCAAAGCGAATACCGATTATCTGCGCACCATGCTGGCAAAGCAGGGCATGAAAAAACAGGCGTGAACCCTGAATATTAGATTGCCCGCCTGAAGCCTCGTTCAAGCGGGCAATTTTGTTTTGGCTGTTTAATTCCCGGCAATACCGCCCTGGCCAAAAATCTGGATCATGGCAGGACCGAGAATAACCATAAACAAAACGGGCAGGAAAAATATGATCATCGGAACAGTGAGTTTTGGCGGCAGGCCTGCGGCCTTTTTTTCAGCAGCGAGCAATCGCATATCGCGGCTTTCCTGAGAGAGTGTGCGCATGGCTGTTGCGACCGGTGTACCATACCGCTCAGCCTGTATCAGTGCCTGTGTCATAGATTTAACCGATTCCAGACCTGTACGGTTGGCAAGATTTTCATAGGCCTGACGGCGCTCTGGCAAGAAGGCCAGTTCTGCATTCGTCAGCATCAGTTCTTCAGCCAGATCTGCCGACTGAACTCCGATTTCATCGGCAATGCGCCGGAAGGCAGCTTCAGTTGACATGCCGGATTCCACACAAATCAACATCAGATCGAGTGCATCCGGCCAGGCAAGCGTGATGGAGTCACGGCGTTTGGCTGCAACATTGCTGACATAGAGATTGGGCGCGTAAAAGCCTGCATAGGCGGCAATCACGCAGACAAGAAGGCGGACAAATGTAGATTGTCCGGCCAGCATTCCTAAGCCGAAGATCAGGAAAATTGCTCCGCCAAGAAATGCGAAAGGTAGTACAAAGCGCATAAAGAGGAAAATATTGAGCGGATTTTGCCCGCGAAAACCAGCTTGACGCAGAGATGCAAGTGTTTTGTCATCGGCCAGTGCACGGCGCAAATCAAGTTTTTCAACAAAATCGCGAATACCGGCTTTTTGCTGGTGTCGCAGGGTAATGCCGCGTTCTTTATCATTGGCAACGCGCGCTCTTTCACGCGCACGGATGGCCTCGCGTTCAAGAGCTACGGACTTCATACGGCTTTTTAACGGATCCCGCTGGAAGTACGGTAGCAAAAGCGTCAGCACAGTCGCAAACATCGCAAACATAACAAATATGCTGATGAGTGTTTGCCGTTGAAAGAGAGTGGTTTCGAAAAATTCCCGCATCACCAACTCCGCCTACATTTTGAAATTAATCATGGTTTTCATCACGAAAATTCCGAGTGAATACATGACTACAGAGATAACGAGCAGAACATTACCAGGGAATGTTGTGAATAAAAGGTTGATATAGCCTGGGTTCATGACTGAAATGACTGTGGCGACAAAAAACGGTAATGAGCCGATAATGGCAGCCGAGGCTTTAGCCTCCTGAGACATTGCCTGTACTTTCACAGCCATTTTTTTGCGGTCTCTCAAGACCCGGGATAAATTGCCCAATGCTTCTGACAAGTTACCGCCAGCTTGTGATTGAATCTGAATAACAATCGCAAAGAAGTTGGTTTCTGCGCAGGGCATGTTCTCCGGCATTTTGGCAACGGCTTCCGGAATCGTCAGTCCCATTTGCTGGGCTTCGACAATCCGCCTAAATTCTTCTTTAACAGGTGAGGGGGCATCATTTGCCAGCAGGCGCAGACTGTCATTTAAAGGCAGACCGGAACGCAAAGAACGGGTGATCACATCTAACGCATTGGGAAAATCATTGAGAAATGCCTTCATTCGCTTTTTGCGCAAACGCAAAATGATCCAGCGTGGGACTCCAAAAAAACCGATCAACGCAATGACTGGTGACATTGGTAAGGGAACGCCGCCAAGCAGTCCCAGCAGAAAACAGATAAAGGCGCTGGAAGTACTGATGAGATAAAACTGGCGAATACTCCAGCTCAGACCTGCCTGCACCAGCAAGATACGCAATGGCGGATTTTTTTGGTTCTTGTTCTGCGTTTTATTACGACGATCCAGCTCATCCAGATTGTCCTGCAATGTCCGGCGACGCTTCTGCGCATCGCTCTGTTTCTCACGTTCTGAGCGCATCACAGCACGACTGGTTGTGGTTTTCTTTATCGCCTCAAGCCGTTTTTGACCGGTTTTCTCGGAATTGATCCGGTCGAAAAAAATCGCATAGAGCAGGGCGCCGGCCGCAATAGCAGCCAGAACAACAAACATGAGTGTTGCGCCGTTCATTCGTGTGCCCTTTCTTTTGTCGCGTCAGGCGGAGGTCGATCAATAATCGTAGTCATCAAACCTGATGACTGCCTGCGACTTCCATCGTATCGAGAATCGTAGATAGCCGTTGGTCTTCATTGTAATAGCGAGCCCGCTCCCAGAAGGCCGGACGGGCAATCCCGGTCGAGACATGACGGCCTATAATATTGCCGTTAATATCCTCCCCCATCATCTCAAAATTAATCAGATCCTGCGTGATGATGACGTCCCCTTCCATGCCCAGCACTTCGGTGACATGGGTGATACGGCGTGTACCGTCACGAAGACGTGTTGCCTGAATAATCACATCAATAGAACCGACAATGATTTCGCGCACGGTGCGCTGTGGCAGTGTATAGCCGCCCATAGCAATCATGGCTTCCATGCGGTTCAGACATTCACGCGGGCTGTTCGAGTGGATTGTTCCCATCGATCCGTCATGGCCGGTATTCATGGCCTGAAGCAAATCGAAAACTTCAGGGCCACGTACTTCACCGACGATAATACGTTCAGGGCGCATACGCAGGCAGTTTTTGACCAGATCACGCATGGTGATCTCGCCTTCACCTTCAAGGTTTGGCGGGCGGGTTTCAAGGCGTACAACATGGGGCTGCTGAAGCTGTAATTCCGCAGAATCTTCACAGGTAATAATGCGCTCGGTGGAATCAATATAGCGTGTGAGACAGTTGAGCAGCGTGGTTTTGCCCGAGCCGGTACCGCCGGAAATGATGATATTGCAGCGAACACGGCCGATAATTTGCAGCAGCTCCGCACCCATTTGCGAGATACTGCCAAAGCGAACCAGCTGATCGAGGGTCAGTTTGTCTTTTTTGAATTTACGGATGGTCAACGCAGTGCCGTCAATGGCAAGCGGTGAGGTGATGACGTTGACACGGGAGCCATCAGGCAGACGGGCATCGCAGATGGGGCTGGATTCATCAACACGGCGTCCGACCTGAGAAACAATGCGCTGACAGATGTTCAACAATTGCTGATTGTCACGAAAGCGAACATTGGTTTCCTGTACGCGGCCATTCACTTCAATATAGGTTTTGCGTGCGCTGTTGACCATGATATCGGCAATATCGTCGCGTGCAAGCAATGGTTCCAGCGGGCCGTACCCCAGAACATCGTTACAGATATCGTCAAGCAGTTCTTCCTGCTCGGCAATGGACATGACAAAGTTTTTGATCGAGATAATGTCATTGACGATTTCACGGATATCGTCACGTGCAGCTTCTGCATCCATACGCGATAATTGCGCCAGATCAATCGTATCAATCAGAGCTGCAAATATCTGCGATTTTGTGTCGTAATAGGCCTGAGATTTTTCACGCACAACCGGCGCAGCAGCAGTTTTCGTTGCCGCATTATCAGAGACCGATACCACAGGTGCAGCTTGCGGAGACGCATTGGATGCGCCTGCCTGACTGATGATCGGTGCAGCTGGTTTTATACCGGTGGTTTGGGAGGTTCCGCCTCTTTTTCCGAACATGGCTGTTTCTTAATCCTTGTCCGTCAAGCTGACTTTTTGCGCTTGAGTTTGCTGAGAAGACCCGCCAAAGGTTTCGCTTTTTTGGCCTGATCCGGCACATCATGCTTTCCAAGCAATTCACGGGCTATATCGGTAATTTTTTGCGATATTTTATGGTTTTGATCTGCCTCGCCGAGCATATGCGCATTATTGGCTGCAGTTCCGAACAGTTGCGGGTCATGCTCAATCACGGCAAGCGGCTTGATATTCAGCGGTGTGCAAAAATCCGTGGCGGATATTTCGGGACGTTTGGCCACACCGGTCTGATTGAGAATAAGATGGGCAGGTCTGTCATTCGGGCGCAGCAGGATCAGTGTGTCGAGTAGATTTTTAGTGTTGCGCAAACTAGCCAGATCCGGTGTGGCAACAATAATAACCTCATCAGCCCGCATCAGGGTGGTGCGGACCCAGCTGTTCCAGCTATGCGGCATATCGAGCACCAGTAATTGCGTAGTGCGCAGAGCTGCATCTATGATTGAAACAAAAGATTCAGATTCAAAATCATAGGTTTTTTCAAGCGTTGACGGTGCCGCCAGCAAGGACAGATGCTCAGAGCTTTCGGCCAGAAGACGGTCGAGATAAACCTCATCAACGCGCTCCGGTGCATAGACCGCATCGGCAATACCCAATGTCGGATCCTGATCAAAGTTAATATTAACAGTGCCGAAAGGCAGATCCATGTCAGCCAGAACAACTTCATGCTTGAACTGATTGGCAAGACTCCAGCTGATATTGTGCGCAAGCGTTGATGAGCCAACCCCACCTTTGGCACCAATGACGGCAATGCTTCTACCGGATGGTGCGGTTGACGGGTCTGTAAATAATGTGTCTAGAACGGAGATGACTTCGGGCAGGCTGGCCGGTGAAACCAGATAATCCGAAACGCCGTTACGGATCAGCTCACGATAAAGCCGGACCTCATTACTACGACCGATAATCAGAACACGCGTACCGCTGTCACAGACCTCGGCAAGTCGCATAATATCCTGAAGCAGCTGCTCTTGCCCCGCAGCGCTTTCAAATATGATAAGATGTGGTGTGGACGTGCTCTGATAAGCTTCCAGAGCACGATCAATACCACCGGAGCGAATCTGCCAGCGGGTGCGGGTTAAGCGTCTGTCCTGAGAGCAGGCCTGAAGCACAGACAAACCGGCCTCAGTTTCACAGAAAGCATCAATATTCAGGCGCGGAAGCGGGCGGATGTTGCGCATATCCGTGCTGGAATCCTGATGCATCTCTGTTGATGTGACACTGTTTTCCAAAATCGCGACCTTTGTTAAAACTGATGAATCCGGTTTACAGTAAATTTCAATGTAAACCGGATTGTTTTTTTACTTTTACTAACCACAGCACAATCAGGCATTAATAGTTAGCTATCTTGCTGCGCGATTCTTGCCACACTTCTGTTGGTGTCGGTGACATATTCTCGTAGCCTTCTTTTCCGCTGATAACACGGTCATTACGTGTTCCATTCAGTGGTGCTGTCGCGCGCGGGCCGAGGAAATCTGCAGGGTTCGCAACCTGTGCAGCCAGATTAGCCTGTGTCGCGCAGCCAAAATTGGCATAATGTTTGTTTTCTGCTGTGCTCAGCATGTCTTCCGGCCAGCGTCCGCAAGGTCCTGTACCTGCGGTCATGGCATAATAGCTGATGCGTACCGGTGCAGAAATTTGCGGATTATTGACCTGATAGCTCTGGGTGGCGATATTGCTGGCCAGAACGCCACCGCGTCTCAAAACTGTGGCGATATCCATGCTGATACGGTAGGCAGCAGTCTGATTGGCACTGCCTTCCGGCAGTAGGATGAAGACCATGCCGGAACCTTGGCGGCGGTAGCCGTCCACGGCATTCTGAACAATACTGCGTTGTGTTCCGCTCAGTTTTTTGTCATTCCGGCTCACCGGAATATCAGCGGTTCTTTCGCGCTCCTGAATGGTGATCGGATGATTGGTGCGGTAATCATCAGGTACGGCGCCAACCGTTACATGATGCGTATTTGCACATCCTGCCAAAGCCAGTGTGATGAACAGGCTGCTGCCGATTATGACGGAGCGGGTCTGCGGGAATGAAATCTTGCTCATAATTTGCCTGCCCTTCTTATTTGTAGATGAAGCCGACAACGCCGTTGTAGCGGCCGTTTGGCAGGTTGGTTTTAGCGCTTCCATAAACACGGTTGACTTTGCCAAGCACAAAGCCTGCCGCATCACTTGGTGGTGCCAGATTATCATCGGGGCGTGCCAGTTCTGTTCGTGCAGTCGGACGCACCAGATACGGGGTGACAATCACAACCAGCTCAGATTCGTTGCGCTGGAACTCTCTGCTGCGAAAGAGAGTGCCGAGCACAGGAATTTTTGACAGGCCGGGTGTGCCGTTAATGGATTGGCGGGTTTCATCACGGATCAGACCACCGATCATCATGGAGCCGCCGGAAGGCATCTCCACTGTTGTATCTGCAACGCGCTTGCGTAGAGAAATTATGTTCGGTGCGAATTCACCGCTGCTTTGTGTTGCTGAACCTTCATTGGTTGGTTCGGAGACAGAAGTACGGACTTTCAACGAAATGCGACCTGGTCCCAGCACTGTTGGCATGAATTCTAATCCAATACCGTACTCAATTTTGGCGAGGGTATTTTGGCGCTTGCCATCATCGTCAAAATTGACACTTTCGAGCACATTATATTCGCCACCAACCTGAAAAGCGGCTTTTTCACCCGAGATTGCAGTCAGTGTCGGTTCGGCAAGTGTTTTCATTGCGCCAGCCGTTTCCATTGCCTGCAAGTAGCCGCGGAAATTTTTAGTCTCAAGGCTCAGGTTTTTTGCTGCTCCGGCAACGGGTAAATTTCCTGCAAGACCGCTGAAAGTCACACCATTCATACTGGCGCTTCCCATCATATTTACACCGAGCTGTTTCATTACAGTACGGCTGACTTCAGCGACTGTTACTTTCAGTGTCACCTGATCTTCACCGGAAATGGTAATCAGATTGATGATTTTGCTGGAGCGGCGGCGCTCTTGCCCAAAACCACTTGAGATCGTGATATTATTGCCGGTACCGGAGGATGTGCTGGAATTGTCATCATATTGTCCGGTGGTTGCCTCACCACCTGAAACCAGCAATTCTGCAAGTTTGGCTGCCTGTGCGGCATCCTGTGGGGTGTCAACCGTGCCGGTGAGAACAATATTATCGTTGATCAGTTCGATCTTGATATTGGAGCCCGGAATATATTTCCGTAGAGAAGATGAAAGACTGCTGACATCACGTTCAATTTTCAAATCAAGACTGGCAATCTGCTCACCGTCTTTTCCAAAAACAATAATATTGGTTTGCCCGACAGATTTTCCGAATAGATAAATGCGGCGTGCAGTGCGGGTGACAGCGTCGGCAATACCCGGATTGGCAACCAGTATGTCATAGGCATCTTGCGGTAAATCAATGACGATTGATTGATTCAAACCCAGATTGACCGGTTGTGACCGGCCGGTGCTGGAAATCTGAACATCCTGCGCTAATGCCGTGGTTGAAAGCGCAACTGGTAACACTATTGCAACAGAGAGCAACAGGGCTTTAAATTGTACACTGCCGTAAGTTTGGGAAAGTGATGCAAGTGTCATTAGTTGATCCCGACTTCGGTAAGATTGCCAGACTTGATGATGGTGACCGGTCCGTTTTTCGACGGAGGAACAACGAGATAATCGGATGAGCTGACTGGCTCAGGTTCTGCATCGCGCACGGAACGTAGCGTGAGGCTGATACGGTCTGCCACAGATTGGGCGACAGTCATGATTTCAGCCTGTTCGCGCGTGACTTCCAGCGTAGCGGTGCGACCGATTATATCTTTCTTACCTTCATCGTCTTCTTTGATGGTCTGATCGATGGCCAGAACGCGGACATTTTCCAGAACAGTTTCCGTTAAAAACGGAACATTGGGATTGCCGTTGTTACGGTTTGCACGAATCAGAATGACATCAACACGGTCACCAGGCAGAATAAAACCGCCTGCGGAGCTTTCGGCTTCGATATTGGTTGCGATTGCCCGCATTCCCTTAGGCAGTATAGATGACAGGAACTGCTCACCTTCGCCGATCAGTTTAACCTTGCGGATCGGCTCTCCGGCGAGAACAGGAAGACGCAAGCTGGATTTTTGCATTGTGTCCAGTGCATCCGCTTGTGCATCACGGGTAATATAATCCGCATTGACGGAGCTTTCCGGCCAGGATTGCCATTGTAACTGGCCGGATAGGGACGAACCCACTGACATGTCGGATGTGGCTGTCAAAACATCTTTGACAGGCAGGGCAGGGACAGATGTGCTGACTTCGATCGCCGGCGGTGGCGCATCATTCATGGTCAATGCAATATAGCCTGCCGCACCGGCAGCAAGCACGGCAACAGCCAGAATGATCAGGCGCGAAGTGTTCATTTTCTAGTCCCCGCATTGAGCGTGTATTTTGGCACATACTCTAAATGCAGCAGGAATCGTATAATTATGGTTAACGAACTATTATTATTGGTTTATTGAAGCATATTACTTCAAAATTGAGCATGCGAAACGCCATTCTGGCTCGATACTCAGCCTGCAAGGACGAGGTTCGGATAAATCCACAGACCTGCAATTGCCAGCGCAATGCCATAGGGTATGCCTTTTGCCGGATCTGTCAGCCGGTAGAGAAAGGCGATATGCTCAATTTTGTTTCTGTTCACCAGTCTGCGTAACAGGAGAATGCATAATGTCAGAATGCCGCCGGTAATAGCGCTGATCAGTAAATATTGTACCAGAACCATCGAAAACCCGGTCCAGAGGGCGGTAGCGCTGATCAGTTTGGCATCACCGCCGCCCATAGCGTTGATTAAAAACAAACCAAAACAGATAATCAGTACGACGCTACCTGCGATAATATGCAAACCAATATCTTTTAAAGACAAACCGTAAAGCAGAGCCAGAATGATGAAGCTGGCCGCCAGAAACAAACAGGCAATATTACTTATCTTCATAAACAGCAGGTCAGAAATCGCAGCATAGATCATGGTGCCGCAAAAAATCAAAGCGATGAGGAGAGCGAGCATGAATGACCTTGATGCAACAAAAGCATGGTTTGAGTGTAATTCTGTTGTGATCCAGAATGTTTAGCTTTTTATCTATTAATTTTTCTTTCATCCCTCTTGCGCATAGTGCAGCCATGTACAAAACCTATTTCGTGGCTGACAAAAAATGATGGACCTGAAAAAACTCTTAGTTTTCGCTTTCCTGAGTGCAGGCATGTTGCCTTATCAGGTCAATGCTACGGAAGTTCAGGCAATACAAATCCAGACGGATCAGGCACATATTCTGCGTCTTGATAAAACGGCAAAATCCGTGATCATTGGTAATGACACGATTGTCGATGCCGTGATGCAAGACGGAAAAACCATTGTTCTGACCGGACGCAGTAATGGCGTGACCAATCTGGTCGTGATTGATCAGGACGGCGAAACTTTGCTCGATGAAAAAGTTATGGTCGGACAGAATGATGTGGCGACAACGCGAATTTTTCGCGGGGCAAATGTATTGGTCATGTCCTGTACACCGATTTGCGAGCCTAAAGTTGTAATGCCTAAATTATGATCATCTTTGTGGTAAAGCCAATTTTGTGCCCGATTTTCTATCAGTCTTTTGTAAAACCGAATGGCAATGATGAGAGACAGTTCTGAAACTTCCACCTCGCTGCAAAAAAGAAAAACATTTCGCGGCTTTGTGCGGAATGAAGAGGGGGTGACGGCGGTTGAGTTTGCGCTGGTTGCATTGCCGTTTTTCATTTTTGTTTTCTCTGTTATTGAACTTGGTGTGAGTTTTACCGCGCAACAAATTTTATCCAATGCAACAGAGGACTTGAGCCGAGAGTTCTATACAGGACGTAAAAAACAAGAAAATGCAAAGCCTGATGAAATAAGGGCCGCAATTTGTAATAAAATCCAGTTTATGGTTACAGCTGGTTGTCCAGGGCTGTATATTAATCTGGATAATTATGAAAATTTTGCAGAAGTTCCGGTCAAAAACCTTGTTACCTCAACGGGTCATTTAGGGGTGCCTTCCCGTATTAATCTTGGAGGGCCGTTAACGATCAATCAGATCAATGTTTTATATCGGTGGCCGGTCATTACCAATATTATGTATCTCATTGATCCGAAGATGAAACCTGAAGATAATATATTACCGCTTTTTTCAACCACGACCTGGCAAAATGAGCCTTTTTACTGATGGTTTGTAAACGCAAAATACCAAGCTGTTTGAGAGATTTTATTGCGAGGGCGTTTATCCCTTACGCAGTCTTGCGCTCGTGCATCTGTCGTCTTGTCAAAGATGAGCGCGGTGTTTCTGCGGTCGAGTTTGCACTGCTTTTACCGGTGATGGTGATTATTTACGCCGGTGTTGCGGATGTTTCCCGCGGTGTTGAGGTGAATCGGAAAGTGAACCGCGTTGCCAGCATGGTCGGGGATTTATTAAGTAAACAAATCAATGTCACGCCCAGCCAATTGGATGATATTTTTAATATTGGGGCTACTGTTATGGCTCCGTCAGGCCGTGCGCCGGAAATCAGAATTTCCTTTGTGAAAGTGGAGCAAAAAACGGTGACGAGCCCATTTGTTGTGAAGCTTGATTGGTCGCATAAGACACCTGGTTTTGATACCGACAAAGGTGCGGATCCGATCGATTTGCCAGAGAACCTCCGCAAAGAAGTGATAAATTATATCCGTATTGATACGCAGTATAAACATATTCCATTCACCTCATATATTGTTCCTTCATTATCTATGGCTGAAACCTATTTCGTTAGTCCGCGCTATACAGACGCAGTTTTATGCGCCACATGTGGCTCTTAGTCGTGCGTGTCCATTATTTTCTTGCTTGATGTTTGCGGTGGTTTTTATGATATGCCTTTTATGAAAGCACATCATCAAGCGGATTAAAGGCTATATTCTATGCGACGGGTTTTCCTCATTGTGCTCGATTCATTCGGCATCGGCGGTGCACCGGATGCCACGTTGTTTGCCGATCAGGGCTCAAATACGCTGGGTACAATCGCAAGCCTTTGTGCTGAAAAGCATACGCCCTTGACGATACCGAATATGATGGCGCTGGGATTGGCGCAGGCGGCACAGCTTGCTTGCGGAAGCTTCCCTGCCGGACAGGACGAAACCCGCCCGATCAAAGGTCTCTGGGGAGCGGCATGTGAAATCTCCAAGGGCAAGGACACGCCGTCCGGTCATTGGGAGATTGCCGGATTGCCGGTTCCTTTTGATTGGGGTTATTTTCCGAAAACCATTCCGACATTTCCGGACGATTTGATCGAAACTATCATCAATCAGGGAAAACTGAGCGGCATTTTGGGCAATTGCCATGCCTCCGGCACGGAAATTATTGCGCAGTTTGGTGAGGAACATATCCGCACGGGCAAACCGATATTTTATACATCTTCGGATTCTGTGCTGCAGGTGGCTGCGCATGAAGAGCATTTCGGATTGCAGCGCCTCTACGATCTTTGTGCCGCTTTGCGCGTGTTGATAGATCCGCTGAATATCGGGCGTGTGATTGCGCGCCCGTTTATCGGAGAAGCCCGTGCCAGTTTTGAACGCACCGGCAACCGACGTGATTTCGCTGTACCGCCGCCGCAACCCACCTTGCTGAATGTTGTGCAGTCATCCGGTCGTGATGTTTATGCTGTGGGCAAAATCAGCGATATTTTTGCCGGATCAGGCGTTACACATTTGCGCAAAGCGCATGGTAATGAGGCGCTGGTTGATGCCACGCTTGATGTGATGGATGAAGCCGGAGACGGTGATCTGATTTTTACCAATCTGGTTGATTTCGATATGCTCTACGGTCATCGACGCGATATTGCCGGCTATGCCGCCGCACTGGAGGCATTCGATAAGCGTTTGCCGGAACTGCTGGCAAAAATGCGTGAGGGGGATCTGCTGATTCTCACCGCCGATCATGGTTGTGACCCGGGCTGGCCTGGCAGTGATCACACTCGCGAATGTGTACCGGTGCTGATTGCGGGAGCGGGCAGCGGCTCCATTGGCCTGCGCAATAGTTTTGCAGATATCGGTCAATCCGTTGCCACCTATCTGGGGCTTGAAAACGCACTTGCCGGTGAGAATTTTCTGACCGCTCCTATTAATCCTGCGCAGTCAGCAAATGCCGGAGGCGCAGATGCCTGAATTGCCTGAGGTGGAGACGGTACGCCGCGGATTGCAGCCGGTTATGGAAGGGGCAACTGTTGAAAAGCTGGTTCTGAACCGCCCTGACTTACGCTTTCCTTTTCCAAAAGATTTGAATGAGCGTTTGCAGGGGCAGAAAATCATCTCTCTGGGACGACGTGCAAAATATCTGCTGATCGAATTTGAGGATGGTGCCAGCCTTATCAGTCATCTGGGCATGTCCGGTTCCTACAGGATTGAGCCGGATTTACGATTCGCATCAAAAGAGCGGACAGGGGAGGATTTTCATTTTCCGCGCTCCAAAAATCCTGCGCATGATCATGTCGTCTTTCATTTGCAATCTGCAAACCACGGCCAGCGTCAGGTCATCTATAATGACCCGCGCCGGTTCGGCTTTCTGTTGTTGTGCGGTGCGGGAGAGCTAGCGGATCACCCTTCACTCAAAGATCTGGGTATTGAACCGACGGGCAATAGCCTGTCAGGATCAGTGCTTGCCAGTCTGTTCAGAGATAAAAGAGTAAGCTTAAAAGCGGCGCTGCTCGATCAGCGGCTGATTGCCGGTCTTGGCAATATTTATGTCTGTGAAGCTTTGTGGCGCGCCGGTCTCTCACCGCTGCGTGCCGCCGGAGAGGTTGCTGAAAATCCGCAACTTGCAGAATCGCTCGCAACCTCTGTCCGCGAAGTGATTGCTGAGGCTATCGTCGCCGGAGGCTCCAGCCTGCGCGATCACCGGCAGGCCGATGGCACGCTTGGCTATTTCCAGCATTCCTTTGCGGTTTACGACCGTGAAGGCGAGCCCTGCCGGCGCTGTGGCGCAATTGTGCAGCGTATTGTGCAGAACGGGCGTTCAACATTCTTTTGCGCCGCCTGTAGCGCCTGACCCTTTTCCAGTTCATGAGCAATAAAACCATTCCGGGAGTATGATTGATGGCATATGAAACGATTCTGGCTGAAACACGTGGCAAAACCGGTCTCATCCGGCTGAACCGGCCGCAGGCGCTCAATGCGCTGAACACACAGCTGATCACAGAATTGACGGACGCTTTGCAGGCTTTTGATAAAGACGATGCAATTGGTGCGATCGTTCTGACAGGCTCTGATAAGGCTTTTGCGGCCGGTGCCGATATCAAGGAAATGCAGAACTTATCTTTTGCCGATGCCTATGGGCAGGATTTCCTCAGCGACTGGGAGGGAATCAATGCAATCCGTAAACCGGTAATTGCAGCAGTCAGCGGCTATACGCTTGGCGGCGGTTGTGAACTGGCAATGATGTGCGATTTTATCATTGCTTCAGAGACGGCCAAATTCGGTCAGCCGGAGATCACACTCGGAATCATTCCGGGCATGGGCGGTACGCAGCGGCTGGCACGCTTCGTCGGTAAAGCCAAGGCGATGGATATGGTGCTGACCGGCCGGATGATGGATGCTGCCGAGGCTGAGCGCTGTGGTCTGGTATCGCGCGTTGTGGCACCGGATGTGCTGCTGGATGAAGCTTTGAAAGCGGCGGAGCGGATTGCTGCTTTCTCACAGCTTTCCGTGATGATGGCGAAAGAATCGGTCAACCGCGCTTTTGAAACGACATTGCAGGAAGGGCTGAAATATGAGCGCCGCTCTTTCCATGCGCTTTTTGCAACAGAGGACCAGAAAGAGGGGATGGCGGCTTTCGTCGATAAGCGCAGTCCTTCATTTTCAAACCGCTGAGTCGGGCGCGCTTAAGGCTGCTCTGTCCGCTAAAGCGGGGCAGGGCAGAGGGAAAGGCTTCAAAGACCGTATTTTTGCGGGTTTCCAGCGCTTGCGGTGAGAGAATCCACATTGACGAGACGGACAAGCTGATCTATAAGCGCGCAACAGTGAGATAGCTTTCGGGCTGTCCTGATAGATTTTTGCCCGGTGGCCTGCCCCTTCGATATGATATCGATGCTGAAAAGCCCGCTGGAAAGCTGATAGAAAAAGAGAGGCATTTATGGCCAATACACCTTCGGCCAAGAAAGCGGTTCGTAAAATCGAAGCCCGCACCGAGGTCAACAAATCCCGTCGTTCACGCGTACGTACATTTATTCGTAAGTTTGAAGATGCAGTTGCGCTTGGTGACAAGGCTGCAGCTCAGGCCGCATTCAAGATTGCTGAGCCTGAACTGATGCGCGCTGTAACAAAGGGCGTTGTACATAAGAACACAGCTTCGCGTAAAGTATCGCGTCTTGCTGCACGTCTTAAAGGCATGACTGCTTAATTTTAGCAGTATGACTGATTTAAAAACCCGGTATTTATACCGGGTTTTTTTATACCTGTATTTCCGGTTGGTCGCGAGACATTTGAAACCGGAATTTTGAGTATTAATAAAAGGAATCTCTAAAGTAACTCAGAGATTCTCTGTTTTTATATTTTTATATTTGCAATAAATTTTACAGCGGCGACTCCTCTTTATGCACAGTTCTGTACTGAGTCTGGGGATTGCGCCGTAGCACTCTGAGTCAAGTGAATTATTATTATTTTTTTTCACTCCGGAGATTCCGGAAGGGTTAATAATTGCTCCGATAAAAAGATGTTGAATCCAAAGGTCTTATTAATTTCAGGCCCTGTATCAAAATAGTTATGCGTATTGAAAGACGGTTCAAATGATTAAAAAACTCTTAACGGCGGTCTTGCCCTAAGGCTAAAGATTTCGCTAAAGTTAGCCGATCAGTGCTCTGGACCATTGGCCAAAAAGCTGTCGGCGTCCGGTTATAATTTCATGGCGTGCAAAGTGATCTGACGCGGAATTTTCAATTCTGCGAAAGAGTATCTGTGTGTCTGCGAATGATTGGCACTGCGGGGGGAAATATCCTGAATGAGGATCTGACCTGCGGTTGCCGGTGATGGGAAGGGCCGTTCTGTAATGATGCAAGACAGCATCGTTTACCGGTCATTAACCTAAAAAAAGCTTTGCGAAGCTGCAGATGGAAACAGAGGTTGTTGAATGGTTCAATACGGGCAATCAGCATGGAACAGTCAGAACATGAGTCGCAGCTGAAAGAATGTGACCCACGACCATGACCAAGGATTATGATCTGCGAAACTGACGCGAACAGAATTTAAGACGATAAACAAATACGACGATAAACAAAAATGAGAGCGGACGCTGAGACCTGTCCTGGCCAAACCGCTGAGTAACAAGCATCAATCAAAAGATGCATCCGGTATGATCCTGAAGATTAGCCGACCTAAAAAACTGAACCCTATTGTGAGGCGAAAATGATTGCAAAGAATGAGGCTAAACTGGATGTGATGAACGCAACCGGTCAGTCGCTCCCGCCGATCAGCCAGACCCCGCATGTTCAGACGGTATCGGCACCGGACTTTATGAGTGAGAAAGAGACTATGACTTTAACAACCGCTTCTCCGGATGAGGCCTTTGAACGACTGCTGAGCAAGCTGAAAGCGCGCGTTGGCAGTGAGATATTCTCTTCGTGGTTTGGTCGTCTGAAGCTTGATGAAGTCTCTAAGAGTGTTGTGCGTTTTTCTGTGCCGACTGCATTTCTGCGTTCCTGGATCAACAATCATTACGCTGAAATGCTGACCATGCTGTGGCAGGAAGAAAATCCGCAGATCCTGAAGGTTGAGGTTGTTGTGCGCGGTATGACCCGTGCTGCACGCCCAATTGCCCCTGTTGCGGAAGCTATTCAGGAAATTGCGCAGATTGCAGCGCCGCAGCGTGAAAAGCCGGTTTTCCCGGTCGGCCAGAGCTTCTCTGCCGAGAAACGCACCAGTCAGGTTGAAGCCGCCGCTCAAGGCGCTGCTGCCGGTGGTGTGCTCGGTTCTCCGCTTGATCCGCGCTATACTTTTGACAGTTTTGTCGATGGTGCGTCCAACCGCGTGGCGCTTGCTGCAGCCCGTACCATTGCAGAGGCCGGTTCCAGCGCCGTACGCTTCAACCCGCTTTTCATTCACGCATCCGTCGGTCTTGGTAAAACCCATCTGCTGCAGGCGATTGCTGCCAATGCCTTGCAGCGCGCCGACAAGCCGCGCGTTGTTTATCTGACCGCTGAATATTTCATGTGGCGCTTTGCGACCGCAATCCGCGACAACAATGCGCTGTCCTTCAAAGAACAGCTGCGTGATATTGATCTGCTGATCATTGATGACATGCAGTTCCTGCAGGGTAAGTCGATCCAGCACGAGTTCTGCCATCTGATCAACACGCTGCTCGACAGCGCCAAACAGGTAGTTGTGGCCGCAGACCGCGCGCCTTCCGAACTGGAATCGCTGGATGTTCGTGTCCGCTCCCGTCTTCAGGGTGGTGTAGCGCTCGAAATGGCGGCGCCGGATTATGAAATGCGTGTAGAAATGCTCAAGCGCCGTCTGGCCTCCGCGCAGATAGAAGAGCGCAATATTGATATTGCTGACGATATTCTCGCCCATGTGGCCCGCACCGTTACCGGTAGCGGCCGCGAGCTGGAAGGCGCGTTCAATCAGCTGCTGTTCCGTCAGTCCTTTGAGCCGAACCTGTCGATCGATCGCGTTGATGAACTGCTCGGTCATCTGACCCGTGCGGGTGAGCCGAAGCGTATCCGTATTGAAGAAATTCAGCGCATTGTTGCCCGTCATTACAATGTGTCGAAGCAGGATCTTTTGTCCAACCGCCGCACACGCACCATTGTGAAGCCGCGTCAGGTGGCGATGTATCTGGCGAAAATGCTGACCCCGCGCTCCCTGCCGGAAATCGGACGTCGATTCGGTGGCCGTGATCACACCACAGTGCTGCATGCCGTGCGCAAGATTGAAGATCTGGTCGGTGCTGATCTTAAACTGGCACAGGAGCTTGAGCTTCTGAAACGCCTGATCAATGAGCAATCCGCATAATCTGCAACAGATATCACTGATTCTGTATCGCGGCTTTGGTCGCGATACAGACCCTTTTGCGAAAATGTGGTGCAAAGAGTGGCTCTGTAAGCCTTTTATCGCGAAGAAAACGCCGCTGCGTTGTTCTGCGGACTTGCAAAATAGTCTTAAACTCTGGCAATTTACCCGTCCAAGAAGGCGCCTGTCGCGCCGCGATCTCCGGTGCAGACCTGTCTGTCACCAGACAGATGTTAGCGAGTTCTGACCATCATGCGCGTAACTATTGAACGTTCGAATCTCCTGAAATCCCTCAACCATGTGCATCGCGTGGTTGAACGCCGCAATACCATTCCGATTCTCTCCAATGTGCTGTTGCAGGGAGAAGACGGCGTGCTGAAGCTCAAGGCGACAGACCTTGATCTGGAAGTGACCGAATCGACCGAAGCGGCAATTGATGTGGCGGGAGCAACAACGGTTCCAGCGCATCTGCTTTATGACATCGTGCGCAAGTTGCCTGATGGTGCGGAAGTGATGCTGGCCAATAATGAAGACGGTACAGCCATGTCGGTTGTCTCCGGTCGCTCATCCTTCCGTCTGCAGTGCCTGCCGCAGTCCGATTTTCCTGAACTGACCGCCGGCAGCTTCACCCATACATTCCGTATGGAGGCGAGTGCGCTGAAGCGTCTGATCGACCGCACTAATTTTGCAATCTCGACAGAAGAAACCCGCTATTATCTCAACGGTATTCACCTCTATGCCGGTGAAGATGACGGACGCTTGGAATTGCGTGCTGTGGCGACTGACGGTCACCGTCTGGCGCGTGCGGCAATGGAAGCTCCAAGCGGTGCCGAAGGCATGCCTGCGATCATTATTCCGCGCAAAACAGTTGCTGAATTACAGAAGCTGGTCGATGTACCGGATATGCAGGTAACGATTGAAGTCTCGGATGTAAAAATCCGCTTCACAGTCGGCACTGTGGTTTTGACCTCGAAACTGATCGACGGGACTTTCCCTGAATATAAGCGGGTGATTCCGGCGGGCAATGACCGCAAGCTGGTGATTGACCGTCAGAGCTTTGCTTCTGCTGTTGACCGCGTATCGACGATTTCCAACGAAAAAGGTCGCGCGGTTAAGCTCAGCATTTCCGATGGTCTTCTGACTCTGACCGTCAATAATCCTGATTCCGGCAGCGCAACCGATGAACTGCCTGCGGGTTATGATAATGAGCCGATGGAAATCGGCTTTAATTCGAAATATCTGCTCGACATCACAGCGCAGCTTTCGGGCAAAGAAGCGGTGTTTATGCTGGCTGATGCCGGTTCACCGATGCTGGTATGCGATGAGGGCGACGAACATCTGGTTTATGTTCTGATGCCGATGCGTGTATAAGTGCACGGGTGAGCACGAATACGACTATTGATGCACCAAACACAGGTCGCAGCGAACGGGTGAGTTTCCGTCGTCTGCGGCTTGCGCATTTTCGCAATTATAGCAGCCTGTCCTTACCGCTCAGTGGCGGTCATGTCGTGCTGACCGGCGAGAATGGTGCAGGCAAAACCAATCTTCTTGAAGCTGTTTCCTTTCTGTCGCCGGGGCGGGGGATGCGTCGTGCTGCCTATGCGGATGTGGGGCAGAGCGGTGCGCCTGATGGTTTTGCAATCCATGCGCTGCTGGTATCGGCAAGCTATGGCGAAGCTGAGCTTGGCACAGGACTGGCCGGTACCAATGGCGAGACAGGGCGCAAGGTGCGTATTAATGGTGCACCTGCAAGCGCTGATCAGCTGCTCGATTACTCTCGCATCATCTGGCTCATTCCGGCAATGGACGGGCTGTTTACCGGTTCGGGCAGTGATCGCCGTCGCTTTCTGGATCGTATGGTACTGGCCATTGATGTCAGCCACGGCAAGCGGGTGCTGGACTATGAAAAGGCAATGCGCAGCCGCAATCGCCTGATCTCGGATTATAACAGTGACGCGCAATGGCTGGATGCGATTGAAGCGCAAATGGCCGAGCTTGGCACGGCCATTGCGGCAGCACGCGCCGAGCTTATCAGCCTGATTGCCGCAATGATTGAGCAGACACCGGATGACAGTCCGTTTCCGAAAGCGGATTGCTTTTTGGAGGGCGAGCTGGAAGGACGTATCCGTCTTGAGGCAGCGCTTGATCTGGAGGAGAATTTCCGCCGTAGCTTACGCGATATGCGCGGTCGTGACCGCGCAGCCGGGCGCACGCTGGATGGCCCGCACCGCACCGATATGATTGTACATCACCGCCCGAAGGCGATGCAGGCGGCTTTGTGCTCTACAGGCGAGCAGAAGGCACTACTGATCGGTTTGGTGCTTGCCCATGCAAGGTTGACAGCTAATCTCGCCAATATAACGCCGGTGCTGCTGCTCGATGAAATTGCCGCCCATCTCGATGAGGGCAGACGTGCCGCTCTGTTCGATATTATTGATGATCTGGGTGCTCAAGCTTTTATGACCGGAACGGATCGTGCGCTGTTCCGCGACCTCAAAGGCGAAGCGCAATTTTTCAATGTCAGTGCTGCCAACCTGTCACCTTATGATATTTGAACCGGCAGGGTTTCTGCGCTAAACTTTATAAATGAGCACACAATCAGAACCTTTCAGCGGATTAGAAATCGAGCGTTATGCCCGTCATATTATCCTGCCGGAAATCGGCGGGGCAGGACAGCAGAAGCTTAAAAACGCGCGCGTTCTGGTGATCGGTGCAGGCGGGCTTGGCAGTCCGGTACTGCTCTATCTTGCAGCCGCCGGTGTCGGCCATCTCGGCATTGTCGATGATGATATGGTCACGCTGTCCAATCTGCAGCGTCAGGTGGTGCATCACACCGATAGTATAGGTGAGAATAAGACAGACAGTGCTGCGGCCACCATGCACCGCATCAATCCGCATATTGAAATATCGTGTCATACATTGCGGCTGACGCCGGAGAATGTAGCAGCACTGTTTTCGACCTATGACATTATTGTCGATGGTTCCGATAATTTTGCCACCCGCTATCTGGTGGCGGATCACGCAGCTTTGCTGGAAAAAGCGCTGGTTACCGCTGCGATGGGGCGCTTTGACGGTTCACTGACGGTACTGAAGCCCTATGAAAGCGATTCGGAAGGCAATGCCTATCCGCATTATCGTGATCTGTTTCCGGAAATGCCGCCGGAAGGACTGATTCCTTCCTGTGCCGAGGCGGGTGTGATCGGCGCTTTGCCGGCGATTCTCGGCTCTTTGCAGGCGATGGAAGTGATTAAGCTGATCACCGGTATCGGTGAGCCGCTTTTGGGACGTTTGCTGCTCTATGATGCGCTGTCGGCGCGCTTTGAGACGATTCGCTATAAAAGGCGCCAGAAAGCGACCAATCAAAGGGCGACAGAGCAATGAGCGAACAGAGCCGGTCTTTTCAGGTTTTTACCATTACACCTGATTATGACGGGTTCGATGCCTTGTTGCTGCTCATTCAGGATGCTTTTGCCACGATGGATGGTGTGATTGATCCGCCAAGTTCTGCCGGATTGCTGAGTGCTGCGATCTTACGGGACAAAGCAGGCAAAGAGACCGCCTATGGGGTTGAATGTGACGGGCAACTGGCCGGATGTGTTTTTCTGACCGACAGAGGTGACCATCTCTATTTGGGCAAGCTTGCGGTTGGCGGCCCGTTTCGCGGGCTTGGCATTGCGCGCTGTCTGGTGGAGCAGGCTGAAAAACTGGCGCGTGAACGCTCCATGACGCATATTGACCTGCAAGTGCGCATTGAGCTGACCGACAATCAGAGATTATTCAAAAAACTGGGCTTTGAAATCATTGCTGAAACGATGCATCCGGGCTTTACCCGCGTAACATCGCTGACAATGCGTAAAGTTTTGGCGTAAAGTTTTGGCTTAGTATTCCCTGAAAAAGTGAGAGCCGCCTTCGCGCATCAATGAACAGGGGCGATATATGCCTCATAAAAAAGAGCAGGAATTTCCGGCTCTTTTTTATTGTTTTAGAGTGTTAGAGCGACCTTTGTGCGTCCAATGGGCGCCGGGCGCTCTAATATTGTTTTTCACGGTCCACGAGATTGGTGAGCGTTCCGTCACGCTCATAATCTGTGATCATTTTTACGATTTCAGGCGCCAGCGCATTGGCAGATGAACTGGCGGCTGCATGCGGGGTGACCGTCACTTTCGGATTGTCCCAGAGCGGGCTGGATTCCGGCAGCGGTTCTTTTTCAAACACATCAAGCGAGGCGGCTGAAAGCTGACCGCGCTCCAGTGCAGCCAGAATATCCGCTTCATTTTGCAAGCCGCCGCGCCCTGCATTAATCAGAACCGGTGCGCCAAGCGGCCCGTCTTCTTTCATACGGCCAAAGACCGACATCGACAAAATACCTTTGGTATCCGGTGTCAGTGGCAGCAGGCAGACGAGAATATCAACCTGCTTGAGGAATTCTGACAGGCCGTCTTTGCCGTGATAGGTAGCAACGCCTGCCACATCCTGCGGGCGGCGGCTCCAGCCGCTGACATTGAAGCCAAGATGTTTCAGCTTTTCAGCGGCATCACGGCCAAGGACGCCTAAGCCCATGATCCCGACATTGACCTCATTGGCCGCAGGCTGACGGCGGTCTTCACGCCAGATTTTTTTCAGCTGCTGGGCGCGGTATTGCGGCCCCAGACGATGATGGTCAAGTACCTGCCAGACCACATATTCGGTCATCCGCATGGTCAGGTCAGGCGAAATGGTGCGTACAATCGGCAGGTTTGGCACCAGATCATCATGGAAAACATGATCGACACCGGCACCGAGCGAAAAAATGACCTTCAGATTAGGCAGATTGGTGAGAGAACCGCGCTTTTGTTTCCACACCAGCGCATAGTCAATTGAGGCCTCATCTCCCGGTTTAACCTCAGTAACAATTTCACGTTCAGGGGCATATTTGGCAAAGGCTTTGATCCAGATATCCGGATCCCAGCCGGTGACTGCAAAATAGATTTTGCCCATATTCTGGCCAGTGTGTTTTGTCGTTGCACTCATTGGCTTACCACTCCCTTTTCAGCCGTCTCCAAGCGGAAGGCTGCTGCCATCAATGCGCGGGTGTAATCGGTTTTCGGCGCCTCAAAGATTTCCTCCGCCGGACCATATTCCACCGCTTTGCCATTGCGCATCACAAGCACATGATTGGCAAGAGCCTTGACCACGCGCAAGTCGTGACTGATGAAAAGATAGCTTAAATTGTGCTTTTTTTGTAAATTGCGCAATAATTCAACCACCTGCGCCTGCACACTCATATCCAGTGCTGAGGTTGGTTCATCCAGCATCACAAAACGCGGATTGAGCACCATCGCACGGGCAATAGCGATGCGCTGGCGCTGTCCGCCGGAAAACTCATGCGGATAGCGGAAGCGGCTTTCCGGATCGAGATTAACCTCGTGCAGGGCGGCAACGACCTTTGCATCCCGTTCATCTTGCGAGAGTTTGGGCTCATGCACCTGCAAACCTTCAGCAATGATCTCCGCCACCGACATACGCGGAGACAGTGAGCCGAAAGGATCCTGAAACACAATTTGCATTTCACGGCGCAGCGGGCGCATATCGCTAAAGGAATATTGGTCAATATTCTTATCGTCAAAGCGGATGGAGCCCTTTGAGGAGATCATACGTGACAGTGCTAAGCCTAGTGTGGTTTTGCCGGAACCGGATTCACCGACCACGCCGAGGGTTTGGCCTGCACGTAATTCAACATTGATACCGTCAACCGCTTTGACATGATCAACGGTTTTACGCAGGAAACCCTTTTTAATCGGAAACCAGACTTTGATATCCTCGCCGCGCATCACCAGAGGCGCATTGTCCTGTGCCGGCAAAGGTGCGCCCTTTGGTTCTGCACTCAGCAAATGCTTGGTGTAATCATGCTGCGGATTGGTGAAAATCTCTTCCGTTTTGCCACTTTCAACAATCTTGCCCTGATGCATCACGCAAACACGGTCGGCAATTTTGCGCACTACACCCAGATCATGGGTGATGAACAGCATCGACATATCCTGTGACTGCTTCAACTCGGCCAGCAGCTGCAAAATTTGCGCCTGCACGGTCACGTCAAGCGCGGTTGTCGGCTCGTCGGCAATCAGCAGCTTTGGCTTATTAGCCAGCGCCATTGCAATCATCACACGCTGGCGCTGCCCGCCGGAAAGCTGATGCGGATAGGATTGCAAGCGCTTTTCCGGTTCGCGGATGCCCACTTCATTGAGCAATGCCAGCGTGCGTTCACGCGCCTGTTTCTCGCCCATGCCCTGATGCAGACGCAGAATTTCGCTGATCTGGCGCTCAACCGTATGCAGCGGATTGAGCGAGGTCATCGGCTCCTGAAAGATCATGGCAATGTCATTGCCACGCACACCGCGCAGCTTGCTCTCCGGCATGGCCAGCATATCTTCACCGTTGAAGATAATCTGACCGGACGGATGGCTCGCTGACGGATAGGGCAGCAGCTTCAATACGGATAAAGCAGAGATGGATTTGCCCGAACCGGACTCCCCCACCAGAGCAACAGTTTCGCCCTTGTGAATGTCGAAGGAAATATGATCGACGGCGACCCTGTCTTTGCCATCCTGATGGAAGGCAATCGACAGATCACGGATACTCAGCAGCACATCGGCTTTTTCATGGGAACTCATTTAAAAGCCTTTCGCGGATCAAAGGCATCACGCACTGCTTCACCGACAAAAATCAGCAATGACAGCATCAGCGAGATAACGGCAAAGCCGGTCAGGCCAAGCCAGGGAGCCTGAAGATTGTTTTTGCCCTGCGCCAGCATTTCACCCAGCGATGCGGAGCCCGGCGGCAGGCCGAAGCCTAAAAAATCAAGCGATGTCAGCGTGGTGATCGAACCGTTGAGAATAAAGGGCAGGAAGGTCAGGGTTGCGACCATCGCATTGGGCAGCAAATGCCGCCACATGATGGTGCGGTTGTTGACACCCAGCGCACGCGCTGCATTCACATATTCAAAATTGCGCGCGCGCAGGAACTCTGCACGGACGACGCCGACAAAGGCGACCCATGAGAAAAGCAGCATGATGAACAGCAATATCCAGAAGCCGGGCGGCAAAATGGCCGCGATAATCAGCAACAGATAGAGCACCGGTATCGACGACCAGATTTCGATGAAGCGCTGAAAGATAAGATCAACCCAGCCGCCGAAATAACCCTGTACCGCACCGGCAGTGACACCGATGACACCGGAAAAAGCGGTGAGGATGAGACCGAACAGCACAGAAATGCGGAAGCCGTAAAGCGCGCGGGCAAAGACGTCGCGTGCCTGATCATCTGTGCCGAGCCAGTTCATATTGCCGATGGTGCAGTTCGGATCGTCAACACCTTGCACGTAGCGTGCGCAGCGCTGTTCCTTCGACATCATCCAGAAAGGTTTGGACGGTGCGGCTTCCGGAATTTCGCTATTTACCGTGCGGTAGGAGTAACGCACCGGCGGCCAGATTGCCCAGCCGTTCTGGTTGATCTCGTCCTGTATCACGGGGTCGCGATAGTCGGTCACGGCATAGAAACCGCCGAATTTTTCCTCCGGATAATCGACCAGCACCGGCATGAGAATTTCGCCTTTGTAGGAAACCAGTATCGGCTTGTCATTGGCGATAAATTCAGCAAACAGCGAGGTGATAAACAGGAACAGAAAGATCCACAGCGACCACCAGCCACGGCGGTTTGCCTTGAAATTACGCCAGCGCCGCTGATTGAGCGGTGAAAGAAACGGGCGTTTGACGCGCGCAGGAGAGGCGGCAGTGATATCGCTCATCACACATCCCTCCGTTCAAAATCAATGCGCGGATCAATCCACGTATAAGTGAGATCGGAGAGCAGGCTGACGAGCAGGCCGATCAGCGAGAAGATAAACAAGTTGGCAAAGACCACCGGATAATCGCGGTTGAGAACAGACTGATAGCCAAGCAGCCCCAGACCGTCGAGTGAGAAGATGGTTTCAATCAGCAGCGAGCCGGTGAAAAATGCAGTGATGAACGCGCCGGGAAAACCGGCAATCACAATCAGCATCGCATTACGGAAAACATGGCCGTAGAGCACTTGCCGTTCTGTCAGGCCTTTTGCGCGCGCAGTGGTGACATATTGCTTGCGAATCTCTTCCAGAAACGAGTTTTTGGTGAGCAGCGTTGTTGTTGCAAAGGCCGACAGCACGAGCGCCAGTACCGGCAGTGCCATATGCCAGATATAGTCGGTGATCTTGCCCCACAGGCTCATCTGGTCAAAGTCGGGCGAGGTCAGTCCGCGCAGCGGAAACCAGTCAAGGAACGAGCCGCCTGCAAACAGCACGATCAGCATAATCGCAAACAGGAAGCTCGGGATAGCATAGCCGACAATAATCACCGCGCTGGTCCAGACATCGAAGCGCGAACCGTCACGCACGGCCTTGGCAATACCAAGCGGAATGGAAATCATATAGGAAATCAGCGTGAGCCACAGGCCGAGTGAGATTGAAACCGGAAGTTTTTCTTTAATGAGATCAAGAACTTCAATGTCGCGGAAATAAGAGCGGCCAAAATCAAAGCGCGCATAATTCCACAGCATCTGGCCGAAGCGCTCCAGCGGTGGTTTATCAAAACCGAACTGCTTTTCCAGACTGGCGATAAATTCAGGATCAAGCCCCTGTGCGCCGCGATATTTCGAGGAGCCGCCGCTGTCCATTGAAATGGCACCGGCATCAGCGCCGCCGCCTGAAAGCCTGTCCATCGCATCGCCGCCCTGTCCCTGCAACTGCGCAATAACACGCTCGACAGGACCACCGGGGGCAAACTGAATGACAGCGAAAGAAATGGCCATAATCCCCAGAATGGTCGGGATCATAAGCAGCAGGCGTCGGAGAATATAAGCGCCCATTAGCGTGAATTTCCTATTATTTTATTCTTATCGTTAAAAGTTTTAATACAAAGACCTGAATTATGTTTTACCAAGCCGCTCTGCTTTCTCTTTATCAAGCCACCAGTAATATTCGGGATATCCGCCATAAGGGGGAGAACCCGTCATGCCGAATTTGTCCCAATAGGCGATGAGTTTTCCACCCGCCGACCAGCAGGGTATCCAATCGCGGCGATAGCGCAAAAGCCGGTCAAGAACACGAAGGATTGCTGTCAGCTCATCGCGGTTGTCGGCCTTGTCAACATCGTCCAGCAAGGCGTCAATCAAAGGGCTGCTTGTGCCGGTATAGTTTTGAGAGCTGGGCAGATCAACACTTTCCGAACCATAGATCAGTGCCAGTCCTGATCTGTCTGGTGTGGGAGATGAGCTCGAGGCAAGACCCATCATGTCATAGTCAAAATCCAACAGTCGTTTCTGATAGGTTGCCGCTTCTGCCATGCGCACGCTCGCATTGATACCGATCGCGTGCAGGTTTTTGATCATCGGATTGTAGACACGGTTAAATCCGTCAGAATCATTGAGGATTTCCAGCGTAAAAATCTGACCGTCTTTACCGGTCAGCCATTCGCCCTTACGCTCAAAACCGGCTTCTTTCATCAGGCTGGCTGCGCGGCGCAATTGTTCGCGGTTGCGTCCGCTGCCGTCCGTTGTCGCCATCGTGACCGGATCATCCATCAGCGCGTTGCGTGTGGCTTCATCTATCAAGGCTGCATGACGCGCAATAACGGCCTGTTCTGCGGCTGATGCTTTGCCTTTCGCTTCAAATTGCGAATTGCTGAAATTGGATTGTAGCCGCGTGTAGAGATTGCTGAACAGGTTGCGGTTGCTCCACTCAAAGTCAAAGCAGAGTGCAATGGCTTCACGCACACGCGGATCCCGAAAACGCTCGCGGCGCTGGTTCAGTGCCCAGCTTTGCATGGATGGAAATTTCCATGCGGGGAAGCGTTTTTTGATGATTTTTCCGGATTGTACTGCGCTGAAATCATAATCATTCGCCCATGATTTGGAAACGCTTTCAGCGCGCCAGTCCAGAATACCTTTTTTAAAGGCCTCAAAGGCGGGTTGTCTGTCGCGGAAAAACTCGATGCGAAGCCGGTCGAAATTATTACGTCCGATATTCACATTCAGATCTTTGGCCCAATAATTTTCATTGCGCTGATATTCAATAAACTGACCAGCTGATAATGCCCCGACTTTATAGGCACCCGAGCTGAGAGGGATATTCAGGTTGTTCCCGTCAAAACTGTTCTGCGTGTAATAGGCTTTGGAGAGGATCGGCAGCAAAACCATACTGGTGATGATGCGGCGATTTTTTCCGGCATTGTCCCCCTTGAGGGTCAGGCGAAGGTGATAATCATTTTCTGCATTTGCTGATTCCAGTGCCGCAAGCAGCAGTCTTAATCCGGGATGTCCTTTTTCTTTCAGCAGATCATAGCTGAAAGCCGCATCATGCGCCGTTAGTGGCGTATCATCATGAAAGCGCGCCTGTTCACGCAGTTTGAAAATATAGCTCTTACCATCGTCGCTGACGGTTACGCTCTCTGCGACCAGCCCGTAGACGGCATCGGGCTCATCCAATGCGCGAACCATCAATGAATCAAAGCAATTTTCCATCCGCGGCGGGGCATCACCATTGGCTGAAAATGTATTGAGCGTATTGAAGGTGTTCTGAGCCTGATTAAGAACCCATTCGTTTACAGAGTAGCGAAAGGTGCCGCCTTTCGGAGCCTGCGGGTTAATGTAATCAAAATGGCTGAAGCCTGCCGGATATTTCAGATCATCATAAACCGCCAAACCGTGAGCGGCGGCTTTGCTGTTTTCCTGCGCCTGAAGGCGAAAAGGCAGAGCTGAACTCAGTACCGCCGCTCCGCTCAGAACGAGAACTCGGCGCCGGTTCATGAGGCTGTGGTTCTGAGGCGCGATATGCTCTGCCATTGTGTCTCTCCTGTTTTTCAGGGGTGTCTAGTCTTGCTTAAAGCCACAAAATTGCGAGCTATAATACAAGACCATATCAGAGTGAGCCAGTTTATGGCTTGGGCTTCACCCACCAGGAGAACGGATCAATACCGGCATAATCCGGTTGTTTGTCCGGCAGGCCAAACTTGTTCCAGTAAGCAATATTGATTTTGTCTGAGTACCACTGCGGCACGGTGTAATAATTCCAGAGCAGAACACGGTCGAGCGCGCGTGTTGCGGTAACCAGATCATCATGATCTTTGGCATAGACAACACGGTCAACCAGCTTGTCGATTGCCGGATTTTTGATGCCTGCGTAGTTTTTACTGCCTTTCATATCGGCAGATTTGCTGCTCCACATTTCCCGCTGTTCATTGCCGGGAGACTGGCTTTGCGCAACCACGGTCATGATGGCATCATAATCAAAATCATTGACCCGTGCCTGATATTGCGCATCATCAACCACGCGTAAGGATGCATTGATACCGACGCGGCGCAGATTATTGATAAACGGATTGACCACGCGCTCGTCATTCGGGTTTTCGGTCAGAATTTCGAGTGTGAAGACCTCGCCTTTGTCATTGGTGAGCTTACCGTCTTTCACAACCCATCCGGCTTGAGAAAACAGGTCAATGGCATGGCGCAGATTGGTGCGCATGGCCTGCGGTGTGTCAAAAACCGGTAATTTATAAGGTTTGGTGAAAACAGCTTCCGGAATTTCTCCGCGCACTGTTTCAAGGATTTTCAGTTCTTCCGGCGACGGCAGGCCAGAAGATGCGAGATCGATGCCGGCGAAATAGCTTTCAATCCGCTTATACTGGTTGAAAAACAACAGGCGGTTCATGCTTTCAAAGTCGAACACCCAGTTGAGTGCTTCCCGCACGCGCACATCCTGAAATTTAGCTTTTCGCGTATTCAGGAACGTGCCCTGCATGCGTCCGGCTGCATGGAACGGAAAACTGGTTTTGATGACATCGCCGCGCTCAACCGCCGGAAAATTATATTGCTCTTGCCAGCGCTGCGCCATGTTTTCCAGACGGTAATCATAGACACCGCCTTTTTTGAAGGCTTCCCATGTGGCGTCATTATTCAGAAAGTACTCGTACTTCACCTGATCGAAATTATAGCGTCCGACATGGGTCGGCAGGTCTTTTGCCCAATAGTCGTCAACACGCTGCCATGTAATGGATTTTCCCGGATTCATGGACGCAATTTTATAAGCACTGGAGCCGAGCGGAATTTCCAGCGTAGAGCGGCTGATATCACGCTGTTTGCCGTTTTTGTCTTTGCCTTCCCACCAATGTTTCGGCAGCACGACAAGATCGCCCATAATGCTTGGCAGTTCGCGATTGCCGCTTTTGTCAAAGGTGAAGGTGACTTCATTATCACCGGTCTTCTCCGCTTTTACGACATCGGCATAATAGCGGTTATAGAGCGGAGATTGTTTTTTCAGCGTATCAAATGACCAGATCACATCGTCAACAGTGATCGGGGTTTTGTCGTGCCATGCGGCTTTCGGGTTGAGGCGGAATTTTACCCAGGAAAAATCGTCCGGATATTGCATCGCCTCGGCAACCAGACCGTAGTTGGTCGAGCTTTGATCCATCGACTGGTCCATCAGCGTGTCATAGAGCATGCCACCGCCGAAATTGGCCAGACCGGCCGCCGGAACACCCTGAACCACATAAGGGTTCAGACTGTCAAACGTGCCGACAGCAACCTGATTGAGCGTGCCGCCTTTGGGTGCCTGCGGATTGACATAGTCATAGTGCTTGAAGCCTTCAGGATATTTAGGCTCGCCTGTAAGGCTGTTAGCGTGACGCCACGGCAGAGCATTGTCGGGAGCTTTATCCTGAGCTGATGCCAGATGACTGCTCAGGCTCAATCCCGCAATAAGCATAATCCGCAATGCTGTTTTCAATTCGCCACCCCATATTCTGCTCGCATATAATGCTAACACTTTAATGATCCCCGCATTAATTAAAAGGGAAAGCGGGCAAAAGCAGAGCAAAATTCAGGAGTGGCGAATTAAATCTTTGTAATGATCAGGCTTTTTTGACGAATTCCGTTTTCAGAACCAGACCTTTTACCTGTTTGGTGTTGCACTCAACCTCACCGTCGCGGCCGTTCAGGTGAATGTTTTTCACCAGCGTGCCACGCTTGATCGTCTCGGATGTGCCTTTGACTTTGAGATCTTTGATGAGCGTAACGGAGTCGCCGTCCTGCAGCTGGGTGCCGTTGCTGTCGCGTACAATTGGTTCATCAGACATGAAATATTTCCTTCAAAATAAAAGCCGGGCATTGAGCCCGGCTTGATGATCAGGTGCTGATCTTCAGGATCAGTTGGCAGGCTGCGGTGCCGGTGCTTCCGGTGCGGCAGGAGCCGGTGTTTCTGTCGCTGGTGCAGCAGGCGCTTCAGCAGGCTTGTCTCCGGCCGGTTTTGCTTCTTCTGCAGGAGCAGCAGCTTCCGGTGAAGGCAGTGGAGCCGGATTGTCAGACAGGGAGCGCAGATAAGCAATCAGATCTGCACGTTCATTGTCTTTTTTGTCGCCGGCAAAGCCCATAGCAGTGCCTTTGATATAGCCTTTTGGAGAGGTCAGGAATTTGTTGAGGTGATCATAATTCCAGACTTCTTTGCCGCCCTGCGAAAATTCTTTCATCGCAGCGGAATAGCTGAAGCCTTCAACTGTTGCAGCAGGACGGTTCACAACATCCCAGAGATGCGGGCCGACTTTGTTAGCGCCGCCTTTTTCACTGGTATGGCAGGCCGCACAGCGTTTGAACACTGTTGCACCGCGTGCAGGATCAGCTGTTGCCAGCAATGTTGCAATCGGAACAGCAACAGCGGCTTCTTTGCCACCGGCTGCCGGTGCGCCGCTTTCAGCAGCTGCGATTTCATAACCGGCTTTTTCAGGATGTGCTGTCGAGAAAATCGCATCGGAAGAAATACCGATGGTCATAACGACAAAAACTGTGGCCAGAAAAGCCATGATAAACTTGTTGGATTGAGACGATTCCATGTGGCCGCTAGCGCTCCTCTTCCCCAACGCCTTTTACTTGGCGGTATTAGTTGATACGTCTTAGGGGAGGGTCGCCCTCCATTACTGACTTTCGCCGGAAACTAGGTCTTTTGCTTGGCGCTGGCAACACCTATAAGAACAGCAGTACCCGTGACTTTTTGACACTTTCGGATGAGTAGCCATGTCTAAGCCATTTAAATCGCTGATCCTGATCCCCGCCCGTATGGCCTCCACGCGTCTTCCCGGCAAGCCTCTGGCCGATATTGCCGGAAAGCCGATGATCGTTCATGTGGCAGAACGTGCACAGGCATCGGGGCTGGGACGCGTTGTTGTTGCAACTGACAGTACCGAGATTAAAGCAGCTGTGGAAGCCCACGGACTTGAAGCTGTCATGACCCGCGGTGACCATGAATCAGGTTCAGACAGAATTTATGAAGCGCTTCAAGCTATTGATCAAAATGAAGAATTTGATGCGGTGATCAATGTGCAGGGGGACCTGCCGACCATTGATCCGGCGCTGATCAAAACAGCTTTGCAGCCACTGATTGATGGTCCTGCGGATATTGCGACCCTTGGCGTTGAGATTACTGACGAGAAGGAAAAGACCAATCCGAATGTTGTGAAGATCGTTGGTTCGCCGTTGAATGGTGCCAATAAACTGCGGGCGCTCTATTTCACCCGCGCCACTGCACCTTATGGTGATGGCCCGCTTTATCACCATATCGGTCTTTACGCCTATCGCCGCTCCGCACTGGAGAAATTTGTCGCATTAGGGCCGTCCACACTGGAACTGCGTGAAAAACTCGAACAACTGCGTGCTCTGGAGGCGGGTATGCGAATCGATGTGGAAGTGGTTCAATCCTTTCCGCTCGGTGTGGATACACCGGAAGATCTGGAAAAGGCGCGGCAGTTTCTGTCACGCTGAGTTTCGGGAAAAACAGATAAGCATTTAATAAAATAGTCAAAGGCACCAAAAATGGCAGCGAAGACCAATAAAATAGCGTTTCAGGGTGAACCGGGAGCAAATTCCGACACGGCCTGCCGCAATATGTTTCCGACAATGGAGCCGCTGCCATGTGCAACCTTTGAAGACGCATTTAATGCCGTTGAAAATGGTGAAGCCGATCTGGCGATGATTCCGATCGAAAACACACTGGCCGGTCGCGTCGCGGATATTCATCACCTTTTGCCTGAGTCGCGGTTGCATATTATCGGCGAATATTTTCTGCCGATCCATTTCCAGCTAATGGTGCTGCCGGGCACAAAAATGGAAGAGATTAAGAGCGTTCACAGTCATATTCATGCGCTGGGGCAATGCCGTAAAGTCATTCGCGGCAATGGTTGGAAGCCGGTCATTGCCGGTGATACTGCCGGTGCTGCCCGTCAGGTGGCCGAAATGGGCGACAAGAGCAAGGCTGCTCTGGCACCGTTTCTGGCAGCAGAACTCTACGGTCTGGAGATTTTGCAGAAGAATGTCGAAGACGCGGAAAATAATATTACACGCTTTGTCGTTCTGTCCAAACAGGAGCAATGGGCACCGCGCCAGTCACCGGATGAACTGATGGTGACGACGTTTGTGTTCCGCGTGCGCAACGTGCCTGCAGCGCTCTATAAGGCTATGGGCGGTTTTGCCACCAACGGCATCAACATGACCAAGCTGGAAAGCTATCAGATTGGCGGCACTTTCATAGCCACGCAGTTCTATGCGGATATTGAAGGTCATCCGGATGATCGCTCCGTGCAGCTCGCGCTGGAAGAACTGGCATTCTTCACCAAGGAAGTGCGTATTGTCGGCGTTTATCCGGGTAGTGAGAACCGCAAGCAATTGCTTGCAGCTGAGTAAAACCAATTTTAACAGATTGAAAAAGCGCCGGAGCAATCCGGCGTTTTTTATTTGTCAGGATTTTCTACCCAATGTCGGATCAGCGCGCTTGCGATGGCACCGGCAGGCGGGGTACGCAGACCCTGATCATGGTTGTTGTCCAGCATGGCTCTCGCTTCTTCACGGGTAAACCAGCGACCATCTTCCAACTCATCTTGGTCGAGGTTCAGTTCATCGGAAAAACTCTGCGCAAAACAGCCGATCATTAGAGAATAGGGAAACGGCCAAGGCTGGCTGGCATGATAGGTGACCTGTCCGACAGGCAGGCCGGATTCTTCACGCACTTCTCTGCGCACGGCATTTTCAATCGTCTCACCCGGTTCCACAAAACCCGCAAGGCAGGAATAGGTCAGCGGGGCAAAATGCGCACCGCGTGCCAACAGGCAATGATCTCCGGCCGCCGATTTATGCGTAACCAGCATGATCACCACCGGATCAGTGCGCGGAAAATGCTCTGCATTGCAGCTCGTGCAAACCCGCTTGAAACCGCCGATCCGCATTTCCGTTTGCTGGCCGCAACGCCCGCAAAAGCGGTGCGTTTTATGCCATGCAAGAAGAGCCGCACCTTGAGCAATCATGCCGCTGAGTGCAGGACTCAACAAATTATGCGTATATAGTGTGCGATATTCTGAAGCTTCAAACGGGAGGGTGAGTGCTTCTGGGGCGAGATCAGTGTCCAGTGCAAGATAGGCAATGCCCTCCGCTTCCCCCAGCAGGATCAGATTTTCCTTGCCGGTCAAATCCGCATCCCCTTGCAGAGTACGCATTTCCGCATGACTGAACAAAGCGCGTTGTTCCGGTGTGCCCTGTTTCAGAATGATTTTATTACGAGCAAACAGCAAAAATTGCGCATCGGGATTGGCCAGCGCTTTGGCCAAGCTGGATTCATCGCGTTTCTCGGCCTGCGGATCAAGTGTTCTACCGGCAAAACCAAGCTTGTTGCTGGAATCCACCGCGTCTGAAGTATCAGAAAATTTGAGCATGATGCGCTGAAACTCAGGCTGAAAGGCGCGCGCGCAGATCACTGATCAGCTGATGCGCTTCTTCCTCGGTATAAGGTTCGCGTGTGCCATGTCCCCAGACCGGGCCCGGCCATGCCGCATCACCGCTATTGCGGGCAATGATGTGAATATGCAGCTGGCGGACAATATTGCCGAGCGCTCCGCTGTTGATCTTTTCACAACCCGTTGCCTCTTTCATCGCTTCTGCAACCATAGAGGTTTCAAAGCTGAGCATGGTCTGATCCAATGGTGTCAGCTCATGAATTTCCGATTTACTGTCGCGCTGCGGCACGAGGATCAGCCACGGCCAGCGTTTGTCATTCATCAGCAGCAATTGGCACAAGCCGAGCGGGCCAATAGGAAAGCAGTCATTTTGCAGACGTTGATCAAGGGCGAAATCTGGCATGATGCGGTGCCTTTTGTGAGGATTTTATCTTTACCGGACAGGGTTCAGAAGCAAATTTCTGGTAGTCTGGAACTATTCAAACATAAAATGCGTGAAAATAATTTATATTTTTTTATCCCGGTTCTTTTGAGCCTTGCATTTTGCGCATAAATTTCCGATATGAAGCGCGGGAGGTTGGTGGTGGACGTACCACTCGCCAACCGGGTCAGGTCCGGAAGGAAGCAGCCCTAACGAGCTCGGCACGGGTCATCGTGCCAGCCTCCCACTTTTTTCCTTTTTAAAATCAAGATAGTTGTTCACTGAAAGCCGCAAGGTTTTTCCGTCAGGCCGCTTTCTGTTTTCAATAGGCTGATGATCTGTGCTACAGCAGAATGGCTTTTAAAAAGTCGGATCTGAAGGAGCGAGCGAAATCCATGGACAATAAACCGGCAGACAACGCCTATCGCGTTCTCGCCCGTAAATACCGCCCGCAGAATTTCGATGATCTTTATGGTCAGGAGCCGATGGTGCGCACCTTGACCAATGCTTTTGAAGCAGGACGCATTGCGCAGGCATGGATGCTGACCGGTGTGCGCGGGGTGGGTAAGACCACAACGGCGCGTATTCTGGCGCGCGGCCTGAACTATAAAACAGATACAATTGATCAGCCGAGTGTGCATCTCACAGAACTGGGCGAGCATTGTCAGGCGATTATGGAAGGCCGTCATGTCGATGTGATCGAGATGGATGCTGCCTCGCATACCGGTATTGATGATATCCGTGAGATTATTGAACAGGTGCGCTACCGTCCGGTTTCTGCCCGTTACAAAGTCTATATCATCGACGAAGTGCACATGCTCTCCAATCAGGCCTTCAACGGCCTGCTGAAGACTTTGGAAGAGCCGCCGCCGCATGTGAAATTCATTTTCGCGACAACAGAAATCCGTAAAGTGCCGATTACGGTGCTGTCGCGCTGTCAGCGTTTTGATCTGCGCCGTATTGAATCCGGCACGCTGACCAGCCTGCTGCGCAAGATCACCGGCCTTGAAAATGTGCAGGCTGATGACACAGCGCTGGCGATGATTGCACGTGCCGGTGAAGGTTCTGCGCGCGACAGCCTTTCGATTCTCGATCAGGCGATTGCGCATGGTAACGGCACAGTCGACAGCCAGACTGTGCGTGAAATGCTCGGTCTTGCCGACCGTGCGCGTATTATCGATCTGTTTGAAATGCTGATGCGCGGTGATGTGGCAGGCGTTTTGAAAGAATTCCGCGCGCAATATGACGTGGGTGCCGATCCTTCGGTCGTGCTGAGCGATCTGGCGGATTTCAACCATCTGGTTACGCGTCTGCGTTTCACACCGGAAGTGGCACAGGATATGTCGCTCTCGGAAGACGAGCGTATGCGTGGGGCGGAATTTGCCAAAACATTGCCTATCCGTGCGCTGTCGCGTTGCTGGCAGATGTTGCTCAAGGGTATTCATGAGGTGGAGACCTCATCGCGTCCGGTTCAGGCGGCAGAAATGTTGCTGATCCGTTTAGCGCATTCTGCTGATCTGCCGACACTGGATGAAGCGCTGAAAGCCATTGCCAATGGCCAGACTGGTGGCAGCTCTGCCCCATCTGCTCCGCAAGGTGGTGGCGGGAATGGTTCCGGTGGCGGCGCAACAGCCTATGCGTCTGCTGATGCGGTTTCCGGTCAGATGATGCAGCGCCAGACTAATGGCGGTGCCGCTCTTCGGCTTGCAGAGCCTGCTGCACAGACAGTCATTCAACCGCAAGCCGTTGCAGAACCAAAGCCTTCCGTTGAGCAGGCATCAGTACGCATTCGTGACCTGAATGATATTGTCAATCTGGCGGGCAATAAGCGCGATCTGCAGTTTAAAGTGCTGGTTAAAAACTTTGTGCGTCTGGTTTCCATCGGGCAGAACCGTATGGAAATTGCACTGACCGAACATGCGCCGAAAACGCTGGCCACGGATATGTCGCAGCGCTTGCTGGACTGGACGGGCGAACGCTGGATGGTCTCAGTCGCCCGTGACGGTGGCGGCCAGACCGTAGCTGAAGTTGAAACTGCACGGCGCGAGGAACTGGTGACAGATGCCCGCGCTGATCCAGATGTGGCTGCGATTCTTGCCAAATTTCCGGGTGCGAAAATCATCGACGTGCGTATCACCACGCCGGATGACGACACTGAGCTGGAAATGCAAATGCCGGATCCGGGTGTGGATAGCGGCGATTCTGACGATGACGATTAATTTTAGCTGCGGTTGAAACTGCTGTAGCTATGAACCATTTATTGAAGATGAGTAATTCGAGGAGTTCTGCCACATGCGTGACATGATGGGGATGCTGAGCAAAGCAAAAGAAATGCAGGCCAAAATGCAGGCCATGCAGGAAGAAATCGCGCAGATGGAAGTCAGCGCTACTTCCGGCGGTGGTCTGGTGAGCCTGACCCTGCTCGGCAAAGGCACATTGACCAGCCTGAAAATTGATCCGTCGCTGCTCAAAGAAGGCGAAGGCGAAATTCTGGAAGACCTGATTATCGCCGCACATAATGATGCAAAAGCCAAGCTGGAAGCAATGATGGCTGAAAAGACACAGGCGCTGACCGCCGGTCTGCCATTGCCTGCGGGCATGAAACTGCCGTTCTAATCAAAGCGCAGGTTGAATAACACGTACTTATACAATAACGCCCGATTCTATTCGGGCGTTAAATGTTTTAGATATTCATTATGTCAAAACGAATCGCCGGTCCTGAAATTGAACGCCTGATCCAGCTTCTTGCCCGCGTGCCGGGGCTGGGGCCCCGTTCGGCACGCCGCGCCGCGCTGCATCTGATCAAGAAAAAAGATGCGCTGCTGGTGCCGCTTGGCTCTGCCATGCAGGAAGCCGCAGAAAAAGTGCGTATTTGTTCCTGCTGCGGAAATGTGGATACCAGCGATCCCTGCACGGTTTGTGAAGATCCGCGTCGCGACCCTTCCATGCTCATCGTTGTCGAAGATGTGTCCGATCTCTGGGCGCTGGAGCGTGCTGGCACCATGAATGTGCGCTATCATGTGCTGGGTGGCCGTTTGTCGCCGCTGGATGGTGTGGGGCCGGATGATCTCAACATCAAAGGCCTGATCGAACGAGTGACTGGTGGCGAGATCAAAGAGATTATTCTTGCGGTCAATGCCACGGTCGAAGGGCAGACCACGGCACACTACATCACTGATCAGCTCGATGGGATGGATGTGAAGATCACCCGATTGGCTCATGGCGTGCCGGTGGGCGGTGAGCTCGATTATCTCGATGAGGGGACTTTGGCAGCGGCTTTGCGCGCCAGAACAACATTATAAAACCTGACCAACTGATTTTTTATCCAAGTTTCAGGTGGATTTTTGTATAACAGGAGCAGCCATGCAGAAGACTTTCCTCCGTCAGGCTCTGGTGGCGTTCAGCCTGTTTGGTGCAGCAGCGCCGCTCAGCATAGCAGCAGCGCAGGCACAGACTTATTCTGCTGCAATTCAATCCAAAACCAATGTAGCCTTTCAGCAATGGCTGGAAAATGATCTGTGGCCGCAGGCGCAGCAGCGCGGTATCAGCCGCAGCGTGTTTAATCAGTCTCTCTCCGGCGTGCAGCTAAACTGGAAACTGCCGGATCTGGTGCCGCCCGGCACCAAGCCGCAGACACCGAAACAGCAGACACAGTCTGAATTCGGCTCACCGGCCGGTTATTTCCGTAAGGGCACAGTTGATTCTGTTGTCAGCAATGGCAAGGTGAAGCTCAATGCCCATAAGAGCCTGCTGGCGAAAATCGAACGTGATTTTGGCGTGCCTGCCGGTATCGTCGTTGCCGTCTGGGGGCGTGAATCAGCCTTCGGTTCAGTGAAAATTCCCTATAACGGTTTTGAAGTGCTGGCGACCAAAGCATTTATGGCCACACGCAAGGATATGTTCCATGCGGAATTGTTGTCCGCACTCGAAATCGTGCAAAAAGGTTATATGGACAGCGCGCATCTGAAAAGCTCATGGGCGGGCGCGCTCGGTCAACCGCAATTCATGCCGACCTCCTACTTAAAACACGCCGTTGATTATGACGGGGACGGACGGCGCGATATCTGGAACTCTGTACCGGACACGCTGGCTTCTATTGCGGCCTATTTGCAGCATTTTGGCTGGCAGAAAGGCCGCGACTGGGGTTATGAGGTCAATGTACCACAAAGCGTGTCCTGCTCGCTGGAAGGGCCGGATCAGGGTAAGGCATTCAAGGACTGGGCGGCATTGGGGATCAGCCGCGTGAATGGCAAGGCATTCCCTGCACAGGAAATGGCACAAGAAGGTTTTCTGCTAATGCCTGCCGGTCGTCACGGGCCTGCATTTATCGTGACGCCGAATTTCTATGTGCTGAAAAACTATAATATGAGCGATCTCTACGCGCTGTTTATCGGCCATATGTCCGACCGGATGAGCTATGGCGCCGGTGGCTTTCAGCAAGGCTGGGGCGATGTCGGCGGGCTGTACCGTTCCGATGTCGCTGCCATGCAGAAGCGCTTGCAGAAACAGGGCTATGATGTCGGCAAACCCGATGGTCTTGCCGGATTTAAAACCCGCCGCTCGATCGGCGTCTGGCAGGAGAAAAACGGCCAGCCAGCAACGTGCTTTCCTGATAAGGCGCTGGTCAAAGCAATTCGCTGATTGTCACTTGGTTGCTTTTAGCATGGCATAGAGTGCATTGAGGGCATGGCTGCGATAGCGTTCTTTATGGTTTAGCAGCCAGAACTGCCGCGGCGGCAGCGTGAATGGTGCCTGACTTAATGTGCCGGCAGCCAAATGCGGGCGAGCCGCCAGTGCCGACAGTACCGTAGCGTAATTGCCTGCTGTCAGGGCGGAGCAGATCGCCTCATTGGAAGGCAGTTCCAGCGCCAGCGGTAAATTGGCGGGATCATAACCTTTATCGCGCAGATAGGTTTCAAACACGGCGCGGGTGCCTGACCCTTGCTCGCGCAAAATCCAGAAACTCTCACTCAGTTGCTCTAATGGTAAATGCCTGAGTCGTGCCCACGGATGCGCCGGATTGACGACTGTGATCAACTCATCGCTGGCAACCGGCTCTTTATGCAGCAGCGCTTCGTCAGTCTCGCCTTCAATAAAGCCCGCATCGGCCAGTCCTTCACGCAAAGCATCGACCACCTGCTCGCTATTGCCGATGGAGAGCTTCAGTTCAATCTGCGGATAGGCGGTGTGAAACCGTGCCAGTACCGGCGGCAGCCAGTAACTCGCCGTGGTCTGGCTGGCATAGATATGCAGGCTGCCGCGCTGCAGGCCGGTGATTTCTGTCAGTGTCAGTTCGGCCGCTTGTGCACGAGCCAGCACAGCCTCTGCTTCATGCAAAAAAATACGCCCCGTTTTATTGAGTTCAATGCGTCTGCCGATGCGGTTGAACAGTTGCGTATCATAGCGCTCTTCCAGCGTTTTAATCGCCGCACTGACCGCTGATGGCGTCAGATGCAGGCTCTCGGCTGCACGGGTCAGATGCTGCTGACGGGCGACTTCCGCGAATATTCGCAATTGTTCAAGGGTCATGGTGCGTAACCGTTCGTTTTTGTTGAACGAAATATACCATATTTTCAAATGGAATGAATGATTGAAATACGCGATAGAATTAGAAAAATTATCGGAATAGCAGTCATGTCGCACAATATTCGTTCTAACTTTTCCCGTATTTTGCCAGGGTTTATGCTCTGCCTTTTAGTCAGTGCCGCAGCTTACGCGCTGGAACATATCGAGGCACAGTTATTCGGGCGGGCATGGCTGGAATCGATCGTGCTGGCCATTTTGCTCGGCGCGGCAGTGCGCTCGCTGTTCAGCCTGTCCGGCCGTTACACCAGCGGTATTCAGTTTTCATCCAAGATGATTCTGGAGATCGCCATTGTGCTGCTCGGCGCGTCCATCAGCGCAGAAGCGGTAATGCAGGCAGGGCCTGCTTTGATCGGCGGTATTGCCGGTGTTGTACTGCTATCAATCGGTATCAGCTATTCAATCGGACGGATGATGCGTCTATCCCATCGCATGTCGGTACTGGTTGCCTGTGGCAACTCGATCTGCGGTAATTCGGCAATTGCTGCCACAGCGCCGGTGATCGGCGCCAATGGCGATGACGTGGCCTCGTCCATTGCTTTTACAGCCGTTCTGGGCGTTGTTGTAGTACTGTGCCTGCCTTTGCTGGTACCGCTTTTGAATATGTCTGCCACGCAATATGGCGTTCTGGCAGGTCTCACCGTTTATGCGGTGCCGCAGGTATTGGCTGCAACTGCGCCGGTTGCAGCGCTGAGCGTGCAGATCGGTACGCTGGTCAAGCTGGTGCGTGTGTTGATGCTGGGGCCTGTGATTGTGACAATCGGCATTATTGGTGCGCAGTCTGGCGGAACACGGCCTAAATTATCACAGATGGTGCCGTGGTTTATCATTGGCTTCTTAGGGATGATGGCGCTTCGCAGCCTGTCTCTGGTTCCGCAAGCGGCTCTGATGCCTTTGCATGAAGCGAGCACGGCGCTGACAGTGATTGCTATGGCTGGTCTGGGGCTGGGTGTGGATGTACGTACGGTGGTCAAAGCCGGCGGCCGCGTTACGCTGACCGCCGTCTTCTCATTGCTGGCGTTGGGTGCGATCAGCCTGTCTCTGATCGCTGTATTGGGTATCGCCTGATATTTTATCAAAGCTGTTTGCGGTAACGGCGAATGAAATACCACAGACCGGCAACCGCCATAATCACCATGATGATGGCAACGGCAATCTGAACAGGGCCGTTGCCGGATGCCATAGCTGTGATGCCGGTGATAACACCGCTGAGTGGCGCAAGTGTTTCGGGCTTCTTGAGGATCGCCGGTATCGAGAGTTTTGTTTCGCGTGTCTGGGTCTGTTTCGGCTTCTTTGTCTGTCCGGAGAACTCACCGGATGAGGCAGAGGATTTAACAAGAGACAACGAGCGGTTGCGTACACGTTTGACACGGGCAGCCCATCCCTTGCCGAATGTTTTATAGACTGTCAGGGTCTGCAACCATGCCTGCCGCATATCGCAAAGACTGTTTATGACATTTGCTGTATCGCGGAGATGAATGGCACTCAGTGTCTGATCGCCGATAATACCATCCTGTGCTGTGCCTGCAATTTTTTGCAGCGCTTTTGCAGCACGGGCAGGGCCGGAATTAATAGCGAAGTCAAACACTGCATAGTCTAAGCCGGCAGGCAGCGCATCACCGGCGATTTTGTCCCAATAATTTTTCTTATAAATATCGGCTGCGGTCTTCTGGCTGAGATTGCGGATATCGGCGGCTGATGCCTTTGTTCCCATCCATGTGGATAAGGTGGCCTGAGTAATCCCCATATTGGTGTGGCCACCCGGATCTGCCGGATGATTAACATATCCTCCCTCTTCTTCGAAGACATATGGCAAGACGTTTAAAAATGTCCCTTTTGCCATGGTGTTTCCTTTCGTTGAAATAAATTAATTAAAATCAATGTATGTAATGTAAAAATACTGCATTGCGCTAAGTATATTATCTCAAATTAATGTATATGTGAAATTATTTATTTGTATTTATTTGTTTGTATTATTTAATATTATTAATATTGCTATTGTTGTGTTGTGTTTAAATCAATAAAAAACTCCCGCCGGATTGCTCCGGCGGGAGTTTTCATACTTTGTATTGAATGAGGCTCAGATCGCAGGGATAAAGCCTTATCCGCAATACTTAGTTGTTTTCGGACTTCTTCATTGCTGCTGCAAGAATGTCGCCGAGCGATGCGCCGCTGTCTGCGGAACCGTACTGAGCAACTGCTTCTTTTTCTTCAGCAATTTCGAGAGCCTTGATGGAAACCTGCAGCTTGCGGGTTTTCTTGTCGAAGGAGATGACGCGTGCGTCAAACTTCTGGCCGACAGAGAAACGCTCTGGGCGCTGTTCGTCACGGTCACGGGACAGATCTGAACGCTTGATGAAGGTTTCGATATCGTGGTCAACCAGCTTCACTTCCAGACCACCATCGGTAACAGCAGTAACTTCACAAGCTACAACTGCGTTCTTGCGCAGGTCGCCGGAAGAAGCTGCTTCACCAACGCTGTCGCCGGTCAGCTGCTTGATGCCAAGGGAGATACGTTCTTTTTCGATGTCTACATCGAGAACGACTGCCTTAACAACGTCGCCTTTGTTGAACTCTTCGATAACCTGTTCGCCCGGACGGTTCCAGTCGAGATCCGACAGGTGAACCATGCCGTCTACATCGCCGTCGAGACCAATGAACAGGCCGAATTCGGTCTTGTTCTTGACTTCGCCTTCAACAACGCTGTTGGCTGGGTATTTCTGAGCAAAGGTTGTCCAAGGATTGTCGAGGGTCTGCTTGAGACCGAGCGAAATACGGCGCTTGACCGGATCCACTTCGAGCACAACAACTTCGACTTCCTGAGAGGTCGACAGGATTTTGCCTGGGTGTACGTTCTTCTTTGTCCATGACATTTCGGAAACGTGGATCAGACCTTCGATACCTGGTTCGATTTCAACAAATGCACCGTAATCGGTGATGTTGGTTACGTTACCAGTGATCTTCTTGCCAACCGGATATTTCGCACCGATGCCATCCCAAGGATCATTTTCCAGCTGCTTCATGCCCAGGGAAATACGATGTGTATCCTGGTTGATGCGGATGATCTGAACCTTAACCTGCTGACCGATAGTCAGGATTTCGGAAGGATGGTTTACACGGCGCCATGCCATGTCGGTAACGTGCAGCAGGCCGTCGATGCCGCCGAGGTCAACGAACGCACCGTAATCGGTGATGTTCTTAACAACGCCGTCAACAACCTGACCTTCTTCAAGGTTCTGAACGATTTCAGAACGCTGTTCCGCACGGGATTCTTCCAGAACGGTACGGCGGGACACAACGATGTTGCCGCGACGCTTGTCCATTTTCAGGATTTCAAACGGCTGCGGGTTGTGCATCAGAGGGGTCACGTCGCGGATTGGACGAATGTCAACCTGTGAACGTGGCAGGAACGCAACGGCACCATCGAGATCAACGGTGAAACCACCCTTAACCTGATTGAAGATAACGCCGTCAACGCGTTCACCTTTGCCGAATTTCTCTTCGAGGCGAACCCAGCTTTCTTCGCGGCGAGCTTTTTCGCGCGACAGAACAGCTTCGCCAAGCGCGTTTTCGATACGCTCAACGTAAACTTCTACTTCGTCGCCCGGCTTCATCGAGCCGTCTTTGCCCTTAGCGCCGAATTCCTTCAGCGGCACGCGGCCTTCAACTTTGAGACCTGCATCGATGATTGCCATGTCTTTTTCGATGGCAACAATACGGCCCTTAACAACATAACCTTCTGCAAGGTCATTATTGGCGAAGGACTCAGCCAGCAGAGCTTCAAAATCTTCGCGTGTCGGGTTAAAATCTGACATGTAGACTCCTGATGTATCCGTGAAATTCACAAGATACGGCGCCGGGGGTTGGTGTTACGAGAAAGTCTGAAGACAAGCCGTTCTTAAAAAGAACAATCCGGCGCGTGGCCTGAAAACAGACGATTTTTATATAAAAGACGCACAATCTGACAATTTTTCTGAAATTCAGATCATTTTTTCTGAACTTCAGACCAATGTCAGTCGCGCAATGCAGCATCTATCAGCTTTTTAGCCTCAAGAAATGCCGCTTCTATATCCATTTTACTGGTATCGATCAAGTGCGCATCGCTCGCAGGCTTTAATGGCGAAGTGGTGCGGTTCATGTCGCGCTCATCACGGCGCTTCAGATCGTCCAGAACGGCATTATAATCTGCATTTGCATTTTTTGCACGCATTTCATTATAGCGGCGCTCTGCACGCACTTCCACCGAGGCAGTGATGTAGAGTTTCACCGGCGCGTCGGGACAGACAACTGTGCCGATATCACGACCGTCCAGCACTGTGCCGGGCAGGTTGACGGCAAACTTACGCTGGGCTTCCACCAAAGCGCTGCGCACCTCTGGCATGACTGCAACTTTGGAGGCCGCTTCACCAATCTCGTGAGCGGAAAGCACAGTGCGATCCAGCCCTTTCAGATCAAGTGTCTGCGCAATCCGGGCTGCAATGACCTCATCATCGAGCGGTAAACCCTGATCAATCAGGGTTTTAGCCACCGCACGATAGGTGAGGCCGGTATCTAGATGGTGAAAACCATAATGAGCGGCAAGATTGCGGGCCAGCGTTCCTTTTCCGGATGCCGCAGGCCCATCAATGGCGATGATGAAAGCTTGTGTTCGCATCGCGATCATTTGGCCTTAGCCATTTTGATGTCCGCACCCAAGCCGCGCATCAGATCCATGAATTCAGGGAAGCTGGTTGCAATCATGGTCGCGTCATCAACGGTCACAGGCTTTTCAGAAGCAAGACCCAACACAAGGAAACTCATGGCAATGCGGTGATCGAGATGAGTAGCAACAGTGCCGCCGCCAAAACCCTTGCCGGACGGATTGCCGCGCACGCTCAGGCTCATTTCACCTTCCGTGCAATCCACACCATTGGCTTCAAGGCCACGGGCAACCGCTGCAAGACGGTCTGATTCTTTGACGCGCAACTCATCCAGCCCGTCCATAATGGTTTCACCTTCCGCAAAAGCGGCGGCAATGGCCAGAACCGGATATTCATCAATCATCGAAGGGGCACGATCAACAGGCACTGTAATGCCGGTGAGTTTCGACGAGCGCACACGCAGGTCGGCAACATCTTCACCACCGGCAAGACGCGGATCGAGAATGTCGATCTCTGCACCCATTTCCTGCAAGGTGGTAATCAGGCCTGTGCGGGTCGGGTTCATCAGCACATTGCGTATGATAAGGTCTGAACCCTCAGTAATCAGTGCAGCAACCAGCGGGAAAGCGGTTGAGGACGGATCACCCGGCACATCAATGGTCTGGCCGGTGAGTTTGCCCTGACCAACAATGTGAATATGACGTACACCGTCTTTGTCGGTTTCAACGCTCAAATCCGCGCCAAAGCCCTGTAGCATCTTTTCCGTGTGATCACGGGTCATCACCGGTTCGATCACGGTGGTTACGCCCGGCGTGTTGAGACCGGCGAGCAGCACAGCGGACTTAACCTGCGCTGAAGCCATTGGTACACGGTAGCGTATCGGATTGGCTGTGCGGGGCCCGTGCAATGTTAGGGGCAGGCGATCGCCTTCCGCGGCTTCAACCTGTACGCCCATTTCGCGCAGCGGATTGAGCACGCGCGCCATCGGGCGCGAGGTAAGGGATGCATCGCCTAAGAATGAGGTTTTCATGTCATAGGTGCCAACGAGCCCCATGGTCAGGCGCACACCAGTACCGGCATTGCCGAAATCCAGCGGCGTTTCTGATTCCAGGAGGCAACCATTGCCGGTGCCGTTGATAATCCAGATGTCACCGTCTTTGCGGATTTGCGCACCCATAGCCTGCATGGCTTTGCCGGTGGCCAGAATATCTTCGCCTTCCAGCAGGCCGGAAATACGGGTTTCACCCGATGCAAGGCCGCCGAACATGAAGGAACGGTGAGAAATCGATTTATCGCCCGGAATACGGATGTCGCCCTTCAGGTCGCGTGAGCGACGGGAGGTTGCAGGTTTGGAAACTTGAGAGTGAGACATAGAGTTACAGTCAGTTTATGCTGCCGTTTTTTAAGCTTTAAGCGCGTTTCAGACAGCGCGGTCAATCGAGGTGGCCAAGGTCTAGCATAGGTTTAACCGCAGGTCATCCCGCAATGTGACCGGTATAATTTATCCTTTGATCGGGGCGAAAGCCGGTTGCTGTCAGTCCGGTCAGGAGTTTTGACTGGCGCAAGCAGCAGGGCTGATGACAAAAATAAACTGGCGTTTTTGGGTCACGGGGGCTGGCAAAGAGCGACGATTTAGCAAAACATGTGTCTTTGGCTTTGACAAAGTCATCAAATTCCGTTTATGCACCAAAAAACACCGAAAAGGCGTTCCGGCTATATCTTCTGTTTCAGGAGATGCGCGGATGCCGCAGCCGGCACAACTCATGAGGCTTGACGTGGCAAATTCTGAACTTGGCACTAAACGTATTGATCCGGAAACGGGCAAAAAATTCTATGATCTGAATAAGGATCCGATTGTTTCTCCTTATACAGGTAAATCCTATCCGCTGTCTTATTTCCAAACGAGCGTTGATACCCGCGCAGTGGAAGAAGAAGAGACAGAAACTGAAGAAGTGGATGTAGCACTGGATGCACCTGAATTCGTATCTCTGGAAGATGCGGATGATGAGGCAAAGGGTGATGACATTCCTGATCTGGATGATGATGACGATGTGGATCTCGGCGATGACGATGATCCGTTCCTCACCACTGACGATGAAGACGAAGATGACGATGATATGTCCGGTCTTCTCGGCGGCGGCGGCGGCGTTGGCGACGACGACGAAAGCTGATCAGCGATCTTTCAGGTAACTGAAATGAAATGCCCTGCACTGATTCCGGTGCAGGGCATTTTTTATGCATATGCGGTTCAGGGAAAGGCGTTTTCCTGTGGGTTTCATAAATAATACGGATATCTTTGAAAGAGTTTGATTTTTGCTCTTGATCTTCCGCAAAAGGCAATTTATGTAGCCGTCACGAAGAGATTATACATCTGCTTCGTACCACCGGAACCGACGCTCAGGTCGGACATGTTTTCAAAACATGATCGGGTAATGGGGCCATAGCTCAGCTGGGAGAGCGCTTGCATGGCATGCAAGAGGTCAGCGGTTCGATCCCGCTTGGCTCCACCAAAAAATCATTGCCAGTATTTTTGTTATTTTTCAATGACTTGAAAAAGTAACTCTGACTGATTTTCCATATTCCGACCAATCGTTCCGACCAAGTTATGACAGATTCTGTTTGAAGTCGCTAGTTTCCTTTATGTGACGCTGAACGGCAGGGAGTGATTCTATTGGAGTCCGTTAAAGTTTATTGGACGTTTGGCCGTTTGTTATCGCCGATCCGGTAACGAATTGAGGTTTTGGATGTTGGCCACTTTTTGGAACTCATTAAGATAATCTTGATGATTATCTAAAAGCCAGCGTACGACACGGTTATTAGAAAGTAGTTTGGTGACATAACCCTGCGCTAGCGTCAGGTGAAGATTATCAACGCCGTAGGTGTCTTCTACTGATTTTACTTGAGTTTGTAGAGCTGCAAGTTCTCGTTCCATGCGCGCTATATGTTGGCTTGATGGATTGGAAGAGGATGCATTTTTCTTTTTTTGATTAGGAGAGAGTTGGCTTTCCGGTGTGGCTGCGCGGATGGCTTGTGCAAACATGACCGTAAAATTATTCTGACCAATCATGAGATCAGCAGCTTCAATTTGACGAACCGCACACATTTGACGGAGGATGTCAAACACTCTCATTGAGCATGGAGTATTTTTAAGCATTTCTGCTGCTTCGGGACTGATACCATCTAATAGACGAAAGCGTCGTAATACGGTTTCTACACGGAAGCCTAGCATAATGGCTATATCTGATGGGGATACACCGCGATCAATAGCCCGCACAATCATTCGATGTTCCTGAATGGGAGGTAGCCTGCTAATACGTTTATTATAGGTGTAGGTATCATCTTCAGTTGCGATTAGGCATTCGACTTCCGTAATACCAAGCTCTTTCAGGGCTTCCAATCGTAGGTGACCATCAAGTAAAAAATACTTTTGGTTGTCTTGAGTGTCAGGAACCACAACAGGTGCCTCTACCAGCCCAATCACTTTAATTGAGCTAAGAATTTGGTCAAATTTTTTACTTTCTTTGGTTTCTTTAGATAGCGTTTTCAGTGAAACAATCGAAGAGACAGGTATCGTTAACAAATCACGATCAAAGGCTAATTCAATGCGAGAAGCGTTGGTACCCTCGGAGGTGCGTATATTATTCATCACGATCTCCTGATATCCGTGCTGCAAGGAAACGAGGCATGGTTTCAAGGCCTTCGGCTTGTAATAGCTTGATGAAACCATCATTTGTGAGTAAATCTTTAATTGCTTCGATAATGAAGAGAAGGCGAGTTTGAGTGAAATTTGATTTTTTAACTAAAATACGCTGTTTTTCTACTTCACGCTGGTAGGTCTGCATGAGATCATTAGCTGTTATTTTGCGGCTAGTTACTTTTTTAACATGCGGTTGAGAAAAAGGTGTTTTACTACGATTTCGCATACGAATATCCAGCATACGCCGGACAGCTGCAAGTTTTTTACCTCGCAACTGACCGCTCTCATAGGCGTCAAGTAATAGATTTTGAGTCTCTTCAGTTTCTGCATGGGATATTTCCATCGCAAGTGTGATTGGAATAAGACCGGTTTCTACGGCAGCTACAAGGCGCTCTTCTCCACGCTTTAGTAACATAACGATCATGTTCACCCATGATGAAGTTACTCCAATTTTTTTCGCTATGATGGTTTCGCTATAGCCACGCATATGCAATGCACCTATTTCTTGTATCAGATCGATAGGCCGATGCATTCGCCGCGCTATATTTTCTGCCAGACTCATCATGAGGCATTTATTTTCGTTGGCTTCAAATACAACAGCTGGAATTTCAGTTTGACCAAGAATTTGAAAGGCCTCTATTCGCCCTTCACCACATACTAAATCGTATCTGGGACCATTGGGTCCATCTTCACGGCTCACGGTAATAGGGCGCTTTAAACCGATCATTTCAATATTATTTACGATTTCTCTATGTTGTCGCTTGTTGCGCGCACGGGGATTTAAAATTCTAATCCGAGAAATAGGGATCATTTCTATTCGGTTGGAGCGAATACCAGTCATGATGCGATCTCCGATATTGGAACCCGAACAGCCAGTGTGTACAAATAATTCAGATCATCAAACCTGTAAGCGTCTAGATTGAAGTCATTATCTTCTGATAATTTCAATCTTTGAGAGAGCACATCGATACTGGGGAATAGATAGTAATCAAAAGGTATTTGGTTAGTCTTATCCATGCGCACTACAACTGTAATGTCGGGGATGAGTGAGGTATCAAAATGAATTTTCCAACGTAAGTGGCCAGTAAACGTTGGGATACAGCGGGCAATCACTAACGACAGGCTAAATTCATCGTTTATAATTAATTGATCAGTTTTTTGATCTCGATGAACATCACAGCTAATCGCGTGCAAGTTATTAAGAATTTGATCGAGTATTTCGGGGTGAAGCTTTCGGAGGGTGCGATTGACTTCGATATAACAGTAGTCACGAGTGGGTGTGTAACCAACGAGGCTGTAGGCTTGTATTAGACTGCCAAACCGTGAACTATAAGCACTGCTAGAAGGTAAATCATTGCATTCATTAATGATGATGCCTGATAGCATGCCTTTTTGATAGTAGAGCTGTTTTAACAGGTAAAGCATGTTCTCATCACTCATGTGGTAAGAACGTGCATTAATGATGGTTTTAGCCGCTTCAAAAAGGTCGCGCTCTATGATCGCTTCAAATACATTTTGTACCCTGATCCACATGTCTGGGGGATTGCGAACATGTCTCTTCTTCAGCTTGAATGATCGACGATACCATACATTGTTGCCAATATATTTTTCATTGATGAGAAGTTCATGAACCGTGCCTCTAGTCCAAGGCCGCTTTAAATCAGTAAGAATCCCTCTTTCATTGAGGTTAAGGGCAATCTGATGCTCATTTTTCCCTTGAATAACGAAAGCCTTGTATATTTCTCGTACTAAATTCACCTCATCTGGTGGGCCGAGAGTTAAGATTACACGATCTGTTTGAATGCTTTTTTGCATTCCGCGTTCTAACGTGCCTTTTAATGTGCCATTCTCATCAATTAACGTTCGGCGAAGACCAAAGCCAGCGGCACCTCCTTGTCGAAGACCTTTTCGGGCAAGGTTTTTCATACCCGCAGTGACTTTAACTGATAGATCACGACTGTACTCGCCAGCCATAGCGCGTTTAAGATTTTTTATGATGGTTGAAATAGGACTGTCATCATTTGAAAACTGTTCCGCGCAATAGTGGACTGAGATGCCTGCGCGTTTACATATATACTCATAGTATGCGCTTTCATCGGCATCCTGAAACCTTCCCCAACGGCTGACATCGTATACGAGAATGATTGTAAAATCAGTGTTTTCAGACTGCACATCTTCTATGAGTTGCTGCAGCGCGTCTCGATTATCAATTTTAAGACCACTTTTCCCCGCATCTTTGTAAGTGCGTACTAATTCTATTCCATGCGCGTTTGCATAAACACGAATTGCTTCCGACTGATTTTCTGTCGAATATTTTTGATGATCTGTAGACATGCGGACATATTCTGCAGCTCTGATTTGAACTGCTGGTCGCTTGGGTTCATTGCCTGCATAGTCATTTGAGCTAATCAAGGTTCAAACACTTTCCTGTCTGTATGATGCACTCATTTTGGATAATCAGAACTTGTTACACAGCGAAGATATTCTAACAGATTAGACAGAGGCGAATATAACAGAGGAGGACATGAAAAATGTTGCCGCAGAAGGGTAAGAAAATACCGATCTGGAAAGGTGTACTCATTGGGCACAAAATCTATGCTCAGACGATTTCGGATTTATTGCATAAGGAATACGGTGGTAGTGGCCGTGCAATTAAACAGTTGATGCTTCAAACTCATGCAACTGAAAGAACGGTCAAGCACTGGTTGTCAGCACAAAATGGACCTAATGCTGTTTTCTTGCTTCGTTTGATCGTATCGTCATCTATCATTAGAGCATTTGTTTTGGGTTTAATTGATAGCCCTTTATCTAAATCATGGGCCGCGACGATAGACCGTTATTCTATAGCTGCTGCCAGAGAAGCATATTCGATTGGGGAGGGAAATTCAGCAGAATCTAAGTTTAGCTATGATGAAAGTGACCCTATAAATGGCCTTATTCATGCCCCTAAAAATGTCCCTGATATTAAAGAATTGAATGAAAGACAGCATTGGTTCATGGCACGAGTTGCAAGTGGGAAAAGATGCGGTGCTAAAGAAATCATGATGATTTGGCAGGTTAGTTTAAAAACCGCTCGTAGAGATATAGGCAGTTTGCGGGAGGCCAGACTGTTGGAATATGTCGGGTCGTGTCGAAATGGGCGATATAGAATTACTCGTAAGTAAACTAAACTATTTCTAAATTTGTGATTAAACCACAATTCTGGCATTTCGATCCGTATTTCAGCTGGACTTTATGTATGTGGATGCAGACCTTCAAATAATGACGGAGAGAGCGGGATTCTTTTGATTGGATAAAACTTTATAAGTATTTGATATTTACGTACTAAATGAAATGATGAATTGTGTTTTTGTGCCAAATTTTGTACCAAAATATTGTTGTGCATCATGATTAAGTTGATACGTACATGTGGTTATAGAATGGTTGTCCAATATCATGACGATAAGCAACAAGATCACCGCCTTTGCCTGCACTGTAATCGACGCAAATGACATTGGATGATAATGGTCTCGGCTTACCCGTTAACCAGTAATGACCAATGAAAAGTAGGGTGTCTTCATTGTAGCGATACGCATCAAGGTTTGGGATTGTATCCTTTGGCAGGGTTTGGGTTATAGCTTCTGGCAACAACGCAAGGGATGCATAATCATTGGCTGTGCTGTCCCACCATTTCACGCGTACGGATTGGCGTTCATGACCATCTGCATCTTGAAATTTAACGCCCTTTGGAAGAGTGAGTTCCAGTCCTTTTAACAGCAGTTCAGTCGCTTCAAAAGCTGTACTACCTTTTTTGGCGCTCTCAACGATCCCTGTCTCTGTCAAACAGTTGTCGTTGGTTAAATATGGCCTCAGTTGCTTTTGTTTCTGCACGTTCCAGCAGGCGTGAACGATACGGATATCTTCAATTTCAAGCCAGAGAGGGAGTGTTTTGAAGAACGAGATAAGTTCATCATACAGCACAGCATCGTGCTGGACCCCATTTAGAAATGCAGCATGTTGCTGAAAGTTCTTTTTACCAGTGTCCCCCAAATGGGTGCGTAAATAGTCGTTGGGTTGATGTGGATTTGGAGTGGCATAGCAAATGGCGTTGTATTCGTGATTACCCATTACAGCTAATGCAGAGCCGCTCTCAATCATAGCTTTGGCTGTCAGGACAGTATCAAGTTGCTGAGGTCCACGATCAATGAAATCACCAAGGAAAATCACCTTTCTTTCGGAATGGGTGTATCCATTGGAATTGTTGTTTTTTGTATACCCTAATTTATTTAATAGCTTATGAAGCTTTTCGCTGTTTCCATGGATGTCTCCAATTATATCGAACCCTATGATTGGCATTTATTTCTTTCTTATTTTAGTAATGCATATCGATATCATGTAATTAATCATAATGTGCATAGGTAATATATGGTTTTGTAGTTTTTTAAATAATTTATTCTGTGGTGGTTGATTTAAATTGTCCTCATTTTAGTATATTCGGATGTATATTTTGAAAATATTATTAAAATGGAGTGGAGGTGAGTATTGCGATTCTTAGCGGATGGCCCATCAATTCCTGATGAACTTCTCTGGGCCAGAGATCAGGGGCGCGTAATTTTCTTCTGCGGGGCAGGGGTATCAAGAGCGCGCGCGAAGCTCCCGGATTTCTTTGGGCTGGCTCGTCAGGTTGTTTCTAGACTTGGGGTTGATAAGAACAGCCCAGCATATAAGCTTATCCAAGAAGCGCAAGAAATTGACCGACGAGTTGGCATTCCAGGAGTTATATCGGCGGACCGAGTATTTGGACTTTTGGAGAGGGAGTTTACCTCGCGTGACATTGAAGAGGCTGTGGCCACGGCGTTGAAGCCACCCTCGCAGTGCGATCTCAGTGCACATAAAATTCTGCTCGATTTATCAACCACTCCTCAAGGGGCTGTTCAACTAGTCACGACAAATTTTGACAGATTGTTCGAGGATTGTGGGCGTAATCTAAAAGCATGGCAACCACCGAGGTTGCCCGACCCTATGCGGCCAAACGAAATTAATGGTGTCGTGTATCTACATGGCCGATCAACGTCGACTTATAGTGGCGCTGAAGGAGACGGATTTGTTCTTTCAAGCTCTGAATTTGGACGGGCGTATTTATCTGGCGGTTGGGCAACAGCATTCATTCGAGAAATACTTGGCAAGTATGTTGTCGTATTTGTTGGTTATACTGCCGATGATCCACCTGTTCAGTATCTTCTTGAAGCTCTGCGCAGGGCATCGGGGAAGCTCGAAAACGCTTACGCATTTCAATCTGGGAACCATGACGACGCTGCTGCACGATGGCGGTACAAGGGTGTTGAGGCTATCCCATATAGTCCCGACAATGAACACGCCGCATTATGGCAATCTCTTGGAGCTTGGGCAGAGCGTGCATGCGATCCTGATGCCTGGTATGCAAAAGTTATTAATTTATCCAAGAATGGACCGGCAGTTATTCAGCCCCATGAGAGGGGGCAGGTTGCACATGTTGTTTCAACTTATGAAGGCGTGAAGAAATTTTGCGTCGGTGAGGTTCTTCCATCTGCTGAATGGCTTTGCGTGTTCGATAAGAACCGCCGATTTGCGAAGCCGGGCCGCTCAGGTTTAATTGGCCATAAAGGACCCTATATTGACCCGTTCGATCTATATGGTCTCGATTCCGATACCTTGCCTAATAAAGCTGATCCGGAAGATCATTATGCTAAGCGCGAGGTACCACCCAATGCGTGGGATGCCTTCGAACTTAATCGCCTTGATCGATCACCAATTCGCGATGATAATCTTCCGGCACTTCGTGGGTATTGGGCTAACCATTCGCCACGTCTTGTTCCGCGTATAGGTCAGTTGGGAATGTGGTTGGCAAAGGTCTGCGATCAACCTGCCGCTGTCTGGTGGGCTGCTCATCAGTTTTCACTTCATCAGAGTATTCAAGCACATATTGCACGAGAGTTGGGGCATAGTAATCGACCAATCGATCAGAATATTCGTAATGCTTGGAGATTGCTTTTTGAGTCATGGAATTATGCTGAAGATTTTCATATGGATTGGTATGCTTTGCAGGCTGTCATTGAAGCGGATGGGTGGAGTAGCGCTGTCGTTCGACGGCTTGGGGAAGTGCTGCGCCCTCGCTTTTCTGCAGAGCCGAATTTATGGGCTGGACCCAAGCCGCCTGACCCGGAGGCTGACAAAGTGGATGTCAACCGATTGCTACGTATGGATGTCAAATATCCTGAAAGTCATGAGGTAATTATCGTTCCTGATGAGTGGTGTGCAGCTGTAGTAAATATTTTGCGATGGAATCTTGAGCATGCGGTTGCACTAGAGCGTGAAATTGGTGGATATGGTCTTTATAATATTAGCCCTATAGTTCAGGATCAAATTGAGGGAGCGGAATATCTTCGAACGCATGGCCTTTCCGCTATGGTTATTCAATTTTCTGAACTTTTTTCTCAATTAGT
>NZ_JARRAE010000039.1 GCF_030376605.1 Pseudochrobactrum sp. sp1633 | reverse complement strand
AAACCAATCTGATAAAACTGAAATGCAAGCTATTTGTGTGTACATTGTTGTCTAACATATACTAGAAATTGGGGTGAAGGATGACAGTACAGAAGACAGTTAATACCTATAGGGTGCTTTGCATCGATGGTGGAGGTATGCGTGGAATTTATAGCGCCGCTTATCTCCATTCACTGGTTAGCATATACGAAGGTTCTCGCAACATCTCCAATATCGATATTGGCAAGAGCTTCAATCTGATAAGCGGTACCAGCACGGGCGCTATTTTGGCTTGTGCACTGGCGTGCGGTATTCCCTTACCTAAGGTGATTGCACTGTATCGGGAAAAAGGCCCAAGCATTTTTCCGGAGAAAGTACCCACCAAACTAATGAAACTAGCTGTTCAGTGGCCGTGCCGTTCATCGTTGAATAAAAAAGGTGCTGAAGCATTACGAGCAGCTCTTGATAACGAGCTAGTTGGAATCACTATCGACGATTTATGGCAAAAGAGAAAAATAGGGTTGGCTATTCCTGCGGTCGAGATGTCGCGACACCGGTCATGGGTATTCAAAACGCCGCATTTGCCTAACAGCCGAAATAGAGATGGCAAATTCACCCTCACAGATGTGTGTATGGCAAGTACGGCTGCACCTGTCTTCAGGTCTATGGCGTGGCTCCCCGCGCCCGACGGTGAAGGGTCTCTCGTTTTTGTTGATGGTGGACTTTGGGCTAACAATCCAGTGTTAATTGGACTGACTGATGCTCTTGGAATGACAAAAGAAGGTGATCGTATTGAAATCTTCTGTTTAGGGACCTGTCCGCCACCGTCAGGTGATCAGATTGCATCTGAAAGTGAAGTTCATCGCGGATATGCTGAATGGCGTATGGGCGCTGATGTGGCAAATGTAGCAATAGCGGCGCAGCAATACGCCTACGACAACATGGCGGTAATGATTGGTCGGCATGTCGGACGGGATGTTAATATAATTCGATTCCCGAGAGGCGAACCTGCGGCAAATTTGATGGAACATCTGGATCTAGATGAAACAAGCGAGGTGTCAATGAATGCGCTTGTAAAGCAAGGACAGACTGATGCGTACGAGGCACTCAGTATATCGGGAAGACCAGATAACAAAGATGGCCAAGCAATCCATCTCATTTTTCAAACAGCACCAGTTTTGGGGGGGGATACTGATGTTTAATTGTCACGATGACATGACTGCATTCCATGATGATGAAGTCAAACTGCCGATAGAACAGCGCCAGACAATGCGTGATCGACGTAATACCAACCGGAAACGGTTGAAAGACGGCTTGGCTCGGGACGAAATGCCGGCACCAGTTGGCTGTCACACCCAAGGCTCTTACGCAATGCGTACGATGGTGCAGCATGTGGAGAAAGATTATGATATTGATGATGGTGTGTATTTCACTAGGTCTTCACTGACGAAGCCGAGTGGCTCCGACCGTACTCCGGCGGAAGCCAAAGAAATGGTTAGAGCAGCCCTCCATAGTGAGCGTTTTACAGATCCGCCCGTGTGCCAGAAGAATTGCGTACGTGTATACTATAATGAAGGTTATCATGTGGATGTGCCGGTATATCGACGATTTGAAAAGGATGGGAAATGGGTCTACGAACGAGCCAGTACCGAATGGAAGGTTTCAGACCCAGTAGCTGTAACGAAATGGTTCAAGACAGCAAATAAGAGCAAAAGTCCGAACACAAATAACTATGGGCAGTTCAATCGTGTTGTGAAGCTATTGAAGGCCTTTGCTCGCAGCCGTGAAAGCTGGCGCGCAAAGATTGCTTCCGGTTTCATGATATCAGTTTTAGTCGATGAGAAGTATCTCGGAATTGATGGCCGCGATGATCAAGCACTGCGAGATGTCATGCGCGCCATTCATGGCAGATTGGCGGCGTCGCTTGTTATAGATCATCCAGTGCTCGACGAAACTGTCACAAATGGAGATTCAGACTCTCGTGCAAAGTTTTTTCAGGAAAAGCTCCAATGGGCACTCGGTGAACTCGAGGTGCTGGATAAATGGAACTGTACTGAAGAGGAAGCCCGAAAAGCTTGGGACAGCGTCTTTAGTTCATCCTTCTTTGGGTTACGGGCATCAAGTAAAAAATCAGAGGAAACGGCGACACGGGCATCCGTGCTTTTGGCTGCCACTGCTAAGTCCGCAGAAGAACAAGCCTTTGACAAGCGTGGAGGGGGCAGGTTCGGTTAATGTCGGTTCCAAATGTAGCTGAAGAACTTTTCAAAGTATCAGTTGAGAAACTCGCAGCGTTCTTTGAACAGAACGGCATTACGCGTATGCTGCAGAAGGACCTGGAATCAGCAGGTCTTTCAAGCTTTGCTTCAGGGTGGGCGAAGAAGCTTCAATTCTCTGACGGTCAGACATTCACCATGGCCGTTCTATTGAAAAATGACTTCCCTTTCGTTCCGCCACGGCTCGCCGTACTCGACGGGCCTTCGCTACTCACGTGGCCACATTTGGAACCGAATGGATTGATGTGTGTCTTCTCTTCAGAAGCGGCGTTCGACGTCCAAGATCCTGTCGGGCAGGTATCCGGGCTGATACATGAGGGGGTAAAGCTTATTGAGCGGATATTGACAGGAGAGGCGGAGGAAGATTTCCGTGACGAGTTCGTCAGCTATTGGAGCCATTCGGTGGATGATGGCTCGACAAGGTTCTTGAGCCTTTTAGATCCAGCAGGTAGTCATCGCCATATTTTCATTTGGCGAGGCAAACAGCAGTATATTGTCGCCGATAGCGAAGAATACTTGCGCAACTGGTTAACAAGACGATACGGTCTACGCAAAGATGGTTCATCGTACAAGATCGGTAAAGCTCTATTCCTCAGGTCACCACGATTACTGATACCTGATCAATATCCATCTAACGCGGGGGATTTGCGAACACTGTTTTCCGATGATCGCCAAGCTCTTGATATGATGGCTTTTCAGGCCCTACAAAGCGAAGGTCGCGAAGTTATCATAGCATTTTCGTGCACAACAGGAATTGCATTAGCGCCAGTCACGATCGCGCTACATAAAAATCATATTGTGCCTGGCAGGAAAAGTCCCGATGCCATGACTAGGGGGTTTCGTAAAGGACGCGTGCCTGTAAACGTGGCAGTTTTGCGATCGACATCGCCACTGTCACGCGTCACACGGCACTCCCTCAATCGCGCCGATCACGATTGGATCCATGGACGAGACGCTGATCCTCAACAAAAGATTCTGAAAAATAAAAAGGTTCTCGTTGTCGGTTGCGGCTCTCTAGGAAGTACAGTGGCAGAACTATTGGCCAAAGCTGGCATTGGCAATCTAGGCCTTATTGATGGACAATATCTTGAATGGCCGAATATCAGCCGTCATGTATTAGGAGCTGAATCCATTGGTTCGGCAAAGGCGGAAAATCTTGCTCAACGTCTGCAAAATGCCTTTCCCCATTTGAGTAGCATAAGAGCCTATGGTGGACAATTGTTACCGTCTTCTCAGCAAGTACTCATGGATTGGGATTTGGTTATCGGCACAACCGGTATTTGGTCCGTAGACGTCTTTATAGATGAGCGGCATAAAGCAGGCGATATTCCGCTTGCGCTTTACGCATGGCTGGAACCACACGTGGTGGCAACACATGCTGTAACAGTAGTACAAGGAGGAGCATGCCTCAGGTGTAATTTTTCTAGAACAGGGAAACCGGACTTGAATTATAGTGAATGGCCAAACGATGGTTTGTTGGCAATTCCGGCGTGCGGCGGGAGTTTTAATCCCTATGGAGCAACAGATCTATCATTCGCTCATGGTTTAGTTTGTAATGAAGCGATATCTGCACTTACAGCTCCTCCGGTAGATAGTCGCGAGGCGATCTGGGTTGGTCCGACCGCACGGGTTGCGTCGATGGGTGGAATAGTCACAGAGCAATGGCATCAGACCATGGGAAATCCCGGACAAGGTGGTTTCCTCTCAAATCGGATATGGCCACGAAAAAATAATTGCGTAGCATGCGCGAAGGCGGTCGCTGCATGATCTGCTACCAATCCGATGGTGGTCGCGAACAAATCCACTTGTCAGAAAATGTGATAGCTCATTTCAATCAAAATAAACAACTTAATACCGATGACACTGAGGCGGGAGGTCAGCTATTTGCAAAGATATCAGACGGGCTTGTGTCTATAGAACTAGCAACCGGGCCTCGCGGATTAGATTGGCGATCACGTTTCTTTTTTAGGCCTAACCGGATCCTTGAGCGCTTGGAAATTTCCAAGCTTCATACACGAGGACTTCATTATGTTGGCGATTGGCATACTCACCCTGAGCCTATACCAACCCCGTCATTAATTGACCGGACTAGTATCCACGACACGTTCATTAAATCCCGCCATAACTATGCCGGTATATTAATGATCATAGTAGGTCAATCTGATGCTCCTCAAGGATTATACGTCGCGATTGCAGATGCAAAAAATCTAACACAATTAATCTCTACAACCTATTGAGGTACTGTGACAAATTGATATGTAGACTAAGTCCGTTCATATCAGCGACCAATTAAGATCTGTGATCTCATCATCATTAAACTGATTGCGTTTGAGCTCACAGAAAATGGTTGAACGGTAACGACCAAGTTTCCCGACAATAGCTTCAATAGAAATGTTTGTCATACGCCAGAGCGCGATCTTCCCCGCTCATCCAAGTCATTATGCGAGTAGGTGCGTTCCATGACGGGTTCCTTGCATTCGATAACGCATTGATATCATTTACAAGTCTCACTTCAATCTTGAATCCATTCCTGCTATAATATT
>NZ_JARRAE010000038.1 GCF_030376605.1 Pseudochrobactrum sp. sp1633 | reverse complement strand
CCATGGCCTCAATGCGCCTCGTCTGAAACCGATTTTGCTTGTTGGGGAGCCAGGAACGGGCAAAACAACGCTTGCCGTGAAAATTGCTGAGTATTTCAAACTGCACGCGACAATTGTTGCTGTCGGGGGAACAGGGGATGCTGCATCTTTAGCGGCGGTGACCCGCGGTTGGAATGGATCGCGCCCGTGTGCGCCATTTCTGGCAATTCACAAATCTAATTTTGCTGATCCGTGCATCATCGTCGACGAGATCGACAAAGCTCCGGTTCTTGGAGGCCATAACGGTTCACCAACAGGAACGCTATTGTCCATGCTGTCGTCTCCAGAAGCCTTTTACGACACCTGCTTGTTATCCAACTTCAACATTTCGCGTGTGTTTTGGATCGCGACTGCAAACAGCTTGGAGAGCATTCCAGATGCTCTAGTTGATTGTTTTCAGGTTTTTGTAGTGCCGCGACCGCAGGCAGATCATTTTGGAACCGTAACAAAATCAATGAATGCCAGGCTTGCTCGTGAACTGGATACGATCCCTGAATTCCTACCTGCACTAGACGAAGACGAATACAATGCTCTGAAGTCCTTCTTCTGTGATAATCGCGGTTCTCTCCGTCAATTCGACCGTGTTTTCCGCTTTGTCATTGGTGAAGCCCTGAAGCGCGAACAAAGCATCCCTCGATCAGCACTCTGTTAAAGGGAGGAATATTAAAATGATCGATTTTCACAAAATGCTCTATGAAGCCGAAAATGCACCGAATGCAGAAGTTCTGGAAGATGCGCCAGCATTGGCTGGCTGGTGGATCGCAAGAGGTCGGAACCATTTGCACGCCAGAGGCTCAGTAAGCGGTCATCCGACTATTTTTGACCCCTTTGTCACCACAAGCCCCGTCATCGGTTTCAACATCGATGAGGGCTGGATGAGAACTCGGTCACGCTACTATCGCCTTGGCAAGCCAATGGATCTGGGGGCATTCAAGATCGTTGAAGCACTGGATTTGGATCAAGCGCAGACTGAACTGGCCGAAATGCGAAGATTGCTTAAAGAAGAACTCGCAATTGCTTCCTCAGGTCAATGCAATTAGAACAAGAGTAGGGTGACTTGTTGTTTTGTTCTCTTGGGGGGCTTCAGACGTTGAAAATATTGTGTCTGTCTATTTTAACTGCGGCTTCCCTTACTGTTCCCAATGTTGTAGCCGCTCAAGAAGAAGGCTCAGTTGTCGATTTAAGTGAAAACTCTCCGGCACTCCACTTTCCTATCGGACGCAGTGGAAAACAAGTTCACGTAGTTCCTGCCTTTGAAGATTATGCTTACATGCTAGAAGATGTGTGTGATGCAATGGGTTTAGACTTTGACAACTGCAAGATATACCCAATGAATGCAGAAATTGGTGGGAACGCAATTGCCACCATATTAGACGGCAACAAAGTTATAATATACGACCGCACCCTCTCTCCATTGGTCGGATATACTGGCGCAATGGCTATCATTGCTCATGAACTTGGCCACCATTTTTGCAATCATATGGATGCATCTTCTTCTCCTACTCAAGAGCTGGAAGCTGACCGATTTGCTGGTGCCGCATTGAGAAATGCTAAATTCTCATTAGAAGATGCTCTGTCAATGGCTATCGTCTTTGATGAAAGACCATCGAGAGTTCATCCTGAAAAAAGTAAGCGCATCGAAGCAATAAAATCAGGATGGGAAGACCCAGAACAAGCAAAAAACTGCGGCTTAAAAAATAAGATAAAAGTGGGCACTTAAAATTATAATAATGCAAGAGCGGGGGTTCAAATGCGATTTACTTTATTCCTTGTAATGATTGCCGCTTTTTTTGTGACATCTTCAAAAGCTGCTGTGTTCACGAAATCGAAATCCGATGTATGTGTGCTTCGCCTTGATGGCGATATAGTAGCTGGTGATTTCCAGCGGTTTACAAGCGTAGCAACTCAATATTTTGAGGGTAGTGAAAGTCAAGAAAGCTCAGCGAATGACACAATTTGCTTGAACTCTCCTGGCGGCTCAGTAGCGGAAGGAATTAAACTTGCGACCGCTTTCCAAGAAATGGGTGTTGGAACTCGAATAGCGGAAAACGACGGATGTTACTCAATTTGTGCGATCATGTTTATGATGGGACAGGCGCAAGGGGCAGAAGTAAAATTCGTAAACCGAAAGATGCATATGAAAGCCCAGTTGGGCTTTCACCGCCCATACATGCTGTTGGACTCACCAAAGCTTGTTAGTGCGCGAGTTCTGCCAGTTGCATATGACATCGCTCTAGAGAGCCTCACTGACATCATGCTTTTAGCCACTTCGCGCTCCCCATGGTCAAATATCCCAATGATTAAACCGGATCTGGTCCAGTTGATGTTGAAACATATTGGCGACGATCTGTTTCTCATCGATACCGTGGAAAAGGCAGGTCGCTTCGATATCGATGTCTTCGGATATCAAACTCCACAGCAGGTTACTGACGACCAGCTATTTTATGCTTGCGAGAATTCATTTCACTGGCAGGTCGGCCTCATTGGGGGCGATACCGACTACGAAAAGACTAAGGCGCGCGGTGACGAGACTGTAAAGCTTGAATCCGAAAACGACGGTGTAAGCATTTTCAATGTTACCAGTGACGATATGGGCTACTCGGAAGCGAGCTGCAAAATACGGGTTGAAAACAATACAATAGCTGCTTGCGGATACAATGAAATGTATGATGTTGTCGTAGGAGGGGGCGCTTGCGATACTCAGGATGTGAATGAGAAAGCTTATGCAATCAACGATTTGGCACGATTTAAGCCCTCAAGGAAATTGGCTACTCTTCCATCTAATCGTCAGGATACCGCTCCTGTAGAGAGAAAGGGAAATGAGGGAACATGTTTTGTATTTTCCGGCAAAAAGAAACTGGATGAAGAAACATGTGAAGTCGAAATCGATAAAACACCACTTTCAACAAAATACAGTTTTCTATGGCCTTCTGGCAATAAAACCATGCTTCAGCTTACTAGAACAGGGTTTCTGCTTAATGGTGAGGATGCCCGCATAATTGAAAACGATGGTTATGAAATCTGTGCTGTAAATTTGAAAACAATGAATTTGTTTTGTTTTAAAAAGTAAGTTTGTATCACAAACGGCAATTTGCGACATTTATAATTGAGATATGTGGCATTATTTTAGTATCGGCCACATATCTCATATTTTGGCTTTTATTCTAGAAGAAGTTCAAGATCCTCGTCGCCACATGAGTGTTTTTTCAACACATCAATAGCAGGACTATCGATCATATATTGAATTGCTTTATCGAAACGATCAGTTTTAGCCAACACTCTAAATAAGATTTCTGAGCTTCTGCATACTTCCCCGAAATCAACCAGCCGCTTAAATACTGGAAATGTAGCTGGACTATTCGTAAGAGGTTTTCCTGTATCGCGGTCATATCCTGAAATATATAAAATTCGCCTAGCCCCATCTAATTCTTTTCCATCAAGAAAGTATGAGGCAATTAACTGCTCCGCAGTTGGGTTCATTTCTGTAAGATAATATTCAATTAACTCTTCACGAGTTAATGATTTCTCCTCTAAAATTTTCCGAAATGTGCTGGCCTTCTCTTGGCCTTTTTCTAGTAGAAGTCGACCATGAATTCGAGCCATCAAAACTAGATCATAATATCCACCTTCAGAACAAGAATACAAAACACCGCCTGGATGGGTTGCAATTGTATCCATCATAATTGCAATTTGAGTATTATTAATTCCACGACGGCTTTCAGGAAGAAATGCTAACTTGGTCTGATAATCGAGCAGCATATTAAACAAATATGAGACGTACTGACTGTTGCATGCACGCTCTTCACCGTAATTTCTATATTTTTGAACCGCATCGTATGCATAGCCGTACTCAATAGGAACTTCGGAGTTCGACAGTGCGAAGGATCTCAGACGAAGAGTGGCGAGAAACGCATCTGTAGGTGCCTTAACGGCTCCTGATTTACCAAGATTCTCATCGATGTATCTATCCAAGCGGTCAAGGTATGCTTGATCAACTAGAGAATTAGAAGCTTTCTTAAGCGCTAGAACACCTTCGAATTTGAAATACGGCGTAGTCATGTTTTCAATGACTGCCTTTGCGGTGCTTTCTTCCTTATTTACTAGCAGCATATCAACCAGTTTTGAACCAAAATAGTCACGGTTCCAAGCATCCATATTTTTTGCCACACATTGACGCGCGGTAGATACAGTCACAGAAGCGAAGATGCTATTTTCAGATTGGGTAGAGAAGATCTTTAATGCATTTGCCAAATGATCGTATGCAGCTTCAACATCCGCTACTGTTTTTGCCTGATTACAACTATCAGACCCATTTTTAAGTGATACGAAGGCGAGGCACATATAACTTGGAGAAGCCTCACAAACTGTGTCGTAAAAGTTTGTGAGTTCTGTAATATATCCTGTTCGTATTTTCCCTGGTGAAAATTTACCTGAAGTTTGTCCTGAAAGAATGATGCGTGTTTCGTTAGATGCGGGATACTCACGGACGATTTTATCCATCGTTTCTAAGGTTTTTTCATAAGCTAATAAGCGGTCCTTTGTTGGAGCATCTTCCCGTATTTGATTAGCACTTGAAATAGCCTGGTTGAACAGAGTTGGCGCATCAGCCAAAGCAACGCCTGGTGCCAGCATTAGCGACAGACATAATGGGATTGTTTTTATTGAAATCTTAGTCATCTAGTTTGCTAACACCTTTTTCGTTCAGCTTATTCGACAAGGCCAGATAAATTAATGAACTCTACACGGGGAGCCCGCAGAATTCGGAAAAAATCGTACGCTAAGGTTTTCCGGGCATCCGTAG
>NZ_JARRAE010000037.1:0-2500 GCF_030376605.1 Pseudochrobactrum sp. sp1633 | reverse complement strand
TGAAAGGCCAATCAAACTCGGAGATAGCTGGTTCTCCGCGAAATCTATTTAGGTAGAGCGTTGGGCGAATACCTCAGGGGGTAGAGCACTGAATGGGTAATGGGGACTCACCGTCTTACTGATCTCAATCAAACTCCGAATACCTGAGAGTACTACCCAGCAGACACACGGCGGGTGCTAACGTCCGTCGTGAAAAGGGCAACAACCCTGACCACCATCTAAGGTCCCTAAGTTATGGCTAAGTGGGAAAGGATGTGAGGATCCCAAAACAACCAGGATGTTGGCTTAGAAGCAGCCATCATTTAAAGAAAGCGTAACAGCTCACTGGTCTAGATAAGGGTCTTTGCGCCGAAAATGTACCGGGGCTAAAGCCATACACCGAAGCTGTGGATGCACGTATGTGCGTGGTAGCGGAGCGTTCTGTAAGTCTGTGAAGGGAGACCCGTGAGGGCTCCTGGAGATATCAGAAGTGAGAATGCTGACATGAGTAACGATAAAGAGTGTGAGAGACACTCTCGCCGAAAGTCCAAGGGTTCCTGCTTAAAGTTAATCTGAGCAGGGTTAGCCGGCCCCTAAGGCGAGGCCGAAAGGCGTAGTCGATGGGAACCACGTTAATATTCGTGGGCCTGTGGGTAGTGACGGATCGCGTGTGTTGTAAGGTCTTATTGGATTGATCTTGCAGCGAAGCGGTTCCAGGAAATAGCTCCCACATATAGACCGTACCCTAAACCGACACTGGTGGACTGGTAGAGTATACCAAGGCGCTTGAGAGAACTGCGTTGAAGGAACTCGGCAAATTGCACGCGTAACTTCGGAAGAAGCGTGACCCCTTTTTACGCAAGTAGATGGGGGTGGCACAGACCAGGGGGTAGCGACTGTTTACCAAAAACACAGGGCTCTGCGAAGTCGCAAGACGACGTATAGGGTCTGACGCCTGCCCGGTGCTGGAAGGTTAAGAGGAGAGGTGCAAGCCTTGAATTGAAGCCCCAGTAAACGGCGGCCGTAACTATAACGGTCCTAAGGTAGCGAAATTCCTTGTCGGGTAAGTTCCGACCTGCACGAATGGCGTAACGACTTCCCCGCTGTCTCCAACGCAGACTCAGTGAAATTGAATTCCCCGTGAAGATGCGGGGTTCCTGCGGTTAGACGGAAAGACCCCGTGCACCTTTACTATAGCTTTACACTGGCATTTGTGGCGACATGTGTAGGATAGGTGGTAGACTTTGAAGCTTGGACGCCAGTTCAGGTGGAGTCATCCTTGAAATACCACCCTTATCGTCATAGATGTCTAACTGCGACCCGTATATCCGGGTCCAGGACCGTGTATGGTGGGTAGTTTGACTGGGGCGGTCGCCTCCTAAAGAGTAACGGAGGCGCGCGATGGTGGGCTCAGAACGGTCGGAAATCGTTCGTCGAGTGCAATGGCATAAGCCCGCCTGACTGCAAGACAGACAAGTCGAGCAGAGACGAAAGTCGGTCATAGTGATCCGGTGGTCCCGAGTGGAAGGGCCATCGCTCAACGGATAAAAGGTACGCCGGGGATAACAGGCTGATGACCCCCAAGAGTCCATATCGACGGGGTTGTTTGGCACCTCGATGTCGACTCATCGCATCCTGGGGCTGGAGCAGGTCCCAAGGGTATGGCTGTTCGCCATTTAAAGCGGTACGTGAGTTGGGTTCAGAACGTCGTGAGACAGTTCGGTCCCTATCTGCCGTGGGTGTAGGAATATTGAAAGGATCTGTCCCTAGTACGAGAGGACCGGGATGGACGTATCTCTGGTGGATCTGTTGTCGTGCCAACGGCATAGCAGAGTAGCTATATACGGACTAGATAACCGCTGAAGGCATCTAAGCGGGAAACTAACCTTAAAACGAGTATTCCCTATCAGAGCCGTGGAAGACCACCACGTTGATAGGCCGGATGTGGAAGTGCAGTAATGCATGCAGCTGACCGGTACTAATAGCTCGATCGACTTGATTGTTCTCATTCTCAATATCCATCTGGATATGCACAAAAAACCAGCTTCTTATTTGTTTCTGTGCCCTTTGCTGACCTGGTGGTTATGGCGGAGCGGCTGCACCCGATCCCATTCCGAACTCGGCCGTGAAACGTTCCAGCGCCAATGGTACTTTGTCTTAAGACACGGGAGAGTAGGTCGCTGCCAGGTCTGCAAAGCGCACAGAAATAAAACATCTTCTCAAACAATCAGCGTATCAAACGCTAAAACAATCGCTTACCGATAAGACAATCTTCAAAGCAAATCTTAAGCGATATCCGATCAGAGAGTATATAAAACTCTCAAATACGGCGCGGAGCAGCCCGTTCGGCCTACAATCGATAATCAATCGATTGCTATACGGCCTCACCTCATCAGGCTACGCCTGACTTCGCTCCCGGGCTCAAAGCCCGACATTCTTTGACGCGGGGTGGAGCAGCCCGGTAGCTCGTCAGGCTCATAACCTGAAGGCCGCAGGTTCAAATCCTGCCCCCGCAACCAAA
>NZ_JARRAE010000036.1 GCF_030376605.1 Pseudochrobactrum sp. sp1633 | reverse complement strand
GATTTTGTGATAATTGCGACCCAAGAATGTCGCGCTATAGCAGCGACGGCAGGACTAAATTTGGATTCCGAATAATGATAAATCTGCGCTCCAAACGGTACATCCGGATTTGGGCGTGTGTTGAAGGTACGTGTACGCATATGCTGATAACGCCCGCCAAGCGTCAGCTGGAACCGGTCATCGGCAAAAGAGAGCGTGTCAGAAATCGCGATGCTGTTAGCAACCAGCTCAGAGAACGGATAGAGATTATCCGAGCGCAGCAATCCGCTTGTATCTACCCAGTTATCAGGCACATAGGCCGGATTGTAGATGTTGATCGGGTATTTTCGGAAACCCAGTTTTCCGGGGTTAAAACGGCCGCGATGGTTCTCGTTTTTTGCTCCGCTCACTGAAATATTGAGCTTATGGCCTACAGGACCGGTATCAAATTCGGAGCGAACACCAACCTCACCCGACAGTCCCTGAATCTGCTGCGGATTATAGCCAAATTCAACTTCTGCATCGCCGTTGGAATTGAGAATTGTGTATGATGTGGACAGGAAATCCTCACGATAACGGCTGATACCACCTGCCGCATAGACAGTCGTATTGTCCAGCACATCAACCTCGACACGGGCAGCGGCCATATTGTGCTTGCTGTCATGATATTCGAACGGATTGGCTGTGTTAATCCGGCCATTCGGTGCATCCGGGATTTTGAAATTTTTTTCTGCCGCATTAAACAGTGAAGTCGGCGCATCGATATTCTGTCGGGAATGATTGAGATCAAGCGAGGCACGTACCCGTTCACCGCGATAATCAAGCCCCAGCGACAAGACACCAACCTGAATGTCATTATGCTTCATCGCAGTCTCGCCGCCGCGATAGGAACCATTGAAAATGCCCCATTCCCCGTCCGGTCCGAAACGACGACCAACATCAACATGCGACAATGTTATTGGGTTGCAGGCAGTGCAGGCCTGATACTGATAATGACGGTTCCAACAACGGAAGAATATGAAAGCAGGACAGCTGAATTATTAGGAGAAAATCATTTGGTTAAATCTTATAGAACAATCGTTGTACTGGACAGAGTTAAGGTCGATCTGTCCCTTCCCTTATAATAGTCTTCCTGTCATATTTATTAAATCCGCCTTATTCATAAAATGTCAGACTACTTGATTTTTATAGAGTTATTTTTTGTTTTTTAAAAACATGAAACGCTAACCTGCGAGAGTTTTCATGCCAGCAAAGTTCATTATAAACCCACCGGTATTTTTCGGATCCATCATAGTCATCGGCGTCTTTTTGGCCGTTGGGGTCGTTGTTCCTGATCAGGCCGCGAGCATTTTCACGCAGCTTCAGACAGTCATTCTCGCAAATTTCGGATGGTTTTATTTATTATCTGTCGGAATTTTTCTGGTTAGCGTTCTGCTTCTCTGTCTGGGGCGTTACGGACGCCTCAAACTCGGCCCCGATGATTCAACACCTGATTTCAGTTTCCTCTCATGGATTGCAATGCTTTTCGCTGCGGGTATGGGCATCGGACTGATGTATTATGCCGTTGGCGAACCGATGACCCATTTTATGGCGCCACCAACGGCAGAACCGCGTTCCATTGCGGCAACGCGGGAAGCAATGGCGGTCACATTTTTCCATTGGGGAATTCACGCCTGGGCTATTTATGCCGTTGTGGGTCTGTCCCTCGCCTATTTCGGATATCGTTACAATCTTCCGCTCACCATCCGCTCTGGCCTGTACCCGCTGCTCAAAGAGCGCATTAATGGTCCGATTGGTCATGCGGTTGATATTTTCGCAATCGTCGGCACGATGTTTGGTATTGCAACCTCACTGGGGCTTGGCGTTTCGCAGATTAATTCCGGACTTCATTACCTGATCGGCCTGCCGATCGGGCTACAGGTTCAGCTGCCTTTGATTATAGTGATCACGGCATTAGCAACGATTTCCGTTGCAACAGGGCTGGATAAAGGCGTGCGCATTCTCTCCGAAACCAACTTGCTGCTTGCAATTCTTCTGATGCTTTTTGTGCTGATTGTGGGGCCGACAGCAGAGCTTTTCCGTGATTTCGTGCAGAATATCGGGCTGTATCTCGATACAATCGTCCTGCGTACCTTCAATATCTATGCCTATGAACCAACGCCGTGGGTCGATGCATGGACGCTGTTCTACTGGGCATGGTGGATATCCTGGTCGCCTTTTGTCGGCATGTTTATTGCCCGTATTTCACGAGGCCGGACAGTCAGAGAGTTTGTGACGGCCGTGCTGTTTATCCCTGCCGGTTTTACATTCTTCTGGATGACTGTTTTTGGAAACTCGGCAATTCTCATTGATACCACTGTCGCCGGTGGCAAACTGGGCGCAGAGATTGCCGCCGATGTCTCCGTCGGCTTGTTCCACTTTTTCGAATATTTGCCTTGGACAACTCTGACTTCAACCTTAGCTGTTATGCTGGTTGCCATTTTCTTCGTAACGTCCTCAGATTCCGGCTCGCTTGTCATTGATTCAATCGCCGCAGGCGGAGAAACCGAAACCACAACCGGACAGCGGGTCTTTTGGTGCACATTGGAAGGCGTGGTCGCTGCAAGTCTTTTAGTTGCAGGTGGTCTGGGAGCACTGCAAGCCGTGACCATTGCAAGCGCCCTGCCGTTTAGCATTATCATGATTGCACTTGTCTGGTCGCTGTTTAAAGGCATGAAAGCGGATTTGGCACAGCAGACTGCTCATGCCGCAATTCCTCTTGTCCCGACCGCACAACCAGCCTCAGGCCTTACATGGCAGCGCAGATTGTCATTGATTATGCATGCGCCAACCCAGCGAGAAGTCGCGGCATTTATCGCCGGACCTGCCAAAGATGCTTTGAATGCTGTCACGACCGAGTTGAATAATCGCGGGCGGGAAACCGTAGTGGTTACAGAAGACAGCGGCGCAATTGCTCTGCGCTCCACCGCAGAAGGCACGAGAGATTTTATCTACGGCATTATGCCTGCTGCCCAACATATCCCGGCTTTTTCCACGATGGGGGTTGGAAAACCAAATCTTCGCCATGAGGCGCGGACATATTTCTCAAGCGGTGGCAGAGGTTATGATGTGATGGGCTTTACCAAAGAACAGCTGATCGCGGATATTCTGGTGCAATTTGAACGATATCTCGCTTTGGTTCACGCACCGGAAACGCAACTGATGCACAGTGCACCAGAGCATTCCGCGGATATATAGCTTTCAGGACATCTTTGATCGCGGTGCGGGCTTATTTACCAGCTTGCACAGGCAGCCAGATTTGGTTCGCCTGTAGCTGACTTATTTTAGTCTGGTTTGATGAGAATGATGTGTACTTCTTTTCCCGTTACACAACGAAATCGGAGTACATATGACCGGATCATCAAACAGACTGCGTATTGCCCTGCTTTTTGGCGGACGTTCGCCTGAACATGATGTTTCGGTACTTTCTGCGACCAATGTGATGCAAGCGCTGGATCCTGCAAAATATGAAGCAGTTCCGATCTATATTTCCCGTGACGGACAATGGTTTCTGAGCTGGTTTGAGCAAGGCCAGTTTGTAACACCATCTCCTGCTACGGAAGTTTGCCTGCTATCCGGCGGTTGCGGTCGTCTGATCGCGATATCCGCAGCCGGAGCTTTCAGCGAACTCTCTAAAATTGATGCTCTGTTTCCGATTTTGCATGGTCTTCATGGTGAAGACGGTGCGGTGCAAGGATTAGCGGAAGTTGCGCGCGTTCCTCTTATCGGCTGCGGCATTCTTGGTTCAGCCGTGGCGCTTGATAAAGAAATCGCAAAACGCTTATTAAATGAAGCTAATTTGCCAGTCGCGCATGCTGTTACAATTCATCAACAATCGGCACCTGATTTTGAAACAGTACAGAATATTCTCGGCCTGCCCTTCTTCGTTAAACCGGCACGGCAAGGATCATCTGTCGGCGTGAATAAAGTTTCTACCCGGGAGGATTACAACTCAGCGCTTGATGAAGGTTTCAGGCATGACAAGAAGCTGCTTGCGGAAGAGTTTATTCGTGGCCGCGAGGTAGAATGTGCTGTGCTTGAGGATGTTGACAGAGGAATTTTTGTTTCGCGTTGCGGTGAAATTAAACCTGCGGAAAATCACGGGTTTTACAGTTATGAAGCCAAATATACCGATGAGAATGGTGCAGTTTTAACCGTACCCGCAGAGCTTACACCGCAAATTGAAACCCAAATTCGGGAAATGGCTGAAAAAGCGTTTCGGGCAACCGGCTGCGATGCGATGGCGCGTGTGGATTTCTTCGTGACCGATGATATGCGCATTTTAATCAATGAAATTAATACTATTCCGGGCTTCACAGATATCAGTATGTATTCAAAAGTCATGGCTGCAAGCGGTGTCAGCTATGAGCAGATTATTGACCGGCTCATAGCTCACGGACTGGCGCGCAGTAACTGACAACACTTGCCAGAAATTACCGGCGCTGCTTGCGGGAAAACGTATTTTGGGGTGCCGACAGAATAACAAGGCAGGATATCACCAGCACCGCTCCCAGCCATCCAAGCGCAGAGAGTGTTTCCCCCACAATCACAACCGCCAGCAAAGCGGCAATGACAGGCTCAATCAGTGTTATTGTGGTTGCCGTGCTCACGGAGATGCGTGCTAATGCGTAACCAAACAGCACATAGCCGGTGAACATAGGTATGACGGCCATATAAGCGCCTACAAGCGCATTATTCCAGGATGAGAGCAGAGCGCCGCCGGTCGCCAATAAAACCGGCATAAGCAAAATCCCCCCTATGCCAAAGATGGCTCCCATCGCAGCCTTGGAGGATATTCCTTTGCGCATCAGCCTGTGTGCAGCCCATGTATAAAGCGCATAGGTTAAACCGCCAATCAAACCCAGAACAACACCCGCCGTGACCTCCCATGATGATGACACAACCTGAGCTGCCTTTTGCTCCTCACCGAAGAAGCAAAGCAAAACAATTCCGGCGAGCCCCGCAACAGAACCAGCAAGCCATTGTTTACTCAAAGTTTTACGATCAAACACCCATTCTGTAAGCGCAGAGAACAGCGGCGCAGATCCGATTGTTACAACAGTGCCAACAGTGACACCGGCAAGATACATCGATGAGTAAAAGGCGAGCGGATAAGCCGCAACCGAAAGAGCGCCGAATAAGACAACCGGCCAGTACTGGCGTAACATTGTGCCATCGCGCTTCAGTGCTCTCAGAGCGAGCAGGGCTTGCAATATCCCCCCTAGCCCCATCGCAACGGCGCCAATTGCAAGCGGCCCGACTTCCGGTGCGAATGTGGCAACCGTGCCCGTCGTACCCCATAAAAAGGAGGCAATCAAAACGCAGAGAATACCCAGACCTGCGCCGTCTGTTCTGATCGCTGATGTGTCACTCATAGGGCGGCCAAAATCGTTTCTGCAAGGCGTCTTGCCTGATGAACGCGGTTGCTGTTGCCTTCAAGCCCCGCACGGGAAAATGAACCCTCAAGCAAAAAAGCCAAATGTTCGGCAGTCGTATCCACCGTCTCCTGAGAGAGAAGCCCGCCATCAGTTCTGCGAAACTCGTGCAGATGTTGCACCAAAAAGCGCTCAATCTCCTCCTTATGGCGCCTTACAGCCTCCCTGCCCTTGTCACCCACAGTGAGTTCCGCTGCGGCGTTCAATAATCCGCAACCGCGAAACCCCTTCTCATAGTCAAACTCGGCATGATCTGCATAGGCGTCAAAAACCGCCAGAATGCGCTCTTCAGGTGTATGAGCATTGTTTAAACGCAGCTGGTACAAATCAACCCATTCCTGATGTCTCGCCTCAATGAAAGCGGCGACAAGATCCGATTTTGAGGAAAAGTTATTATAAAGGCTCATTTTGGCGACACCGGCCTTGGCCGTAATCATATCAATGCCGGTTGCGCTGATGCCTTGGTTGTAAAACAAAATGCCTGCTGCGCTGAGCAAGCGCTCGCGTACGGAAAGTGCCGTTTGTGGTTTTGAAGAAGCAGACATTATGATCCAACTTGCTTGAAAAAATGCGTTAGGTAGGTCAGTCTACCTATTGCCTTCAAAGATACAAGTGTCAACATTCAGGTAACAGAGTTTTCATTTAAAAACATATATTTAAGAGTTCCATTAATCTCACATCCATTATATTGAAGGCAATAACTGAGGTTTACACCGTCGCTTTACGGTGGAATCCTCAAAATTTACGCCGGAGCATGTTGTGTTTAATTATGCTCACCGGCTTTGCTCTGAATTATGAAAATTGTGCGTCGTGGCAGTGCAAATAGATCATTTGACTGCAACATACGCAGGCCTCTGAACGAGACTTAAAACGCATTTTGTTTGGATGTGATGCGTTACATCATGCGCCTCAAGTCATTGTTTTAACCTATATTGTTATCGGAAAACGCTTTTTTGCGTTTCCGTCGCATGCTTCGGTACACGAGAATTGAGCCATGACTTTTACGGATAATGCACGTCTGAAATCAGAGATAACCGGTTATGCAGCCGACACGCTCACCCCTTCTGAAGCGGAATGGTTTCAGCTTGTGCAGAGCCTGCCTGCCCATCTGGCGAAGCAGCTTTCCTGCCTCATTGAGGCTGATAAAGACCGTCTGGTCAGTGTTTTTTATGATCGCTTGCTGCAAAATCCGGATGCGAGAGCGTTTCTTTCGCAGGACGTCGTGCATGACCGTCTTCAGCATTCTATGCGTGGCTGGCTGCGCCGCTTATTTGTTGAGCGCACGCTGGATGTTGAGGCTTTTGTTGCAGAACAGCGCAAGATCGGCGAAGTCCATGCCCGCATTCAGGTGCCTATCCATGTCGTTATGCAAGGCGCGCGCCTTTTAAGAAATGAGATCATTGATCAGCTGCAAAACAAGGCCTTTGATCTCGCGGATTTTGCTGTCTTGTCAGCCTATACCGGCAATGCAATCAATATTGCTATTGAGTTTATGAGTCAGGCTTTTGTCAGCAATACAAAGACAGATGCGCAGACGGATGAAGCTTATCGGGTTTTTGCACTCAGTCAGGACTTATCGCTTGAGCGTGAAATCCAGCGCGCTGCATTAATGGAGTGGAGCCAGTCCGTTCTGTTTAATCTTTATGGCAGCCGACCGGATACAGCCTTGCCTGCGCTTGCAAGTTCGGATTTCGGCCTTTGGCTTCATCACAAAGGCGATATGATCTTTCAGGGCTCGCCTGTGCTGGATAATATCCGTAATGATCTGAAATATATTGATAATACTCTTTTGCCAGCCATGTCCGCCGCAGCCAGAAATCCCGCATTGAATATTGCGGAACTGGTTGAGACCTTTAAGAATAAAACCGGTGAAATAAAGTTTCTTCTGGCTGAACTTTTTCAGGCGGCCGTAGCAATGGAATCCGGCAGAGATCCGCTGACAAGAACTCTCAACAGACGGTTTTTACCTTCCATTCTCGCTCGTGAAGTAAAAATGGCTTCACAAAAAGGCATGGAATTGAGCGTTATGATGCTCGATATTGATAATTTCAAAGCAATTAACGACAGTTACGGACATTCCGGAGGCGACCATATCCTCCAGCAGGTGGCAGAGAGCATTTTCACCCACTGCCGCGCCAATGACTTTGTTTTCCGCTACGGCGGAGAAGAATTTCTTGTTGTTTTGATTGAAGCGGGATCTGCAGCGGCATTCGAAACTGCTGAACGCTTGCGCCAGCATATTTCAGGGCAGAAATTTACTCTGCCGGATGGCGGAACAAAAAACATCACTTTATCTGCCGGCGTGTCTACATTTAACGGACACCCCGACTTCAGCCATTTGATTGAAACAGCAGATCAGGCGCTTTATAAAGCCAAGCAAAATGGCCGCAACCGTACGGAAGTGGCCTTTCCCCTCGTTTGACTTCTCAGCACTGCTTGCTTTTTCACAGAGATGATGAAGCAGGCAGTGTTGCATGTAAAACACCGTCAGCATTGCCAGAATTGCTGGTGTTTCGTTCAAGGCTATAGGGTATTTCCGCCTCTTGAAGAGCTAAAATAAATAATTTTATAATGTGATCTGTATTACTTCTTTTATAATAATTCTGAGAAAGACTGCAAACAGCAGCAGTGTAAGCCACGCCGTATTTCACCGGCCAATAGCACAATAAAAATACTGACAAATCTGTCCAGCC
>NZ_JARRAE010000035.1 GCF_030376605.1 Pseudochrobactrum sp. sp1633 | reverse complement strand
TATTAGATGACTAAATCTTTTTCTAGCCTATTTGCAATTCTTTTTGATGCAGAGCCGTCTCCGTAAGGAGATACTCCTCGTGCCATTTCTGCGTAAGCTTTTGCATTGTCAATTAATATTTGTGCTTCTGTAACAATGCGATTGTAATCGGTGCCTACCAGCTTAACTACACCTTCCGTTACAGCCTCAGGACGCTCAGTTTCCTGTCTCAAGACAAGAACGGGCTTGCCTAAAGCTGGAGCTTCTTCTTGTACGCCGCCTGAATCACTAATAATTAAGTGAGACATTTTCATAGCAGCAACAAATGGGGCATAATCTAATGGGTCACATAGAACTACGTTGGACAGATCCGCCAGTTGTTGTTCTGCGACTAGTTTGACATTAGGATTAGGGTGTACCGGGTAGAGAAAGCAAATACATGGATTATCTTCTGCAAGTTTACGTATTGCTCTGCATATGCGCTGTATCGGTTCACCAAAGTTTTCACGGCGATGAGAAGTAATCAAAACTAAGCGCTCATGCTTTGGTAAAGTGATAGGTAAAGTTATATCTTTTTCAGCTGTTGCCAATAACGTATCAATCACTGTATTTCCTGTGACTTCAATTTTCTTAGGACAGATGTTTTCTTTTAATAGATTGTCACGTGAACTCGTAGTTGGCGCAAAATGCCATGTAGCTAAATGGCCAGCTATTATGCGGTTAGCTTCCTCAGGGAACGGGTTGAATATATCTCCTGTTCTTAAGCCTGCTTCAACGTGTCCAATCGGAATCTGCCGATAGAATGCCGCAAGAGCTACAGACATTACGGTTGTTGTATCGCCTTGGACTAATACGACGTCAGGTTTTTCTTGATCTAATACTTCCCCTGCGCCAATGAGTAGACGTGCTGTTAAGTCGGTAAGGCTTTGGTTTGGCTTCATAACATTTAGATCGTAATCTGGTGTTATGTTAAAAAAGCCTAATACCTGATCAAGCATCTGTCTGTGCTGGGCTGTGGCCAATACAGTAACCTTAGCCCATGGCTTCTTTTTTAATTCCAGAATGACTGGGGCCATTTTAATTGCTTCAGGTCGAGTACCGACAACACATAGTATTTTTTTCATATCGCTACTTTACATCCTTAAATGCGCCTTCAAAGGCAATCGCCCGATTTGTCCAATTGTTCTTATCGGCGAGTAATGCGAGTTTAGCTTTAAAACTCTGATCATTCTTGTGCTTTAAAGCGTTGTGGATTGCATGTGATAGTTCTTCAGAGTTTTTACCTTTGAATACTTCATTGTAAATTATGCACTCTTTCATCTCTGAAGTAACAACCACTGGTTTTTCTAAGGCAAAATATTCAAAAAGTTTTAGTGGGGAGGTGGTTCTCGCTATTTCACCAGGTTCGAATGGAATGAAGCATATGTCAAATTCCTTAGCATAGATGGGTAATTCTTTATAATTAATGGCTCCTGTACAAAGCACATTTTCTCGTTTTGTTATATTCTTGGCGCCACCGTAATAATCTGGTCCGATAAATATAAACCCTATTTCCGGATTGTTTTGAGTTATTTCATTGATTGCATCGTACCAAATCCATGGTGCAAGAGCGCCAAAATATCCAACTATGTTCTGATATTTATTTCGAAAATTTCTGTATTCTTCCGGTAGGCTAAAATCATTCTCCGCTATGTTACGATAATGAGCAGTATCTACACCATTTTGAGATAAAATAACGTTTCCAGCGCCAGCGTTTGCAACTGCTTCATCGTAAAGTGCAATTGATGAGGCAACAATTTTATCTGCGCCTCCACCAAATGCGTAATCTTTCAAATTCACTAAGCGGGCAATGTTCGCCGGATCTCCACTAATTTTAGGATCAATATGATCGATATATTCATAAATTAAATGGTAATTTTTCTCTGTATCATTGATAATATCATCTGCATATGCGTAGGAAGTTGAATAAATGGAAACAATAGAATCAGGTATTTTACCTATTACATTGTAATTGGTTAGCCATATATTTGGTGAAACCTGTCTGAAACCAGAAACATTATCTTTTGACCAATTTAAAGTGCAGTAAATAACTAAATAACCTAATTTAGCGAATGCATTCGCTAAATGTTGTGGACGTTGATACAGTTCTACATCCCAATCAATAACAGGGCTTTGTATGAAAATTCCTTTGTAATTATTAGAGTGTGTCAGTATGTTTTTTTGAAACTGTGGCCAAGACAAGTCACTATTTTTTCTTAAATTATATTTGGTCAAATCGGTTTTACGTAAATAATTTGCAATTTTTCTAGCAGGTAACCGCAATTTACCTTGAATGCTCTGAGGCATTTTCCAGTAAATTTTTTTAGCTACATTATACATATGGTTCACCAAAATACCTCAATCTCGATGTTGTGAAATTTTATTCACCAAAAGAATGCCATCATCATTTTGTCAAAATGATATCTCACAGCTACCTAAGTAATGTAAAATATTATTAAAATCATCAAAGAACTTTTCTTTAAAAGAAGATGTTTGGTTGATCTCAGCGTTTTGAGTAGTCTGAACCGCACCGTATTTGCCGGAGACCGTTTGGTTTAAGTTATGCGGCCATAGCTGGCGCGTCCAGCATGGCATAGTATCGTTCTTCGGCCTCGGCGGGCGGAACGTTTCCGATGGGCTCCAGAAGGCGACGGTTGTTAAACCAATCGACCCATTCGAGCGTGGCGAACTCCACGGCTTCGAAGTTGCGCCACGGTCCCCGTCGATGGATGACCTCGGCCTTGTAAAGACCGTTGATCGTTTCGGCCAGAGCGTTGTCGTAACTGTCGCCAACGCTTCCGACAGAAGGCTCAATGCCTGCTTCCGCCAGTCGCTCGGAATAGCGAATGGACACGTATTGCGAGCCCCTGTCGGAATGATGAATGAGTCCGCCACGATGGGCGAACCGCCGATCATGAAGCGCCTGGTCAAGAGCATCGAGCACAAAGCCTGCATGGGCAGTCCGACTTGCCCGCCAACCGACGATACGGCGAGCGAAGGCATCGATCACGAAAGCGACGTAGACGAAACCCTGCCAAGTGGCCACATACGTGAAATCAGAAAGCCACAGCATGTTTGGTGCGGGTGCGAAGAAGTATCGGTTCACGCGATCAAGCGGGCATGGAGTTGCTTTGTCCGGCACAGTGGTTCTGACTGGCTTGCCGCGAATGACGCCTTGAAGCCCCATCATTCTCATAAGCCGAGCGACGGTGCAGCGGGCGATGTCGAAGCCTTCTCGTTGCAACTGCCGCCAGACCTTGCGCGCACCATAGGCCTGGAAGTTCTCGTTGAACACACGGCGTATCTCGATCTTCATGGCCATGTCGCTCCGGGCGCGGGCCGACAGGCGATCCACGTCCGTGCGCTTGGCGGCGACCTCATAATAGGTGGTCGGGGCAATCGGCAGCAGCCTGCAGATCGGCTCGACCCCGAACCTTGAGCGGTGTTCGTCGATGAAAGCAATCATCGCTTCAGTGGGCGGTCGAGCTCCGCCTGGGCAAAATACGCAGAGGCTTTGCGTAAAATCTCATTCGCCTGACGAAGCTCGCGGTTCTCCCGCTCCAAAGCCTTCATCTTCTCCGCGACGTCGCTCGGCAAACCTGCACGCTTGCCGCTGTTGACCTCGGCCTTCTTCACCCATTCATGGAGCGTATGCGCCGAGCAGCCGATCTTGGCCGCTATCGATGATACCGCCGCCCAGCGGGAGGGATGTTCGGCTTCATGCTCCGTCACCATTCGAACCGCGCGGGCACGGACTTCAGGAGAGAATTTGTTCGTCGTTTTGCTTGTCATAGACCCTACTTCTCACGAGTTGGGGTCTCCGGCAAACCCGGTGCGGTTCAGTCTGCTAAGTCGCCTCCGCCTCATTTGTGCCGAGATCGTCATTGGTGTCAGCGCGTTGAAGTGAATCTTATCAGGTCTCTGCCGGGTAAACGATGAATGTGTGGTTTGGATGCTGGATTGGTTAGTTATTGGCCAAATCCAAAATTAACTTCAGATGTGGCGGTTTGGTGGCTAGGTCAGTGCCGTATTGAATTATTTCTGCACATTTATTAGTGTGCACTAAACTAAGCTTCAAAGAGGTTTACCTATTCTAAAATTGGTTTGAGAGAATTTTATGTCGTTGAAAAGCTATGCTTATGATCTTAGGTTGAGATTTTGGTACGTTCGTAAATATGGATATACATTAGGTAGAAAACTTGCATCAATTGAGTTGATGTCTAAGCAACAATTCCAGTTTTTAGGTTGTACAAAATCAGATGAGCATGATTTGTATGAATACTTAAGGAGCTACAGTAAGAAACACAATTCATTCAGATTGCAGCAGCTTAGAGATGCTTTTGGTGATTTGGGAACTTATAAGGGAGTGGTTTTAGCGCCAGTTGCTTATGATTTGAGCTTAAAGCAGCGACCTGATCATCTGCTCTCATGTCTATCTAATGCAGGATATTTGTGCATTATGATGACAATTGATGATAAGTATAAAAAGATAACAAGAATTGAAGAAAATCTTTATGTGACTAATATGTTTGAAGATGTTTCATCCTATTTTTTGGATGAAAATATCTTCTTATATATACATTACCCAGTATTTTCGTGTCTTATAGATTTTTTTGATAAGCCTTTTGTTGTTTATGATGTGCTAGACGATTTTTCTATATTCTCTGGCGATAAGAAAAAACTTAAAGACTGTCATGAAAATTTACTATCACATTCTGATGTAACATTGTTTTCATCAAAAAAATTACTTGATAATAATATTGATGTTACGAAAAATCCATTGCTGCTCGAAAATGGTGTCTGGCAAAAAGACTTTCAAAATGGCTTTTCAGATGGCGTATGTGGCGATAATCTCCGAGTTGGTTATCATGGGATACTTTCAGAGTTACTCGATATAGAGCTGTTGAAATCAATAGCTCAATTGCCAGGGGTAGAATTGGTTCTTGTGGGGCCTGTCGCCGCGTTTAATAGCGAAAAGCTAAAGAATATACAGAAGCAGTATGAGGAGCTTTTCAAGTTATCCAGCGTACGTTATTTAGGGAAGCTACCTTACGACGATATAAAAAATTATTTACAAAATATAGATATTGGTCTCATCCCTTTTGTGGCAGGCGAGGGGACTGATGGTGTTTCTCCTCTGAAATTATTTGAGTTTATGGCGGCTAACAAGCCGATATTAGCTTTACCTACCAAAACTGTTAATGAATATGCTGAGATAATTAATGTTTGTGATGCTCAGGCAATCTTGCAAATTATTAAAAACCGTAAATGGATTGCACCCGGCAGTCATAGCTATGCGCTGTGTTTACGTCAGCATGAATGGAGTAATTTAACTGCGCCATTACTCGAGAGAATGCGTACTCAAGTTAACAAGAGTTATGCTGCGGTAAAAGAACCAAATAAACTAGTCGACATTATAAATTTCAATTTTTTCGATTGGGATGGAGAGGTGTTATATAAAGGCGGGGCAGAACGTTATGTTTATGATTTGTCAAAAATAATTTCTGATTTAGGTTATCAACCACGAATTTTGCAAAATGCGAATAAGGGATTTGAGCGAAATTTTCGTGGAGTACCTGTTGTTGGAGTGCAAACAAATGCAGGATTCAATTCGGATGTAGTTAGTTCAGAATTGTGTAAAAAGGCACATAATTCGCAATTGGTTATCGCATCTCCATTAGATCTTGCTTGTTCTGTAGATAGTAATCGCCCAGCTATAGGTATTAATCACGGTGTATATTGGGATAGTATTGGTAATTTGTACAACAAGGAAAGGATGGATTATAATTTAATATTTGAATCTTTAAGGCGCTGTAGAAATACAGTGTGTGTTGATACAAATTTTATAAATTGGGTTAGGACTATCGATTGGGATATAGCTGCTAATTTGCATTATATACCAAATTATGTTGATACAAAAATATTCATTTCTGAAAAGAAAGATTTTGAGGATAGCAAATTAAAGATATTATTGCCAAGACGTTTATATGAGCCAAGAGGGTTGTATTTAACTATTGAGGCATTTGATGAATTGTTTAGAACGCGTAACGATTTGCATTTAACATTATGTGGTCAGGCAGTCGGTGAAGACTTAATTGCTGTTCAGGGTTTTGTTCAACGCCATAAAGGAAAGGTCGATTGGATAGAGCGTGATATGGATGAGATGGGTGAGGTTTATAGAGAGCATCATATTGTACTAATACCTACATTGGCATCTGAGGGAACGTCATTGTCATGTGTTGAGGCTTTCGCTTCGAATTGTGCTGTAATTGCCACAAACGTAGGCGGGCTGCCAAATCTAGTGCAGGATGGCATTAATGGTATACTTATACGCCCAATTGTTTCAGCGTTAAGAGAGGCAATCATTGCGCTGGCTGAAGACCGTACACTACTCGAAAGAATAGCCATTAATGCTTCATCTAATATTGATGTATATGATGTAGAATTATGGAAAAAGAAATGGAAAAGTCTTATCCTTAAAACTATCTGGTAATGGAGTAGTGTATATTTTAATAATTACGTGACATTAAAAATAATTTAACTCCGATTGAAGCTTCGCATTAATCGGAGTTAAATTTTAGTTATTTAATAAAATGATTCGCTGTAAACTTTAAGGCCTTCTTTTACATCGCCAAAATAACGCAACTCACCAGCATCCAACCACATAACCTTATTGCACATTTCAGCTATGATGTCGTTAGAATGTGAAGCGAGGAATACAATATTGGCTCGCTGTTGAAATTCTTTAAGACGGGTATTAGCTTTTCCAATAAAGGCGGCATCACCAACACCAATTATTTCATCTAGTAGTAATAGTTCAGCATGAATTGCTGTAGAGATAGCAAATGCAAGTCTGACGCGCATTCCTGATGAATAAGTTTTGATTGGTAGATGTAGATAGTCACCTAAGTCAGTGAATTCAGCAATTTCGGGTGTTTTTGCACTAATTTCTTCTGAGGACATGCCAAGCAACATTCCGCGAAGCTTTATGTTCTGATACCCCGTTAAGGTATCATCCATACCTAGTCCCATTTCAAGAAGTGCAACAGCTTTGCCATCAACAACAATATTACCAGCCGATGGCTCATAAATGCCTCCTAGAACGCGTAGAAGTGTCGATTTTCCCGATCCGTTGCGACCAATTAAACCGACGCGATCCCCGTCGTGCACTTCAAAGCTAACATTCTGAAGTGCTTTTACGATGGTGACACCTGTCGGACTCGCATTAATGCGTCCAGTACTCAGTTTTTTTAAAAGCTGCATTTTCATTGAACGGCCGGATAGTTCATATATCGGCATTTCAACGCTAAGATTATTAGCTTTGACAAAAGGCATATGAAATCTCCTGAAACTAAACCCAGTATGGGATGCGAGCTCTATAACGCCCGTGAAACCACACGCTTAATAAACTTCCAAAAACAGCTAGGCCAATACTCACAATCCAACTTAATTGCGGCACTGGCTGACCGAGCAGAGGAGATCGTACAATTTCCAGGAAATGTGCGAATGGATTCAGTTCAATCAGTAGCGGGTATTTGTTTAGCATCTCACGCTTGAACAGGATGGGCGTGATATAAAAACATACCTGCAATATACTGCCTACAATTTGGTGTAAGTCGCGGTATCTAGCGCATATTGTAGATAAAAGGGTAGTAATCCAAAGCAAATTCCACGCTAAGACAATGAATCCAACCAGAAAAAGATGAAGATTTTGTATGAAGTTATATTGAAAATAAATAAGCACAATTACAATGATTACTGCATTATGTGCAAATATAATTATATTCCTCCACAATGTCTGATAAATGAATATTCCGCGATCAAGCGGAATTTGTTTCAAATATGCGCTTCCAGTAACATAAGCATTACACCCTTCATTAATTGTGCTGCTGATAAATCCCCATAGCACAAAACCTATAGCGAGCATCGGCAAGTAATCATGAAGTTCTGCACCGAAAAGTGTGCCATATACAATACCTAGGGTGGTAATCATAACACCCATGCTGATTGTCATCCAGAATGGACCAATTCGGGATCTTGCATAGCGTTGGCGGATTTCTACCCACCCTAGCATTAGCCATAATCGAAATAACTGGGCGCTTTTTCTTAAATCTTGAACGCCAACACCAAAATTCTTCATAGAGAGGCTTTCTACGCACTAAATTTTAAACATCATCATTTCACCGTCCTGGCACAAATTATGACATATTAAAACTCCATTTGAGTTTAACTAGCCTTCATTAAATGGACTAGATTGATTCAACTATCATTAATAATTTCACACTAGTCGCTGACATAATTCAAACAAGGGACTTAAGCAACCACTCCATCTTGATCTTCATTTTGTTATTCATGACATTGAATAAAAACATAATATGGTGAGGGGGTGACGTCCCAAAACAATAATTATTACAATGTTGCCGTCGAATGGTGAGGGGAATTCAGCCC
>NZ_JARRAE010000034.1 GCF_030376605.1 Pseudochrobactrum sp. sp1633 | reverse complement strand
TAGGCAACTGTAGCCCAGTTAACGTGACAACACCCAAACTGGAGTTAATCCGGAAGATGAAGGCAGATGGCGCGCATGTCGCCATGGTCGGCGACGGTATCAACGACGCGCCGGCGCTTGCCGCCGCCGACACCTCGATTGCCATGGGCGCGGCCGGCAGCGACGTCGCCATCGAGACCGCCGACATCGCACTCCTGAAGGACGATCTCGGCAATATCCCCGAAGCGATGGCGATCTCGCGCGCGACGCTGGGCAATATGCGGCAGAACCTCGTCATCGCGCTGGTGACGGTGGCGGGGCTGCTGGCGGGCGTGTTCTCTGGCAATGTCCACATGGCCGGCGGCATGCTGGTCCACCAGCTTTCGGTGCTGATCGTCATCGCCAACGGCATGCGTCTGCTGCGCGTGCCGAAGGCCTCCGCACCCGGCGGGAGGGCTTCAAAAGCCGCCACTGCCCTTCCCGCAACTGAGGCCGCACGAGACTGAAGCCTTCCTGGCAAACCCCGCTCCGGTGAGCTGACCCAACCCTGTCTCATCGCTCGCAGCTGCCGGAAAAAATCGATATGAATACCAGGACCGCCCCGTGGAACGACGTTCTCGACTTCTGGTTTCCCGAAGGCCGCTCGTCAGGGATAGCGGCTGGAACTCATCGCGATCACTGATCGTGGCGGCTGCACGGCGGTGCGGACGACAAAATCGTCGCGCGCTTCGCCGACCTCACGAGCAGCGCAGCTTCAGGTGATCTCAACGACTGAGCCAGCGCCCCCGAAGGCAGGCTGGCGCTCATCATCGTGCTCGACCAGTTCTCGCGCTCGCTTTGGCGCGGCACGCCACGCGCATTCGCGCAAGACTCTGCCGCGCTGTCGCTGGCGATGGAGGGGTTCTCCAACGGCCACTACGCATCGCTGGGCATGCCCTGGTTCAGGATCGTCTACAGTCAGCCCCTTGGCCATTGCGAAGGCCCGGATCAACTCGGGCGCATCGATCTCTCATCAAGCTTCGCGAAGAGATCGCAGCGGACACGCCTGCTTCCCTTCAGCCGATATACCAGTCACTGGTGAAACAGGCCCGTGATGTTCGCAAGGTCATCGCCGCTTTCGGTCGTCACCCGCACCGCAATCAGGCCCTCGGCCGAGAATCGACGCAGGCGGAAGAAGCTTACATCGCGAAAGGTGATTTCCCGCACGAAAGGGCGTTTCAGGCGTGACGCCTGGAGGCGAAGCGTATCGCGGGTTGATGCTTTCGTCGGCTGCTCGGATAGATTACGGTTGTTGCGTATTCATATTCTCTGAAAGGAAAACATCATGGCTGACACTTGGCTTCCCTCACTCAAGACAGCGACCCCGCAGGAGGGGTTCGACCTTGCCACTAAAATGGCGCGGGTCGGCGTCAAGGTAACCCAGCCTTCCGCCGAGATTCGCGACAAGTTGCGCGCGGTCTACGATCAGGACACCGCGCAACTGATCGCTTCCTCACAGGTGATCGCCATCCATTTCCAGACGGTCGCGGCCGACAACAATTACTGGCGCGACTGAAGCCCTCGCCTACGACTGACACCCTGGTGTCAGTCGTAGGCATTTCAGTCAAAGTTTCAGCCCTCGCAATCGCAGCGCATTGGCGATGACACTGACCGACGACAACGACATGGCGGCGGCCGCGATGATCGGTGACAGGAGCAGGTTGTTGCTCGGTATGGTCATCGCCACCTTCGGCCGTCATTCGAACCACAGGTTCTTAACCGCAATCGACACCTGCTGAAGAGTAATCATTTTCCTCATCTATGCGCGTTTCGGACGGGATTGCCGCCATCCGATCAAACTCCTGACTGATATGAAGGCTCTACAGGATCGACGTCCGGTGCGCGACGCAGTGAGACCTCACTGCGCGCCCGGATTGGATCTGCAAGCAACCTGAGGCCGTTCAGCACCACCAGCACCGTGCCGCCTTCGTGTCCGACGACCGCGAGGGGCAACGGCAGGGCGAAAAACAGGCTCGAGGCGACCAGAAGCAGCATCATGCCGATGGCGAAAATCAGATTCTGACGGATGATCCGGCGGGTGCGGCGCGCCAACCGATGCGCGGCGGCAAGGCGGGCCATGTCCTCCGACAACAGTGCGACATCGGCTGCCTGCAAGGCGACGTCGCTGCCCGCTGCGCCCATGGCGATGCCGACATCGGCCCGCGCCAGCGCGGCGGCGTCGTTCACCCCGTCGCCGACAAAGGCCACCTTTCCATTCTTTGCCAGTTCGCCCACCAGTCGGACCTTGTCTTCAGGCAGCAGATCGGCATGGACATGTTTTGCCTCCAGCCCGAGTTCCGCGGCGATCCGCAAGCCGACAGGGCGCCGGTCGCCGGTCATCATGGCGATAGTATCTACCCCAGCCGCCCTGAGCCCAGCCAACCCCGCGGCCGAGGTCTCGCGCGGACGGTCGGCGACGGTGAGTGCACCATAGACCCGATCTCCCCGCCCCAGCCACACCACGGTCTGGCTACCGTCCGTCAGTTGCGCATATTCTGGATTGTCGAGCGATGCGCCCATGCGCGCCGCCATACGCGGATTCCCGGCCCAGAGCGCACCTACGGCATCTTCCCCGGTGATCCCCTCACTGGGCACGGTTTCGACATCGCAGACCTCGACGGCGGCGATACCTCTCTCCTCGATGTAGAGGCGGATAGCTTCGGCAATTGGATGCTCGGAATGCGCCTCAAGACCGGCGATCAATGACAGGAACCGCTCTTCGGGTTCCTGCGTCACAATTTGCGTCACCTCGGCCTTGCCGGTGGTCAGCGTACCGGTTTTGTCGAAGGCAAAGATATCGACCTCGGCCAGCGTCTCCAGCGCCGCGCCGCCCTTGAACAGAACACCGCCCCGCGCGGCCGCCGCCAGCGCCGAGAGGATCGCGGCCGGAACCGATATCACCACCGCGCAGGGACTGGCCGCGACCAGCAGCGTTGCTGCACGATAAAGCGCATCCTGCATCGTCCAGCCAAGCGCGAGAAATATAGCGAGAGCCAGCACCGCGCCAGCGAGAACCGCGATGGTGTAGCGCTGGCCGAACCAGGCGCTGAACCGTTCGGATGGAGCGCGCGACGCCTGGGCCTCGGTCACCAGTTCGATCATCCGCGCCACGGTGCTTTCCGCGACCGGACGGGTAACGCGGACGAGCAGCACGGCGTTGAGGTTTACCGTGGCCTCGAACACCTTTGCGCCGGGGCCTTTGCCGACCGGCATCGATTCGCCGGTGATCGTCGCCTCATCGAGCGAGCCTTCGCCTTCCGCCACCTCGCCATCGGCCGGCACGCGCGCACCGGGGCGCAGCACCACCAGGTCGCCAGCTGCGAGATCGCCCACCGGTACCTCGGTAACCGTTCCATCCGAATTGCGCCTGAGCGCGGTGTCGGGACGCAACGCCATCAGCGCCTCGACCGCATGACGCGCCCGGCTCATCGCCCGCTGCTCCAACGTGGTCGACAAGCTGAACAGCGTCAACAGCACCGCTCCTTCGAGCGTAGCACCCACCGCGGCGGCGGCAAGGGCGGCCACGATCATTAGAAGATCGATGTCGAGAATCCGCTCACGCCAAAGCGACGTCAGGGCCCGGACTCCGGTCGGCACACCACCGGCCAGATAGACCAGCACGAGACCGACCGGCCCCCAAAGGCTGGGGCTCAAAAAGGCATCGACAGTCGCAAGCGCCATCCCGGCAAGCGTGATGCCGGTCAATGCTGTCATAAAGCGGTCGGAAGAAAGGTCGATTTGCACGTTGTGTTCCTGGCTGTGCCGCGACGGCGGTAGTGGCTGGAGAGCCCGGGCAGCGGCGCGCCATACGGGCTGGCGTTACATTCCCGGTCGATCAGGTTCCGTTATTCCTTTTCCATCACAGCATCGAGCTTACCTCCAGGACCGCACCATACAGAAGAGATAAGGATGAATCATACCATGCCCGTCCGGAGATCGCTCGTCTGCGGGCGACGACCCTCCAGAAGGTCGGCGTCGGTGGCGAGCGCACCAGCCATGAAATCCATGAAGGCACGGATACGGGCGGTGTTGCGCAAATCCTCATGGGGCAGCAGCCACAGATCGAGCTGGAAATCTTCCGGAAACATGGCGACCCGGACAAGGTCGGGCGCGCCGTCGGCTACAGCGCAGGGCAGCGGCGCAAGGCCGATTCCGGCCCTCGCCGCGGCAATGGCGGCCGCAATCGAATTGGTGCGGTAGATCGGTTGCACTCCGGGCAGCCAATCGGCCAACTGATGACCGACCGCTCCATGTGACTGGCCGAAGCCGATCCAGTCGTTGCTTGCAAGATCGTCATCGATCCCCCGGGTGGTACGGTCTGCCGAGGCGTAGGCTCCGAAGGCCAGCCGGCCGACGCGCCGACCGACCAATATTTCCTGCGGCGCGTTGCCGATGCGCAGTGCGACATCGGCCTCGCGTCGGGTCAGGTCCAAGGGAGTGTCCGAAACGATCACTTCCAATTCGATCCCTGGCTGCGCTGCATGAAAGGCGGCCAAATGCGGCGGCAATAACCCGATCGCCAGCATATCGATAGCTGTGATGCGGATAAGCCCGCTCAGGCGCTGGTCCTATCCGGTCACCTGACGCGACAGGGCGATAATTTCCTCGTCGATCCGGATGGCGGTCTATTGCATGGCCTCTCCGGCGCCCGTCAGCGCAGATCGTCCCAGTTCTGGTTCTGTACATCCATGAAAGATCACCCCTTCCAAGCCTGATCCCATTGCCGGCAGCATGCCGCCATCTTGCTGGCAACACCGCGCGTTCGCTTTGCCCGTCAGAAAAGCTTGACCACGATCATTGCTTCATTTAAGTATGTGATTGCTCACTTACTAGGTGCTTTATGCGAAAATCTACGGAATTACGCAAGGCCGAAATCGTCGCGGCCGTCCTCGACCTGGCCGACCAGATCGGGCCGGATCGGGTGACGACAGGTGCTGCCGCAGCGGCTGTGGGCGTCAGTCAGGCCGCCTTGTTCCGGCATTTCCCGACCAAGGCCGCGATGTGGCTTGCCATGGCGGATCATGTGACCGGGGAACTGGCAATAGCCTGGCAACGGGCCATGACTGGGACTGATGGCCCCATCGACCGGGTCACGGCGCTGGTGGTCGCGCAGCTTGGGCAGATCGCGGCAACCCCGGCGCTACCCATGCTGCTGTTCTCGCGCGAGCTGAATGTTGGCAATGAGGATTTGCGCGCTGCCTTTCGAGGCCTGCTGATGAAGTTTCAGGGGCTGATCGTGACCGAACTGGCTCGTGGTCAAGACGCTGGCCTCTTGCGCCGCGAAGTCGCTCCAGAGGATGCCGCCGTTTTGCTGACGTCGCTGGTGCAGGGCATGGCGATCCGCTGGTCGCTCGGCGCGCGCAACTTCTCCCTGGTCGGGGAAGGCAAGCGGGTCCTTGAAATACAACTTCGGCTTTTGACCATGAAGGAGGATTAGGCCATGCGGCGGCGGTGGATGTTCGGTGCGGCGGCGGCGGTTCTGGTGCTGGGCGCGGGTGTGCTGTTCCTCACCGAGCGGCCGCTCACAGTCAGCGTGGTGCAACCAGAGCAGGATGTGGCCCTGCGCATCTACGGCCTTGGCTCGGTTGAGGCGAGGATCCTCAGCCGGGTCGGGTTCGAGGTTGGCGCTACCCTGACCGGGCTGGCCGCTGACGTCGGGAACCGGGTAGTCAGAGGGCAGGAACTGGCGACCATTGATCCAGCCGAGCAGGAGGCGCGCACCGCCCGCGCCCGCGCTGCGGTCGAGGCCAATGTCGCCGCGCTCGCCCGCGCCGAGGCCACGGTGGCGCGGGCCCGCAGCGTACTGGCGCAGCGCCAGGCGGCAAATCAGCGTCAGCAGGGATTGGCGCAGCGCGATGTGACCTCGATCCAGCGCGCCGAGGAAGCGCAGCGTGACGAGGATGTGGCCCGTGCCGATCTTGCGGTCGCCGAGGCGGATGTGGCGGTGATCCGTGCTCAGCGCGCGGACGCGGCCGCCGCACTGGAACAGGAAAAGGTTCTCCTCGCCCGCCATCGGCTGAGCGCACCCTATGACGCGGTGATCGTCACGCGCCATGCCGAAGCGGGAACGGTGGTACGGGCCGGCGATCCGATCTTCACCCTGATCGCTCCCGAAACGGTCTGGATACAAGCCTATGTCGATGAGGAGCGCGCCGGCCAGCTTGCGCTTGGCCAGCCCGGCACGATCCGGCTGCGCTCACAACCGCAGGCTGAGTTCCAGGGTATTATCGCCCGCATCGGGCTGGAAAGCGATCGGGTGAACGAGGAACGCCGGATCTGGCTGACCTGCACGGACTGCCCCCAGCCGATGTATCTCGGCGAACAGGCCGAAGTGCGCATCACCACCGGCAACCGCAACAGTGCACTGATGGTGCCGGAGGTCGCGATCACCGGTTTCGAGGGGCATCGCGGCCGGGTCTGGCTGGTGCGGGACGGACGGCTGGAGCAGGTCGAACTGACCTTCGGCGCGCGCGACGATCGGGGCCGGGTCGAAGTCACGGGCAGCCTGCCGGACGATGCCGCCATCGTCGCCCAGATACCGCAAGGCGCAACCGAGGGGCGGCGGGCGCGGACCAGGACCACGCCATGAACCTTGCTCTCAAGGATATACGCCACGGACTGTTCCGCTTCGTCCTCACCTGTTTCGGGTTGGGGCTCTTGATGACGGTCGTGCTGTCGATGATCGGCATCTATAACGGCCTTGTCGCCGATGCGCTGGCGGTCGTGAAGGCTCCGGCGGCGGATGTCTGGGTGGTCGAGAGCGGCACCAAGGGCCCGTTCGCCGAAGCTTCGAACATCCCGCTGACCACGCGCGATGCGGTGGCGCGCATGCCCGGCGTGGCCGAGGTCGGTGCGATCAACTTTCAGAACATCGAAGCTTCCCATGCCGGCGCGTCGCTCCGGCTCTACGTCATCGGCTATGAGCCGGGACATCCCGGCGGGCCGCAGCGCATCGCCGAAGGGCGCAGCATCGGCACAAGCCATTTCGAACTGGTGGCAGACCGCAAGACCGGTCTTCTGACCGGTGAGACGATCCGTCTCGGGCGCAACCGTTTCACCGTGGTCGGGCTGGTCGAAGGGGCAATGAACGCGGGCGGCGATCCAGCGGTCTATATCACGCTGCCCGACGCGATGGCATTGCAGACCGAGCTTGACCCCGCAGCCCAGCGCGTTCAGGCGGCGCGAGGCGCCGTTTCGGTCAAGTCCGCTTCGGTCGCGGCCGTGATTGCAAGGGTAGCGCCGGGCGCGGATGTCGAATTGCTGACCGCGACCGTGCGGCAGTGGAAACATCTGGCAGCCCTGACGCAAGCAGAGCAGGAAGACATTCTGGTCTCGTCAGTGGTGGATCTGGCGCGGCGACAGATCGGTCTGTTTCTCGGCATCCTGCTCAGCGTTTCAGCGGTAGTGATCGCGCTCATCATCTACACGATGACGATGGAGAAGCTGAAGCAGATCGCCACGCTGAAACTGATCGGCGCGCCTGACCGCACCATAATCGGGCTGATCGTGCAGCAGGCGCTGATCCTCGGGGCTTCGGGCTGGGGGATCGGGCTTATGCTGATCCTGACGGTGAAGGACTATTTCCCGCGCCGGGTGGTACTGGAGCCGTTCAACGTGATGGTGCTGGCCGGGATCATCTTCGCCGTTTGCATCGCCGCCTCAGGCCTTGGCGTACGGGCGGCGATGAAGGTCGATCCCGCTACGGCTCTGGGGAGCTGACATGGCGGGCGGTGAAATCCTCATCGACGTGAAAGGTGTGGCCAAGCATTTCGGCGAGGGCGAAACCCGTGTCGATGCGCTGCGCGACGTCGACCTTCAGGTCCGCACCGGCGAGGTCATTGCGCTTCTCGGCCCCTCGGGTTCGGGCAAGACTACACTGCTCAACGTCATCGGCTGCATCCTGACGCCATCGGCGGGCCGGGTGACGTTGGACGGCGAGACGGTGTTTGACGGGCAATGGCTGCGGCGCGACCTGCGGAGGCTCAGGCTGGACAAGATCGGCTTCATCTTCCAGACGCACAACCTTCTGCCCTTCCTGACCGCGGAGGAGAACGTTGCCGTGGTCCTCGACCTCGCCGGCTGGCCGGTTGAAAAGGGTCGGACGCGTGCCGGCGATCTGCTTGGCTATCTCGAAGTCGACCACCGCGCCGCAGCCAAGCCAGCGCTCCTATCGGGTGGCGAGGCGCAGCGAGTAGCCATTGCACGGGCGCTGGCCAACCGTCCCCGCATCATCCTGGCCGACGAACCGACCGCCGCGCTCGACAGCAAGCGGGCCGGGCTGGTGATGGACCTGTTGCGCAAGCTTGCCGTCGAGCAGGAAGCCTGCATCGTCACCGTCACCCATGACGAGAAGATTTTTGACCGTTTCGACCGCCTGATCCACCTGCGTGACGGCCGGCTGGCGGATGCCTGACACGGGAGGATTGCCAGAAAAATGAGACCCCTGAGCATTTCCATCGCCGCCGGTTCGGTCCCGTCGACAGGTGGAACGGCGCACGACACTGACCGATTTTGAGAACCCAAGCGACCTTGAAAAGGTGTAACCAAGATGCAACCGATATCCTATTCCAAAGCCCAGATCGTCCTGCACTGGACCATTGCGGCTCTCGTTTTCTTCCAGATACTCATGCATGAAGGCATCGTTCAGGTATGGGACGGGCGGATGAAGGGCACACTGCCGAACGAGCCGACGATCAATCCCCACGCCATTGCCGGCGTGCTGATCCTGGTCCTGGTTCTGTGGCGGCTGGTGCTGCGTCGTCAACGCGGCGTTCCGGGTCTGCCGGAATGCGAACATCCGGCCCTGAAGGCCCTGGCCACGGGCACGCATTGGTTGTTCTATATACTTCTGATCGCCATGGCGCTTTCAGGGATGGCTGCCTGGCTTCTTGGTTTGGAGACGGTGGGCACCGTCCACTCCATTGCGCGATACGTGTTGATCCCCCTCATCGCACTCCATGTCGTGGCAGCTTTTGCCCAACATTTCTGGTTCAGGACGGATGTGCCTCGGCGCATGCTCGGACTGGCTTAGAGCCTTGGAGGAACAACCTGCAAACGGTCTGGCTGTTTTGGGATGACCCTCCAACATTCTCCCGGTTCAAGCAGATCACCCCCGAGGCAGGAAGCTCGATCGCTACAGTGACCCATAAGAGGCCGTGCCGCAACCGACTGCCCGACACCTAACACTGGAGGATTGCTATGACCGCAAGACACCTGTCTGTTTCCATCGCCGCCGGCGTGGCAGTGGTGTTTGGCCTGGCTACCGTCGTTTCCGGCGGCCGCGCACTCTTCGGCGGCGTGGACATGGGCGCGGTGGTTCCATTCGTGCTCTGGTTCAACTTCGTGGCCGGCTTCGCCTATCTGCTGGCAGGGCTCGGGCTCTGGCGCGGCGCGGCCTGGGCACCTGCCCTGTCCATCGCTATTGCAGCGGCTACGGCCGTGGTCTTTGTTTGCTTCCTTTGGCACATCTGGGACGGCGGGGCCTACGAGAGCCGTACGATGGCCGCGATGGTCCTGCGGCTCGGCATCTGGGTTGCTATTTCGACAGTTGCGGTAAATATCCGATGGCCACGATAGAGGCTCGCGACGACTGCGCTGGCGAGTCGACAGGCATTCGCTTTGTCCCGTGTCGCGATATCGCGAAGTTGGTGGATTGGGATTAACTGAATTTGGCGCCGACCAGCTCATGCAAATGCTCAAGGTATGCGGCCAAAAAATTCTTCAGAACCCATAATGGTGTTGTCTCGTTAAGTTTCTCTGACCGGAAAGGCCAGTGGCTCGTAGATATTCATGCGAAACAGGCCGCAATTTTCCATGCATCG
>NZ_JARRAE010000033.1 GCF_030376605.1 Pseudochrobactrum sp. sp1633 | reverse complement strand
GCTTTGCCGAGCCAGTGGTAAGTACCTGTAACGGTGAAGTCTACGTTTTCTGTAACTTTATAACCAACGCCAAGACCGAGGCCGCCAGCAAAGTTTGTCTGGCTTTTAGATGGGAATGAAGCGAAATCGTCTGGATAAAGGTTTTCGCCCTGTTTGGCAGAGGCTTTCAAGAAAGACGCGCCGATTTCACCGAATGCATCTACGTAAAAACGGTCTGTGAGGTCATGGATATAACCTGCGCCTACGAATACGCCATGTGCGCGAACGCGAAGGTCTTGATCGTAGTCATCGCTACTGAAGGTCGCATTTCCGCTATAGTCGTGTTGACCGAAATAACGATACGAACCTTTAACGTAGTAGTTAGGGGCAAGCATATAGCCTACGCTAAATACTGCTGCGACGGAGCTATCTTTTTTATCGGTATCGTTGAGGTGGATGCGGTCGCCGGATACTGCATTTTCAGTAAAAGCTGTGCCAATTGGGTTGATGAAGTGGAGCGCATTTGCATTGGACCATGCACCACCAACGCCTGCATCAATAAACCAACGAGGTGAATCTGTGGTAATAGCCGCTGGTTCAATAACTGGCGCTACGATAGCATCAGCAGCTACAGCCAAAGTGGTGGAAATTGAAAGTGTGGTTGCCGCGATGACTAAGATTTTCATGTTTATCCCTGTAAGTCATATTGTTCGTAGTTTATGTGATTTAGTTATTTTGTGGTTAATTAATAGTTAATTTTTGCATTTGTATTTATAATTTTAGTTGTGTTGTTTAAATGGCGCATGTAATTTTGAATAAATTAAATTTATCTAATTTAATTATTGTGAAATTATTGTTTTTCGGCGACATGAACATTGATCATGTTCTGATTGGCCATCATTCCCATGCCCATTGCGGCGCCTGCTGGTTTAAAGCCTTTTGATACAAGCCAATTGTAATGCCAGTTGTTGTACACAAACATGAACACAATGCTGGCTAAGCCGAAAGTGCATAGAACAGCAAGTAGGACGACTAAGAAGCCAATGAAGTGACCGCGAAACAATGCGGGTAATGGGCCAAAGAATAGGCAGGTCCAAGATACTCCTTTAAAGCCGACTGCTGTCCTATGGGTAACTGGTTCTATCATTTGAATTGGGTATGCCATCGAAGCGACCTCTGTTTTTCGACCTTAGCCGTATTGTGTATGTTTCTGACGGGTTGCAGCTGATTGACCCGATACGTTTGATCGCTTCGTTCCGCACTTCATTTGCCCCCGACATCGTTATTTGAACCTAGTGAATTCATTAACGTGTGTTCAAGTTTAATATGTGCCCAGCAGTCCGTCGATTGTCAAGCCGTCTATACTGTTTATCGTTCTATGAACGCAAGACAGATTATTGGTTGGAATTTACGGAAACTTCGTGTGGCTAAGGGCTTCTCTCAGGAGCGGCTAGCCTTGGAGTCAAATGTTGACAGGTCATATGTTGGAAGAGTTGAGCGGGGCACGGAGAATGTCACGATTTCGACGCTGGAAGCATTAGCTGATGCGCTGCAAGTGACAGTCAGTGAGCTTTTTGAAGTTCCCGACAAGGATGCTTTGCCACCACAGCCAATGAAGGCGGGGCGAAAATATAAATAATTGGAAATGTGCTATGCTATGTGGCCTAGCTTGCAGACTAAGCGCGCAATAGACTCAATTCAAAGCTCTGGTCTGTAAGTCTTGCTTTATTATGAAGTACAGACCGCCTCCCACAATCGATACGACGATGATTATCGCCAGAGTGATGTAAACACTCGTATTCTTTAATGCGAAGGCCATGGCAAATGGCGCTATGGCAGATAGAACTAATCTCGCAGACATTAGTTTTCCCTGCATCGCACCATATCCGGCGCTTCCAAATAAATATAACGGGAGGGAGCCGCTTATAATGCTGAACAGACCCTTCCCGAAACCAAACAGGCAGGCGAATAATATCGCCGCAGGGATATAAGGTGCGCCGATCATCAATATCATAATGGATAAGGCAATGAACGAGGCTGCGATGATGGCTAGCTTCACAGGGGATAGAGTTTTCCCTGCTACCATATTGATCAGGCGGCTGGCGACTTGCGATGGCCCGAACACCGCACCGATGAAGGCTGCTGACTTTGCCAGTCCCATTACGGCCAGTAGCGGGATCATATGGACAAGGATTGCAGAGGATATCAGTGCCTGCAGGGAAAATGCTGTTAGCAGTACCAAGAAGCCTTTACGTCTTGATGCCAAAGGCAGTGTGCCAGCTATAGAAGGTATTGCTTTGCCGTCATTCTTACGTTGATCATGAGTTGTTTTACTGGTGCGTGTCAGGGAATAATGCAGCGGCAGGCATATCACCAGATGGAGACCGGCAAAGACCAGATAGATTTGCTGCCATGTCAGCCATTGCAGAAGCAGTGAAGTGAGGGGCCAGAAGATGGTGGATGCAAAACCGGCTATCAATGTCAGATAGACAATGCTGCGCTGTGCAACCACTGGTTTGATCTGCACAAGCAGTGCAAAGGCTGCGCCGTATTGTACAAGATTGGCTGCAATCTCCACGATTGTAAGCGTTACAATGAACGCCAGCGAATTGGGGGATACTGCGCAAAGGATGAGAGCAAGGGCTGCAAACGCAGAGCCGACTGTCATAATTTGCGCGGCACCTACGCGATCAATGAGTTTGCCCAGCCAAGGTGCCAGCACACCACCTGCTAGCAGGGCTATAGACAATATCCCATAAACCCATTCCGTTGTTGCCTGAAAGCCATGCGCAATGGACGGAGCCAGCACACTGAATGAATAGTAGAGTGTGCCGTAGCTAATGATTTGTGTGAGGCCAAGGCTCAGGATTGCATAAACAGGAAGGCGCTGGTTGGTCATATGGATTTCAACGAAACACGGGTTTCTAGTTTCTCTGCGGCTTCTTTCCGTTCACTGTAACGGTCGGTCAGGTGGTCAGAAATGCCCCGTGTCAGGATGGTGAACTTGATAAGTTCTTCCATGACATCAACAACCCTTTCATAAAATGAAGAGGACTTCATACGTCCGGCTTCATCAAACTCCTGCCACGCTTTGGCGACTGATGATTGGTTGGGTATGGTAATCATGCGCATCCATCGACCTAGCACGCGCATTTGGTTCAAAGCGTTGAAAGACTGGGAGCCGCCGGAAACCTGCATCAGCGCCAGTGTGCGACCTTGCGTCGGGCGTACGGAGCCGCCCGCTAAAGGTATCCAGTCAATTTGTGATTTCATGACCGCACTCATTGCGCCGTGGCGTTCAGGGCTGGTCCAGACTTGCCCTTCTGACCACACCATTACTTCCCGCAACTCCTGAACCTTACTGTGATCAGCAGTGCTGTCATCTGGCAATGGCAGGCCATCAGCATGATATATTCGTGTTTCTGCACCCATAAATTCCAGCAGGCGCTGTGCTTCAAGCGTTAAGAAGCGGCTGTAAGAACGTTCTCTCAGCGACCCGTATAGAAGCAGGATACGAGGCTTATGTGTCAGTAAAGGTGCTTGGAGCTTATCGTAATCGGGTATGCGAAACGCCTGAAGGTCAAGATTGGGCAGTGTCACGATTATCTGTCCTTCCGCTCATACTTTATCTTTTCACCGTCTTCTTTGATGAAGCTGGCGACCGGATTTTCCAGAAGATCAAGAACACGTTCTGACGGGCGACAAAGGGCTGTGCCATGAGGTGTGGCCACAACCGGTCTGTTCATAAGGATCGGATGCTGTACGATGAAATCCAGTAACTGATCGACTGACCATTTCGTATTGGATAAATCGAGTTCAGCAAAAGGCGTGCCTTTTTCCCGCAGCAAATCCCGCACGGAAGTTTTCATGGCAGCAACAAGTTCTGACAACTGTTCTTTGGATGGCGGTGTTTGCAGATACTCAATGATAACAGGCTCTTCACTGCTGGCGCGGATCATGGCGAGTGTGTTGCGTGAAGTTCCGCATTTAGGGTTGTGATAGATTGTAACGGACATCAGATATCACCTGTTTTGGTTTGATTATTGCTTTGTTCGTACCAGCCTTTTGACCGGTTCACGATCCAGACAACTGAGAGCATAACGGGGACTTCGACCAATACGCCGACAACTGTTGCAAGGGCGGCACCGGAACTGAAGCCGAAAAGACTGATTGCTGCGGCTACGGCTAATTCGAAGAAGTTTGATGCGCCGATCATTGCAGACGGGCCTGCAATACAATGTTCTTCGCCGGACATCCGGTTCAGGATATAGGCCAGACCGGAGTTGAAATAGACTTGGATCAGGATCGGTACAGCAAGCATGGCGATGATCAGTGGCTGGGCGATGATCTGTTCCCCCTGAAATCCAAAGAGCAAAACAAGTGTGGCAAGAAGAGCGACTAGCGATAATGGCTGTAATGCCTTCAGCAGCTTGTTTAAGGACTGGCCACCATTCTTGGTGAGCAGACTGCGCCGTATCAGTTGTGCGATGATGACGGGAAAGATGATGTACAAAACCACTGAGAAAATCAGTGTATTCCACGGCACGGTGATCGCAGATAATCCTAAAAGCAGGCCGACAATCGGGGCAAAGGCAATGACCATTATCGCGTCATTCAGTGCCACCTGAGACAGCGTGAAATGGGGTTCGCCCTTAATCAGGTTTGACCAGACAAAGACCATTGCTGTGCATGGTGCTGCAGCAAGAATAATCAGGCCTGCTATGTAAGAGTCGATTTGGTCTTGCGGGAGGTATGGCCGGAACAGCCAACCGATGAACAGCCAGCCTAGCAAGGCCATAGAAAAGGGTTTGACTGCCCAGTTGACAAATAGCGTCACACTGATGCCACGCCAATGCTGCCCGACCTGACGCATCGCTGAGAAGTCGATTTTAAGCAGCATAGGAATGATCATCAACCAGATCAGGACTGCAACAGGTATATTGACCTTAGCAACCTCTGCTGCACCGACCATATGGAAGGCCGCGGGAAACAGATGCCCCAAGGCAATCCCTATAATAATACATAGGGCAACCCAGAGTGTCAGATATCGTTCAAATACAGACATGGCTTTTCCTTGGCTGGTTTTATGCCATGGAGCGCAACCAGCCTTATTCAGATGTGATAATCAGAGAATTTCAGATTGTTATGCAGGGGTATTCAGATTGGATGATCTGGCTGCTCCTTTGGTGTGCAGCAGGGGGTAAGACTCTGGATAAGGGGAGTGCAGAGTTCTTCACTACCGCCACAACAATCCTTGATCATGAAAAGCGTCAGTTCCCGAAATGCATCAAGATCAGCGCGGTAAATGATTGACCGGCTCTGACGTTCCCCTTTGATCAATCCTGCGCGGGACAGCGTGGACAGATGAGCTGACATGGTATTTTGAGGCACATCCAGTACACGTGCCAGTTCACCTGCCGGTAGACCGTTCGGTTCGTGTCTGACCAGTAACCGGAAAGTTTCCAGTCGTGTGGTCTGTGCTAAGGCTGCGAGTGCCGTGATTGCTGCTTCATTTTCCATATATCCAGAATAATGGATATCACTGCGATGTCAATACAAATGATAAATGCTTTTAGGAAGGGTACCGGAGGGAAATGCTGGCATAGTCGAAGGCCATGCCAGCATTGTTTTTAATGAAGTGAATTACTGGCGGCTTGTCGTTCTGCTTTGTCGTGCAGCGCAAACTTGTCGATCATATCTGCGCTTGCACGGTTAAAACCGCGTACTTCAACCTGTGCGCCGGAAGATCGGAGCTTTAAGACGATTTTATCAAGAGCACCAACCGCGGTAATGTCCCACAAATGCGCTCGACTGACATCAATCATGATATGAGCGTGTGCGCTGCTGAAATCGAAAGAATGGATAAAACTCTCGGCTGAAGCGAAGAAAATCTGCCCTTCAACCCTATAGGTGAGTGTGTTTGTGCTCTCGTCGCTTTGTTTGGAAACAGTAAAAAGTTTAGCCACTTTTCCGGCGAAGAATATACCTGATAAAAGTACTCCAACAATGACGCCTTTTGCCAAATCATGCGTTGTTACGACTGTTACAACTGTTGCCAACATGACGACTGAAGAAGGCAGCGGATTGCGTCTCAGATCAAGCACAGAGCGCCAAGAAAATGTTCCGATTGAAACCATAATCATGACTGCAACAAGTGCTGCCATTGGAATGATTTTCACAAGATCGTTAAGCACAACAATCAGGAAAAGAAGAAACGCGCCTGCTACAAATGTTGAGAGTCTGCCGCGTCCGCCGGATGACACATTGATCACGGACTGGCCAATCATAGCACAACCACCCATTCCGCCGATAAGTGCAGAAGCTATATTGCTCGTTCCTTGCCCGTAGCATTCTTGATTTTTATTGCTGGGCGTATCAGTCATGTCATCAACAATTTGAGCTGTCAGCAAAGACTCAAGCAAGCCAACAGCTGCCAGTGTTACGGAATAAGGGAATATGATCTGCAGAGTTTCGAAGGTGAGGGGTACTTGAGGCAACGCGAAAATCGGAAATGCTGAAGGGAGTTCCCCTAAATCACCGACTGTGCGTAACTCCATACCAGTTGACCATGCAATGAGCGTCAGTACGACAATTGCGATTAAAGGGGAGGGGATTGCTTTGGTCAGATAAGGGAAAAGGTAGATTATCCCTAGTCCGGCTGCAATCATCCAGTAGGTTTGTGTCGGAACATCGATCAGTTCCGGTAGCTGCGCAATAAAGATCAAAATGGCCAGTGCATTTACAAAGCCGGTAATGACGGAACGGGAGACAAAACGCATTACCCGCGCCAACTTTAATGCTCCGGAAAGTATCTGAAGAATGCCCATTAAGATTGTGGCTGCGAAAAGATATTGCAGTCCATGTTCTTTAACGAGCGATACCATGACGACAGCTGTGGCCGCTGTAGCTGCTGAAATCATTGCAGGGCGACCACCGGTAAAAGCTGCCACACATGCAATGGCAAATGAGGCATACAAACCCACTTTGGGGTCTACTCCTGCAATAACGGAGAACCCTATTGCTTCAGGAATAAGAGCAAGAGCAACAACGATACCAGATAGTATATCGCCACGAATGTTTGAAAACCACTGATTGCGGTATTCTTTTAATCTTAGCATTGGGAATTTTACACACTGATGCAACGAACCGAAAAATAGGTTTTATAATGTGCGTTGCAGTGTTGTCTGGCGGATAGGCGGCCAGAAGAGCCACTCGGAATTGCACCGAGTCCTTGTTAATGAACCATAAATATCCAATTATACGTAATTTGCAATCGCTTACCAATCAATACCAAGGTGATTTGATGATAATTTATTACCCTGTTTTGAAATGGCTGCGACGGATTGTTTTCTAGTTTTAATAGATTTAATAAATTTTTGATCGAAAGGTAGATACATACAATTGTTAATGTTGTCATACTTTCGATTTGAGTTTTTGTTTAAATAGATTTTATAACCAATGTTATCCATTGTTGTATGATTAGATTCAGCAATCGTAATTTCTCTGACTTTATCAAGCTTATTTACATAGGTATAGTTGTTATTCTTCTCACGTAGAAGATTGTTTAAAATATGCTTCTGGTCATTTCGTATACAAATGAGACCTTGAACATGGTTGAAATCATTAACTATTAATGGGCCTTGGTTGTTTGAATTTTCATAGTCAGGAGCTGCAAAAAGAAACGGCTTTAGATGCTTTCTATTTGTCTTATTCCAGTGTTTACCATTTAAATTTTTACATAAATCGTAATAAAATGGACATACATATTTCTTTAAATCCAACTGAAACCGGTCCCAACGTCCTCTGGGTGAAATAGGTTTAATTGTGAACCAGTAAAGTGTATGGTCGCCATTTTTAATATTTCTATCATTCTCTAACTGGTATAGTTTGTAATTTTCTAGTGTATCTATTGTTAATTTATCATAGGCTTGTCTAAGTTCTTTAGTCATGTTTTTCATTTTATTTGTTGTTTTCCCATGTCTTTTAATACGCGTTGCTCTCAACTGAGATCAAAACGGTGTTCAGATATGGATTGTATCAAGAGCTTCTAGTGACCATGGTCTGCTAAAAGATCGATACAAAAATGTGAGATTAGGCTTGTTGCCAATAGAACGCTTCACAATCTTTGTTTCAGTGTTCTTGAATGCGGATATAGATCGCAGTGACAAGTTGTGCCTCTGTATCTTTATTTATCGATTTGTGTGATTTGCTGTTGGTTGCCTTTGGAAGTTGTGATCAGGCAACGGAACGCTTCAATTAATGAAGACGTATTAAGTTTATGATGCAATAATAAGGTTAGTATGAACTAACGCTAAGATGAACAACGAGCAGCAATGATTATTGGAGACGGGCGTAATCATAGCATGCATTGAATGCACATAAGATATTCTATCAACAATCCAGAGAATATGCGTTGTTCATTCATTCCTATGTATTTATCACATATCAGTACTTTTTAAGGTATCTGCATGCAAAATACCAGAGATTATAATCTCTGTTGTTCATGGAATAAATTGTTCGCTTTGCTGTATGTTGCCTTTTGAATTAATATACAGGCAACAGTTGCTGAAAAGGTTTCAGCTACGATGAATCATTTATAGCCTAATAGATGAATTTTGTCAAATGTACCAGATATTTATGGTGCGTTGATTGATGCTGGGGAACTGTGCTTAGTCTCATCATATCATCATATCATCATATCATCATATCATCATACCTTCACTCTGAAGGTAGCTTAATCACATTCACACAATTAGTTTTTTGGCATTCAGATGGTCCCGCAGAATATATTTTTAAAGCTATAGATTTTCGCCCCTCCGTATGACCAACCACCTCTGAAATGATGTTTTCTTGTATGCCTGCTTGCTCTGCCTTAGTAATGAACCAGCGACGGAATGAATGAAAATTTACAAGACTTCTACGTTGTTTTTGCACGTTATCTCGTATGTTTAATTTGTTGCGGTATGCTGCGAAGCGCTTACTGAAAATATCACTAGGATCGCGTTCTTTCGACAATTCGTGAAATAGCCAATCATTTGATTTTTTTCCGCGCTGCCGTCTATGTATTATTTCTAGTAACTGAGGGTGTATTGGTACTGTGCGTTTTGCGGCGCTGGTTTTACCTTGTTGAATATTGAAGTAGTTGTGACCGTTATCGTTAAGGACGCATTCCTCCACCCATAGGGTTATGACCTCTGCAAGTCGCATCCCTGAAAGCGCGGACATCCTCATGGCATCATACAGCTGCGTTTTATATATGTCATTCATACGTGCCGGATATGGTGAGTATAGCAGAATGTGGATTTCTTCATCGGTGAAAGGCCGTTCTTTATGATGAGAGCTTCGTTCTATTCTGCGACCTCTGTCGGGCATGGCTTGTCCTTGCCAAGGGTTTTGTCCGGAAACATGCCCGCGTTTGATTAAATAATCCCAATACAATTTGACACTACCAAGATGCTTTTTCGCAGTCGATTTATGCAGGGAGCTAATATGTTGCGTGTAGTATTGACCAGCGGTCAACCTATCCACTTGGCTCAAGGATAGATGCTTCAATCCTGCCCATTCACCAAACTTTCGGATAAGGTGACTTCTTTCCATCGCTGTTTTGGGGGCTAATTTTGCTTCACATAAATATGCTTCAAGGTGCTGATCGATTTTAATGAGATTGTTTGGCTTGAGATCAGATATGCGTAGTCGTGGTGGGCATGACGAGACAGTTATTGATTTTGTTAGTGGCGAATACCATTCGTTCATTAAAGGGGCGAAGTTTGGGGTTGCAGCTAATAAACCTTCAGAGGCTTCCAGCGTGTCATAAAGAGAAACTATATAATTGAGAGTTTGATCACGTCTCTTACGGGCGATTTGGATGTCGCCAGTTTTAAGATTAATTAAATGCGCAGTTTTAT
>NZ_JARRAE010000032.1 GCF_030376605.1 Pseudochrobactrum sp. sp1633 | reverse complement strand
TGATGCATGGAAAATTGCGGCCTGTTTCGCCTGAATATCTACGAGCCACGGGCCTTTCCGGTCAGAGAAACTTAACGAGACAACACCATGGGCGGTATTGGACGTGAGGGGGGAGGCGGAGTTGCCGGCGTTGTCGTCTGAGAACGCCGGGTTGTCGCCGAGCAGCCTCCCAGGACCAGCGCAACTGCACCAATAAGAAACCCGCGCCGCCCCAGCGTATTGGGATAACGAATCTGCGTACTCAAAACAGTGTCCTTGCGTCACTTGCTGTGTGCGCAGGACATGGGCGCCACCTTAAGCCAACCTTAAGGGCTGACGGCGGGCCGGCGTGCGACGAGGTCGATAAGGGCCGAAGGCCCGCTATGACCCGCTGCCTTCGTGGATCGTCGCATCATGCTCCTGCAGGTGCAGGATTTCGAAGTCGCCGAATGCTGAGATCAGCAGGTCGCGCGTATACATATTCTCGCGCTGCGGCGGCCCACCTGTGCCAAGCTCCACCTGCTCGGGACGATAGCCGTGCAACAGCAAGAGCCCGCCTGGTCTCAGGGCGCGCTTCATCGCCTCAAAGAGCTGCGCCCGCATTGCCGGGTCCGCGAACTGGATGAAGATCGCGACAACGTAGTCATAGGTCTCGCGTGGCCAGCACCAATCGGCAAGATCGGCTTGTTCAAGCTTGATCTCAACGCCTGATTCACGGGCCAGGCGCGCGCTTTTTTCCAGCGCGACAGATGAGGCGTCGATGGCATGTACCTTGAGACCGAGACCGGCGAGAAACACGCCGTTTCGTCCTTCGCCATCGGCGACCGCAAGGACGCTGCTACCCTTTGCGAAGCGATCGGCTTCACGCTTCAGGAAGGCGCTCGGCTCGCGCCCAAATAGATAGTCCTCGCCGCGATAGCGTTCGTCCCAGCGGTTTACCGTCATCCGTAGTTCCTTCAGATCCCCGAAAACGGCGCCAGGCGCCGGATCAGATTGCGTCTTGAAAACGATCCCAGCGATCGGGTCTGATCGTATTCCGCGCCCGTTGCGGCGTCCACGACGAAGAACGTGGGCGGTCCGCTGGCGCGAAGATGAGCATGAAGCTGGCGATTGGCCTCGTCCATGGCCGTGACGTCCATCTTCAGCAGCGGCACATGTTCAAGATTTCGCCTCACCGTCGGGTGGGAAAGGATTTCGCGCTCGATACGATGGCAGACCGCGCACCAGTCCGCCCTGATGTCCACCAGCGCAAAGCGGTGTCGCCAGCAGCACAGCCGGCGCGGCAAGGCCGCCCGCCAGAAGCGCTCGCCGCGTTAATCGCGCTCGCTTTTCTTCCCTTGTTTGCGCTGTTTCTGGCTGCATCGTTCCTGCCTCTTGTGACTTTCGGCTTGCTAAAGCGGTCCGAACAGCTCCTCGAGCGCCGCCCCGCGCGGAACACCGCTCTGGAATCTCAGCGATCCATCGTCGCTTTTGGCAATCAGCCCCGGAGTGCCGCTGAAGCTGAGCTGACGCATCAGTTCGACATTGGCGTTAAGCTGGACATTACTTTCGTCGGAAATGGTTTCGAGCGGGGCGATCCCGCCTTCGGAATGATGGACTTCGTTGAAGGCCAGGGCAGCTTCCGGGTCCTCTGCTTCGAGGATCGCTGCTGCCTTCGAGGCTGAATCCGCCCGGATCACGCCCACCATGACATGGCGCAACTGCACCCTGCCGGCCTCGACCCAGGGTCGCGCCGAGGTCCATAGTTGATTGCAGAACGGACAATTGGCGTCAGTGAAGACATAGACGATACGCTCGGCATCGGGCCTGCCATCACCGACCCAGCCGGCGGCCTCTAGCGAGTCCCACGCACCCTGTTCAATCGGCTCGCTGACGATGCGACGCAGCTCTTCGTCAGCAACCGGATTGCCCGCTTCGTCGATCAACGTCCCGATCAGAGCATAGCCGGAGTCAGGCATGACGTAGACGGCGAGCGCCTGCGTACCCACGCTGGCAGCGAATGCATCGAGACCGCCGGGCACATCGAGCGGGCCGTGGATGGTGAGCCCCTGGGCTTTCAGGGTATCGAGCACTGGCGCGTCGGTGTTGCTCACAGGACGGCCCCCGGGCTCATCGCTATCGCTACACGCGGAAAGCGCGGAGGCAAGGGCCGCGGTGAGCAGGAGCTTCTTCATGCTTTTTGGTTCAGCCTGGTACGTGGAGTTCATGGTCGGCCGATTGCTCGCTCTCGATCCTTAAGGCAGGCTTAAGGCCGGAACTTCCTCACTCGCGTGCGGTGCCTTGATGTCAGACCATCCGTTTCAGTATCGGGTTTCTCAGGATCAGATGATGGAAAATGACCGCAAGCAGATGAAGGGCTATCAAGGCGATCAGCGGGACCTTCAGCACACCGTGAGCGGTCGCGGCCGCCTCGACACCACCGAACCAGGCCGCCATGTCGATGTCCGGGATGGCGGCGAGCAGGCCATAGAGGCTCCAATGCGCCACCATCCGTAGCAGGGCGGGTTCGTTGTCCGGCGGCGGAGGCGCGGCCCTTTGCGATTTCAGGACGAGTCGCCAGACGACTAGAGCCAGGATCAGCACGCCGCCGGCGACATGCGCCAGAATCAGCGGGTTGAACGAAACCGGCAAGCCATCTGCGGCGGCGTTCCAGGCCTGAGCAATTCAGAACAGTCCGGCGAGCACAATCAGGGAAGAGATCAGGATCACGCCCCAGGTGCCAAGGACGCCGAAGCCGCGAAATGGCTTTTGCAGCGGCGACCCCTCAGACGCGGCCATGCCGATAGGGTGAGCGATGCGCGCAAGCACAAGGACTGCGCCAAGTGCGTGAATTCCCCAGGGATCCAGGCCGGCCATTTCGTTGAATGCGATCAGGATCAGCCCCAACGGCACGTATTCCGCGAAGTTGGCATGGCTCCGGATGCGCAGGATCAGCGAGAATTGCCCGTCATCTCCCATTGCGACTTTGTGGTGCGCACGAGCCTTGACCACCCAGAACGACAGGCCTGTGAAAACCAGACCAAGCAGAGCGGCATAGAACGCCGTCACCTGTGGGAAGACCATCAGGATACCTTTGCTGAACATGAATGATTTGTTGTTTGACCGACGATGGCCCGCCAGGCGGGCCATCGGAAATGCTTACTCGGCCTTAATCAGGCGATTGCCGCCACCCGCCGATTGGAAGCGAAAGCCATGATGATGAACACGGCCGATCCGACCACCCCGCCCGGCACAAGGGCAAAGAGAGCCGCAAACAGGACGTCGATGGGTGCGGCGAGCGCGCCGGCTCCGGCCAAGGTCCAGATTGGAACGAGGAAGGTGAAGATAATCGTGGTCACCAGGCCCGCCCCAAGCGCGGCAACCAGTGGGCGCCGGGCCGGCGTGCCGTTCTTCTGAAGCGTCATGATGCCGGCCACGATCGCGGCGAGAAGCAGGACGGCGAGGACGACGAACCCCCAGAGCCAGCCGCCCATGCTCTCGGAGAGGATGAAATAGATCGTCGTGAGATCAAAATCGCTCATGGTCGCTTCTCCCTATGCGCGCCCGCGCAGCATGGCGCGATAGGCCCCGAGCAGGCCCTTTTCCTCGATCAGCCAGGACACCCACAATTCCTTCAGCGGATCGATGAACGGGAAGGAGGGGATCAGATTGCCGTCATAGTCGAACTCGATCAGCATCGCCTTGCCGATGCCGGTGACCATCGGGCAGGAGGTGTAGCCATTGTAGACCGCCTGCGGTGTCCGGCCGGCTGTTTCGGCGACGAGATTGTCGACGACAACGGGAACCTGCCATTTGACGCTGGCCGCCGTCTTGCCGCGCGGCACTCCGGCTATATCGCCGACGGCAAACACGTTCGGATAGCGCGGGTGACGCAGGGTCGCCCTGTCAGCCTCAATCCAGCCATCGGCGGCAAGCGCGCCGTCCTGCCAAGGCAGGGGGCTTGCCAGCACGGCATCCGGTGCGCGCATCGGCGGGACGACATGGATGAAGTCGTAATCGAGCGTGATATCGCCGCTTTCGGTGGCGTAGGTCGCCTGCTTCGCGCCGGGGTCGATCGCCTTCAGCACATGGCTGTAATTGACGGCGATATCGCGGCCGGCGAACATTTCGGCGACCCTGTCATTGACCGGCACAACGGAAAAGACCGCAGGGTTGTGCGCATTGTAGATCAGTTCGACCGAACCACGGCGACCGCGGCTGCGCGCCTTGTCGTCGGTGATGAAGGTGATTTTGAGGGGAGCGCCGGCACATTTCATCTCGCCGGCAGGACGGCCGAACAGGCCGACGCCGCCAGCGTCGATGAAACCATCGATGACGGCTGCCGAAGCTCTGGCCTGTTCGGGGCCGGCGTAGATCGAGGCGATGCCATCGCGGCCGATCAGGGAAACATCCATGCCCTCGATGGCTTCGTAATTGAGCTTGAGCCCGGTTGCGACCATCAGGAAATCATAGTCGATCCGCTGCCCGGTCGTGGTCACCACGGCGTTGGCTTCGGGATCGAATTCGGCAACTGCGGCCTCCACCCATTCGACGCCGCGCGGCATGTAGTCGACATTTCGCTCCGTCACCTGGGCCGGAGACCAGATCCCGGCGCCGACCAAGGTGAAGCCTGGCTGGAAATGATGTTCCTTCTTGGCGTCGATGATGGTGACGGTCGCGTTGGGCATGGCGCGGCGCAGCCGCGACGCAAGAGCCAATCCCGCTGCGCCTGCACCTGCTATGACGATACGGGCTCTTGAGTTCGACGTTTGAGCCTGCGCGGCTTCCGTACTCAAACCGACTGAGGCAAGAGCTGCCGCTCCCACCAGAAATTGCCGTCTTTCCATATCTCCCTCCCTTGGGGTTAAGTTGTTTTGTGCGCGGCAGGAGCCCCTGAGAGCTGGTCTTTGGCCCATCCAACGATTTGCTGGGTGTTCATGGCTCCGGATACCCGCCCGATCTCGCGGCCACCGGCATAAAGCAGCATGGTCGGGATGCCTCTGATGCCGAGGCGGCCTGCAACGCCGTGGTGCGCCTCCGAATTGAGCTTGAGCAGGCGCATCTGCGGTTCGAGGATGGCGGAAGCGGCCTCGAAGGCCGGTGCCATCATGCGGCAGGGACCGCACCAGGGCGCCCAGACATCGATGAGAACGGGAATGTCGGAACGGGTGGTTTGACGTGCGAACATCTCGGCATCGGCGTCGAGCGGCTTGCCGCTGAACAATGCGTTGCCGCATTTTCCGCACCTGCCCGCCGCCGCGGGCTTGTCCGCAGGCACGCGATTAACCGCGCCGCATCCGGGACAGACGATCTGGTGGTTACCAGACATATGATCGATACTCCGTTGACGGCCCGCCTCCGGCTTGATGGAGGAGGATTTCTGTTGACTAGATATACGAAATAACGTAGATACGCAAGAATGAATAGTAAAGTCGCTATCAACCCCGATGAAATGCGCGCCGCCGTCGATCAGGCGAGCGAACTGATGAAGGCGTTGTCCAACCATCACCGCCTCTTGATCCTTTGCCGCCTGATCGACGGAGAGAAGTCCGTTGGCCAGCTCGCGGAGTTTGTGGGAATTCGTGATTCCACCGTTTCGCAGCATCTCGCTCTGCTGCGCCGTGAAGGCATCATCGCCAACCGCCGCGATGGTCAGACGATCTGGTATCGCATCGAATCCGACATCGCCCGCGAGGTCGTGAGCGTGCTCTACGCTCACTACTGCGAACCCGACACCTGACCTTAACGACCTCAACCCCTCGCGATGCTCTTCGCCAGGGCAAAGCGAGAATGGACATGACCCCGGACAATCAGGCGTTTGCCCGACGCAACATCTATGTGCTCACTGCCGCGCAGGCGCTGGGTGCGGCCAGCCCGCCGATCATTATTTCTCTCGGGGGTCTTGTGGGGCAGCAGCTCTCGTCCGATCCGGCTTTGGTGACGCTGCCGGTCAGCCTCTTCAACCTCGGCCTTGCCGTCGGCACGCTGCCGGCAGCCTTTGTCATGCGCCAGATCGGACGGCGTAACGGCTATCTGCTCGGGACGGGTTTCGGCATGGCGGCGGGGCTCGTGGCGGCATGGGGCATCTTTGCCACTTCATTCGCAATCTTCTGCATCGGCACTTTCATCGCCGGCTTCTACGCCGCCTATGTGCAGAGCTACCGATTCGCGGCGACCGATGCGGCGACCGGTGAACTCAAGGCCAAAGCAATCTCCTGGGTAATGATTGGCGGCCTGATCGCCGCGATCATCGGTCCCCAACTCGTGATCTGGACCCGCGATGCGGTTCCCGGGACACCCTATGTCGGTAGCTTTCTCAGCCAGGCCGCGCTTGCATTGATGGCGGTTCCCATTCTGCTGCTGCTGCGTACGCCAAAGGCAGCAGCAGCCGGGAAAAGCCGCGAGGACACCGGACGGCCGTTGACCCAGATCCTGCTGATGCCACGCTACATGTTGGCCGTCGCCGCCGGCGTCGTCTCCTATGGATTGATGGTGTTCGTGATGACGGCAGCGCCCATCGCCATGGTCGGCCATGGTCATTCGGTCGATCACGCGGCGCTCGGCATCCAGTGGCATGTGCTCGCCATGTTTGCGCCGAGCTTCGTCACCGGCCATCTGATGGCTCGCTTTGGCAAGGAACGCGTGACGGCGTTCGGGCTCCTGCTGATTGCGATTTCGGCCGTCTTCGCTCTCGCCGGATTGCAGCTCGTCCATTTCTACGTGTCGCTGATCCTTCTGGGCGTCGGCTGGAATTTCGGCTTCATCGGCGCGACCGCCATGGTCACGGATTGTCATACTGAGGCCGAGCGCGGAAAGGCGCAGGGAGCCAACGACTTCCTGATCTTCGGGACGGTAGCCGCGGCGTCCTTTTTCGCCGGCGCGCTGCTGCATGCGTCCGGCTGGCAGACGATCAATTGGATGATCTTTCCGGCCGTCGCGCTGATCCTCGTGCCGCTGCTTTGGCAGAGCGCCCGAACCGTGCCCGCGACGCCGGCGGAATAGGCTCACAAGGCAAAACTTATCAATCACAAAATAATGCTTGCGAAAAAATGTAAGCGATATTATGTGAGTGTCAGCCGCTCAGCGGTCGCAAGAAATGAGCAAGAGGAAAAATCCCATGACAACCAAGCCTGAAGTCACTGGCTTCTTCGATCCACGCACCTGGTCGATCCAATATGTCGTCGCCGACCCGGAGACGAAAAAATGCGCCATCGTCGATCCGGTGCTCGACTATGACGAGAAGTCGGCGGCGACCGCCACGACGCATGCCGACAATATTCTCAAGTTCATTGCCGAGAAGGGCTACGAGGTCGAATGGATCCTCGACACGCACCCGCACGCCGATCACTTTTCCGCCGCCGCCTATCTTAAGGACAAGACCGGCGCGCCGACGGCCATCGGCGAGAAGGTCGTCGAGGTCCAGACGCTCTGGAAGGATTTCTACAACTGGCCCGACTTCCCGGCCGATGGCTCGCAGTGGGACAAGCTCTTCGCCGATGGCGAGACCTTCAAAGTGGGCAATATCGACGCGAAGGTGATGTTCTCGCCGGGTCATACGCTGGCTTCGATCACCTACGTAATCGGAGACGCTGCCTTCGTTCACGACACGCTGTTCATGCCCGACAGCGGCACGGCCCGCGCCGACTTCCCTGGTGGCAGTGCGCAGCAATTGTGGGAATCAATTCAGGACATTCTCGCGCTGCCCGACGAGACGCGCATTTTTACCGGCCATGACTATCAGCCGGGCGGCCGCGAACCTTTGTGGGAGTCGACCGTGGCCGAGCAGAAAGCCAGGAATATCCACATGTCGGTTCATAAGACCGAAGCAGAGTTCATTGCCGCACGCGACGCGCGTGACAAGACACTTGCGATGCCCAAGCTGATCCTGCACGCCCTCCAGATCAACACCAATGCGGGACGTCTGCCTGCACCCGAGGAAAACGGTAGGCGCTACCTCAAGATTCCGATGAACCTACTCGAAGGCGCTGCCTGGGACGACTGATGGAAATGATGCTGATCACGGATGAAGCAAGGGAGCTGAGGGGGAAAGTCGGTGAAGCCACTGCGTTCCTTAAGAAGCTCGCCAACCCTGATCGCCTGCTGGTCGCTTGTGCTCTCGTCGAGGGCGAACGGTCGGTGCGCGAACTCGAGGATGGGCTCGGTATCCGCCAGCCAGGTCTTTCGCAACAGCTCGCTGAACTGCGCGAGGCCGGCCTGATTGTCGGACGCAAGGAGGGGAAGCAGGTATTCTACCGGTTGGCCGATCCGCGCGTCGAAACCTTCGTCCACACCATGTATCAGCTGTTCTGCAAATAGGCGGGTGGCGCACCTGTCCGGGGTCTCAATTCTACCTAATATTTTCGTAATTGCGTAGATACATAAATCCGACTATTCTTGCGTTTTTAACCTCTGCTAGCGAAAGAAAACAGCTATGAAACTCAATGTCAGAACCCCGGATCGCATCGCCCGCCTCATCATCGGTGTCCTCCTGCTGGTCGCCCCTTTCGTTACCGGCTGGGCGCTGTTCACCAACCCGCTGTGGACCTGGATCTTCGTCATTGTCGGGCTCGTGCTCGCGGTGACCGGCCTCGTCCGCTTCTGTCCGGCCTATGCACTCTTTAATCTCTCGACATCAAGGACCAAGGATCAATGACAGAATTTACCCCGTGGCTGTCGCTGTTTGGCGGCAGCCTCATCGGCCTCGCCGCAGTGTTGTTAATGGCGTTTCACGGCCGTATTGCCGGTATGACCGGAATCCTTTCCGGCCTTGTGCCGCCCTTCTCTAACGATTGGGGCTGGCGGGCGGCATTCCTTGCCGGAGCCGTCGGCGCGCCGGCGCTGATCGTCGTCATGACCGGCTATGACATTCCCTTTGAAAGCCCCACCCCCGCACCGTGGCTGATTGTCGGGGGGATGATTGTTGGGGCCGGCGTCTATTTCGGTTCGGGCTGCACCTCCGGGCATGGCGTTTGCGGCATGGCGCGTGTTTCGCCCCGCTCGATCGTTGCAACGCTGACTTTCATGGCATCGACTGCCGTCACCGTTTTTATCGTCCGCCACGTCATCGGAGGTTTATAATGGTTCGCGTTCTTTCCGCTCTCATTATCGGACTGGTCTTCGGGTCCGGCATCGCGCTTTCGGGCATGGCTAATCCCGCTAAGGTGCTGAATTTCTTCGACTTCGCGGGAACCTGGGATCCCTCGCTCGCCTTTGTCATGGGGGGCGCGCTGATCGTCACCGCGATTGGTTATGCATTTGTCCTCCGGCGCGAGGCGCCAGTATTTGATCGCATGTTCCACCTGTCCCCGCGCCGGGATCTCGATTTCCCGCTCATTGCCGGCTCGGCCGTATTCGGCATTGGCTGGGGCATCACCGGCTTCTGCCCGGGCGGCGCCATTCCCGCGCTCGGCCTCGGCCATGGTGATGCGTGGCTGTTCGTCGGCTCTATGGTCGGCGGCATCGCTGTCGCGCGCCTTGCGCGACATTCTGCGGCTGCGCGCGACCGCGAAGGCAACCTGAATATGTGGCCATTCAATCTTTTTTGGAAATCCGGAAAAATGAACATCAAGAAGATCGACGACCGATTTGCGACGACGGGTCAGGTTCGTCCTGAGGATGTCGCACAACTCGCCCGGGACGGCTATGTTGCGATCGTGTGTGCAAGGCCCGACAACGAGGAGCCGGGCCAGCCGGCCTTCGCAGCCGTCGCCCGAGAAGCCGAAAAGCACGGGATGAAGGCGATTCATATTCCTGTTGCGGGAGCGCCGTCAGCCGCACAGGTCGATCGTTTTGAAGAAGCTTTGGAGGCTATTGACGGGCCGGTCCTAGGTTATTGCCGCTCCGGTGCCCGCTCTGCGGCGCTCTATTCATTAATCGGGCAGTAGCCCCCCTACTGTCCGATCGGGCGATGTCACTTCCCCCTCTTCGTGACAGCGCCCAACCAGGTTTTCTCACGCTCCAAGCCATTCATGTCAAAAATCTCCCGATATTTCCCGTTCATGCAATGGGTCAAAGCCTATGATGGCACCGTTCTGACCAGCGACTTGCTGGCGGCGGTGATCGTCACCATCATGTTGATCCCGCAGTCGTTGGCTTATGCCATGTTGGCCGGTCTGCCGGCGGAAGTCGGCCTTTACGCGTCGATCCTACCGCTCGTAGCCTATGCGATCTTCGGCACCAGCCGCACGCTGGCGGTCGGGCCGGTCGCCGTGGTCTCGCTGATGACCGCCTCCGCCATCGGCCAGATCGCCGCCAAAGGGACGCTCGACTATCTCACCGCCGCCATTGTCCTGGCGCTGCTTTCGGGCGGCATGCTCGTGGTCATGGGGATCTTCCGTCTCGGTTTCCTTGCCAATTTCCTGTCGCATCCGGTGATTTCGGGTTTTATCACCGCATCCGGCCTGCTGATTGCCGCTGGCCAGCTCCGCCATATCCTCGGCGTGTCAGGCGGCGGGGACACGCTTCCCAATATTCTCCTATCTCTGTCGGGCCAGCTTGGAGCCGTCAATCCGGTCACGCTTGCCATCGGTATCGGCGTCCTGGCTTTCCTGTATTTCGCTCGCAAATATCTCAAACCCCTGCTGGTCGCGATGCGTGTCCCGGCGCGCCTCGCCGACATGATGGCGAAAACCGCGCCAATCCTCGCCGTCGCCGTGACCGTCGCTCTTGCTGCCGGTCTTGACCTGGGCGCGCGCGGCGTCGCGCTCGTCGGCGCTATTCCCCAGGGCCTGCCCGCGTTTGGCGCGCCGGCCCTTTCGCTCGACCTCATCACGGCACTCCTCATGCCGGCCTTCCTGATTTCGGTGGTGGGATTCGTGGAATCGGTTTCCGTGGGCCAGACCCTTGCCGCCAAGCGTCGCCAGCGCATCGATCCCGACCAGGAACTGATCGGGCTGGGCGCCGCCAATATCGCGGCGGGCCTGTCCTCGGGCTACCCCGTCACCGGCGGCTTTGCGCGCTCAGTGGTCAATTTCGACGCCGGGGCTCAAACGCCGGCCGCCGGCGTATTCACCGCTGTCGGTGTCGCACTCGCCGCATTGTTCCTGACGCCTTTACTCGCCAGCCTGCCGCAGGCGACACTTGCAGCGACTATCATCGTCGCCGTACTGTCGCTGGTCGATTTCGGAACGGTGCGCAGGGTCTTTGCCTATTCGAAATCGGACTTCGCCGCCATGGCCGCCACGATCATCGTTACGCTAGGCTGGGGCGTGGAACTGGGTATCGTCGCCGGGGTACTGCTTTCCTTGCTGCTACACCTTTACCGCACCAGCAAGCCGCATACTGCCATTGTCGGACAGGTGCCAGGCACCGAGCACTATCGCAATATGGAGCGGCATTCGGTGCTCACCGATCCCGGACTCTTGTCGATTCGCATTGATGAGAGCCTCTATTTTGCCAATTCGCGCTTTCTTGAGGATACTATCGCTGCTGAGGTTGCGGAACGTCCGGCCGTTGAACAGGTCGTCTTGATGTGCTCTGCGGTTAACGCCATCGATGCATCAGCCCTTGAGAGTCTCGAGGAAATCAATCGCCGCCTTTTCGATGCAGGCATTGGGTTCCATCTCTCGGAGGTGAAAGGTCCGGTCATGGACCGGCTGAAGGGTACGGATTTCCTGAAACATCTCAATGGCCAGATTTTTCTAAGTCAGCATGAAGCTGTGGCCAGCTTGAAAAGGGACTGTCAGGAATTTTGTGCTTGAGGCGCCTTTCATTGGATTATGAAACGCTCGCCGAAGACGACAGCGAACTGTGTTTTTGCCTCGAACT
>NZ_JARRAE010000031.1 GCF_030376605.1 Pseudochrobactrum sp. sp1633 | reverse complement strand
ATCGCCACCGAGACTGCCAGCGAAACTACCGCAGCCATGTGGAAAAAGCTTAATGCGGTACAACTGACCGGTTACAGCCTCGACTGGCTGCGCATTATCCGCCCGCTGGGCTTTGCCGTTGAGACAGCGGCTTCAAAAATCGGGCTGCTGAATATGCTGCGTCCGGCAGCAGATTTCATTGACCGGCGCAAACGCAATGCCATGCCGGGCAATAGTCTGCGATGGTCAGCCACCCCGCAAAACTGGCTTGCCGGTCAGGCGCTGGAATGCAAAGAAATCAATGCAGCAGAGTTTTCCGAACTTTATGCGCAGTTCAGCGATGCATTCTCTTGCCGTCCGCAATGGAGTGGGCAACAGCTGTCTTTACGGCTGGAAGATGCCCAGCTGAAACCGGCATACGGGCAGCCGCATATGGTGAAAGCCGAAACCAAAACCGGCAAAGCCGTCGGTGTGTTTCTCTATCATCTTCGCAAGGATCATACCGCGCGCGTGCTGGAGCTTTTCAGCCATCCTAAAGCCAGCAGTCAGGTGATTGATGCCCTTATCAATCATGCAGCACAACGGGGTGCTGTTGCCATTCGTGGCCGTACCAAGCCGGATATGATGGAGGCGATGCTGGGTAAGCGTATTGCGTTTACACATCTGGCATCCACAATGGTCTGGGCAAAAGATGCGACCTTGCTCACCCCCTTTACCGAAAGCAAAGCATTGCTGAACGGATTGGCCGGCGAACACTGGAGCCGCCTGAGCGGCGACCCGCTCTGAAACCTTGAATAAAAAAAACCGCCTGTCAGGCGGTTTTTTTATATTTCACTTCAGAAAATCTGTGACCGGTTCAACCAGAAGCGGCGGCTCATGCAGAGCCTTGGTTGTTTTGCGTTTGGCAGTCATATCTGCCCACACATATTCAACCTGATTTTCACTCAAATTCGTAGCTCTTGCCGTATCCGCCGCACTGATATTGTGATTAAGCGCATAAAGACACAAATCCATCAGATTGTAAGGCAGCGAGAAATAGAACTCTTCCTGCGTTTGTGCGAGCGAGAAAGTATCGGTCGTCGGCGGTCTCCGGCGAATGTCTTCCGGCACACCCAGATATTCTGCCAGCTGATAGACTTGCGTCTTGTAAAGATGGGCAATCGGCTTCACATCAGCTGCACCATCACCGTTTTTAACAAAAAAGCCCTGATCATATTCCAGCCGGTTCGGCGTGCCGATAACCGCAAAATTCAGGCGGTCTGCATGATAATATTCAAACTGCTTGCGGGTGCGCTGCTTCATATTGGTGGCAGCCACAATGCCTAAATAAGCTTCAGGTGTCAGACGGATTTTTTCCTGCTTGCCATCCGGTGATTGCACGACCAGCGAGGAAATATTATAACCGCCGTTTTCTGATGCATTATTAATCACCAGTTTTGACGCCCAGCCTTCTCCGTAAACAGGCACAACCAGACGGATCGCATCATCGCGGCGGCGATAGCAGCCCATTGCAGTCAATGCAGGACCAATATCCTCAATAACTGTCTCGATACCAAAAGTCTGCGCGAGCTTCTGCCCCAGCGCCAGTGACAGCGGATCGGAATCATTCTCCGGCATAAAAAGACCGAACACCTTGTCCGCGCCGACAGCGCGCACTGCCAGTGCCGCACTCACGCTGGAATCAATGCCGCCGGAGATACCGACAACCAGACCGCGGCGACGTAAACCGCGCAACTGACTACGCAGCGCGGTGGTAATTTTTGCTACTTCCGCTTCCGCATCAAGCACCACGGTTTGTGCAGAAAATGTCTGAATTTTACTCATCCTGAAACTGCCTGTATTGTTTTTCCAGTATTTCCGCCGCAAGGCGACGACTGACTTTACCTGTATCGGTGCGCGGCAGTTCATTCGTAATCTGAACAAAAACCGGAACCATGAAATCTTCCAGATGCTGGCGGCAAAACCGGATAATATCCTTATCACTCAGCGTGGCATCAACCGCCACCACCATAGCGGTTATTGCTTGTCCCAGCATGGTATCAGGCACACCCGCCACCACGGCTTCGCTGATAGAAGGATGGGTATAGAGAACAGTTTCCACCTCTTTCGGAGGCACTTTTTCGCCGCGCGATTTAATAATGTCGTCTTTCCGGCCAACGAAATAATAATATCCGTCAGCGTCCATACGCAGCAGATCACCGGTATGCAGCACTTTTTCCCAAGGATTGCGTCCGGTTCTCAAAACCTCAGCGCTGGCCGCAGGATTATTCCAATACCCTTGCATGACATTAGGACCACGGATCACCATTTCACCGGCCTCACCAACCGGCACCGGCAAGCCCTGCTCATCAACCAGATAAACTTCGCTGTTCGGCAAAGCGATACCGACAGATTCAGGCTTCTCGCGGAGCATGTGCGGCGGCAGCCATGTGCAGCGTTTGCACTCTGTCATGCCGTACATGGAGTAAATTTCTGCTTCCGGAAAAACCTTTTGCAAAAATGCAATATGCGGCACCGGCAACTGCGCGGCTGTATTGGTGATATAGCGCAGATCCGGCAGAAAATCGGCTGACGCTTTCCCTGAGGTTTCTTGTTCTTCAGCTGCTGCCTGAAGATCACGCATCTGCATGATAATTGCAGACATTGTTGGCACAATCGGGAAACCTGTCACTTTCTCCGCACGCATCACATCAAAAACAGCCTGCGGAAAAGCAAAAGATTTTTCCAGAACCAGTGTTGCACCGAGCTTTACCGCCATAAGCAGCTGATAAAGCCCGTAATTGAAGGACAGCGGCAGAACGGACAGTATAATATCATCCGCAGTATTTTTAAGCAGTCCTGTCAATGCAGTTGCTGCCGCTTCAATATTGCGGTGTGTCATCATCACACCTTTTGGGCGGCCGGTTGAACCGGAGGTGTAGATCAGCATCGCCAGATCAATATCAATGCCGCCGCTTTCAACCTGCTCCTGCCCTGCTAGCGCTTCAATAGCGGTTTCAAACGACAAGCAAGCGCGCTTTGAACGGCTTGGCCCCTGCACAGCAATCACCGCAGGAATTGGTGCAAAGGCCTCAGCCTCATCAATCACCGGCAGTAATTTCGCCTGAGTGAGCATCAGGGACGGTGTGCAATCATTCAGGATATAGCTGAGCTTATCAGCCTTGGTAGACGGGTTAACCAGCGTGAAAACTGCGCCGGCCTTCAAAATCGCAAAGACGGATACCGCTGCCTGCCAGCAATTATCCATAAAAATGACAACGCGATCTCCCCGCTTCACATTCTGTGCCAGTAATGTGTGCGCCAGAGCCTCCGCTTTCGCATCAAACTCCGCATATGTCAGACGCACCTGTCCTGTTACCAGTGCCGTTTTCTGGCCGGTATTCTGTGCATGAAATCTGAGATAGCTCTCAATACGCATCATTGGACAGATCGCTTTTTATCAGGCAGCTTTACGCGAAGCCACGAAGGCTGTGATCTTTGAAACGCTATCAAGATTGGCCGGAACAATATCCGCATCCGCCATTTTCACACCGAAAGCCTCATCAATGAAAGCCACCAGCTCAAGCACACCGGTTGAATCCATAATATCATTATCAATCAGCGAGGCATTGTCCTCCAGCGCGTAATCCGTGTCACCAAACAAGAAGTTTTCAACGATGAATTCGCGCAAGCGGCTGTTAACTGTATCACTCATACCTATATCCCGTTTCATAAAATCAGCACTTGCTGTAAAGCAACTGTCTCAGCTTGACCTGACTTTAAGTTATAAATACCGTATTCTTTCGCCAGCCATAACACGTAAACCTGTTATGGAAGTCTATAAACTTTTATACGCCCTGCATTATTTCAATAAAGTGGTAAATTTTTCCAACCATAACTGGGTAGAAAGAATACCGACATAGGCTGTATTGTCACGGAAACCACTCAAACCTTGCTCTTTATTCTTATTGCATAATTTAGAGACAGCTTTAGCGTTAAAATATCCGCTTTGCTCAATCCGTTTTTCGCTCAGAAGATCCCGTACATAGTCTTTCTCACCTTTTCCGGTGAATGACTTACTGTCCGGTGCGCGATACGGCTGCTTCTGGCGCTGCAAAACTGCTTCCGGCACACGCTGCTTTGCCACACGGCGCAGCAAATACTTTTCCGTCAGTCCATGCAATTTCAGTGAAGGATGCAAGCGGGCGGCGAATTCCGACAAGCGATAATCAAGAAACGGAAACCGTGTCTCCACACTATGTGCCATCGCCATCCGGTCACCCTGACTGGAGAGAATATAGGACGGCAGCAGAAAACGGCATTCCAGATATTGCGCCTGATGCAACTCATGCCAGTGGCTGAATCGTTCCGGCAGTTTAGAGGCCAGTTCTTCACCGGCATCATAATCACCGATTTTACTTTTCAGATCGCCTGAGAAAAATAGCTTTGCGGCACTCGTCGCCTTCATTCGCGGACGGTGTGAATAGAGCGGATCAGATAAATCCGCGCTATGAATACCAAAAAAGGCTGCCAGATAGTCCGGCGTTTGTGCTTTCAAGCCCGGCAAATAGGGATAGAGCTTGCGAAACAAATGCGGCCTGATCTGCGATTGCGGCTGACGCGAACAAAAGCGACGGACTTTCGCCTCGCGAAAAATATCATATCCAGCAAACACCTCATCCGCGCCTTCACCGGTCAGAACGGCTTTCATGCCAGTGTCGTGCACCAGCTGAGCCAGTCGATACAGCGGCGCCGGAGCTGTGCGCACCAGCGGCACTTCTGCCGCGTGAACCACCTGAGGAAAAATTGCCGAAATATCATCGTCAGCAATTGTAATCGAATGATGATGCGTGCGCAGCGCCTGTGCAACCACCTGCTGAAAACGGCTTTCATCATAATCCGCATGCTCAAAGCCTACGGAAAAACTATGCAACTCCCCCTCTGTCAACGGCTGGGCAAGGGCAGCAATCAGCGATGAATCCAACCCGCCGGAAAGATAGGTGCCGACAGGCACATCAGCCTGAATGCGCAGGTTTGTGGCATCCATGAGCAAGGCTTCCAAAGCCTCTGCCGCCTCATCCGCATCTGTCATCACCGCATCGTCACGGTCAGGATAATCCAGCGACCAGTAACGGCGTATTTTCATGCCGTTTTCATCGCAGATCATCATATGGGCGGGTTCAAGCTCAAAGATATTGCGAAACGCTGTCCGCGGAGCGACCGGTGCCCAGAGTGAAAAAATCTGATCCAGCGTCAGCGGGTCAAGCTCGGCCTCCACACCCGGCACACGCAGAAGTGCTTTGATTTCCGAGGCAAAATATAAAACGCCGCCGACAGTCGTATAGAATAGCGGGCGCACCCCCATACGGTCGCGGGCGATAAACATTCGCTTCTGCTGGGCATCCCACAATGCAAAGGCAAAATCACCATTCATATAGTGAAGGCAGTCAGCACCGTAACGCGCATAAAGTTGCAGGATCACTTCCGTGTCGCTATGCGTGCGAAAGCGTGCGCCCTGCGCTTCCAGTTCGCGGCGCAGTTCTGCATGATTGAAAATCTGTCCGTTAAAAACCAGAATAGTGCGCTGATCCGCCATGCTCATTGGCTGCTGGCCGTCACTGATACCAACAATGGAGAGGCGCTTATGCGCCAGTCCGGCACCATCCAGCACAATTGCACCCTGCTCGTCAGGTCCACGATGAGCAATCGCATCCGCCATTTTGCGCAGCAGAACTTCCGGCGTCTGATCCGTTAGTGCCTCACCAATATAGCCTGCTAATCCACACAAAACGCAGTTCCCCCGCAAACCGGCACAATAATATCTTTCTGTAGATATTATTTATCGCAGAGATCACTGTTTCACAAAGCAACATTTCAAAAACCAACCGGCATAGTCAGAATTATGCCGACACAGTTAATGCTGTTGTACAGAGCCCGCATGCAACGCAGCTTTGTAAACTCACGAAGAAAGAGCCGTTTGATACGGCAACAATTGTATAGGACAAACAGAGTTGTGACCGCTTTTAGCTTCAAATCCGGATAAGTTTGCTCTAAAACTACACGAAATCATTGCAAACAATTCCACGACTTCTCGCAATAAAGCGATAAGACCGGGCCGCAGACAAACCGGAACCTGTCGCGTTAAACCGCAGGCCACCCGCTCTTCAGTAAGGATCAACATATGCAGAAGTTTCAGCTCTCCCGCCGTCAGACACTCGCAGGGCTCGGTGCAGCCGGTGCAATGACCGTGATGGGCTCTCCGTTTTCCCTGAATGCAAAAGCTGAAGCGGCGCAGATCAAAGCTGTGCTCGGCATTATCCGTCTTGCCAGTCAGGCACCGAGTTTCATCGCACAGGAACGCGGCTATTTCAAAGCTGAGAACCTCGATATGGAGTTCAAATATTTTGAAGCCGCGCAGCCAATGGCCGTCGCCATTGCCGGTGGTGATGTTGATTACGGTGTGACCGCTATGAGCGGCGGCCTGATCAATCTGGCTGAGAAAAATGCAGTTAAAGTTATCGGCGGTTCATTGCAGGAAGAAAAAGGCCTCGCAGGCCAGATCATTCTGGCATCGAACAAAGCCTATGAAGCCGGTCTGACCGATCCGAAACATCTGGCAGGCAAGAGCTTCGGCATTACCACCGCCGGATCGTCGTTCCATTTCATGGCCTATAAAATCGCCAAGGCGAATAATATCCCGCTCTCCGATATTACTCTGCGCCCTCTGCAAAAGGTTGGTGCTGTTGTTGGCGCACTCACATCCGGTCAGATTGATGCATGGGCCATCCAGCCAAGCATTGCCAAGAAGATGATTGCGGAAGGTGCAGCCAAACAGATCGGTCTGGTGTCTGATTATGCGCCGGATTATCAGGTGACCACCGTTTTCACCTCGACCAAGAACGCAGGTGAAGAGCGCGCCAAAACAGAAGCCTTTATCCGCGCTTATTCCAAAGCCATTGATGACTACAATGCCGCTCTGGTCGACAAAACCGCGTCTGCGGAAGAGGTCGATGCGATTGCTAAATTCGTCCATAAATATGTTGAGATGGATCTGCCTTTTGAGCAGGCGAAAAACAATCTGGTCAATGGTGCGATGCGCATTAACAAAGGCCTCGCTTTGTCTCTCGGCTCTGTGACTGAGCAGCTCAACTGGTTCAAAGACGAGAAGATGGTGAAAGACACCATTACACCTGAAATGCTGTTTGACACCAGTTACGTCAAAACGATCTGATCTGAAGTCTTTTCAGCCGGTATGGTTCGCCTGCCGGCTGTTTCCCGCGAATGATCAGGGCCCGTAGCGATCGAGCATTTCTAGTTTGTTTTAATTCATAGAAATACTCTATCTTTTTGTTATTACGTGTATCTTATCCGAAAGCCGCTTCACATTTTTCGGGATACACTTTAACCCTGCCGCCCTGACAAGAAGAAGTATAAACTGGCATGGATTTGCTGTTAAAAAATGTCGGCCACCATTATGGCAAGGTCGAAGTTCTGCGTGACATCACGCTTGAAATCAATCAGGGGCAGATCGTCTGTCTGATCGGCCCTTCCGGTTGCGGTAAATCCACCTTGCTTCGTTTTATCGGTGGTCTTGAACAACCTACAACCGGTCAGGTTTTACAGGTCGGGGAACCTTCTCCGTCCTCTCTCAATCCACTGACTTATGTTTTCCAGCATTTCGCATTGCTGCCGTGGCGCACAGTGGCGGGTAATATCCGGCTGGTATTGGAAGACCATAAATTATCGGCCAAAGAAATGGATGCAATCATTGCCGATGTGCTTGCGCGCACCCGCTTGTCCGACTTTGCCAATGCCTATCCCAAACAGCTTTCCGGCGGCATGAAACAGCGCGTTGCTATTGCCCGTGCATTAGCCGTGCGTCCTGATGTGATGCTGATGGATGAGCCGCTATCGGCACTCGACAGCCAGACGCGTGAATTGCTGATGGATGATCTGGTATCGCTCTGGACACGCCAGCCCTTCACAGCTGTTTATGTCACCCACAATCTGGCAGAGGCAGTGCGCCTTGGCCACAAAATTGTAGTGCTGTCGCGTCGTCCGGGACGGATCAATCAGGTCGTCACCATCGACACCCCGCTCGATCAGCGCCATCTGGCCGATCCGGTACTGGATGCCAAACAGCAAGAGCTATGGGCGCTCATGCGTGATGAGGCGATGGCTGCGGATCAGGAGCTGCTGTAATGACAAAAACATCTGAGAACCTGCAACAAGCAGTTATTACCCGTCCTGTGCCGTTTCGCGGTGGTGGTTTTGCGCCGGTAAAAGTCCGTTTTATTGCACCCATTCTGTTCATAGTTCTGATTGCGCTGGCTGAGATTGGCACCCGCACAGGCTTCATTTCCAACCTGACCCTGCCGCGCCCCTCTGCAGTACTTGGCACATTTTATCAACTTTATGATACCGGCCTGCTCTGGAAACATTTGCTGCCATCATTGCAACGTCTGTTTGTCGGCGCATCTATGGGTATTGCCGTTGGCATATTGCTCGGCACGATGATCGGCTTGTTTTCCTATGTCCGTGCCGGTTTGGTGCCGCTCGTGGCTGCTATTTTCCCTATTCCGAAAATCGCACTACTGCCCCTGTTCGTCATCTGGTTCGGTATTGATGAAATGTCGAAATATGCACTGATCGCGTTCGGTACTTTCACGCCGACAGTCGTGGCAACCTATGGTGCGGTTGATAATGTGGATCGCAGCCTGATCCGCATGGGACAGAGCTTCAACCTGCGCTGGTGGTCGATCATTCGTAAAATCGTGCTTCCCGGCGCCTTGCCCGGCATCCTGTCAGGCTTACGTGTTTCCATCGCGATTGCCATTATTCTGCTAGTCGCCGCTGAAATGCTCGGCGCGGAATATGGCGTTGGTGCCTATATTCTGGAGGCCGGTTCGCTCTATGATCTTGAGCGCCTCTTTGCCGGCGTCACCATTCTCTCCGTTATGGGACTGATTACCAGCTGGTTGATCGGCCGGATTGAGCATTATTTCCTCAGCTGGCGCTGAACCGGCATAGAAACAAAAAAGCACGGATAACATGTGTTATCCGTGCTTTTTTTATATCCGAAATGCTAGTCGTTTTATTATTCAACCCAGCTTGCACCATTGTCCGGTGCCTGACAGCCGTAAGGCGGCAAAGTCTTCGTGCCGAAATTCTTTTTCAGCTGCATACAACCCCAATGGCGGATTGGCGCTGGCATATAAGATTGCAGGTCAATACCAACCTCGTCGAACGGGTCGTTCGTATTGGTTACATAACTATACCAACGCTGGCCAATGCCAGCGATAACAACAATCACGACAATCAGAATAATTCGAAGCAGCTTTTTCACAAAACCCTCAGTACTCAGTTTAAACCCGCCCGACATTACCGGCAGATAAGAATTGAAAAATGCTTTTTGTCAGTGAAATGACATATCATCAAGTGCAAAAAGCCGGTCGCAATTTCTGCAACCGGCTTGCTGTTTCTTATACCAATTAATCAGTAACGGGCATCTTTCGGTTTCTTGCTGTTTGGCCAGTCCTTGACCTTGCCTGCAAAATCCGGTCGCGGCATATGTGTGAAATATTCAGACACGTCTACCGCTTCCTGATCGGTCAGTACACCACCCTGCCCCAGCATGCCTTCCTGCTGAACACTAACCGGCATATTATATTTCACAAATGCCGCTGCCTTATAGGTACGCGCCATACCCGCACCGATATTGAAGCTGTCATCCCCCCAGAGTGGCGGGAAAACATATTCTCCGAACTGGTCTTTCTTGCCTTCACCATCATTTCCGTGACAGACCGCGCATTGCTCAGCGTAAATGGCCTTGCCCTTAGCCGGATCAGGTATCAACGTCTCATCAATTTTTCCGGCACCGGAAACTTTCACCATATGCTCTTTCGGCAGGCCCTGACCAAGCCATTTCATATAGGCGATCATCGCGCCCATTTCTTTGGATTTCGGATCAACAGGCTTACCATTCATCGAGCGCTGGAAGCAGCCATTGATACGCATCACCAGATTAACTTCCTTACCTGCGCGTGGCATCACACGCGGATAGAAATTATAGGCATTGATGTAAGGCGCACCTTTATCCAGTTTACCCTGCGCCAGATGGCAGGAGTTACAGTTGAGCCCTGCGCCGACATTTTCCGGCAGCAGACGCGCGGTTTCATTGAGCAGGCGCTTACCATACATAATGGCTTCGGCATCCGGTTCTTTGGCGATCAGGTCATCGCTTGGAAGCGTATATTGCCCGACCACTTTGCCTTCCGCATCCACCACATCATAAGTCGGCAGCGGTGGCGCATCCACACGCGACGGCTTGACGATAAATGTCCAGCCTGCACCTGCTGCTGCAATTGTTACCACGAGCGCTGCCGCCGTTCCGATCCAGAATTTCTTGTTCATTATTTTGCCTCCGGAACATAATGCACAGGCTTGTGCTCAATCAGATGCCGCATGCGGGCAATGTCACTGTCCTTGATATGTGAGCCATGATTGCCCCAGCCGTTGCGGATAAAGTTCAGAATATCCGCGATCTCTTTATTGGTGAGATGCGCAAAGCCCGGCATCTTGAAAACCATCGGATCATGAGGCGTATCGGCCATTGCTGCCCCGTCCAGTGTCAACTGAATCAGCGAGCTCGGATCTTCCGCAAATACAATCGAGTTACCGGCAAGCGCAGGGAAAACACGGTCTGCACCACGACCGTCGAGACGGTGGCAGGCCGCACAATTATCCACATAGCCGACTGCACCCGATGCAGAGAAGTCACCGGCACGCAGAGCTGCAGTCGTCACATCCTGCTTCGGTGTCCACTGTTGAGGATGGCTGTCGCGTGCGGGCAGGCTTTTCAGATAGCGCGCAATTGATGTCAGATCATCATTTGTCAGATATTGGGTACTATGTGCCACCACATCGGCCATACCGCCAAACGCTGCGGTGCGGTCGTTTCGTCCGGTCTTCAGGAAGTCTGTGATTTCTGCTTCCGCCCATGTGGAAAGGCCCGTGCCTTCATCACGCAGGTTTTTCGCATACCAGCCTTCAAGAACCGAGCCGGAAAGGTATTTACCGCTCTTATCATCGCTCAGCGCTGTTTCCTGATAACCAATTCCGCGCGGTGTATGGCAGGCACCACAATGAGCAAGACCTTCCACCAGATAGGCGCCACGATCAACCATCGCATCCATACCGGTTGCCGAGGTGAATTCACGCGGCTGCGCGAAAGCAAGCTGCCAGTAGGCCAGCGGCCAGCGCATATTCATCGGCCAAGGCAAAGTGGAGTCCTGATTAGCCTGATCAACACTTTCTACGCGCGACATGAAATAAGCGTAGAGCGCTTTTATGTCGTCATCTTTCACAACAACATAGGAAACATAAGGCATGGCGGGATAGAGTGCCACGCCATCGGGCCGTACACCACGGCGCACAGCACGTTCAAAATCACCGTAGCTGTAATTGCCGATACCGGTTTTCTTATCCGGTGTAATATTGGTAGAATAAATAGTGCCAAGCGGTGTCTGCATCCCCAGACCACCGGCAAATTCCTTGCCGCCCGGTGCTGTATGACAAGCAATACAGTCACCGGCACGCGCAAGATATTCACCTTGCTTAATCAGCTCAGGGTTCTGAATATTAACTTCAGCTTCCTGCTTTGGCGCATACCAATGATGCGATGTAACCGCTATTGCATAGCTTGCGCCAAACAAGCCCAGACCGCAAAGGGCCAGCGTTTTAACAAGCTTCATATTAAACTCCTGAGTCGTCTCTTCTCCTCCATCTGAGACTGTCAGGGATGTTTCTCATTGATTCAGATCAATGTTTTCAAATATTTGCGATATTTACATTCTCAAAAACACTACCAAAAAAGAATTTCAGTTTTGTCACATTCGTTTAATGAAAAATTTTTCCCCATCAAATCGAACACCACGAATATATTCGATGGGGAAATCTGCTGCATCAGGTAACGCTGCCCCACTCTGTCCATGAGCCGTCATAAAGGCGAACATTATTATAACCAAGCAGGTTCAATGCCAGAAACAGCACGGCTGCGGTAACGCCGGAGCCGCAGGTTGTTACTACCGGCTTGTCATTTTTCACACCCTGCGCTTCAAAAAGAACTTTCATCGTTTGCAACGATTTAAAAGCACCATCCTCCACCAGAGACCCAAAAGGCATATTCACCGATCCGGGAATTGAGCCGGAACGAACATTGGCACGCGGTTCCGGTACCGAACCGCTGAAGCGTTCCGCTGAACGCGCATCGGCAATATGTGCCTTTTTGTGTTTGGCGATCAGCACCATTTCTTCGATGAAAACAACTTTATCACCGGCATAAACAGGCTTGAACTCAACAGCTTCAGGCGTAGCCTTACCGCTTTCCGTTTCAAAGCGCTCAGCCTGCCATGCTGAAATACCACCACGCAGAATGTGCAGATTTTTAACACCCATAATATGAAACAGCCACCAGACGCGCGGCGCGGCGAACAAATCACCGGTTTCATAAATGACAATCTCATCATCAACACTGATGCCGAGCTTACCAACAGCCTCTGCAAAAACCTCTGGTGACGGCACCGTATGAGGGAGAGAAGATGCCGGATCGACGATTTTGTCCTGATCGAAAAAAACAGCGCCCGGAATGTGAACTTTTTCGAACTCCAAACCACAATCACGTTTGGCAGCAGGCATGTACCAGGAGCCGTCGACGATCTTCAGTTCAGCTTTGTTTTGATGATCCCGTATCCACTGAGGCGATACAAAAATTTCTTCCGGCGTCATTTTATTCCCCGTGAGTCACTCATTCAATCATAGAATATAAGCGCTATAGCCAATGGCAAGAAATGAATTGAAAAATCTATGATCTCTGCGTTTTAGACGAATGTATTTGATTACAATGCTTCTAACGTGCTGTCCGGCGATCAACACAATGTTCTTCTGATATTGCTGCGGATGTTATCCGCAGTTAAAGTCATCGAGTCCGCGGCAATTAT
>NZ_JARRAE010000030.1 GCF_030376605.1 Pseudochrobactrum sp. sp1633 | reverse complement strand
AGCCACAATTTATGCACGCCTCATGACACTAAAGGCATTTTTCATTTGGCTCGCTGGTCAGCATGGCTATCGATCTAAGATAAGCTACTCTGATGCCGACTACTTCAATCCCTCTGCACACGATAGTCGTATAGCTGCGGCACGTCGCGAAAAACGCGTACCAACCTTAGAACAAGTCAATCATGTGATCACATCAATGCCCAGCTCAACAGATGTAGAATTACGTGACAAAGCTCTGGTCGCTTTTACCTTACTGACTGGCGCACGTGATAGCGCAATCGCCTCTATGAAACTAAAACATATAAATTTAAATGATCATTCCGTTTTTCAGGATGCTCGAGAAGTCGCCACTAAAAATCGCAAGACTTTCACAAGCTACTTTTTTCCTGTCGGTGATAATATCAGCCAAATTTTGAATGAATGGGTTAAGCATCTCCAGACCGTGTTATTATTCGGTCCAGATGATCCGCTCTTTCCTTCAACTCAAGTCACACGTAATTCTGACGGTCTTTTCGCACCCTCCGGCGTAAACCGAAATCATTGGCGATCAGCCGCACCAATACGCCGAATTTTCAAACGTGCCTTCGAGAACGCAAAACTACCGTACGCAAATCCCCACAGCCTTCGTAGCACACTCACACAATTTGGTGCGCGTACATGCCAAAACCCAGAAGAGTTCAAAGCCTGGAGCCAAAATCTAGGACATGAAGAGGTTTTAACAACATTCACCAGTTACGGCGTTGTTGCAGGAAGCAGACAGTCTGAAATCATTTTGGGTTTAGCTAATCGATCTTCAGATAGTAAAAACGATAATAATGATCGATTAAGTCATATCGAGGCTATGTTGGCTCAAATAACCAACGCTCAAAACCAACCTCAGACGCCCCTGTAACCTGTTGACAAATGTTAACATAAAAATAAAATTCTAAGGCTTTTTACATGACATCCATCAGGCTTAACAGCCTATGTAAATAGCATTGCCAAATGCGTCTGAGCCATTTGGCAAGTGAAAAAATAGTTTATTGAAATTGCGATACGGGTGAACTTGGCGTTAATTACCCAAGCGGAGCTGCATCAAAGATGTCGAGCTACCCGGTATTGGATGTCTCCACCCGTATCAATTTCAAAGTAACTCTAAGGAATTTAAAAATCAAACAAACTTTAGTCAGGGCAGGCAAGCCTCCGGTCGCCGGTACCGCAAATGAGATCGCACCAAATGCATGGCAGCGTCTTTCCGCGGGCGAAGGCACCAAAGGCGCCCGGCTCCATGACTGGGCCTATTGCGAACTCGCTGATCTCGACGCGGACGAATATGATAAAACGAAAGCAGGCCTGTGGACCCGTGGTCTGTTGATCCGCCGCACTATCAGCGACAATGATCTCGCCTTCTTCACGACATGGTGCCCGGCCGGCACGGGCATTCAGACCCTCGTTGCCGTCGAAGGTCATCGCTGGGCAATTGAAGACAGCTTCGAGACCACCAAGAACGAGCTCGGCCTCGACCAGAACGAAACTCGATCATGGCATGGCTGGCATCGCCACGTCTCTCTCGTCATGCTCGCCTTCGCCATGATGGCGGTGATCCGGCACCGTGCCAATTATGTGACGCCCAAAAAAAAGACCGAGGATACGGAACATCAGGATCTGATCCGTTGGTCGATCCAGGAAGTCCGACGCATCGCCAATCGGCTTGCCCAGCGTCGTCTCCAGCCCGTCTACATTATCGCATGGTCATGCTGGAGACGCGCACATCAAGCCGCAGCACCCCGCGCTCACCTCAAATCTAAAATGCAACTGTAATGCTAGGCTGATACCAGAGCAGCCGCATCTTTGCTCCATGATAGGGCCACCTCGTGTCCCGTGGGTAAAATTTGTAGCCCACCGGCAGCGGGGGCAGGCCGACGGGCAATCAGGCTGAGGCCTGATTTAGTTTTGATGCGATAATCAATCATTAAGCCACGATAGACGGCATGCTCAATTCGGCCTTCCAAAGCTCTGCTGACATCAGAGGCGCTGCCGGCACTTGTCAAGCAGGAGCTAATTTCAATGCGTTCAGGGCGTAAAGCCAGAATAGTTTTATTCACATCTGGGGCAATGACCTGAACAGGCACAAGTTCACCACTGGTAAGGCGGAAGTATCCCTTGCTCTCAGGTTTACCCGTTAGCAAATTGGAAACGCCCATAAACTCAGCAACAAAACGTGAGCGAGGCGCATCAAAAACCTGCGTAGGTGTACCAACCTGTTCGACGATCCCTTGTCGCATTACCACCACCTTATCGGAAATGCTCAGCGCTTCATCCTGATCATGGGTCACAAAAATTGTGGTAATGCCAAGAGAATTCTGAATGTTGCGGATCTCCTCTTTCATCTCATGGCGCAGATTCGCATCAAGATTGGACAGCGGCTCATCGAGAAGCAGCACATCCGGCTCAATCACCAAGGCACGGGCAAGCGCCACACGCTGCTGCTGACCACCGGACATCTGTTTAGGTAGACGATCAGCAAATTGGCGTAATTTGACGCGATCAAGTGCTAGGTTCACTTTTGTGTGAATATCAGGTTTGGACAGCCCGCGCATTTCCAGCCCGAACGCAACATTGGCGGCCACATTCATATGCGGAAACAAAGCATAGTTCTGAAACCCGAACCCCATATTGCGCTTATGCGGCGGTAGATGGGTGATATCGCGTCCACCGACCGAAATACGACCTGAAGTGACATCGACAAAACCACCGATCATCCGCAATGTCGTAGTCTTACCACAACCGGAAGGGCCCAGAAAGGCTACCAGTTCGCCCTGTTGAATGGTCATAGAAACATCGTTGACGGCATTGACTTGGCCGTATTTCTTGGTGATGGATTGCAAAACAACATCAGACATTTGTGATATCCATTCTTTCCGGTGATGTGATCAAAATACGCGACTTAACTTGGCGTAACGGTCACTGATAACGAGTAGAACGCAGATGATCAGGATCTGCACACTGGCAACGGCAGCTACTGTCGAGTCGAGATTCCATTCCATATAATTGACCAGCGCGATCTGCAGCGTTGTGCGGCCAGGCCCGACAAGAAATAGCGATTTTTCCAGATCAATGAATGAGATGACGAAAGAAAACAGCGCCGCTGCGATCAATCCGGAGCGAATGGCTGGCAAAGTAATCCGGCGAAACACGGTGAATGGGGCAGCCCCCAAACTTGCTGCAGCTTCTTCAATGGTGCGGTTTGTTCCTGTCAATGAGGCGGTGACAAGTCGCACGGTCCACGGAAAGGCGATCAATGCATGTGCTGTGAGAAGCCCGCCCAGTGTTCCGGCCACCTGCACATCAAACAGGATCTCTAGTTCAATAAAGGCAATATAAAGTGCTGCACCACCGACAATGCCCGGTACAATCATTGGTGATAACAGCAGGCTCTGAATGGCGTCGCGGCCGGGAAACCGATAGCGCACCAGAGCCAGGCTTGCAGGCACGCCGAGCAACAGGCTGATACAGGTCGCGATCACCGCCGTCTGGATGCTGACCAGAAAGCCTTCACGAAATACATCCATCGACCAGGCACGGATATACCAGTCAAATGTATAGCCGGTTGGAGGAAAAGTGAGGATTTTATTGGCGAAAAAGCTTGCCCACACAATGATGCCTAATGGCAGAACGATGAACGCCAATACCAATCCTGACAACAGGGTATATATACGGTTTAAAGCAGCGTTCGACATGTGATCCTCCCAAATCAGGCCGAAAGAGTTCTCGTGTTTTAGACAGCAAGCAGGCTCTCATTCACTCCATTTGCGGTAACGGCGCTGAACGATAACGTTGGAAACGGTGGTCAGAACCAACGTGACGCCCATCAGAATGAAGGCCAGCGCTGCGCCGAAAGGCCAATTCATCGCTTTGGTGATCTGCTGGTAAACTTCTGGTGCCATCATATGAAACTGCGGCCCACCGATCAGAACCGGTGTGGCATAGGCATTCATCGACAGAATAAAGCAGAGCATGGTGCCGGCTAGCAGCCCCGGCATGGCAAGCGGAAAAACAATACGGCGCAGCACCGTCAGATGACCGGCGCCAAGACTTGCCGCAGCATCTTCCAGATTGCTCTCAAGCCCCTGCATCACACTTTGCAGCGTGATAATCATGAAGGGCAACAGCACAGACACCAGCCCGATAATCACGGCTGTTGGCGTATACATCAGCTTAACCGGATCAAGCCCCAGCATGATCATGCTGGAAGTGAGAAGCCCTTTATCGCCTAAAATGACCATCCATGCGGCCGTACGCACCGCATTGCCCATCAAAAGCGGCAGAATAATCAGAATAAAGAACAATGAGCGCATTTTTGGCGAGGCCAGCCGCACCATGAAATAGGCAACCGGAAAGCCTGCGATCAGGCAGATCACCGTGGCCAACGCTGAAACCCCCAACGTCGTCATCAACACGCTCTGGTAAAAGCTGTCCTGTAGAAACTTAGTATAATTTTCAAAGGTGAAAGCAGAGATCATCAGCTCTGCGGGATCATATTGATTGAAGCTGTAGCGAAACATCAATGCCAGCGGTGCCAGCAGACCGAGCAGTACAAAAATTGTGGCAGGCGTGATGAGACCAACAGACGGCGGCAATCGTTTGAGCTGTTTGGATGGCCCCGAAGAATGCGAGGGGCCAGTAATGTCCAGTAATGTTTCTGTTGGTCGCATCAAGATCCGTCCCTTTAATTAAACCGCTATATTTTTATTCCACCATTCCAGCCAACTGGCGGTGTTTTGCGCGACATAATCATAATCCGGAAAGTTTAGTGCTGCTTGCTGCTCCGGTGAAAAGTCAATCTGGGCACGCAACGCGTCAGACAGTGAAGCAGACGCATTGGCCGGCGCATAAAAGCTCGCTTTAGCAAGCTGCCCCATCGCAGTGCGGTCAAGCATGGCGTCGAAGTATTGGTAAGCTAGTTCAGGATCAGGGGCGCGTTTGGGCAAACAAGCACCAAACATCACCGCAATAGCGCCTTCCTCAGGATAGGTTACCGCCAATGGTGCGCCATCATGCACCCATTGTAGTCCACGAGCCTTGTAGTTGACTGCAATATCAATCTCGCCCGCCAATAACGCAGCCTGAAGGTGCTGGTGGGTGGCATAAATTTTCGGTTGAACCAAGCTTTTGAGTTCGAGTAGCCGCTCTTTACCCGCCTCCGCATTGGTAATATTACCCCCTCTTATCAAACCAGCCATCATCATATAATTAAAATACAACTGATTGGTCAGGCCAATTCGGCCTGCCCACTTTGCATCCCACAAGCTCTCATAGGAGGTTGGCTGTTCAGATACTTTTTCTTTATTATAAATTAGTACAACGCCGCTATACAGCCATGGAACAAAGTAGGGTCGGCTCTTTAATGCCGCTGGCACATCGGCAAAATTTGCAATTTTGTTCTGATCGATTGGCGCCAGCATGTCCTGCATGAAAAGTTCATATACATCCCCCTCGTTGAAATGACCTACATCAACAGAACCGCGCCGCAGCCGACGTTCCGCCAGCATTTTAACCTTGCGCTCAGTGTCCATCGCTTGATCGCGGACAATCTTAATTCCCTGACTTTCCAGTAACGGCCCTTCGACAAACTGCGCCGTTCGGTCCCCCCAGTCCCCGCCCCAGTTCGATACAATCAGCGTACCACCGGCAGCAAGCGCCAGCCGCGATGCCGACAAAGATAAGCCCAGAGCCCCAAGGCCCAAAAGGGCGTTACGGCGCGAAATCGTATGTTTTAATACGTTTGAAATGTCATGCATAATCTTCTCCTCCCAGATGAAGAAGCGCGCCGAAAATAGACGCGCTAAGTAATGTCACGCCGTGTAGTTGTTCCTTTAGTTCGTATATGCGTCATGCTTTTTTGATTTAAGATGTCCATTTGCAATCAAAACTGGATATTCTTGACAATACGCCCACCCTGCATGATCAAAGGCATAGCTCTGCCTTGTCCTGTAAGCAGCGTAATATCTTTCAGCGGATTACCATCAACGACGATCAAATCAGCATGAGCACCAGGCATGATACAGCCTATTTCACCCTCCATTCGCAGTAGTTTTGCTGCATCAATCGTAGCGCTGCGGATTGCCTCAAGCGGCGATAGGACATCGGCACGAATGACAAACTCTTCAGACTGATGACAATGCATTGGCCCTAACAGATCAGACCCATAGGCCATGCTCAGCCCGGCTTCGCGCATGATTTCCAGACTACGCAGCCCTGCTTCGCGAACATCATCAATCTTTTCAACAGAACTTGGCGGCAGGCCGTATTGCGCGCCCTCATTTTTCAAGGCCTGATAAGTCACCAAGGTTGGGCAAGCCATAGCCCCACTACGCGCAGCCAGTTGCGCTGTCTCGAGCGTGATCAAATTGCAATGCTCCAGCGAGCGAACCCCTGCCTGCACCGCTCTCCGAATCGCATCATCCGTATAGAGATGAGCAGAAACATAGGTTTGGGCGTTTTGGGCCTCTTCGACAGCCGCTTCAATTTCACCGATTGAAAAACTCAGGAAATCTACCGGATCACTTGGCGATGAAACCCCACCATTCGCCATAATTTTGATAAATTGCGCACCGGCCTTAATCTCTTCACGGCAAGCTCGCCGCACCGCATCAATACCATCACAAATCCGGCCCATGGCTCCGAGTTTACGGGTATAATACTGGCTGTCACGTTCATCATAAGGCCCGCGATAATCAGTATGGCCACCGGTTTGCGACAATGCTTTACCGCAGATTATCAACCGAGGACCGGTGAAAAAACCTTGCTCAACCGCTTGCTTCAACCCTAGATCCGCGCCGCCAACGTCTCTGACAGTCGTAAATCCTCGCATTAGCATTGAACGCATGATTGATCCGGAGTTAGCCGCAATCAGTGAGCAAGGCATGATGGCGTTCGCACCAAGATTAGCTGTCGTCACCACAACATGCACATGACAATCGATTAACCCCGGCATCAGCACCCGACCGGCCAGATCAATTGTCCGTCCGGACTGGCTGGTGATCGTCTGATCGCTAACCTCTTTAATCCGTCCATTCTCGACAACCACGCTGACACCTTCGCGCGGTTCATTCATAGTGCCATCAACAATGGCAGCATTGATAAAAACAGTGGTTTGGTTATGATCAAGCATTGCTGTTAATCCTGATGGTAGAATGGGATTGATAAGTTGAAACCGTTAAAGCGCAGATTGATGGTGGGCCAATAAAGGGGCTACCAGAAAACCGGAAAAGGCATTAAGAACCAACAAAGTATCCTTGCTATAGCTATCCTCAGCGTCCAAGACGCTGACCGCTCCCAGAGTTTCTCCCTTCCAGCGTATCGGCACATTCATGCACGACAGGCAGCCTAGGCTGAGGATCAATTCATAATCGGGAAAGGCCCAGCGAATGTCATCCGCATTGCATCCCAGCCAAGGCCTTCCCTTCTCCAGCACTAATGCTCCCCATGGTGTCGGTCCCATTAATTTACGTGCCCCTTTGGGATAGTGTTCAGGATGGCTGGTATAAAGCCGTTCTACCTCCGCCGAACCTTGTGTCCAGGCAAAAGCGGTCAGTAAATGACGGCCAAATAGATTTATGCAAACCGTATCAAACGCTTCAAATACAGCGTGCGGCTGAGACTGACTGTTTAAGGCATGGGTGAGTAATGCGGCTGCCTCCACTATCGGCTGAGGATATGGCGCATCAGATATAGGTTCCGTTGGCAAGTTACATTCTCCCTCTGGCGGCCCATCTAGCGGCCCATCTGGTGGCATGGCGCAGATCAGCTTTATGCCATGCCATGATCAGTATTATCAGGATAATGATGCTGTTTATCCGGCGATTGCAGTCTCAGTGATTGCGGTCTCATTAAGCCGTGCTTCAAAGATGCACTCTGCATCACCATTGGCGACACAGCTCGTCTCATCACATTCAAAACGGTATCCGAGCTTCAATTCATCGCTGATATAGTCGAGACCACCTGCGATCCATCCTTCAAACATTGTACAGACCTTGCGTCCGGCAGCGCCGTATTCGGCAACAAAGACAGAATGGTCGAGACGGATCCGAGCATAACCGGATGCAATATCCAGCACCTCAATGGTAAACTGACCCCAGCCACGCTGTGATAAGCGTTTCAAGTAATGATGAAATGTTGCTTCCGGATCAAGGCTGTGTTCACGGCTGTTCACCTTGCACCAATAATAGGCTGACTCATGTCCTGCCTGTCTTAAAATCTGACTGTACTGCTCATTACCAAGCGCACTTTCTACAGCCTTATGATTATTGACAAAGAAATGCCGCGGCACATAGATCATCGGCAGGCCGTCAGATGTCCAAATTCCGGTTTCCGGGTCAACATCCATAGGAACAACGGGCATGACCATAATTATTCTCCCCAAACATTGGTCAATAACCGCAACCAATTTCCGCCAATGATTTTTTCGATTTTGGTGCTGTTCCAGCCAGCCTTTTGCATAGCGCGTGTGAGATTAGGAAAGTCGCCGATTGTTTCAATTCCGGACAGACCTTTGATTTCGCCAAATTCAGTCAGCTGACGGGCATAGCCCTTGTCATGGGTGAGCCATTCGAAAAAATCCTCCCCATGCCCCTGAGTGAAGTCGGTACCTATACCAACACAATCTTCGCCAATCAGATTGGTCACGTAATCAATCGCGGTGACATAATCATCTATCGTTGAGTTCGTGCCTTTGGCGAGGAATGGCGGGAACATGGTCACGCCGACGAAGCCGCCCCGATCAGCAATAAACTTCAACTGCTCATCAGTTTTATTGCGGGGATGTTGCTTCAGTCCGCTTGGCAGACAGTGTGAATAGCAGACCGGCTGGGAAGAGGTGAGAATGACATCTTCTGATGTTTTCGCGCCAACATGTGACAAGTCACACAAAATCCCGACCCGGTTCATTTCGGCAACGATTTCCCGGCCGAAATCTGACAAGCCGCGATCTACAGTTTCGTAACAGCCGGTGCCAATCAGATTCTGCGTATTATAGGCCATTTGCACAATGCCAACGCCCAATTTCTTGAATATTTCAACATAACCAATCTGATCTTCAAATGCCGAGACATTTTGAAAGCCGAGAATGATACCGGTTTTATTCTGTTTTTTGGCCGCCAGAATATCGGAGGCTTTAGTGACCTGCATAATTAGATCGCTATTATCTTTGAACATCTTATTCCAGGTGGTAACGTTATTGATAGTTGCCTGAAAACCCTCCCAGATTGAGCAGGTGCAATTGGCAGCGGTTAAGCCGCCCCGACGCATATCTTCAAAGACTTCCCGGCTCCACTTGGAGACAATCAAGCCGTCAATAACTACTGCGTTGTCATGAAGGTCAGTCAATTTCTGTTACTCCCGAATATTGTGAAAATTGAAGACAAAGAGATACCGTTCCGGTCGCATTGAAGCCGACCAGCTAGGTTTTTCGCTGCGGCGGGGAGGATGTTCCCCGCCAGATTATTTATTTAGCGGACATAAGCAGGCCCGGCAGCCAGTGAACAATCTGCGGAAAGAGCGCCAGGATTGCCGTGGCAAGACACATCAGAAAGAAAAACGGTAAGGCATCTAACGCCACAGAGCCGATTGATCTGCCGGTCAAACCCTGAATAACGAACAGGTTCAGACCTACAGGCGGGGTTATTTGTGCAAGCTCTGTCATGATAACCAGATAGATACCAAACCAGAGCGGGTCGTAACCGGCAGCCATCACGATCGGCAGAGTGATTGGCAGCGTCATAACAATCATTGAGATGCCATCAAGAAACATACCGAGAATGATATAGAAAATCGCCAATACAATCAGCAGAACTGCCGGAGACAAATCAAGGCTGTCAATTGCACGGGCAACGCCCGCCGGAATATGCAGATAGCCCATGGTGGTTGAAAGAAAGGCGGCTCCGACCATGATTGCGATGATCATGCATGAGGTGCGTACCGCTGCCAAACTTGATTCAAGTAGAAGCTTCCAATTTAACTGCCGCTGAAGGGTGGTCATCACAATTGTAACCGCAACGCCGAGCGCGCCGCTTTCCGAAGGTGATGCGAAGCCGGTATATAAGCCCCCAAGCACAACAACGATTAAGATGATGACCGGAGCCAGCAGACGCAGCCCTTGCAACATCGCACGCCAATCAGAACGGTCGGCTGTTGCTGGTGCCATTGACGGCCTGAACATTGCTACAATAGCAATATAGGCCATATAAATCGCAGCAATCATTAATCCAGGAATAAGTCCGGCAGCAAACAACTTAGTAATCGAGACTTCCGCCAGCACACCATAGATGATCAATACAATCGAAGGTGGGATCAGCAGGCCCAAACTACCGGCACCGGCCAGAGAGCCAACAGCAAGCGAACGTGAATAACCGCGTTTCTGCAATTCATCCAGAGTGATCCGCCCAATCGTGGCTGTCGTTGCGGTACTGGAGCCGCAAACCATCGCAAACAATGCACTACCTGCGACGTTAATATGGAGAAATCGCCCCGGAATGCGATTAACAAATGGTGCCAGACCATTGAATAACCGCTGCGAGATATCTGTGCGAAACACAATCTCGCCCATCCAGATAAACATCGGAATTGCCGCTAATTCCCAGCTGGTGGTTGAGCGCCAGACAGTCGGTTCCAGAATGGCACCAATCCGTGCCAGTGGGAAATCAGCGATGAAATACAGGCTCGAGAAACCAATCAGGAATAATCCGGCAAAGACCCAAATGCCAATCCCGAGATAAAACAACAGTAATATGAAAATTATAGATGCAGCGTAAAGCGGATCCATAGTCATTCTCCCTGCAAATGTTGCTCGTGGCTGACAATTGCGGCCGAGCCGGTAATGCAAGCAAAGAGATGAATGAGTAAGACAATCAACAGCATCAGCAGGCCGGCGACAATGACGGCACCGGGAATCCACAGCGGGATTTCATACATACCAGTACTGGTTACGTTGCGTTCAAAATTAAGCAGCATTTTACGCGCGGAGTACCAAGTGATCAGGATGACAACAAAAGAAGTTGCTAGGGTACAGATAATCTCGAGCAGCCGCTGGCCGCTGCTATTGAGCTTCTCTAAAATTATATTAACCCTGATATGACCGCTGCTAATAAACGTATAGGCGAGTGAAAGAAATAAAACTGCGGCAGTGCCGTAACCGACCAGATCTTCTACAATATGAATTGATGATGAAAACAAGCCCCTCAAGAACATTTCCAACACCATCAGTATAACCATCGTACCAAGTATCAGTGCAGACATATATGCACCAATCATAGCCAGCGTCCGACCTGCAAATTGAAGGTTTCTCAAGACGAGCTTCCTCTATTTCTATAGGATAATATGCATCTATTAAATGGAAAGCGGACTTTGCCATTTAATAGATATGCTCAATTACTGCTTGAATTTACCTAAGATGGTTTGCCCGCGATCACCGATTTTTGCGAGCCAGTCATCAATTGCGCCCTTACTATTTTCTTTGAGCGCGGCCATCAGATCTTCAGCCGGATCCTCAATAACGGTTCCATTATTATCCCGTATGACCTTATAGTCCTGGATGACATGATCACTGATCGTTGCCCATTGATGATTTTCAGTCGCAATCCCGGCCTCGGTAACAGCCTGCTGCAGCTCCGGCGACAGCTCATCCCAAACATCAAGATTAATGGTGACGATATTGAGCGGCATTGAATAATTAATGCCGGTAAAATAAGGAAGCTGTTCCCATAGTTTGGCTGCATTCCCCAGTTCTGCGGAGGTTAGAACACCGTCCAGCACTCCGGCACCAACTTGCGGCACTGTATCGGCCCAACTGACCTGAAGCGGTGTTGCTCCGGCACCGGAAAAAGTCTTGGTGCCGCTTGGGTCATAGGTGCGGATTTTTAAACCTTTTAATGAATCTAAGTTATCAATGCGGCTACGGGCCCAAATCCCTGACGGTGGCCATGGCATCGCATAAAGCATTTTCTGGTTGTTCTTTAGAAACACTGCCTCATATTGATCACGCGAAACATCAAGCAGCTTTTTAGCTTCTTCTGGTGTTGCTGCTACAAATGGCAGTGAAGAAAGCAGAAACAGCGGATCAATACCACTTAGAGGTCCGGCAAAAAGATTACCAATTGGCACCGCACCCGATCCGACCGCATCTAACATTTGCGGTCCTTTATAACCAAGAGCACCACCAAAATGGTGCATGATTTCAATCGCTCCGCCTGTTTTTTCCTTTAAAATTTTGGCAAAATACTCATCCGCAACCCCCGGAATTGAGGTTTGATTATATTCGTTCGGCATATCCCACTTAACAGTTTGAGCCATTACGCAGGTCGCAGAAGTCATAAAAACTGCTAATGCCGATAAAGTTACTTTCATTACACTCATGGTCAATCTCCTCCCATTGATAGAGCTTATAATGATTTGTAAAGTGCCAGATTATTCAACCCCAAAAGTTTATCAGTGCAAACCTCATTGAGGGTTTTTGCTTATTTTTGCTAGAACACTGTATTTGTTATTTTATTTTTCAATATTTATAATATGACTTAGCAATTACATGTAGTAAAATACTAACTTTGACGAGATTAATAACTTAATGTAATATATAACAATGAAACTTCTGTCCCGTCAGGTTCGTTATTTCCTCGTGCTCGTCAAAGTGCTTCACTTTGGTAAAGCAGCAGCCATGCTCAATTTGGCACAACCAGCTCTAAGCCGGGCGATAAACGAGCTTGAAGACCAGATTGGGATAAAATTATTCCATCGTACAACCAGATATGTCGAATTAACTGAAGCAGGTAGACTACTGGCTGAAGGGTGTGAGCTTGCTGATGAATATTTACAGCGCTCGGCGACATTGGCCAAACGGGTATCTCAAGGTGATATTGGGACACTGCGAATAGGTTATAATGATTTTGCCATTAATGGACGACTACCTGATTTCATACGTTTATTTCGGCATCATCATCCCGAAATTCGTGTCGAAATGAATTTCCACTCGACCAGTGTCCAACAATCAATGCTGCTTAATGATCAGATTGATGTCGCTTTCATGATCGGGCCTTTTCAGGCAGATAATGTTCATAGCCTGACATTTGAACACAATCATTATGTCGCCTTGCTGCCGTCCGGACACCCTCTCTCAGGGCGAAGTGAATTACAATTAGTCGAATTAATGAATGAGAATTTTGTTCTTGGTAATCCCGAAGAGTGGTTCATTTTTAGAAATTTATTTTTCGATTTATGTAAGAAAAAGGGGTTTATGCCAAATCTTGTACAGGAAGCATCAAGTACAGAAGGTATTTTCGGTATGGTTGCTGCGGGGACAGGAGTAAGTATACATTCTAGTAGCATCCTCAACCGCAGACGGCATGGTGTTAATGTTGTGAGAATTGCAGACATAACAGATGAAATTCCAATAATATCATCATGGAAAGATAATCGTTTAAACCCTGTTCTTCGCATTTTCGTAGAGTTCTTAAAAAATCTATAACGAGCTTTAATTTATATTTTTAAGAAAATCATAATACTTGCTCTCTCAGATGCTGAATCATAAAGCATTCATTCTATCAGCATCTTGCGATGCGCCTTGTGAGCATGCGGATATTTGCAATATAAATCCACGCTTCAGCAGAAGCGATGGTTCTCTCGAAGTCTTTGGCCAATCTGCGGCATCGCCCCAGCCATGCAAAAGTGCGTTCAACCACCCACCTGCGCGGGAGTATTGCAAAGCCTTTAACCGTATTTGAGCGCTTGACGATTTCCAGCGTGAATTTGCTGATCTTTTCAAGCTTACCTTTCAGCTTCGGCCCCGCATGACCATCATCGGCAAAGATATGTCGCAGCCATGGCCAACGCTTCAGGATGGATTTCAGCACAAGCGGGGCACCATCCCGGTCCTGAATGCCAGCAGAATGGACCACAAGTTCAACCATCAAGCCAAGCGTATCAACAACGATATGGCGTTTACGGCCGTTGATTTTCTTACCCGCATCAAAGCCCCGTATTCCGCCGCTTTCCGTAGTTTTCACCGACTGGCTGTCTATCACGCCCGCCGTGGGACTGGCTTGTTTGCTTTCACGTTCGCGCACAGCCATCACAAGACTATTGTTGATAGCTCGCAGGATACCTTCGTCACGCCACCGGTAGAAGTATTTCTGTACCGTTGAAAAGGGTGGAAAATCCTTCGGCAAGAACCGCCATTGGCAGCCGGGCGTGCCAATATACAAAAGCGCATTCACCACTTCACGAATATCTGTTTTACGCGGACGATCAAGCCGCCGTGCTGGAGGCAGAAGAGGCAAAATCAAATGCCACTCTTCATCAGTGACGTCGCTTGCATAACGCGTGCTGTGTCGCTCATACTCTCGGCGAGTGATTTCAGTCCAGGTCATCTTGATCTCCGTCGTATGTCAGAAATCCGATTGAAGCATAGCCAAATGAAATCACTCAAATCATTTTGGAACGGACACTCACCGATTATTGATACTCTTCAAATTGCACCGACAATTCAGAAGGGGGGTGCGGATAAAACTTGGACTGGTTTTACAGCACAATGCCAAGACTGTTTCGATATTCAATTGGGCTTCGAGCGCCGCACCAGCCCTTCAGCGCATTCTTGCTTGGTAGCCCAGCTGGCGAATAGTCGCTTTCGGGCGCTTGCCCAGCTTGATGTAAAGCGCAACTGCTCGCATCCGATCTTCGTAGGAATACATGAACTACCTCCTTGATAGTCCAAGTTTTCGTCCGCACCCCCTTCTGCGCAAACACAAACTGCTGCCATCAATCAGCAGGAAAGGTAATTGCTTTGATAAGTCTGCAGTAGAAAGCTTCTTTAGATCATTAAAGGCAGAGTTGATTTGGCGCAGGCGCTGGCAAACTAGGTGTGATGTTGAGATTGCAATCTTCGAATTTATAAACGGCTTTTATAATCCACGTCGAAGACATTCAACGCTCGGCTGGAAATCACCCGCGGCCTTCGAGAAAAAAGTCGCATAACATGAGTACATGACCGGAACACAATTGGTGCAAGACCAACCTGGTACTGCCAGTGCGGATAGTGGCATCCGCGCCTGCCCAGCCCGCATCGTTCCGAATGAACATGTTCAAGTTGTCCAACATGTCGGTGGCCAGCACGGAGGTCGATTGATCTACGCCGAACGCCAGCTCAGCCTGTAGCTCCCCCATTGGATGGCTCGGACTTAAGGTTGTACATGCTCAGCCTGAGCGCCATTGCTGGCGTTTATACCTCCCTGAACGGTGATATACAACTCTGTAAGAGGACTGGGACTGCACGATAGCAGTCGTTGCAATCAGGAGTGCTAGTTGCAAAAAAGTCCTCAACGAATTGACAGATTCTTCGCAATATCCACAAACTGCCGCACCGCTTTGGTTCGGTTTGTCCGTTTCCATGCCAGAATTGTCTGCACTCGAAAATTAGGATGCATTAGCGGCCTCACCTCAACACTATGGCCAAGATGATTGATCAGGCTTTCAGGACAGATGGTTACACCAAGCCCTGCAGCCACCAGTCCGATTAGAGCCAGCGTATTGGATGCCTCAAGCTTCACATTGAGTGGCACGCCGGCACCAGAAAACATATCATTGAGGCGCCAACGAAATGTTTCCCATTCTGCCATATCCCCCAAAATCAGATCATAATCAAGAACAACTTCCGGTACTATATTATGCTTATAGGTCAGCGGATGGTTACGTGGCGTCACCACATAAAGTGGATCATCAGCAAGTGTTAGACAGCTGAACTCTGAATGTTCAAATGGACCGATCATATAGCCGACATCAATCTGATCATGCATCAGTTCCACCTTTTGTCCTTGGGAGCGCACATAACGCAAACCGACATTAATATGCGGATAAAGCCTGCGATAGCGCGACACAGCACGTGGCATTAACTCAGTTGCCGC
>NZ_JARRAE010000003.1 GCF_030376605.1 Pseudochrobactrum sp. sp1633 | reverse complement strand
AAAACAAAAGATCGAAATTCGATAGCCTTCACATCAAGCCAGTCAATCATCAACAATGAAATTACAGAATCTCCATCATTATACTACAATCCAGGAGAAAATTCATTTCTTTATATAGCATATATCACAGATGGATATGGAGCATCACCAGCTATTGCATTGAATGGTTCTGTACCATCCATGCTTTCAAAACTTTACATCAAAATGATTAACATAAGCACATGTTACATTTACTTAAATTTAGGAAACAACAACCCAACAACCGATTATAAAAACACATACGTCTTATCCTATCATGCAGCAGAGGATAAAGTTTATTTTTCTAAGAGCCCTCTTTATCCAAATGAAAAAATCTGGCTCATAGACATATACCCGCAACATGATTAGTGCTGAAAAAAATAACAGCTAATAATATTTTTTAATTATGCAAAAATAAAAACGCAACATTTAAAAGGATGTAAAATGTTTTTATTTAGCTTCAAACCATTTTCATACAACAATCCAAATATAGTTACAGACACAGCAAGTCCAATTACCGGACCAGTATATAGCGGGTACAAATTAACCACAAATCCAACGCTGGATTACAGTACTATTGATTATACAAATGCAAATAATATTACAGACATAACTGCTACAAACGAGTTTACGTCAGTATTTTACAGTCCAAAGTATGAAGGCTTTATACAAGCGCTCGCTGCAACAGCCACCCCAGGCGGCAGCATTGATGTTGGATTGGTTACAAATGTCACGCCCGCTCTCGCAACTAAATTTACTATCAAGAGAAAAAGCGCAACAATTTTCAAGATTTCAACTACCATAAATAATAACAAGTTTAACCTATGTTATACATCTAATCTTGGTGTATTTCTTAGCAACGACATAGATTATGACGTTGAATCTGTATGGGCTGTTAGCTTTTATATTGAAAATCCGTCTTAACATCAACGATAAACCTCCCCGTTAATTTGATAAACGGGGAGAATTTTTTATCAAACTGTCAAACTGTCGCCAACTTCCAGCACTTGTACTTCGGTTTTTGATTTTTCCATTCCGAGTACAAACGCATCTGCCGTCTGTTCCAGCAGACCGAATGTGCCGAAATGGCAAGGAATAGCGGTTTTAAGGTTCGGGAAATACCGTTGACAGGCCAGCGCTGCCACAGTGCCGCCCATAGTAAAACGGTCACCGACCGGCACCAGAGCAATCTCCGGCTGATGAAGCTCATTAATCAGCGCCATATCGGAGAAAATATCCGTGTCACCCATATGATATAGCGCCGGCGCATCTTCATCATCAAAATGAAAGACCAAACCGTTAGCATTACCAAGCGAATGGGAAATGCCATCTTCCGTCAGACTTGCGGAAGAATGCAGCGCATTAACAAAGGTGACCGAGAACCCTTCATGAAATACCGTGCCGCCGGTATTGGTCGGATCGACTTTCGCAACACCACGATGCGCCAGCCAGTCGGTCAGATCAGCATTGGCAATCACAGTCGCACCGGTTTCACTCGCAATGCGGATGGTATCGCCGATATGATCGCCGTGCCCGTGGGTCAGAGCAATATGGGTCACGCCTTTGGTGACTTCAGCAAAATCAAGTTTGGAACCGGTCGGACTCTGGCTGATAAAAGGATCAATCAGAATTGTAGCCTGTGAAGTTTCTACACGGAAAGCAGCGTGGCCGAGCCATGTGATTTTCATGATATTCCCCTGATGTGCATAAATTACTCTTGGCAGTGATAGGATGCACCGCTATGGCATTGCAAGAAAACTATACGCAATCTGATTGGAAAACGTAATATGACCGTCTCGACAGCAGAGCAGATTGCCACAGAGCTGACCTATGGTCAGTTGATTGCCGGTCTTGATCTGGGCACCAAAACCATCGGAATTGCCATTTCTGATCTCGGACTTTCCTTTGCCCATCCGCGCCCCGTATTGAAACGCCGAAAATTCACACAGGATGCGCAGGAACTACTTGAGCTGCTGCAAAAAGAAAAAGTTGCGGCCATTGTTATCGGACTGCCGGTCAATATGGACGGTACTGAAGGCCCGCGCGTGCAGGCCACCCGCGCCTTTGTGCGCAACATGGAAAAGCTGACCGATATTCCGTTTATCTATTGGGATGAGCGGCTTTCAACTGTTGCCGCAGAACGCGCTTTGATCGGCATGGATGTTTCGCGCGCCAAACGTGCAGAGCGGATTGATTCCGCGGCTGCCTCATTCATTTTGCAAGGTGCGTTAGACCGGCTGCATATGTTGCGCCGTGACAGTGATCAGGATTAATCCTGCCGTCTGTTATTGAACGAGTATGCACTTTATCCTTCCGGATAGAGCGCATTGATAATCCGCAAGGCATCATGGCGGGCATCAATCATGCCATAGGTGGTACGCCACTGGCCGCCAAGACGGGTTTCAATAAACGCATCAGCAATATCATCCGCACCGAGCTCTTTCAGACAGGCGGCACTTGCGGCCAGCGCCATCTGCTCGGTGAGCATACGTGACGCGCCTTCATCCGTCATCGTCACCTGCATAGCAGCGCGCAGTACTGCAACAGTGCCCTGACCGCGACGACCAAGCTGCGTACCGATCCACTCCAGAACATCGTCAAACAGACGCGGTGCGCGATGCAGCACACGCACAATATCCAGCGCCATCACATTGCCGGAGCCCTCCCAAATCGCATTGACCGGAGCCTCACGATAGAGCCGTGCCAGCGGATTTTCTTCAACATATCCATTGCCGCCGAGGCATTCCATCGCCTCATACAGCAGTGCCGGAGCAATCTTCGCCACCCAATATTTGACCACAGGGGTCATGACGCGGGCAAAAGCAGCCTCCATACGGTCATTGGCGGCCATATCGAAAGCACGGGCAAGACGCAGTGACAGAGCCGTTGCAGCGGCCACATCCAGCGACATATCAGCAAGTACGCGCTGCATCAGCGGCTGATTAATCAATGGCACGCCGCCAACCTGCCGGTAGCGGGCATGATGAACGGCTTCGCTCATACCGGCACGCATCAGACCGGCAGATGCCACAGCGCAATCCAAACGGGTCAGTGTCACCATATCAATAATGGTCTTCACACCCTGCCCCGGCTCTCCGACCATCTGGCCGAGTGCACTTTCAAACTGCACTTCGGAAGATGCGTTGGAGCGGTTGCCGAGCTTATCTTTCAAGCGTTGCAGACGGAAACCATTGCCGCTGCCATCAGACAGCAAACGCGGCACCAGAAAGCACGACAAACCAGACTTGTTATCACCGGCAGCCTGACCATTTGCCTGCGCCAGCACCATGAAAGCATCGGACATCGGCGCGGACATAAACCATTTATGACCATTGAGACGATAAACACCATTACCCGCATGATCGGCGCGGGTGGTATTGGCGCGCACATCGGTGCCGCCCTGCTTTTCTGTCATACCCATACCAAGCGTCAAACCGGCTTTCTTAACCGGCGGCTTGTTGGATGAGTCATATTTACGGGTAAGAATGCGCGGCGACCATTCATCGTAAAGCGCCGGAGAGGTCATCAGCACAGCCAGCGATGCACTTGTCATAGTCAGCGGGCAGAGATGACCGCATTCCAGTTGCGCGGTCAGATAAAAGCGTGTTGCGCGCGCCTGATGGCGACGGCCAGCTTCAGGAGATTGCTGCGGGCTGTTTTCCCAAATGGATGAGTGCAGGCCATGCGCAACGGAGCGACGCATCAAAGCATGATAGGCCGGATGATATTCGACCTGATCAATCCGGTTGCCCTGACGATCATAGGTTTGCAGGCGCGGTACCTCAGTATTGGCAAGACGTGCCATTTCCTGCGCATCGGCCGAGAGCACAAAACGACCGGTTTGTTCGAGTTCTTTTTGCAGGCTTTCAGGAAAACGCGCTGCGCATTGCAGCAGAAGCGTATCACCTAAATAAGCATTATATTGCGGGGCAGCCTGTCCGTTGAGGTTTTTGGTGACAGAATATGGAGACGTATCCGGCGCATAATTGGTGCGCTGCGGCGCCTGATTGGTCGCTTCAGAAACGTCTACAAGAGTGTTAACCGACATATTCCATCCATTTAGCCGGAGATTTCAGCCGCCGGTTTTGTATTTAAAATCTATACGCGAATCTCTAATATCCGCCTTGCGTCATTCTTTGCGGCAAAATTATAAATATCCCCTCAATAATCGTTTTTCTCCACACTGTTTATTCGACAATGGCGTAAAAGCATATATAAGGCCGCAAACAAGTTTCTCTGTAAACAAAATATGGGAATAGCTGTGATGACAGAACAATCTCCCGCGCCCCTTTTTCCCCACCGTCATTTGTTAGGGATTAAAGGTCTTTCTCCTCTCGATATTACTACATTGCTTGATATCGCAGACAGTGAAGTTGCCGTATCCCGCCAGCCGGAAAAGAAAAAATCAATCTTAAGCGGCCGCACACAAATCAATCTCTTCTTTGAAAACTCGACGCGCACGCAGTCTTCGTTTGAACTGGCTGGCAAGCGCCTCGGTGCAGATGTGATGAATATGTCGGTTGGCAATTCATCGGTCAAAAAAGGTGAAACGCTGATTGATACAGCGATGACCCTCAATGCCATGCAGCCGGATATTCTGGTAATCCGCCATGCATCCGCCGGTGCCGCCGCTTTGCTGGCGCAGAAAGTCGGTTGCTCGGTGGTTAATGCCGGTGACGGTGCGCATGAGCACCCGACGCAGGCATTGCTTGATGCACTGACAATCCGCCGCGCTAAAGGCAAAGTCGGCCGCCTCATTGTGGCAATTTGCGGTGATGTTCTGCATTCCCGCGTCGCACGTTCCAATATTCTGTTGCTCAATGCGCTGGGCGCACGGGTGCGGGTGATTGCACCGTCCACCCTGCTGCCATCCGGCATTGAACAGATGGGCGTTGAGGTTTTCAACTCCATGAAAGAAGGTCTGAAAGACGCTGACGTGGTGATGATGCTGCGTTTGCAGCGCGAGCGCATGAGCGGCTCCTTCGTGCCCTCGGTGCGTGAATATTTCCACTTCTACGGACTGGATAAAGAAAAGCTAAAATATGCCAAGCCAGACGCTCTGGTCATGCATCCGGGCCCGATGAACCGCGGCGTAGAAATTGCGTCAGATATTGCTGACGGCCCGCAAAGTGTGATCCAGCAGCAAGTGGAAATGGGCGTAGCCGTGCGCATGGCCGTGATGGAAGCTCTGCTTGATCCCCGACGAAATCCTGAAAACTTCAATGGTCAGGGAGCCTGATGATGAGCACCACAGTTTACACCAATGCCCGCATCATTGACCCTTCCCGCAATCTTGATGAAAACGGTACGCTGATCGTTCAGGACGGCATTATCGTCGCCAGCGGCGCGGATGCTAATAATCAAGGCACACCGGAAGGTGCGCAAATCATCGACCTGAACGGCAATGTGCTGATCCCGGGTCTGGTGGACAGCCGCGTTTTCATCGGCGAACCGGGCACAGAACATCGTGAAACCATTGCCTCGGCCAGTCAGGCCGCAGCTGCCGGTGGTGTAACCTCGATGATCATGATGCCGGATACTGATCCGGTGATTGATAATGTGGCGCTGGTTGAATTCGTCAAAAAAACTGCGCGTGATACGGCCATTGTCAACGTGCATCCGGCAGCTGCGATTACCCGCGGTTTACTGGGTGAGGAAATGACCGAAATGGGTCTGCTGCGCGAAGCCGGTGCTGTTGCCTTTACTGAAGGCCGCAAGTCGCTGGCGAATACGCTGCTGCTGCGCCGTGCGCTGACTTATGCCAAGGATTTTGGTGCGGTGATCGCCCATGAGACGATGGATCCGTATCTCGGCGGCGGCGTGATGAATAGCGGGCTTTATGCCAGCTGGCTCGGCCTTTCCGGCAGCCCGCGTGAAGCAGAAGTTATTCCGCTGGAACGCGACCTGCGCCTTGCCGCCATGACCGGTGGTCATTATCACGCGGCACAGATTTCCTGTGATATGTCAGTGCAAACTCTGCGTCGCGCTAAAGAAACAAACAGCAAAGTCAGTGCTGCGGTTTCCATCAATCATCTTTCACTCAATGAAAATGATATCGGCGAATATCGCACATTCTTCCGTCTCTCACCGCCGCTGCGTACAGAAGATGACCGTCAGGCGATGATTGAAGCTGTGCGCAACGGCACCATTGACGTGATTGTTTCCGCGCATAATCCGCAGGATGTGGACACCAAGCGTCTGCCATTTGCCGACGCGGAAGCCGGTGCGATCGGGCTGGAAACGCTGCTCGGTGCAGCTCTGCGCCTCTATCACAATGAATCTCTGAGCCTGATGCGCCTCATCGAAGTGCTCTCCACGGCACCGGCCAAACTCTATGGTCTGGATGCAGGATCGCTGAAAGTTGGCGCCAAAGCTGATTTTGCTGTGGTTGATCTTTATGAGCCGTGGGTCGTTAAAACGGAAGAATTGCGCTCGCTCTCGAAAAACAGCTCTTTTGAAGATGCTAAATTTCAGGGTCGCGTGATCCGCACTGTGGTCAGTGGCAAGACAGTCTTCGCATTATAAATGCAGATCAATATTGTTTTGGTGCGGATTTTATGCCTAATTTCTGGCAACGGCCTGAGCAGAAAAATACTTGAGGGAACTTTATGATTGAACCACTGATTATCACCGGCGTCGCGGCGGGTATTCTTGCAGCGCTGATCTTTGGCTATCTGCTCGGTTCAATCCCCTTTGGCCTGCTGCTCACCCGCATGGCCGGCCTCGGAGATGTCCGCTCCATCGGCTCCGGCAATATTGGTGCAACCAATGTGCTGCGCACCGGCAATAAGAAAATTGCCGCCGCAACCCTGCTCTGCGATATGCTCAAAGGCACGATCGCCGTGCTGGTTGCCGCTTATTTTGGCCGTGATTATGCGCTTGCCGCCGGTTTAGGTGCTTTTCTCGGCCATCTGTTTCCGGTCTGGCTCGGCTTTAAAGGCGGCAAAGGCGTCGCCACCTATCTCGGCATTCTGCTGGGACTGGTCTGGCCGGGTGCATTGGTTTTTGCTGCGGTGTGGATCGTTATCGCGCTGCTCACCCGCTATTCCTCACTCTCCGCGCTGATCGCTTGTATCGTGGTGCCACTGTCCATTCTCTATCTGGGATTGGGAAAAACCGCTTTGCTGTTTACGGTGCTGACCGTGATTATTTTCATCAAACACCGCGCCAATATTCAGCGGTTGTTAAACGGCACTGAAACGAAAATAGGATCAAAATAAATGATCGGAGAGACGGGTTCGCAGTCAAAAGGAATTCGTCTCTCAGACCAGCAGAGGCTCAACTGGTTGCGGCTTATCCGCAGCGATAATGTAGGACCTGCAAGTTTTCGCGATCTGATCGCCTATTGCGGCAGTGCAGCTGCCGCACTCGAGCGCCTGCCCCAGCTGGTCCGCTCCACAGCCAAGCGTCCGCTGCGCATTCATGCAATTGATGAAGCCGAGCGGGAACTCGAAGCGATAAAGCGTGCAGGTGCAAAGCTCATCGGCATGGGCGAGCCGGATTATCCGCCCTATCTCAAACAAATACTCAACCCGCCGCCGCTGATCACAGTGAGAGGCGACACGACGCTTTTTCAAAAACCACCAGTGGCTATCGTCGGCGCACGCAATGCCTCTGCCACCGCCTGTGCTTTCACAAGCCAGCTGGTGCGCGATCTGGGTGCAACGGGAATTGCTATTGTCTCCGGCTTTGCCCGAGGCATTGATACGGCAGCGCACAAGGCCAGTCTTGAAACAGGTACGATTGCCGTACTTGCAGGCGGGCTTGACCGTCCCTACCCGCCGGAAAATATCCCGTTGCTTGATAAGATTACGGATAATGGCGGCATTATCATCTCCGAAATGCCGATGGGCTGGGTGCCGCGCGCGCAGGACTTTCCACGCCGCAACCGCATCATCGCCGGTCTGTCGCTCGGCCTTGCAGTAATTGAAGCAGCACAACGCTCCGGTTCGCTCATCAGCGCGAGACTGGCAGGGGAAATGGGCAGACTGGTTTTTGCGGTTCCGGGCTCTCCGCTTGATCCGCGTGCCAATGGTGCCAACTCCCTGCTCAAAAACGGTGCCATTATGCTCACCGAAGCGCAGGATATCACCGATGCGCTGGCGCCGATGCTGCGCACGAACGGTGTTGAACCAATGCAGGCCGGATCATTATTCAAAGAAGATTCCGCGCAAATTCTGGCACACAGATCAGCCGTCACCGGAGCGGATACAACGGGTACTGCGGCAAGTGATGTCAACGGGTTTGATCGTATCCGCAGCGCGCTCAGCAGCACGCCAACAAGCGCAGACAGCATCATCCGCCATACGGGACTCAGCCCGTCCGCCGTGCATCTGGCATTGCTGGAACTTGATCTCGCCGGACAATTGCAGCGCAGCGATAACGGATTGGTTGCCCTGCTGCCATCACAATGAATGGTCAATCAGTTTCTGCCCGATCAGTTTTGGTTGATCAATTTCTGGTTGGTCAGTTTCTGGTTGATGGGCCAAACTGTGTGCGCAGCACATCTGATGCCTCGACCCATGCCATTTCAATAAAATATGCCAGCATCGGATATTGATTGGTTTGTGCAATATGACGGAGTTTCAGCAATGTATCGTGAACATAAATAATTTCTTGATATGAGTTCTCTTTGCTTTGCTTCATGAATTCAGCCATCCGAATGAACAAGAGATGAATCAAATAAATGCAATTATGAGCAGGTCGTAATAAATAAATTTTAGTCTTGAAATGCGCCATTTCAACCTAAGATTACAAAATTAACATTGTCAACCTGTCGTTGTTTTGCGTAAAAAACAGCGGCTTGCTCTTGACCAATCAGATTTCGCTGTTCATTTGAATGATAAATATCCTGCCAGCCTGATGATTTTCAAATCTGGCGCAATCCGGGCAAATCCGGCTGTGTACCTTAATCTGGACCCGTAAATATGAATGTCGTTGTCGTTGAATCGCCCGCCAAGGCAAAAACAATCAATAAATATCTAGGCTCAGACTATAAAGTTCTGGCCTCCTTTGGCCATGTGCGCGATTTGCCGGCAAAAGACGGCTCTGTGCGTCCTGATGAAGATTTTGCCATGAGCTGGGAAGTCGATGCGGCCTCCTCCAAGCGCCTTTCCGAGATCGCCAAGGCGGTCAAAGAAGGCGACAGTCTGATTCTGGCGACGGATCCGGATCGCGAAGGGGAAGCTATTTCGTGGCATGTTCTGGATGTGCTGCGTCAGAAAAAAGTGCTCGGCTCCAAGCCGGTCAAGCGCGTGGTGTTCAACGCCATTACCAAAAACGCAGTTCTGGAAGCGATGGCAAATCCGCGTGAGATTGATGTGCCGCTGGTCGATGCCTATCTGGCACGCCGCGCCCTCGACTATCTGGTGGGCTTTACACTGTCACCGGTTCTATGGCGCAAATTGCCGGGCTCGCGCTCGGCAGGCCGCGTGCAGTCTGTGGCGCTGCGTCTCGTCTGCGACCGTGAAACCGAGATTGAACGCTTCATCCGTGAAGAATATTGGAATATTGCCGCCCTGCTCCAGACACCACGCAGCGATAATTTCACTGCACGCCTGACTGTTGTTGACGGCAAGAAACTCGGCAAGCTCGACATCAAGAATGAAGAGCAGGCAACCGGCATCCGCACCATGCTTGAAGGCGCAAGCTTCAATGTCATGAGCGTTGACGCCAAGCCAACCAAGCGCAATCCGGGCCCGCCATTCACCACATCCACGCTGCAGCAGGCCGCCAGCGGTCAGCTTGGCTTCTCGGCATCGCGTACCATGCAGGTCGCGCAGCGCCTCTATGAAGGTATTGAGCTTGGCGGTGAAACCACCGGTCTGATCACCTATATGCGTACCGACGGTGTGCAGATGGCGCCGGAAGCGATTACCGCTGCCCGCAAAGCGATTGGCCAGACATTCGGCGATAATTACGTGCCGGAAAAGCCACGTTATTATTCCACCAAGGCAAAAAATGCTCAGGAAGCGCACGAAGCAGTGCGCCCGACTGACTTTAACCGCCATCCGAAAGAAGTGCGCAAATATCTCGATGAAGATCAGGCACGTCTGTATGAACTGATCTGGAAACGCGCTATTGCCAGTCAGATGCAGCCTGCGGATATTGAACGTACAGTGGTTGATATTGAAGCCAAGAACGGTGCCCGTTCTGCTGTGCTGCGTGCCAATGGTTCTGTTGTTCGTTTCAACGGCTTTCTCGCGGCCTATACGGATCACCGCGAAGAAGAAGATGAGGACGAGGACGGCGCACGTCTGCCGCAGATCAATGCCGGAGAGACACTGAAGCGTGAGAAAATTGATGCCACGCAGCATTCAACTGAACCGCCTCCGCGCTTTTCAGAAGCCTCGTTGATCAAACGTATGGAAGAGCTTGGCATCGGCCGTCCCTCAACTTACGCGGCAACGCTTAAAACCCTGAATGACCGTGAATATGTCACGATGGATAAGCGCAAGCTGATCCCGCAGGCCAAAGGCCGTCTGGTCACTGCTTTCCTTGAAAGCTTCTTTGAGCGCTATGTGGAATATGATTTCACTGCCGGTCTGGAAGAAAAGCTCGATCTGATTTCCGACGGCAAACTGGCATGGAAAGACGTGTTGCGCGATTTCTGGAAAGACTTCTCCGGCAATGTCGACAACACCAAAGAACTGCGCGTTACCAATGTGCTGGATGCGCTGAATGAACAGCTCTCCGCACTTGCATTCCCTGATCGCGGCGATGGTATGGATCCGCGTATCTGCCCGACGTGTCGTGAAGGCAACCTGTCGCTGAAACTCGGCAAATATGGCGCTTTTGTCGGCTGCTCCAACTATCCGGAATGCAAATTTACCCGCCAACTCGGCAATGAGGGTGAAGGCGATGCAGCCGGTGCTTCGGATGAGCCGAAAGTGCTTGGTCAGGATCCTGTGACCGGTGAAGATATCACCGCACGTACAGGCCGTTTTGGCCCGTATATCCAGCGCGGTGAAGGCAAAGAAGCCAAGCGCTCCAGCCTGCCTAAAGGCTGGTCACTGGGCGAGCTTGATCTGGAAAAAGCTTTGAGTCTGATCAACTTGCCGCGCGATGTGGGACCACATCCGGAAAGCGGCAAAATGATCACCGCAAGTCTTGGTCGTTATGGCCCCTATATTGCCCATGACGGCGCTTTCGCCAATGTGGACAGTATTGAGGATGTTTTCGAAATCGGTATCAACCGCGCTGTGACTGTGCTGGCAGAAAAAGCTGCCAAGGGTGGGCGCACCCGCGCTGCTCCGGCCGCACTTGCAACGCTCGGCGACCATCCGGATGGCGGCTCGATTACCGTGCGTGACGGTCGTTATGGCCCTTATGTCAATTGGGGTAAGGTCAATGCCACATTGCCAAAGGGTAAAGATCCGGCATCGGTGACAATGGAAGAAGCGCTGGAGCTGATTGCAGCCAAGGCCGGTTCCGCCAAGAAAACCACCAAAAAAGCTGCACCTAAGAAAGCTGCCGCGCCGAAGAAGACCACAGCCGCGAAAAAGACTACCAAAGCAAAAGCAGATGATGCCGATGCTGAAGCCAAACCGGCGAAAAAGGCAGCGGCCAAAAAACCTGCTGCGAAAAAGACCGCAACCAAGGCAGCCGCCAAACCTAAAAAAGCGGATGCCGCTGAATAAGCAGCGCAAAGCACGTAAAACAGAGGGCACCATAGTTACTATGGTGCCCTTTTTATTTGCATCCGTGCAGGCACAGCAAATGTTTCCATTCTGTGCTGAAATGCTTTAAAGAGTTTTCAAGACTTTATGAAATGTAAGTATTAAGGATGACCGGATTGGCTCGCAGAATTGACCCTTCTTCTGAACGCAACAGCGGCTCAGGCACACACAAAAACCAGAAGGGTGCAAAAAGCAACAAGACCTTTTCCGGTAAATCCAAAGTGAAACCGCTTTCAGAAAACTATCTTCCGTCGAAGGAAGATGTGCTGAAGTTTATCACCGAAAACCCTGATCGCGCAGCTAAGCGCGATATTGCCAAGGCGTTTAATCTCAAAGGTGATGCACGCATCTATCTGAAAGATATCCTGCGCGAGCTGGCCAATGATGGTCAGGTTGAAAAGCGCGCCAAGAAACTGGCACGTCCGAACGCTCTGCCGCCTATCGCACCACTCAGTATTACCGGCCGTGACAGTGACGGCGGTCTGATTGCCCGTCCGATTGAGTGGAGCGGCGACACGGCTGCCCCGCTGGTGCTGCTGCGCCGCACACATAAAGATAAAGGTCCGACCGTTGGTGTCGGCGATCAGGTTTTGGCGAAGATTTTTGCCAGTTCCGATAGAAGTGCTGCGCCTTATACCGGTCGTGTGATCAAGAAACTGGAGAAGCGCGACAGCGCCGTTCTCGGTGTTTTGCGCCAATTGCAAAGCGGTGAGTACCGCCTTGAGCCGGTGAACCGCAAGCAGAGCGAAGTCAGCATTGATGCAGAACATCTTAATGGTGCAAAAGCCGGTGATCTGGTTGAAGTGATCCCGCATCAGAAAAGCCGCTTTGGCCTGCCACAGGGCAAAATCGAACAGGTGATCGGCTCAATCGGCAGTGAAAAAGCGCTGTCGATGATTGCTATCCATGAATATGAAATTCCGCATATCTTCCCTGAAAAAGCGATTGAACAGGCGGAAAACGCCAAGCCTGCAACAATGGCGCACCGTGAAGATTGGCGCTCGCTGCCGCTGGTGACCATCGATCCTGCTGATGCCAAAGATTATGATGATGCGGTGTTTGCCGAAGCTGACACAGATCCGGCCAATGAAGGCGGTTTTGTCATTGTCGTGGCGATTGCTGATGTCAGCCATTATGTGCTGCATGGCTCTGCGCTCGATCATGAAGCGTTGAAGCGCGGCAACTCGGTCTATTTCCCTGATCGTGTGGTACCGATGTTGCCGGAGCATATTTCCAATGATCTGTGCTCGCTGCGTGAAGGCGTGGATCGCCCGGCTATGGCAGTGCGCATTATCATCGGTGCCGATGGTCGCAAGCGCTCGCACAGCTTCCATCGCATTATGATGCGCTCGGTTGCCCGCCTCGCCTACCAACAGGCACAGGCGGCCATTGACGGCGCTCTGGATGAGAAGACTTCAAGTGTCATTGATATCAGCCTGAAGCCGCTGTGGAAGGCCTATGCGGCGCTGAAAATGGCTCGTGACAAGCGCGAGCCGCTGGAACTTGACCTGCCTGAGAAAAAACTGATCCTCGATGATCAGGGGCAGGTGCTGAAAGTCATCGTTCCTGAACGGCTCGATGCCCATAAGCTCATCGAAGAATTTATGATTCAGGCCAATGTTGCGGCCGCAGAAACGCTGGAAGCCAAAAACCAGCCTCTGATCTACCGTATTCATGACCTGCCTTCGATGACCAAGCAGGAATCCCTGCGCGACTTCCTCAAGACGCTGGAAATCAGTCTTGCTCGCGGAGCGGAGCTGCGACCTGGCCAATTTAACAGTATTTTGTCCCGCGTCAGGGGCACCGACCACGAAGAGCTGGTCAATCAGGTCGTGCTGCGCTCGCAAAGTCAGGCAGAATATAACACAGACAATATCGGCCATTTCGGGCTTAATCTGCGCCATTACGCGCATTTCACCTCCCCGATCCGCCGTTATGCTGACCTGATCGTGCATCGTGCGCTGATCCGTGCGCTCAATCTGGGGCCGGATGGCCTGACAAATACGGAAATTGCAGAACTTCCGGCCATTGCGCTGAATATTTCCCAGACCGAGCGCCGCGCAATGCTGGCTGAACGCGAGACGACAGACCGTCTGATCGCCCATCATCTGGCCGAACAGGTTGGCAACGAGTTTCAGGCGCGGGTTCAGGGTGTTACCAAGGCCGGACTGTTTGTGACCCTTGCGACATATGGCGCCGATGGCTTTATTCCCATTTCCACTTTGGGTCGGGAATATTATCACTATGATGAGGCTGGTCACTCGGTCGCCGGTGAGCGGTCTGGCAAAGGCTATCGTCTTGGTGACAATGTGGAAGTCCGGCTGGTTGAAGCGCAGCCGGTTGCCGGTGCACTGCGCTTTGAAATGCTGACTGAAGCGCGTTTGCTGCCTGCCTCCTTGCAATCGCACCATAAAGCTACCAAATTCAGCCGCAAGACGGGCAAATCCCGTAGCGGCGGTCCATCAGGCGGAAAGCCATCCCATATTTCGCGTAGAAGCAAAAGATAAACCCAACACCGGCACCGGAGAATATGATGAGCAGTGATCAGAGCGTAAGCCAGACAGACATGCAGATTTTCGGTGGTGAAAGTGCAAAACAGGCACGCGCGACGCGCCCGCTTGGGCAAGCCATGAAGCGCGGCCTTCTCTCCCGCTGCCCGAATTGCGGTGATGGCAAGCTGTTTCGCTCATTCCTGCGCCCTGTCGCCAATTGTTCGGTGTGTGATGAAGATTACACTGCACAGCGTGCTGATGATCTGCCTGCTTATCTGACAGTTCTGATTGTCGGCCACGTCGTGATTGCGCTGTTTATGATGGTTGAAAACATGGGCGGCCTTTCCCTTTGGGGACATCTGGCAATCTGGGGGCCGGTCACGATCCTGATGTCTCTGGCTTTGCTACAGCCAATGAAAGGCGCCACAATCGGCCTGCAATGGGCGCTGTACATGCATGGCTTTGATACGGAAAGCACAAAAGAATATATCTGATGTCTATGCCAGCACACGGCTCTCAGACCTCTTTACAGGATATGCATAAAACGGATGATGCGGCTGTGCTTCAGAATAAAAGCACCGCTTCATCCGCTACTATCAGGCCGCGTGATGCGGCCTCTCTCATTCTCATAGATCGCAGTGATAAAGAGCCGCGCATTCTCATGGGACGCCGCGCACAAGCCATGCATTTCATGCCGGATAAATTTGTATTTCCGGGAGGCGGCACCGAGATGCAGGATGGCAGAATATCCGCTGCCAACTGTCTCAGGCCGCAGGATGAGGCCAAGTTGCTCGCAGGACTTGGCAAACGTGCCAGCACTCAGCGGGCGCGCGCTCTGGCTATGACAGCGATACGGGAAACCTACGAGGAAACCGGCCTGCTGCTTGGCACACCGCATGATGATGCGCAGACGCATCCCTGGGCAGGCTTTGCCCGTACCAACCACCTTCCTGATTTGTCACGTCTTCGCTATGTCGCGCGTGCTATTACGCCGCCCGGCCATGTGCGCCGCTATGATGCGCGGTTCTTTGCCAGTTTTTTGGATGAGATCAACCCGTCACCTGCAGCCGCCAGCACCATGACGACTGACATGAGCAGTATAGAATCATCTGCTTATAATGAGCCAGAATTATCTGATCTTAGGTTTGTGAGCTTTTCAGAAGCCATGAATCTCAATATTGCTGATATTACACGCATTATTTTACGGGATATTGAAAAACTCCTGCTCGAAGACATGAGTTTGTCATCTATATATCCGGTTCCGTTCTATCGAAAACGGCATGGCCGTCATGTCCGTGAGGTAATATAAATTTCATGCAGCAAGACCATCTTTCATCTGAAACCGCATCAGAGGTGCTCCAGCCAACGCAATGGCGCTCTTTGGGCGCGGCAATTGCCACAATCAGCGCTGTCGGTGCCGCTATCGGCCTTGGCATACCGCTGCTGAGCGTGCTGCTGGAAAGCCGCGGCTACTCAGCCAGTACCATTGGCGCCAATACAGCCATTGCAGGTCTTGCATCCCTGTTCGGAGCCGCGCTCTCTGCGCGTATCGGTTCTTATCTCGGCGTTGCCCGCTCTATGATGCTCATGCTGCTGATCAGCGGGCTGTCTTTCCTCGGTTTTTATCTGTTTCCGGATATTATTGCATGGTTTGCACTGCGCGTTTCCTTGCATTTCGCGCTCACTGTATTGTTTGTGCTGTCTGAATATTGGGTCAATACCTCTGCCCCGCCTTCCAAACGCGGACTGGTGCTTGGTATCTACGCGACCTGTCTTTCTCTGGGCTTCGCAGTCGGCCCCTGGTTGTTCTCCATCATCGGCAGTGGCGGCTTTATGCCGTTTGGTATCGGCATCGTCATCATTGCGCTGGCAGCCTTCCCCGTGATGATCGCCAGAAAAGACAGCCCTGAATTTGAAGAAGGCGAACACGTCCCGTTCCTGCCCTATATTTTCATTGTTCCGGCAGCGACAATGGCAGTGTTTGTTTATGGCGCGGTAGAAACCGGCGGCTTTGCCCTGTTCCCTGTCTTCGGCACGCGTGTCGGTCTCAATGAAGGTGATGCGGCTCTGCTGCTGACGATGGTCGGCCTTGGCAATGTGCTCATGCAAATTCCGCTCGGTCTTATCTCTGACCGTATTCGCGACCGCCGCATTCTGCTGCTTATTTGTGCTGTAATCGGCTTTGCAGGCATGGTGCTGCTGCCATTCGTTGTCGCCAGCTGGTATTTGATGGCATTTCTGCTGCTGATTTGGGGTGGCGTTGTTGCCGGTCTTTACACAGTCGGCCTTGCGCATCTTGGTTCGCAATTGCAGGGACGCGAGCTTGCTTCGGCCAATGCAGCATTCATTTTCTGCTACGGCATTGGTATGCTGGCAGGCCCTCAGGCAGCCGGCGTCGGCATGGATTTGCTCGGCGCGACAGGTTTCCCCGTCACTTTATCACTCTTTTTTGCAGCATTTATCATAATTCTGCTCGTGAGACTGGTAGTTCGTAAACAGCGGGCTTGACTTTTCGGCGCGTATCCGTAGTGTCGCGCCAAATTCCCGCACCCGGATGAAATCGCCGGAATCGCAGGCGGTTTTATTTTTTAAAAGAGCAGGATAACGTTATGGCTAAGGCTACAACAATTAAAATCAAGCTGTTGTCGACCGCAGACACCGGTTTCTTCTATGTAACAAAGAAGAACAGCCGTACAATGACTGAGAAAATGACAAAGCGTAAGTACGACCCAGTTGCTAAGGCACACGTCGAATTCAAAGAAACCAAAATCAAATAATCTTGGTTTTAGTTATTAAAAAACCCGGACTGTTATCAGTCCGGGTTTTTTATTGCCTGAATGCAGAGAATTCTCCGTACGCCTCAGATCAAAACGCGCTCTAAGGCGCCCAATCCGTCTGCTGCAAAACAATACGGTAACCGTCCGGATCTTCGAAAGTTACCCCCTTCTTATCCCAGTAAGGATTGAAGGCGCTCACAGGTACAAAACCGGCCGCCTTCATACGCTCAACAGCAGCTTCCCACTCGGCATGATCCGGCAAATAAAAAACCAGCAGATTCTCTTTGGTTGGCGCCTTACCGGCCTGATGCTTATCGGTGCGTGTAAATGCAAAATGATAGGGCACATTTTCACGCCCCATAATGATTGCGTCAAAACCATCATGAACCTGAAAACTATCAAGAACTGTCAGTCCTAAACCATCCCGATAAAAGGGAAGCAGTGCCTCCAGATTATCTGTCGGCCTTACAATGCGGAACGTAGGAATTTTCATCATTCACCTCAGTAAGGCGAAGTCCTGTAACTACAGGTCGCCGAGATAGGACTTAATCGTCTCAATAAAGCGCGGCACGGAGATCGGCTTGGAAATATAAGCCTCACAACCACCCTGACGAATACGCTCTTCATCGCCCTTCATGGCAAAGGCTGTAACGGCAATAACCGGAATGCTTTTAAGCTCATCATCCTCTTTCAGCCATTTGGTGACTTCCAGACCGGAAACCTCAGGCAGCTGAATATCCATCAGGATCAGATCGGGATGGTGGATACGCGCCAGATCCATCGCTTCAAGACCATTGCGCGTGCGGATCGTTTCATAACCGCTGGCTTCAATCAGATCGCGGAACAGCTTCATATTCAGCTCGTTATCTTCGACGATCATTACTTTTTTGGTCATGAAACAATACCTTGTTACTCAGAACACCTGTCTGAATATATCCGCCGCTCTTGACCGGCAGCATTTCGCAGTTTTCGGCTCACGTCAATTACCGGTCATTTGCATCGCATATAATGACCATAAATATCCCGACCTGAAAAGCATAGCATTGAACAATGACCAAATTGTCCATAAACAGCTGTCGTACAGCTAAAACTGTGATTACAGTTGCCAAACAGTAAAGATCAATTCGCAGGGTTCATAATGTCAAAAGCAATTTTAAATCAAGGTGATGCAGAGAATCTGGCGATTGAAGCTCTGGTGTTTCTTGCGCAGCAACCGGAATTGATGAACCGCTTTTTGTCCCTTACCGGCATTGAAGTTTCCTCCATTCGTGAAGCGGCAACTGAACCTGCCTTTCTGACAGGCGTACTGCAATTCTATCTGGCGCATGAGCCAACCCTGATGCAGTTTTGTGAAGCCACCGGCCACAAACCTGAAAGCATGAGTCAGGCGCTGCGTTTTCTGCCAAATGGTGACAATTTCTACGATCAATCCATGTAAGCACCACCTTCTGCGTAGCTGTAGATTGTGAATAGAAATCACTGGCGCTTGCGAGCTTCAGCCTGTATCGTGCAAATGTTCCGCTTATGTTCGGTTCATAATTCAGGTTTTCTCGATGATCAACGACGTTTCCGGTTATTTTGCTGAAGCAGATCCGCAGGCAGGCTTCTGCCGCGATTGCCTGACCGTGCAGAAAAAGCGCCGGAATGAACCGCGCCCACGTTGCAGTTCCTGTGGCAGCCCGCGTCTGGTGCGCCATGAAGAGCTTTATGATTTAAGCTTTGCACATATTGATTGTGATGCTTTTTACGCCTCGATTGAAAAGCGTGATAATCCTGACTTGCGTGATAAGCCGGTAATTGTCGGTGGTGGCAAACGCGGCGTGGTGTCCACCTGCTGCTATATTGCTCGTATTCACGGCGTGCGTTCTGCTATGCCAACATTCAAAGCCATTGAGCTCTGCCCGCAAGCCATATTCGTTAAACCGAATATGGAGAAATACCGCACTGTCGGCCACCAGATCCGAAAGATGATGTTTGACCTCACGCCACTGGTAGAACCGCTTTCTATTGATGAGGCATTTCTGGATCTGCGCGGCACGACAAAGCTGCATCGCGCACCACCTGCATTTGTGCTGGCTGAACTCGCCCGCAGGATTGAGCAGGATATCGGGATTACCGTTTCTGTAGGCCTGTCATATTGCAAGTTTCTCGCCAAGTTTGCCTCCGATTTAGAGAAGCCGCGCGGTTTCTCGGTGATCGGAGAAAAGGAAGCACCGGACTTTCTGAAGCCAAAACCTGTCGGCATGATCTGGGGCGTTGGTAAGGCACTCAATGCCAAGCTCAATGCAGACGGTATTCAGACCATCGGGCAACTGCAGCAGATGGAAGAAACCCCGCTGATGAAGTCCTACGGCGTGATGGGACAACGGCTCTATCGCCTCTCCCGTGGGTTGGACACGCGCACTGTACAGCCGGAAAGCGAGATGAAAAGCATCTCCAATGAAACCACCTTTGATATTGATATTGCCAAGGCTGAGGATTTGGTGCCGGTGCTGCGTGCATTGTCAGAAAAAGTTGCCGGACGTTTGAAGCATGGCGAGATTGCGGGTCATACAGTGGTGTTGAAGCTGAAGACCAAGGATTTCCAGAGCCGTACCCGCAATCATCGTCTGAGTGATCCGACTCAACTTGCTGACCGCATTTTTCGTACCGGCCTCTATATGTTGCATAAGGAAATTGACGGCACACAATATCGCCTGCTCGGCATCGGTGTAACCGATCTGACTGATCCGGTGAAAGCCGATCCGCCGGATCTGGTAGATATCAAAGCCGGTAAGCGTGCGGCTGCAGAAACTGCCATTGATAAGTTGCGCTCAAAATTCGGCTTGAAGACAGTGGAAACCGGCTACACATTTGGCAAAGGCAACCTAGCGCGTCCGCAAACACCATCAGACAAGTGACGTGGCACTTCAGCGTTTTCCAGCGATTAAATTGCTAATAAAAGCCATGTCATCATTTCTTCATGGAAGTGACATTTGTCTGAAACAGAGAACGGCGAAATCTCCCCTCAATGTCTGAATCAAAAAGTGGCAGGCCATAGCGAAAATGGTGATTTCGAGCACCGGAACGCAGCGTGCATATAAGTACGTGAGTACCGGAAGCGTAGAAATTGCCATTTGCAGCAAGGCATGGCGGCTTTTGGATCAGAGATCCAGAATATTATGCAACATTCGGGGATATTCATGTCGCGCCGTTCTATGAGACTTTCTCTCATCACCGCCCTTACTGCCACTCTGGCAAGTTCCGTTGCTTTTTCCGCTTCGGCTGAACCGGTTTTCAACCGCATCGCCAGCTTTGCAGTCGCCGATAACCTGCCGAAAGATGCAGATGCAAAAGCGGCAACCTCCTCCGAAATCATTACGGTTTCGGAAGACGGCAATATGCTGATCTATTCCGACAGCCCGTATGGCGGCATCGGTTTTGTTGATATTACCGATCCTAAAAATCCGAAAGCCGGCGGCGTTCTTAAAGTTGAAGGCGAGCCGACATCGGTTACTGTAGCAGGCAAGCGCGTTTTCGCCGGCGTCAATACATCTGAAAGCTATGTAAAGCCATCCGGCCGTCTGGATGTCATTGATATTGCATCGCGCAAGGTTGAAATGAGCTGCGATCTCGGTGGTCAGCCGGATTCTGTTGCCGTTTCACCGGACAAGACATTCCTCGCCGTTGCTATTGAAAATGAGCGTGATGAAGACCTGAATGACGGTGAGTTGCCACAGCTTCCAGCCGGTAATCTGGTTATTCTGAACCTTAAAGACGGCACACCGGATTGCAAAACCATGAAAGTGGTAGATCTGACCGGTATTGCAGAAGTTGCGCCGGAAGACCCGGAGCCTGAATTTGTTTCCATCAATAGCAAAAATGAAATTGCTGTTACCCTTCAGGAAAACAACCATATTGCGATCGTCGATGCTGCTTCCGGCAAGATCACCGCGCATTTTTCTGCCGGTACTGTTGACCTCGACAAGATCGATACCAAGAAAGACGGCCAGATCAAATTCAACGGCGAAATGAAAAATGTCGCTCGCGAGCCGGACACCATCAAATGGATTGGCGATGACCGCCTGCTAACCGCCAATGAAGGCGATTATAAAGGTGGTTCACGCGGCTTTACGATTTTCGACAAAACCGGCAAGGTAACTTATGAATCCGGCAATACGCTGGAACACAAGATTGCTGCGCACGGCCATTATCCCGAAAAACGCAACAAAAAAGGCGTTGAGCTGGAAGGTGCCGAGGTCGGCCGTTTTGGTGATACCAACTATCTCTTCGTGGCAAGCGAACGCGGCTCAATGGTCGGCGTATATAAAGATACCGGTAAAGATCCTGAGTTCGTTCAGCTGCTCCCATCGGGTATCGGTCCTGAAGGTGTGCTGGCGATCCCGTCACGCAACCTGCTGGTAACAGCCAATGAAACTGATCTGGGTGAAGACGGCGCCGCCCGCTCCCATGTGATGATTTATGAGTTGCAGGATAAAGCCGCAGATTATCCGCAGCTGGTTTCGGAAATAACCGAAGAAGGCACATCAATCGCCTGGGGCGCACTCTCCGGTCTGGTTGCTGATGAAAGCAAGGACGGCATTCTCTATGCAGTATCTGACTCTGCTTATTTCGCTGCGCCAACAATCTATACGATTGATGCCAATCAGAAGCCTGCGAAAATCACATCTGCACTGCTCGTCAAGCGCGGTAAAGATGCAGCGCAAAAGATTGATCTTGAAGGCATTACGACCGATGGCAATGGCGGCTTCTGGCTGGCTAATGAAGGTGACCAGAAGAAACTGGTTCCGCATGCCATTCTCAATGTGAATGATAAAGGCGAGATCAAAAAAGAAATCGCTTTGCCTGAAGACCTGCTCAAGCATCAGACCCGTTTTGGTCTTGAAGGCATCACCCGTACCGGTGAAGGTGACAGTGAAACGCTCTGGATGGTTGTACAGCGCGAATGGGCTGATGATGACAAAGGCACTGTCAAAATCCTCAGCTACAATCTGAAGAGCGAAGAATGGGCTGCCGTTTCCTATCCGCTGGATAAGAAGGAAAAAGGCTGGGTCGGCCTGTCGGAAATCACTGCCCATGACGGTCAGCTCTATATGGTTGAGCGCGACAATCTGATCGGCAATGAAGCTGTCAACAAGCGCCTCTACAAAGTGGCAATGGCTGATCTGAAGCCAGCGAAGATCGGTGAGAAACTGCCGCTTGTCAGCAAAACACTGGTCTATGATTTTATTCCTGACCTCAAGAAGCTCAACGGTTTTGTACCGGATAAACTTGAAGGCTTCGCCATCGACAAAAACGGCATCGGCTATGTTGTGACCGATAATGACGGTGTGGATGACTCCAATGGTGAAACCCAGTTCTTCACCGTTGGCAAAGTCAGTGAACTAAAAGCGAAATAAGCCTCCCAAGGCTCTCAAAAGAAAGGCCGCTATTTAGCGGCCTTTTTTACATCATTTTGCAGGTAATGATTTCGCCAGAAATGCAATAATCATATCAGCTACTTCACGATGGATCGCCTCACGGCTACGCTCTCCGCCGTCTTTACAGACAATACCGTCTCCCGGTGTTTCTGCCTCGATAAGTTCTGCCGCACCGGCCTTACATATCTGCATGAAGCTGAAATGCATGGCATCCGCAATCTCAACATATTGCGCGGTTTTTGATGGCATATTGGATGCGACATAACCGGATTCCAGTTTTGCAGGCAGATCACCAATATCAACGCCTGCCCCAAAAATCATCGCTGGTACGGTAATGCTGTTCAGGCTCTCCGGAGTGAAACCGCGCGCTAAACCCAGATCGAGCGAGACAATCGCACCAACACGCGGATCGGCCTTCATTGTTTTCAGTTTTTCTGCCGCAACATTACCCTGCGGGGTAATTAATTCACTCGCCAGACCACACGTGCGCGGATTGGGTTGCTCTGTGCAATCCCTATCAAAGCGCGCAGGGTCAAACTGTGCGCCAGCCAGAGCCACAACCGACCAGCCTCCGAGCGAATGACCGATAGCAGCAATGCGGCTTGGCTCAACCTTGCCCGCTAAGGCGCTGTCAGTGGCCACAGCATCAATCACACGACTGAGATCATGCGGACGCTCCCAGAGCTGCGCAGCCTGTTCCTTATCGCGATTAAATGTCGTTGTGCCCGGATGATCTGGTGCGGCCACAATATAACCCTGCCCGACCAGTTCCCCCGCCAGCCAGTTCAGATTGCGCCAGCTGCCGCCATAGCCATGCGACAAGACCACAAGCGGATGCGTTTTGCCGTCAGGCGCAGCGCTCTTAACGGCCTCAATACCAATAAATGCCTGATTTTCACCAACACTAACGGGCGTAGCCTTATCTGTTGTCGGGTACCAGAGTGCGAGATTGATGCTCCGTTTGCCATTGGCATCCGGTAGTTCAACCTGCCGAAAACCAACAGGCTCAGCAGTGCCGGCAAAAATACCGCCGGAAGAAAAAACAATTAAACACGCCGTAAGTGCAGCAACAGACCGCCTCATATTCAAAAACTCCGGTAAATGACAATTTCATATTACAAAACACGATAATGATGAAAGCTAAGAACGGAGACCTGAAACGCAATCAAGGTCATACTAATTATGCTTCGAGCACCATATGCACGATGGCAATAGGCTCACCACCGACTGCATGCGAGAAAAAACCACGTTCGACAGCCTTGAAACCATGATGCGCGTAAAAACTTTCGGCGTTAAGCGTAGCCTCAACACGTATATCCCCCTTATAATCGCGTCTGGCATGTTCAATCCCCAGTGTGAGTAAATGCTTACCAAGGCCGGTGCTTGTCGCTTCAGGCAGCAGAAACAGGCGCGTCACCTCTCCGCCTTCCGTATCAACAAAAGCAACGAGTTTACCCTCGCGCTCCGCAACCAACACATTACCCCTGGCAATAATTGCCTCATAGGTTTGTGCAGTGCGTGCGCCCATCCATCCGGCCAATTGCTCAGAACTGTAAAAAGCCTGACCTGATGCTAGAATGGACAAGTGGGTGACATTATAAAGTGCTTGTCCGTCACCCGCCTGCGCTGCTCTGATATGAAAACCGCTCAGTGTCATTATAATCCCCGCTTATAACTCTCTGAATTATGATGCATCATAATTGCAGCTTACCACAAGCGGGAAAACTCATTTCAGCGGGATATAGATCTCAGTCACACTTTCAGGACTCATCGGCCCGAGAAAACGAGCACCGCTATATTCAAATTCCGGCCCTTCATCAGGTTGCATACCTGCACTCGGCAACCATTCGGAATAGGCTGCGCGGAATGTTTCCGGCAAAGTCGTCACCTCACCCAGATGCTCAACTTTCGCGTAATAGCGCCCCGGAATTTCCATTGCGACCAAACCTTCGGGAATGGTTGCATCCGCACCAACCGGCAGACCCGCAATATAGCGCCACTGACCATCTTCCAGCGGCTGGCAAATGCCGAAAGTGCCAACAGGCTCGTTCATGCGCTCAATCTCATGCTCACGCGCCTCAAAACGATCCCACATTTGCGCAATGCTGCCCTCGTCCTCAGGATACCAACACATGCCGATAATCCGTTGGGCTGCGAAGAAAACACGTTCAGGCTTTTGTAATTCAGGCATGGTGCGCTCCGGTTGTGCAAGATAGCGAAGAAGATGATCGAGGGTTTTCTGACGGCGGTTGATTTCAGCCTCAAGCAGCGCCGCATGATTTTGCAGGCTTGCATGCATCTTCTCCACACTGTCCAGCCCGCCGCTGGCAGCCAGTGTTTTGATCTCATCCAGCGCCATGCCACGTTGCCTCAGCCAGACAATACGCCCCAGTGTTACAATCTGTTCCGGCCGGTAATAGCGGTAGCCATTATCCTGCCCGCTCAGGCAGGGACTGAACAGGCCGATACTGTCATAATGGCGCAGTGTTTTCGTCGTCACCCCTTGGGAGCGCGCCATTTGTCCTATTGTGAGCATGCTTTCTCCTTGCGACTCTCATCACACAAGTTATGCAGGCTTGCCCTTAGGGTAAGGTCAAGTTTTTTCTATAAAAAATGATTTTATCCGGATGATAGCTTAGCCGGAAAGCGGGCATAGCAGTTTGCTGCTTCGCTTTAGTTTCGCAGGCCAAAGCCTTGCAAAAGCCGGCGGATCGCATAATCAGGCTTGCCAGATGTGAACACCGCCAGATCATCATGATGATGGAGAATCTTGTCTTTATTCTCAGGCAGCAGAGACAACATACGCCTTGCAATCGCTTCAGCCGGGTCAAGCCAGTCTACCGGCCACGGCGCTAAACGGCGAAATACATTGGCGAGAAACGGATAATGTGTGCAGGCAAGCACCACGATATCTGTGCGCTTACCGTCCTTTTCAATAAAGCATGGCATGATCTGCTCAAGCACCAGCTCATCATCAATCTTTTCGCCGCGAATATGCGCTTCGGCCAGTGTGGCAAGCCGGTCAGCACCCACAAGGCGCACATGGCATTGTGTGGCGAAAGACTGGATCAAATCGCGTGTATAGGCACGCTTAACCGTGCCCGGTGTTGCCAGAACCGAGACAAGACCGGAACTGGTGCGCTCAGCGGCCGGTTTAATCGCCGGAACGGTGCCGACAAAAGGCGTATCGGGAAAAGCCTGCCGCAGATCATCCAGCACCAATGTGGACGCCGTATTACAGGCAATCACGCAGAGCTGAGGATGAAACCGGCGGATCAGATCAGCAAACAAGCTGACAATACGCTCGCGCAAAGCAGGCTCTTCCCATGAACCATAGGGAAAACCTGCATCATCAGCCACATAAATAAAATGGCGGTCGGGCATCAGCACCCGCGCCTCGCGCAAAACCGTCAGACCGCCGATACCGCTGTCAAAAACGATGACCGGCGCATCCTGCCTGCTGGAAATATTGGTTGCTGTATATTGCGCGAGATGGTGCATCGCAAACCTGCCTCAGGACTTTTCGTCCGGTTTATCCTGCTCGGTATTCTGTGTCTCATCTTTATAAACTCTGGCGCGGCCTTCGGGCGCGGCATCATTGGGTATTCTGGCGCGGCCTTCGGGCGCGCCGGAGCCACGCGGGCTTTTCGGTGAGAAATAATCCAGCGAGGTCAGCACACCGCGCAGCAGGCGGATTTCAGCTTCCGCAAATGCCGGACGGGTCAGCACTGCCCGCAGATTATTCACCATAATCTCCTTACGCGCTTCTGGCCGGAAATAACCGCGCGTATCCAGAGCTTCCTCCAAATGATTAAAGAAACCGTGTAGATATTCCTTATTCGCCGGTTGCAATTCCGGTCCGCGGAATACCGTATCCGTTTCCTGCTCCAGACCGGACTTCATCCATTCATAGGACATCAGCAGCACAGCCTGCGCGATATTCAGCGAGGCGAATGCCGGATTGACCGGAAATGTCACCAGTTCATCGGCCAGCCCAACTTCATCATTCTTCAGGCCGACACGTTCACGGCCGAACATGATGCCGGTTTTCTCACCAGTGCGGAATTTGTGACGCAGGATTTTGCCTGCTTCCACGGGGCCGCGCACCTGTTTGAAACCGTCACGCTCGCGTGCAGTCGTGGCATAAACAAAGTTCAGATCAGCGAGCGCTGATGGCAGATCATCATAAAGCACGGCACTATCGATAATATGATCGGCCTTGCTGGCGGCAGAGCGGGCTTTGTCATTCGGAAAGGCCTCACGCGGGTTAACCAGACGCAATTCACCCAGACCAAAATTGGCCATAGCGCGCGCCACCATGCCGATATTTTCCGGCAATTGCGGCTCAACAAGAATGATTGCGGGGCCTTCTGAAATCATCGTGCGCTGTTTATCTGTACCGGCCATTGTCTTCTCAAACTCAAATTTCGCGCGCAAAAAGAGATATTCAACATGCGCTTTTCGCGCTTTTCTTAAACGGAAGAGCACCGGAATTCAAATCATCCGCAGCAATTAATCAGTCTGAATATCAAAAAATTGAATCGCCTGTATCAGTCTCCCGTCCGACTTATCCCTGCCCTTACCTGCCGTAACACCATCGTGAACAGGCGAATTGTATTTTGAAATTACAAAAAACCATATCCGTCAGAGAATTTTATCATTCCTGTTCTCATGAAGTGGTTAGGACTTTGCGCACAGGCTAAGCAGTGCTATGAGGGGCGCAACTTCATGAAGGAGAGGTTTTTATGGCAAAGATCAAAGTTGCTAATCCCGTCGTTGAACTTGACGGCGACGAGATGACCCGCATCATCTGGCAGTTTATCAAAGACAAACTCATCCATCCGTATCTCGACATTGATCTGAAATATTATGATCTGTCGGTTGAACACCGCGATGAAACCAATGATCAGGTTACCATTGATGCAGCGAATGCCATCAAGGAACACGGCGTTGGTGTTAAATGCGCCACCATCACTCCTGATGAAGCCCGCGTTGAAGAATTCAAGCTCAAGAAAATGTGGAAATCGCCAAACGGCACCATCCGCAACATTCTCGGCGGCGTAATTTTCCGCGAACCAATCATCTGCAAAAACGTACCACGTCTGGTGCCAGGCTGGACTCAGCCGATCATCGTTGGCCGTCATGCTTTCGGTGACCAGTACCGCGCGACCGATTTCAAATTCCCGGGCAAAGGCAAGCTGTCGATCAAATTTGTTGGTGAAGACGGCGAAACCATTGAACATGAAGTCTATGATGCACCGTCTTCAGGCGTTGCTATGGCCATGTACAATATCGACGAATCAATCCGTGAATTCGCACGCGCATCGCTGAACTACGGCCTGCAGCGCGGCTATCCGGTTTATCTGTCGACCAAGAACACCATTCTCAAAGCCTATGACGGTCGCTTCAAAGATATCTTTGAAGAAGTGTATCAGGCTGAATTCGCTGAGAAGTTCAAAGAAGCCAAGATCTGGTACGAACACCGCTTGATCGACGACATGGTTGCCTCGGCTCTGAAATGGTCCGGCGGTTATGTCTGGGCTTGTAAGAACTATGACGGCGACGTGCAGTCCGACATCGTGGCACAGGGCTTCGGCTCGCTCGGCCTGATGACCTCGGTTCTGATGACACCGGATGGCAAGACCGTTGAAGCAGAAGCTGCTCACGGTACTGTAACCCGTCACTATCGCCAGCATCAGAAGGGTGAGGAAACCTCAACCAACTCGATCGCTTCGATCTTCGCATGGACCCGTGGTCTGGCGCACCGCGCCAAGCTCGATGACAATGCTGAACTGAAGCGCTTTGCTGACACTCTGGAAAAGGTCTGCGTGGACACTGTTGAGTCCGGCTACATGACCAAAGATCTGGCTCTGCTGATCGGTCCGGATCAGCCTTGGCTGTCGACAACAGGCTTCCTCGACAAGATCGACGAAAACCTGCAGAAAGCTATGGCTGCTTAATCAGCACCGGAACTTACAGAAAAACCCCGCCTGAAGTTTTCAGGCGGGGTTTTTATTTATCTATGCAGACTTTGACTTATTACATTTCGTTATGCGGATTATTCATCACAAGTGCGCGCAGAAATCCGCTATGGGTAGTTCAATACACTTATACCGGAATGAATATGATGCCCTCTGCAAACCAAGCTCAAAAACATGAAAATGCTCTGGCCGTTGTGCTGGCTTTGGCAATGGTTCCGGCGCTGGGTCTTGGTTTTGCGCGTTTTGCCTATGCGCTTGTACTGCCGGATATGCGGGCGGATTTGCACTGGTCTTATGCTGATGCAGGCTGGATGAATACCAGTAATGGTATTGGCTACCTTCTCGGCGCCCTTCTGGCATCACGGCTGCTTCGTGTTGTCAGCGCCTATAGAATGATGGTCGTCAATATCTGGATTGTCGTTATATCACTGGCCTTATGTGCCGTGTTCCGCGATGTATTCTTGCTGAATTTTGCCCGCTTTCTTGCAGGTCTCAGCGCAGGATTAGCCTTTGTTGCTGGCGGCTTACTGGCAACAGGACTGGCACAACGCCATCCCGAGCGCAGTTCTGTTATTCTCGGTATTTTTTATTCAGGGCCCGGCATTGGTATCTTTATATCCGGTCTTGTTCTCCCGTTTTTGATTGACCGGCTCGGCGCAGGCTCATGGCCATATGCATGGGCAGCACTGGCTCTGCTTGCAGCGCCTCTTGCTTTGCTGTTATTCGGCGCTCGCGGACAAACTGTTACACTCTATAAGCCGGATCAGAAAAATGGACATTATCGGGTCGGTTACAAACAAATGGGCTGGATATTGGCCGGCTATTTATTCGTCGGCGCCGGTTATATTGCCTATATGACCTTCATGATTGCATGGGTGCAAAATTCCGGTGGCAGTGCCATGCTGCAATCCGGATTCTGGCTTGTGATCGGGTTTGGAGCTATTTCATCCCCTTGGCTCTGCGCAGGCATTCAGAAAAAACTGCTCCACGGCCGCGCCTTCGCCCTTCTGTCACTGATTACTATGACTGCGTCGCTTTTGCCGATTTTCTCATCCGGTTTTGCAGTGTTGATGATTTCTGCAGCCAGCTTCGGTTGCGCTTTTTTCGCTGTTGTGGCCTCCACAACCGTTTATGTGCGCCGCAACCTGCCGCCGCAAGGCTGGGCGGCGGCAATCGGCATGATGACGGTGATGTTCTCCATCGGGCAGATTTTCGGCCCTGTGCTGATCGGCCTGATAAACGACCTTACGCATAATCTTTCCAGCGGTTTATGGGCTTCGGCTGCGTTACTGCTGCTGGCTGTTGTTTGTGGCGTAGCGCAGCGCGATCTTACGCCTGCTCAGTAATCCGGCGATAATGGCTTGGCGGCACTGCATTATATTTCGCCCAGACACGGCGCAGATGACGGGCGGAGGTGAAGCCGGTTTTCTCGGCGATATTCTCCATACCCAATGGCGAATTGGTCAGAATATCTTTTGCCAGTGTCACACGGATCAGATTGACATACTCCGTCACCGTCAGCCCCGTATGCTCCTGAAAAAGACGGGACAAATTTCGCACGCTCATAAAACCGGTATCAGCCAGCTCTTGCAGTGACCAGTTGCGCGCCGGATCGGCAATAATCGCATCCTGAATACGATGAATTGCCGGATGAATATGATTGCGCCCGCTGAGCCACGGCGAAAATTGCGGCTCACCACCGGTACGCCGCATATAGACAACCATGTAGCGGGCGATGTTCAGTGCCACGACCGGTGACGTCAGCTTTGCCACCAGATGCAGCATAAGGTCAGTTCCGGTGGAAATACCTGCACTCGAATAACGTGTGCCGTCTTCCACATAAAGCCGGTTATCCAGCACACGCGCCGCCGGAGCAATAGCGCGCAACTCATCGACGGACAGTGCATGCGTCGTGCAGGCATAACCATCGAACAAACCGGCACGCGCAGCGATCAGGGCACCGGAGCAGATCGTTACCAGATGCATTGAAGACCGGAAACCCGTCTTCAGCCATGTAGCCAATTGCCGGTATTCCGGCTCTGGATCGGTTGCTTCTGCCGGTGCTGTGATAGTGCCGCATATAAGAATATAGGCATCATCCGGCAGATGTGCGGGCAATGGTGCAAGCCCTGCAACGGCCAGCCCGATTGAACTCACCTGCTCCACTTGTGTTGAGACAAAATGATAATCGAACAGAATGTCCTGTTGCTCGGCATTGGCACGGCGCAGCACTTCCACCGGCCCCGCCACGTCCAGCAGCAAGATATGCGGCGGTACAACAACATAGACAGGTATAATCTTTGGGGTCGTCGTACCGCTTGGCTTATTCACAATCCTGTTTCCTTATAGTGTGACAGCCTGAAGCGCTTCTTCAACCGTAGCAATACGAGCAAAACGCCCTGCGAGAACCAGCTCCGTGCGCATTTTAATATCCTCAACGGAGAAGACCTGCCCTGAGGCATGTGTCATCGGAAAAGTCAGCGTGGCTTCTGTTACATAATCAACCTGATAGCCCAGATCGGAAGCATGGCGTGTTGTCGTCTCGCAGCACTGTTCAGTTCTGATACCGCAGATAATCAACTTGCGGATACCGCGCTCCGTCAGCCAGACATTCAGCCCGCTTTCCACCAATGCAGAATGCCGCTGCTTGTAAAACTGCACGGTTGGCTCGATCTCCAGACCTTCCAATGTGCGGACAAAACCGCTCTCCAGCCGGAACACATCATCATTATCCGTGTGCAAAATCTGCACGACAGGAATAGTGCGCTTTGTAGCACCATCAATCAGTGCCTGCACGTTCAGTATAAAAGGACGGGCAATATTATCCTGCCAGACGGCGCGCTTGCGAAAAGATTCCTGAACATCAATAACGATCAGAGCAGTATCAGTAGCGGACATTTTAGGTAACTCCTGAGATGTGATATAACAGAAATTACCGCACTAAAACATAATGGAAAAGCCAGCATCAGGACAATGACCGGACATATCCGGCCATTATTTATATCAAGTAGTTTATGCCGGAATGTGATAGGTCACAGCCATATATTTCGGCTTCTGCTCAGAGGATACAAGCTGGCCACCCAGAGTTTCGGCAATCTTGCGGCTTGCCAAATTCTGTTCCGCCACAGGATAGACGAAATAATCCGCGCGCAAGGCACTCTTCGCCCAATCGAACACAGCAGTGACCGCTTCTTTACCAAAGCCCTGCCCGTGCACATCCTCGCACATCCACACGCCGAATTCCGGTGTGGCCGTTGTAGCCCGATGCACACCGATAATACCGATATAGCGCCCGCTTTGCTGATCTCTGGCCACGAAATGATAATCCGTGCCCTTCAGGAAGCGCTCTTCCCATAAAACCTTATTTTCCAGAAATTCCTCAAAAGAAGTTGGTGGCTCCCACGCCATGAAACGGGTGAGCGTCGGGGTAATGTGGCTGTACATTTCCGCAGCATCCTGCGGCTCATATATCCGCAGTTTCAAGCGCTGCGTCGTGAGCTCCGGTCTTTTCATTTTATTCTCCCCTTTTTCCCAATAAAAAAGGGCGCCAGAGGCGCCCTTTAAAGATTTTTAGCTGTGAAACAGATCAGTTACCGGCTTTTGCCTTTTCCTGCTCTGCTTTCATCTTGGCTTCAAATTCTTTCTGGCGCTTCTGAACTGCGTCCTGCAGTTCTTTCTGACGCTGTTCCAGTTCGTTCTGCTGCAAGCCTTTGCCGCTCAGTGCATCGGAGAAACCGGAAAGCTGAACGGTGATCGGATTTGGCTTGTTCTGGAAGTTCACTGAAGTCAGAGTCAGTTTGCCGCCTTTTTTCAGCGCATTGACCATTTCGTCAGTCAATGGTGCTTCAGCGATACAACGATCCGGGAAGCAAATGCCGTATTCAACCTTGGTTGTTTTATTGGCATCAATCTGCATGCCGATACCGGCAGGGATCAAACGACCGGTCGGAACAGAAACCTGAAAAATCTTACGATTAATCTTGCCTTTGATTTCGATCAGGTTGATCGCGGTCAGCAACTGACCGGAATCTGCAGTCACAATATTCTGTGTATTGCAAATATCATTATCTTCCTGCTTCGAGCAGACCTTGAACCATCCCTGCGGCGGCAGCTGTTGAGCTGTGGCCGGAAGGGTCGCGGTTGCAAGCAGGGCAACGGCGCCGGCAATTGCGGATGCGGCAGCGAATGTCTTCGTGCTGGTCATGATCAACAGGTTCCTTTCAACACTCTGATCTGAATTCCAGAGCGCTTTTTATTTTCCCAAAACGGAAAAAATCGCTCTATCAATTTGTTTCTTGCGCAATTTCAAGCAGAAAACCGGTTTCCGCCCTTTAAAATTGCTTTAGGAGACAGCTGCTTCGGATAAAGAAACAGCCCGTATTCTTTTGAAGAACTGTTGCCTTGCATATCAGGATAACATTTCCCCGGAACGGATCAGCCAGTGAACCGATTTTTCGCAACCATGACTGCGGATAAAATACGGCAACAGCGTGACCCTGTGTTATTTGCGGTGTTACACTGCCTGCAAGGCTTTATCCAGTGCCGTTTTATTAACCATAGTTTTTTAACGGTAAATTGCGCTATAAAAACAACGTAATTCCTGCCCGGCCTGCCAGAAAAGCAAATCCGGTGAGGGAATTACAGAAAATTTAATTCTGCTGCTTCCTGCATATTCCGGCTAAAAAACCGGTTTATAGATAGCATCAGATACGAATCAGAAATACAACCTTTGCTGTGTAATTCTGAAAACACGAATAAAGACGCAAAGCTCAATCCGCACAGGATTAGCATATTCAATAAATTTACCGGATAGTGATTGACCAATGACCAAGCAGTTTCTGCCTTTCCCGCAAAAAATCAACAGGCGTCATCTGCTTGCCATGCTGGGAACATCTGTCTTGGCAGCAACATCCGGTGTGCAATTTTCTACCTTCCCTGCACAGGCGCAAACCACCGCGCCTGATCTGAGCGCCTCGCCTTCCTATGCGCTCTCTATGCATGGCGATATTGCTCTGAAAGCGGACTTCAGACATTTTCCTTATGCCAATCCGGATGCGCCTAAAGGCGGCAGCATTACCTATGGTGTGGTCGGCACATTCGATAGCCTCAATCCTTTTGTGTTGCAGAGCATGCGCACCACGGCACGCGGCATGTTCAATGATGCGGATTTCGGCAATCTGATGTTTGAAACGCTAATGCAGCGTTCAGCCGATGAGCCTTTCACACTTTACGGCCTGCTGGCAGAGAGTGTTGAAACGGATGATGCACGCAGCTTCATCGAATTCACACTGAACGAACAGGCAAAATGGTCTGACGGTAAGCCGGTGACACCGGAAGATGTGATTTTCACCTATGAAATTCTGACGGAAAAAGGCCGTCCGCCATACAATGCCCGTATGAACCGGATTGCCAAAATCGAGAAAACCGGCGAGCGCGGCATCCGTTTCACCTTTAATGAGAAGGCGGACAGAGAGTTCCCTCTCCTGCTGGCAACGACAATGCCGGTATTGCCAAAACATGCGGTCGATCCTGAAACATTCGGCAAGGCTTCTCTCAAACCTCCTGTCGCCAGCGGCCCCTATACTGTGAAAAGCGTCAAACCGGGAGAGCGCATCACCTATCAGCGCAATGCGGATTATTGGGCAAAAGACCTGCCAAGCCGCCGTGGTTTCAGCAACTTTGACACGATTGCAATCGAATATTTCCGCAATGAAACCTCCTATTTTGAAGCTTTCAAAAAGGGCATCGTCGATGTTTATCTCGACGGCTCACCTAATCATTGGAGCAAGGCTTATAATTTTCCGGCAGTGACGCAGGGCAAGGTCATTAAAGACACGTTTGTCAAAGGCACACCTGCCAATATGCTCGGCTTTGTTTTCAATACGCGGCGTGAGAAATTTGCCGATGTTAAAGTGCGTCGCGCACTCTCTGAGCTCTTTGATTTTGAATGGGCAAACCGCTCGCTGTTCTCCGGCCAATATGACCGTATGGCCAGTTTCTGGCAGGGTTCGGAACTATCATCGGTCGGGCGTTCTGCCAGTGATGGTGAGAAGCAGTTGCTGGCAGCCTATACGGATAAATTACTACCGGAAGTTATGAGCGGCACATGGAAGCCAGCCACAACCAACGGCAGCGGGCATGATCGCAAACCTGCCAAGAAAGCCTATAGCTTGCTAAAACAGGCAGGCTTTACATTCAAAAACGGCATAGCAACCACGCCGGAAGGCTCATCTTTAAGCTTCGAGATCATGACCCGCTCGGTCGATGAGGAGAAGCTCGCCCTTGCCTATAAGCGCAATCTGGCGCGTCTCGGCATTCTCGCAGAAATCCGCAGTGCTGATGATGCGCAATATCAGCAGCGTTTGCAGAATTTCGATTATGATATCATCATCGGCGCGCTAACGGCCTCCCTCTCACCCGGCAATGAGCAATGGATGCGCTGGGGCTCCGGCTCGCGCGATGCATTGGGCAGCTTCAACTATCCGGGTGCACAGGATGCTGCCCTTGATGCGATGATTGAGGCTATGCTCGCCGCCAAAGACAGGGCTGCATTCACCGATGCAGTACGTGCCTTTGACCGGCTGCTGATTTCCGGCAGTTACTATCTGCCACTCTATTATTTGCCTAAACAGCAGGTTGCACGATGGTCGCGGATAAAATATCCGGAGAAAACCTCGCTTTACGGCTATCAATTCCCTACATGGTGGGCAGAAACCACCTCTGACAACAAATGATGACTGGTAATTTCATGACAAACAAACAAATCACAATCGATGTTATTTCCGATGTCGTCTGCCCGTGGTGCTATCTTGGTCGTCAGCGTTTGAAAGCTGCGCTTGAAATGTTGCCTGAGCTGAATGTTGAAGTGCATTGGCGTCCGTTTCAGCTCGACCCGACCATTCCGGCAGGCGGCAAAGAGCGTAAGCGCTATCTGGTCGAAAAGCTTGGCTCCCAGAGCCGCGTGAATGAAGTGCATGACCAGCTGATCGCTACCGGCAAAGAAGAAGGCATTGAGTTCGACTTCGATGCGATTGAAGTGGCACCAAATACGCTGGATGCGCATCGCCTGATCCGTTGGGCGGGTGAAGTCAGCGCGGAAGTGCAGGATCGCGTTGTTGGTGAATTATTTTCGCTCTATTTCGAGCAGGGTGAAGATATCGGCACCCATGAAATCCTGCTCGAAGCAGCAGAAGATTCCGGCATGGAATTCACAATCATTGAATCATTGCTCGAAGGCGATACAGACAGCGACAATGTGCGTGCGGAAATCGCTGTTGCCGGACAGATGGGCGTGACTGGTGTGCCGTGCTTTATTCTGGATCAGAAATATGCCGTAATGGGCGCACAGAGCGCCGAGGCTATGGCTGATGCTATCCGCCAGATTGCAGAAGGTTATGAGCCGGGTTTGAGCGAAGATCGCTGATCTTTTAAATATCTGCAACAATCTTGTCCTAAGGCTCTTTGGTGCTCGCCAAAGAGCCTTTTTTTCGTCTTTGCAATTAAAATCGAGGGGCATTTTCCATGACAAATCAACCTGACGATGATGCTCTGAAGCGCTCCGTCTCAGACCACTGGGAGGCAAATGCCGAAACCTGGACGAAGCATGTCCGTGCCGGCTACGATATTTATCGTGATGCACTGCACACACCGGCTTTTCTGGAAATGCTGCCGGATGTTGAAGGCTTAAACGGGCTTGATGTCGGCTGCGGTGAAGGTGCGAATACACGCTCGCTTGCCCGCGCCAGCGCAAAAATGACCGGCATTGATATTGCGCCGACATTTGTGCGCCATGCTTTGGCGCAGGAAAATCAGGAGCCGCTCGGCATTCACTATCTGACAGCCGATGCTTTACATTTGCCATTTGACGATGCGCAGTTTGACTTCGCCAGCGCTTTCATGTCGATGATGGATATGCCCCAACAAGGCGATGTACTGAAAGAAATTTTCCGTATTCTCAAACCGCAAGGCTTCTTTCAGTTCACCATTCTGCACCCGTGCTTTGTGCCGCCGTTTCGCAAGAATGTGCGTAATGAGGATGGACAAGTTATCGCTGTGCAGGTGGCGGATTATTTTGTCGATATTGACGGAAGTGTTGAGACATGGTGGTTCTCAAATCTGCCGCAAGCAGAGCGCGAACAATCCAAACCATTCAATATTCCCCGCTTTCACCGCACATTGAGTGAATGGATCGGCATGATCAACATGGCAGGTTTCACTCTTGAGGCCAGTGTTGAACCAATGGCCTCAGAAGAACTGGCAGCACAGGAAAAAGTGGTTGCCGATACGCGGGTCACGCCGATTGCATGGATTGTGCGCCTGCGAAAACCGTGAGGCATCGCAGGCTCATTTATAAGGAAGCCAGCGCTACCTTAATTTTGTTTGGAGATAGAAAGTTCAAGTGAAGCAGTTCCTTCAAAGTATTTTTTCGTTGTGGTGCTACCAATTTTGGTATTCCCTTTTTTCATTGAGAACACCCCACGATTTTTCAGCTCGAATGAGTAACCAGCCTGTACGAACTCTTTAAGCATACTCATATTGAAAGTTACGACATTCTCTGTCCTATTGGTTATTACATTGCAGCCCCTGAACTCACCAAACAAGACTATCGGATCAAATACGACCTGAATGTGATCCCACTCACTGAATATAGTCTTTTCTCCCGGCGTCTTCAGCCCGACAATGTACCCAAAATTTAAATTTGCTTTTTTAAAACCGTATTTTTGCAAAGCTGCATAGGAAACAGCTGGACTTTGCCCTTCAGCAGAGAGACGGCATTGCTCGACAATGATTGGCATTATTGTTTGAATTTCTGGAGATGCTTCCCGTTCTTTATTCCGTTCTTCTAAAGTCTTAACGCAACCAGATAATAACAATCCAGAAAAAAGCAAAACACCAATACGCATAATTCCACCCGAAATATCAAAGTTTAAAACGTTAATATTTGTCAGTAGAAAATACCTTTAATTTAAACAATAATACTTAATAAATACATTTAAACTAAATTTAAAATATAATATTATAATAAAAAACTTACTTTCAAATCAACAACACTAATTGATCTGAAAGCCCGTCATAATCAAGTGAATACTATCAGCCGCGTAGAAAGCGTTCTAATATGCGGTTAAACAGTTGCGGCTTTTCCAGAAAAGCTGCATGGCCGACCTGTGGTAGCAGGAATATCGTCTCTTCCCAGAGGTTTTTATAATTCAGGGATGCGATATGCGCATTGTTGATGAAATGATCCTCGGCGCCATTGAGAATAGCCAGCGGCACAGGACAATTCTCAGCCATATGCTGCTGGTCAGCGATATTCTCCGCCAGAATATTCTCGAACATTGTCTGGCGTGTCAGCCCGTCGGTTCTGCGTACGGCATCCACCATAAAGGCCGGTGTCGGCTTATCCGGATGCACGACATGGCGTGCATAAGATTGTGCCTGCGCATCATCCAATTCGCGCTGGCCACCATATTTCAGTGCTTCACTGGGCACAAAAGCCTGCCCTACCGCATCCGCATCTTTGGCAAATGGTGGCGTGCCGGTGATCATCAAACGGCTGACCGGTGCCTGCTGCGCAATCATTTCCAGACCAATATGTCCGCCAAGCGACCAGCCAAACACGGCAGCAGATGTCACATCCAGCGCTTGCAGTACATCGACAGCAGCTTGCGCATAGCCATGCAATGTATAGCTCTTTTGCGGATCAGCAGCATTATTGGAGGCACCATGTCCCGGAAGATCAAAAGCGATCAGCCGGAAATCATGCGCCAGCGAGGATTCAAACTGCTTGTGAAACACTTCCTTGCAGGCAGAATTGCCATGAATAAACAAGATTGGCGCGCCCTTACCTGCGCTGGTCATGATTTCAAGACGGCCATGTCTGGTTTCAACAAGCTGCTTTTGCATTTTATCCCCCCTGTTTTGCTTATTCTCCGGCGATTTTTGCCAGCTGTGTCATGATCACCGCTGAGCCGGTCAGGCGTTTTTCAGCGGTCGGATAATCGCGAATAAAGACAATGCTGTGATCCGGCCGGATCTTCGCCAGCGAGCCTTGTGCCGCAATCATCTGCACCAGACCTGCCGGATTCGAGAAGGTCTTGTCACGGAACTGAATAACAATACCCTTCGGCCCCGCATCCAGTTTCTCAACATTGGCCTTGCGGCACAGCGCCTTGATGAACACGATCTTGAGCAGGTGCTGCACTTCTTCCGGCAGCGGACCAAAACGGTCGATCAGCTCGGCACCAAAACCATCAATCTCCTGCGTTGTATCCAGATCGGCCAGACGGCGATACAGACCAAGACGCAATTGCAGATCCGGCACATAGGATTCCGGTATCATCACCGCTGTGCCAACCGCAATTTGTGGCGACCAATGGCTGTCCACCACAGGGCCTTCGGATTTCAGCTCGGCAACGGCCTCTTCCAGCATTTGCTGGTAAAGCTCAAAGCCGACTTCCTTGATGTGACCGGATTGCTCATCACCCAGCAGATTACCTGCACCGCGAATATCCATATCGTGGCTGGCCAGCTGGAAACCAGCGCCCAAAGTATCCAGCGATTGCAGCACTTTGAGGCGACGCTCGGCAGTCTGGGTCAGCGTTTTGCCTGCAGGTAGCGTGAACAGTGCAAATGCACGCTGCTTGGAACGGCCAACGCGGCCACGCAGCTGATAGAGCTGTGCCAGACCAAACATATCCGCACGATGCACGATCATTGTATTGGCGGTCGGAATATCCAGACCGGATTCCACGATGGTTGTGGAGAGCAGTACATCATATTGCCCGTCATAGAAGGCATTCATAATGTCTTCCAGCTCACCGGCAGCCATCTGCCCATAGGCCACAGCAACTTTCAGTTCCGGTACATGCTGGTCAAGGAACTCTTTAATCTCAGCAAGATCGGAAATACGCGGACAGACATAGAAACTCTGACCACCGCGATAACGCTCGCGCATCAGGGTTTCGCGGATGACCAGCGCATCAAAAGGTGAAATGAAGGTACGCACCGCCATACGATCAACCGGCGGCGTGGTAATCAGCGACAATTCACGAACACCGGTGAGCGCCAGCTGCAACGTGCGCGGGATCGGCGTTGCGGTGAGTGTCAGCACGTGAATGTCGGATTTCAGGTCTTTCAGGCGCTCTTTATGCTTCACGCCAAAATGCTGTTCTTCGTCGATAATCAGCAGGCCGAGATTTTTGAACTTGATCGAATTACCAAGCAGCGCATGGGTGCCGACAACGATATCCACGGTGCCCTCTTCAACACCCTTCTTGGTCAGTGCCAGTTCTTTAGAGCCAACGAGACGCGAAGCGTGAGCGACATTGATCGGCAAGCCGTTAAAGCGGGTGGAGAAGGTTTTGAAATGCTGGCGTGACAACAGCGTGGTCGGCACCACAACCGCGACCTGATAGCCGTTCAAAGCCGCTACAAAAGCCGCACGCAGCGCGACTTCGGTCTTACCAAAGCCGACATCACCGCAAACCAGACGATCCATCGGCTTGCCATCGCCAAGATCGTCAAAGATCGCATCAATGGCGCGCTGCTGGTCTTCCGTCTCATCATAAGGGAAGCGCGCGGCAAACTCGCCATAAATACCTTCGGGCGGCAAGAGTACCGGCGCACCACGCATCGCGCGTTCCGCAGCAATACGAATGAGATGGCCAGCCATTTCCAGCAGCTGTTTCTTGAGCTTGGCTTTACGAGCCTGCCATGCGCCGCCGCCGAGCTTATCCAGAATGGCGGATGAGCCCTCCGAACCGTAGCGCGACAGCAGCTCAATATTTTCAACCGGCAGGAACAGACGATCGTCACCGGCATAATGCAGCTCAAGGCAATCATGCGGCGCACCGGCAGCAGTAATCGTACGCAAGCCAACAAACTTACCGATACCGTGATCGACATGAACAACGATATCGCCTGCGGTCAGACTACCGGCCTCAGAGATGAAATCGGCATCGCGTTTGCGTTTCTTGGTGCGGCGGATCAGGCGATCACCGAGAATATCCTGCTCGGCCACCACAACGAGATCACCGGCATCAAAGCCGCTTTCAACCGCCAGCACAGTTGCGGTGATCTTATCACGCGACAGGGCTTTGACTGTACGCAGGTCTTTGACTGTCTCGATCTTTTCCAGACCATGTTCATCCAGTACCTGTAGCAGACGGTCAAGCGAGCCTTCCGTCCATGCGGCGATCATGATCTTTTTGCCGCTTGCCCGCAGCTCAGCGATATATTTGGTTACCGCCTCGAACAGATTGACGTCTTTAGCGGCGCGCTCTTCAGCAAAGCTGCGGCCTTTATGAGCATCCGCATGGATAATATGCCGGCCACTGGCCTCAGGCGCTTCAAAAGGTGTGAGGTCATAGCGCTTGCCATTGGCCTCTGCTGCCTCTTCCACCTTACGCAGCGACATATAGAGCTGGCTTGGTGCCACAGGCTTATAGGGAATAGCATCAGCAGCTTCTTTGCCTTCTGCCTGTTTCTGGCGGGCTTCATAATGGTCAAGCACCAGCTTGTGACGCTCGGCAATGGCTTCCGGCACCAGATGATCGAATACAACAGGCATTGCGCCTGTGTGATCGAACAGCGTTTCCATCTCGTCATAGAACAGCGGCAGCCAGTGCTCCATACCGGCAAAGCGGCGTCCTTCCGAGATCGCGGCATAAAGCGCATCATCCCGTGACGGTGCACCAAAGGCAGCGATATAATTCTTACGGAAGCGGCTGATCATATCCGGCGAGAGCGTAATCTCGCTCATCGGCTGGAGTGTAAACTCCTTATGCGTCTCAGTGGTGCGCTGCGAGGCCGGATCGAACGCACGGATACTCTCCAGCGTATCACCAAAGAAGTCGAGGCGCAGCGGTTCCTCCGCACCCGGTACGAACAGATCAAGAATACCACCGCGTACGGCAAATTCACCGACATCACGCACCGTCGGCACGCGTTCAAAGCCGTTACGCTCAAGGCGTTGGGTCAGCTCATCCATATTCACGCGATTGCCGGGACGGGCAGAGAAACTCTGTTCAGCCAGCACGGCGCGTGGCGGCAGTTTCTGCAATACCGCATTGGCAGTGGCAATAATCAGCGCCGGATGTTTCTGCTCACGCAAAGCGCTCAGCTTACTCAGCGCATTCAGACGTCTGGCTGATACCGTTGCACCGGGGGAAACGCGGTCATAGGGCAGACAGTCCCATGCCGGAATATGCAATACCGGCAGTTCCGGCATGATAAAGCCGATCACCTGCTCAATATCAGCCACGCGCTGCCCGTCGCGCGCGATAAACAGCACCGGCCCTTTATCACCCGCCTCTTCCAGAATTTTGGCCAGCACAAAGGCTTCATAACCATCGGCGACACCGTCAATCAGCACATGATTAACGAGTACCGGTTTCAGACCAAGTTTGGAAAATACGGGCATAGGATGACTCTGCTATGTGTACGAACTTCTGATTTATAAGATCAATAGTCGATTTTATCGCGGAACAAAATAAGATCACGGAACAAAACCGTGTCAAAAGCTTCCGGTGTTTTGTCTTCGCCGGTAATCCATTTGAACAGATCGCGGTCGAGCACTTCGAGCAGGCGATCGAACTCATTCAAAGTATCTTCATCCATCGTCGCAATATGCATGTCGGCATATTGACCAAAGATCAGATCCATTTCTTTCATACCACGGTGCCATGAGCGGAACAGCAACTTACGACGACGCGGATCCAGCTGTGCGCCTGCCTCGGTGCCCGATAATTTACTGCCTGTGCTCATATCACTCTCCGGAATAACGTCTGTGCATTCAATAATGTTACCAGCCATATAACGCGGGATGAGCGCGATGTCAGCTTGCAAGTTAATAAGATCTAAGTAAGTTTGCTTTCATGCGTCCAAGTCTGCTTGATCCCCTGTTTGCATCTGTCCGCACCCTCACCGGTATCGGACCCAAAGTCTCTGCTCTGCTGCTGAAACTGCTCGGCGCGGAAAGCGCGACGATGCTTGAGCCGCGTGTGGGACAATTGCTGTTCTTACCGCCAAACAGTGTGATTGACCGGCGCAACCGTCCGGGTGTGGCTTTTGCGCAAGAAGGTGCGGTGGTCACGCTGGAAGTGACGGTTGATGAATATCAGTTCTCACCCTCTACGGCCAAATCAGGTGCCTTTATGCGTGGCTCCGTGCCCCATCGCATTTATGCCCATGATGATACGGGCGAAGTAACACTGGTTTTCTTCCGTGCCCAGCGCCCGTGGCTGGAAAAGAGCCTGCCGCTCGGAGAGAAAGTCATCGTCTCCGGCAAGGTGGAATGGTTCAACGGCCGCGCTTCAATGGTGCATCCCGATCATATTGCGCCGATAGACGGCAGCGATGATCTGCCATTGATTGAGCCGGTCTATCCGCTGACTGCCGGTCTTTCACCCAAAACACTGGCACGCGCAATGCGCGATGCGCTGACACGCATTCCTGATCTGCCGGAATGGCAAGACAAGACGCTGATGCAGCGGGAGGGCTTTCCGTCTTTCTCGCAAGCTTTGCATCATCTGCATCTGCCGGAAGAGCCGGAAGATATTGCGCAGGACAGTCCTTCTCGCCGCCGCCTCGCCTATGATGAATTTCTCGCCGGACAAATGGCACTGGCGCTGGTGCGCGCCAAGACCAAGCGTCTCTCCGGTCGCCCGCTCAATGGTACAGGCAAAATCACCGCGCAGATATTGGCCAATCTGCCCTATAGCCTGACGAAAGGTCAGGAACAGGCGGTTAAAGATATTATCGGCGATCTCAAACAGCCGGAACGCATGCTGCGTCTGCTGCAAGGTGATGTCGGTGCCGGCAAAACTGTGGTTGGCTTACTGTCTATGGCACATGCGGCGGAATCCGGCGGGCAATCTGCGCTGATGGCACCGACCGAAGTACTGGCACGCCAGCATTATGCCACTATTGCGCCATTGGCTGAAAAATCCGGCTTAAAAGCAGCGCTGCTGACAGGCCGCGAAAAAGGCAAAGAACGCCAGCGCATTCTCGATGAACTGGCGGATGGTACAATCCATATCATTATCGGCACCCATGCGCTGTTTCAGGATAAGGTCGATTATCATGATCTGGTGCTGGTGATTATTGATGAGCAGCATCGTTTCGGTGTGCATCAGCGTCTGCAACTTACCGCCAAGGGCACCGCACCGGATATGTTGGTAATGACCGCAACGCCGATCCCGCGCACGCTGGTGCTAACCGCCTTTGGCGACATGGATGTCTCCAAACTTACAGAGAAACCGGCAGGCCGCCAACCAATCACCACCGCGATTGTGCCAAGTGAGCGGTTAAGTGAAATTGTTGACCGGATGCGCAAAGCAATCTCTGAGGGGCAGAAAATTTACTGGATATGCCCGCTGGTGGAGGAATCAGAACATGTTGAGCTGACCTCTGCCGAAGAGCGCTTTCAGTCCTTTCAGCCAATCTTCGGAGACAAGCTTGGCCTCATTCATGGCCGCATGACCGGCGTTGAAAAAGACGATGCCATGCTGGCTTTCAAACGCGGGGATACCCGCCTGTTGATTGCCACCACGGTGATTGAGGTTGGTGTGGACGTGCCGGATGCCACCGTGATTGTGATTGAACATGCCGAGCGCTTCGGCCTGTCGCAATTGCATCAGCTACGCGGTCGTGTCGGGCGTGGTGATAAGCCGTCCACTTGTCTGCTGCTTTATAAAGGCCCGCTGGGTGAGATTGCCAAAGCGCGTTTGCAGGTGATGCGCGAGACAGAAGACGGTTTCCGCATTGCCGAAGAAGACCTGAAACTGCGTGGTGAAGGTGAGCTGCTCGGCACCCGCCAGTCCGGCACGCCGGGCTTCAAACTCGCCTCAATGGAAGCGCATACCGACCTGCTGGAGATCGCCCGTAAAGATGCACGGCTGATGCTGGAGCGGGATATTGATTTGCAAAGCGAGCGCGGTCAGGCACTGCGGTTGCTGCTCTATATTTTCGGCCGTGACGAGGCAATCAGACTGCTCAGAGCAGGATAACAAAAAGGCGGCTTATGAGCCGCCTTTTTGTTATCCAATCGTCAATATAATATTATTTTGCTTTAATCACAGAAATAATTTCATTCGCACATTGGAGAGCTGATAACTGAAAACTATCCAGCCGCAATGGCGTTGTTTCCCAAGGCTCATAGTTACGACTAATTACCTGATGCCAATCTGGAGACTTTTTCCCCTCATTATCTGCAATACGGCTTTCCACGCGAGAACGATGTTCGTTTTGATTTGAGCAATAAATTTCCACCTCTAAAAATGGTACATTTGCAAACACAGCAACATCTCGGAATGCTTTTCGTGTCAAATTTATTGCGTTTACTGAATCAATGATAACCAATAAGCCTAAACGTAAATTTTCTCTTGCTACGTCATAAGCCACGAAGTATCCCTCTGGTCCTATTTTGGGGTTTTTATCAAGAGACGATGCACTGATAGCCTGTTCAATTGTATCGATATGCAGATACACCGCAGCTAACTTCTCAGCCAGCAACTTCGCAATCGTGCTTTTTCCGCTTCCTGGTAATCCACCCAAAATGATCAACATGTTAAATTTCCCTAGGAAAATTAATAGACATCACCTTTGTCTTGTTCAAACCTCAACTATCTACCTAACATCATATTGAATTAATTATTCAACAGTCACAGATTTTGCCAAATTACGCGGCTGATCCACGTCTGTTCCCATGAAGACGGCAGTGTAATAAGCCAACATCTGGATCGGCAGCGCATAGACCAGAGGCGCGATGAATTCCGGCACATCCGGCATAATCAGCACGGAATGCGCATTCACATTGGCGTGTTTTGCACCTTCTTTGTCAGTGATCAGGATGATGCGGCCGCCACGGGCTGCCACTTCCTGCATATTCGACACGGTCTTTTCATAAAGACGATCAAATGGAGCAATCACAATCACCGGCATGGTTTCATCGATCAGGGCAATCGGTCCGTGCTTCAGCTCACCGGCTGCATAGCCTTCTGCGTGAATATAGGAGATTTCCTTGAGCTTCAGCGCGCCTTCGAGAGCCAGCGGATAGGATGTGCCGCGACCGAGATAAAGCACATCTTTGACATTCATCAGATCGCGGCAGATGGCTTCGACCTTAGGTGCCAGTTTCAGCGCTTCATGTAGCACACCGGAGAGATTGCCCAGCTGATCAACCAGCTCCTTCTCTTCTTCAGGTGTAATGGTTCCGCGCGCCTTGGCAGCAGACAGCGCCAGTGAAGCTAAAACCGAAAGCTGACAGGTGAAAGCCTTGGTCGATGCCACGCCGATTTCAGGCCCTGCCAGTGTCGGCAGAACAATATCGGCCTCACGGGCAATCGTGGATTCACGCACATTGACCACAGCTGCAATCGGCAGGCCTTGCGAGCGGCAATAGCGCAGCGAGGCCAGCGTATCGGCGGTTTCACCCGACTGCGACACAAACAGTGCCAGCGTATCAGTTGAGAGCGGCATTTCACGGTAGCGGAATTCCGATGCAATATCGATTTCCACCGGCAGACGCGCATAGCGTTCCAGCCAATATTTGCCGATTGTCGCGGCATAATAAGCAGTACCGCAGGCGGAAACGGCCATGCGGTTGATCTTCGACCAGTCGATATTATTGACATCTGTGCGGATCGACGAGGATGCGAAATCCAGATAATGCGCCAGTGTGCGAGAAATCACTTCCGGCTGCTCATAGATTTCCTTTTCCATGAAGTGCTTATAGTTGCCCTTGTTGACAACATAGGCACCACTGGCCGACTGCTGCACAACGCGGCTGACCGCATTATTGCCTTCATCATAGATGGCTACGCTGTCACGGGTCAGAACTGCCCAGTCACCATCTTCCAGATAGGTCACTTTATCTGTGAAAGGTGCCAGCGCAATCGCATCGGAGCCGAGGAACATTTCCCCTTCGCCATAGCCGATTGCCAGCGGCGAACCGCGACGCGCCGCAACCAGCATTTCGTTCTCGCCGGTGAACAGGAAGGCCAGCGCAAAAGCACCGCGCAGACGGCCAAGCACGTTGCGCACCGCATCAACAGGTGCATCACCGGAGCGGATATTGCGTGCTACCAGCTGCGCCACAGTTTCCGTATCCGTATCACTCTGGAACTTTACGCCTTCCGCTTCCAGCTCAGTGCGTAGTTCGGCAAAATTTTCGATAATGCCGTTGTGTACAATCGCAACCTGCTCGGTGGCATGGGGATGCGCATTGCGTTCAGTTGGTGCGCCGTGGGTTGCCCAGCGTGTATGACCAATACCGATTGTTCCGCTCAGCGGTTCTGCTGCCAAGCGGTTCTCCAGATTAACCAGCTTACCTTCCGCACGGCTGCGCACGATCTGATCCTCGACCAGAGTGGCGATACCGGCTGAATCATAACCGCGATATTCCAGACGCTTCAGTGCATCCACAAGCCGCATAGCGACCGGCTGTTTGCCAACAATACCAATAATTCCGCACATGAGTGTCTGTTCCTGTTGCGTCTTTGTTTTAAGGTCTGACCTATAGGTCTCAAGACCACACAATTCCGAACATCATTCTAAATTTTAAAATGATGTTTTTATGATAATTATTTGTTTTTATTTGCCTTAATGGCTTTATACTTTTCGCGCAAAACTTCTGCACGACCTTCTTTGTTGACCTGACGGGCACGGCCGAGCGCTAATGCATTCTCAGGCACTTCATCCGTAATCACGCTGCCGGAAGCCACATAGACACCGTTACCGATTGTCAGCGGTGCAACCAGAGCAGAGTTGGAACCGACAAATGCATTGCTGCCAATTATGGTTTTAAACTTGTTATAGCCGTCATAATTGCAGGTGATGACGCCCGCACCGATATTGGTTTCCGCACCCACAGTCGCATCGCCGATATAGGACAGATGATTGACCTTAGCACCGGTGCCGATATCCGCATTTTTCACTTCGCAGAAATTGCCGACCTTGGCTTTCGTGCCAAGCTTTGCACCCGGACGTAAGCGCGCAAACGGCCCCACGTTGGCATTGGCACCAATATGGGCACCTTCAATATGCGAGAATGCATGGATGACCGCGCCGCTTTCAACAGTCACTTTAGCGCCGAAGAAGACATTCGGTTCAATCAGCACATCCGCTTCAATCAGCGTATCATGAGCAAAGAAAACCGTTTCTGGTGCAATCAGCGTCACACCGGACAGCATCACATCACGGCGTTTACGTGCCTGCCACAGAGCTTCAGCTTCGGCCAGTTCAGCACGATTATTAATGCCGATGACATTCTCAACCGGCACATCAATGGCGATAACATTCAGACCTTGCGCATGCGCCAGCTTCACCACATCAGTGAGATAATATTCGCCTTTGGAATTATCGTTCTTCACGGCAGAGATCAGCTGCAGCGCATGTTTGCCGTTCAGCGCCATCAACCCACCATTGCAGAAAATGATTTTGCGCTGATCGTCTGTCGCATCTTTTTCTTCAACAATAGCAATCAGCTTGCCATTCTCTTCAACCAGGCGGCCATAGCCGGTCGGATTTTCAGGACGAAAGCCCATCACCACAATATCCGCACCTTCAGCCAGCTTGTTACGGGCAGCGCGCAATGAGGTTTCTTCGATCAGCGGCGTATCGCCAAAAACCACCAGCACATCATCATGATTTTCGGCCAGTGCTTCACGCGCAGCCAGAACCGCGTGGGCAGTACCCAGACGCTCGGTCTGCTCATAAAAACGCGCAGTCGTGCTGATTTTGCCGACAGCTTTTTGCACATCTTCCGCGCCGCGCCCGACCACAACCGCCAGATCGACCTCATCATCAGCGCCCTGCACAGCCTTGACCACATGGCCTACCAGCGGCAAACCGGCGATCTCATGCAGTACTTTCGACATAGAGGATTTCATGCGTGTACCCTCACCGGCAGCGAGGATGATGGTCAGGCAGGATCTGGAAGCCATAAATATTTCCGTTATTCGAACTGGCAGTCAATGGTCTGATTTATCAGAACCACTTTACGGGCGAAACGTATAGATTCATTTACACAATACAAGGCAGCGGTAAACGGATCTGCATGATTAGCTGTATAAATCTGTTTTTAAATCCGCGCTTCTATAAATTTTATGAGCAAGCCGGTCACTTTTCAGAAACAAACGGCACGATCTGTGATGATTATCCGAGTTTACCCAGCACAGGGAATGTCTCAAGCAACCAGAAGGCAAAAGCCTCCATACCGCCTGTGAGGAACAGGATACCGGCAAGCACCAGCAGAATACCCATCACTTTTTCTACCTTGCCCATATGCACGCGGAAACGTGAGAGGAAACGCATAAATCTGCCGGAGAATAATGCCGCCAGCATAAACGGAATGCCCAGTCCCAGCGAATAAACAGCCAGCAGTGATGCGCCATCGAGCACCGAAGCTTTTGAGCCTGCGAGTGTCAGGATCGGCCCCAACACCGGCCCGATACATGGTGTCCAGCCGAATGCAAAGGCCAACCCCATAATATAAGCACCCAGCGGTGTGGCCGGTGCGGAATTGGCCTGAAAGCGCGCTTCCCGCGACAGCATCGGAATGCGGATTAGCCCGAGGAAGTTCAAACCCATCACAATAATCACAAGACCGGCGGCAATTGCCATTTCCTGCTGCCATTGGCGCAGAAAGTGACCGATCGATGATGCACCGGCACCGAGCGCCACAAAAACAGTGGTAAAGCCGAGAACGAATGCAAATGACGTCAGCAGCAAACGGATACGGTTGCGCATGGCCTGCGAGGCCTCGCCGCCATTGCGGAAATCATCCACACTCACGCCCGCCATATAACAGAGATAAGGCGGCACCAGCGGCAGCACACAGGGAGAGAGAAAAGACAAGGCACCGGCACCAACAGCTGTAAGGTAAGAAATGTCAATTGCCATAGTGTTTTCCTGTCATGCTGCGGAACCAGTCACCGGAAAAATCCGGCCAAAATGGTTCTGCGCCATTCTGTGGTGCATCCTCCGCGCATTGCAGAAGATTGTCTGTGCGCGTCTTATAGCCAGAAATTCAAAAGATAGAAACAGACGATGCCGTTACCTTTAAAGTTTGCGTATCAAATGTCTTGTTTATTCAGACAACAGGCCGTCCCCCAAAGAATCAACCACGCAAACAATGGCTTAGGGGAATCAATTTGAAGGATAATTATACAAAACGCATATAATCTCCCGCTTCGTTTTGAGAACCGGAGCCTGAAAACATAAATTACGTGGTGCCTAAAGCTAAAATCTGGTCACCTATCTGGGGAAAAATCAGAAAAAACTCAAGAAAACACCTTTTCTCATGGAAAACGATGATTTTGGGTGTTGACGATCCGAATTACCGCACCTATGTATCGCCCCACTTGCAGAGCATTACCGAGATGCTCCTCACAAAGACCTTGTGTCTTCGAAATTGCAAGAGCGCGTAGCTCAGCCGGTAGAGCAACTGACTTTTAATCAGTAGGTCCACGGTTCGAACCCGTGCGCGCTCACCACTCTCTCCCTTTTTATAAAATTAAAAAATCAATATTTCAGCTCAACGAGCATGTATATGCAATCCTGCATATTCTGTGCATAAAATTAAAACTTTGAATTTAAACACTGATTTTTGCTGTTGACGATAGCGTCAAACCACCCTATGTATCGCCCCACTTGCAGAGCATTACCGAGATGCTCCTGACAAAGACCTTGTGTCTTCGAAATTGCAAGAGCGCGTAGCTCAGCCGGTAGAGCAACTGACTTTTAATCAGTAGGTCCACGGTTCGAACCCGTGCGCGCTCACCACTTTCTCCGTAGATAATTTGCAGCCACATTTCAAAATCGCTTTGCGTTATCAAATGCTTGATGATTTATAAAAAAGCCCCGGATGTCTCCAGGGCTTCAATGTTTTTAAGAGATATTCAAACTTATCACCATTTAACACGAAGTCCGATGGTTCCTTTATAGGCGTAGCTGTCTCCGAAATTATTGAGGCTCGTATTTACCGCCCCCTCGCCATAGATGGAATATTTATCATTATCCCAGTTGTAGCTGCCACCCAGTCCAATCCCGCCCCAGAAGCGGTCATTGCGGCTGGCAAAACGTACAGACGATACATCAACCGCTGAGCCGTCGAGGAACTCATAATACAAATTGGCAATACCGTAGACATAAGAACGGTTTATCATGCCTTTGTCATTGTACCAGGAGTTCTGATAATCCGCGGAAACACCGATGCGCCCCTGAAGACTGTCGCCCTTATGGAGGGAAACAGCACCATTATACTGATCGGTAAAATTATCAAAATCGACATTGGAATAAATAAGCTGTGCCTGCGGTGTAACCGACCAGCGGTCATTCAGCGCAATCCGCTTACCGGTTTCAGCAGATAAAGCATAACCAAAGCCGTTATTGCCATCGACAAGAGAGACAGCACTTCCGCCTCTGGTACTCAGATCACTGTCATACCATGTTGCCTGTGCCTGCGTATCAACATAGAAACCGTTATTTCCATACCAGGTCAGCGTACCACCAAAGCCATAACCGTCGACAGAGATCTTACCAAGACCATGTTCCGAACGGGTATCTGCTGATGCGTGGCCATAATGAACAGTAATACCGCCAATCAGCAGACCATTATCAGTCTCTGTTAAAACGCCATCAAGACCGGCCTGCATTTTAAAGATATCAGCATCATACTGCGTGCCTGATGTGGTGGCGGCCGGTTTAGACTTCAGGTGCTGACCTTCAATACGTCCCCAGATGCCGTTGCGTTCGGTAAAGCTTCCGGCTTCAGCCGCAGGAACAGCCGGAGTACCGATCACGTCCGCACCCTGCTCAATCATAATATTACCGGCATTGCTCCAGTAGCGATTGCCGACACGCTGCTGGAGTGTGGGCAGGCTGTTCAAAGCCAACAGGATCTGCGGATAAGCCTCATAGACAGGCACACCCTGTGTAAACTGCGGCTCAGGGTCTTTTTTGTCGAGTTGTGAGCGCAAATACCAATCATCCGCAATCTCACTGTCTGAATACTCATCAGATGCGGAAGAGGATTTGGCATTTGGCCCTCTATACAAGGAATATGCGTAGGCGCCGGCACCAACAACAGTCTTGTCATTAAACTGATAGGCGTTGGTTGCACTTGCATCAAGCATGAAGGCATCAGCTGTTGTTGTGCCGCCATTAATCGAGTTTACAAGCTTAATGCCATGCCCCGGCTCAGTATCTGTCCCGTCGGCATCAGTCCCTGTATTCTTAATATGCAGCAGGGTCTGTCCGGAAATTGCACTACCGTCATTTACAATCATATCAGAAGCTGAGCCGCTGGCGCCAAGGAATGTATCCAGATGTGCGACAGCTCCCTGCGAGCCCACATATTGCCCGCGCAGAATCAACTGGTCACCGGTTTTGCTATCTGACAGGTTGAGAATACCGCCAATGTTGTCGATGTCTCCCTGCAAAGTAAAGGCAGCGGGAGCACCGCCTGATCCGTAGGCTACAACTTCAGAAGCATTTTTAAGATCTAGCTTGGTGAAAACAGCCGTGGTTGAAGGCGCAGAACCGGTCTTCTCCTGCAAAACCCATTTTGCCTTCTGATCAAGATTCAGATTTAAAGTCGATACAGCTGCCTTATTGGTCAGGCCAAGCATCGTTCCTTCTGAAAAATTGAACGTAGTTATACTTGGTTGACCGCTTATTCCGTCAACATTAAGCAGATATCCGCCGCTGGCAGCTGTCAGCAGACTCCTGGAGCCACGCACAGTCAGCAAATAATTTTGTTGATTACTCGCAACTTCAACAAGGTTCGCTGTTGTTGAAGTTGTAGACGCAACAAGATTATTGAACATCGTGTCGGTCTGTGCATTGGATTGGTTAAAATTACCGCTGATACTAATGGCTTCACGGCCGGCCGCAATGGTCGTACTTGAAGCATCCGTATTGGCATCCAACACAGCCCCCTGCCAGATCACAGCGATGGCAGAACTGTTGGCAGCAGCCGTTGTATCAATTTCCATGCGACCAAGTGAGGTCAGACGACCCTCACCTGTGCCGACATCGGCCGTTTTACCCAGACGGATTGCATTGGCACGACCGGATGTACTCTTAATTTTAATATTGCTGTTGTTTAACCTGACTTCCGGTACCCTGCGGTTTTGCTCTGAACCTGATACGTAAATGCCAATGGCATCATTTGACGCTGCATCAATATCGATTGCCAGATCGCCCTTTACTTCCACATAGCCCGCAGATCCGTTTCCGCTTTGCCGATGTGCACCCTGTATAGCACGAATACCGACTAAAAGAGGGTAGCCAAAAACATACGGTCCGGATTGCATTTTTATATCAAGATTATCAAAAAGCGCCCTTGAGCGCATACCATTAAATGCGGATGTTTCACCGGCATTATTTGTCGATCCGGCCACCACACCATAATGTTCAAAAACCCCACGGCTTGGCAAATTCAGCATCTTTAAATTCAATGTACCGATTCTCACGGTACCACCATGCGTCACCCCGACACCATTCTTGGCAATATTATCACCGGCAGGCGCTGCAGAGTTTGCATCAGTATTCTCAATTGTTAGATTAATTGTTTTACCGGAGGCGTCAAATGTTGAGGTAAAATCAGGAGACGTACCATAAACTGAGATACCTACAGCTCCCTTAACCGTCGTTGTGAAATCATTCTCAATTGTCAAAACACGATTAAGTCCCTGACTTTAAATGAGAAAACCGATATTACCTGAAGATGTATTACCAATTATATTTTGGACAGATGATACAGAACATCCGTTTTGATTATTGCCGTTGTTAACGGTAAAGGTGCCGTTTGCATTGGCTACACATGGTGCGGCATTCGCTGCTGAACTAAAAATAAATGCACTGCTAAGTACTGTACTTGCGAATAAGAGCTCTTTCATAAGCATCCTCCACATTTATCATGTGTGAATATACTTATATCAGAACATAAAAAGTAAAGTACGTAACGTGCAGTACGCACCAAAACAATATCACAGATTGTATTTTTCACACACTTGCGATGATTTCATAAAATTCCGAATGCTAAAATAACAACAAATTTCCCGCTTCTTATTGGACTATTTTTGTATGCACTTATGCGTATATTTGTATTATCAACAGATGATATTTTCACCAAGTTGATCTCCTCATGATACCTACTCGATATCTGCCCCGTTTTGATCATCAAAGCGGGGTCTTTTTATATCATGTGCTGTAAATCAACTTTTCGGGAATTGACCGGTGTTGATACACTGTTCACCCTGCCCATATTACAAAAATACAAATCTGCGATAATATAATGCAAAGCACAGAACAGCTCGGCAGAGATTGATTTCATTCTCTGCTTCATCAGTTTCAGAAAGGCCAATATGACCTCCGGTATCCATCATGTGACCCTCATTACTCGCAATGTGCAGGCCAATATTGATTTTTATGCAGGTTTTCTGGGGTTGCGTCTGGTCAAACAGACCGGCGGCTTTGAAGACGGCGAACAATTGCACCTGTTCTATGGTGATGCGCTTGGCTCTCCGGGTTCACTGATTACCTTTTTGGTCTGGGAAGAAGGTGCCCGCGGGCGTGTCGGACACGGACAGGTAGCCGAAATTGCCTTGGCAGTCCCGCCGGAATCAATTGGTGACTGGCTGACACGCGCTCTGTCCCAGCAAATCCGCGTAGAAGGCCCTAAACGCGAATTCGGTGAACCTGTGCTGCGCCTGAAAGATCCGGACGGCGTTACCGTCAAGCTGGTCGGTCATGACATGCCGGCTGCACATCAGTGGAATTCTGCCCCCACCCGTCTGCACAGCGTTACCCTTTTCACTGAAACGCAGGAGGAAACCGCCGCCTTCATCAAGCGCTTCGGCTATAGTGAAGGGCAGCGAGAAGAAACAGTGCTGCGCATGGTTTCCGACACAGATTTCGTGGATGTGCGCAATGTCACCGGCTTTGTGCCCGGAATTCCGGGAACTGGTATTGCCGACCATGTGGCCTTCCGTGCCAAAGATGTCGATGCAATCAAAGCGTCTGAAACGGAATTGTCACGCCTCAACTCGTCGATCACCAATTTCCATGACCGCAAATATTTCATCTCTCTTTATGTGCGTGAACCGGGCGGAACGCTGATTGAGCTGGCAACCGACGGGCCGGGTTTTACCATTGATGAAACACCGGAGCATCTGGGCGAAACACTGTTTGTGCCACCGCATAATCAGGAGCGCGCGCAGGATCTGAAAATCATAATGCCGCAGTTTTCGATGCCCGGAGAGGAGCGTATTGCTATGCGTGATTTGCCGTTTGTCCATCGTTTCCACACACCTGAAAATCCTGATGGCAGTGTTATTCTGCTGTTGCACGGCACTGGCGGCAATGAAACCGATCTGATGCCTATGGCACATCGCATCAATCCGCGCGCTACCCTGCTCGGCGTACGTGGCCGCAGCCATGAGGAAGGCACTGCACGCTGGTTCCGCCGCTTTGGTGCTACGCAGTTTGATCAGGCAGATATCCGCTCGGAAGCTGAGGCTTTCAACGCTTTCTTTGAAGGCGCCATTGTCTCCTACGGACTTAAACCGGAAGATATCACGGTGCTCGGCTATTCTAATGGTGCAAATTTTGCCGCTGCAGTGATGGCGCTTTTCCCGAAACTGATCCGCCGCGCTATTCTGTGCCGGCCGATGCATGTGCTGGAAGATGTACCGCAGGTTGATCTGTCCGGCACAGAAGTTCTGACGCTGGCCGGTAAATCTGATCCTTACGGAAAATATGCTGAAGCGCTGAATACATGGCTCAGCAAGAACGGAGCTGACCTGACGGCAGAGACACTCAATGCAGGTCATCAGTTATCTCAGGATGATATTACCCATGCAAAGGAATGGCTGCGTTTATAAACGCAGCCATAAAAGCATTTCCAGCAAAGTGTGATGCGGTTTGCATCGAACAATGCGAGGATAAAAAAGATAGAGCGGTTCTGACGACTAAGTCTTAATCGAAACCGCTCTATTTATGTTATAAAATTACAATAATTTCTTTTGCAGCATAGACATACCGGTGAAACGCATCTATTAATCGTAATGTTATTACATTTCGACTTGAGGTTTATGATGCTAAAACAGCTAAAATGCGCTACGGCGCTCGGTATACTAGGCTCCCTAATGATTGCCGGTCATGCCAGTGCAGATGAGGAACATAAGCAGGTCTGGCGTTTGTTTGTTGCCGATCATACCAAGCCGGTCGTTCGGGCTATTGATCTGGAGAGCGGCAAAGAACTCGGAAAATTTGATATCAAAGGCTATGCGGGTCTGACCGCGAGTGCATCCGGCGAAACTGTATTCGCCGTGCAATCCGACGCCGATCAGGTGAATGTCATTAAAACCGGCATCAGTCTCTCCGATCATGGCGACCATCGTGATCTGGAAGTTTCGGAAACAGCTTTGCTGGACGAGAAATTTGAAGGCAAACGGCCGGTTCACGCGGTGATGCATGGTGACAGTATTGTGCTGTTCTTTGACCGCGAAGGCAAAGGCCATGAACTGTCCGAGCAGGATATTCTGAAAGGTAAGCCGCAGGCAAAGATCATTGATGCCACTGCGCCTCATCACGGTGTGATTGTGCCTTTCGGCAATCAATATCTGGCTTCCGTGCCAAATCTGGAAGCAGAAACCAAGCCCGACGTCCTGCCGCCACGCCTCGGCCTGCGTGTCCTTGAAGCTGACGGCGCGCAGACAGGCGATGTCGCGACTTGCACAGCCCTACATGGTGAAGCATTCTCTGCCAGCCTTGTAGCCTTCGGCTGTGAGGAAGGCGTGCTGATCGCCAGCCCGTCCAAAGACAAAAAAGCCGAGCTGAAAATGCTGACCTATGGTGCCGATCTGCCAAAAGGTAAAGTCAGCACGCTCATCGGCAGCAAGGCGATGCAGTTTTTCCTCGGCAATTACGGTGAGGACAAGATTGCGCTGATCGACCCTGACAGTGACACACCTTACCGCCTCGTTGACTTACCTACCCGCCGTGTGGATTTTGCCCTCGACCCTGCTCGTCTGAAAAATGCCTATGTGCTGACGGAAGACGGTCAGCTACATCTCATCAATATTCTTGACGGCACAATCACCCGCTCTGCGAAAGTAACCGAGCCTTACAGCAAAGACGGCCACTGGCGCGATCCGCGTCCGCGTCTGGCCGTTGCCGGTGATCACATTGCCATCACCGATCCGCGCCATAGTCTGGTTCGCCTGATCAATATTGAGAGTTTCAAAGAAGACCGCACCATTCCGGTGGCGGATCAGCCTTTCAGCATTGTTGCTGTTGGCGGCTCCGGCGCAGAGCACTAAAAATATAAAACCTCCCAAGGTGAAAAGACCAGTTTGATACTGGTCTTTTTTATATTTGCCATTCGTATCCCCGCTGCTTAAGGCAGAGATGATCTGTTTAAAGAATGGTATTCTTTCATGAAAAAATTTGCGCTGCTTGCCGCTCTCGGTCTGACACCACTATTGCTGGCAGCGGCTCTGTTCACCGGTATTGAGGTGCGATACCGCGAGCATGACACAGATTATACGTTTTTCGTCAAGCAGCAGCCCTCTCTGCAACTCCGCTTCGTTAATCCGATTGTTTGCGGGGAATGTGATGTTGAGGCTTTTGAAAAGCTGTCGCTGGCTCGTATTGATGACATCCGCACCTATTGCCGCCAGCGCTTTGGTCTGGACAATTTACGCATGTGCCATGCGATTTTTGCCGAGCACCAAAGGCAGGTAAATACAACAATGCAAAATCCTGATGAGATTGCTGCCGTTGCCGCACAATTCATCAATCATCAAAATATCGCACAAAACAGTAACTGGGCATTTCCTGTCATTAATTCCAAGGTGACAGTACCGGAATGTACACTGCCGCTTGATGCAGCATGGCGCGATGATGCCGATCAGGCAAAACGCATTCGAATAAGCTGTACAGATACCGGACTGCCCGTCCCGCAAGACCGCTGGGATGTCACATTGCCGGTAAGTGCCACTCAATAAAAAAAGCCCCGCAAGTCAGACTTGCGGGGCTTTTGATTTTTTACTGCGGATGATTAGTGAGCCATGCCCACAACCGCATCATCATCGCCGGTCTTGGCAATGGCTGAAACCTCTGGCTCCACCCATTCAATCGGCTCCGGTTTGCGGATCAGTGCATGTTCAATCACTTCACCGACGAAGGATACCGGAACAATTTCCAATGCGTTTTTCACATTGTCCGGAATCTCTGCCAGATCCTTGGCGTTTTCTTCCGGAATCAGCACCTTCTTGATACCGCCGCGCAGAGCTGCCAGCAGTTTCTCTTTCAGGCCGCCGATCGGCAGAACACGACCGCGCAGTGTGACCTCACCGGTCATAGCAACATCCTTACGAACCGGAATACCGGTCAGCACAGAAACAATTGCCGTAACCATTGCTGTACCGGCAGACGGGCCATCCTTTGGTGTCGCACCTTCCGGTACGTGCACGTGGATATCACGTTTGTCGAACAGCGGAGGCTCGATGCCGAAATCCACCGCACGGGAGCGGACATAAGATGCCGCAGCCGAAATGGATTCCTTCATCACATCACGCAGGTTACCGGTAACAGTCATACGACCTTTACCCGGCATCATCACGCCTTCAATGGTCAGCAATTCGCCGCCCACTTCCGTCCATGCCAGACCGGTTACAACACCAACCTGATCTTCACCGTCGATCTGTCCGTAACGGTATTTCTCCACACCGAGATAATCAGAAATATTATCTCGTGTTACATGAACCGACTTGGTCTTTTTACGTGCGATTTCCGTGACAGCTTTACGCGCCAGTTTCATCATTTCACGCTCAAGACTACGCACGCCGGCTTCACGGGTGTAATGCTGGATCACAGCCAGGATAGCAGCTTCATCAACCGAGAATTCCTTCGGCTGCAAAACATGTTCCTTGATTGCCTTTGGCAGCAAATGCCGCTTGGCAATTTCAAGTTTTTCATCCTCGGTGTAGCCGGCAATACGGATGATCTCCATACGGTCGAGCAACGGGCCCGGAATATTCAGCGAGTTTGCAGTTGTCACGAACATTACGTTGGACAGGTCATATTCGACCTCCAGATAATGATCCATGAATGTTGCATTCTGTTCCGGATCCAACACCTCCAGCATGGCCGATGACGGATCGCCGCGGAAATCCTGTCCCATCTTGTCAATCTCATCGAGAAGGAACAGCGGGTTGGACTTCTTGGCTTTCTTCATCGACTGAATAACCTTGCCCGGCATAGAGCCGATATAGGTTCTGCGATGACCGCGGATTTCAGCCTCATCACGCACGCCACCAAGCGACATACGCACATATTCACGACCGGTCGCATTGGCGATAGAGCGTGCAAGCGAGGTTTTACCCACGCCCGGAGGGCCAACGAGACAGATGATCGGGCCTTTGATCTTGGCAGCACGTGACTGTACCGCAAGATACTCGACAATGCGCTCTTTGACCTTTTCCAGACCAAAATGTTCCGTATCCAGCACGCCTTCAGCAAAAGCCAGATCGGTTTTGACCTTGGACTTCTTGTTCCACGGCAGCGACAACAGCCAGTCGAGATAGTTGCGCACCACTGTGGCTTCCGCCGACATAGGGCTCATCGAGCGCAGCTTCTTCATTTCAGCTTGCGCTTTTTCCGAAGCTTCCTTGCTCAGCTTGGTCTTGGCAATGCGTTCTTCCAACTCGGCCAGTTCATCACGGCCGTCTTCACCGTCGCCCAGTTCTTTCTGGATCGCCTTCATCTGTTCATTCAGGTAATATTCGCGCTGGGTCTTTTCCATCTGGCGCTTAACACGCGAGCGGATGCGCTTTTCAACCTGAAGAACCGAGATTTCGGATTCCATGTATTCCAGAGCTTTTTCAAGACGCTCACGAACCGACAGGATCGAAAGCATTTCCTGCTTTTCAGCAATCTTGATCGCCAGATGCGAGGTTACCGTATCGGCCAGTTTCGAATGATCATCGATCTGGCTGGTCGCGCCGACAACCTCAGGCGAAATCTTCTTGTTCAGCTTCACATAATTTTCAAAGTCGCTCATCACTGAGCGGGACAGCGCTTCAATCTCTACCGGTTCTTCTTCCGGCAGTTCCAGAATGTCAGCATAGGCTTCGTGATAATCTTCACGGTCACTGAATTTGGAAATCTTGGCGCGGGCAATACCTTCAACGAGCACTTTCACAGTGCCGTCCGGCAGTTTCAGTAACTGCAGCACATTGGCGACAGTACCAACTTCATAAATAGCATCATTGGCCGGCTCATCGTCGGCAGCATTCTTCTGCGTGGCAAGCAGGATCTGCTTATCAACGCCCATCACTTCTTCAAGTGCACGGATTGATCTTTCACGGCCGACAAACAGCGGCACGATCATATGCGGGAAGACAACAATATCGCGCAACGGCAACACGGCATAGAGCCCGTCTTGTCCACCCGCCGATGTCTTCAACTCTGTATCCGTCATTTTAAGTCCTTTCCCGGGTAAACCACCCGATCGCCACACAATGATCCCCGTTTCATCAGCAAATCACTGTGTGCATCGACTGTATAATTGGCCACCCACTGCCCGTATTTCAAGCACTACTTGTGCTTCATACAGCAGAATAAATCAGCGCATTTATGACCACCGGTACAAAATGCAGTTTCCTTTCCTACCTTCTAGCCGCTTTTTCGGTTAAAGAAACGCTTTAAATCACCGGTTTAGTCCAACAGAACCCATAGTCCACATATTGCTCGGAAAAACATGAGTACAATACTCCAAAATATCATTTATCCGGCAATGCATCAATTATGCGTAAAATATCCCGCCAAACAACAAAACGCTCAGGATTGCTCCTGAGCGTTTTTCATTTTCGTCACAATTGACACAGTTTTCAGTTTCAGGCAGAAACAGTGCCTTTTTCTTCCTTGCGATCGCCATAGATGTAAAGCGGCTGCGCTTTGCCATCCACGACTTCACCGGAAATAACCACTTCCTGAACGCCTTCCAGTGTCGGCAGATCAAACATGGTGTCGAGCAGGATTTTCTCCATAATCGAACGCAGACCACGCGCACCGGTCTTACGCTCTACCGCACGACCGGCAATTGCCAGCAATGCATCTTCATGGAATGTCAGCTCAACATTTTCCATCTCGAACAGACGCTGATACTGCTTCACCAAAGCATTCTTCGGCTCAGACAGGATCTTGACCAGAGAGGCAACATCCAGATCTTCCAGTGTTGCGATGACCGGCAAACGACCAACGAACTCAGGAATAAGACCGAACTTCACCAGATCTTCCGGCTCCAGCTCGTGGAAAATCGCACCGATACGGCGTTCATCCGGCGCTTTGACAGTCGCGCTGAAGCCGATGGAGGTCTTTTCACCGCGAGATGAAATGATCTTATCCAGTCCGGCAAATGCACCACCGCAAATGAACAGAATGTTCGTTGTGTCCACCTGCAGGAATTCCTGCTGCGGATGCTTACGGCCACCCTGCGGCGGAACGGAAGCCACAGTGCCTTCCATGATCTTCAGCAGAGCCTGCTGAACACCCTCACCGGAAACATCGCGTGTGATCGACGGATTATCGGCCTTACGGCTGATTTTATCCACTTCGTCGATATAGACGATGCCGCGCTGCGCCCGCTCAACATTATAGTCGGCAGCCTGCAACAGCTTGAGAATGATATTTTCAACATCTTCACCGACATAACCGGCTTCGGTCAGTGTCGTAGCGTCAGCCATTGTGAACGGCACATCAATGATGCGCGCCAGTGTCTGCGCCAGATAGGTCTTACCGCAACCGGTAGGGCCAACCAGAAGAATATTGGATTTTGCCAGTTCAACATCACCGCTCTTCGGCTGGTTAGCCAGACGCTTATAGTGATTATGAACCGCAACCGAGAGAACGCGTTTGGCGTGGCTCTGACCGATGACATAATCATCGAGAACCGCCATAATTTCCTGCGGGGTCGGCACGCCTTCACGGGATTTCACCAGCGAGGATTTATTTTCCTCACGGATGATGTCCATGCACAGCTCGACACACTCATCACAGATAAAAACGGTCGGGCCCGCAATCAGCTTGCGCACCTCATGCTGGCTTTTTCCGCAAAAGGAGCAATAGAGCGTATTTTTGGAATCGCCACCGCCGTTGCTGACTTTGCTCATCGCAGTTTCCTTTCAGTAATGGCCGCCCGCCGCTTCATCAACAGGCACCAAGTTCTAACCGTTATGTCTTCCCGACCGAAACCGACATAAACGGCAGTCGTCATGCATTTGTCTGATATTGGCTTCCGGTGCTATTGACAAGATGTCAGCACACTCAGCCATGCAACGCACTTAACTCTGTATAGACAGCCTGACCGCAGCAATAGCGATCCGTACCGTCTGTGTGTACTCAATGCCTATTTTTAGGCAAAAGACCCAAACAATCACTTAACACAACAACCAGCATAAACAGGCAAAAGACAGTTTTACAACCATTCCGCTCAACTGTTTTATGCGACTGCGTTCTAAAAAGGCTAATGGCAGATAAAATGTGGCTAAAATTATACAAAGCCATTCTTTTCTGCCATTAAACCCCGTTCATGAAACTTTGAGTGCCTTCAAATTAATCCGCATTTTTTACAAAACGGATCATTCTCAACCCACTCAGTCTTACTTATCGCCGAGATCGCGTGATTCGATAACCTTGTCGATCAGGCCGAATTCAAGCGCTTCCTGAGCAGTCATGAAATGATCGCGGTCAAGAGTACGCTCAATGGTTTCATAATCACGACCGGTATGCTTGACGTAGATTTCATTGAGGCGGCGCTTCATCTTGATAATATCCTGCGCATGGCGTTCGATATCTGAAGCCTGCCCCTGGAAACCACCGGATGGCTGGTGCACCATGATGCGCGCATTCGGCAGCGCTAGACGCTGGCCGGTTGTACCGGCAGTCAGCAGCAGCGAGCCCATAGATGCAGCCTGCCCCATGCAAAGCGTGGAAACTGGAGGCTTGATGAACTGCATCGTATCATAAATCGCCATGCCGGATGTCACCACGCCGCCTGGCGAATTGATGTACATTTCAATCGGCTTGTTCGGGTTTTCCGCTTCAAGAAACAGCAACTGCGCACAGACCAGCATTGCCATGCCGTCTTCAACCGGACCGTTTACGAAAATCACACGCTCTTTGAGCAGGCGGGAGAAAATATCATAGGCCCGCTCGCCACGCGCAGTCTGTTCAACCACCATCGGGACCAGATTCATTACGGTTTCAATTGGATCTCTCATGATTAACTGCCTTTGGCTATCGGAGAACGGCGCGAAGCACTGCCGTCAGGATTCGTGAATATTCCATACATAGGTCGACGCACTATGGTTTCGCAAGATGCGGCTCACGGTTTCGCAAGATGCGAACCGGCAAGCAAGCTTAAAAAACGCTGCGAACCGGTTTAAACGCTCATGCTTTCCAAAACCTGAACAAAGCCCTGCACTTCCCTGAAACATCAAACAAAAAAATGCTCCGCAGATGTACCGGCGGAGCATTTTCCGGACAGAATATAAAATTTACTCAGTGATTGTATATTCGCCTAATTCGCAAAGGTTCTGCGTATCTTCCAGATCCTCCAGATCATCCCCCTGAAACTCAAAGCGCATGTCATAGCTACAAACACTGCGGCCATCTGCAATCGTGATTTTCATGCTTTCACCTGGAGCCAGTGCATCACGGCCGAAAATATCATCTTCCCAGCTCTCAACGCCGACGGGTGAAGCATGGAAATTATTAACGACCGACTGGGTTCCGTTTTTTAAAGTAAAAACCAAATCCTCAGCAAAAGCAGCGCCGCTCATCAATGTGAAAGCACATGAAAAAGCTGCTATTAATTTGAATTTCTGCATAGTTAGCCCCCTCAGAAGCGATGTTTAAACCGCTCCGTTATTCAGTTATTACTTTGTCTGAGTATTCTTATGCGCATGGAATAGAATTTTTAATACGCAGACAAAGTATTTTACCCACTATCGGGCGGGCTATCAGGATCTGATTCTCCGTAGGATTGAAATATCAGCGCTTTGTTATTGAGGCATATTTATCGCGGAATTTCTGGGCAGAACCGGCAGTCATATCCACATCAATGACAACCGATCCATCTTCCTCATCCTGACGACGCACATTGCTGCCATGACGATAAATCCAGTCGATCAAACTGAACTGATCCGGCTGGAGACAGACCTGTACTTTTTCCATAGAACCGGAAATACGGCCCTCAATCATCGCCAGCAATTCACGCGTGCCCTGCCCGGTTAAAGCAGAGAGCGGCACCGGCCTTGCATCTTCATGACTGCCGCTGCTCAAATTTTCCGCGCTGTCCTGCATCGGCTCGCTTAAGCGGTCAATCTTGTTCCAGATTTCGATAACCCGCTTATCATTGCCTTTTTTGATGCCAAGACCACTCAGGATCGTTTCAACATCCTCAGCCTGTGCGGCATTGTCCGGATCGGACATATCGCGCACATGCAGAATAAGATCGGCCTCCACCACTTCCTCCAGCGTCGCTTTAAACGCGGCCACAAGATGGTGCGGCAGGTTGGAAATAAAACCAACCGTATCGGACAGGATAATCATATCCCCGTGCGGCAGGCGCAGACGGCGCAAAGTCGGATCGAGCGTGGCGAACAACATATCTTCGGCCAACACATCAGCACCGGTTAAGCGGTTGAACAAAGTTGATTTTCCGGCATTGGTATAGCCGACCAGAGCAATCACCGGATGCGGCACCTTGCGGCGCTTTTGCCGATGCAACTGGCGCGTGCGCACAACCGTATCCAGCTCACGCTTGATACGCAGAATTTTATCCTGCAACTGGCGTCTGTCGGCCTCGATCTGGGTTTCACCCGGACCACCCATGAAGCCGCCGCCACCGCGCTGACGCTCCAAGTGCGTCCAGCTGCGAACCAGCCGGCCTTTCTGATAATTCAGATGCGCAAGCTCAACCTGCAGGCTACCCTCACGGGTTTGCGCACGGCGGCCGAAAATTTCGAGGATCAGACCGGTACGATCAATAACCTTGATTTTCCAAGCCCGCTCCAGATTGCGCTGCTGCACCGGCGTGAGCGGATGGTCAACAATCACCAGCTCAATTTCTTCACGCTCGATGCGCTCGGCAATATCCTCAACCTTACCCGTGCCGAGCAAAGTCGCAGGGCGTGGCTGTGAGGTTTGCACCAGAAAACTGTCGATAATTTTCAGGTCAATCGCGCGTGCCAGACCGGCCGCTTCTTCAAGCCGCGCTTCATCACTACGGCGGTATTTCGGGCGTTCGCTCTCATCCTGATCAACGACAAGTGCATAGCGTTCCGGCAAAATCGGCACGACAACAAAAGCCCGCGTGTCTTCCACTTTCGTGGTGAACGGTGTTTTGCCGCTTTTAAATTTTATATCTTCATCATCATAAACATCTTCAACAGACACATCATATGCGTCTTCTGCTGCTGTTTCAGGTGTCAGGTCAGATGCCGGATCATTTCTTTTTTTCAAGCGTTTATCCTGATTTCATATATTAAAGCGTGGCGCATTTCATCGTGCTCACCGCGCGTTCTGTATTCTTTACTCTGCCGCATGATCGCGGGTATCGGCTGAGCCCCTTATACGCGCGAAATGCTCTGTCTCTTCGCAGCGAAACAATTTCGTATGAAACGGTTGCTGCTTTAGCATCGAATAACTGCCGGTTATGCATGCCTTGTTATCTCATCAGATAATTATTCATCCGCGCAGCAACAATGACCGCAACCCGATAATTATTTTCGTCGCTACAAACAAATATATCCGCAGGCCTTGAGGCGCCGCGGATATAAAAACATTCTCAAATTTCAGAAAACAGTCGTAAAGATCTGTAAAACTTACTCTTCTTCGCCTTCAAACATCTGCACAGGCTGGCTTGGCATGATGGTTGAGATGGCATGTTTATATACCAGCTGTGAATGTCCGTCGCGGCGCAACAGCACACAGAAATTATCAAAGGATGTGACAATACCTGTCAGCTTTACACCATTAATCAAAAAAATCGTCAGAGAGATTTTTTGCTTACGTACAGAATTCAGAAAGAGATCCTGAAGATTTTGCGATCGTTCAGCCATTTTTTTATTCCTTTATTTCGATCCGCAACCGGTACTGATTTGAGCTGGCAAACAGCCCAACTCATATTTATGCTGGCAGGCAGACGTACGCCACAAACAGATATGCACTGAAGAAACTTCAGGAAATATTCCCTCCGCAGCTCAGCTTTATCATCCGCCTCAGATATTGCACCTGTATTTTGATACAGAATCAAGTGTTACGGGAATAATCCCACATTCCACAAAGGGTTAACAGGCCGCTATTTTTTGCGCAACGTCAAAATGTTGTATGATGCCGGATCAATAGTCACAGATCGTTCAAGGACAAAGCCTCCCAGATCAGAACATTACTGAATTCAACTCTGCACACTTCACCAAAAGCTTGTGCCTTATGCTGTTTCCGGCAGTTCTCCTGTTTCCTTCAGCATCCACTCATAAAAACTGCCTGCGCGGACAACCAGATCTTCCGGGCTTTTGCGATGGATATGAAAACCTATGAAATCAGGATGTTGCAATGGCTCAAGGGCATATTCCGGATCAAAAATATTCAGACAGTCACGCCCCGTCCAATAATAGAAGCTTTCTTTTGGCGCAGCATTTTCAAAGCAGCCATATTTCTTCGCCAGTCTGGATATGCCGTCATTGCCGAAAATCGTAATACCGATAGCGGCAGGCGTCACTTCCTTACCCGTCAGGCGATACCATAACGGCCGCAATACACGACGGCGCAATCCAAGCCATTTCGGCAGCGGATAATTTCCCGCCATATAAGCATCAAACTCCGCTATCACCGGATAATCATGCGGGAAATACAGAGCCGACACGCCCACGCGCTCTTTATTTTCCCGTGCCAAATAGGGTTTTGACACATCCGGATGAAACTGCTTATGCAGATAAACATCCGTATCAAGCCATACACCCTGCTTCTGCTTCATCAGATTAATGCGGAAAATATCGCTGAACTGGACGATCGTCACATATTCTTTCAAATCCGGAAAAGCCGGATCAAGACGACGGAATGATTCAATCGGCAAAATAGCAGATGCATCATGCTGCTCCACACCTTCGGGCAGATTTTCAACCGGCTGATAGCTGAACAGTTTCACACGCTGGCCTGTTCTGACCATAGATGTCAGGCACATATGATCTACAGGTCGCAATCTGGTGCCGTACCAGAATGTACAAATATCCATAAAACAATCTCAATTTTAAAATCGGGTGTTTAAAAGAAATCGAGACTCACACGGAACATTTGCTCCACATGCTTCACCGCATCACTTGTAGCAAACATTACGACACGATCATTACGGCGAATATGCAAATCACCGTGTGGTTTAATCACTTTGCCGTCACGATAAACCGCCCCGACACGTAGCCCCGCAGGCAGATCAATATTACGCAGCGGTGCGCCCACCAAAGGTGAAGTCTCCAGCGCCTCCGCTTCAATCAGCTCGGCCCGCCCGTCATACACACTGTGCACCGAGCGGATACGTCCGCGCCGCACCTGCTGCAAAATCTTGGAAATCGTTACGTTTTTAGGACTGACATAGGAATCAATACCAACCGTATGGATAAACTCCTGATAGGCTGAGTTATTAATCAGCACCATATTCGACTTACAGCCAAGACGCTTGGCCATAATGCTCGACAAAATATTTGCCTGATCCTGATTGGTCAGTGCCACCAGCAAATCCGCATCCTGCACTTCTGCTTCACGCAACAATTCCTGATCAAGTGCACTGCCATTCAGTACAACCGTCTTATCAAGCTCGTCTGCCACAAAAGCCGCGCGTTCACGATTATGCTCAATGATCTTCAGGCGGGTATGTGGCTGGCGCTCTTCCATTTTCTTGGCAACATAGAGCCCGATATTACCACCACCGGCAATAATAATCCGGCGTGCCTCCGGCTTGTCGTGGCCAAACAGGCCGAGCGTGCGGCGCACCTGCTCCACCGTTGTCACCACGTAGGCCAAATCGCCCGCCAGCAAATGATCCTCAGAGTGCGGAACAAACAGCTTGTCATTGCGCACCACGCCGACAACCGTTGACGGCAGATCTGGAAACAGATCGGTCAATTGTTTCAGCGGTGTATTGATGATCGGGCAGTCTTCCATGCATTCAATGGCAAAAGCGACCACCTTGTCATCGGCAAAGCGCAGCACATCGGAAGCGCCGGGAAGAGCGATACGGCGCAGCACCATATCACCGACTTCAAGCTCCGGCGAAATCACCACATCAATCGGCATATTATCGCGCGAGAACATCTCCTGATACTGTTTTTCCAGATAGGTCTGCGCGCGGATACGGGCGATCTTGGTCGGCACATTGAACAGCGAATGGGCAACCTGACAGGCCACCATATTGATCTCATCGTAAAGCGTGACAGCAATAATCATATCTGCTTCGTCAGCACCGGCCGCCTGCAATACGTCAGGATGCGAGCCGTGCCCGACGAAGCCACGCACGTCGAGAAGATCGCGCACAGCATGAATAAGCTTTTCCGATGTATCAATCACCGACACATCATTCTGCTCGGCTGCTAACCGCTCGGCAATACCAAAGCCGACCTGACCGGCACCGCAGATGATGATGCGCATGATTATACTCCGAGCGACTTGAGTTTACGGTGCAGAGCAGAGCGCTCCATACCCACAAACTCAGCCGTACGTGAAATATTGCCGCTGAACCGGTTAATCTGAGCCACCAGATATTCCTTTTCAAACATTTCACGCGCTTCACGCAGCGGCAGCGCCATAATATGCTGATCGGAATCCGTTGGTGTGCGCGGCAGTGTATCACCGATTTCCGCAGGCAGCAGATCAGCTGTCACCGGTGCATCCACGTCATCACCACGCGCCAAAATCATCAGGCGCTCAACATTGTTGCGCAACTGGCGCACATTGCCCGGCCAGCTGTGCGATTGCAAAACAGCCATCGCATCATCACTGATACGGCGCGGCTTGATACCGGCCTGCTCGGCCACCTGATTGATGAAGAATGCCACCAGTGACGGAATATCATCGCGGCGCTGCGCCAATGGCGGCACCTGCACAGGCACAACTGCAAGCCGGTGAAACAGGTCTTCGCGGAACAGGCCTTCGGCAATCATGCCCTCAAGGTTTTGCGCTGTGGACGAAATAATACGCACATCCACTTTAACACGCTTGGTGCCGCCAACGCGTTCAAACTGCTGATCGACCAATACGCGCAAAATCTTGTTCTGCGTTTCGCGCGGCATATCGGCAATTTCATCGAGATAGAGAATGCCGCCATGCGCCTCTTCCAGTGCGCCGACTTTGCGTTCACCACCGTCCATTTCGGTGCCGAACAGCTCAATCTCCATGCGTTCCGGTGTAATCGTCGCTGCATTCACAGTCACGAATGGTCCGTTGGCACGGCCCGACAGCGCATGAATTGCCCGCGCGGCCATTTCCTTACCCGAGCCGGAAGGTCCGGTAATCATAATACGGCTATTGGTTGGCGCCACGCGCTCAATCGTCTGGCGCAACTGGTTCATTGCCAGAGAATTACCAAGCAGCTCGAAAGTCTCACCGGAGCGTTTGCGTAAGTTAGAAACCTCACGCTTGAGGTTCGATGTTTCCAGCGCGCGCTCAGCCACAAGGATCAGACGATCCGCTTTGAACGGCTTTTCGATAAAATCATAGGCACCGCGGCGGATAGCCGACACAGCCGTTTCAACATTACCATGACCGGAAATCATCACCACCGGCAAATCCGGATGCAGCTTTTTGATTTCATCCAGCAGTGCCAGCCCGTCTAGGCGGCTGCCCTGCAACCAGATGTCCAGAAACACCAGACGCGGCACACGATCATTGATCGCAGCCAAAGCGCTGTCTGAATCGAAAGCTGTACGGGTTTCGTGTCCTTCGTCGCTTAAAATACCAGCAACCAGATCACGGATGTCCGTTTCATCATCAACGACGAGAATATCAGAAGCCATTTAATCCACCTGCCTTGTTCCCATTATCCTGCTGCCAAACTGCAATATACTTTGGCAACGGATATTTTAAATTCAACTGCCTGCACCTGTCACTCATGCCTGCAGCTCCTCATTTGTATTTGTCTCTGCCGCATTCGGTGTTTCCGGCGGCGTCGCAGGGAAAACCATGCGGATCATCGCACCTCTTCCCTGATAGAAATCGGCTGGCGCATCATGCAGTTCCATATGCCCGCCGTGATCCTCAACGATTTTTCTGACAATAGCGAGGCCAAGGCCGGTGCCTTTTTCACGCGTTGTCATATAAGGCTCCAGCAAACGCTGCCGGTTATCGCCCGGCAAGCCCTTACCATTGTCGATTACATCGACAATCAGCTGATCATTTTCCTGATAGGCCTTGAGCAGAATATGCCCGTGATAATTATCTTCACCGGTAACGGCTTCAATCGCCTCACTGGCGTTTTTAATAATGTTACCAAAAGCCTGACCAAGCAAGCGACTGTCAAAATGACCATAGAGCGGCGTTTCGCTCAGGCGTTGCTCAAAACTGATTTCGCTGCGGCTCACTTCCACCAGAAATGCAGCTTCTTTCAGCGAATCCCGCAAATCAATGGTTTCCATTTTCGGCTTCGGCATACGCGCAAAAGACGAGAATTCATCCACCATCCGGCCAATATCGCCGACCTGCCGGATAATCGTCTCCACGCACTGGTCAAAAACCTCACGGTCTTCGGTAATGACCTTACCATAGCGGCGGCGGATACGCTCAGCAGAAAGCTGGATCGGCGTCAGCGGGTTTTTAATCTCATGAGCAATACGGCGCGCCACATCAGCCCATGCGGTTGAGCGCTGCGCCTGCACCAGATCGGTAATATCATCAATCGTCACAACATAAGAACGCTCGTCGCTTGTGCCGTCTTCAATCGTGATCTGCACATTGAAGGTGCGGGTTAAGCCGCCACGCATCATCGACACCTGATCGCGATAAACCGCACGCCCTGAATCGTGAGCGACCTCGAACACCTGCCCGATTTCAGGAATATGTGCGCTCAGGCTCGTGCCGATCACGTCATCCCCTTCAACGCCGAACATCTGCTCTGCGGAACGGTTGACAATATTAATCAGGCCAAGCGCATCAACGCCGATCACCGCAGCCGTGACACCGGACAAAACAGCTTCGGAGAAGCGGCGGCGTTCATCAATCTGATCTTTGGCGGCCAGAAGATCCGTGCGCTGGCTTTTCAACTCCGCAACCATGTTGTTGAAAGTGCCCGCAAGTGCACCAAGATCACCATCACTGGAGCGCACCGGCACAGAAACCTCAAGATTGCCAACCGCCACTTCATCGGCAGCACCGATCAGCTGACGGATTGGCCGTACCAAACGGTCAGCAACAGCAATACCAGTCCAGATGGCAGGCAACAGAACAATCAGCATCAGGCCGAAATAGAGCAGCGCAAAAATCACCTGCGTCGGGATACGGTTAGCCTCCATATCCTGATAACGCTTGGTATTAGCCTCCATCAGGCGCATGGAGTCCAGAATTTGCGCATCCACACGTCGCACCGTGTAAAGATAAACACCCGGTATCTCGCGCATTTTGATGATCGCACCAACAAAATTGCTGGTCGGCCCCGGCGGAATAATCACCGGATTGCCATCCCTTGCAGTCTCAAACGCTTCAGATGGCGGCTGTGGCAGATTTGCGCCGCCCTGCTCGCTGCGCAGCACAATGCTGCCGTCTTCGCCCAGCAATTGCGCGCCGAGCAAACCGCGCCCCAGCGCCTGCAGGGTCATCAGTTGCACAAAACCATTGCGGTCAAGGCTGTAAAGTGTGCGCTGCGCGTCCATATCCTGCAGCATCGAATAGGTCGTGCTTTGCAGATTACGCGCAGTTTCGTTGATATAACCGTTGGCAAGGCTGATTGATGAATTAACGATGTTGCGCGTATTGGTCTCAAACCAACGATCCAGCCCGAGATTGAGTGTCACACTGGCAACAATTGCCACCACAATCGCCGGAACCGCAGCAATCAGCGAGAACAGGGCAACAATGCGCACATGCAGCCTTGCGGCAGCGCGGCCATGACGGCGCGCCTGCGTAATACGGAAAATCTCACGGATAATCAGCGCCAGCAGACTAACGACCAGCACCACATTGATGATGATCAGCGTCAGCGTCACATTCAGATCAGGCACAATCGGCGTAACACCGATCATAATCAGAAAGGATACAAGCGAGGCAATAATCGACAAGACAACAATGATTACACCCGGAAGAGCCAGCAAACGTCTTTGTTCACTCACCCGTGCAGGTTTAAATTCGCGCAACCACTCAAGCAGACTCGTCTTATCCATTCCGTTAATCTATTATAAACCGTTGCCATCATGCAACAGAATGTTGCACATATGCAACGTTATCGCTGATGACGCTGGCTATATTAGCTATTCTTGAAGATATTGAGGTCGTGGTCGCGGATTTTTTTGCGTAGCGTATTGCGGTTCAGACCCAGCAATTCTGCGGCCTTGATCTGATTGCCTGAGGTCGCAGTCAGACTTGCTGCCAGCAGCGGATATTCGATCTCTTCCAGAATACGATCATAAAGCCCTTGTGGCGGCAATTCACCATTGAATGAGGCAAAATACTGGCGCAGATAAATCTCCGTCGCCTCACGCAAATTGGTGATCTGATCAGCTTTCAGCCCTGCCTCGTCTGCATGTAATGACGGCGGCAAATGCTGTAATTCATGGCGGATAATCTCGGCATTAATCTCATCCTGCGGATAGAGCGCCGCGAGCCTGCGCACCAGATTTTCCAGTTCACGTACATTGCCCGGCCATGTGTAATGGCGCAGCACTGCAAATCCCTCGGCACTGATCTGTTTGGCTGGCAGACCTTCCTTTTCCACCAGCCGGAAGAAATGCTGCACAAGATCAGCCACATCTTCACTGCGCTCACGCAGCGGCGGCATACGCAGCGGCACCACATTGAGCCGGTAGTATAAATCCTCGCGGAACTGGCCTTTATGGATTTGTTTCAGCAAATCCTTATTAGTAGCAGCCACGATACGCACATCAGTTTTAATCGGCGTACGTCCGCCAACGGTCATATATTCGCCCTGCTGGAGTACGCGTAACAGACGCGTCTGCGCCTCCATCGGCATATCACCTATTTCATCAAGAAACAGTGTGCCACCATTGGCCTGCTCAAAGCGCCCTGAAAAACGCTGCTGTGCACCGGTAAAGGCTCCTTTTTCATGGCCGAATAATTCAGATTCAATCAGATCACGCGGAATAGCTGCCATATTGATCGCCACAAAAGGCCCGTTACGACGGCGGCCATATTCATGCAAAGCGCGGGCAACCAGCTCCTTACCCGTACCGGACTCACCGGTAATCATTAGTGTCAGATCAGTCTGCATCATGCGTGCCAGCACACGATACACATCCTGCATCGCCACTGAGCGACCAACGAGCGGCATATTTTCCGCCTGCTCGTCCACATCCTGCTTTTTCTGCACCGGCTTTGGTTCGGACAAAGCGCGACGCAGCAGGCTCACCATCTCGCTCAGGTCAAATGGCTTTGGCAGATAATCATAGGCACCGGCTTCCGATGCGCGAATAGCGGTAATGAAAGTATTCTGCGCACTCATCACCACAACCGGCAGATCAGGGCGCGTTTTGCGGATGCGCGGCAGAATTTCGAAAACGGAACCATCCGGCATATTCACATCGCTGATAACCAGATCACCTTCGCCGCTCGTAATCAGCGCCCAAAGCGCTGCACGATTGCTGGCAAGGCGCACAGCATAGCCTGCTCTGCTCAGCGCCTGATTAAGCACTGTGCGCATGGCTGCATCATCTTCAGCAACGATGATTACCGGTTCATTCAATGCCTCACCCCCACATATATAAATATTATATTACATGATATTAGATAGATATTTTAATATTTAAATTTAAACAACAGAACTGTCTTGTTTCCAAATCGGCAACAGAATACGGAAAATGGTTTTTCCGGAGAAACTTTCGCATTCAATCATGCCGCCATGATCGGCAATGATCTTGGCTACCAAGGGCAAGCCCAGACCAGAGCCATTGGTTTTGGTTGTGATGAACGGATCAAACAGGATCGGCAGAATATCCGGCGCAACCCCGCCACCATTATCAATCACGCAATATTCCAGTGGCAGAGACAAGCGTTCACCCGTCGCCGGTACAATCATATGCATGCCTGCTTTATAGGCCGAAGTCAGCAGGATCTCGCCCTTTCGCCCTGAGCGTTCCTCTGGCTCGATCGCTTCAGCTGCATTTTTAATCAGGTTGAGAAACACCTGTATCAACTGATCGCGATTACCCCAGACACGTGGCAGCGACGGATCATAATCCTCGCGGATCGTGACATGGGATGCAAAGCCGTGGCTCGCCAGCGTTTTGACATGACCCAGCACCGTGTGAAGATTAACAGCGGAACGCTCAATCGGACGCTCGTCGGAGAACACATTCATCCGGTCGACCAGTGCGACTATACGGTCAGCTTCATCACGGATCAGCTGGGTCAATTCACAATCGGACTCATTGGCCGCATCGCGTGCTGACATTTCCAGCAATTGCGCGGCACCTCGAATACCTGAAAGCGGGTTCTTGATCTCATGCGCCAGCATCGCCGCCAAACCGGAAACAGAACGCGCCGCGCCGCGATGGCTCATCTGGCGATTGAGCTTCTCAGCCATTGCTGTTTCTTTGAACAAGATAACAACCTGATCCGGTATTTCACTCACCGGCGTTACCTGCACATCCACCATGCGCTCAGTGCCTAAACGAGGTGACGACAGATCAATATGATATTCATTGACCGCTGTACCGCTTTGAATAACCTGCGCAATCAGGCCAATCAGAGGGCTTGCAGGCGGGAGAAAATAATTGAGGCCGTGGCGCTTCATGATCCCTGCACTGGAGCCGAAAAACACCTCAGCCTGCGCATTAGCATAAATGATGCGCCCCGCAGCATCTGCCATTATCACAGCTTGCGGCAGTGTATTCAGCACATGATCGGACAAAGAGAATGCAACGGCATCCATCAGGCAGCTTCCTTCAGGGATTTTGCCCCTGTGATTGGTGACAGGCCGTTATAAATATCGGTGAGAATGTCGGATACTTCCTGCGCATTGCCGGAGGTCATCAACGCTTTTTTGACCGTATCGGGCACGATCGGCGCATGGCGCTCCATATACCAACCCAGATGTTTACGGGCATGACGGACGCCGGTCTTCTCACCATAATGTTCCAGCATGGCGTGATAATGCGCGAGAATATAATCGCTCAGATTTTGCGGTGCGGCCTTAGTTTCATCGCCGCGCAATTCATCTGCAACCTGCCCCGCCAGCCAAGGCTGACCATAGGCGGCACGGCCAATCATCACCGCATCGGCACCGGAGCGGCGCATAATTTCCTGCACATCGGCAGCACTGCCAACATCGCCATTGGCAACGAGCGGCACAGAAATTGCCTCACGCACGGCGCGTATCGCATCCCAATCGGCATGGCCGGTATAGAACTGACAGCGCGTGCGGCCATGTACGGTAATCATCTGCACACCGGCATCAACAGCGCGCTGCGCCAGTTCCGGCGCATTGATTGAATTGTGATCCCAGCCAAGCCGCATTTTCAGCGTCACCGGCACTTTGACAGCTTGTACAGTGGCTTCAATCAGTGTCAGCGCATGATCCAGATCGCGCATCAGTGCAGAACCGGAATAGCCGCCGGTCACCTTTTTGGCAGGGCAGCCCATATTGATATCGACAATATCCGCACCTTCACCTTCAGCAATTTTAGCGGCCTCGCCCATCCAATGCGCTTCACGGCCTGCAAGCTGCACGACATGAGTCTGCAGGTCACCGCGTTCCATGCGCTTACGGCTCTCGGAGTGATGATTACACAGCTCTGCACTGGCAACCATTTCGGAAACCACCAGACCTGCCCCTGCCTCCCACGCCCGACGACGAAACGGCAGATCAGATACGCCGGACATCGGCGCCAGAAACACGCGATTGCGGATTTCCACGTTTCCGATCTTTAATGGCAGGGTTGCAGTCGTCATTATCAGCCTAAAAATTGTGCAATATTAAAAACGCTCAAACTTTAAGCAGATTTATAGGTTTTATCATCTTCATGCAAGAAAAAGCGGATTTTACTAAAGCTCTTTAAACATCATACGATTATCAAAAAAACATCACTGGTATTTCGTTTATCAAGGCGTTATTCGCTATAAACAGAGGTGTGACAGCTCGGAAAGGCTTTTCTCATTCGCACAGCAGCAGTTATAGTCGCCGCAGGACGCGGAGAACGCGCCGGTCAGAGCACCGAAGGCCCAAAGCAATATCGTCGTATTGGCGGTCAGGCTGTGCTGGCGCATACTTTACGTACCTTTCTGGCCTGCGAGCAGATTTCGCCTGTAGTGGTGGTGATCCATTCCGATGATCACGATCTTTATCATGCTGCGCTGCAACGCGCTGATATTGATGCTGCGCGTATTCGCCTTGTTACCGGTGGCCCGACACGACAGGAATCCACCCGCCTCGGTCTTCTCGCTTTGTGCGATAATGCACCGGATTATGTGATGATACATGACGGCGTGCGCCCGTTCATCACGCAGGATCTGCTCAAGCGCATTATGATTGCCCTGCACCCGCAGACCGGTGTGCTGCCTGCCCTTGCCGTTTCCGACACACTGAAACAGGCTGGCGGCGATGCTTTGGTCACCAAAACCGTGCCGCGCGCGGGGCTTTTTGCAGCACAGACACCGCAGAGCTTTCCGTTTGCGCCCATCTTGGATGCGCATAATGCAGCATTTGCATTGGGACGCACAGATTTCACCGATGATGCCGCCATTGCAGAATGGCAGAGCATTCCTGTTCGTGTTGTCGAGGGCTCAGCCGATAACACTAAAATTACATGGGCAAAGGATATTGAAATGGCAGATCAGCGCTTGCGTCAAGATGTGGTTGCTTTTCCGGACATTCGCACGGGCAATGGTTATGACGTGCATAGTTTCGAGGCCGGAGATCATGTGTGGCTCTGCGGCGTGAAAATTCCGCATACACATAAGCTTAATGGTCATTCCGATGCCGATGTGGCGCTGCATGCACTGACGGATGCCCTGCTTGCCACTCGCGGCGCAGGTGACATCGGTACGCATTTTCCACCATCTGATCCGCAGTGGAAAGGCGCAGCCTCACGGCAATTTGTTGAGTTTGCAGTTAAAATCGTGCGTGAAGCCGGTGGACGTATTGCCAATGCCGATATTACACTGATTGCCGAAGAGCCGAAAATCGGTCCGCATCGGGAAGCCATGACCGCAGAACTCAGCGATATGCTCGGCGTCAGCACTGACCGCGTTTCGGTCAAAGCCACGACCAATGAGAAAATGGGCTTTGTCGGCCGTAAGGAAGGCATTGCTTCTATCGTAACCGTCAGCGTCATCTATCCGGGTGAAGTGCCCGCATAAAGGAAGGCATATTCATGAGTCTCGTAGCAGAAGAACAAGCTCTCGCCGTTCTTGATGCCTGCCGCAAGGCGCAACTCATGATTACCACTGCCGAATCCTGCACCGGCGGCATGATTGCCGCCGCACTGACCGACATTGCCGGTTCGTCCGATGTCGTTGATTGCGGTTTCGTCACCTATAGCAATGAAGCCAAAGCCTCGCTGATCGGCGTTTCCCAAAGCCTGCTCCGTGATTTTGGTGCGGTGTCGAAACCTGTCGCCATTGCTATGGCTGAAGGTGCACTGAAACATGCCCCGCAGGCTAGTATCAGCATTGCAGTCACCGGCGTTGCAGGCCCTTCAGGAGGCAGCGCTAAAAAACCTGTCGGACTGGTGCATATCGCCTGTGCGAGACAGGGGGTTGAAACCCTGCATCTGGAATGCCGCTTCGGCGACCAATCGCGCGAGGCTATCCGGTTAGCCACAGTGCATGCTGCATTGGATTTGGTTCTGCAAAGGCTGGCTGAGTAATTTTAATTACTTAATCGCATCGCCGGTTTTAATGCCGTAAATCTGATCGGCGCGTTTTTCAAAAGCTTCCGCAAATTTGCGGAAAGCCAGATCAAACATTGAGCCCATTACCAATCCGAGCGTGCGGCTTTTGAATTCATAATCAATGAAAAAATCAACATCGCTATGCGTACCGTCACCGACCGGTACAAATGTCCAGCGGTTGTCGAGATAGCGGAACGGCCCGTCAATATATTTGACCTCAATCACCCGTTCATCCGGCTTGAGCAGCACCTGTGTGGTGAATGTCTCACGGATCAACTTATAACCAACAGTCATGTCGGCCAGCAGCAAGGTTTTACCGTCGCGTTCTTTGCGGGAACGGATAGTCAATGCTTCACACATCGGAACAAATTGCGGATAAGTTTCAACATCCGCGACGAGAGCAAACATTTGCTCCGCGCGGTGCTGAACCTGACGTGTGGCAGTAAATTGCGGCATAGTTTTATCGGTTACGCTGTTTTAGAGCATTTCCAGTTTATGATGTACCATAGGAAATGCTCTATCTATTTGCTTTGACGCGTATCTTATCCGAAAACCGGCTCCCACTTTTCGGGATACGCTCTTAATTACGACTGGCGATCAGCGCTTCACGAGCATCACGCAGCTTGGCAAAATCATCGCCCGCATGGTGTGATGAACGTGTCAGAGGGCTGGAAGCGACCAGTAGGAAGCCTTTGGTTTTACCAATCGTTGCGAAAGATTTGAACTCATCCGGTGTCACATAACGGATAACCGCATGGTGCTTACGGGTTGGCTGCAGATACTGACCAATGGTCATGAAATCCACATCTGCTGAGCGCAGATCATCCATCAGCTGGAGAATTTCATTACGCTCTTCGCCCAGACCAACCATGATACCGGATTTGGTGAAAATGGTCGGATCGAGTTCTTTCACGCGCTGCAACAAACGCAGGGAGTGGAAGTAACGGGCACCCGGACGCACTTTCAGATAGTTGGACGGCACAGTTTCCAGATTGTGGTTGAACACATCCGGACGCGCCTTAACAACGATCTCAAGAGCACCTTCCTTACGCAGGAAGTCCGGTGTCAGGATTTCAATCGTGGTCTGCGGGCTGGCAGCACGAATTGCATGAATAACTTCAGCAAAATGCTGTGCGCCGCCATCGGCCAGATCATCGCGGTCAACGGAGGTGATAACCACATGGGTCAAACCCATCTGTTTCACGGCCTTGGCCACATTTTCCGGCTCATTCGGGTCGAGAGTGGTCGGGATACCGGTCGATACGTTACAGAACGCGCAGGCACGGGTGCAGATTTCACCCATAATCATGAATGTCGCGTGTTTCTTATCCCAGCACTCACCGATATTCGGGCAGCCGGCTTCCTCGCATACTGTGACAAGCTTGTTAGAGCGCACAATATCGCGGGTCTCGCCATAGCCGCGTGAAGTCGGAGCTTTAACGCGAATCCAGTCAGGCTTTTTCAAAAGTGCTGTGTCGGGCCGGTTGGCCTTCTCAGGATGACGAAGGCGTTTTCTGTCGTCGTTAACGGTGTCCAGAAGCGTAACCATATGTCTTTCCCAAAACGGCCAAAGCGGCCTTCAGATTTCGTAACACCGGAAATTCCGGCCAGAATATTGCGCCTGCATAGCAGGGAGGACTGCCAAGGTAAACAAGCATGCTTTAACCCTGCCCGCCTCAAATGTCGTAACAGCTCATATAAGCCGTCAGCTTTTATATACAACCGGACTCAGCGTCGCGCCGCTTCACCGATTGCCTTGAACACCAGTGCCCAGATCAGGCCGAAACAAAATCCGGCCAGCCCCAGCGCCAGTGTTACACTCCACACGCCATACCAGCCCGAGAGTGCATAGCCATTAATTGAAATCACATTGCCGGACAGAAAGCTGAGTGTCGACACACCAAAACCAAGCCCCAAACCGATCAGCGTTGAATATTTCAGCACTGTCAGCGCAGCTTTGCGATAAGGTGATCCGTCTTTAATCAGCGGCAATTGCAATCCTTCTCAAAAGTGAAACCGGCCTGAATTTTAGTCATCAGGCCGGAATAAATATTAAGCGTTCAGAACTTTGCCATAGGCATCCAGCACGCTTTCCTTCATCATTTCTGACAAGGTAGGATGCGGGAATACGGAATGCATCAGTTCTTCTTCCGTGGTTTCGAGATTCATTGCGATCACGAAGCCCTGAATGAGTTCGGTGACTTCAGCGCCAACCATGTGTGCACCGAGCAGCTGGCCGGTCTTCTTGTCGAAAATGGTCTTAACCAGACCCTGATCTTCGCCCAGCGCAATCGCCTTACCGTTTGCAGCAAACTGGTAGCGGCCAACGCGAATGTCAAAGCCCTGCTCTTTGGCCTTAGCTTCGGTCAGACCAACGGAAGCAACCTGCGGATTACAATAGGTGCAGCCCGGAATTTTGCCCTTATCCAGCGCATGAACATTCGGCACACCGGCAATCTTCTCAACGCAGATAACGCCTTCATGCTCGGCTTTATGCGCCAGCATCGGAGGACCGGCAACGTCGCCGATGGCATAAATGCCTTCGACATTGGTCTTGCCGTAACCATCAATCACCACGCAACCGCGATCGGTTTTAACGCCAAGCGCTTCAAGGCCGAGATTTTCAATATTGCCGACAACACCGACAGCCGAGATCATACGGTCAGCCGTGATTTCCTGCACCTTGCCGTCATTGGTTTCAACGCTGGCGGTAACCGAGTTTGTACCTTTGACCACTTTGGTCACTTTGGCTTCGGTGATGATCTTCATGCCCTGCTTTTCGAGCAGTTTACGGGCAAAAGTCGAGATTTCTGCATCTTCAACCGGCATGATATTTTTCATGACTTCAACAACAGTCACGTCAACGCCCATTGTGCGGTAGAAGGAAGCAAACTCGATACCAATCGCACCTGAGCCCATAACCAGCAGGCTCTTTGGCAGTTCTTGCGGAACCATTGCTTCGAAATAGGTCCAGATCAGCTTGCCATCCGGCTCAATGCCAGGCAGCGCACGAGGGCGCGCACCGGTTGCCAGAATGATATTCTTGGCTGTGTAAGTACCCTCACCCAAAACGCCTTTTGGCACCGGATTCTGTGGCAGCATCGGCTGTTTGGTGGTTTTGGAAACCACGATTTCAGCAGCTTTACCGGCGGATGCGCCTTTAGTGACTTTGGCTTCGCCCCAAATCACGTCGATCTTGTTCTTCTTCATCAGGTACGCAACGCCGCCATTGAGGCGCGCTGACACACCGCGCGAACGGGCAACAACTGCCTTCACATCCGCGCTGATTTTACCTTCGAGCATCAGGCCGTAATCCTTGGCATTTTCACCGAAATGCAGGATTTCAGCCGAGCGCAGCAGAGCTTTGGTCGGAATACAGCCCCAGTTGAGGCAGATGCCGCCAAGGTGCTCACGTTCAACAATCGCGGTTTTAAGTCCGAGCTGAGCGGCACGGATAGCAGTTACATAACCGCCGGGACCGGAACCGACCACGATAACGTCGTAATTGTTGGACACGCTCATTCTCCTTGAATGGTTTCAATGCCGGTTACCGGCGCATCATTCATTTTATCTATTTAATTTATTACAAACCCAAGATCAGGCGCACGACAGGCTCCAGCGCCTGTCCGATTGCCCGTGTATTTTCCGCATCCAGATGCACACCATCCAGCGATGTGGTTTTGGCAACGCCGGATGCATCAAAGAAGCTGCATTCCGTTTCATCCGCCAGATCTGACAGCAGCAGCCCCAGCTTGCGTGATTCCGTAATACCACCGGCAAAGAGCGAGGCAAAAAACGGATCAGCACTCTCAGTGATATGCGGCGGAGCTACAATCAAAATATCCGGCACCGCATAGCCTTCGCGATACGGATGATTGCGGATCATCTGGATCAGTCTACGCATACCGCAATGGCTGGAAAAAGCATCACCAACGACCTGCGGTTTCATATCATTACTGCCGAGCAGGATAATCACCAGATCAAGCGGCGCATGGGTGCCAAGCAATGTCGGCAGAATACGCGAACCGTTGCGGTCTTCCGGTGCGGTATAGTCATCAAAAGCAGTGGTGCGGCCGTTCAGCCCTTCAGCAATCACATGCGCCTGAGAACCGAGTGCCTTCTGCAAAACAAACGGCCAGCGATCTGCAAGCGGCAATCGTGCACCGTCCGGCGCCTGATAGCCCCATGTCAGTGAATCACCAAAACACAAAACTGACTTCATAAATCCACCACCAGATCAAAATAGAAACGGTGCTCCGATATGAACCGGAGCACCAATCTGGATTACACCAGCATGCCCAGCGGGTTTTCAATGTAGTTCTTGAAAACCTTCGCCAGTTCCGCAGCCAACGCACCATCAACGGCACGGTGATCGGTGGAAAGCGTGACGGACATTACGGTTGCAACAGCCAGTTCGCCGTTTTTAACAACTGCGCGCTGTTCACCGGCACCAACTGCAAAGATTGTTGCATGTGGCGGGTTGATGATGGCAGCGAAGTCTTTAACGCCGAACATACCGAGGTTAGACACCGAAGTGGTGCCGCCCTGATATTCTGTTGGCTTCAACTTACGATCACGGGCACGTTTGGCCAGATCTTTCATCTCATTGGAGATGACTGACAGAGCCTTGGTTTCTGCGCCACGAACGATTGGTGTGATCAGGCCACCCGGAATAGAAACGGCAACGCCGACATCCGCGTGTTTGTGCTTGACCATGCCTGCATCAGTCCAGGAAACATTGGCTTCCGGAATATCGCGCAGTGCCAGAGCGGTTGCCTTGATCACCAGATCATTCACCGAAAGCTTGTAAGCAGGTGCTTCGCCCTTTTCGGTTTTGATCATTGGTGCCGCAGCATTGAGCTGTGAACGCAGAGCCAGCAGAGCATCCAGTTCGCAATCAATCGTCAGATAGAAATGCGGAACAGTCAGCTTGGATTCCATCAGGCGGCGCGCAATAACCTTACGCATACCGTCATGCGGTACCAATTCGTATGAACCTTCCTCAAACATTTTGAGGGTAGCTTCATCCGAAGCGCCGGATACGGCAACCTGAGGTGCTGCAGCAGAAGCGGCAGGTTTAGCAGGAGCTTTAACGCCGGAAGCGATCGCAGCTTCAACGTCCTTACGAATGATGCGGCCATGCGGACCGGTGCCGGAAACAGCGGCCAGTTCCACGCCTGCATCTTTGGCAACGCGACGTGCCAGCGGCGAAGCGAACAAACGCTCGCCCTGAACAGCAGGCGCTGCAGCTACTGCCGGAGCGGCAGCCGAAACCGGTGCCGGTGCGGATACTGGTGCAGCGGCAGCAGCAACCGGTGCTGCTTCAGCCTTTGGTGCTGCGGCCGGTGCATCGCCTGAAGCTGCCTTCGCAGCTTCAGCAACATCTTCACCATCTTCCGCCAGAACAGCGATCAGGGCATTGACCTTCACGCCTTCAGTTCCGCCAGCAACAACCAGCTTGGCCACGATACCTTCATCAACGGCTTCTACTTCCATAGTTGCCTTGTCGGTTTCGATCTCAGCAATAACGTCACCTGCGGAGACCTTATCGCCTTCTTTGACCAGCCATTTTGCCAGATTACCTTCTTCCATTGTCGGAGAAAGAGCCGGCATCGTGATTTTGATAGCCATGTTTAATCTTCCCCTTAACGAGCGTAGGTGACAGCTTTAACAGCCTCAACAACTTCCGCAACCGATGGCAGTGCCAGCTTTTCAAGGTTGGCGGCATATGGCATCGGCACGTCTTTACCGGCGATGGTCATAATCGGCGCATCGAGATAGTCGAAAGCCTGCTGCATCACGCGGGTCGCAATTTCTGTACCCACGGAAGACTGCGGGAAGCCTTCTTCAACAGTAACCAGACGACCGGTCTTTTTGACCGATTCAATCACAGTCGGCATATCCATCGGGCGGATGGTACGCAGATCGATGATTTCAACGTCGATACCCTGCTGAGCCAGCTCTTCAGCTGCCTTGATCGCATAGGTCATGCCGATACCGAAGGACACGATAGTCGCATCTTTACCGACTTTATGAATGCGGGCTTTGCCGATTGGCAGCACAAAATCTTCAATGTCCGGCACATCAAATGTGTGACCATACATAACTTCGTTTTCAAGGAAGATGATCGGGTTCGGATCACGGATCGCAGCCTTGAGCAGACCTTTAGCATCAGCAGCCGAATAAGGCATGATGACTTTCAGACCCGGAATATGGCTGTACCATGCCGCATAGCACTGGGAGTGCTGTGCACCAACGCGCGCTGCGGCACCCGAAGGACCACGGAACACCATAGGCGCGCCCATCTGACCACCGGACATATACAATGTCTTGGCAGCGGAGTTGATGATCTGGTCAATCGCCTGCATGGCGAAGTTGAAGGTCATGAACTCAACAATCGGACGCAGACCGGTATAGGCCGCACCGACAGCGATACCGGCAAAGCCGTGCTCGGTGATTGGTGTATCAACAACGCGCTTGTCGCCGAATTCAGCCAGAAGGCCTTTGGTTACCTTATAGGCACCTTCATATTCAGCAACTTCTTCACCCATCACGAATACGTCAGGGTCGCGGCGCATTTCTTCAGCCATTGCGTCACGCAGAGCGTCACGAACAGTGGTCGGCACCATCTTTGTGCCAGCCGGAATATCCGGGTCATTGGCAACTTCAAGCTTAGGAGCAGCAGGAACCGGAGCTGCAGGTGTTGAAGCACCTGGCTTCTCACCGGCAACAACTGGTGCTTCTGAAGTAACCATTGTCGGCTGTGCAGCAGCAGGAGCCGCGGCACCAATGCTGTCAGCGCTTTCGCCGTCAGCCAGCAACACAGCAATCACTGAGTTTACCTTAACGCCTTCAGTGCCTTCAGCAATCAGCAGCTTGCCGATGGTGCCTTCGTCAACAGCTTCCACTTCCATGGTCGCTTTATCGGTTTCAATCTCAGCAATGACATCGCCGGAAGTGACTTTGTCGCCTTCCTTTTTCAGCCATTTGGAGAGTTTGCCCTCTTCCATTGTCGGGGAGAGCGCTGGCATAAGAATTTCAACAGGCATAGCGCTCGCTCCTTACAGCAGAATATCAGTGTAGAGTTCAGATGCATCCGGCTCCGGATCATTCTGTGCAAAGTCTGCTGAATCAGCAACAATGTCACGAACTTCCTTATCAATCGCCTTCAGGTCATCTTCCGAGAACCAGCCATTATCCATCATACGGTATTTAACCTGCTCGATCGGATCATGCTCGGAGCGCATTTTCTGCACTTCATCCTTGCTGCGGTATTTCGCAGGATCGGACATCGAGTGACCACGGTAACGATAGGTCTGCATTTCAAGAATGATCGGACCCTTGCCGGAACGTGCCCATTCCAGTGCTTCTTCACTGGCGGCGTTCACAGCGCGCACATCCATACCGTCAACCTGAATACCAGGAATGTTGAAGGACAGACCGCGACGGGAGAAATCGGTTTCAGCCGAAGCGCGGGTTACAGCAGTACCCATCGCATAGCGGTTGTTTTCGATTACAAATACAACAGGCAGCTTCCACAGCGATGCCATGTTGAAGCTTTCGTAAACCTGACCCTGGTTGGCAGCGCCGTCACCAAAATAGGTGATGGAAACGCTGTCATTGCCGCGGTAGCGGTTTGCAAAGGCCAGACCGGTGCCGAGCGACACCTGCGCACCAACGATACCGTGACCGCCGTAGAAATGTTTCTCTTTCGAGAACATATGCATCGAGCCGCCCTTGCCTTTCGACAAGCCGCCCTGACGACCGGTCAACTCAGCCATCACGCCGCGCGCGCTCATACCGGCTGCGAGCATGTGACCGTGGTCGCGATAGGCAGTGATAACCTGATCGCCCTCATTCATGGCTTTCTGCATGCCGACAACAACAGCTTCCTGACCAATGTAAAGGTGACAGAAACCGCCGATAAAACCCATACCATAGAGCTGACCGGCTTTTTCTTCGAAGCGACGGATCAGCAGCATCTCACGGTAAGCGTGAAGATCTTCTTCTTTGGTGAACTGGTTAGGCTGAGGTGCCTTGAGAGTGTTAGACAGAGCTGCCTGCGATTTAACCGCAGCAGTTTTTTGTGCCCTAGGTGCCATATTTTGCTCCCTGTTATGGTGGGCGCAGAATAAACCTCATCAGCCAAACTTACAATATGTCTAAACAGCTAATTTTTCACTATTTAAGTTGTTGATATTTATAGCAAAACATCCAATTAACTGCAATTCAGTTAATTGGTCTTTTTGCCGCGATCAACGATAATCGTGACCTCATCTGCATGAGACAGATTCAATGCGCGGCGCGCCTGCTCATCCAGAATATCCTTGTCAATTGAACCGTCACGCAATTGCAAAACCTGACGCTCCAGAGACACTCTTTGCTCGGTCAGATCGGTCAGCTGCGTATTGAGCATAACGGTCTGCGCCAGCAATTGTTCCTTGGAATAGATGCCGTAAGCACCATTATAAGCATGAAAACCGAAATAGGACAAAAACGCCGTCGCCAGAACCGGCACAACCAGTCGACCCTTAATGCTTTTACGCTTTTGTTTTGTCCACATACTCACACCTCTTGAGCAATAAGCATCCGATACGCGGATATCTGCTCACAAAAACAGGACTGCGATTATCAACACACGATAAATTCAATCCGATATTTATTTAAAGCATATTAGCCTTAACAGAGACTTACAGAACCAAACCAAAAACAGCTTCTTTACAAAAAAGGCCTGCATTTTCATGCAGGCCTTTTCTCAATTTATTTCAAAGCAAGATCTTAGAGGCCTTTGAAAGCCGCGCGACCTGCATAACGTGCCTGCGAGCCGAGCTCTTCTTCAATACGGATCAGCTGGTTGTATTTTGCCAACCGGTCGGAACGTGCCAGCGAGCCGGTTTTGATCTGACCGCAATTGGTGGCAACAGCGAGATCTGCAATGGTTGCATCTTCTGTTTCACCCGAGCGATGCGACATCACAGCGGTGTAGCCGTTCTTATGCGCGGTTTCCACAGCATCCATAGTCTCAGACAGCGTGCCGATCTGGTTGACTTTAACCAGAATGGAGTTGGCAACACCCATTTTGATGCCATCACGCAGACGCGCTGAATTGGTTACGAACAGATCGTCACCAACGAGCTGGGTCTTCTTGCCTGTCAGATCGGTGAGGGTTTGCCAACCTGCCCAATCATCTTCCGACATACCGTCTTCAATGCTGATAATCGGATAGTCAGCGGCCAGTTTGGCCAGATATTCAGCCTGCTGCTGTGGTGTGCGTGTTACGCCTTCGCCTTCATAGACGTAGTTACCGCCCTTGAAGAATTCAGTCGCGGCGCAATCCAGACCGATTGCAATTTCTTCACCTGGCTTGAAACCGGCTTTAGCAATCGATTCCATAACGAAATCCAGCGCTGCTTCCGCACTCAGCAGGTTAGGAGCAAAACCGCCCTCGTCACCGACATTGGTGTTGTGACCGGCAGCTTTCAGGCGGGATTTCAGTGTGTGGAACACTTCCGCACCGTAACGCACAGCTTCACGCAGAGAAGATGCACCAACCGGCAGAATCATGAATTCCTGAAAATCAATCGGGTTGTCCGCATGTGCGCCACCATTGATGATATTCATCATCGGCACCGGCAGGATATGGGCATTGGCACCACCAACATAGCGATAAAGCGGCTGACCGGAGGCCTGTGCAGCAGCCTTGGCAACAGCCAGCGATACGCCGAGGATAGCATTGGCGCCGAGGCGGCTTTTGTTTGGCGTACCATCCAGATCAATCATGGTCTGATCGATTTCGATCTGATATTCCGCTTCATGACCGGCCAGTGCGTCAAAAATCGCACCATTCACGGCTTCAACAGCCTGTTCAACGCCTTTACCCAGATAACGGGTGCCGCCATCACGCAGTTCAACTGCTTCGTGAGCGCCGGTTGACGCACCGCTTGGTACAGCCGCACGGCCAAAAGAACCGTCTTCCAGTGTCACGTCAACTTCAACAGTCGGATTGCCACGGCTGTCGAGAATTTCACGACCGACAATATCGATGATCGCTGTCATTGGGAGTATCCTTCCATAAAGCATGTCCGGCAAAATGACGAAGCGGTTTTGCGTAAAGACAATGCGTAAAACAAACCGGTAGAGCCAACACCGCGCCGCCCTAATCAGCCGAAACGGTATTACAGAAATTTCGCGCTATTGATAACCAATCAGATTGCCGGACGCAAAGGACTTCGGCCAATCAGATGTTAATTTCCGGATTTTCAAACGATATTAAAGTGAAGAGTTTGCGACAGCGCGCGCAATCACTCCGTTTCAAACAAAAAAAAGAGCGGTTTGACCGCTCTTTTTATCTGTCACATCGAGGAAACCCGACTCTGTTCCGTTTTCTGGAAGGCCTTTGCCAGACCTTCATCGCGTGCATAAACATCGTCATAATAACGAATTTTACCGCTCGCCTCATCCGGCCATGCAGTAAAATAAGTCAGGTAAATCGGCACGCCGGACGGCACCTTAATGCCGCGCTCATTCTTGCCGAAATATTTGGTCAGATTCTCCTGCCCCGTGCTCATTACGGCCGAAGCCATAGCTCGCGGATCAGCCAGACGGATACAACCGTGACTGACTGCACGCATATCGCGTTTGAACGCAGCCTTTGACGGCGTGTCATGCAGATAAATGTCATGACTGTTCGGGAACAGAATTTTCAGCTCACCCAAGGCGTTACTTGGCCCCGGTTTCTGACGCACACCAACATGCGCTTTGCCCTGCGCCACCGCCGACCAGTTGACCGAGGATGACGGCACACGCTTGCCGCCAACAATCACTTCATAATTATTGCGATCGAGATAACCGGAATCAGCCAGAATACGCGGCATCATCTCATTCATTACAATAGAACGCGGTACGCCCCATGACGGGTTAAAAACAACTGTGCTGATCGTATCATAGAAGAAATGCGTCTGATTGCGCGCAGAGCCAATCACCACATCCATTGCCAGCTGTTCTTTGCCCTGATCGAAATATTGCGCTCGATAGGAAGGCTGGTTGACGAAGACATAGCGCTGTCCGAAATCACGCGGCAGCCAGCGCAGACGTTCCATCGCATAGAGAATACGCTCGCGTTTGACCGAAGATGTTTCGCCCTGCAAGCCTGCGATGGTCGCACGACCAATCACACCATCCGGCGTTTTGCCCATCAGTTTCTGGTAGTCTTTTACCGCTGCCACCAGTTCAGGATCATACAGTGTCCCGTCTTTGTGACGGTCAAACATCTCCTGATAGCTATTCAGATAACCGGCAGGAGCCTTTTGTACGATCAGCGCCAGAATTTTTGGCAATTCAGCATTGCTCTGACCCGGCTTAATCAGCGTGTCCGCTGCAATACGAACAGTGTTTTTTGTTTCCGGCTTCATCGAAGCCAGCTGCGCTTTCAGCTTCTGATAATAGCTGTTTTGCGGATTGAAACTGCTGAGTGTTTCCGCAGGTTCAGCATCCGCAGCCAGTGCTTTCAATACCAGATCAGGTTTAATGCGATTGCGCGGCAGATCATGGAATCCGCTCAGACGATTGGCGATCACCCGCCCCTCACCGGCATCCAGCGCATAGCGCAGTGCCCGTGCAGTCAGATTGATTTCAAATGCAGCCATTTCACGAATACGCTGCTCTTTATGTGTATTGTCAAAGGCCAGATCAGGCACTTTCACCGCATATTCAGCGGAGACCAGTCCATCTTCTTCAGCACGCTCAAACAATGCGAGCACATCTTCAGCGCGGGATGAAACATTCAACCCGTCAGACCATAGCAATGCCTGCTCGGTTGCATAGAAAGTGACAATGGCCTCAGCGACAGATTGTTCGGCCTTCACACCCGTGGATTTCATTGCATCCAGAACAGCAGTCACCAGAGCTGTGTCTGTTTCTGCCAGTGCTTTCTGAGCAGGCGATTTCATCAGCCCCTCAGCACGCTGCGGCAAAGTGCTGATAAAATCAGCAGTCTCGCTATATAATACGGAAGGCACCAATACAGCGCCACCCGCATCATTATCAGGGATGGCAGCGGTCAGCTGCATATCAACAGCCGTAAAATCGACTTTTACAAGCTTCTCAGGCCGGTAGTCATAAACTTGCGGGCCTTTAACAGCCACAGCTTTAACAGCTTGTATTACTGGTTTAGCAGGTTTTGCAGCCCGTGGAGCAGGATTAGCCTGTTGCATCTGTGGTGCTGGCGGAACAACCTGCTGGTTCTGCAATTCCCGCGCCTCACGCTTCTGACGAAACAAATCCATCAGATTACTGGCGGCACCGGCGCTTTGCACCGGAACCAGAACGGCTGCTCCCGTCACAGCAGCAATGGCCGTTGTTAAAAAAGCGCGTCGCATTGAAGTGCTAACGATCGGGCGGCGGGATTTCAGCGGAAAAGTCATATCTGTCCGTCAGCTCTTTTTGCAAAATAAAGCGATGAATTCAGTTTCCGCTGGTTTTCCGGAACTGCAATGATTCACTCCCAAGACTGTGCGCCATTGTGATTTAGAAACTTTTAACAATAAATATAATTTTACGGCACAAAGCCCTTCTGCCTGCCAAATAGCCGAAAAAGATCAATCTGCCGCAGTGGCAAGTGCGGCCACAAACGCTAAAAGCCCGTCATCTGATAGTTTTACTTCCATCCGGCTGCGCGCGGCCTCTCTGCGACGAAACCGGTGAACAAGGTGATATATGGCTGAGCAATTGAATACCGGCATGTTTCCGCTAGGTGATGATACAACCCCCTATCGCAAGCTGACATCTGATTATGTCTCGGTCGATACATTTAAAGGTCAGGAAATTCTGACCGTTGAAACAGAAGGCCTGCGCCTGCTGGCCGAAGCAGCTTTTGCCGATATCAACCACCTGCTGCGCCCGGGTCACCTGCAGCAGCTCAGCAATATTATGGAAGATCCGGAAGCGACCGATAATGATCGTTTCGTTGCCTATGATCTTCTGAAAAACGCCAATATTGCCGCCGGCGGTGTGCTGCCGATGTGTCAGGATACCGGCACAGCGATTATTATGGGCAAGAAAGGCCGCCGCGTCTGGACTGAAGGCGGCGATGAAGGTGCGCTGGGTTCTGGCGTGATGGATGCCTATTTCAAAAAGAACCTGCGTTATTCCCAGCTGGCTCCGCTGGAAATGTTCAAGGAAGTTAACACCAAGAACAATCTGCCAGCCCAGATCGACATTTATCAGGAAGGCGAAGACGCCTATAAATTCCTGTTTGTTGCCAAAGGCGGCGGCTCTGCCAATAAAACCTTCCTGTTTCAGGGCACACCGTCTCTTCTGACCCATGACCGGATGGTCGAGTTCCTCAAAGAGAAAATCCTGACGCTCGGCACCTCAGCCTGCCCACCATACCATCTGGCGATTGTGATCGGCGGTACATCGGCTGAACAGAATCTCAAGACTGTTAAGCTCGCCTCCACCCGTTATCTCGACAGCCTGCCGACCAAAGGCTCCGAAGACGGCCATGCGTTCCGCGATCTGGAGATGGAAAAGGAAATCCACAAGCTGACCCAGTCTCTCGGCGTGGGCGCACAGTTTGGCGGCAAATATTTCTGTCATGATGTGCGTGTTATCCGTCTGCCTCGCCACGGCGCATCACTGCCGATTGGTCTGGGCGTTTCCTGCTCGGCTGACCGTCAGGCCAAAGGCAAGATCACCAAAGACGGTATTTTCCTTGAAAAGCTGGAAACCAATCCGGCAAAATACATGCCGGACATTGATGAAGCCAAGCTCTCCGACAGCGTGGTGAAAATTGATCTCAACCAGCCAATGGCAGAGATTCTCAAAACCCTGTCGCAGCATCCGGTTAAAACCCGCCTGTCACTGACCGGCTCCATCATCGTGGCACGCGATCTGGCGCACGCGAAAATCCGCGAGCGTCTGGAAAACGGCGAAAGCATGCCGGATTATTTCAAAAATCATCCGATCTATTATGCAGGCCCTGCCAAGACACCAGCTGGTTACGCCTCAGGTTCCTTTGGCCCGACAACTGCTGGCCGCATGGATTCCTATGTGGATCAGTTCCAGTCTTTCGGCGGCTCTATGGTCATGCTGGCTAAGGGCAACCGCTCCCGTCAGGTGCGTGATGCCTGCGGCAAACATGGTGGTTTCTACCTCGGCTCCATCGGTGGCCCTGCCGCGCGTCTGGCTCAGGACTGCATCAAAAAAGTTGAAGTCGTTGAATATGCGGAACTCGGCATGGAAGCCATCTGGCGCATTGAAGTGGAAGATTTCCCTGCCTTCATCGTTATTGATGACAAGGGCAATGACTTCTTTAAAGAGCTCAATCTCTCGTAAAATCAAAAAGAAAGCCGGAGGAAACTCCGGCTTTTTTGCTTTTTTAAATTTACGCAGTTTCGAACGAAAAACCGGCGTCCACTTTTTCTGAAACTGCTTTAATGAAACTTCGGTTCGCGGCTGAGGTTTTTAGCTTTCAGCTCATCAAGATAACCTTGCCAGCGGGTTTCATATTCTTCGCCCAACTGATGCAGGTAGATCCACGTAAACAGGCCGGTATCGTGCATATCGTCAAACGTAATGCGCACTGCATAATTGCCAATCGGATCGAGCTTCATAATCCCGACATTGATCTTGCCCGGCACAGTCACACGCTGCTCCGGTGAATGTCCCTGCACTTCCGCTGATGGTGACAAAACGCGCAGCATTTCCGCAGGGAATGAATAATTATGCCCGTTGTTAAATGTCACAGACAGAGTTTTCCGATCTTGTGAAACCCGCAACTCTTCCGGCCAGATATCGCTCATTAAATGATCCACCATATTCATGTCTGTCTGATGTGGTAGTCTCAGAAACGCTGACGGGCAAGAGCCTGTGTTTATACAAAGCAGAGCCTGCGTGACATAATGGTACTGGACAGCACCATATGTTGATCTTATCTCTCTTTATATAAGCTAAAAATTGAAAGAACCGGCACACGCGAAATATGGACATAGCAGTACAAAACAGCAGCATAAATGCGCCTCAGGCGCCTATGATTGACCCGTTTGGACGGGCAATTACCTATTTGCGCGTTTCTGTGACTGATCGCTGTGACTTCCGCTGCACCTATTGCATGGCCGAACATATGACCTTTCTGCCAAAGAAAGATCTGCTCTCACTGGAAGAGCTCGACCGGCTCTGCACAACTTTTATTGATAAGGGCGTGCGCAAAATCCGCCTCACCGGCGGTGAGCCGCTGGTGCGCAAAAACATCATGCATCTTATCGGCAGCCTGTCCCGTCATATTGAGACAGAGCGACTTGACGAGCTTACACTGACGACCAACGGCTCCCAGCTCTCCCGCTACGCAAAAGAACTGGCTGATTGCGGTGTTAAACGCATCAATGTTTCGCTCGACACGCTGGATGCAGACAAATTCAAGACAATTACCCGCTGGGGTGATCTGGCACAGGTTTTGCGCGGGATTGATGCGGCACAGCAGGCAGGCATCCATATCAAGCTCAATGCCGTTGCATTGAAAGGTTTCAACGATCATGAAGTTCCGGACATGCTGCGTTGGGCGCATGGCCGCGGTATGGATATGACGCTGATTGAAACCATGCCGATGGGCGAGATTGATCTAGACCGCACCGATCAATATCTGCCGCTTTCCATGCTGCGTGCCTCGCTTGCTCGTCAGTTCACCATGACTGACATTCCCTATCAGACCGGCGGCCCTGCCCGTTATGTACAGATTGCAGAGACCGGCGGACGACTGGGCTTCATTACACCGATGACCCATAATTTCTGCGAAAGCTGTAACCGTGTACGCATAACCTGTACGGGTACGCTTTATATGTGCCTCGGTCAGGAAGATGCCGCTGATTTGCGTGAACCGCTGCGCGCGAGTGCCGACAATCAGTTGCTGTCAGAAGCGATTGATAATGCCATTCTGCGCAAGCCTAAAGGCCATGATTTCATCATCGACCGGCGGCACAACCGCCCTGCAGTCTCGCGTCATATGAGTGTGACCGGCGGTTAAGTCATATAATTGATTTTTATATCATTATTTTGCTGTGCATGACGCAAACGGGTGACCATGTCGCATAAATACTTGTTATAAGCGCTGTACAGACAGAAACCTCTTCAGGTTTTCTTGCAGGAACATGACCGTGGCACTTTCAGCAAATATTCGCTCCAGCCTTTATATGATGCTCGGTATGGGTGTCTTCGCCATTGGTGATGCTCTGACAAAATACTCTGTGCAGACGCTTAATCTCGGCCAGTTCATGTTTATGCGCGGAATATTATGCATTGTGCTGCTGCTCATTCTTGCAGCAAAACAGGGACATCTTGGTCGCTGGCGCGATGCTCTGGACAAAACAACCCTGCTGCGAGGCTTCGGTGAAGTAGGCGCCACGACCTGCTATCTGGTGGGACTGACACATCTCTCACTCGCCTTTGTGTCTTCCGTTTATCAGGCTGTACCACTGGCGGTAACACTGGGTGCGGTGCTTTTCCTCGGCGAGCAGGTTGGCTGGCGGCGCTGGTTGTCGATTGGCATCGGTTTTATCGGTGTCCTCATTATCATCCGCCCCGGCGGCGATGGCATGAACGCCTATTCCTTGCTACTGCTGATCGGCGTTGGCTTTACAGCGATGCGCGACCTGACAACCCGCCGCATCAATATGCAAATCCCGACTATTCTGATCTCTGCCATGACGTCAATTATGATCACCATTACCGGTTTTGTTATGATGCAGGCGGATACGGGCTGGGTGCAACCAACCATAACAGATATGACACATGTCAGCATTGCCGCTGTTTTGCTGATTATCGGCTATCACTGCATCATTCTGGCGACCCGCGTCGGCGATATGTCTTTTGCCTCACCGTTCCGCTATACCAGTCTGCTCTGGGCGATTGCTCTGACCTATATTGTTTTCAACCAGATACCGGATCAGAACACTCTGATCGGATCGGCAATCGTGGTCGCCAGCGGTTGCTATATGCTTTATCGTGAGGCGATAACCGGCTACCGCATGCGCAAAGAACTGCGCAAGCAAAAAGCAGAAAGCGGCATTTCCGCATAAACACCACACACCGCAGAGGTACTCTTTACAATGCCGGGCGATGAGACAATTCTGACGGGCGAAAATGTACTGGGCCTCATCCTCGCAGGTGGCAGCAGCCAGCGGCTTGGCGGCGGTGACAAATCCCTGCGGCCACTGGGTGAGCATTCAATTCTTCATCAGGTCTGCGCACGGCTGAAACCACAGACTGATCAGATCGTCATCAGCGCCAACAGTGACCCTGCATTTTTTGCAAGCTTCTCCTATCCGGTCATCAACGACGGGAAATGGCTTAATAGCGGACCGCTGGCGGGTATACTTGCCGGTTGTCACTATGCCCGAACGCATGGATGCAGCCATGTGATGAGCGTTGCAGGTGACACACCATTCTTTCCGCCAGATCTTTTGCAGCGCCTCGCGCAAGCACGGGCAGCAGCTCCCGCATCCACGAAGGAAACCATTGTCTTTGCCCGCTCAGATTTTGGCGCGCATCCGACTTTTGCCTTATGGCCTGTTGCCATTGCACATTCACTTGAAAACTGGTTCAGCGAAACAAAGCGGCGCAGCATTCGGGTTTTTGCCGCCAATCATAATGTCTCCTATGCGGATTTCAGCGAAACTGATAAAATAAGCGGGCTTGATCCGTTCTTTAATATCAACACCCAAACAGAGCTGGCACAAGCCAGATCAGTCTGGCAATTGCAGGACTTAAGCAACCGGCAGGAGCCTGAATCATGACACAGAAAATTTTTGGTATTACCGGCTGGAAAAACGCAGGCAAAACGACTTTGACAGAGCGCGTGGTGAAAGAGTTGACCAGACGCGGCTACAGAATCTCCACAATTAAACATGCACATCACAGCTTTGACATCGACATGCAGGGCACAGATTCTTACCGCCACCGTGAGGCGGGAGCAAAAGAAGTGGCGATTGTTGCCTTCAGCCGCTGGGCTCTGATGCACGAATTACGTGATGCGCCGGAACCCTCGCTGGAGGAAGTTGTGAGCCGGATGGCCCCGTGCGACCTCATCATTGTCGAGGGCTATAAAAACGACAAGCACCCTAAAATTGAAGTCCGGCGTAAAGACAGTCCGACTCAGATTCCACTCAATGCTGATGAATATTCCATCGTTGCAATTGCCACTGACGAGTCTTTAAAGGAGCAAAGCGTACCGGTTCTTGATCTGAATAATATCGCTGCCATCAGTGATTTTATTGAAAATTATTGCGCATTAAGCCCCGCAAACTGATCTCACAGTATCGAACTGTCAATTTCATTTTTAATAAAACAAATTAAATTCATCAGATAAATAACTGATTTAATTATAGTATTTTTAAATTATGCACAGCAAAGCCCATTTCATGAAAATTCTAAAACATTCGCGCTTCATCATACTGTCTTAAAACACTTTTTTGCCCTTGCCTTTCCCGCAAAAATGGTGGGAATATCGCTGCGAACAATTATTGCGTCTGAAACCGGTAAAAAACAAACTGTTAAAGAAAACCGGCTTTGTATTTCCGGCGTAATAGTTCTGACTTTTGGATGGGTTAAACGGGTGAAAAGTATATGACAAATTATAAGAGAATTATCGGAACCGCACTGTCTGCCATTATGATGACCGGAGCAGTCTCACTAACCGCTACTGCTGTGCAGGCGCAGGAACCTCTGAAACTGACAATCGCAACTGAAGGTGCATACCCTCCGTTCAACTTCATCAATGCTGCTGGCGAACTTTCCGGTTTTGACGTGGATATCGGCCGCGCATTGTGTGAAGAAATGAAAGCTGAATGCAAGTTCATCACCATTGAGTGGGATGGCGCGATTCCGAGCCTGCAGGCCGGTAAATTTGATGCATTCATCGCTTCAATGTCCATCACTGATGAACGTAAGAAGCAGGTTGATTTCAGCAATAAATATTACAACACCCCTCCGGGTCTGGCTGCGCCAAAAGACACCGACATCAAAGGCACAACCAAGGAAGATCTGGCCGGTAAAACCATCGGCGTGCAGATCTCCACGACACACGCCAACTATGCGGAAAAGACTTTCACAGACAGCACAATCAAAGCCTATCCGACTGCGGAAGAATATCGCCTTGATCTGGCAAACGGCCGCCTCGATGCAGCCAGCGACGACAGTGTGACCCTGTCTCAGTGGCTGAAAACCGAAGACGGCGCTTGCTGCAAGATGGTTGGCACATGGGCACCGGTTCTTGAAATTCATGGCCCGGGCGCAGGCGTAGCTTTCAAAAAAGGCAATCCTGAACTGATCGCCAAGTTCAACGATGCTATTAAAGCCATCCGTACAAATGGCAAATACAAAGAAATCAACGACAAGTACTTTGAATTTGACGCCTATGGCGCCGAAACAAACTAAGCACCCTGTGCGCTTGTAAAATACGCGACAAGAAAAGCTGCATTTTTATAATGCAGCTTTTTTCATTTTCGGGCGGTAAATTCCATTTAATGCAAAAAGTGCATCAACCTATGCACAATGATCTGAAACCGGATTATCCCATGCAGGCACTATAACTTTTTGCACATTAATTTCCGATCCAGAACGGCACAAAAAACGACAACAAAGAGTTTAACAAACCACATTTAAATTATTGATTTAATTATATTAAATGCAGTTTTAATATTACACATTTCGCATATACGCGTGATATTGAACTTGTCCAGCGCTTTATTTTTCCACGCTTGCGTAAAACATGTTTTTGATACTTGCCTTTGATGCCGGAATGATGGGAATATCGCTGTTAACAAAATTTTCTTCGCTATAAAAACGAACCGTACTAAACAACGGCAAAGAGAATAAAAACAATAAAACTTATGACTGGTTTGCATCAGCGATATCATGGGGGATATCAAAAAAATGAGAAATTCAATGGGAACAAGCCGTACTTTCAGTAAGGCTATGCGCAGTCTCGCAACTGCCGGCGTTGTAACAATCAGCGCAATGGCAGCACTTTCTGCATCGGCCTACGCACAGGAACAGCTTGTTCTGAAAGTCGGATCGGAAGGGGCATATCCTCCGTATAATTTCGTCAAAGCTGACGGCACTGTTGCCGGCTTTGAAATCGACATTGCCAATGCGCTTTGCGATGAACTGAAAGCGAAATGTGAAATCGTTGTTCAGGATTGGGATGGCATGATCCCTGCGCTGCAATCCGGCAAGCTGGATGTGGTGATCTCCTCAATGTCGATTACACCTGCCCGCAAAGAGCAGGTTGATTTCAGCAATAAATATTACAATCCTGCCGCTGCTATCGCTGCACCGAAAGATTCTGATATTAAAGGCACGACAAAAGAAGACCTCGCCGGCAAAACAATCGGCGTTCAGTCCTCAACCATTCATGCTGTTTTCTCTGAAAGCGCCTACACTGACAGTAAAGTCAGTTCCTATGGCAGCTCGGACGAAGCACGCATGGATATGGTTGCCGGTCGCGTGGATGCTGTGAATGACAATATTGTCTCGCTGATCGACTGGCTGAAAACACCGGATGGCGCATGCTGCAAGCTTGTCGGCCCGGTTAAGGCTGATCTGGAAATTCATGGCCCCGGTGTCGGTGTTGCCATTAAAAAGGGTCGCGAAGAGCTGGTTGAGAAATTCAACACAGCTATTCTGGCCATCCGCACTAGCGGTAAATATAAAGAAATCAACGACAAATACTTCGATTTCGATATTTACGGCGAATGATACTGAATACACCGGCCAGCTTCGTCTGGCCGGTATTTTTAAACTGATCGTGACGGGTGACAAACCACTCTTGTCGCCCGTTCTTACAGGGATTTACTAAATGGAAAAATATGCTGTGTTGATTGGCTTTGGTCCGGACGGATGGGGGCTGAGCATAGCATGGGGACTGTTAACAACCGTTTTGCTGGCTCTTGCCACTCTGCCAATCGGTTTGTTGCTCGGTTTCCTTGTTGCCTTAGGAAAGCAATCGGCTGAACCATCACTTCGCCTCGCTTCCAATATTTACACCACGATTTTTCGCGGCCTCCCTGAACTGCTGACACTGTTTCTGGTGTATTTCGGTGGTTCACTTGCCGTTCAGAAAGTATTTGCACTGATTGGCTTTCAAGGCTCCGTTGAGGTTAATGCCTTCGCTGCCGGTATGATTGCCCTGGGTTTTGTTTTCTCTTCCTATTCCAGTGAAGTGTTTCTGTCTGCCTTCCGCGCCATTCCAAAAGGCCAGTATGAAGGTGCTTATGCTATCGGCCTTACCAATTTTCAGACTATGCGTAAGGTCATCTTACCGCAGCTGATTAAAATTGCCCTGCCCGGCCTTGCCAATTTGTGGATGGTTCTGCTGAAAGATACATCTCTGGTATCCGTTATCAGTCTTACCGATATTCTGCGTCAGACCTCTGTTGCAGCGCGTGTGACCAAAGAACCATTCCTGTTCTACGGCGTGGCCTGCCTGATCTATCTGGCACTCGCAATCATCTCTTCTTACTTTATTGCCCGCATTGAAAAATGGGCTGAAGGCAGCCGCAAAAAGCCGGCGCCGAGCGTGGTAAGCCAATGACAACGATAACAAACACGCAATCCGAACGCGTTTTCCGCCCTGCTGAACCTGCCCGTCCCTGGACAGGTGCACGGATTACCGGCCATATACTGGTTGCCATATGGCTGGCTCTCTTTGCCGGTCTTGCCATCTATCTCTATAATTCATGGCAGATAGATCTGATCGAAACCTATGCACCACGCTATTGGAACGGTCTGAAAACAACCCTCGTACTGGTTTCTCTTTCCATTGTGCTTGGCGCATTGCTGTCTTTGCCGGTTGCTTTCGCCCGTATGTCGGACAACCGCATATTGGGCGCTATTGCCTATGCCTATGTTTACTTCTTCCGTGGCACGCCGCTGCTGGCGCAGATCTTCCTGATCTATTATGGTCTTGGAACATTCCGCCCGTTTCTGGAAACCATCGGCCTTTGGGGCTTCTTCCGTGAAGCATGGTATTGTGCAGTGCTGGCCTTCACGTTGAATACAGCAGCTTATCAGGCTGAGATTCTGCGCGGCGCTATCCTCAGCGTGCCAAAAGGACAGTGGGAAGGTGCCCATGCCCTTGGCTTGTCAAAGTTCCAGACCTTCCGCAAGATCATTCTGCCACAGGCACTGATTGTTGCGCTGCGTCCTTACGGCAATGAAATCATTCTGATGATTAAAGGTTCAGCCATTGTTGCAATCATCACGGTTTATGACCTGATGGGTGAAACACGCCGCGCCTATTCCCGTACATTTGATTTCCAGACATATCTGTGGGCTGCAATCATCTATCTGGCGATTGTTGAAGTTCTGCGTAACATTATTGAATGGATTGAGCGTAAAATCACCATTCATCTTATTCGCTAAATCGCGATCGTTTGGACTGACAAAAAAGCCTGCCCCTGAACATCAGGGGCAGGCTTTTTAAGTTTTAAACACTCAGAAGAAATCGGGAAGCTAACAGCAGAAAACTAAGCGGCTTTGCCGTTCCCTACCAATTCAAGCAGCACATCCGCGCCCAACTCACCTGCGGGCTTTTCTGTATGCATTTTTTGAATAATCCGCTCGAAACCTTCGATTTGCGCATTGCGCACAAGACCATCTTCCAAAAGCCCTTCAATCTGGCGGCACAACATGCCCACACGAACAAATTCGTTGAAGAACTCAGGAATAACCGGCGTGTCATCAATAATATTAGGCAGTGATGCGCTCCAGACCGTAATCAGCCGTGTCAGAAACAACCGGCTAAAAAGATCTGCCTTGTAGGTAATAACCGTCGGTATTTTCGTCAGCGCCAGTTCCAGTGAAACCGTGCCGGAAGCTGCCAATGCCACATCCGCCTTGGTAAAAGCATCCCATTTCGCCGCTTCCCCGCTCACAATAAGCGGCTTAACCGGCCAATCCTTCGTCAGGCTCTGCACGTAGGCTTCATGGCGCTCCGGTGTCGGCAAAATTGCATTCACCGCTGTGCCGCGCTCATGCAGCATAGCCAGCGTTGCACCAAAATCTTTAAGCAGAGCCTGTATTTCAGAGCGGCGCGAGCCCGGCAGCAGCAAAATGGTTTTTTCAGCATCACCATCTGGTAGTTTCCGGTTTTTACGCTCTTTGGATACATCCAGCAAAGGCTGATAGCTGGTTAACCGGTGCCCGACATAAGTGGACTTAGGCCCTGAAAGCCGTTGCATGACCTCAACTTCAAACGGCAGCACGGTCAGAACATGATCAATATATTTGCGTATTTCTTTGGCGCGGTGCGGTCGCCATGCCCACACGGTTGGTGCAATATATTTGATGATTGGTATCGACGGATCAGCTTGTCTGACTTTTTTGGCAACGCGATGCGTAAAGTCCGGACTGTCAATAATCAGCAAGCAATCCGGCTTTGCGGCAACAATTGCCTTCGCCGTCTGGCTGATACGCATTATCAGCTTCGGCAGCCGCGCCAGCACAGCGCCAATCCCCATCAGCGCAATCTCATCAGGGTCGAACAAGCTTTGTAAACCGCGTTGCTGCAAATGCGTACCGCCAACGCCGACAAGGCTGATCAGGCGATCCGTTTTGGTGCGCAGTGCATCCACCAGATCCGCACCCAACAGATCACCGGATTCTTCACCGGCAACCACAGCAATTTTCAAAGGGAGTTTTTCGCTCATCGTCTGACCGGCATCCTTGAGAGTGTGGAAAGTGTTGAGCATAATTGCTGCGCAGCAGCAGAGCTATACAAGTTTCAATATTTTATTCCGAAGGGCTGTCGAAGGTAACAATAAACAATCCTTCAGCATCCGCAGCCTGAACAGTATCCTTGTAGGATAGCATCACCGTACGTCCGGCCTCAATCGCGATACCGGAAAGTCCTGCAGCAGCAATATTGGCAACCGTATCAATACCAATGGTTGGCAGATCGGCGCGCTCATCCTGCGAAGGTTTTGCGCATTTTACCAAAACCCCGCCCTGACGCGGGATACGGCCTTCATCGCGCATTTGCCGGACGCGCTCAATCATATTATCCGTGCCTTCAGCGCCTTCAAGCGCAACGACACGCCCGCCAACGGCAACGGCACCCTGCCCGACATCAAGTGTCCCGAGCAGTCTCGCAGCTTCACGCGCGAGCTCAATATTATGCTGTTCTTTCTTGTCAGGCTTAGTTGTCGTCAGTACTGAGGCCGCAGGCGCCAGAATATCCGGCACAATCTGATGCGCGCCAACCATACGAAACCCGTAGGATTCCAAAAGCCCGATAAAAGCCCGCAGTAATGCATCATCGCCCTTACCCAGTGCACGAAATACACGGGGCAAAGCACGAAGCGTGGTCAGATCCAAACGAATATCGCTTAAATGCGGGCGCTGCCGGACACCGCCGGCTAAAATCACATTTTTCGCACCGGACTGTTTCAGCGCCTTAATCAGGCGGGTGAACTCCACCACTGAAACCGTAACATGCTCGTAGCGCTTAAGGCTTTCATCCGCTTCGCCTTTAAGGCACAGGATAAAAGGCGGATTACCTTTTCTTTCAAGAGCTTCCGCCACAACCTGCGGCAGAAGCCCGTTACCGGCAATAATGGCAGTTCTGGCTTCAGCATCAGGAGCCTGTGCAGGAACAGCGCTTTCCATCATATCATGAGTGGTCTTCAACATGGCCGTGTTTGCCATGCAAAGGCGGCGTTGTAAACGAGCTGCGCTTGGCATCGGCAGTAATGAAAGCAACCAGATCAGCAACGGCTGCAGAGTCAGCAAGCTCAATACGCACGTCTTCAACGCGCTCTTTAACCGGCTTTGTGCGGTCAAACAGCATACGTACTGCACGGCGCACGGCGTGGATTTCCTTACGCTCAAGGCCCGAGCGCTTCATGCCGATAATGTTGAGGCCGCCCAAATGTGCGTGCACACCGATAGCCATACCAAACGGAATAACATCCTGAACAACAGCAGCCATACCGCCCACAAAAGCGTGGTGGCCAACGCGTACAAACTGGTGAACAGCGGCACCGCCACCGAGAATAACATAATCGCCGATCTCGCAATGACCGCCGATCATAACGTTATTGGCAAAGGTTACATGGTTGCCAACATCACAATCATGAGCGACATGCGCATAAGCAAGAAATGTGGAGTTATCGCCGACATTGGTATAGCCGCGACTGGTATCCGAACCGCGATGCATGGTTACGCCTTCGCGGATCATACAGTTTTTGCCAACCAGCAGCTTTGTGTGGCCACCTTTATGCTTACCATTTTGTGGTTCGCAACCAAGAATAGCATGCGGGAACACTTTGGCATTTTCGCCTAATGTCGTAAAACCCGTGACAACAACATGGCTCATCAGCTCGCTGTTATCACCAATCTCTGCCCCTGCCTCGATATGGCAGAAAGCGCCGACAGAAACACCCTGACCAAGCTTTGCGCCTGGTTCAACACAGGCCGTCGGGTGGATAGAGGTTTCACGCATTGAAATCACGCTTTTTCTATAGTTGAATCAGAGCATACCATAACTCTGAATGTTTATTTACGCCTGCCTCGAAGGACAAGCTTAGTCTTTGCCGTGTCTCAGCTCACGCACCGGTCATTGCGGCCACTTCAGCCTCAGCAACTTTAATGCCGTCAACTTCAGCCACGCAGGCAAATCTTGAAATATTGCCGCGCTGTTTGATTTTTTTAACACGGAGCAAAAGCTGATCGCCCGGAACAACAGGACGACGGAATTTTGCATTATCAATTGTCAGCAAGAACACAGTGCCTGCATTTTCAAGGCCCATTTTGAGCATCGAAATCGCACCGGCGGTCTGCGCCATTGCTTCAATAATCAACACACCCGGCATAATAGGGGTGGCAGGAAAATGTCCAGTAAAATGTGGCTCATTGAATGTCACATTTTTGATACCGGTTGCTGAATCATCGCCGTCAATATCAACAATCCGGTCAATCAGCAGAAACGGATAGCGGTGCGGCAGCACTGCAAGCAATTTCTGAATATCAACAGCAGCAAGATTGCCCCGCTCAGTATTTTCACTCATATCAGGATTTCTCCTTCTTACTTTGACCGATACTACGCAACGTCGCAATATCGCGGAACCACTGCTTCAGTGGTCTGGCAGGCAGACCACCCCATCTCTCACCATCGGGAATATCATTCATCACACCACTCGCAGCAGCAATCTGCACGCGTGAGCCGATATTGATATGATCTGCAAGACCAACACGGCCGCCGATCATTGCCATATCACCGATGGTCACACTACCGGAAATACCGGTATGAGCGGCAATTACGCAATGCCGCCCGATTTTAACATTATGCGCAACCTGCACCAGATTATCGATCTTGGTGCCCTCGCCGATTACAGTATCGCTCAGTGATCCGCGATCAATCGTGGTATTTGCACCGATTTCCACATTATCCTGAATGATAACACGGCCAAGTTGCGGCACTTTTTCTAGGCCTGCTGGCCCCGGTACGAAACCAAAGCCATCCTGACCGATCCGCACACCCGGATGCAGATAAACGCGATTGCCGAGCAATGCGTAGGTCAGAGAAGCATTAGGAGCAATGATACAGTCACGACCAATTTTGCAACCTGCACCAATAACGCTGTTTGCACAGATTGTTGTGCCGGAGCCAATAGATACACCTGCCCCAATAACCGCACCCGGCTCAATGGTCACGGTGCCTTCAATCTCGGCAGTCGGATGAATCGTAGCATTTTCAGAAATACCGCTTACGCCAAGCAGTGAAATCGGATGGACTGCCTGTTCATAGAGCTTTCGGCCGACAGCAGCAAAATCTCTGTGTGGCGAACGGCTGACCAGAACAGCAATACCTTCAGGAATCAGAGATGCCTGCGCTTCAGCGCATAGCACAGCGGCCGCTTTGAGAGAGCTCAGAGCAGCTTCATTTTTCTTACCTTCAAGGAATACAAGAGAATCCGGCGTAGCATTATCCAAAGACGCCAAATGCTCAATTTTCCGGTCGGCATATTGCTTTGTCAGCAAATTGGAACCGGTAAATTGAGCAATATCAGCGACGTTGAGTGCACAGGACAGCGTATAAAATACAGGATCTGCCATCAACAAACTTTCTCTCCTGAGGCGGATCTTTCAATCAGAAAGACTATCGCCTCAGGATAAAGCAAACTTATCAGAACTTGCTCGACATACCGAAGTTGAAGTTCTGAACTTTGTCGGAATCTTCTTTCTTGATCGGAATAGCATAGTCAAAGCGCAGCGGACCAAACGGAGAAGCCCACATCAGACTTACACCAGCCGAAGCACGCAAGGCACTGCCGGTTCCAAGTGCGCCGTCAGTCTTGTTACCATAGAGCGTTGCAGCATCTGCGAAGAACGCACCACGGATACCAAGGCTTTCCGGAACAACAGGCATCGGGAACTGAACTTCAGCGCTGGCGTTGAAGTAAGTTGTACCACCGAGCCAGTAACGATCACCGTTAGCAGCATCCTGATAGGCACCGATACCGTTATATTTAAAGCCGCGGATCATGTCAGTGTTACCTTTGAACATATCAAAGATACGCAGACCATCATCTGTGAAGGCATGGATATAACCACCACCGGCGGTCAGCACACCAACGACATCAGCTTCCTGCAACAAGGTCTTGTAATAAGTAGCCTTTGCAGTGGTCTTCATGAACTTGGCATCGCCGCCAAGACCAGCAAATTCCTGACCGAAACGCGCATAAATACCATCATGCGGGTTATTCGGGTTATCAATCGTATTGTAGGTCAGAGCATAAGAAATCGATGAGCGCAACCAAGGGCTCTGCTCAGCAGCTTCAATCAAAGCCGGAGCGTAGATGTTCATATCATCGCTCTTAAGCTTATACTTTTCCTGAACCAGATTGTAGCCGATGCTGGCACCGAAATTATCTGTAATCGGAAGACCAAAACGGATCGTACCACCGGTCTGCTCTACATCATACTGATCCTTAACGCGGTACGACTTGCGGAACACGTCAAAGCCTGCGGAAATACGCTGACCAAGGAAGTAAGGCTCAGTGAAGGAGAACGAGTAGTTACGCGCATCATCCTGACCGGCACCCGCACCAATACGGATATACTGACCACGACCGAGGAAGTTGCGCTCTGCAACAGAACCTTCAACCGAAGCACCCGGTGTTTCACCACCTGAAGTATAGCCGGCACCGATGGAGAATTCACCTGTAGGCTTTTCGATCACATCAACAATCAGAACAACCTGATCCGGCTCGGAACCCTGAGCTGTCGAAATGTTTACAGTCTGGAAGAAATCCAGAGCTTCAAGACGACGCTTGGCGCGTGTGATCATAACCTGATTGAAAGCATCGCCTTCGCTCATGTCAAATTCACGACGGATTACATAATCACGGGTCTTATCATTACCGCGGATTTCGATACGCTGCACGTAAGCGCGCGGACCTTCTTCCACATTGTAAACAACCGAGATTGTGTGATTCTCAAAGTTACGATCGCCGCGTGGCTCAACCTTAGCAAAAGCATAGCCGCTGCCTGCAACGCGCTCAGTCACAGCTTCAACTGACTTTTCAACGTCATTTGCACTGTAGACTTTACCTGCGCGGGTTTTCAGCATGCCATCGAGAGCCTGCGTATCAACACCCGGAATCGAGCTTTCAACCTGAACATCACCGAATGTATAACGCTGACCTTCTTCAACAGTGAAGGTAATTGTATATTCGTTGGTTGCAGGATCAAGAACCGCATTGGAAGAGATAACACGGAAATCAGCATAACCGCGGTTGTAGTAGAAACGACGCAGCGCTTCTTCATCAGCCTGTACGCGGTCTGCGCTATAGATATCGCCGCGTGTCAGCCATGACAGCGGATTGGTACGCTTGGTGGAGATCACATCACGCAGACGACGACCACCGAAAGCTTCGTTACCAACGAAATCAATATTGGCGATTTTTGTACGGCCGCCTTCAGTGATTTCATAAACAACGTTAACGCGACCCTGACCGAGATCAACTGTACGCGCATTAACAACAGCATCGCTGCGGCCAACATTGCGGTAAGCATCAACGATGGCCTGACGGTCTGTTTCCATCTGAGCAGGATCAAACGGGCTACGGGCTTTCAACTCAACCGCACGGCCGAGGTCAGCATCCTTAACCTTCTTGTTGCCCTGGAAGAGAACGTTATTAACAACCGAGAACTCGGAAACGCTGACGATCAGCGCTCCGCCGGACTGGCTGATACGAACATCAGAGAACAGACCCATATTGAAAAGGCTTTTAACAGCCGCATCAATATCAGTATTGGTGAATGATTTGCCCGGCTTGATGCCGATGGCGCCACGAATTGTCGATGCATCAACCCGCTTGTTACCGCGAACATCAATACGACTAACGACTGCTGCCTGTGCAACACTCACAGTAGCAAATGAGATCGCTGTAGTACCTGTAGCAACCATTGCTACCGACATAGCGACCGCAGAAGCAGCACCAAAGAACTTTGAATTTGCCGTCATAGGTCTATTTAACCTTCGTTTCGTTGCCCCGGGCCGTAATCCGGGAAATAGCGCATAATGCTGTCTGTAATAACCGGTTTTCATATACAAGCAAGCATCACAATTAAAATCTGTTTACTTCATTCCTGAACGTGGCACAGGTGCCACGCAAATCCAACGGCATGGTAAACAAATTATTGCTTTCTTGTATAATCCCCTCGTGTTTTTACACAGTTCGTTAATCTTTTAATTCAATCCCCTGAAGCGGATCACGTCTATTCAGACTGCATACCCGCTTCAGATTCTATCTGTTTATGCATTACCGTAGCCATCAGGCTGTTTCAACTTGATGACGAATGCTTCAGTCCTTGTCCAGTCCAGCCTAGCAGGCAAACAGGTCGTTGTAAAAGACGAATCCCATAAAACCCAGAACTACGAAAAAGCCAAGCCTGAAGAATAATTCCTGTACTGCTACCGGAACAGGACGTCCCAATACAGCCTCACCCGCATAGATCACCAAGTGGCCTCCATCAAGAGGGGGAAGCGGAAATAAATTGAACAATCCAATACCAACAGACAGCATTGCAACCAGCTGAACAAGCCATTCGAAGCCGTGTTGCGCCGCTTGTCCGGCCATATTAGCAATTTTTACAGGCCCGCCTAACTGACATTTATCCTCACGCCCCATCACCATTCTTTTCAGAAAAGTGCCGGTGCGGCTGATAATATGACCAGTTTCCACAACCGCCACCCCAACCGATTCGAGCGGTGAATATTCAATACGGCGGTAATTTCCCGTGTCTTTTGTGATTGATACCCCGATAACACCAAGCTTGATTTTATTGCCCAGCGCATCTGTCTGCTCCATAATTTCAGGAACAGCCTTCAGCTCAATCTCGCGGCCTTCACGTTCAACAGTAAATGACAACTCATCACCGCTGCGGCCATTCACGATACGCTGCACATCGGCAAATGTTGAAATCGGGCTTCCTTCAACATTGATGAAGCGATCGCCCGGCTTAAATCCGGCCACAGCAGCAGGACTACCCTCATTGACCTCAGCAATTGTCGGATCAGCAACCATGCGGCCATAGCTAGCGAAGAAGAAGGTCAAAATCGCGATTGTCAGTAGAAAATTGAACGCAGGACCTGCGAAAACAGTCGCTGCACGCTTCCACACCGGTTGCGTTGCAAATGCGACCTTGCGCTCAGCCTCGGTCATTGAAGCAATGCCCTCGCCGTCCGGCGCGCTGACAGCATTCATATCGCCAGCAAATTTAACATAGCCGCCAAGCGGGATAGCGCAGAGTTTCCAGCGCGTTCCGTTCTTCGCCGTATATCCGATCAGCTCCGGTCCGAAGCCGATGGAAAAAGCCTGAACACCGATACCGCACAGACGGCCTACAATGAAATGTCCCATTTCATGAACAAAAACGACAACGGCCAGAACAAGAATAAACGGAAGCAATGTACCGACCAGCAAGCTATTGCTGCCGAATAAATATGTAAGGGTATCACCCAAAACTTTGTCTCCCGTTATTCAAAACTTCAAAATCAATAGTGTGTCCGGCCAAAATTAAGCCGAACTTAAAGAGGCTGCAGAACCGCACCAATAAACATGGTCGACGGCGAATCCGGCCCTGTCACCAGAGCTCCGATAACATAAAGCACCACAGCAGCCACAATCAGCCCGTCAACGCGATCCATCACACCGCCATGCCCCGGAAGCAGTTTGCCGGAATCTTTGGCACCGAAGCGCCGTTTAACCCACGACTCTCCCAGATCACCCAGCTGTGACGCAACGGAAAGGCCGATAGCAAGAATAACCATCGGATATTTGACGCGGTCAAAGCCGAAATAGCTGACAGCCGCAGCAGCAATCATAGCCGCAACAACGCCGCCGATAGCGCCGGACCAGGTTTTATTCGGAGAAAAGCGCGGGGCCAGTTTCGGCCCGCCAAGACTGCGGCCGGTAAAATAGGCAAAAATATCCGTCGCCCACACAAGCGCGAAAAGATAGATAATTGCAATCAGACCGGAAGTGGTTTCACCGCGCAGAACTGCCAGACACACCATCGGCACACCGGCATAAATCAGCCCTGCTGCCGTCCAGTTTGAACGCTGGATCAGGAAGACCGCACCGGCTGCGAGGATAGCCAGAATCTGTAAAGACGGCACCTGTATCAGCAACAAGCCCGCAGCGATTGACAACACCGCCCAACCCGCCGTCAGGCCGGAGCGTGTCTGCTTCGAGGCGCTCAGTGTTGTCCATTCGTAGAAAATAGCGAAACCGATCACCACAGCAAGGACACGGAAGCTCATACCGCCCAGCCAGATCAGCAGAATTACAACAGGCGCAAGAACTGCCGCCGTCAATATACGCAATTGAAGATTGGACACGAAACCCCCGCCCTAAAACTGACCATCAATGGTCATGAAAACCAAAACAGCCATGCCCCGCACGGCTGCCTCATCCTGCCGTGTGCCGCAAAGGCACCACGTCAGCTTCAGAACTGTCAGGGAAGCTCTGTGCATCCTCAGCCGTCAGCCCGCCAAAGCGGCGAACCCGTTTACGATATTCATCAATCGCCGCCAGCAGATTGGCAGGTTTGAAATCCGGCCAGTATTCCGGCGCAAACAGAAACTCGGAATAAGCCGCCTGCCACAGCAGAAAATTAGACAGCCGCATCTCACCGCTGGTGCGTATAATCAGATCCGGATCAGGAATATTATCCGTGTCCAGCTTTGCACCGATCATTTCAGCGGTAATTGCATTTGGGGAGAGTATACCGGCAGCAACATCCTGCGCCAGTTTTTGCACTGCCCGCGTCAGCTCATCACGCGCGCCGTAGTTAAAGGCAATCACCAGTGTCAGGCCGGTATTTGCAGCCGTCAGGTTTTCCGCCTCATTCAGGAGAACGCAAATATCAGATGCCAGATCATCCCGCGCACCAATGATACGAACACGCACATTACGATTGTGCAGCTTGTTCAGATCGCGGCGGATAAACAGTTTGAGCAGCCCCATAAGCTCGGTGACTTCGGAATTCGGACGCGACCAGTTCTCAGAAGAAAATGCGAAGAGTGTAAGAAACTCCAGCCCGTTATCGCCCGCCGCGCGCACGATCTCGCGCAAGGCATCCACACCTGCTTTATGACCGGCAACACGCGGTAAACCACGCGCTTTAGCCCAACGACCATTGCCATCCATGATAATGGCTATGTGACGCGGATCGGACATTCAGGTAAATTCCTCTTTATCGGCAGAACGGAAACCCTAAAGCACCGCGCTCATCCGGTTTGAAAACTCAATAATGCGCAGACCGCAGCATTGTCAGACCGCCGCTTACAACTGTGTGCATTATCATGCTGTACTATAAAAACTGCAAAATGTCTTTTGCGCGGCCACTCAGGCACTAAATATCCGCCAATATACGGATATTTTATTTCTCACGATATTACCGGAAAGAATAACAATCAGAGTGCTTTCAGTTCATATGAAAACACTCTGAAAGATCGTTTATACAGTTTAAACCTGCATGATTTCCGCTTCTTTAGCGACCAGCAGCTTGTCCACTTCGGTAATTGTTTCGTCTGTCATTTTCTGAACTTTTTCAGACAAAACGCGGCTGTCATCCTGACTGATGGTGCCGTCTTTTTCCAGCTTCTTCAACTGATCCATACCATCGCGGCGCACATGACGGGCAGCCACTTTAGCACCTTCCGCATACTGGTTAGCAATCTTAACCAGCTCTTTGCGGCGTTGTTCATTGAGTTCCGGCAGCGGTACGCGCAGGGTCATACCATCGGTGATCGGGTTGAGACCCAGACCGCTGTCACGGATCGCACGTTCAACTGCGCCAACCATGCTCTTGTCCCAGACAGAAACGGAAAGCATACGGGCTTCAGGAACAGTAATCTGCGCCACCTGATTGATTGGCATGGTCGAACCATAGGCTTCAATCGTCAGCGGCTCCAAAAGACTGGCCGATGCGCGTCCGGTGCGCAAACCGCCCAGATCATGCTTGAAGGACTGAATAGCGCCCTCCATACGGCGTTTCAGATCATTTACATCCAGAGCGTCGCTCATATCATTTCTCCTTGGGCACGTACACCAAACGTCTTGGGCAATTAAGACGGATAATCCTGCCAGAGCGTGCCGCGCCTAACCGTGTGCACTGCGCCCGCTCCGGATATTGTAATTTTTCGTATCAGCAGGCACTGAAATGAGATTCTTCAGAGTGCCTGAATGCTGTGACAGCCTGAAATTGCTTTCAGGCTGTACAATTCGCTTTTTGTTTAGAACAGGTTGACGCAAATGATAAGCACAAAATCTCGGCTGTACTGAATTGAATCAGTCATCAGATGCAGATCAAACCTGTATAGCGCCCTTATCAGGCGTCTGTCACAACTGTGCAGCGGCCTTTGCCCTGCAGAATTTCAGCGAAACCACCGGCTTCGTGAATAGAATAGACCACGATCGGAATGTGGTTTTCCTGAGCCAGCGCCACCGCAGTCACATCCATAACGGCCAGACCTTTATCCAGCACATCTTTATGTGTCAGACGATCAAAGCGGGTCGCGGACGGATCTTTCTTCGGATCTGCACTGTAAATGCCGTCAACCTGCGTTCCCTTGAACAGGGCATCGGCACCAATTTCCGCAGCGCGCAATGCGGCAGCAGAATCAGTTGTAAAGAACGGATTACCTGTGCCACCGGCGAAGATGACAACCTTGCCCTGATCCATATAGGCGGTTGCCTGACGCTGCGAGAAACTTTCGCACAGTTCCGGCATAGCGATAGCGGAAAGTACAACCGCATCAACACCCTGCTTGACCAGTGATGTGCGCAGAGCCAGCGAATTGATCACTGTTGCCAGCATGCCCATATGGTCGCCGGTAACACGATCACCACCTTTAGACGCTACGGCAAGGCCGCGAAAAATATTGCCGCCGCCGATAACAACGCCGACTTCAACGCCAAGCGCACGCGCTTCAGCAATATCGCATGCAATACGGTCAGCAACGGACACGTCAATGCCAAATCCCTGCTCACCCATCAGCGCCTCACCGGACGCTTTGAGGAGAACCCGTTTATATAGTGCCTTACCAGTCATGGGATCCCTTTTTATTAATCTTTAGCCCGAACTTCCCCACCGGCAAGCGGACGTGTTTTCAGTTACGCGCGCCCCGAAAAATACGAAGCGGTTTTCGGAAAAGATACGCGTTAGAGCGTGTCGCGTTTAATTGTATCCACTGCGCCCGCTCTACCTCCTTGTTTTTACGCATGTCGTTATCGGAAAACCGGTACCCACTTTTCCGCGACAAGCTTTAGTTCAAAAAAGCAGAGCATTCCCAATGATTCCGTATAAACCGGAAATGCCTGATCCGGTCTGCATGGCTAAACAAATACCCATGCGGGAAGCCGGAACACATATTAATTTTCTGCCGCAAGCAGCCGGCGCCAAGCATAATTGCATGACCGGTGCAAAGAACAAGAAAAGAATGAATATGCTTCGCATACATGAAGGGCACCGCGTTGTCACGCGGTGCCCTTCATAACTGACAATTTTTATAGGGATTATCGTAAAAAAATGCCGGCCTGACAAAGCCAGACCGGCATTTTAAATCTTACCGTAAATCACATCTCTGATATGCGCTTCGCAATTCAGGCTGTGACTATAAAGAATTAGCCTTTGTTAACGGCAGCAACTTCAGCAGCGAAGTCGGTTTCTTCTTTTTCAATGCCATCGCCCAGAGCGAAGCGAACAAAGCCGGTTACCTTAGCAGGTGCGCCGATTGCTTTTTCTGCTTCTTTAAGAGCAGCTTCTACGCTCAGGTCAGGATTGATAACGAAAGCCTGCGACAGCAGAACAACTTCTTCGAAGAACTTGCGCATACGGCCATCAACCATCTTCGCGATGATTTCTTCCGATTTGCCGGACTGACGAGCCTGATCAGCAAAGATTGCTTTTTCGCGCTCAACAGCAGCAGCATCAACTTCAGCAGAAGTCAGAGCCAGCGGGTTGGTTGCAGCAACATGCATAGCGATCTGACGACCAATAGCAGCAGCAGCTTCTACATCACCGGTGGTTTCGATTGCTACCAGAACGCCCAGCTTGCCAAGACCATCAGCAACACCGTTGTGGATGTAAGAAGCAACAACACCATTGTCCACGCTCAGAGCAGCGGAACGACGGAATGCCATGTTTTCACCGATGGTGCCAACAGCATCTTTGATGGTGTCTGTTACAGTCTTGTCTGAACCTGGATAGGCTGCATTGGCAACTGCATCAGTTGAACCGTCGGTGCCGAGAGCAACTTTGGTTACGTTGAGAACGATTTCCTGGAAAGCTGCGTTACGGGCAACGAAGTCAGTTTCGGAGTTAACCTCAACAACAACTGCCTTTTTGCCTTCGCTGGCAACGCTAACCAGACCTTCAGCGGCTGTACGGCCGGCTTTTTTGTCAGCCTTGGCGATACCCTTGGTACGCAACCAATCCATGGCAGCTTCCATGTTGCCATTATTTTCGTTCAGAGCGGTCTTGCAGTCCATCATGCCTGCGCCGCTGAGTTCACGAAGTTCTTTAACCATTGCTGCGGTAATGCTCATTGTCGCCTCTTAAGGAAAGCAGCAGACATCCGGCAAAGCGGCATGCCCGCCAAGGATCATTGTACAGACAGCTGATCTGCCTTTTATCAATGACCGATTAATCATGACAGCCCGCACTGCAATTGCTGCAATACGTTAACTGTATACATACGGGATAGCAGGAGCCAGATAAGGCCCGAATTCTTGCAGACACAGATTTCATCAGTCAGAAACTGAGAATCAGAAGCGGACTGTCCGCCCCACTTGTTTACCGGCTTTAAGCTTCAGATTTTTGAAGCTCTGCAAACACGGCAGCTTGTGTCTTTTAAGCAGTTTATCTGCCGGACCTGCAATCAGATCCGGCAGATAAAAGATATATTAAGCGTTTTCAGCAGCAGCTTCGAGAGCTGGCTCAACAGGAGCTTCAGCCTGGCCACCGATGTCGATGCCCAGAGCGCCCTGCTGACGCATAATACCGTCCAGAGCAGCCTTGGCAATCAGATCGCAATAGAGCGAGATTGCGCGGGCAGCATCGTCGTTACCCGGAATCGGGAAGTCGATCTGGTCAGGATTACAGTTGCTGTCGATAACCGCAACAACAGGGATACCAAGACGCTTGGCTTCCTGAATTGCAATCGCTTCTTTGTTGGTGTCAACGATGAACATCAGGTCAGGAACGCCGCCCATATCCTTGATACCACCGAGAGCGCGGTCCAGCTTTTCGCGTTCGCGTTCCAGTGTCAGGCGTTCTTTCTTGGAATAACCCTGAGCTTCGCTCGACTGCAGTTCGTCAAGCTTGCGCAGACGCTGGATCGAGTTGGAAATGGTTTTCCAGTTGGTCATCATGCCGCCGAGCCAGCGGGAGTTGACGTAATACTGAGCCGAACGGTCAGCTGCGTCAGCAATGATTTCCGAAGCCTGACGCTTGGTGCCAACGAACAGAACGCGGCCGCCACGAGCAACAGTGTCAGATACAACCTTCAGCGCATTGTGCAGCAGAGGAACGGTCTGAGCCAGATCGAGAATGTGGATGTTGTTACGTGCACCATAGATGAAAGGTGCCATTTTCGGGTTCCAGCGATGTGTCTGGTGACCGAAGTGAACACCAGCTTCCAGAAGCTGGCGCATGCTGAATTCAGGCAATGCCATAGTAATTATCCTTTTCCGGTTGAACCTCCACGGGGCTGAGGCACAATGTGCCACCGGAGGCGCTGTGCGGATTTCTCCCGCAAGTCACCCAAATCCCGTGTGTGGAATAATGCGGCTGGTAAACGATGAATGAAGAAAATGCAACCCCTGAACGGTCAAAAACCACAAAGAGCCGTATTAAAGCCTTCACCTGTCATATGTTTTACAGCCATCGAAAATATACCACAGGGTTATACCGGCTCAAACCGGAAAACCCTGTGGCTTAGTATCAATTACACTGCGGCTTCATAGGCAGGGTAATCCGTATAGCCTTTTTGCGCACCGCCATAGAAGGTTGTGTGATCCGATGCTGCCAGCGGCCAGCCATTGCGCATACGCTCAGCAAGATCAGGATTGGCGATATAAGGCTTGCCGAAAGCAACCAGATCGGTCAGCCCTTCATCAAGCACGCGCTGAGCAGTTTCCTGCGTATAGCCACCAGCATATATCAATGTGCCCTGATAGGCCTTGCGAAACGCTGTCAGGAACTTGTGGCCTTCCTCTGTTGTCAGCAATCCGCCAGCATTCCCGATATGGATGTAAGCCAGATTACGTTTCGACAGCTCGCGGGCTAATTCCAGCCATGTTGCTTCTTCACCCTCAAATGCGTGAAGGTCAAACAAGCGGCTAAACGGGGTCAAACGAATACCGACACGCGAAGCGCCGATCCGTGCAACCACAGCGTCCACGACCTCCAGTGCAAAACGAATACGGCCAGCAATTGTTGCGCCGCCATAGGCATCTTCACGCGTATTGAAACCGGCATTGATAAACTGTTCGATCAGATAGCCGTTTGCACCATGAATTTCGACACCGTCAAAACCGGCCTTTACAGCATTGTCTGCTGCATCAGCAAATTCCTTGGTAATGCGGGCAATCTCTTCTGTATTCAGTGCGCGCGGTGCACTGGGAGATACCAATCCCGGTGTGCCGCCGTCATCAAGTCCGAAGACATTTGAATTTTTTGCAATTTCCGCAACCGGCGCGACAGGCGCAATACCGTCTTTTTGGACGGAAGTATGAGAAACACGGCCTACATGCCAAATCTGCGAGAAAAGCTTGCCGCCACGCGCATGAACTGCATCCGTGACCTTTTTCCATCCCGCTACCTGCTCGGCAGAATAAACACCCGGCGTATAGAGATAGCCGCGCCCCTCATCGGAAATCGGCGTTCCCTCTGTCACAATAAGACCAGCTCCGGCACGCTGAGCGTAATATAATGCCGTATCACTATCAGGCACAGTATCAACGGCACGCGCGCGCGTCATAGGTGCCATCACCACACGATTTTCCAACGACAGGCCGCTCAGATTATAAGAAGAAAACAGATCAGACATTATGAACCTTTATTTGTAACAAATCGCCTTTTCCGCAAAATGCAGACGACGAACCAAAGTCATAATGATATTTATAATCACCACTACATAATTCAAGGTATAAAATTTCAATAAAATGAAAAAGGCGGCAATTCCGTTGCCGGAACCACCACCTTGAATCTCAAAACAATCAGCCTGTATCAGCTCATTCGCAAGATTTTGCACCATCCGCCTGCTTGAACATTTCCAGATTAACCAGTGTGCCTTTCATGGCAAAATCGCCATAATCCATATTGAGATCACGGGTCACGCCATTGCGGTAGAGCTTGAAATTGATGCGATAAACGGGAAGTCCCTCGTCATTTTCCTCATCATCAAAATACGCGACTGTTACCGGCCAGCTTTCCTGCTTTGCCACGTCGCCCATAACCTTCGTCTCACCATCAGAAGGCAAGACCTGCCCTTTGCCGATCACTGCGGTCGTTGACATGATTTTATTGGCATCATCTGAACCATCGAAAATCGTTGTCTGGTAGAAGGTATCGCCTTTTTCAGCTTTTCCGAGCAATTCTTCCATGTGACGTGTCGGAAACTGCGACAGCGCCAGCTTCAGATCCTGCTTTTCAGGCTTTGTCAGCGCAACGTCCATCTGCTTATCGCCGAGTGTTGCATTGCCGCGCACTTCTTTGACCAGCTCTTTATCAACGAAAGTTTTGTTGACGAAACGAAAGCGATTGCCGTCACCGGCCTCGAATGTCGTGGCCTGCTGATCGGTGACCCGCTGATCCTGCCCCTCCATATCAATACGCGTCACAAAACGGAAATTCGTTGTATAGCCCTCACAGGCCGAGCCGTTAAACTCATAGACCATGCGTCCCGTTACGCCGCTGATGCCCGACTTTTCATCCGCACGTTCCAAAGTCAGATCATAAACAGCACGATGCGGCAGAAGAGTACTGCCAGCATAAGCAGCAGTACTCAGCACACCTACAGTGCCGAGCACAGTCGTTCTAAGAATCGCAGTGTGAAGCACTGAGGTTGATTTAAAACCAGTTCCGAACAACAGGGCCTGCAAAAAACGCATAAAGATTCTCCGATAAATTTATCGCCATGTTAAAATAACTCATGGCGGAAGCGAGGCAAAAATCACAGCTTTTGCTATGCTCCACTGATTCTGTCAGTTTCAGTGATGTTTTTGTATCTGCACGTTGTCTAATTAACGCACAAACACCGTAAAATGATCCCGAACAATGAAATGCAAACTGTTAAAGAACCCCTGCGGAGAGACCCCCGCCCCAAAATGACCTTATTACGCATCGCCGTTATCAAGTGATGATGAAATAAAACCGGAAAGAGCGCCATGACCTCGACAATCGAAACCCGTCTCAAAGACCTCGGCATTACTATCCCTGAATCAGCAGCACCAGCCGCTGCCTATCTGCCTTTTGCCCAGAGCGGTAATCTGCTGTTCACCTCCGGCCAGCTGCCGCTGGAAAACGGCAAGCTCATCTCTACTGGTCTGGTTGGTCGCGATCTGACGATTGAACAGGCGCAGGAAGCTGCCAAAGCCTGCGCAATCAATGTGCTTTCGCAGGCAAAAGCGGCACTCGGCGGCGATCTTTCCCGCATCAAGCGCATTGTAAAAATCACTGTTTTCGTGGCTTCCGTTGTTGATTTCACCGACCAGCACATTGTTGCAAACGGCGGCTCACAGCTGTTTATCGACGTGCTTGGCGATGCAGGCAAGCATGCCCGCTCCGCAGTTGGCATGGCCGGCCTGCCACTGAATGCACCGGTTGAAATCGAAGCCATTATCGAGGTTGCATAATTATGAGCGCAGCGCTTCGTGGTGAACTGAAATGGCTTACCCGCAGGCCGATAGCCCATCGCGGATTGCACGATATGAATAAAAAGGTCTGGGAGAACACTCTTCCGGCCTTTAGTGCAGCGATTGCAGGTAATTATGCCATTGAATGCGACGTGCATCTGACAAAAGACGGCGAAGTCATCGTATTTCATGATGATGTGCTGGATCGTCTGGCAGGTCGTGAAGGGCGTATTTGTGACCTGACACTGGCACAAGCCCAAAAGCTGACAATCGGCACAACACAGGACCATCCGCCTTCATTGCGCCAGATGCTCGATTTGATTGCCGGACGCGTGCCGGTGGTGATTGAGCTGAAAGGCATTGAAGGTCAGGACGAAGGTCTTGTTGCCGCCGTTGCCAAAGAGCTGAAAGACTATCAGGGTGAAGCGGCGATCATGTCATTTGATCATCACCTTATCCGCCTGTTCCGCAGCAATGCTCCGGGTGTTGTTGCTGGTCTGACTGCTGAAGGTACACGACCAGCAGATATGGAAGCGCATTTTGCCATGCTGGCGCATGATGTGGATTTTGTGTCCTATAATTTCCACCACTTGCCTAACCCGTTCATCAGCTTTTTCCGCACCGTGCTCGACCGTCCTGTCATCACATGGACAGTGCGCAACGCAGAAGAAAAAGCCGTGAGCGATATGCATGCACAGCAGATTACATTCGAAGGTTTTATACCAGACAGTGCAATCGCCTGAGGCACCAGAAGATTACCGGCGTATCGTCTGATGCGCCGGTATCAACCAGACAGCTTTGAATCGTTTGACGGGAATGGTTGGTTGCTATGCATGAGGAAAAGACGGGACGCGAGGAAGAAACCGGCATCATTTTGCGCACCGTCAGCAATATGCAGGGTTTTGAACTCAGCGAATGGGCGCAATTTTCCGTTACCGACAAACAGCCCATCAGCTCTGCCGATGACATCTCACCGTCCGTCAACAAATCCTATAACCCGTTTTTGTCCTATGCCTATCTTTCCGCACTGGAGGATTCCGGTTGCGTCGGCGGCAATACCGGCTGGCAATCCTGTCACCTGCGCCTCGAAACCGAACAGGGCATTTTGCTTGCAGCAGCCCCTGCCTATCTAAAAGCGCATAGTCAGGGTGAATATGTGTTCGACCACGGCTGGGCTGAAGCCTTTGAGCGTGCGGGCGGCCAATACTACCCCAAGCTCCAGCTGGGCGTTCCGTTCACACCGGCAACCGGCCCGCGACTGCTTACCGCAGAGAATAACCCAGAACTGCGCCGCCTGCTCGCCAGTGCCGTTGCCCAATTCACCGAACAAAACCAGCTGTCATCCGCTCATGTAACCTTTGCTGAAATGCCGGATATTCAGGCACTCACAGAGGCCGGATTTTTGCACAGAAAAGATCAGCAATTCCATTTTATAAACAATGGCTTCCATGAATATAATGATTTCTTGGAAGAACTTGTTTCCCGCAAACGCAAAGCCCTGAAACGGGAGCGACGTGAAGCACTGAGCAACGGCATTTCCATTGACTGGTTGTCCGGCTCCGATCTGACAGAAGAAATCTGGGATCAGTTTTACGCATTCTATATGGATACCGGCAGCCGCAAATGGGGACGTCCGTATCTCAACCGCGAATTCTACTCGCTGATCGGCGAGCGTATGAGCGAGGATATTGTGCTGATCATGGCCAGCCGTGACGGGCGCTATATTGCCGGAGCCATCAATTTCATCGGAGGCGACCGGCTGTTTGGCCGTCACTGGGGCTGCATTGAAGACCACCCCTTCCTGCATTTCGAAGTCTGCTATCATCAGGCGATTGATTATGCCATTGCGCATAAATTATCTGTGGTGGAAGCCGGTGCACAGGGCGAACATAAGCTGGCGCGGGGTTATGAGCCTGTCACCACCCATTCAGCCCATTATATCAGCCACCCTGCCTTCCGCACCGCTGTTGCGCAATATTTGCGCCGCGAAATAAGTGAGGTGGAGATGAACAATAGTTATTACACGGAACACAGCCCGTTCCGCAAAATTCACGAACCGGATTAAAACCCATCAGGGAGCACAACATGCCAGATAACCAGCCAGCCACCTATTCCGGCGACAATATTTTCGCCAAGATCATTCGTGGCGAAATCCCAAGTCACAAGATTTATGAAGACGACGATATCTATGCTTTCATGGATGTAATGCCGCAGGGAAAAGGCCACAGCCTCGTCATCCCGAAACAAGGTTCACGCAATATTCTCGATGCCGATGATGCGGTGCTGACCAAGCTGATTGCCGCAACACAGAAGATCGCTGTTGCCGTAAAAAAAGCCTTCAATGCCGATGGCGTCACCATCATGCAGTTCAACGAACCGGCTGCAGGTCAGACTGTGTTCCACCTGCATTTCCACGTCATCCCGCGTTTTGAGGGCATCGCCCTGACAGGTCATACCGGCAAAATGGAAGATCAGGCTATACTTGCAGAAAATTGTCAGAAAATTATTGCAAGCCTTTAATATTACATGTTTTTATCTCTGCGCATTTTTTCAAGATGCGCAGAGAATTACAAGAGAAGCAGCCCCACCAGAAGCAGCGCTTCACCAGTCAGCACCCCAACCAGAATACGCTGCCCTGCCAGCAGGAATGCCACGAAACCAAGAATGGCAGAGCCAGCCCGCAGCCACATCGGCGAATTTGCCAACTCACCCGTCGGGTAGAGAATAAGCTGCGCAATCACACCGGCCACCAGAGCGGTTGCGACACAGCGCACCAGCACCAAAGCTTGCGAGTCCTCGCGCATCCGCCCGCCGACCAGCACACCTAGAAAACGCCAGATATCTGTCGCCAGTGCACCGGCGATGAGAATAAACAGATATGGCCACCACCATGTATCGAAGCTCATCCAGTTCATGATTGAGCCTCTTTCCGGCGCAGATGCTGTATATAAAGATGAAACCCGAATGCCACTGCGCCACCGGTAATCCCCGTCAGCAGAAGATCATAACCGGGTGCTACCGCATGCATAACAGGAAAGATAACCAGCCCGCTCAGCAACGCTGCCTTGCCCGCCTGCTCACGTGACGAACGCCACAGCGAGGTGAGAAAATACATCGGAGTGAGCATGAAAAGCGCTGCAAATAATAACGGCGGGAAATTAGCCGAGAGCATATAAATCAGCGCCACGACGGCCGCATTGGTCAGCACCAGTGTAACGCCAATACCGGCAAAATAGCTGGTACGCAGATCACGCGGGATATGCCGCAACTGCTCCATCGCCATCACCCATGCAGTCACAGCCACAAAATGCGAGAGAAACAGCAAAGTGATCTTGCGCGATCGCGGACCTTTGAGCTCCGGCAGCAAAGCCACGACCATCGGCATCAAACGCACGGAGGACAGTGCCACAGCCAATGCAGCGGCGGCCATCGAGCTTCCTGCGGAGATTGCGCCGATCAACACCACTTTGGCGGGCAGCGCCCAGATGGTCAGCGTCATAAACACCGCCTGCCCCATGCTGATACCGCTTTCAATCGCCAGGCCGGAAAAGCCGATAAAGGAGCTGATCAGCAGCAGCGCCGGAATACTGAAAATATTGCGGGAACCACGACCAAACCATCGCAGTCTCTCTGCAAAAGAGGACAGAACCTCCCCGTCATGGCTGCTCGCGGCCGCTTCCGCTCTGTGATTAAGCGGCGCTGACGGGCTTACAGGCTTTTCATGATCTGGCATCGGGTTACAGTCTTGAAATTACGGTATGGGAAGCAACAAGTGCATCATAAGGAGCAGAGATATCTGCTGTATCCGCATTGTTAGACACAGGGTTTTCAGATTGCAATGCTGCGTGGTGCCATCATTCGAAACAGGCATGAAGTCCTCTCCTTCAGCATCGCCAACGCATATTCTGTTTCAGACCTGAAAGCGCTAAATCGCGACAGAATGACCTTTTCACAGACAAAGCTGGCAAAAGCCCCCGCCACAGGATAAGCCCTTTGACGAACCCTGCGGGTGCGCAGATATTGCATACCGGCAGCATTCACATGCGTCCGTTCTCTGAACCTCCCATCAGAGTTCCTTCGAATATAGGTTTACCATGCTAGAAGATCGTATCCGCAATTCCTCCCTGCATGAAAAAGTTGTTACGCCTGCCGAGGCCGCAGCCCTGATCAAAGACGGGATGACCATCGGCATGAGCGGTTTCACCCGTGCCGGTGATGCCAAGGCCGTGCCGGTTGCAATGGCCGCACAGGCTATAAATGCACCGTTTAAAATTACTTTGCTCACCGGCGCTTCGCTCGGTCATGATGTCGATAAAATCCTGACCGAAGCAGGCGTACTTGCCCGCCGCATGCCGTTTCAGGTTGACCGCACTCTGCGCGCCGCAATCAACCGTGGCGAAGTCATGTTTATCGACCAGCATCTTTCTGAAACTGTTGAGCAATTGCGCTCCAATCAGATCGGGCCGGTTGATTATGCAATCATCGAAGCCATCGCCATTAATGAAGACGGCGGTGTTGTTCCGACCACCTCCATCGGAAATTCGGCGAGCTTTGCCATTTTGGCAAAAAAGGTGATTGTTGAGATCAACCTCAGCCACGCCCTATCGCTGGAAGGGCTGCATGACGTTTATATTCCGACCAAGCGCCCGTCCCGCGATCCGATTCCTGTCGTGTCCTGTGAGAGCCGGATCGGCACGCCATACATTCCGATTCCACCGGAAAAAATCGCGGCGATTGTCATCACCGAACAGTCAGACAGTGCCTCGCTGATCGAGCCTGCTGACAGCGAGACGTCAGCCATTGCCGGACACCTGATTCATTTCTTTGAAAATGAAGTTGAAAAAGGCCGTCTTGATCTGTCTCTTAACCCGTTGCAAGCAGGTATCGGCACCATTGCCAATGCGGTTCTGACCGGCCTTGTGGACAGCCCGTTCCACCACCTGCGCATGTATAGCGAAGTGTTGCAGGACAGCACATTTGATCTGATGGATGCAGGCAAACTCAGCTTTGCCTCTGCCTCCTCGATCACGCTCAGTCAGGCATGCGGCGAACGCGTTTTTGGTAATTTCGACCGTTATAAAGACAAGCTGGTGCTGCGCCCGCAGGAGATCAGCAACCATCCGGAAGTTATCCGCCGTCTCGGCATTATCGGCATCAACACTGCGCTGGAATTCGACATTTACGGCAATGTGAACTCCACTCATGTGGCCGGTACGCATATGATGAACGGCATCGGCGGTTCGGGTGACTTTGCACGTAATGCTTTCCTGTCGATTTTCGTCACCAAATCGGTGGCCAAAGGTGGTGCGATTTCATCTGTCGTACCGATGGTGCCGCATGTGGATCATACCGAACATGATGTTGATATTCTGGTGACAGAACACGGCCTTGCCGATCTGCGTGGCCTTGCTCCGCGTGAGCGCGCTTCTGTAATCATCGAGAATTGTGCCCATCCGGATTACCGCCCGCAATTGCGCGATTATTTTGCCCGCGCCTGCGAACGCGGCGGCCAGACCCCGCATATTCTTGAAGAAGCAATCTCCTGGTATGCGCTGAAAGAGAAAACCGGCACGATGCTTAAGAGTTAAAACACGCAGCATTGGATAAAAAAAGCGCCCGTCAAAAACGGGCGCTTTTTTGTTTTATTCCTTCGTCCTTGGCACCTTAGGCACCGATGCGGACTTACGCTTCGGTTCTGGCGCCTCAGACTCAGAAGAACTTTCAGCACTGGTGCTGGCATCTGCCTTAGCGGGCTTTTTCACCGGCTTTGGCGCAGGCTCTTCCTCAACCTGCTCTTTCTGCGGTTTAACCGGCTTGGCCTTCACCACATCCAGCAACAGACCAATCTTACCGTCAGGCTTTTCTCCGGTGGAGACTTTAACAGTTCCTCCGGTTTTCAGCTTGCCGAACAGCAATTCATCAGCCAGCGGCTTCTTGATAAACTCCTGAATAACGCGTGCCAGAGGCCGCGCACCCATGCGTTCATCATAGCCTTTATCCGCCAGCCAGCCGATAGCCTTCTTATCCAGTTCAAAAGTCACGCCACGATCAGCCAGCTGGGCTTCCAGCTGCATGATAAACTTCTGCACCACTTTATGAATAACCGGTACAGGCAGCGGGCCAAACGGAATAATCGCATCCAGACGGTTACGGAATTCCGGTGTGAACAACCGGTTGATCGCCTCCATATCATCGCCTTCGCGACGGGTGGAACCAAAACCGATGGCTGCTTTTGCCATATCCGCAGCGCCGGCATTGGTGGTCATGATCAGAATGACATTGCGGAAATCAATCTGCTTGCCATTGTGATCGGTCAGACGACCATGATCCATAACCTGCAACAGGATATTGAACAGATCCGGATGCGCTTTTTCGATCTCGTCGAGCAGCAGCACGCAATGCGGATGCTGATCAACGCCATCGGTTAAAAGGCCGCCCTGTTCAAAGCCGACATAGCCCGGAGGCGCACCAATCAGGCGCGATACGGTATGCCGTTCCATATATTCAGACATATCAAAGCGCAGCAACTGCACGCCCAATGTGCTGGCAAGCTGCTTGGCAACTTCCGTCTTACCCACACCGGTCGGGCCGGAGAACAGATAAGAACCAATCGGCTTATCCGGCTCACGCAAGCCCGCACGCGCCAGTTTGATCGCAGAGCTGAGCGACTCAATCGCCAGTTCCTGACCATAGACCACGCGCTTGAGATCTTTCTCCAGACTGGCGAGTACCTGCTCGTCATCCTTGGAGACAGTCTTCGGCGGGATACGCGCCATTGTCGCAACGGTCGCTTCAATTTCCTTGATGCCGATGACCTTCTTGCGTTTGGCCTCCGGCAACAGCATCTGGCTGGCGCCGCTTTCATCAATCACATCAATTGCCTTATCCGGCAATTTACGGTCAGTGATATAGCGGGCAGAGAGTTCCACGGCAGCCGTAATCGCATCATCCGCAAACTTCACTTTGTGGAAGTCTTCGAAATAAGGCTTCAGACCGCGCATGATCTCAATGGCATCAGGAATAGTCGGCTCAGCCACATCAATCTTCTGGAAACGACGGACAAGCGCCCTGTCCTTTTCAAAAAACTGACGGAACTCTTTATAGGTTGTCGAGCCGATGCAGCGAATCTGCCCCGAAGATAAAGCAGGTTTCAAAAGATTAGACGCATCCATTGAGCCGCCTGATGTGGCACCCGCACCGATAACAGTGTGGATTTCATCAATGAACAGAACAGCACCTGGATAATCTTCCAGCTCTTTAACAACCTGCTTCAGACGTTCTTCAAAGTCCCCGCGATAGCGGGTACCGGCCAGAAGGCTACCCATATCCAGCGAGAAGATCGTGTCATTGAGCAGAACCTCCGGCACATCGCCATCAACGATTCGTTTTGCAAGACCTTCAGCAATCGCGGTTTTACCCACGCCCGGATCACCCACATAAAGCGGGTTATTCTTGGAGCGGCGACACAGAACCTGAATCGTGCGATTGATTTCGCTTTCACGTCCAACCAGACGGTCGATCTTACCGGCCTTAGCCTTTTCATTGAGGTTGACGCAATAGGCCGTCAGCGCATCAATTTTCTTCTTGTTGCGTTCTTCATTCTCAGGCTGCGCGGCTTCTTCCGCATCATGGGCTTTACCCTCCGTCAGATCATCACTGACACCGGAGCGCTTGGAAATACCATGAGAAATATAATTGACCGCATCATAGCGGGTCATCTGCTGCTCCTGCAGGAAATAAGCCGCATGGCTTTCCCGCTCAGCAAAAATAGCCACCAGCACATTGGCACCGGTCACTTCATCACGATTGGATGACTGCACATGGATAACCGAACGCTGAATCACCCGCTGGAATGCGGCTGTCGGCTTGGAATCCTCATCATAACCGGTCACCAGATTATCCAGCTCACGGTCAATATAGTCAGTCACTGTCTTTTTAAGCTGTACGATATCGACATTGCAGGCACGCATAACCGCACCGGCATCTCTGTCGTCGATCAGAGCCAGCAGAAGATGCTCAAGGGTGGCATATTCATGATGGCGTTCATTGGCGATTGTCAGCGCCTGATGAAGTGCTTTTTCAAGGCTTTGGGAGAATGTTGGCATTGTACCTCACTTTTTCTCCATCACGCATTGCAGCGGATGCTGATGTTGACGGGCGAAATCCATCACCTGCGTCACTTTGGTTTCGGCAACTTCATACGTATAGATACCGCATTCACCGACCCCGTGATTATGGACATGCAACATAATACGCGTCGCATCCTCACGGTTTTTCTGGAAAAAACGTTCCAGTACATGAATAACGAAGTCCATTGGCGTGTAGTCATCGTTGAGTAACAGCACTCTGTAGAGACTTGGCCGCTTTAAGCGGGTTTTTGTCCGCGTAATTACAGCTGTGCCATTACCGGAACCCTTCTGATCGTCTTCATCACTTCCCTTCACAGGAGGCTTGGCCTGCATAGGAGGCGTTACCTGCATGAGAGGGTTGGTCTGCATAAAAGGGTCTGCTGCACTCATTCCTGACCGTATCCGTCCTGATCGTATCCGTAATTTCTGAAGTCACGCATCGTGGTTGGGAAGCCACTCGTCGTAGACCTATTATGTAGGTTGAAACGCGGCGATGTTAAGCCCCGCACAACACAAAGCCCGACACACCCTTATTCCTCCCCAGAGTATAGCGCCCGTGAGAAAAAACCAGCATGAAACGCCTCCCACCTGAAAAGATTTCCGCAACTGGTAAACCGGAAAAGACTTTACGCCGGGCGACACCGCACAGATCAACAAAGAACCGGTATTCAGCGGGGAAATTAAGGAAAGCTGCGTTTATTCTGCCTGTATTTTAACATGGTTCACGCAAAATACAGATATGAATTACGGAGGAGGTTCGGACACAAAACAAAAAAATAGCCAAAAAAATTATTTTTTAAAATAAAACAAACATGAAATAAGTTTTCGATTTTTTATTTATTAGCAAGCACTTAACACACCGTCATCACCGAATTTTACGCCCTCTCACATAATGAGCGCCTTAAAAAGTGATCATGAAATCAAAAAAACATCATGATTTGCCCATCTATAAACGGATTGGTAAGGCTGTTGGCAATATGATCACGGAAATGTTCGTGGCGTGTCCTTTGCGCCACACCTGAAAATTGGCAGTCCAGGCAGGTAGTTCACCGTGTATCATGCGTTCCGTCACGCCGCATCCGGCATCAAGATTGCGGCCCGCTCATTGTTAGCAGTAACAATGGCCGGCGCCCTCACTCTTACGATTACGGCAGGGTCTGCTCAGGCAGCAAAAAACCCGCGTCATGCCGCAATTGTGATAGACGCCAATACAGGTAAAACCCTGTTCGCAGAAAGTGCGGATGCCAAGCGCTTCCCCGCCTCCCTTACCAAAATGATGACCCTTTATATGGTTTTCGAGGCGATGCAGGCCGGACGCATCAACAAAAATACCAAAATCCCGTTTTCCAAATATGCTGCGACGCGCCCTCCGACAAAAATCGGTGTGCCTGCCGGTCAGAGCATTACTGTTGAAGACGCGATTATGGCGCTGATTACCCGCTCTGCAAATGATGCTGCGGCAGCACTCGGTGAATATCTCGGTGGTTCAGAACCACGCTTTGCCCAGATGATGACTGCAAAAGCGCGCCGTCTCGGCATGCGCTCAACTACATTCCGCAATGCATCCGGTTTGCCAAACCCGAACCAGCAGACCACTGCGCGTGATATGGCTATCCTTGGCATTGCCCTGCGTCAGCATTTTCCGCAGCAATACCCTTATTTCGGTCGCTCCAGCTTTCAGTTCCGCGGTAAAACCATCAACGGTCATAACCGTCTGCTCGGTCGCATTGAGGGCGTTGACGGCATCAAAACCGGTTACGTCAATGCTTCCGGCTACAATCTTGTAACTTCGGTCAATCGTGACGGCCGCCGTATCGTCGCCGTTGTTATGGGCGGCAGCAGCGGCGCATCCCGTGATGCAACAATGGCTCGTCTGATTCAGGCACATTTGCCAAAAGCAACACCTTCGCGTCGTGGTAATGATGCATTGCTGATTGCACGAAATGATGCACCGGCAGCACCTGCCCTGAGTGCAGAACCTTCACCATTGCCACGCGCCGTGCCGCTTCCGGCTGAGCGTGCAGACCAGCCGGTGCTTGTTGCCGACGCCTCAGCAGGCAGCGCGCAGGATGCAATCAGCGCGGTTATTGCCCGCCAGAAACCGGTTCCTGCCCAACAGCCTGAAATGCTGGCGCTTGCATCGCCAACGCCACGCCCTGCAGTTCCTGTATCCTCGCAGCTTGTGGCCATTCCAACACCTAAAGCCTCAATCCCGAATGTTGATCCGGTCACCACTGCATCGGCCAACACAGCGGCCTCGCGCATGGGGCTGACACCAACGCCGGCGCCTGCCGCACGTGCAGAACCTATTGCCGTACCACAGGAAAATGCTCGTCAGAACAATACTGCCCAAACCAATGTTGCTATGGCCAATAATGCTGCTGATGTTTCCGGTGCGTGGGCCATTCAGATCGGTTCGCTGCCAAGCGAAGGTCAGGCACAGGATATGCTGAGCAAAGCTGCCCAGCAGGCAGGCAGCACACTTCGTGCCACCTCTCCTATGACGGAAACTTTCAACAAGGGTAACAACACATTCTACCGCGCTCGTTTTGTAGGCTTTGAAACCAAAACAGCCGCATGGGATGCTTGTGCAGCCCTGAAGAAAAAGAGCTTCAACTGCTATGCGATTGCGCGTTAATCCGCGCATAGCTTAGCCGCCTGTCCGGCGGCAAACACTTTAACTTTTATCCGGCTTTGTGTTTGGCCGGATGTAAATCAAGCAGACCATCTGCAAACCCCGTGAGTATTGTGTAAAGGGTTTACAATGTCGAATATGCTCAATCTGTTCGGTTTTGCCAGTACGATTCAGGATGAATCCGATTCACTGCAATCGTCGCAAAAAGCAGGTAAAACAACATTGCTGAGTGTTCAGGCTCTGCGTCATGCCGCTGCCCGTCTTGCGGATTTACGCGCGGATGGTGCCTCTCTGAACACCCGCGAACTCGTCGGACTTCTGGTCTGCAATGCCCAGCGCAGTCGTCGCATCAGCCTGCCGGAAGCATCACTGCGCATAGCAACAGGCAATGCAAGCGGACGCGTTGCAATACGCCTTAAACTGCGTTGAATAACTATTGTTTGTTTTGCGCGTATCTTATCCGAAAACCGCTTAACACTTTTCGGGATACGCTCTAATTAAATGAGGCCGAGCGCCGCCAGTTCGCGGCGCAGATCAACAGGCAAAGCCTGCATGCCGCCTCCCGCTCCCGCCCTGTCATCCTGCGGCACTTCTTCATCCGCAATATAACGCCAGCCCTGAAATGCCCTGCGGGGTTGCCAGACAGTCGGAATAACTTTCGGCTCCAGTACCAGATGGCAACGGCCAATGCCGTCCTCACCGGTAAATGTGCGCACTTCCAGCAAACGCTGACGCGCCTGAATATTGCCCTTAATCACCCAATAGAGCGAACCACCGTCAAGTAATTCAACCTGGCGTTTCGGCACCATGCGCGTTGTGTGAAACTGTTCCGGCACAACACCGTTTGCACGGCATTCCTCAAGGCGGAAATCAATCCACGCTGCCAGATCTTCAAGGGAATCACATCCCACACAGAGTTTTACAAGATGCAGAGCCATGTCCGGCAATTACTCCGTTGTTTTAGTGATGTCCAGTATGCAGCGATTGCACAAACAAAAACGGGCAGGATTGCTCCTGCCCGTCTCTTAAAATTGCTTGCGGATTATGCCGCTTCGCCTGCGAGTTTTTTCTCGCAACGCAGCAGCATGCCGAACAGGTCACGCGGCTCATCAGGATCTGCCAGCAGATCGAGATTTTCATAAAGACCTGTCGATTTCAGTTTGTCATGCACATAGCGCAGCGCCGAGAAATCTTCAGTCGCGAAGCCAACGGAATCGAACAATGTGATCTGGTTTTGGTCACGGCGACCCGGCACAGTACCGTTCATCACCTGCCACAATTCGATCACCGGATGATCGGCATCGAGCTGCTGAATTTCGCCCTCAATGCGGGTCTGCGGCGGATATTCAACAAAGATGTCGGAACGCAGCAGAATGTCTTTGTGCATTTCTGTCTTGCCCGGGCAATCACCGCCAACGCCGTTGATGTGGATGCCGCTGCCGATCATATTGTCGGTCAGGATCGTGGCATTCTGCTTGTCAGCAGTTACAGTGGTGATGATCTGAGCGCCCTGCGCTGCATCTTCCGCACTGGTACAGGTGACGATTTCAAAACCGAAGCCTGCAAGGTTCTGCTTGCACTTCTCGGTTGCAGAAGGGTCAATATCATACAGACGCAGTGATTTAACGCCAAGCAGCGCCTTGAATGCCAGCGCCTGAAATTCGGACTGCGCGCCATTACCGATGATCGCCATAGTCTGTGCATTTTCAGGTGCCAGATATTTGGCAACAACGGCTGAAGTCGCAGCAGTGCGCAGCGCTGTCAGAATGGTCATTTCGGTCAGCAGGATCGGATAGCCGGTATCCACATCGGAGAGCATGCCGAAAGCAGCAACGGTCTGCAGACCGTCTTTCATGTTCTTCGGATGACCGTTAACATATTTAAAGCCGTAGAGCGTGCCGTCACTGGTCGGCATCAGCTCGATCACACCGTCATGGGAGTGAGAAGCAACGCGCGGTGTTTTGTCGAATTTTTCCCAGCGCAGGAAGTCTTCTTCCACATAGGTGCAGAGTTCTTTGAGAAAATCTTCAATACCGATTTTCAGCACCAGTTTCATCATATGGTCAACACTGACAAATGGTACGAGGTTCAAGGTTGTTCTGTCACGCATCAGGCTATCTCCCTCCGGTCATTGCCGGAACCTGTTAAACTAAGAAAAGCGCTTCATGTCCATCAGAGACAATTGAAGCGCTTTGGTTGTAAATTTATCAGCTCTATACGAAGCTGCGTGTCGGGCGATCCATCACACTGCGCCCCATCAGGCTGGCGATCAGATCGACCATCAAGAAGGCTGTACGACCGCGCTCATCAAGGAACGGATTGAGTTCAACAGCTTCAAAACTGGTCACCAGCTCACTGTCATGGAGCATTTCCATGATCAGATGCGCTTCACGGAATGTCGCTCCACCCGGAACAGTTGTACCTACCGCTGGTGCGATATTCGGATCGAGGAAGTCCACATCAAGACTGACATGCAGCAAGCCGTTGGCATCTTTTACACGCTTCAGGAAGCGTGTGAGCAGCGCTACAACGCCGTGCTCATCAATCATGCGCATATCGTTGACAGTTACGTCCGTTTTACGGATCGCATTGCGCTCCGCAGGATCAACCGAACGGATACCAATCATGCAAACATTGGCCGGATCAACCGGAGCCTGCACTTCAGGGAATGTGCCCTCAAAGCCCGGCTGGCCGGTATAATAGGCCACAGGTGTGCCGTGCAGATTGCCGCTGGTGGTGGTTTCCAGTGTGTGGAAATCTGTATGCGCATCAAGCCATAGCACGAAAAGCGGGCGACCCTGCTCTTTGGCGCGACGGCTCAGGCCGCAAACGGTGCCCGCTGCCAGCGCATGATCACCACCGAGGAAAATCGGGAAACCATCGGCACTATGCTCAAAGGCAGCTTTATCCAGCGCCTCAATCCATGCCACGATTTCAGACAGGTTTTTCAGAACCGGATTGGAATGCGTGAGGTTCCGCTTTGCAGCCGGTTCCACATTGCCCAGATCGGTAACATCATGCCCCAGTTCTTGCAAAGCCTGAGTCAATCCGGCGGCACGAAACGCGCTCGGCCCCATTTCGCAGCCCATGCGTCCGGTTCCGTCCTGCACAGGTGCACCAATCAGTTTACAATGCATATATGTTCCTCACGACCATAATTGTTTTCTCCGCCCCGTCAGCAAAGCGCTATAAGGGTGGTGACTTTCACGTATAAAACCACGAAACATTGGCAGAGTGGACAGAGAAGATTGGCAAATCTCCACAGATGCTTTATCAGATTGCGCAGTTAAATGAACAAAATGGTAAGACAGTGGACGATCTCGACCAGAAACTCATCACCCTGCTCCGTCACAATGCACGCCGCAGTATCTCCGATCTCGCACTCGATGCCGGTGTTTCCCGCGCCACCGCACGCGCCCGCTTGGAGCGGTTGGAAAAAGACGGCCATATTCTCGGCTATACCGTTATCCTGCGCGCTGACACGGTTGAACAGGCTGTGCGCGGCATTATGATGATCGAGATTGAAGGCCATGTGACAGAACGTGTGGTGAAAGCGCTGGGCGGCTTCTCCGAGATTTCAGAAATTCATACCACCAACGGCCGCTGGGATCTGATTGCAGAAATTAATGCCGATACGCTGAGTGACCTCGACAGTGTGCTGCGCCGTGTGCGCCTCGTACCCGGCATCACGAACAGTGAGACCAACTTGCTCCTCGCAACACCGCGCAGCACCAGAGCGCGGCTTTAAAATATGTCTTAAATTTCAAAGGGAACATTATTCGGGGATGCGGATGAGCAACACCGCACTCTTAAACATGACTAATTTTATCTTATTTAGAAAATTCATATATGCAAAACTAATTTAATACTTTAAGGCAAGCGTAATCATTAACAAAGCCTGAACAACAAATCCTCCCAAGGAGTTGCGCTTATGTCCGCTTATGCTGCTGGTGGTTCTGCCACCGGTGCACGCACTTTTTCATGCATGCAAAAATTTACACTTTTCATTCTCGCCGGTACAGTTTTAAGCAGCGCCGGTATCTTTGATTTTACCTCGAGTGCTCACGCACAGACTGATCAGCCAAAAAAACAAACGGAAAAACAGCAAGCGGACAATACATCCGGTACATTGCAGCTGAACACAATTACGGTTGGCACCGGCACTGTCGGCTCCGGCAGCTATGGCACAGATGCCCCGAATATTGTGACGATCGACCGCGAGACGATTGACCGTGCTCAGGCTTCCAGCCTGCCGGAACTGGTGAAACAGACACCGGGTGTTACCATGCTTGGCGGTGTACGCATTCAGGGTCAGGGCATTGCAATCCGTGGCTTTGCCCGCCAGACAGATGTGCGCATTATCATGGACGGCGCACAGAAGAATTTTGAGCGTTACGATCAGGGAACAGTCTTTATCGAGCCGGAACTGCTCAAAAGCGTTGAGATCGAAAAAGGCGCGACATCCATTAAATACGGTAATGGTGGCTTCGGCGGCACCATCAAAATGGAAACCAAAGACGCAGCCGATATGCTGCGCGAAGGTGAGAGCTGGGGACTCTGGTCAAAAACCGGCTATCAGACAGCCAATAAAGGTTGGGTGCAGAGTGGCGCAATTTATGGGCGCACAGATTATAGCGGCATCACCTTTGACGGCCTTGCAGCAGCCACATGGCGCAAGACTGAGGATATGCGCATCGGTGGCGGTGAGCGTTACAATTTCTCCGATAGCAAGCTCACATCCTTCTCTGCCAAGGGCAGTGCCAGCGCTGACGGCCATGAGCTGAAAGCAACGGCCAGTTACGGCATGAGCCAGAACTGGGGGCCGCCTGCGGCTATTCGCGGTCAGGTTGAACCAATCGGCAGTCAGGTAGAAGATCTAGGTTATTATGAAGCCATCCGTCGTCGCCTCGCCTGGCGCGATCTGAAAGATTTCAGCTCATCCGTTGAGCACAAATTTTCCGGTGACAGTGATCTGGTCAATACGCGCCTGATGGTGAGTTATGCTTTTACGTCCCTCTTCGCCGAGCGCCCTGATGGTGTGAGTACATCTGCCTCGACAGGCGGAAAATGGACAGATTCTCAATATTCTGATCTGCGAATTGAAGCCGAAAATACATCCAACTTCACACTAGGTGGTTTTAATCACAGTCTGAATTACGGCATTCAGTTACAACGCCACAACCGCGATACATGGATGTATTCGAATAGCAAAACCCATAATAATGCCAATTATAACTACGGTTATTTTGCGCCTTATAATATGCCGCAAGGCAAGCAGGAAACTTTCAGCGCTTTTGTGATTGATAAAGTTGCCCTGACCGATCAGCTGGCCATCATTCCGGGGCTGCGTTATGATTATGTGCGTTCAGAAGGCAAGCCGAACGCTGCAAAGACCTATAATGATATCAAAGCGGGTCATGATTACAGCGCAGTCAGCCATGACGGCCTGACACCGGGTTTGAGCGTGACCTATGATGCCACCTCAAATTTGCGTCTGTTTGCTGATTGGGCCTACGCTATGCGTATGCCGAATATTGATGAGCTCTATTCCACGCAAAGTTCATCAACCTATATGCCTGCCACCAGCCGCGATCTGAAAGTGGAGCGCAACAATAACTTCCAGATTGGTGTAGAGACCATTCACAACCAGCTCTTCACCACTGACGATCAGCTGAAGGTTCGGGCAACAGCCTATTATAACCATGTTACCAATCCGATTAACCGCCGCTTTGGTAAAGCGAACAACCCACCCAAACGCGGCGAAGCTGCCAATTACTGGAACATGCCGTCCTACTATTCCACTGGCATCGAGATTTCAGCCCATTACGACACAACTTATATGTTTGCCGATGCGGCCTTCTCTACAATGCATGGCAGCCGTCATGGCGCGCTGAATAATATCTATGGTTATAACACCTATCTCAAAGATCTGGCACCGGCGACACTGGTGACAACGCTGGGCTGGAAAGTGCCTGATTATGATCTGACACTGGGTTGGACAGGGACTTTTGTCGCCAGACAGTCCAAGACACCGCATAATCAGAATGGCGGCGAGTATGCCCGTCCTGAAAGCGCAGGCTATGGTATCCATGATCTGTTTCTGACATGGACACCGCAAAGCGGTATGATGAAAGATACCAAGCTGGATGTCGGGCTCGATAATATTTTCGACAAGAAATATGAGCCATATTTGAGCGATGGTATTACAGCCATGCCCGGTCGTAATTTCAAAGTCAGCCTCAGTAAACAGTTCTGAGACACAAAAAAGCCCGCGTCAGACGCGGGCTTTTTTTAAAATTGTAAATGCTCAAAATCAGAGAGATTTTGACAGCTTGTCAAACGCCATGAGCGTTTCGAGAAGACGCGGCATATCTTTCAAAGGCACCATATTCGGGCCATCGGAAGGCGCATTATCCGGATCCTGATGGGTCTCAATGAAAACACCTGCCACACCAACAGCAACGGCTGCACGCGCCAGTGTTTCCACAAATTCGCGCTGGCCGCCACTGGTTTCACCCTGCCCGCCCGGCTGCTGCACAGAGTGCGTGGCATCAAAGATCACCGGTGCGCCAAGACCCGCCATAACCGGCAGCGAACGCATATCCGACACAAGTGTATTGTAACCGAAAGACGCGCCGCGCTCAGTCAGCATCACATTCGGATTACCGCTCTCAACCACTTTGGCCATTACATTTTTCATGTCCCAAGGTGCAAGAAACTGGCCTTTTTTGATATTGACCACACGGCCGGTATTAGCGGCGGCGATCAGCAAATCAGTCTGACGGCAGAGGAAAGCCGGGATCTGCAGCACATCAACAACTTCACCGACGAGTGCGCATTGTTCTTCCGTGTGAACATCTGTCAGCACGGGAAAACCGAAATCTTTTTTAAGGTCAGTGAAAACTTCCATCGCCTTTTCGAGGCCAATGCCGCGCTGACCTTTCAGCGAGGTGCGGTTGGCTTTGTCGAAGCTCGACTTATACACCAGCCCGATGCCGAGCTTATCCGTCATTTCCTTCAAGGCACCAGCCATATCATAGGCGTGTTCGCGGCTTTCCATCTGGCACGGGCCTGCAATGATCGACAATGCGCCCTTGTTGGAAAATACTACAGTGCCTGACGGCGCCTTAACCTCAACAACTGGATTGGCAGTCATATCTGTTCCTCAAACTTGAAAAGTACCTGACTTTTCCGGATAAATTATTGCGCAGGCACTCTGCGCAGGAAACCGCAGGACGGCTTCATTTTCAGCATATGGATATTACCATCTGCAATATCCAGACTTAGACGATAAAAGCAAAACGGGCACTGTTAAAGTGCCCGTTGCAAGTGTCAGACCAGACGGCTCTGGTTTACTGCCGCCCCGATGAAGGAGGCAAACAGCGGATGCGGTTCAAACGGACGCGATTTAAGCTCCGGATGATACTGCACACCGATGAACCAAGGATGGTCGGCATATTCGATCGTTTCCGGCAGAACACCATCAGGTGACAGACCGGAGAAAGTCAGACCGGCTTTTTCAAGCTTTTCCATATAGTCAATATTGACTTCATAGCGGTGACGGTGACGCTCATGAATATCCGTTGTGCCGTAAATATCAGCAATACGCGTGCCGCTTTTCAGCATGGATTCATAAGAACCCAGACGCATTGTACCACCAAGATCGCCGGATGCCGTACGCTTCTCAAGCATATTGCCTTTGAGCCATTCCGTCATCAGACCGACAACCGGTTCTTTCGTCGGACCAAATTCGGTTGAAGATGCATCTTTGATACCGGCGAGATTACGCGCCGCTTCAAGACAAGCCATCTGCATACCGAAGCAGATACCAAAATACGGAACCTTGCGTTCACGGGCAAATTTCGCCGCGAGAATCTTGCCTTCCGCACCGCGCTCGCCAAAGCCGCCCGGCACCAGAATGCCGTGAACTTTTTCAAGATAAGGTGCAGCGTCTTCGCTTTCGAAAACCTCGGCTTCGATCCAGTCGAGATTAACCTTCACACGGTTGGCAATGCCACCATGTGTCAGTGCTTCGATCAGCGATTTATAGGCTTCCTTCAGGCCGGTATATTTACCGACCACGGCAATGGTAACTTCACCTTCCGGATTATGGATACGGTTGGTAATTTCTTCCCAACGCTCCATCTGCGGTTTTGGTGCCGGTTCAATGCCGAAAGCTGCCAGAACTTCAGAATCCAGACCTTCATTATGATAGGCCATCGGCACATCATAAATTGTTTTAACATCCAGTGCCTGAATAACCGCGCTTGGGCGGACATTACAGAACAGCGAAAGTTTCTTGCGCTCGGATTCCGGAATTTCACGATCCGCACGGATCAGCAAAATATCCGGTGCAATACCGATAGAACGCAGCTCTTTCACAGAATGCTGGGTCGGTTTTGTTTTCAGTTCACCCGCTGCCGGAATATACGGCATCAGTGTCAGGTGAATATAAACGGCCGTGTTACGCGGCAATTCATTGCCGAGCTGACGGATGGCTTCCAGAAACGGCATTGCTTCGATATCGCCGACTGTGCCGCCGATTTCACACAATACGAAATCATAATCCTCATTACCTTCTGTAATGAAGTTTTTGATCTCATCCGTTACATGCGGAATAACCTGAACTGTTGCACCGAGATAATCGCCGCGGCGTTCTTTCTCGATGATGTTCTGGTAGATGCGGCCAGTCGTGATATTGTCCTGCTTTGTTGCAGAACGACCGGTGAAACGCTCATAATGACCAAGGTCAAGATCGGTTTCCGCACCGTCATCGGTCACAAACACCTCACCATGCTGGTAAGGAGACATCGTGCCCGGGTCAATGTTGAGATAAGGGTCGAGCTTTCTGATCCGCACGCGGTAACCACGTGCCTGAAGAAGAGCCGCCAGTGCTGCTGCAGCTATGCCTTTTCCAAGGGAAGAGACCACGCCGCCTGTGATGAATACATATCGCGCCATGGGCTTATGTCGTTAGACTCTCCTGATTGATTCCGCCACTAAAAAATGATTTCAGCAACGGATTTTTCATTATTCTTAACATTTACCCATAAAATCCCTGAGGCATTTTATGGCAAAACCCATAATTCACGCAACAACACCACCGTAAGGAATTTTCCCGAACAGTGCTGAAATTACAAAGTTTGCGTTGAAAACGCGTTACAGAACTCTGATCTGCAACTCTGAGCAAACAGATAGTGCTTCGACAAACAAATTGCCACTGCTTATTCGGTTGTCCTGAGAAACTTTTTATTGAACCGAAATAAAATGCATAAAAAAGCAAAAAGCCGGCCTGAGCCGGCTTCTGCAATATGAGGATATCAAGCGATCAGAGAACGACGACAGTCGCGCCCATGTTAACGCGCTCATACAATTCCATCACATCTTCATTGGTCATACGGAAGCAGCCGTTTGAAGCAGAGCTCCCGATTGTCCAAGGCTGAACCGTGCCGTGAATACGGATGTAGGTATCCTTATTGCCCTGAAACAGGTAGAGCGCGCGTGAACCCAGCGGGTTGCCCAGACCACCGTCCATACCGTTTTTGAAACGGCCGTAATGTTCAGGACTGCGCTTGACCATATCTGCAGTTGGAATCCAACGCGGCCATTCACGCTTGGCATTGATTGTACCGCTGCCCTTAAATTCCAGACCAACTTTACCGACAGCAATACCATAACGACGTGCAGTGGTTGGTGTTTCTACCAGATAAAGGAAATATTTCGACGGATCGACAACAATTGTGCCGACCGGATAACCCGAAAAGGCAACAGTTTGCGCCTGATATCTCGGATCAATATTATATTTGCCTTTGGCGGCGGCTGCTTTCTGAGAAGTTGCTTTTTTCTTCTCTGACTTAGCGGCCTTAACGGTCGTTTCTGTCGATGAAGCCGCACCGGCGGACTGGGCAAATGCCTGACCGGTAAGAGCGGAGAAACTTAAGCACAGACCGGCAAAACCGGCGATGAGAACACGCGATGAAATCATGGGGCTTTCTCGAAACACTCTTTTGTGCCCATCATTTACAGATGAGCGGAAGATGATGTGTAAACAGGTTGCTTGCTGATAGGCTAAACTCACCCATCTCTCAACGGACAATATGTTACCCACAAGCTAATCCCTGCGTCTATGGCAAGCCTGCAACACTTTTATTGCAACCGTCTTAAAATGAAAAAAGCCTCCACGAGGGAGGCTTTTTGTAATTCAAATATTCAGCTCGTTACTGTGAGCTTGGAACCGAGCTTGCCGGTGCGGCAGGCTGTGCCGGAGCAGTTTCCGGTGTCGTTGTGCCGCCGCCGAGCTGGTCAAGAATACCATTGCCACCGGCTGGCGCTGTCTGCGAACCCGATGCCGCTGGAATACGGTTCAGAATGTCTGTCGGACGTTCACCATTCATGGCCATAATGCCCAAAATCAGCGAAGTCGCGAAGAAACCGGCACCCAGAAGTGCAGTTGTACGGGTCAGCGCATTTGCTGCGCCGCGTGCGGTCATAAAGCCGGAACCACCGCCAATACCAAGACCACCGCCCTCAGAACGCTGAATCAACACAACGCCGACAAGAGCGAGAACGATCAGGAGATGTATAACAATAAGAACGGTTTGCATGGGTTTCCGGACTGCTTTCTTGTAAAGATAGAAACGGCTTTTTACACGGATTTATCCGACAATCCAACCCCCTGCAACCGAATGCTTGCAAGGGATTGATATTTATTCAACTTCAGAGCACGCGATAGGCATCGCAAATTGCGAGAAAATCCGTTGCTTTCAGGCTGGCACCGCCAACAAGCGCGCCATCCACATCAGCAACGCCAAGCAGCTCAACAGCATTATTCGGCTTGACTGAACCGCCATAGAGCAGACGCAGATGCGCGCCTTTGGCACCAAAACGTTCGATCAGCTTCGAGCGAATGAACGCATGCACTGTGCGCACATCCGAGACAGTCGGCGTCAAACCGGTGCCGATTGCCCAGACAGGCTCATAGGCAACAACGGTATTTTGCGGGGTCACACCTTCCGGCAGCGAATCCGCGATCTGCTGACCAACGACATCCAGAGTCTGGTCGGTCTGTTTCTGCTCAGCGGTTTCGCCAACGCAGACAATCGTTGTCAGTCCGGTTTTCCATGCGGCCTGCACTTTGGCACACACGGTCTCGCTACTTTCATGGTGATCGGCACGACGCTCGGAATGGCCGAGAATAACATGACTTGCGCCTGCTTCTTTCAGCATCAGCGCGGAAATATCGCCGGTATGTGCACCTGATTCTGCCGCATGACAATCCTGTCCGCCAACGCCGATAGCATCGGTTTCAGGTGTTGCAGCTGCGCGGGAAATGAGTGTTGACGGAACGCAGATCACAACATCGAACTTGCGGCCGATATCCGTGCTGAGATTGGCAGCGATTGCGCGCAGTTCTCCCAACTGTTCGCCGGTGCCGTTCATCTTCCAGTTACCCGCTACAAGCGGACGAATTTCCGGGGTCATTCCACCCTCCTCACCAATGATCTCAGCCACATTGCACAGCGGCCTTTGACAGTGTCCGAGCGTTATTGAGCTTCCGGACAGAGCCGATTTTCACCCTAAACAGAACCTGCTTCGGAGCATATTGCCGTTCAGGAGACGATTAATTGCGACACGCTCTAGCAAATTCGTCTGTGAAAGCAAATCCCCAAACTTACCTTCCCGCGCCGCTTTAACGGTAATAATGTCACAATTCTTTTCATCATATGGCCTGACAAGGCAGGTTTCCGTTTGACTGCATTATCATCGGCGGCTATCCCCTTATTTAACAAAGTGAGTTTACGCCACAAAGGTACTTCTATGCTTGACAGCTTGCGCACTGCATCCAAATCATGGGTCTCGAAATTCTTTCTCGGTCTTCTCGTCCTCTCGTTCGCAGCCTGGGGTATCGCAGATGTGTTCCGTGAAGGTTTTAGCGGCAATGCTGTTCTGGAAGCCGGAGGCTCATCCGTTTCGCCGACTGAATATCGTTTAGCCTATGACCGTCAGGTGATTGCCGTATCCAATCAGCTGCGCCAGCAGCTTACCCGTGATCAGGCAAAAGCACTTGGCATTCCTTCACAGGTGACCGGCCAGCTGGTTGCAGGCGTGCTGCTGGATGAACAAGCCCGCACAATGGGTCTGGGTATGTCGAAAGACCACCTCGCTCGCCTTACCGGTGAGGATCAGGCTTTTCAGGATTCAAGCGGTCGCTTTTCAAGCAACCAGTTTAACGCCGTGTTGCGTCAGGCAGGCATGAGCCCGCAGGATTATTTTGACAGCCGCACCAAATTCGCGCTGCGTCAGCAGATCGTGGAAGCCGTGTCAGATGGTATGAGCGCACCGGACACACTGTTCAAAGCGCTGGCTCTCTATGACGGTGAAAGCCGTACCATCGACTATATTACACTCACACAGGAAAAAGCCGACACAATCGCAACACCTGATGATGCAGAACTGAAAAAATGGTATGAAGCCAATCTCGGCAATTACCGTGCGCCGGAATATCGCAAAGTCAGCTATGTACCGCTGGAAGCGCAGAGCATTGCCAATGAGAGCGATGTAACACCGGAAGAAATTCAGGATTATTACAAAAAGAATGTTGCCCGCTTCTCGACTGAGGAAAAGCGTACGATTGAGCAGCTGAATTTTGCCAATGAAGATGAAGCCAAAGCTGCCGCAGAAAAAATCAAATCCGGCACCAGCTTTGCTGACCTCGTAACGCAGAGCGGTAAAAAGCCTGATGATGTTAAGCTCGGCACTTTCGTGAAAGCCGATCTGCCGGATGCAGTGATTGCTGATGCAGCATTCGCATTGCCTGCCAATGGCACCAGCGATGTTGTGAAAGGTGCCTTTGGTCCGGTTCTCCTGCATATCAGTGCCGTTGAACCATCCGTTGTTAAGACAGAAGCAGAAGTTGAGCCGGAAATCCGCAAAACTCTGGCGCTCACACAGGCACTCAGCTCGCTGAATGCAGTGCATGATTCCTATGAGGAAGAACGCGGCAACGGTGCCACTCTTGCGCAGGCTGCAGAAAAGCTGAAACTGCAAGTTAAAACCATTGAGGCAGTTGATGCCGAAGGAAATGGTCTTGACGGCAAGCCGGTTGCTGATCTGCCGCAACTGCCATCATTCCTCACCTCCGTATATCAGTCCGATCAGGGCATCGATAATGATGCGCTGCCAACACCAACCCGCGGCTATATCTGGTATCAGCTGGATGGTGTAACCCCTGCCCGTGACCGCAGCTTTGACGAAGTTAAAGATCGGGTGACCGCAGAGTGGAAGCAGGATCAGGCAACCAAACGCCTCACAGCCAAAGCGGAAGACCTGCGCAAGCGTCTTGAAGCCGGTGAAGCACTTGACGTGCTTGCACAGGAAGCCGGTACAGAAAAACAGACCAAGCGCGGTCTGACCCGTACAGCGACTGATTCAGAACTTGCACCTTCAGCAATTGCCCAGATCTTTGGTGGCTCTGACAATCTGAGCGGCGTGGCAAGCGGCATTAATAAAGACACGCAGATCCTGTTTAAGGTAACGGAAACCACAGAACCTGCCGGTGTCAGCGCCGAGAGCCTGCCGGAAGGAACCCGCACAGCGATTTCATCGCGTATCGGTGACGACCTGCTGGAACAGCTTGTTGGCCGGTTGCAGGGCGAGTATCCGGTCAAGATCAACCAGACTCTGATGGATCAGGCCCTATCGTTCTAATCTGCCTGTCAGGCAGAGCCTTCAAATACAGATATTGAGAGCAACATGTCAGATTTCAAAAGCTATATTGCCAAGGCGGTTACCGGTACTCCTTTAACCAAACAGGAAGCCAAGGCTGCGTTTGACATTATGATGTCCGGCTCTGCCACGCCTGCCCAGATCGGCGGATTTCTGATGGCGCTGCGCATGCGTGGTGAAGCTGTTGCTGAAATTGCGGGCGCGGTGGAATCAATGCGCTCAAAAATGATCCCTGTTGATGCACCTGCCGGTGCGATTGATATTGTTGGCACCGGCGGGGATCAGTCCGGCTCTTACAATGTTTCCAGCTGTGCGGCCATTGTGGCCGCCGGTGCAGGCGTGACTGTTGCGAAGCACGGCAACCGTGCTTTGTCCTCGCGCTCCGGCGCTGCGGATACTCTGGCAGAGCTTGGCATCAATATTGAAGCAGAACCTGCAACGATCAGCCGGAGCATTCATGAAGCCGGTCTCGGCTTCATGTTCGCACCGATGCATCATTCTTCCATGCGCCATGTGGGGCCTGCCCGTGTGGAGCTCGGCACGCGCACGATCTTTAACCTGCTCGGGCCACTTGCCAATCCGGCAAGCGTGAAGCATCAGCTGGTTGGCGTCTTTTCCCGCGAATGGGTTTTGCCTATTGCTAAAGTTCTGAAAGAGCTCGGCTCGGATCATGTCTGGGTGGTGTATGGTGATGGTCTTGATGAAATGACCACTGCAGGCACCACCAATGTTGCAGCCCTGCATAATGGTGTAATCACAGAATTTGACATGACACCGGAAGAAGCCGGCCTGAAGCGTGTTACGTTTGATGCGCTTAAAGGTGGTGATGCGCAGCATAATGCTGCTGCTTTGCTGCGGGTGCTCAACGGCGAAGCAGGTGCCTACCGTGATATCGTGCTGCTCAATGCCGGTGCCGCACTGATTATTGCGGGCAAAGCTAAAGACATCAAAGAAGGCATTGCCCTTGCCGCACACTCTATCGACAGCGGTGCAGCCAAAGCCAAACTCGATCAGCTGATTGCTGTTTCGAACAGCAAAACAAGTGAATAATATGACCGATATTCTGAAAAAGATCGAAACCTATAAGCTTGTTGAAATTGCTGAAGCCAAGGTACGCCTGCCACTAAGTGAAGTGAAAAAGGCAGCAGCGGATCAGCCGCCTGCCCGTGGTTTTCTCAAGGCACTGGAAACAAAACAGCAAGCCGGCACTTTCGGTCTGATTGCCGAGATCAAAAAAGCCAGCCCGTCAAAAGGTCTGATCCGTCCGGATTTCAACCCGCCCGCATTGGCAAAAGCCTATGAAGATGGCGGCGCGGCCTGTCTTTCTGTGCTCACCGACACACCAAGCTTTCAGGGCGCACCGGAATTTTTGCAGCAGGCGCGTGCGGCTTGTTCCCTTCCTGCATTGCGTAAAGATTTCCTGTTCGATCCGTATCAGGTTTATGAAGCCCGCCATTGGGGTGCTGACTGCATTCTCATCATTATGGCGAGCGTTGATGATGCAATGGCGAAAGAGCTGGAAGAAACCGCACTTTCACTCGGCATGGATGCATTGATTGAAGTGCATGATGAGGCTGAAATGGAACGGGCACTGAAACTCTCTTCCCGTTTGGTCGGCATCAACAACCGTAATTTGCGTACTTTCGAAGTCGATCTTGCAGTTTCTGAGCGTCTGGCAACTATGGTGCCGGATGACCGGCTGCTGGTTGGTGAAAGTGGTATTTTCACTCATGATGATTGCCTGCGCCTGCAAAAATCCGGTATTTCCACATTCCTGATCGGCGAGAGCTTGATGCGCCAGCAGGATGTGACCGCTGCCACACACAAATTGCTGACCGGTGCGGAATAAATCATGAGCAAATTGACACATCTCGATGAAAGCGGCGCTGCGAATATGGTCGATGTCGGCGATAAAGCCGAGACTGTGCGCATTGCCGCGGCCTCGGGCTGTGTCATCATGCAAAAGCAGACGCTTGAGCTGATCCTTTCCGGTAATGCAGCCAAAGGCGATGTAATCGGCACGGCACGCCTTGCCGGTATTATGGCAGCCAAAAAAACATCTGATCTCATTCCGCTCTGTCATCCGCTGATGCTGAGTAAAGTCTCAGTCGAGATTGAGCCGGATGAAACCTTGCCGGGCTTGCGCGTCAGCGCCACGGTTAAACTGACCGGTAAAACTGGCGTGGAAATGGAGGCGCTCACTGCTGTCTCCGTCGCCTGCCTGACAATTTATGATATGGCAAAAGCTGCTGATAAGGGCATGATCATCAGCAATATCGCAGTCGACAGTAAAACCGGCGGCAAGTCCGGTGACTGGCAGCGTTCTTAAACCCCATTCTGACAAATTATCCTGACCGGTTTTACGGGAGAGAGTTCATGGCATTGTTACCCGTTGACGAAGCACTGCGCCTTTTGCTTGCGGATAAAATGCCTTCCGGCCATGAGATGGTTGCCCTTCATGAAGCGGGTGATCGCATCCTCGCCACCTCAATCTTTGCCTCATTCAATCAGCCGCCATTTGATGCATCCGCTATGGACGGCTACGCCATTCGCTTTGCGGACGCTGAACAACTTCCCGTTACGCTGAAAATTATCGGCGAATCCGCAGCAGGCCAAGGCTTCAGTGGCACGGTCAAATCCGGTGAGGCAGTGCGCATTTTTACTGGTGCACCATTGCCAGCCGGAGCTGATACTGTCGTCATTCAGGAAAACACGCAGCAGGAAAATGGCCTGGTCACTCTGCTGCAAGATGTGGAAAAAGCCCGCCATATCCGCCTTAGTGGTTTGGATTTTCGCGATGGTGAATGCCTATTGCAAACCGGCCATATTCTTGATCCGGCTTCGCTTTCACTCGCAGCGGCTTCCGGCCATGCGCAAGTGCAGGTCTATAAACGCCCTCAGACGGCCATTCTTGCCACGGGAAATGAACTTGTGCCTGCGGGAACACAACCTGCGGCCGATCAGATTGTCAGCTCCAACAGCTATGGCGTTGCAGAAATTGTGCGCCGCAATGGCGGCACAGCAACTGATATGGGCATTGTTTCGGACGACCTCGCGCAGATTGAACAAGCCGTCCGCAAAATAGCGAACTCCGATGCTGATATTCTGGTCACGCTGGGCGGCGCATCGGTGGGTGATCACGATCTGGTGCATAAAGCGCTGATTAATTGTGGTGTGGATTTAAGCTTCTACAAAATCGCTATGCGACCGGGCAAACCACTCATGTTCGGCCAGCTGTTGCGGGGAGATAAATCCCCCCTGCTGGTTCTGGGCTTGCCGGGTAATCCGGTCTCCAGCCTTGTCTGCTCTTATGTGTTTCTCGCACCATTGGTTGCCCGTATGGCAGGCAAAACACCCGCCACACATATTGCCGGTGCTAAACTGGCTCAAAGCTTGCCAGCCAATGGAAACCGGCGGGATTATATCCGCGCTACTCTGACCCGTGACAGTGCAGGCGAACTGCTGGCAACACCTTTACCAGTGCAGGATTCTTCCATGTTAACCGTCATTACCCGCGCCGATGCATTGCTCATCAGAGAGCCCTTTGCAGAAGCTGCACAAACCGGCGATCACTGTCAGGTGTTGATGATACGCTAGAGCGTATCCCGAAAAGTGTGAAACAGTTTCGAACAAGATTTTCGTCAAAACAAATAGTTAGGGCGGTTTCACCGATTTAATATTAGCCGGAACCGCTCTGGTGCTTTTCGCAATCAGCTATCTACGGTTGATGCCGTGCTATGCCGCTGGTTAAATTATTCTCAGCAGGCATGTCGCATAGGATGAAACGCCATATCCGGCAGTGCAGCACCGTATCTTCAGATTATTCCCTTTTATAGCCTTGCGGAACAATACTGGAACATATAGGGTTCGTTCTGGGTTTGTTTTAAATATTGATTCTCGCAACCGTGTCCCGTGCAAACGGTTTTGTGTTTAATGTGCACGATGGCTATATTTGCTGTGATTTCAAAGGAGATTGCGGCATTTATGTTCAAGGCTTTGGGAGCGTATAATGCTGACGCGTAAACAACATGAATTATTGCTGTTTATCCATGACCGCCTGAAAGAAAGCGGCATTCCTCCTTCATTTGATGAAATGAAAGAGGCGCTCAATCTGGCCTCGAAATCCGGTATTCACCGCCTGATCACTGCCTTGGAAGAGCGCGGCTTTATTCGTCGTCTGCCAAACAGAGCGCGCGCGCTGGAAGTTATCCGCCTGCCCGACTCAATTGCTCCGGGTCTCAACAGCCAGAAAAAATTCTCCCCAAGTGTGATTGAAGGCGATCTGGGCAAAAAGAACATCACAGATCTTCCGAAAAAGCCTGCGGCGGCTGAAGCCGAAGTTTCGGCCGGTATCAGTGTTCCTGTTATGGGACGGATTGCCGCCGGTGTGCCGATTTCCGCTATCCAGTCGCAAACCCATATGATCACCCTGCCGCCGGAAATGCTTGGCAGCGGCGAGCACTATGCGCTGGAAGTCAAAGGCGACTCGATGATCGAAGCCGGTATCCTTGACGGAGATACGGTTATCATCCGCCGTGGTGACACAGCCAATGCCGGTGAAATCGTTGTCGCTCTGGTCGATGATGAAGAAGCAACACTGAAGCGGTTTCGCCGCAAAGGTGCTTCCATTGCACTTGAAGCGGCTAATCCGGCTTATGAAACACGTATTTTTGGTCCAGACCGTGTTCGGGTTCAGGGTAAACTGGTTGGTCTGGTACGCCGGTACTGAAACCACGCCTGCGCGCTCAAACTGTTTAAACTCAGGGCTGATTGTATATTAGCGATCAGACTTGGGTCAGGATGAGATGCGGAGAATGCCCCTGAGAGTGAGTGTTTAAACACGTTTTGCCTGCCCAAATACAAACATCCGAGCAGGCCAAATTTATAAGTTCAGTTCAAGCTATAAGACCAATTAAAGCGTCAAAAACTGCTTTGCGATCTGGCTTAAGGACAGATTTCGCAGGTTCCGTTTCATGCGCGATCTACACTTAGTCATCCATTCGCCTGCGCACCCTCATTTGGCATCGTGCGGCCTAGTTTCTTTCGGCAAGATTGCGGGCGGCGCGGGAATATAAACGGTATAAATGCCAGGGGCGCTGAGGCTCTCCGATTGCATGGACAATGCTCGCAGGTTTCGCGCTCTGCTCTCGTGATGCAAGATAAATTTCTGCAACGCCCTTTAAAGCCAATTGCTGACGGCTAACAACAAGCGGTTGCGGAGCAGTCGCAATGCCCGCGTCTCCGGTTTCACGGGTCGCACCGCAGAGCACATCACTCGCATAAGCTGAAATCACAATATCCCCGATAGCACATGCGATCTCTGTGGCCTGCGCACTTTCCGCATAGGCCAGCACACGACCATCGGCAAAATCATAGCTGCACAACCCGTCCTCGCAGATAAAGCCCTCCGGATTTTCCGTAGTAAAAGTCTCCGGTGTTCTGATCTCTGTGACCCCGTAGGCCTTACGCCAGTTCTCAATTGTAAAGGCTGAAGGCCGCTCACGATTAACATAGATAATATTATTCTGCCGTATCGCGACCAGTTTGGCATCTTCAGAGATTATAATATCAGGCAAAGGCGCTGCCATCAGCGCTATGCCTCCTGCTCCGAGAAAAACCAGAGAAACGGCGCGTAAATGACTGGTCAGGATCAGCGCGCTCAGCATGGCGAGCGTCCAAAGCAACATAACCGGCGCAGGCAATAATCCCGGAATAAGGTCCGGCGATAGTCCCGCAACGTAATGCGCGATCCACTTTACGAGCTCAATCCCCTTACCCATGACCTGCAATGGCAACCATTCCAGACCAATGGGCATCAGCAATAGTGTTATAACTGCAAAGGGCATTATCAATAGGGATATTACAGGCAATGCCAGTGCATTACCCAGCATGCCAAGCGGAGCCATATTGTTAAAATGGAATGCTGCATAGAGTCCACTGGCAGTACCGGCTAACAGGGATGTTGCAACAATACCGATCAGAAACTGCCGGATTTTATTGCCTAAACCCGTGTGTCTTTCTGCTTTGGCTTCTTTGCGTCTTTTGCGTAATTTTACCCATGCAAATCCGGCAATCAAAGCGCCGGTCGCAGAGTAAGACATCTGAAAACTTGGGCCTAAAATTTCATGGGGCGTTAAGACTATACTGAACAGAGCGGCAATCGCCAGATTGCGCATTGTCAGCGCCTGCCGGTCCAGTATAACAGCGCATAACATAACCGCCAGCATGATAAAGCTGCGCTGCGCTGCAACATCCGCTCCCGATAAAGCGAGATAAAACCCGGAAGAGAACAGAGAGATTAGTGCTGCGATTTTCTTTACCGGATAATAAAGCGATAAAGACGGGAACAATCCTGCAAAGCCCCGCACACTGACCATAACAATGCCGGCTGCAAGCGCCAGATGCAGTCCGGAAATCGAGAGGATATGTGCCAGCCCTGCAATACGCAGAGCTTCATTTGTATCTTCACTGATCCCCGCACGCTGGCCTGAAATCAGCGCGGCAGCAATTGCCCCTTCCTCTTCCGGCAAGGCCTGCATAATCCGGCCGCCAATAATCGCCCGCAATTGTCCGACAGCGGCAGCAATATGAGCAGACCAATGCCTGCCCTCCGTCAAATTTGCAGGCAAAGCATCTGCTATTTTGGGTATACCCAGATAAAAGCCGTTACCGCCGACACCCCGAAAATAGCCATGAAATGCAAAATCATACTGACCGGAACGTACCGGCCCGCCATGAGGGCGCAAGCGCACGGCACCTTTGATTACAGAACCCGTTTCTGTCATGGCAGGCAAATCGCGTGCTGAAAGCCGCAAGCGCTGCGGCGCATAACGCAAATGCGGCTTCTCCGTTGCCAGCACATCAGCGATAATCCGCCAGCGACCAGCCTTGCCATTGCTGTCTGCCTCCTGCTCCAGTGAAACAATCCGCGCGGTCAGAACTGTTGAAACGCTGCTGCCCAGCATTTGCGTGGCATAGCGCTGCGTCTCCCATTTCGCTGTCGCCATACCCGCGACAAAGGCCAGTATCAAAATAAGTCCGACACGGCGAACAAGTGTGTCGCGCAGCAAAAACCACAGCCAGCCAAATAAAAAGGCAGGCACAGCCAGTTCCGCCCAGTAAGGCTCCGCCGTGAGTGCGAAATAATGTACCGCGCCCGTTCCGGCAGCAACGGCAAACAGCAGGAAAACCGTGCCGCGCTCATATTCAAGCAGTAAGGCATTCCGGATATTTTCACACGTATTTTGCCAATGCTCCCGCAATGAGAGCCTGACCGGCAGTGCAGATTCAACCTCAGCGGTGAAAGCTGTGTTTGCAGGAGCCGTCTCTGCCACTAAGTCTTGCTGCAACCCGAGCATAACTTGCTCCGGGCTCAATCCTGCACGTCCGGCCAGACGAATAGCTGCAATCTCAGTCCCGCCATGATCTGGTCGGGACTCAGTATCACGCCGCTGATGGCGGTATTCATCATTGCTCCCATTGGTCATGCTGTCTGAATTGCCCCCGCACCTGACAGCCGCAAAACATCACCTTAAATCAGCCCCTAAAACGCAGGAATCTTGCGTTTTATCGCTATAAACCCCAGTTCTGTGTTCTGATCATTGGCTAAAGTCTTGCACGTTGTGCTGCCTATGCTACATGAACAGCACAAGAAATCGAGAGGCGGCAAATTACATTCTTTTGCGAATATATTCGGATATAAGAGCACGATTTTGTAACCTGACCGCAGATACGGAGCGACCGATGTCATCACCCGTTATTACCCGCTTTGCACCATCCCCGACCGGCTACCTGCATATCGGCGGTGCCCGCACAGCGCTGTTTAACTGGCTTTATTCCAAACATACCGGCGGCAAAATGCTGCTGCGCATTGAGGATACAGATCGCGAGCGCTCCACAGAGGCCGCAACGACAGCAATTCTTGAAGGCCTGACATGGCTTGGCCTTGACTGGGACGGCGATGCCATCTCTCAGTGGGAACGTGCACCGCGCCACCGTGAAGTCGCAGAGCAACTGGTGAAAGCCGGTAATGCTTATTATTGCTACGCCTCGCAGGAAGAGCTGGAAGCAATGCGTGAGCTTGCGCGCGCTGAAGGCCGCCCTCCGCGTTATGACGGACGCTGGCGTGACCGCGACCCGTCGGAAGCACCGGAAGGTGTGAAGCCGGTTATCCGCATTAAAGCGCCTCGGACAGGCGAAACCGTTGTCTATGATGATGTGCAGGGCGATGTGCGTTTCCCGAACAAAGACCTTGATGATTTCATCATTCTGCGTTCTGACGGTGCGCCAACCTATATGCATGCGGTTGTGGTAGACGATCATGATATGGGCGTTACCCATATTATCCGCGGTGACGACCACCTGACCAATGCTGCCCGCCAGACTGTTATTTATCAGGCGATGGGCTGGGATGTGCCTAAAATGTCCCATATCCCGCTGATCCACGGTGCAGATGGTGCCAAGCTCTCCAAGCGTCACGGTGCGCTCGGCGTTGAGGCCTACCGCGCCATGGGCTATCTGCCGGAGGCATTGTGCAACTATCTGGTGCGTCTTGGCTGGAGCCACGGCGATGATGAAGTCATGTCCATTGCCCAGATGATCGAATGGTTTGATACCAAAGACATCAACAAAGGTGCATCACGTTTTGACTTCCAGAAGCTGGAAGCCATCAACGGTCATCATATCCGCGCCAGCGATTCAGAAACGCTCACCAAAGCGTTGATTGATGTTCTGCCTTATATTGAAGGTGGTGCAGAACTGCAGGCTCTGATGACCGATGAACGCCGTGCACAGCTTGTTGCAGCGATGCCGGGTCTTAAAGACCGCGCCAAAACGCTGGTGGAACTGGCAGACGGTGCGAAATTCCTGTTCGTCTCACGCCCGCTGCCACTGGATGAAAAGGCCGCAAGCCTGCTCAATGATGAAGGCCGCGCGATTCTCAAAGCCGTCCTGCCGCAGCTTGCAGCTGCTGAATGGACTGCGGAAGCGCTCGATGCTGTTGTGCGTGCGCATGCAGAATCAACCGGACTGAAGCTTGGCAAGATTGCCCAGCCATTGCGCGCCGCCCTTACCGGCCGTGCAACCTCACCGGGTGTCTTTGATGTTCTTGTTGTGCTTGGGCGGGAAGAATCCCTCGGACGCATTCAGGATCAGGCCATTTAAGACCTCTTCAGTGCCGTGTTTTCTAACAGAAACACGGCACTGTGATTTTCTCATACAGCGAACTGTCGTAAGAATGGTGACTTGACAGAAAGTTGTACATTCAAAGTCAAATTTGTACGTTGCAACGCGATATAATTACGATAGTTTGAGCCGTGAATTTTTGCAGGCAATCATTCAGAAATATCATAAATTTTGAGTGAGATCCGGCTTAGGGTATTTTTCAAACTGGCAGCGCCAGTGAAAATACCCTAACTGTATGTTTCTATGCATAAGACTAAACCGAAACACCCGTTTTCGGCAGTATGCTCCAAATTTACTGCTATCCACGAGCAGTGAGCGCGATGATGAAAGGAACCAGTATGTCTAATACGACAGCGACAATCACGCTAAATGGCAATTCGACCGAATTGCCGGTCCGCAAAGGTACAATCGGACCAGATGTCGTCGAAATCGGCCCGCTTTACAAGAATACAAATTCCTTCACATACGATCCTGGTTTCACTTCAACCGCTTCCTGCGAATCCAAAATCACTTATATTGATGGTGATGAAGGCGTTCTCCTGCATCGCGGCTATCCGATTGAACAGCTCGCCGAACAGGGCGATTTCCTTGAAACCTGCTACCTGCTTCTCTACGGCGAATTGCCAACCAAGACCCAGAAAGCAGATTTTGACTACCGCGTGACCCGCCACACAATGGTGCATGAGCAGATGTCGCGCTTCTTCACTGGCTTCCGCCGTGATGCACATCCGATGGCCATTATGGTTGGCTGCGTTGGCGCCATGTCCGCCTTCTACCACGACTCAACCGACATTACTGATCCGCATCAGCGTATGGTTGCCTCGATCCGCCTTCTGGCGAAAATGCCGACACTGGCCGCAATGGCCTATAAATATCATGTCGGTCAGCCTTTCGTTTATCCGAAGAATGATCTTGATCTGGCTTCCAACTTCCTGCGCATGTGCTTTGCCGTGCCTTGCGAAGAATATAAGGTTAATCCGGTTCTGGCACGCGCTATGGACCGCATCTTTATTCTTCATGCTGATCACGAACAAAATGCCTCGACTTCAACTGTGCGTCTTGCCGGTTCTTCGGGTGCCAATCCATTTGCTTGTATCGCTGCCGGTATTGCCTGCCTCTGGGGCCCTGCTCATGGCGGCGCCAACGAAGCTGCATTGAACATGCTGGCTGAAATCGGCTCGGTTGATCGTATTCCTGAATTTATTGCCAAGGCAAAAGACAAGAATGATCCGTTCCGTCTGATGGGCTTCGGTCACCGCGTTTACAAGAACTACGATCCGCGCGCCCGCATCATGCAGAAAACCACGCATGAAGTTCTCGGCGAACTCGGCATCAAAGATGATCCGTTGCTCGACGTTGCAATGGAACTGGAAAATATTGCTCTGACCGATGAATATTTCATCGAGAAGAAGCTGTATCCGAATATCGACTTCTATTCCGGCATCACTCTCAAGGCTCTCGGCTTCCCGACAGAAATGTTTACTGTTCTGTTCGCCGTTGCCCGTACCATCGGCTGGGTTGCCCAGTGGAAGGAAATGGTTGAAGATCCGCAGCAGAAAATTGGCCGTCCGCGTCAGCTTTATACCGGCTACGCACAGCGCGATTTCGTACCGCTTGCTAAACGCAAATAATCTGTGCCGGATATCTGAGAGCACTATCTCGGATCAATATCCGGCTCCGACAAATAAAAAAGGCTCCTTCGGGAGCCTTTTTTATGTTTCACAATATTTAAATCTTACAAATCCCGTTTTATAAACTAAATTCTACCATAGATTTCCTCTAATATATTAGCCGATATTAATTCCGCCCTATTCCCCTATAATTACGCTGACGCAAGTCAGCAGGGAGCAAGTGCTATGTCTAAATCATTTTTTAAATCCGATATCGCATCCTCTGAAATCACCAGTCAGACATTTTATTTGCGGCGACGGGAATTTATCAAAACAGGTATTGCTGCCGGCATTGGTTTATCTCTGGGCGGTCTATTACCGGATATTGCCTCAGCCAAAGACAGTGCAGACGGTTTCAAAACTGATGAGACGCTGACGCCAAAAGACTCTGTGCTGACCTATAATAATTTTTACGAATTCGGCACAGGCAAATCCGATCCGTCCAGCTACTCCGGCAATTTCAAGCCACGCCCGTGGACAATCGAAGTCGGCGGCATGGTGGCAAAGCCTGCGACATACGATATTGATGACCTGATCAAGAAAATGAGCATTGAAGAGCGCGTCTATCGTATGCGCTGCGTCGAAGCCTGGTCGATGGTTATTCCCTGGCAGGGCTTTCAGTTGTCAGAACTGCTGAAACTGGCTGAACCGCTCGGCTCTGCCAAATATGTTGCCTTTGAAACGGCTCTGCGGCCAAAAGAAATGCCGGGCGTTGGCGGTGCTTTTGCGGTACTCGACTGGCCTTATCGTGAAGGGCTGCGCCTTGATGAGGCGATGAACCCGCTCACATTACTGGCAACCGGCCTCTATGGCGAAACCCTCGCCAATCAGAACGGCGCGCCGGTGCGTCTCGTTGTGCCGTGGAAATATGGCTTCAAGGGCATAAAATCCATTGTCAAAATTACACTGACCGACAAAGAGCCCGTCACTGCATGGAAAATGCAGAACGCTTCGGAATATGGTTTCTATGCCAATGTTAATCCGGCAGTGGATCACCCACGCTGGAGCCAGAAGTCGGAAACACGCATCGGCAGCGGCAGCTTCTTCTCACCGGACAGGCGCGATACACTACCGTTTAATGGTTATGGCGAGCATGTTGCCCAACTCTACAGCGGCATGGATCTGACCAAGAATTATTAGAGTGTATCCCGAAAAGTGTGAAGCGCCTTCTCCGGGAAATCAGTCCACTAGACTGATTTCTCATCCCGCTTCGATCAGATAAGATACGCGTATAAACAAAAAGATAGAGCATTTCCTATGATCCAAAATAAACTGGAAATGCTCTAGAGCGGGAACCGGCATGAAACCTGATATCGCTGCGCAAACTATCGCTATGCCCCGCACATCGGGCAAACAAACAGCTGCACGTAAGCCACCGGTCAAAATCCCCAATAATCCCTGGTTGCGATGGGGTATCTATGCTGTAGGTCTGGCTCCGGCACTATGGGCATTCTGGCTGGCTGCCACCAATCAACTGGGAGCAAATCCGGTCAAAGAATTTGAGCATGTGCTCGGATTGTGGGCTTTACGCTTTTTAATCCTGACTTTGCTCGTCACGCCGCTGCGCGATTTATTCCGGTTGAATTTTCTGCCCTATCGTCGTGCTCTCGGCCTGCTGGCCTTCTATTATGTGGCCATGCATTTTGCGACTTATATCATTCTCGACCGCGGGTTGAACTGGCCGGAAATCGTGAAGGATGTAACGCAACGCTGGTTTATCGTCTTTGGGTTTATCGGTTTTTTACTGCTGATCCCGCTGGCAATAACTTCAAACCAGTGGTCAATCCGTAAGCTCAAGAGCGGTTGGCAAAGCCTGCACCGGCTGATTTATATCATCGCCCTTGCCGGCAGCCTGCATTTTCTGATGTCGGTTAAAAGCTGGCCACCGGAGCCGCTGATTTACGGCCTGATTATCATTGTACTCGTCGCATGGCGCTTCGTCCGGCAGCCCTATCTGGCACATAAAAAAAGCTGACCAGCACAACGTGCCGGTCAGCTTTATCTTTTTAACGCAAGTGACTGATTTTACCAGCGTTTGACCATGCGTGAAGCACAGAAGAATGCCAGCAAAGGCCCTAAACCAAAACTCAGGAACAGCCAGAATGCAGCGCTGGACGTTCCTGCCATGCCACCCGGAACTGTCAGGCCGCCAAGGCTGGTCACCATACCGGCCATCGCTGCACCAAGACCTGCCGAGAACAGCTGAACAGTGGTGATGGCGGTAGAAGCCAGATCCTTTTCATCATCGGGAGCGACCTTCAGCACCCGTGTCAAAAGATGCGGCCATGTCATGCCCACACCACAACCAACGGCGAGAAAACCGGCACAGAGCGGCAGCAATTCCAGATAGGTTCCGCCGCTGGCAATTGGCAGCAACCAAAGCAGCAGAACCATACCGGCAAAAGACGTCAGCGGGCCGATAATAATCACATCCCGAACACGGCGCGATGCAATACCGGAACTCATGATTGAACCGAGTGTCCAGCCTGCGCCCATCAGAGCGGCGAGATAACCGGCAACCAACGGTGTCTGATGATGTAAAACCTGCAAAAACAGCGGTATGAACACTTCAACCGAGGTTACAGTCAGCGCCAGCAAAGACATTGTAACAATGACAGGGCCGAGCGGCTGACTGAAACTGAACGAGCCGCTTGGCAATAAACGCTTGCTGCTGGTTGTCTCCAGACGGATCATGAACGCAATCAGGATAATTGCGCTGCTGATACCAGCCACGTTCCATATAACCTGCGGACTGACACTGCCGAGTGATACTGCAAAAACAGCCAGTGTCAGCAGGGTGAGTTGCGCGAATGGCAGACGATTGGTGTCTTCATCCTCATGGCGCTCATCCGGCAGCACGAACAGTGCAATGACTGCAAACAGCAAGGCTGCGGGCACAACCAGCCAGAAAGCCGCGCGCCATTGCCCCAGCTCTGCAAATATACCACCAACGGCCGGTCCGATCAGCGTAGCCACGCCCCACATGCCGGAAACCAGCGCCATCGCCCTTGGCCACAGCGCCTCAGGAAATGCAATGCGGATCATGGCATAAGACAATGCCAGCATGAAACCGCCACCAAAACCCTGCACGAACCGCCCGACCAGCAGCATCGGCATGCTCGGTGACATTGCACAAATCAGCGTACCCAGAGCAAAAACACCTGCTGAGATTGCATAGGCTTTACGCGGACCGACTGCGCGCAACAGTTTAACCGCCAGCGTGGAACCGATGATCGACGCTACAATAAACAGGGTCGTGTTCCATGCGTAATAATCAAGCCCGCCGATATCAGTCACGACTGATGGCAGAATTGTTGTCGCAATATAAACATTAATGGCATGCAGCCCGACACCACCTGCAAGCGCCAGTGAGCGAACGGCATTTCTGCCAGTCAACAAATCTCCCCAGCCAACCTTATGGTGACTGACGAGCGATGCTGGATCAGACATAGTATTCTCCGGAACAGCTCTCAAAAACCATGAGTTCCGGCGGGAATGCGCCTGTGTTTCTCATCAATTTTAACCGGATTATACCGGTCGGGTTGCAAAGCCCTGACAAAGCCGCTAATTAAGCAAGTATGTACTTGGAATATTCAGCAGGAGACCAAATGTCAAGTTGTGACATTACCACCTCAGGTGAAAAAAACGACACTGCTCAACAAAGCACTGCCGGACGCCTGCTGTTTATTCTTAAAACCCGTGGTCCGCAAACAATATCCGCATTGGCGAATCTTGCAGGCACCGGCACAGAGAATATACGCCAGCAATTGCAAAAATCTGTGACAGAAGGACTGGTTGAACCCTATCTTACTGAAAAAAAGCCAAAGGCTGGCAGACCGGTGCAATTCTGGCAGCTGACCGATAAAGGTAACAGCCGTTTTCCTGATACACATGCCGAACTGACCGCTACCTTATTGCGGCATATGAACAAGCTTGAAGCAAGTCTGACTGACCGTATCATCGCCCTGCGTGAACAAGAGGTATTAGACACCTATCGGGCGGCGATGCAGGATATGACTGCCGTTGAGCAACGCATTGCCTGTCTTTCACAACTGCGCAGCGAAGAAGGCTATATGTCGGAATGGCGCTCCGAGCCGGACGGGACATGGCTGCTGATTGAAAATCATTGCCCTATTTGTGCAGCGGCAGCTGTTTGTCAGGGTTTTTGCCGTTCGGAGCTCACAATATTCCAGACCATTCTCGGTGATGGCTGCAAAATTGAACGGTGCGAGCATATTTTGCTCGGTGCGCGGCGATGCGCCTATCGTATCACGCCGGTCACATAAGAATTATACAGGCAACGGTTGCTGCAGCTGCCTGTATTCTTGTTTTTGCAGGTTATAGCTTATTGCGCACTCAGCTCCGGAAATTTAATGCCGAGCTGATCCAGATAGGTCGGATATTTCTCCGCATCATAATAGAGCTTCTGCATTTCAGGGCGGAATTGCTGCATAATCTCGGTATTCAACTGAATTTGCGGCTTATCATCAGCACCGAGCATCGGCAGGTATTTCTGATCTTTCTGCTGCACATTAGTAAAATAGTCCTTTGCCGCCGTCACCAGCTCCGGCTTCGTCAGCAAATCAACGCCCGTCATCGCAACGACTTTTGATCCGGCCACCACACCTTTATGAGCGATCGGCGTAGCCATAGACATGGCATTTGACCAGTGATGCCCCGGAAGGTTCGGAATATTCGACGGATAGTTCAGCGTGATTGTCGGCACGATCCATGACACATCGCCGATATCATCAGAGCCGCCGCTTTCCGGTTTTGCAGGCGGTGGCGCCAGTTTTTTAAGCTCGGTTGCCAGCCCCTCTTCTTTGCCTTTCACAGCCTTCTGCACTGCTTTAGCAAAGCTGTTTTCATCCTCTGTCCATTTCGGCAGGCCTACTTCCAGAATATTGGCATAAGCAGCTTCTGCCACAGGCTTGTTGAAATGGCGCGGTGCTGCTGTGCCGATAATCTGGCGCTCGACTGTCGTATCCGACATTTTTGCCGCTGCTTCAGACATCGTATTCGCTACAGCAAAATTTTTGGCGATGTTCTCAAAATCCGTCTCACGGATAAAATACCAAACACTGGCAACAGACGGCACCACATTGGGCTGATCACCGCCGTCAGGAATTACATAATGCGAGCGCTGTTCAGGCCGCAAATGCTCACGCTTCATATTCCAGCCAATATTCATCAGCTCCACACCATCAAGCGCACTGCGTCCGCGCCAAGGCGCACCGGCAGAGTGGGCAGACTCACCACCAAAAGTATATTTGACCGAGACCATGCCCGTGCCATTGGAAGCGCCCCATGAAGTTTGCAGATTATTACCCACATGGGTGAACAGCACCACATCCGCATCCTTGAACACGCCGTCGCGTACCATATAGGCTTTGCCGCCCAACAGTTCCTCAGCCACACCCGGCCAGAGCACCAGCGTGCCGGAGAGCTTTTCCTTCTCCATCAGCTCTTTAAGCGCCAGTGCCGCCACCACATTCACAGCCTGCCCTGAATTATGCCCTTCCCCGTGACCGGGTGCGCCCTCAATCATCGGTTTGCGATAGGCAACACCGGGCATCTGGGATGTTTTCGGCAGACCGTCAATATCACTACCCAGTGCAATCACCGGCTTGCCGGAACCCCAGCGCGCCACCCAGCCGGTTGGCAGACCGGCAACACCGCGCTCTATGGTAAAACCGTTCTTTTCCAGAATATCCGTGATGTATTTCGAAGTTTCCACTTCCTGAAAAGCCAGCTCACCAAAGCTGAAAATTGAATCCGTCATCTCCTGTGCAAGCTTGGCACGGCTTTCTACATCTGCTGTCACCTGCTGCTTATAGGTTTTGATATCCTGTTCTGATTTTTGTGCTGCGGCCTGACTGAGCAATGAGGCCGACATCATAAGGCTGAGTGCAATTTTAGACGTGAGATTACAAGGCATGTATAGCTCCGCTCTTTAATTTGCATGGCAGTTACCTGCTGACAATTAAACACAAAAATACAGCACACAATCTTTATTTTCTAAAATATAACCTTTTGTTTTTACTGAATTTATTGTTATTTTCAAAATAACAAAACGCCGAATTTCATTTAGGAAATTCCGCCTTTCACATATACTCAGTCTTTTTCACTCTGCATAAAAACGAAATACTGCGCGCACCGGATGCACCCTTCGCCCTGATAAGAAAAACATTCTCTCAGCGTAAAGCTATTTAGCTTTTTGTTATTGCCGGTTTCGCAAATTTCGCCGTTCCGGCCTTTCAAGCAATTCCTATACTGACCCATAATTTGCCGCATCCATAAGCACCCTCATCCAGAGGGAAAAGGCAAACGGGAACCCAGTATGAAACAGCTCAATCACCTTTCCAAAATCAGCATTCTGACTATTGCCTTTCTGTCGTCTTCCGCAGCCTATGCGCAAGCTTTGCAGCTTAACGGTACGCAGCTCACCACTGCGCAGGTGGCAGAGTTCGCAGCGAACAAAAATGAAAAAGTCGAAATCGCTCCGGAAGCGGCACAAAAAGTCAGCCATAGTTTTGAACTGGTGATGGAAGCTGCGCTGCAAGGAACCGCGGTTTACGGTCTGAATGTCGGCGTGGGCTGGAACAAGGACAAACCGGTTTTCAAAGAGGTTAAAGGCCGCCGCACGCTGGATGAAGAATTGCTGGCTCTTTCCCGCCGCTTCAACACCAGTTCACTTCATGCCCATGGTGGCGGCATTGGCGAGGCTATGCCTGCGCAGGCAGTGCGCGCCGGTATGCTGATCCGCCTCAATGAAATGCTCGGCGGTGAAACAGGAACACAGCTAAGTGTGGTGGAAGCCTATCGCGATTTCCTCAATCACGACATTATTCCCGTTGTGCCAGAAAAAGGTTCTGTCGGTGAGGCCGATATTACGCTGGCCTCCCATATCGGTCTGGCCATGATCGGCGAATGGTTTGTGGATTATCAGGGCAAGCGTATGCCTGCGGCAGAAGCCCTGAAACTGGCCGGTTTGAAACCGATTGAACCAGTCGGCAAAGACTTTCTCTCCATTCTCAGCACCAATGCGCTGACTGCCGGTCAGGCTGCTCTGCTGGCAGAAGAAACCCGCCATTATCTGGAAGCCGCCACAGCCGTTTTTGCTCTGTCGCTTGAAGGCTATAACGGCAATGTCGCGCCTTTCCTGAGCGAGACAACTGAACTGCGCCCATTTCCAGGAATGGTGAAGGCGGCAACAGATATTCGTGCAGCACTGGATGGCTCCTATCTCTGGCAGCAGTCTGACGGCCGCGCTTTGCAGGATCCACTCTCTTACCGCACGATGGCCTATGCGCTTGGTAATGCATGGGAAGCACAGGCCGCACTCGAAGAAGCTTTGCATATCCATATCAATGCCAGCGATGACAATCCGGCCGCAGTGGCTTCCGACAAGCCTGCGGAAAAAGCGGCTGACAGTCATAACCAGCTGCACAAATATCAGGTGGCAGGCGATGTACATGGCGCGATTTATCCGACAGCCAATTTCGATATGCTGCCGGTTGCCACCCGTGTGGAAAATCTGAATGTCGCCCTCACCCGTTTGGCGCAGAATATTGTGATGCAGACCATCCGCACGGAAAATCCGGATTTCACCAAGCTGCCGCGCTTCCTTGCTGGTCCTGAAAATGAAGGCCATGCCTTTGGTGCCATGCAGAAGCCGCTCGTTGCGCTCTATGCGGAAAATCGCCAGCTGGCCATGCCTGTCTCGCTCGATACTTTTGCCATGGCAGGCAATATTGAAGATACCGGCAATAATGCCCCGCTGGCTGTGAGCAATCTCCAGCGCATTCTCGGCAATATGTACAGCCTGTCATCCATTCAGCTGCTGCATTCGGCGCAGGCGGTTGATCTGCGTGGCAAAGTTGCGCTCGGCAAGACATCCGCGAAGCTGCTGGAAACCTATCGTGCACAGGTCAAATTCGTCGATCAGGATCGCATTTACACGCCTGATTTTGCAGCCGGTGTGCAGGTACTGCACGCTTTCACGCAGCCAGCCACCAAGTAATTTTTAAATCGCATAACTGCCTGCATTCCAAAACAATGCAGGCAGTCAGAATGAGGGAATGCCGCAATGCAGGATAAAGTCTTCAAAGGTAAAGTGGTTCTGCCCGATCAGGTCATTGATAATGGCTGGGTGCTGGTCAGCGACGGCCGCGTTGTCCAGACCGGTCAGGGTGCAGCCCCTGAAGGTGAAAGCCACGGCGGTACGGATTATCTGGTGCTGCCGGGTGCGATTGACGGTCAGGTGCACAGTCGCAGTCAGAAAAATCAGGAAGAGTTTATCTGGTCGACCCGTTCGGCCGCTGCAGGCGGTGTGACAACGATTGTCGATATGCCTTATGACGACGGCGACCTGATCGCCACGCCGGAGCGCTTCACCCGCAAAGTGGAATCCGCTGGCAAGGAAGCGCGCGTGGATTTCGCGCTTTATGCCACGGCGCATCCGGCAGACGGCACCAAACATATTGACGGTCTGGTTGAAGCCGGTGCGGCGGGTTTCAAATTCTCCACCTTCGGTACGCATCCTGAGCGCTTTCCGCGCATTACCCCGCAGATGCTTTTTGAGTGTTTCTCGGCCATTGCCCGTCATGGTCTGATTGCCGGTATTCATAATGAAAATGATGAAATGGTGCGCTATTACATCGATCAGGTTGAGAAAAGCGGCCGTACCGATTATCTGACCCATAGCATGAGCCGCCCGCCGGTGACTGAAACGCTGGCTATGGCAGAAGTCTATGAAATCGGCGCCATGAGCGGTTGTGCCACCCATGTGGTGCATTGTTCCGTTGGTCGTGGCTATGAACTGGCCGCCGGTTATCGCGCACAGGGCTATGCCGCAACGGTTGAAGCCTGCATCCACTATCTGACATTATGTGAAGAAGATGATGTAAGCCGCCTGATCGGCCGCGCTAAGATCAACCCGCCGGTGCGCAACCGCGCCGAGCGTGAAGCCATCTGGCAGCAACTGGCCGCCGGTAATGTGACCATTGTTTCCACCGATCATGTGAGCTGGTCGCTTGATCGCAAAAACGATGAAAACATGCTGAAAAACGCATCCGGTGTTCCGGGGCTGGAAGCGCTCTATGCGCTGCTGCTCAAAGGTCTGGATGAACGCGGTCTGTCGCTCAGCCATGCCGCCCGTCTGCTGGCGCATAATCCGGCCAATCTGTTCCGTCTCGGTCAGACCAAGGGTGCGCTCGGTGCCGGTCTTGATGCGGATATCGTGCTGGCACGCCGCGATCCTTATACCTATAAGGCGGCAGAAAGCGGCAATAATATTGTCGGCTGGAGCCCTTATGACGGCATCAAACTGCCATTCCGTATCACCCATACATTTGTGCGCGGTGAATGTGCCATGGCTGAAGGTGTGGTTACGGCTGAACCGGGTTCCGGTCGCTTTGTACGCCCTGCTTCGCGCAAAGGAGCCGCATAATGGCGGCTTCTAACACGCTCGTCGATGGTGACCGGCTCTGGCAGGATATTATGGCGCTGGCTGATATTACCGAGCCGGGCAAGCCTTACACCCGCCGTTCCTTTACACCACGTTTTCTGGCTGGCCGCGCCTATCTGATTGAGCAGTTCAAAGCCGCCGGTCTTAAGGTGCGCATTGATACCGCAGGCAATCTGATCGGCCGCCGTGCCGGTGCCAAGCCTCACGCCAAAACCATTATGATGGGTTCGCATAGCGATACTGTGCCATCCGGCGGACGCTTTGACGGTATTGCCGGTGTGGTGGCGGCACTCGAAGTTGCTCGCGCCCTGCGCGATGCCGGTATTGAGTTGCAGCATAATCTGGAAGTGGTGGATTTTCTCGCTGAAGAACCGAGTGAATACGGCCTCTCCTGTGTCGGCAGCCGTGGCATGAGCGGTCAGCTGACCAATGCTATGCTCGACTTTACCGGCCCGCAGGATGAGCGTCTCGGCGATGCGCTGATCCGTGTCGGCGGTAATCCGGCCAAGCTCGTAGAGGCTATACGCAAGGATGATATTGCCGCCTATCTGGAACTGCATATTGAGCAAGGCCCTGTGCTGGAACAGAGCAAGACGGATTTGGGTCTGGTGACCGGCATTGTCGGCATCACCCGTCTGGAAATCGCGTTTCAGGGTGCCGCTGACCATGCGGGCACCACGCCAATGCATATGCGCCGTGATGCGCTTTATGCGGCTGCACAAGCTGTCACAGCAATCCGTGAACAGGCCGAAGCCTTGGCATCCGAGCCGGACGGCTATTTTGTTGCCACGGTCGGCATTCTCACCCTTGAACCGGGCGGTGCCAATGTGGTGCCGGAACAGGCCAAGGTGATTGTCGATATCCGCACCGGCAAACGTGAAAAGACCCTGCGTTTTCTGGAAAGCATTGATGCGGCGACACAAGATGCTGCCGCAAAAGCCAGTGTGGAGCGCAGCCACTTCAAGACCCTTTCCGACACCATGCCGATGGATTGTGACTTAGGTCTGCTGGATGATCTGGCAAAAAGCGCTGATGCACTCGGCCATAGCCATCTGCAACTCGCCAGCGGTGCGGGGCATGATGCGGCCTTTATCGGCCAGCTGGCACCGGCAGCTATGGTCTTTGTGCCATGCCTCGGCGGGCGCAGCCACACACCGGAAGAATGGGCAGAGAAACACGACATTGCAGCAGGTGCTGCGGCAATGTTTGCGGCAGTGCGCCGGTTTGACGAGCGCACTCCGATTACCAATCAAACGCATAACAGCATTTAAGAGGAGGCCATTATGGGGCGTATTTTAACATTGGATGACGTGGAATCCGCAATTGCAGGCGGTTCGGTCTTTGCAGCAGGCGGCGGCGGCTGGGTCGAGCATGGCCGTATGCTGGGCACTACTGCGGTCACCATTGGCCGGCCTGAACTGGTGGATATGGAAGAAGTATCCGATGACGCATGGATCGCCACAGCCGCAGCAATCGGCGCACCGGCCAGCACCACCCAGTGGGAAATGCTCGGCATCGACTATGTGAAAGCTGTTGAACTGCTGCAATATGAGCTAGGCGACGAAGTCTATGGCCTGATGATCGGCCAGAACGGCATGTCCAGCACCATGAATGCATGGCTGCCTTCTGCTGTTCTCGGCACCAAGGTGATTGATGCTGTGGGCGATATCCGTGCACATCCGACCGGTGATATGGGCTCCATCGGCATGGCCAACAGCCCTGAGCAGATGATCCAGACAGCCGTTGGTGGTCACCGCGATTCTAACTCCTATATCGAGCTGGTAACACGCGGCGCGACAGCAAAAATCTCGCCGATCCTGCGCAAAGCCTCCGATATGTCCGGCGGTTTCATCGCCAGCTGCCGCAATCCGCTGCGTGCTTCCTATGTGCGCAAGAATGCAGCACTCGGCGGCATCTCCCGCGCTCTGACCCTTGGTGAAGCCATTCGCGCAGCCCAGAGCAAAGGTGCAACTGCGGTGATTGATGCGATCTGTAAAACCACCAATGGCAGCATTCTCGCACAGGGCAAAGTCACTGCCAAGAATGTGCATTACACGCAGGAAGCTTTCGACATCGGCACCATCACCGTGCGTGACGGCAACCGCGATGCGATCCTGCATGTGATGAACGAATATATGGCCGTGGATGACGGTGATGGTCAGCGTCTTGCCACCTTCCCTGATGTGATCACCACACTCGACACCAATGGCAGCCCTGTCAGTGTCGGCAATGTCCATGAAGGCATGGAAATTTTGGTGTTCCACATCGCCAAAACGGAAATCCCGCTCAGCGCATCAGTCAAAGATCCGAGCGTTTATCCGATCGTCGAAAAGGCACTCGGTATTTTGCTTGCTGATTACGCACTGGCCTGATTTAGCGGTTTAGAAAGAATTATAATGTCCAAGAAACAATTTAACGTCACCACCGGCACCGAACTGCGCTGCAAAAACTGGCGCGCTGAAGGCCTGCTGCGCCTGATGGAAAACGTGCTGGCTGTGGGTGAAGACCCTGACAATCTGGTGGTCTATGCCGCGCTCGGTAAAGCCGCACGCGACTGGCCGTCCCATGACAAGATCGTTGAAAGCCTGCACAAGATTGAAGAAGACGAAACGCTCGTCGTGCAATCCGGCAAGCCGATAGGCATTCTGAAAACCCATAAACAGGCACCAGTCGTGATTATGGCCAACTGTAATATGGTTGGTCAGTGGGCGAAGGCTGAAAATTTCTACGAATGGGAAAAGCAGAACCTGATCTGCTGGGGCGGTCTCACTGCTGGTGACTGGCAGTATATCGGCTCGCAGGGTGTTATTCAGGGCACCTATGAAATCTTCATGCGCATTGCCGAGCAGAGCTTCAACAATGATCTGGCCGGTCGTCTGATCCTCACCGCCGGTCTTGGTGGCATGGGCGGCGCGCAGCCACTGGCAGGTCGTCTGGCTGGTGCGGTTACGCTCTGCGTTGAAATCGATCAGGAGCGCATTCAGAAGCGCAAGGATATCGGCTTCCTCGATGTGATTGCCAAAGATCTGGACGATGCGCTGGCGCAGGTTAAAGCTGCTATGGCCGAGAAACGTGCTGTTTCCATCGGCGTTCATGGCAATGCCGCTGATCTTTATGAGCAGATTCTGGCGCGCAATATCATTCCTGATATCGTGACCGATCAGACCTCCGCACATGATCTGGTTTACGGCTATGTACCGGCGACCCGCTCGCTGGATGAAGCCCGCGCCATGCGCAAGAGCGACCCGCAGACACTGATGAATGAAAGCCGCGCGTCCATCGTTCGTCACGTCACGGCAATGCTTGGCTTCCAGAAAGCCGGGTCAGTGGTGTTTGACAATGGCAACCTGATCCGCACCCATGCCAAAGACGGCGGTGTGGCTGATGCGTTCAATATTCCGGTCTTCACCGAAGCCTTCCTGCGCCCGCTGTTCTGCCGCGCTATTGGCCCGTTCCGCTGGATTGCTTTGTCGAATAACCGCGAAGATATCCGCATTATCGACAATTATATCCTCAAAGCCTTTGCCGATAACCGCATTGTCACCAACTGGATCAATCTGGCCGGTGAGCATGTGCCGTTTGAAGGCCTGCCTGCGCGTATTGCATGGCTCGGTCATGGCGAGCGCACAGAACTAGCGCTGGCGGTTAACCGCATGGTGCGTGACGGTACGCTCTCCGGCCCTGTTGCCTTTACCCGTGACCATCTTGATGCTGGTGCGATGGCGCATCCGAATATCATGACCGAGAATATGCGTGACGGTTCTGATGCGATTGCCGACTGGCCGCTGATCAACGCTCTGGCCATGTGCTCGTCGCAGGCTGATCTGGTGGCGATCCACTCCGGTGGCGGCGGCTATTCCGGTTATATGACCAGCGCGGGTGTGACTGTGGTGGCCGATGGTACAGATGATGCAGATACTCGCATTGAACTGTCGCTGACCAATGACACATCGCTCGGCGTGATGCGTTATGCTGATGCCGGTTATGAAGAAGCGCTGGACGAAGCGGAAAAGAAAAACATCCGCCACTTCAATTTAGCGTAAAGCATTTCCAGCAAAAGTGTGTAGCGCCTTCGCGGGGAAATCAGTTCACCGGACTGATTTCTTCTCCCGCTTCGATGCGTAGGATAATGCGATTAAAAAAGTCAGTTAATCCTCCCCCGTAGAGAGGACAGGCGGAACTCCGGTTTCGCCTGTTTTCATTTATAGCCAGATTATGGAGTGAGCGCTTCCCGTAATTCGCGCACCAGTTCTCTTTCGGCAACCGTCAATGTGCGGGCATTGGAGTAGATCACAAACAGCCTGCGCAGAATATGCGGCTTCAACTCAAGGCTAACCAATGTGCCCTGCTCCAGATCACGGCGCACTGCTGAGACCGGCAGCAAGGTCGCAAGCTTTTCGCGCCGGATCATCGCAATCATCATCGGCAGAGAATTGATCTCTATAACCGGCTCCAATGTCAGATGATGTTCGCTCAGTTGCGCTTCCAGCAATTGCCGGATGCCGAATGTCATGGTCGGCAGAACCAGCGGCACCTGACGCAACGTTTCCAGATCAATCGCTGTATCCTGAGTTAATTCCGTGGCCAAATCAGGATGACAGATCAGCGATAACGGTTCCTCAACATTGAGGCTGAAACGCGCCATATGCGGCATATCCGTTTCCAGCACGGCAAGGCTGATCACTCCCGCCTGCACCCAATCCTGCAAGACGCTGGTCGGCGCTTCCAGAATTTGCAGATCAATCTGCGGATGGTTTTTTCGCCAGCGCAGTACCGCATCGGTCATGCCTGCGAGCAGAGTGCTTTCCTGACTAACGGACGGCAGCACGCCGATGCGTAAACGTGAACGATTACGCCCTAATGATCCCGCACTATGAACGGCCATAGATTGCAAACGCGTATCGATCAGATCACTGCCGATACGGAAAACGCGTCCGGCATCTGTCGGCACAAGCCCGTCGCGGCGGCGCTCAAACAGCGGCTTGCCGATCACCTGCTCCATCTTGCGCAATTGTCCGGTGATTGCCGGTTGGGCGACTTTGGCGACGCGGGCAGCAGCGGTAAGATTACGGTTATTATCGATCAGCCGGAAATAGCTGAATTGCCGTCTGGTGAGTTGCGGCTGATAGAGCGCAGACGGTTCACCGGAAGCCAGTGCCGCACGGATACGCCGCACGGTTTCCTCTGCCACCGGATGCGGCTCGGCAATATGCACTCGCACCTGACTGATGAGCGGCGGGTCAAGCGGCACGAGTTTAAGCCGATGCAAGCCCATGCGGTTCGCCAGCGTGCTTTGCGGCACCAGAAAAGCCGTATCAGGGTTCTCCCCGCTCAGGCGTGCCAGTGTTCCCGGATGATCCTGCGTAAAACGGATATTTTTAATCGGGTGTTTTGCCAGATAGCTTGAGAGATCATGCAGCAGCGGCTCCGGCAATGCGGGCACAATCACGGGGCCTGCCAGCATTTCAGTCAGAACCGGTGTTTCACCCGTCTGCAAAGGAAAGCTACGTGCCAGCACCCACGGATCATCGTGCACGGCAACGCCTTTATTCTCATAGCTGAAAATAATCCGGTTGCTTCTTGCACTTTCCGTCAACGGTAATGGTGGTTCTCCATCAGCACTGCCCCAATGCGGCTCAATGAAAACATCCGGATAATCACGCTGCAAACCGACCAGCGCAGAGCTGATCGCCTTGGAAATATTACCCAGAGAGAACATCAGCTGCACTTCAACCACCAGATGGCTGAATTCACTCTCCTCGGTACATTCCCGCATACTTGCCTGACGGGTAAAGGCCTCGGCCTGTAACAGCGGAATCGCCGCACGATAGAGCCAGCGACCAGCCACTGTCGGGGTCAGGCCTGCGGACACACGGCGGAACAATTGCGCGCCGACTTCCTCTTCCAGATTCTGCAAAGCCACGCTCAATGTCGACAGCGCAATATCCAGTACTTCTGCCGCTTTGCTGAAGCTGGTTTGATGGCAGGCCGCAACAAAATAAGAAAGCTGACGCAGCTCGATCATAGACACTGAACCTTAAACGCTGATTTTCATTATAAATTTCAACTGAATATGCCACAGACATATAAAAACTACTCTAGTGAAACACTATTTCGTTTTTCGCTATGGAGACATTCATTTTTTGTCATCTGTCAGCAGAAACTTAAATTGTTACTGTCTCGTACTGCCGGTGGGAGCATGGGACAAGAGATACCATAGCCGGGAATGTTTGGGGGAGCCTGTCATATGACGGACGTTATACATAATCAAACTATCAAATCGGATACAAAGCAAAATTCCAACGCCAAAAAGGCTGTTGCTGCCGCCTCAATCGGTAATGCTCTGGAATGGTATGATTTTACAATCTACGCTTTGTTTGCCGTTTATATCGCCAAGAATTTTTTCCCTGGCGGAAATGAAACTGTTGAACTGATCAAGTCGTTTCTGGCATTTGGTCTCGGCTTTCTGATCCGCCCCTTGGGCGCGGTCGTGCTGGGCGTTTATGCCGATAAAGCCGGTCGTAAGGCCGCTCTGTTTCTGACAATCATGATCATGGCAGCCGGTACGCTGCTGATAGCTATTGCACCGACCTATGCCGCTATCGGTATCGGCGCACCAATGATTATTCTTGCAGGCCGTGTGCTGCAGGGCTTCTCCGCAGGTGGTGAAGTCGGCAGTGCCGCAGCATTTCTCGTTGAGCATGCGCCGGCAGGACAGAAGGGCAAATATGCCGCCTGGTTGCAGGCCAGTATGGCATTTTCCAATATTATCGGTGCCTTTGTGGCTCTCGCGGTAACATCGCTTCTTACCGAAGATCAGATCGGTGACTGGGGCTGGCGCGTGCCGTTCATTATTGGTCTGCTGATTGCACCTGTCGGCCTGTGGATGCGTCGTTCGCTCGATGAGACACCGGTTTTCAAAGCAAAATTCGATGAAAAGCCGGAAGCCAAAGCAGAACATGCTCCGCTGAAAGAGATCTTCACCACCTATCGCGGTGCATTGATCAAAGGCACAGCCTTCTCCGTGCTCTGGGCAGCCAGCGTCTATGTGATGGTTATCTATATGCCGATCTACGTGCAGCGTGCATTCGGCTTCACCGGTTCGCAGGCCTTCATCTCGGCGCTTATCAGCAACATTCTGATGGCTATCGCCTGTATCGTTGCCGGCTCTGTTTCCGATAAGATCGGCCGCCGCCTGACACTGGCAATCACCGCAACTGTGCTGCTGATTGCTATTCATCCGCTGCTGTGGTGGCTACATCACTCGCCGACACTCGCAACACTGATTACCGTTCAGAGCTGCTTCTGCATTATGGTTGCCGGTGTGGTTGGCGTTGCACCTTCTGCGCTGTCAGAAGTCTTCCCGACCCATATCCGCTCAACCGGTATGTCGCTTGCCTATAACATCTCCACCACGATCTTCGGTGGCTTTGCTCCGGCAGCACTCACATGGCTCGGCACAACATCGCTCGGCTACAGTGCCCCTGCATGGTATGTCAGTATCGCAGCTGTTATCGCTCTGTTCGCCATTTTCAAAATGGACGACAACAAAGCAACAGCCTGATTGAATCATCGTCAGAAACAAAGCTACACCCGTCATGAAATTTCATGGCGGGTGTTTTCATTTTCACAGGTTCTGAAACTTTAGGCCTATATCACCCCGCCGCAGACTCATTTTATTACCCACAGGTGGTTTATTTTATTTCAGTAATAACTTGCCATACATCGTTACAATAATTAGAGCGGGTTAAGTTATTCAATAAGGACTATCTGTAATGAAAACGCTTGCATCCTTTTCAGCATTCGTAGGCAAGACCTTTGCGGCCTGGGTTCTGCTATTTGCTGTACTGGGTTTTGTATTCCCTGAGACCTTCAAACAATTCGGCCCTTATATTGTTACCCTGCTCGGCATCATCATGTTCGGCATGGGGCTTACCCTCTCCCTTGACGATTTCCGTGAAGTGGTACGCCGTCCGGTTGATGTGGGTATCGGCGTTGCCTCGCAGTTTCTGATTATGCCGCTGCTTGCCGTGCTGCTGACCAAGATCATTCCGATGTCACCGGAAGTGGCTGCCGGTGTTATTCTCGTCGGCTGCTGCCCGGGTGGTACATCCAGCAATGTGATGACTTATCTCGGCAAAGGCGATGTGGCACTCTCCGTTGCTTGCACCAGCGTGACCACGCTGGCCGCACCGCTGGTAACACCATTCCTCGTCTGGTTCTTCGCCAGTCAGTTCCTGCCTGTCGATGCAATGGCAATGTTCATGAGCATTGTTAAAGTGATCCTCGTGCCGCTGGCGCTTGGTGTTCTGGCGCAGAAACTCATTCCGGGTGTTGTTAAGTCCGCCGTACCGGTGCTGCCATTGGTGAGCGTGACCGGCATTGTACTGATCGTTGCCGCCGTGGTTGCAGGCAGCAAAGGCGCAATCGCCACATCCGGCCTGCTGATCTTCGTTGTCGTGGTTCTGCACAATGGTATCGGCTATCTGCTCGGCTTTACCGCTGCAAAGCTTACCGGTATGTCCGTTGCCAAGCGTAAAGCAATTGCGGTTGAAGTCGGCATGCAGAACAGCGGTCTGGGAGCAGCGCTTGCCAATGCGCACTTCTCGCCGCTGGCAGCAGTGCCAAGCGCGATCTTCAGCGTGTGGCACAATATCTCCGGTGCATTGCTGGCAAACTATTTCGCCCGCATGAAAAACGACTGATAAGTCATTATCACCGATAAGAAAAACCGGCTTACTCCTCAGGAATAAGCCGGTTTTATTTTTTACAGCAGATCGCTTTGTTTATGCTTTACGGTTCATCCGATAAATCAGCAGTGCCGTTGCAAAGATCAGCAAAGACGCAGTGCCGAGAACCCAGAGAAAAGCCTGATCGAAGGCCACAAAGCCGATCTCACGCAAATGCTGCGCCTGTTCTGCGGGTAAGGCCTCTGCCAGTATCAATGCCTCATCCAGACTGTCACGGATAGTCTCAGACAGGCCAGATCCTTCCGGCACAATCATGAAAGCCGTGTAGATAGCCGTCATCAGGCTGCCGAAAATCGTAACACCGGTTGCACCGCCAAGTTCATAAGACACTTCTTCAATTGAAGCGGCCATACCGGCTTTTTCTTCCGGTGCATTGCCCATGATTGAAGTTGAGGCGGCGGTCATCGCTGCGCCAACGCCAAAGCCCATAATCATCAGGCCGATCAGCCAGATATGCGGCTCCATCTTGAAGCTGAGAAGATAGAGCGTCGTGCCGATACCGGTGAGCAGCATTCCGCCCCAAAGCACCCGCGCAGCCCCGATTCTCGGCAGGTAAAGACCGACCAGCGGCCCTGCAACAAAAGCAGCAAGCGGGATTGGCAGAATAAGCAGACCCGCTTGCAGTGGAGAATAACCGCTCACCAATTGCAAACGCTGACTGAAAACCAGCTCCACACCGATCAGCGCCGCTGAAGAAACGGAAGCGGCAAGCACACCGGATGAGAATTTGCGGTTACGGAACAGCGAAAAATCAATCAGCATGCCATTGTTGGCTTTCTGCCTGTGGTAGAACACCACCAGCGCAATCAGACCGACAATCATAGAGACGGCAAAGAGCAACATGGAGCTGTCACGCTTGGCCAGCTCTTTCAGGGCAAATGTCACGCCAACCAAACCGATCATCACCTGAACAGAGCCAACCAGATCCCATTGGCGGTTTTTATTGCCGGGACGATTTTCCAGAACGGTCAATGCCAGAACCAGCGCAATCAGCACAACCGGCACATTGATCAGGAAGACGGAACCCCACCAGAAATACTCCAGCAAAACACCACCAACCACAGGGCCGAAAGCAGCACCACCGGAGGCAACCGCCGCCCAGATGCCGATTGCGAAAGAACGCTCATGTTCATCCTCAAAGGTCAGACGAATGATAGAGAGTGTTGCAGGCATCATCATCGCCGCACCAACAGCCAGCAGCACGCGGGCAGCAATCAGCATTTCCGCGGAAGGCGCGTAAGCCGCAGCCAGCGAGGCAATGCCGAATACCACAAGACCTGCTGTGAACATGCGTTTATGCCCCAGACGGTCGCCAAGACTGCCGACACCCGGCAGCAGACCAGCCACAACCAAAGGATAGGCATTAATAATCCATAATTTTTCTGATGCGCTGGCCGCAAGGTCATGGGTAAGCCGCGGCAATGCCGTGTAAAGCACGGTCATATCAATCACGATCAGGAATAAAGCACTTGAAACGATGGCCAGTACCAGCCAGCGATTATGCAATGTCATAGAATTTATCCACTTCTGCTGCGCTGAAATTTCAGCGCCGTATACTGATTTCCGCATGAGGCTAAATGCCCCGTTAGCGGTAAAAAGCTTGAAACCTGAACCTTGCTAATTTAAATCCATACGTATGGAAAGTAAAAAACAAACAAAAATTGGCCGTCCCCGCACCATTGACCGCAATCATTTGCTGGATCTGGCGGAAAAGATCGTCGTGGAGCATGGCGCACCGTCCTTGACCATTGATGCGCTGGCTAAAGCCGCCAACATCACCAAGGGCGGCGTGCAATATTGCTTCGGCAATAAAGAAGGCCTGCTCAATGCGATGCTGGAACGGTGGGGCATGATCTTCGACAAAGAAGTCTCCGCGCAGCGAAAAGGCAGAACGGATGCCCACTCCCACATTGCTGCCTATATCCGTGTGACCCGCGACAGCGACCCGCTCAGAGATTCACGATTTGCAGCGATGCTTGCAAGCCTTGATCCGAGCTCAGATCATTTGGATAAAACACGGGAATGGTATCGTCAGCAGCTGCACGGGCTGGATGTCTCCACACAGCAAGGGCGCGATAGCCGCCTTGCCTTCATCGCCAATGAAGGTGCGTTTTTGCTACGCAGCTTCCAGTTGTTTGACCTGAACGAAGAGGAATGGCAGCAGATTTATCACGATATTGAAAAGCTGCTGCCCGAAGAGACCCATGAATAAGCAGGATTACTGCCCGTAGAGCGCATTGGCCAATATGCGCACAGCCTCCGCCGTGCGTGGCCCGAAGCCCAGCATATATGGCCCGTCAAGCACGATCAGCGCCTTGTTCTTTGCAGCAGGTGTGGTTTGCAGTGCTTTGACAGAAAACACGTCCTCAGCCTTGGGGCCACCGGCACCATCTGCCAGCATCAGCACCACATCCGGCTCTGCTTCCAGCAACCATTCTTCCGACACGGCTTTATAGCCTTTATAGACCGAAAGCGGATTAACCCCGCCCGCATGACGGATGAAGGCATCTGCCGCCGTATCACTGCCTGCACCGCTCAGTTTTGTCAGCCCGTGGAAGAACACCACCTTTTTGCCACGCCCTTCGGAGACTTGTCGTACATAGGCCATAGCCGCATCAAAATCTGCGGTAACGCTCTTTGTCAGCTCCTCCCCCTGTGGCTCAAGCTGCAAGCGCGCGGCAATCAGGCTGATTTTCTTTATCAGCCCCTCACGGCTATTTTCAGCAGGAATATAAAGCACCGGCACACCGGACTGGTTGATCACATCCACCACTTCCGGCGGGCCGATATCTTCCGACGCGATAATGAGATCGGGATGCAGCGCCAGCACGCCTTCGGCTGAAAGGCTGCGGCGATAACCGACATTGGTCTTACTGGCTGTATCCGCCGGATATTTACTGCTGCGATCAAGCGCAACGATCTTGTCTCCTGCCCCCAGCGCATAAACAATCTCGGTCACGTCCGGCCCTAAAGTGATGATGCGTTGTGCTTCACCTTCCTGCTGCGCGGCACTTGCAGCGCTCACATTCAGCCAGCACACCACTAATGCCAGCGTAACAATGAGCAAAAATATTGCCTTCATCGCGTAATAATCGGGATGATTTTTCGCCTTAGTGAACAATTGTCTGATTTGCATAATTAAAGTTGACTCTATTTATCATGATTTATATAGCCTCTAATTAATACGAGTTAATGAGTCAACTTAATGCATGCCAATAGCCGGAAATCCCTCCCGCTGTGAGCCGGCAGCAGCATCGGGGGCAATATGAAAATCTCTCAGAATTCCGCGTTTCGTTTAATGAGCACAACTGTGCTCAGCACATTTGGCCTGCTCGCATTCAGCACCGTACCGCTACTGGCACAGACAGTGCCGGTTAAAACTGCGCAACAAACAGATGAGCAGAAGACCGCAGACAAAGCCAAGTCTCAGGTGCTGGAGCTCGATACCATTACCATCTCCCCACTCAGCAATGATCAGGCGGTGATTGACGCGATTGCCTCCACCAGCCTGATCTCGCGCCAACAGATTGATCGTATTCAGCCGACAACCGCTGCCGACATTTTCCGCTTCACACCGGGTGTTCATGCCTCACTCAACGGTGATGATCCTGCAACTTCAATCAATATTCGCGGCCTTCAGCAATCAGGTCGTGTGGCTGTAACGATGGACGGTGCAAGGCAGGATTACTGGCGCGTTGGTCACGGCTCTGGCTCTTTCTATATTGAACCGGAACTGCTCAAGCAGGTGACAGTCATTCGCGGCCCCGTTTCCAATATTTATGGCTCGGGCGCCATTGGCGGTGTGGTTGCCTTTGAAACCAAAGATGCCCGCGATTTTCTCAATGACAGTGAAACATGGGCTTTGAGCGAAAAACTGCGCTATGAAAGCAATGGCAAAGGCTTTCTCACCAGTACAACCGGCGCTTACCGCTTTAATGATAATTTCGATGTAATCGGCAATCTCAATTACCGTGACAGCGATGAATATAAAAACGGTGACGGTGATACTGTGCGCTGGACAGGCGAAAAAGCTATCAGCGGCATGGGTAAAGTTACCATGCGCCCTGCTGAAGGCCATGAGCTGAAATTTGGCATTTCCCGTCAGAAATACGAAGATATCATGACCGCCAGCAGCGGATCTGCTTCTAAAACCCTGTCGCGCTATAATGCTGATACAGTGGTGAGCACCTATACAGGCAGCTATACCTACAGGCCGGATGACAATCCGTTCTGGGATCTCTCCGTCAATGCCTATCACAGCGCCACGGATAATGACCAGTTTCAGGTCTGGCAGCTCAAAGACTATGGCAAAACGCGTTATTATGATGTTTCGACATCCGGTTTCCGGGCCCATAACAGTTCGCGCTTTGAGACGGAGAGCCTGAAGCACACCGTTACCTACGGCATGGATTATTACAAACTGCGCGGACGCTCTGATACCGACAACTTCGGCAATGGTGAGCAGCAGGCCTATGGCGGTTTTGTGCAGTGGCAGGGCGAATATCAGAAATGGCTCGAGCTGATCGGCGCTGTGCGCTATGACGGCTATAAGCTCGACGGCACCAGCAAAACCACACTCACCGCCCCATCGCAGGATGTGAGCCTTGACGGCAATCGCGTCTCACCGCGCCTGAGCATTGGCATCACACCGGTTGAGGGCATCCAGTTCTACGGTCTTTATGCGCAGGGCTACCGCGTACCGCATATGCAGGATGTGTTCCGCCAGAATGGCTCTCACGGTTCCGGCTATGAGCCGAACCTGTTCCTGAAACCGGAAGTCGCCACGACTTATGAAGCGGGCATCAATCTGCGGCAGGACAATCTGATCGAAGCCGGAGATCAGCTGCGCACCAAACTGAATATCTTCCACACCGATGTGAAAGACTACATCAACACCGTTAAAACCGGCAATGTCACGACATCGGAAAATGTCGGCACTGCCCGTCTGCGCGGTGTGGAGCTGGAAGGCACCTATGACACATGGTGGGGCTATGTGAACCTTGCCGCCTCCTATACCGATGCCGAAATGAAAGACGGCATCTACAAAGGTGAATCCCTCAGCAGCACACCATTGCATAATTTCAGTGCAGCTCTTGGCCTGAAAGCGCTTGATGACAGGCTGGTTTACGGTGTCGAATATCAGAGTGTTGGCAGAACCACCCGTGCGACGAGCACAGGTGTAACCGTCTATCCGCGCACTGATCTGGTGAATGTCTTTGCCAACTGGCAGGTCACTGAAAATGTGAAACTCGACTTCGGCGTCGATAATGTCTTCAACAAAGCCTATACCGATGCCCAAACCGGCTGGGCAACCAATACAGATATTGAGCAAGGCAAAGGCCGCACTTTCAAAGTCGCCATTACCGGACGTTTCGGCGGCTAAAATACGAATCTTCTCCGGTCTGGCAGGCGGCATTTCATGCTGCCTGTCCTTTTTTCTTCAATCATATTTCTAAGATCGAGAACACCGTGTCCCAGCATTCAACCACCTTGTACAGCTATGCCAATATCCGCCTCGTCAATGGTGCGAACTACCTGCCGCCGATCATTGACCGCCTGAACTCCTATGAAGCGCGCTATGATGCGGGCGAAGAGCACCACGCTTTTGACTATCCGTTCGGGCAGATCGAACTCAAAGCGCGCCCTGACGGTTATCGCGTATCGCTACGCGCGTCTGAAGATATCGGATTGAGCCGCCTGAAAGATCTGGCTGCCGTTGCAATCAAGCTCTACACCAAAGATGAAGCACCGGACATTCTCTGGGAAGGTGATCAGGCAGGAGAACAGCCCCTGCCGCAGTTCCGGCAGATGACAGTGCTCACCGCCCATCATTTTACTCCGCATATGCTGCGAATCCGTTTTGGCGGTGAAGACCTTAAGCGCTTCTCCCTGTTTGGCGCCATGCATGTGCGGCTGTTACTCCCGACTGAAGATGTGCCGCACCCTGTCTGGCCGATTATGGGTCCCAACGGCCTGCCCTTCTGGCCGGATGAAGCAAAACGACCGGCAGCGCGCGCTTACACTATCCGCAATCTCAATATTGAAGAAGGCTGGATGGAAATTGACTTCTATATTCATGAGACAGAAGGTCTGGCCTGCCAATGGGCAAAAAATGCAGGTGCAGGCGATAAGGTCGGCCTGATGGGGCCTGTCGGTCGTCCTCTTCGGCAGGCCAAACAATATCTGATCGGTACGGATATGACCGGTTTGCCAGCCGTCGGGCGGATGCTGGAAGACTTTGCAGCAGATGTAACCGGCCATGTGCTGATTGCGGTCGATACACAAGCCGATATCCAGCCACTCACACATCCGGCAGGTGTTAGCATTGAATGGATTGTGAATGCTGATCAGAATACAGCGGTAACTGAGCTTACGAATAAGCTCTGTGCACTGCCGTGGCCGGAAGGTGATGACAGTTTCGGCTGGTTTGCCGGTGAAGCTGATTTTGCCAAGATCATGCGTGAGCATTGGCGCAAACAGCTTGGCAAATCCCGTGATCAGACGCTGGTTGCCGGTTATTGGCAAAAAGACTCAACCGGCTTCATGGCCGGTTGATATTTACTGCAACGGCCACCAGAACATCAGTACCGGCACGGCTACCAAAATAATGATGAATGACAATGGCAGACCAAGACGCGGATAATCACTGAAACGATATCCGCCCGGCCCCATCACCAGCGTATTACACTGATGCCCGATCGGTGAGAGAAAATCACAACCGGCACCAATCGCCACAGCCATCAGAAATGCCTCCGGTTTAAAGCCGAGACCAGAAGCAAAACTGGTCGCAATCGGTGCCATAACCAGCACCGTCGCTGCATTATTGAGAAATGGTGTTACCGCCATTGCGGTAATCAGCATCAGTGCCAGCGCACCGGCTGGGGGCATTTGTTGTGCAAAAATTGTCAGCCAATGAGCAATAACATCGGTCGCTCCCGTTGTGCGCAAAGCATCACTCACGGGAATAAGAGCTGCCAGCATAACGAGGATCGGCCCGTCGACCGATGAATAGACCTCGCTGACCGGAATAGCGCGAAACACAACCATAGCCACTGCCGCCGCAAAGAATGCGATGGATACAGGCACTACCCCCAAAGCAGTTGCCGCAATGGCGACCAGCAAGATCGACAGCGGAATAAGCCCGCGCCGCACACTACCCAGCAAAATTGTGCGCCGTGCCAGCGGCAGGCAGCCCAGCTCGCGCAACAATGGCGGTAAAATACCTTGGCGCCCCTGCAACACCACCACATCGCCCTGATGCAGCACAACTTCGCGTAAGCGCTGGCCGATGCGCTCGCCCTGCCGGCTCACGGCCAGCAGATTAACATCATAATTCTCATAGAGGTTCAGCCCGCGTGCCGAAGTGCCGATCAGCGCAGAATCCTTACCGATCACGGCTTCAACAGCTTCAATCTCGGCAGAACCGGCATTATCAGACGGCACCCTGTCTTCCGAAATCTTGAGCTTGCCATTACTGACAATCGCATCCAGCGCTTTCGGGTCACCTTCCAGCAGAATAATATCGCCTTCAGCAATCACTGTATCCGGCAGTGGTGCAACACGTTTTGTATCCCGCAAGATGGACGTGACCATCGCATTGCCTTCGGCAGGCTTCACCAGATCGGTTACTTTTTTGCCGATCACGGTTGCGCCTTTAGGCACCCGTGCTTCCGACACATAATTGCGGATTTCAATGGCCTCATTCACGCTGATATTCTCGCGCTTACGCTGCGGTACCAGCCAATAGAACAGAGCCAGATAGATAATTCCCACCACTGCCAGCGTTGCACCAACCGGTGTAAAGTCAAACATGGTGAAGCTTTCGCCCACCATTTCCGCACGCACACGCGACACCACAATATTGGGCGATGTGCCGACCTGCGTCATCAATCCGCCCAGCAACGCACCAAAAGCCATCGGCATCAGGAAGACGGAAGGCGACACATTGGAGCGGCGGGCAAATTGCAGTGCGACCGGAATCATAATTGCCAGAGCGCCGACATTTTTCACAAAAGCAGAGAGCACCGTTACCACGCCGACCAGCAAAATCATTTGCAACCGCACAGCATTAAGGTGGGGCACAAAGCGTTGTACTGCCGCTTCCATCAGGCCGGAACGCGCCACACCGGCACTCACGACCAGCGCACTGCCAACAATAATCACAATATCATCAGCAAAGCCGGTGAAGGCTTTATCATAGGGAACCAGACCCAGCGCGACTGCAAGTAGAAGAAAACACAGCGCTACAACATCATAGCGAAACCGTCCCCAGATAAAGGCCGCCATCATCAAAGCGATAACCGCTAGCGCCAGTATCTGATGCATCGTCATACGGCAGTCTCTCCCTGTAAATCCCTCATCCGCATGAAGCGAATAAAAGAATCGCATGTATCCGTTACGGCTTTTATACAGACGATAGAATATTTTTCTTTTATTGATTTGGGGAGAGAAAAAAGGCGGCATTTCTGCCGCCTTTTTAAAATAATAAATATCTCAGGTTTTTCATAATCTAACAGAGAAATCTTAAATCAGTTTCTAAACCAAATCAGATGACTGAAACAACCCATGCTACGATCTGTCCCGTCACATCGCTGAAACCGGCATCCAATGCGCGGATATAGGCCTTGTTGCCCGCACCGCTCACCGGTGCCGAAGATGTGAACACCCGTGTGGCACGCACTTCACCGGTCTTATCGTTCAGCACACGTACAGCCAGTTCGATCTTGGCAGTTTGCGGCGATGATGCAGCATTGATACCGAAATCGCGTAAGTCTGCCTGCACCTGATAATTAATCGCCAGTCCATCCCCCGGACGACCTACACCGCCAACCGCCTTGCTATTTTCAAAGGCTTGCACCAGCCGCGCCTGTACCAGATTGGTCAGACGGTCACCCCATTGTGCGCCTTTCAGATAGGTGATGGAGCCCGGCGCATCGTGAATGACGATATTTTCACTGTCGAGCGCTTTAAGCGCAGCCGGTGTCGGTACCAAAATCTGCACATTCTTGCGCTTTTGTGCCACCTGCACCTGCGGCGCAGAGCCAAGGCTGAATGTATCCAGCGGCGTGGTCGACGCACAACCGCTAAGCAACAGCACAGTTCCGAGAGCCGCCAGTTTGTATTTCACAATATGCTTCAGCATCAGTGGCGTTTCCTTCCGTCATATTGCGGTACGGTGCCTGAACCGCCGAAAATAATACGCTGCGGATCACGTTCAAGATCAGTAATCGCCTGCTCGATACGCTGCAACGAGCGACGGCTATCGACAACAACCGACTGCACATCGCTCAAACCTTTACCCGAGAATCGGGTCAGATTATCCGCAATCGGCCCAAGCCTTGTATTCAGATTATCAGAGGTTTTCTGAATGGAAGCGAGCGTGGATTTTGCCTGCGCAACGATACCGTCGCGGTCTTCCGGCGACAGCATCTTGTCAACTTTGGCCATAATACCGTCAACACGCTTGGATGCCTCGTTGAGGCGCTCCATCATCTCGCGGGCTTCATGAATTGTTTTCTGCACATCCTCGGCATTATCACCGATCGCACTGATCACATCAGCATTCTTGGCAAGAGCATCCGTAAAGGTCTTGGCATTATTGACGGTATCTGTCAGCGGACCGCGGGCATCATTCACAAAGCCTTCCAGCCCTCCGAGAACACGCTCGGTACGGCCGAAAATATCTTTTGCCGTCGCCATCAGATCAGTAAAGATCGACGGATCAGCATTGATACGCGCGACATAGCCGCCCTTATCCGCCTCTTCCATCAGGTTCGGCTCCATCAGGCTGCCGCCCTTGAGCTCAACAAAAGCAATACCCGTCAGGCCTTGCGAAGAAAGTTCGGCTTTCGTGGAACGGGTAATCGGCGTGGTGCGGTTCACATCAGTCTGCACAATCACCATATTCGGATTGAGCGGATCAAGGAACATCTGGCGCACGTCACCAACCTTAATACCATTGAACAGCACCTGACTGCCTTTTGACAGACCGGTAACCGAACCCGGAATGCGGATCTCAAGCGGCAGTGTATCGCTGTTGTCGCCAAAACGGGCAGCCCAGTAGACGAAACCAAAGGCTGCAATCGTCACTGCCAGCGTGAAAATACCGACCAGAACATAATTAGCTTTTGTTTCCATTACTGATTTGTTTCCGTATTTCGGTCCGTATCCAGGCCTTTATTTCCGTTCAAATCCGCACCTGTATTTTCAACCGGCAATGCTGACGTTTTACGCCGGCGGTTTGCCGCATTCATATCAATCTGGCGTGCTCTCTTACCATTGAAATAGGACTGCACCCAAGGATCGTCAAATTTCAGCAGCTCTTCAACTGTGCCATCTACCAGCACCTTCTTTTGCCCTAATACAGCAATTCGGTCGCAAATTGCAAAAAGACTATCAAGGTCATGGGTCACCATATAGACGGTCAGCCCCATCGTATCGCGCAAATTTGCAATCAGATCATCAAAATCTGCCGCACCGATCGGATCAAGCCCTGAGGTCGGCTCATCAAGAAACACAACTTCCGGATCAAGCGCCAGTGCACGCGCCAAAGCTGCGCGCTTAATCATACCGCCGGAGAGCTCAGACGGATATTTCTCCGCCGTATCGGGTTTCAGCCCCACCAGATCAATCTTGAGCCGTGCCAACTCATTCATCAGTTTCGGCGACAGATCGAGATATTCCCGCATCGGCACCTGAATATTCTCCAATACCGTCAGCGAGGAAAACAGCGCACCTTGCTGAAAAAGCACGCCCATACGCATATCAATCGCCATTTTCTGGCGTTCATTGACCTTATCGACGTCCTGACCAAAAATATCAATCAGACCGGACTTCTTCTGGTTAAGCCCCAGAATCGTGCGCATCAGCACCGATTTTCCTGAGCCTGACGGGCCAATGAAACCCAGCACCTCGCCGCGCCGGATATCCAGATCCAGCTTGTCCAAAATCACGTTACGACCGAATGAAACCGTAACATCGCGCACAGAAATCACGGCATCCTGTGCCGGTTCTGCATTCAATGTCTGCGCTGTCTGCCGGTTATCCTGAGATTTCATATTCATCCGTATAATTTAAATGAGCTTGTCATTTTTTCTGCCGTTATCAGGCGTTAAAAATTAATGGCCGCGTAGAAAATCGCAAAAATACCATCCACGACAATCACCACAAAAATCGACTTCACCACCGATGCAGTCACGCGTCGCCCGAGTGATTCTGCACTGCCTTTAACTTTCATTCCTTCAACCGAGGCCATAATACCGATAATCATAGCCATAAACGGCGCTTTAATCAGCCCTGCCAGATAGGTGGAAGTCACGATCGCGTCACGCAGACGGCTCATGAATGCTTCCGGCGGAATACCGGAATAGCTCCATGCAACGAAGCCCGCACCGGCAAGCGCCGCCAGATCGGCGACAATCGTCAGCATCGGCAAAATAATAACCAGCGCCACCAATCGCGGAAACACCAGTACGCCAACGGGGTTTAGCCCGATCACTGTCAGCGCATCAGTTTCCTCACGCATTTTCATGGAGCCTATCTCTGCAGTAATCGCACTGCCGGAACGCCCTGCAATCATAATCGCCGTCAGCAGCACCCCGATCTCACGCAGCACGAGAATCCCGACCAGATCGACGACGAAAATTTCCGCACCGAAATATCGCAGCTGAAACGCGCCCTGCTGGGCAATAATCGCACCGATGATCGTGGACATCAGTAACACAACCGGAATAGCGCCCACGCCCATCCGGTCGATTTGATTGACAATCGCGGCATAGCTGATGCCGTTACCGCGACCGGATTTCATCTGCGAACCGCGGATTGTCGCGCCCAGAATATGCATCGACATCATAAAATCATCGCGCGCCGCATACATGAAGCGGCCAAGCTGATCGAGCAGAGCAATCGCAAAAAACGGACGGCGTTGTTTTTCCGGCAATTGATAGCGTTCAACGGCGGCGCCGACCTCTTCCAAAAGGGGTGTCCAGCTCGGCCGGATATTATCAATATGCACACTGATCTGCTGTTTGCTCAGCGCCACACGCAAACGCTCGATCAGCCATGCGCCTGCTGTATCCAGACCGGAGATATCCCCCATATCCAGTTTAACAACCGGCGACGGCAAGCGTGAAGCCAGCCCGCTTTCAAGTTTACGCATCTGATTATCAACGCGGGCGACCGTCAGCGATGTCCAGCGACCGGATAAAGTGACAATAGTACCGGCATCGTCCGGCACCACATTTATTTCCGGTGCGGATGCTGGGTCACTACTTGTTTTACCCGTTTTATCGGTCAACATGCGTCATCCAAAACTTGAGTCTGTATGGTAATATCCGGTTCAGATTTACGCCGGAATACTTCCATCTTTTAAGCAACATGTTCGCATCTATCAGTTCTCTGATAAACTCAAACGTCTGTATCATATGGCTTATCTGTATCATTACAGGCGTAAAATTCTATAATTACGGACAGTACCAATGCAATATAATCTCAATCTGCTTGTTGAGCGCTACCCGATTGCAGGCAAATTTACAATCTCACGCGGCTCCAAAACCGAAGCTGTTATCGTAGTGTGTGAATTGAGTGACGGTATTCACAGCGGTCACGGCGAATGTGTGCCCTATGCCCGTTACGGTGAAAGCATCGAATCAGTCAGCGAGCAAATCCGTGCGATTGAGCCATTGCTGAAACAAGGTGGTTCGGCTGAAAGCCTGCGCCTCAAACTGCAAACGGCCATGCCTGCCGGTGCCGCTCGCAATGCTGTTGACTGTGCCTTGTGGGACTTACAGGCCAAACAGTCCGGCACAACGGTTGCAGCGACCCTCAACCTGACAGCGCGCCCGCTGATTACCGCCATTACTGTTTCCATTGATACGCCGGAAGCGATGGCTGAAGCCACTGCCAAGCTGGCGCATCACCCGCTGATTAAGGTCAAAATCGGTGGCGAGAACGATGCTGAGCGCATCCGTGCTGTGCGTGGTGCAGCCCCGAATGCGCAAATCATTCTGGATACCAATGAAGGCTGGAATGCCGATAATTTCGAAGAAAACATCAATGTGGCCGCAGAGTGCAAGATTGCGCTGATCGAGCAGCCTCTGCCTTCCTCCGGCGACAGCTATCTGTTGCAGGCCAAACGCCTTGTACCAATCTGCGCCGATGAAAGCGCCCATACATCTGAAGGTCTGGAAAAGCTGAAAGACCGCTATGATGCGGTGAATATCAAGCTCGACAAAACCGGTGGCCTCACAGAAGCGCTGATGATGCGCGACAAGGCACGCGCCCTCGGCCTGCAAGTGATGGTTGGCTGCATGGTCGGTTCGTCTCTGGCTATGGCGCCTGCCCTGATGGTTGCGCAGGATGCGGATTTTGTGGATCTCGACGGCCCGCTTTTGCTGGCGCGTGACCGTGAACCGGCATTGAGTTATGACGGCACAACTGTCTCCCCGCCACTGCCTGAATTGTGGGGTTAACCGGATTTAAGTTAAGCGCGATTTTGTCATGGTGAGACATAATCGCGCTGCTCCCCTGCGCTATGCCGCCAAATCTGGGTTATTCAGAATTTTTCACCGGCCAAACAGCAGTCTGTGATTTGTAAGTTATAAAAATATCCCATATACGACTTTATTCTTATTAAATGGCACGCATAGTCTGAAGCGCCTCCTTTCAAGACTACACTGCTTAGCTGTCACGGGGATGGCCACCCCAATCGTCTGAATGGACAATTATTATATGACTAAAAAATCATCCAACGACATGAGCAAAACCGGCACCGCACAGGTAACCGGCGCAGACAGAAAATTCTCCGATTTTGATGAAGCGGCACTGTTTTATCACCGCTCGCCAAAACCGGGGAAGCTGGAAATCCAGCCAACAAAAACGCTCGGCAACCAGCGCGATCTGGCTCTTGCCTATTCGCCGGGTGTTGCAGCGCCATGTCTTGCTATTCAGGATGATCCCGCCCTTGCCGCAGAATATACCGCACGCGCCAATCTGGTTGCGGTTATTTCCAACGGTACAGCCGTTCTCGGTCTTGGCAATATCGGCCCGCTGGCTTCCAAGCCGGTGATGGAAGGCAAAGCCGTTCTGTTCAAGAAATTTGCTGATATTGACGTTTTCGACATTGAAATCGACTCGCTTAAAGTCGAAGGCATGGTTGATGTCATCTCCGCGCTGGAACCAACTTTCGGCGGCATCAATCTGGAAGATATCAAAGCGCCGGAATGTTTCGAAGTTGAAGAACAGCTTCGCGCCAAGATGAACATTCCTGTTTTCCATGACGATCAGCACGGCACAGCGATTATCGTAGCCGCAGCTGTTATGAATGGTCTGGAACTGGCCGGCAAAGATATTACCAAAGCCAAAATCGCTGTTTCCGGTGCCGGTGCGGCCGCTCTTGCCTGTCTTAACCTGCTGGTGAGCCTTGGCGCGCAACATAAAAACATCTGGGTCAGCGATCTGGAAGGTGTAGTCTATAAAGGCCGTAACGAGCTGATGGACCGCTGGAAAGAGGTCTATGCTCAGGATACTGATGCCCGCACGCTGAATGATATTATTGCTGATGCGGACGTATTCCTCGGCGTATCTGCTGCAGGCGTTCTGAAACCGGAAATGGTTGCCAAAATGGCGCCGACCCCGCTAATCATGGCACTGGCCAATCCGAAGCCGGAAATCATGCCGGAAGAAGCCCGCGCCGTGCGTGAAGATGCAATCATCTGCACCGGCCGCTCGGACTATCCGAACCAGGTGAACAATGTTCTCTGCTTCCCGTATATTTTCCGCGGCGCTCTGGATGTTGGCGCAACTGCCATCAACGAAGACATGAAAATGGCTGCGGTGAAAGCAATTGCTGCTCTCGCCCGTGAAGAAGTTTCCGATGTGGCAGCGCGTGCCTATTCCGGTGATACACCGGTTTTTGGTGCCAATTACCTGATCCCGTCACCGTTTGATCCGCGTCTGATCCTGCGCATTGCTCCGGCTGTAGCACAGGCTGCTATGGAAACCGGTGTGGCGACCCGCCCGATCACCGATATGGAAGCCTATATCGACCGTCTCAACCGCTTCGTGTTCCGCTCCGGCCTGATCATGAAGCCGGTTTTTGCAGCTGCACGCCGCTCTACTGACAAAAAACGCGTTATCTATGCCAATGGTGAAGATGAGCGTGTATTGCGTGCCGCGCAGGTTGTTCTGGAAGAAGGCATTGCACTGCCGATCCTGATCGGTCGTCCGAATGTGATTGAGACCCGTCTCAAGCGCTACGGTCTGCGCATTAAAGCTGGTGTTGATTTTGAAATCATCAATCCGGAAGATGATCCGCGTTACCGTGATTATGTCGAGTTGATGCACAAGCTGACCGGCCGTCAGGGGATGACACCGGAAGCAGCCCGTTCCATCGTGCGCACCAATCCGACTGTGATTGCCGCGCTGGCCATTATGCGTAACGAAGCTGATGCGATGATCTGCGGTCTGGAAGGTCGTTTTGAACGCCACCTGACACTGGTCAAACAGATCCTCGGCATTCAGACCGGCCTGCATGACCTTTCCACGCTCAGCCTGCTGATCTCTTCACGCGGTACTCTGTTCTTCACAGACACCTATGTGAATATTGATCCGAGCGCTGAAGAAATCGCGGAAATGACCATTCTGGCTGCGAAAGAAATCCGCCGCTTCGGGATCGAGCCAAAGGCTGCCCTGTTGTCTCACTCGAATTTCGGTTCGCGCGATTCAAAAAGCGCTGCCAAAATGCGTCAGGCCTGCGCCATTCTGCAGGAACGCGCGCCTGATCTGGAAGTGGATGGCGAAATGCATGGTGACGCGGCTCTGTCGCAGTTCCAGCGTGACCGCGTATTCCCTAATTCCCGCCTGAAGGGTGAAGCCAATCTGTTGGTCTTCCCTAATCTGGATGCCGCGAATATTACCATGAACGTGCTGAAAACCGTGACAGACTCTCTGCATGTCGGCCCGATCCTGCTCGGTGCGGCACGCCCTGCGCATATTCTCACACCGTCGGTTACATCGCGCGGTATTGTCAATATGACAGCACTGGCCGTTGTTGAAGCTTCACAGCGCACAGCACTGTAATTTTAACAGCGCTATAAAAATATTTGAACGCCGCATAGTTTCAAAACTATGCGGCGTTTTTTGTCCGCAATAAAATCTGAACCGCAAGCACCAAAACATAATTGTAATTTCAAAATATTATTGAAAATCAATAATTTACAAGTCATTTACCATCAATATTCATACTCCTCCCATCACATATTTCATGTCTTTTGAGCGGAGCATTTCATGGTCTTATATTTTTATTTCAAAGCACTTTATTCTTATGTCTTGCGTCGTAAAACTACGGTTCTCACGGCCTGTCTTGTTGCGCTGAGCACACCTGCGATTGCGCAAAATATCAGCGATAACCGTCTGTGCCGCGCCTATGAAGAAGACTTGCAGGCAGTGGACGATCACACAAGGCTCAGTCCGCGTCAGACTGCTCGCTATCAGCAATTAGCGCACATGCAGCAGCAGGCAAAAAGTGACGCAAAGCGCTATTCCTGCCTTGCAGGGGCTTTCAGCAGCGGCTCGAACTCCGTGCAATGCCGCTATATCAACAGCTCTCTGGTGCGGATTGACACCGCCATGAGAATTTTGAGCACACAAGCGGCCACGCCGCAGCAAAGACGTGTGCGACAGATAATCTATACGGATATGCGCCGCTATAATTGCCGCACCCCGCAGAGCCTTGACCGGTTGATGAAAGAAAATCGTGCTGTGGTTGCAGGCCGCAAGCGCATTCAACAGGCCTATAAAAAGCCCAAACCTGTCAGGCAGGCTGCATTACCGCAAGCCATTCTCATTCAGCAGGACGTGGCGGAGACTATGCAAACGCCTGTAGTACCGGTCAAAGTTAGCGCTAATGCCCGTGTCGGTAAATCCGTCTTCTCCATTCCGGCAGTTCCCGCAATACAACATACAAAAGCGGCGGAGAGTGCTCCGCCGCCTGTATCAAAAGCTGTTGACTATGTGCCTGACCCGGGCGTCAGGCGCGTCGGGCCAGCGTATTTGCCCGCCCAATAAGCGGCAAGAGATCAGCCAGTTCAGGGCCGGAGCCAACACCGGTCAGTGCCAGACGCAAAGGCATGAACAGAGTTTTGCCTTTGCGGCCTGTGGCGGCTTTCACAGCCTCAGTCCAGAGTTTCCAGACATCACTGCCCCAAGGTTCTTGTGGCAACAAATCAAAAGCCTGCGCAATAAAGTCTTTGTCTTCATCGCCCACAGCATCGCTGAAAGGTTCCGTACGGTTGACAATTTCCCACCACTGCGCAGCGTCCTGTACATGGTCGATATTTCCGCGCACAGCAGCCCAAAAGGCCTCTGCTTTATTGCCGGTGATACCAAGGGCTGCCAGACGCGGCTCAACAGCAGCAAAGTCCAGATGATGAATCAGAGCGCGGTTGAGACCGGTCAGATCAGCCGGATCAAATTTGGCATTGGATTTCGACGCATGGGACGGCTCATAACGTGCCGCCAGTTCTTCCATGTTAGCTACCGGCTCAACATTGTCCGATGTACCGGTGAGCACGGCCAGTGACGCAACGGCCATTGGCTCCACACCGGCTTCGCGCAAACTACCAACCGACAAAGCGCCGGAGCGCTTGGACAAGCCCTCACCGCTAGTGGTTGTCAGCAGATTATGATGGCCGAAGACCGGCACTACGTCGCTTAGCGCACGGAAAATTGCAATCTGCGCACCGGTATTGGTCACATGGTCGTCGCCACGGATAATATGGGTAATACCCATATCAATATCATCCACGACGGACGGCAGCGTATAGAGATAGGTGCCGTCTTCACGCACCAGCACCGGATCAGACATTGAAGCCAGATCAACGGTCTGGGGCCCACGCACCAGATCATCCCAATGCACTTCCGTGCGCTCGGTTTCAAATGGTGAGTTTTTAAAATTCGGCAACAGAAAACGCCAATGCGGTTTGCGGCCTTCTGCTTCATAAGCCGCCTTCTGCTCGTCCGTCAGCTTCAGCGCATCACGGGCATAAACCGGTGGCAATTTGCGTGTCAGACGCAGCTTACGGCGCGAATCCAGCTCTTCCGCTGTTTCATAACAGGCATAGAGCAAACCGGCTGCTTTCAGCTTTTCAACAGCAGCATCATAAACGGAAAAACGCTTGGACTGATATTCCACACGGGATGGCTTGATGCCCAGCCAGTCAATATCGCGGGCAATCGCCTCCGCATATTCTGTTTTGGAGCGCTCCACATCCGTATCATCGTAACGCAGGATGAATTGCCCCTTATTTTTCAGTGCAAACAGCCAGTTATAAAGCGCCGGACGGGCATTGCCGATATGGATATAGCCGGTCGGCGACGGTGCAAAACGAACGATTACAGTCATAATTTTCTTCTTTTGATCTTGTATTAGTGCCGGTCGCGGAAGCGGTTGGTTATCGGATAACGACGGTCGCGGCCAAAATTCTTGGTGGTGATCTTCACGCCCGGCGCCGATTGTCGGCGCTTATATTCAGCGATGTAAAGCAGATGCTCCACACGCTCGACAACAGCGCGATCATAGCCCTCAGCGACAATCTCATCCACACTGCGCTCATGCTCGACCAGCGCCTCCAGCACAGCATCCAGTACCGGATATGGCGGCAGAGAATCCTGATCAGTCTGATTATCGCGCAATTCAGCGCTTGGCGCTTTGTCGATGATATTTTGCGGTACAACCACGCCGTCCGGCCCCATACCACCTTCCGGCAGATGGTGATTACGCCAGTCAGCCAGCGCATAAACCTGCATCTTGTAGAGGTCTTTAATCGGATTGAAACCGCCGTTCATATCGCCGTAAAGCGTGGCATAACCAACAGCCATTTCCGACTTATTGCCGGTGGTAACAACCATCGAGCCGAACTTGTTGGAAATTGCCATCAGAATAACGCCACGGGCGCGGCTTTGGAGATTTTCTTCTGTCACTCCGCTCTCAGTGCCCGCAAACATCGGCGCAAGCACATTGAGAAAACCCTCAACTGGCTCTGCAATCGGTACGATATCATAGCGGCAGCCAAGTGCCTCAGCACAATCTTTTGCGTCTTTGAGCGAGATTTCGGACGTATAGCGATAAGGCAGCATCACCGTATGCACGCGGTCTTTGCCCAGCGCATCCACGGCCAGCGCTGCACAGATCGCCGAGTCCAACCCACCGGACAGGCCAAGCACCACGCTTTTAAAGCCGTTCTTGTTCACGTAGTCACGCAGGCCATGCATACAGGCGAGATAGTCCGTCTCTTCACCTTCCGGCAGCCAGTTGCGGTCGCCGTCAGTACAAGACCAGCTGTCCGCTCCACGTGTCCATTCGGTCATGGAGACCAGTTCTTCAAACTGCGGCAGTTGCACGGCCAGATGATGATTGGCATTGATAACGAATGAACCGCCATCGAACAGCAGCTCATCCTGCCCGCCGGTCTGGTTGGCATAGACCAGTGGCAGGCCGGTTTCGACCACCTGACGCACAGCAACCTGATGGCGCACTTCCATCTTGGAACGGTGATAAGGAGAGCCATTCGGCACCAGCAGAATTTCAGCACCGCTTTCGGCCAGCGTTTCACAGACGCCGAGTTCACCCCAGATATCTTCGCAAACCGGAATACCTAAACGCACACCGCGGAAATTGACCGGCCCCGGCATAGCGCCCGCCTGAAAATTACGTTGCTCGTCAAACTCACCGTAATTCGGCAGATCAACTTTGAAACGCTCGGCAATGACCTTGCCGCCATCCAGTACCATCACCGCATTATGCAGGCCGGTTTCACGCTGCAAAGGTGAGCCGATAATCACTCCGGGCCCGCCGTCAGCGGTTTCCAGTGCAAATGCCTGCACGGTTTTCTCACAAGCCTTCACAAAAGCAGGCTTGGAAACCAGATCTTCCGGCGGATAGCCGCAGATGAACAGTTCCGTAAACAGGATCAGATCGGCTTGGGCGCCAGCCGCAGCTTTGCGGGCTGCGCGCGCCTTTTCAAGATTGCCCTGAAGATCGCCCATAACCGGATTCAGCTGGGCGATTGCGATACGTAATTTATCGGGAGATATGGTCTGTGTGCTCATGGCACAAGCATTACCGCGACTGCCATTTTCATGCAATGAGAGATCAGCAAAGCAAACAATAAGAACTATATTTAAGCAGAAAAAATCAGCGGGCGGACAAGCGGCCAGAGATGATAAGCCCACACTGTCGCACACATGATTGAAGCAATCAGAACCGCGAGTGATCCTGCATCTTTGGCAATCTGAATGTCTTTCTTGAAATCACGGCTGACAGCATTGCACGCCGCCTCAACAGAGGTATTGAGAACCTCGATCAGCAGCAAAAACAGTACGGCTCCGACCAGCAAAAGATAGGCTGCCATATCTGCCGCAACAAACCATGCCACAGGCAGAGAAACAAGCAGCAGAACCAGTTCCTGCTGCACCGGCTTCTCATGGCGTGCCAAATGGTTCAGCGACCGCATGGAATTGATAAAAGCTTTATAAATACGTTCCATATCGCCCCGCAACAAACCGGAAATCATAAAAATACGGGCGGGAAACAAAGTCCCGCCCGTATTGTGTTACACATTAAAAATCAAGCATTTACCGCAAGTTTCTCTGAATGTGAATCACGGTCTTTCTTCAGGAGTTCTGCCACGAGGAAAGCCAGCTCCAGTGCCTGATCCGCGTTCAGACGCGGGTCGCAATGGGTGTGGTAACGATCGGACAGTTCTTCCGCAGAAATGGCGCGTGCACCACCGGTGCATTCGGTCACATTCTTACCGGTCATCTCGATATGAATACCGCCGGCATGCGTGCCCTCAGCCTTATGCACTGCAAAGAAGCTCTGCACTTCTTTCAGAATACGATCGAACGGACGGGTCTTATAGCCCGCAGCAGTGATCGTATTGCCGTGCATCGGATCACAAGACCAGACAACCTTACGGCCTTCCTTCTCAACCGCACGGATCAGACGCGGCAGATGATCTTCCACTTTGTCATAACCGAAACGGGCGATCAGGGTCAGACGACCAGCTTCATTTTCCGGATTCAAACGGTCAATGAGGCGCAGCAGATCATCAGCTTCCAGTGACGGACCGCATTTCATGCCGATCGGGTTCTTGATACCACGGCAATATTCAATATGCGCATGGTCAAGCTGACGGGTACGGTCACCGATCCACATCATGTGGCCGGATGTGCCATACCAGTCGCCCGAGGTCGAATCCACGCGGGTCAGCGCTTCTTCATAACCAAGCAACAGAGCTTCATGGCTGGTGTAGAAATCGGTTTCACGCAGCGCATGGTTGCTGTCTGCGGTAATGCCGATAGAGCGCATGAAATCAATGGTTTCGGAAATGCGGTTGGCAACAGCAACATAACGATCGTTCTGCGGGCTGTCGGAAACAAAACCGAGCGTCCATTTATGCACGTTTTCCAGATTGGCATAGCCACCCTGCGCAAAAGCGCGCAACAGATTGAGCGTTGCCGCAGACTGGCGGTAAACCATTTCCTGACGGTTCGGATCCGGAATGCGCGAGCCTTCATTGAACTCGATGCCGTTGATCACATCACCGCGGTAAGACGGCAGTTCGACGCCATTGATCGTTTCCATGTCGCTTGAGCGCGGCTTGGCAAACTGACCGGCAATACGGCCAATTTTAACCACAGGCTGCGATCCGCCAAACGTAAGCACGACAGCCATTTGCAAAAATACGCGGAAAAAGTCGCGGATATTGTCCGCGCCATGTTCCGCAAAGCTTTCTGCACAATCGCCACCCTGTAAAAGGAAGGCGCGACCTTCAGCAACTTCGGCCAATTGCTTGGTAAGCTTGCGCGCTTCCCCTGCAAATACCAAAGGCGGATATGTACGCAGACGAGCCTCGACATCGGCCAAAGCCTGCGCGTCCGGATAAGAAGGCACTTGCTTAATCGGCATGCCTCTCCAGGATTGCGGTGTCCAGTTCTTCGTCATTATAGCACCTGTGTTATTTCAAACTTTATTCAAAGTTTTCCCCTGCTGCATCGCACCATTGCGACAACAGCCTTGCGTATATAATCCACCGGAAGACAATAAACCAGCCGCAATTGAGCAGATCGTCTCCAGCCTTGTCATTTTCGCCAATATTAAAAGCGTTTCTTGTAATTTTATGACGAAGACAGGCTATTAATGCTGAAAAACCGGCGCTTTACACCGCCGGTCTGTCACTCTGTCTCATTTTCAATACGAATGATCAGCCTTGACGCACGCCATTCACCAGCCGGTAGCTCGGTGTATACATGGTCACAAACTCTTCCGCAGCTGAAGGGTGCAGCGCCATTGTACGGTCAAAATCATCTTTCGTCGCACTGGCTTTCAACGCAATACCAAGCAACTGCGCCATTTCACCAGCATCAGGCCCGACCACATGCGCGCCGAGTACTTTGCGGCTGTCACCGTCCACCACCAGCTTGGTCAGCATCTTGTCAGAACGACCGGCCAGCGTATTGCGCATCGGGCGGAACAGTGCACGATAGACCTCAACATTGGCATATTGCTTCGCCGCATCTTCTTCCGACAGTCCGACCGTGCCTATTTCCGGCTGAGAGAAGACGGCCGTCGGGATCAGCTCATGATCAGGGCGAACCGGATTGCCTTTGAAAGCCGTTTCAAGGAAGCACATAGCCTCGTGAATGGCGACCGGCGTCAGCTGAACACGGTTCGTCACATCACCCACAGCCCAGATATTCTCGATATTAGTATGGGAATATTCGTCAACGATGACCGAACCGTCAGCGGCCTGTTTCACACCTGCATTTTCAAGACCAAGACCCTTGGTGTTTGGCACGCGGCCGATAGCCTGCAACACCTGATCCGCAGCCAGAACCTCACCAGTACTCAGGGTAACGCTCAGACGGTGGTCGTCTTCGCCTTCAGCAACGGCATCTATCTTGGCTTCAGTTACAATGCGGATGCCTTTTTCAATCATCGCATCTGTAACGAGGCGGAAAGCATCGCTATCAAAGCTCTTCAAAATCTGCTTACCGCGATAGACCAGCGTGGTTTCAACGCCCAGACCATTGAAAATACCGGCAAATTCCACTGCAATATAACCGCCGCCCTGAATGACTATCGACTTTGGCAATTCAGCCAGATCAAAAACCTGATCGGAATTGATGCACAGCTCATGTCCCGGCATCGCATCATCCATAAACGGATGACCACCGGTCGCGATCAGAATGGTTTCTGCGGTCACTGACTTGCCCAGACCTGTCAGCTCAATCGTATGCGCATCTTTCAGCACTGCACGCGAAGCAAAAATTTCAGTCTTCGCATTATTCAGCCCTTTGGCATAAAGGCCTTCAAGGCGGGTAATCTCGGCTTCTTTATTAGCAACCAGCTTCGACCAGTCAAAGCTGCGCTCGCCAACAGTCCAGCCATAGCCCGCAGCATCGCTGAAATGCTCCGGAAACTGGGATGCATAAACATAGAGTTTTTTCGGTACGCAACCGCGGATCACGCAAGTGCCGCCCATGCGATATTCTTCTGCCAGCCCGACCTTCTTTCCCATAGCTCCGGCAAGGCGCCCTGCCCGTACACCGCCGGAACCGCCGCCGATAACAAACAGGTCATAGTCATAACTGGTCATTTGAATCTCCGAACATCTGTCACTGCATCAAAATATGGAACTTGCACCATGCCTTAACAAGCCTGCTCCGCGAAAACCAGTACAGTCTCTTATCTCACAGCCCAAACAGAAAAAGCCCGGTCGTTGAACCGGGCTTTTCAATCAATCAAATCTGATTATTTCTGATATGCCAAAGCCGCCTTGCTTATTCAGCGGCGGCAGGCGCTGCACTGCTTACTCAGCAGCGGCAGGCGCTGCACTACTTACTCAGCGGCGGCAGGCGCTGCACTGCCGGCAGCCTTGGACAGAACTTCACCAACCTGCGAAGCCAGATCACGGGCAACGCCATTCTGCCAGACTTCAGCAGCTTTCAGCACTTCACGGGTGACAATCGGGCCTTCAGAAATCAGCTTTTTACCGGCTTCAGAGGTATAAAAAGCGCTGATTGCCTTCAGCTCGTCTTCACTGAAAGAAACCGCATAGGCACGCGCAGCTTCAGTTTCCAGATCGGAACGGCGGGCAGCCAGTGCAATCGCTTTATCATCAACGGTTTTGGTGATGATCGCTTCAAGATTCGGATCTTTCTGAATCAGTTCAGCCTTCAGCGCCTGTGCAGCACGTGGCAGAATGCCGTCAAACTGTTCGGTAGCGCCGATTGCAGCAATCGCAGCACGCGCGGCAGCCAGATGAGACTGCGAAGCCTCCTGAGCCTGCGCGAGATTGACACCAGCCAGTACTGTAAGCGCCGCCAGCGGCGCAATAAGACGGCGATAGCCAGTTGCCTTGGTCATATGGTCAATACTCCGTTTTTTATTCACTTTACACCGCTATATCCGGTGTGAAATCTGTTCTTACCGGCAATACCGGACAGATATGTATTTAGAATTACGACAATGTACGGATACCTGACGTGCCTGCAATAATTGCAGCACGGGCAAGTCCGATAAACAAACCATGCTCTACAACGCCCGGAATGGCGAAGAGTGCGTCTGACAATGCTTTTGTATCCGGAATACGGCCAAAAGATGCATCAAGAATATAATGTCCGCCATCGGTAACAAAAACTTCGCCGTCTTTCATGCGAAGGTTCAGCGGGGCTTCCAGTCCGAGATCAGCAATTGCTTTTTCAACGGCCAGCTTTGTTGCAGCAAGACCAAAACGGTTCACTTCAACCGGCAGCGGAAAACGCCCCAGAGTGTCCACCACTTTTGATTCGTCAGCAATAACGATCATAGCATCAGATGCTGCTGCTACAATTTTCTCGCGCAATAAAGCGCCGCCGCCGCCTTTGATCAGCGACAACTGGCCATCCACCTCATCCGCACCATCAATGGTGAGATCAAGATGCGGGGTTTCTTCAAGTGTTGTCAGCGGCACGCCCAGCTCGGCACACAAAGCGGTAGTGCGCTCGGAGGTCGGCACGCCGATAACCTCAAAGCCTTCAGCCACTTTAACAGCCAGCAAACGCACAAATTCTTCAGCTGTAGAACCGGTACCGATACCGAGTTTCATACCGCTCTTCACATAGGTCAATGCCTCAGCGGCAGCGGCAATTTTCAACTGACGCGGATCAACTGAACTCATAAATCTGCTTCCCGTATTTTCTTATGCAGTCTTTCGCTGCAAATCGCGCAAGCCTTAACAATCTTATGCTGCAATGATGCGCAAAACACTGTTAATACCGTTTAATTCTGCATTGCATGTAGCACGAGCATCACGCGCGGCAAATATATTATTGTTCCCATTTCATCTATTTGCGGAAAAAGACTATCAATAACCATAGTTTCGGATAATTTTGCGAATGCTACGGCGCCCTCTGGACACCGTGCTCTCTGAAATAGTGATAAGCCAAAGGGCAGATATGTCTCATTCCTCCTCAGTCACCACAGGTCAGCCGATCATTGTTTTTGACCTCGACGGCACATTGGTTGATACCGCACCGGACTTGCTGGACAGCCTCAACCATTGTCTGATTGCAGGCGGTCTGACACCTGCCGATCCCGTATCTCTGCGCAAATTTGTCGGCTCCGGCGCTAAAGTGATGATTGAACGCGCTTATCAGGCACAGAACCGTCAATTGACCGACAGCGATATGCAAAAACTGTTTGCCCTGTTTATGGAGCATTACAACAGCAAAATGCCGGGCAATTCAGCCTTCTATCCCGGTGTGCTGGCCAGTCTCGACCGGTTGAGCGCTGCCGGTTACACCCTTGCTGTCTGCACCAATAAATTTGAGATCAGTGCTAAAACGCTGCTGGAGCGCATGAGCGAAGCACACCGCTTTGCCGCGATTTGCGGACAAGACACCTTCCCTTACCGCAAGCCTGATCCGCGCCACCTGACTGATACGATTGCGCAGGCCAAAGGCGACCGCTATCAGGCGATTATGGTTGGTGACAGCCGCGCCGATATTGACGCCGCCAAAGCTGCCGGCATTCCGGTGATTGCTGTTGATTTCGGCTATACCGATTTGCATGTCTCGCATTTCGAGCCAAGCCGTGTCGTCTCGCATTTTGACGAGATAACGCTGGATATGGTCAGTGTTTTGCTGGAAGCGGCAAAAGAAGCTGCGGAATAAAGAAAAGCGGGATTTCTCCCGCTTTTTATTGCTCATTACAGAGGCGAAATATCGCCGCTCTTTTTAGCTTACAAAGGCGAAATATCGCCTTTGGCCCATTCTGCCCTTGTCTCTTCGAAGAAGTCATTGAAACGGCCCGCTTCAATCGCATCGCGGATACCCTGCATCAGATACTGATAATAATGCAGATTGTTCCATGTCAGCAGCATACCGCCCAATGCTTCATTGGATTTCACCAGATGATGCAAGTAAGCGCGGCTATATTTACTCGATGCCGGACAGGTTGACATTTCATCCAATGGGCGGTGATCTTCTGCATGGCGCGCATTGCGAAGGTTCACCTTACCGCGGCGGGTAAAGGCCAGACCATGACGGCCTGCACGGGTCGGCATTACGCAGTCGAACATATCAATGCCGCGCGCAACCGATTTCAGCATATCGTCCGGTGTACCAACACCCATCAGATAGCGCGGCTTTTCATGCGGCAGGATAGGACAGGTCACATCCAGCATATCCAGCATCACCTGCTGCGGTTCGCCCACAGCAAGACCACCAACGGCATAGCCTTTGAGATCCATATCTTTCAGCACTTGTGCGGATTGCTCGCGCAACTGCACATTATCGCCGCCCTGCACGATACCGAACATGGCTTTGCCCGGCTGATCGCCAAAGGCCACCTTACAACGCTCAGCCCAGCGCAATGAAAGCTCCATTGCCTTTTGCATCACATTGAAGGTTGCAGGCAGTGCCGTACATTCATCCAGCTGCATCTGGATATCGCTATCGAGCAGTCCCTGAATTTCAATGGAGCGCTCCGGCGACATTTCATAGGCGCGACCGTCAATATGCGAACGGAATGTCACGCCCTGCTCAGTAAGCTTGCGCAGCTGCGCCAGCGACATAACCTGAAAGCCACCGGAATCGGTGAGGATCGGCCCCTGCCAGCCACCAAATTCATGCAAGCCGCCAAGACGTGCCACACGCTCGGCACCCGGACGCAGCATCAGGTGATAGGTATTGCCGAGGATAATATCCGCGCCAAGATCCTTCACCTGATCCATATACATGGCTTTAACGGTGCCTGCGGTGCCAACCGGCATAAAGGCCGGAGTGCGGATAGTGCCGCGCGGCATGGTAATTTCACCGCGACGTGCTTTGCCGTCTGTCGCCAGCACTTTGAATTCAAAATTTTCACTAGTCATATCAAAATCCGTTAAGTGCGAAGCGTCAGAAGGCTGGCATCGCCATAGGAATAAAACCGGTATTCATTGCTAATGGCATGGGCATAGGCCGCCTGCATTGTCTCAAAACCACTGAAAGCCGAGACCAGCATGAACAATGTCGAGCGCGGCAGATGAAAATTGGTCATCAGCATATCAATCGCGCGGAACTTATAGCCGGGTGTGATGAAGATATCGGTCGCGCCCGACCAAGGACGAATAATACCATCCTCACCGGTTGCACTTTCAATCAGGCGCAGCGATGTGGTGCCGACAGAGATAATCCGTCGGCCCCGTTCATGCACACGATTGAGCGCCGCTGCGGTTTCCTCAGAGACATAGCCGATTTCCGCATGCATTTTATGCTCTGCGGTGTCATCCGCTTTTACCGGCAGGAATGTGCCCGCGCCCACATGGAGCGTCACAAAATGCTCTTCCACACCTTTGGCGCGGATGCGCTCCAGCAGTTCCGGCGTGAAATGCAGACCGGCGGTTGGTGCTGCGACAGCGCCTTCTTCACGGGCATAGACAGTCTGATAATCCTGTTTGTCCTGTGCATCTTCCGCACGTTTGGATGCGATATAAGGCGGTAGCGGAATATGACCGACGGAAGCAATAGCCTCATCCAGCATGGCACCGGACACATCAAACACCAGCAGTACCTCGCCGCTATCGTGCTTTTCTGCAACCGTTGCATCCAGCGTACCTAGAAAACAGCTCGAACCGGAATGACCGAAGCGGATACGCTCGCCTTGCTTAACGCGTTTTGCAGGGCGTAAGAAGGCTTTCCAGCGATCAGCGCCGGTGCGCATATGCAAGGTAGCGCTCACGGTTGCGACTGTGCCGTCACGCTCGCGCGTGCCTTCCAGCTGTGCCGGAATAACCTTCGTATCATTGAAGACCAGCGCATCGCCTTCACGCAGCAAATCCGGCAAATCACCGACATGCAGATCCTGCAAAGGCTGATCAGGAATAATGCGCAACAGTTTTGCATGATCGCGCGGGGTTACCGGACGCAGCGCAATACGCTCTTCCGGCAGGTCAAAATCAAACAGATCGACGCGCATCACTGGCCTCAATTTCGGGGAGTTCAAAAATTTTAAGACTTCGCATTGCCCTGCAATACAGAACAGCGGGCAAAAAATAAAGGGCGTGTTACGGTCTGAACCATAACACGCCCCTCAAATCAGCAGGCCGACAGATTAAATGTCAGCAGCGATTTTCGCAGAAGTAATTGAATCCGGATCAGTTACCGGCTCACCGCGCTTGATTTTGTCAACATTATCCATGCCTTCGATAACCTGACCCCATACGGAATACTGGCGATCCAGCCAAGGAGCATCAGTAAAGCAGATGTAGAACTGGGAGTTTGCCGAGTTCGGGTTCTGGCTGCGTGCCATCGAGCAAGTGCCGCGAACGTGCTTAACATTCGAGAACTCAGCTTTCAGATCAGGCTTGTCGGAACCGCCCATACCGGCGCGGCTTGCATTGAAGCTTGAGCCACCCTGCTTACCGAACTTCACATCACCGGTCTGCGCCATGAAGCCTTCGATCACGCGGTGGAAAACAACGCCGTCATAAGCGCCTTCGCGTGCCAGCTCTTTAATACGGGCAACGTGACCTGGTGCCAGATCAGGATAGAGTTCGATCGCAACGGTACCCTTAGTGGTTTCCAGTACCAGTGTATTTTCCGGATCTTTATAAGCCATCGGGCTTCTCCTGTAGATTTTTCAGGCTGCGCATCAGGCAGCCACGTTAAAATGAATTATTTGCGGTCGGCCAGAACAATGGCTTTAACGATACGGTCAGGATTATCAACCGCGCCATTAGCAGATTTGCTGCCTTTTTTGATTTTATCGACGACTTCCATACCGCTGACCACTTCACCAACAACAGTGTACTGGCCGTTCAGGAATGAACCTTCGTCAAACATAATGAAAAACTGCGAATTGGCAGAATCCGGCGATGAACTGCGCGCCATGCCGACTGTTCCGCGAATAAACGGCTGCTTGGAAAACTCTGCCGGAATATTGCCATAGGAAGAACCGCCGGTGCCTGCGCGACCCGGATTGTAGTCTTTATCCGCGTTACCGAACTCTACGTCACCGGTTTGCGCCATAAAGCCGTCAATCACGCGGTGAAACACAACGCCGTTATAGGCACCGTCGCGCACCAGCTTCTTAATCTGCTCCGCATGTTTCGGCGCCAGATCAGGACGCAGTTCGATGACAACATCGCCGTCTTTCAGGGTCAGAACCACGGTATTTTCCGGGTCTGCGGCCTGCGCATTGACCGGCTGCAAAGCGGCAGTGGCAGAAAATGCGAGAAAGGCCGTGACGGCCAGTAATTTACGCAAAAAGGACATGATTTTTCCTGTGTGAAGCTGAATTCTTATTTCTTAAGCTTTAACCGAAGGGCTTTCTCAATGGCAGGCGGCACGAATGTGCTCACATCGCCGCCCATTGCCGCAATCTGGCGTACCAGTGTGGCAGTAATAAAACGCACATTTGGGGAGGCAGGCAAAAATACCGTCTGAATTTCCGGTTCCATCCCTGCATTCATACCGGCCATCTGCATTTCATAGTCGAAATCTGTGGCATCGCGTAAACCGCGCACCATCAGTGTCGCCTTGAAGGTTTTAGCCGTTTCAACGACCAGACCACTGAAACTGGTATAATCAATGCGGCTGCTCTCTTTGCCGAACGCCTGCTCTCCGGCCTCACGCAGCAGTGCCACACGCTCTTCAAAACTGAACATCGGGATTTTGCCCGGATGGACACCGATAGCGACAATCACCTTGTCGGCCAGCCCGAGAGCCCCGCGCAGAACATCAAGATGACCATTGGTGACCGGATCAAATGATCCTGCATAGAGAGCTGTTTTCATACCCAATGAATTAATCATTATACTGACCAATTTCAATCTCAAAAGCGAAGTACATAAAGGGTTCAGCAAAGAGCGGAGCAAGAACCTCTCTAAGCCTCAGTCTTAAATCAAAAGCATAGGTTTACGCGCTCTCAAACTGAACCTAGCATGAATAGACCGGTCAGGAATAATTCACGGGAAAACGCCTATATTACAGGCAACACAGTCGTTGCACAGATCACACACACCACTCAACCAAAGATTTTATGCAACCTTTGTCTCGCTTGTGCGTAATATAAGCGAAAGGATAAAATGATGATGCTATTTATTCTCGCAATATCAATGATCGTCGCGATGATGTTTGCAGCCATTATCCTGATGATCGAAGAAAGCGCCTCCAAGCGCCTGAATGATCAGAAATCTGTATTCGATCTGCGTTCCGTGCGCCGCATCGCACGTGGCACCAGATCAAAACGCATTACACACGCATAAGTGAAGTGATAATATCTTGGTTTTGCCTAAATCAGGTCTAAATAGATACAAAATGCCTCTTTAATCAGAGGGTAGTTGCAGCCGGAACCTCCAGTCCAGGCTTTTATTTAAGGCGGTGTGAGAAGACACCGCCTTTTTCTTTGCCTATATCCCAAGAAAAAAGCCCCGTCAGTGACTGACGGGGCTTTTTTTTTGCTTCAGAGCTTATTCTGCGGCAGGTTCATCACCACCCGCTTGGGTCACTTCCTGAACCGGTGTCTGTTCACCGGCGGTTTCCGAGGTTTCATCCTCTTCATCATCGGTTTCCGAAATTCGTTCAACCGACACAACCTTTTCACCGTCAGCCGTGTTGAAGATGGTCACGCCCTTGGTGGAGCGTCCGGCAACGCGAATACCGCCAACCGGTACGCGGATCAGCTGACCGCCGTCCGATACCAGCAGGATCTGGTCGCTTGCCTCAACTGGGAACAGCGCGACAAGCTTGCCGATTTCATCAGTTTTGGATGTATCAGTTGCACGGATACCCTTACCGCCACGGCCGGAAATACGGAATTCATAAGAGGAAGAACGCTTGCCGTAACCGTACTCACTGACTGTCAGAACAGTCTGCTCATGGGCTTTCAGCTCTTCATAGCGCTCGTCATTCAGTTCCGCATCTTCGGTCACGTCTTCACCGACAACCGCAATATCCTCAATATCTTCCGAACCGAGGCTACGGCGTTCAGCAACAACGCGCTTCAGATAGGCTGTACGCTCAGCCGGTGTCGCTTCCACATGTTCAAGAATAGCCATCGAGATGACTTTGTCGCCTTCGGCCAGATTGATACCGCGTACACCAATCGAATTACGACCAGCGAAGACGCGAACATCATCCACACGGAAGCGAATACACTGGCCACCGGCGGCAGTCAGCAGCACGTCATCATTGACAGTACAAGTATCGACCGAGAGGATTTCATCGCCCTCTTCTTCCAGCTTCATCGCAATCTTACCATTGCGGTTGACCTGAACGAAATCAGACAGCTTGTTACGACGCACAGTACCGCGCGTTGTCGAGAACATCACGTCGAGTTCAGACCAGCTTGCCTCATCCTCAGGCAATGGCATGATTGTGGTGATACGCTCACCCTGCTGCAAAGGCAGCATATTAATCAATGCCTTACCACGGGATTGCGGGGTGCCGATTGGCAGACGCCAGACTTTTTCTTTGTACACAATACCGCGCGACGAGAAGAACAATACCGGCGCATGGGTGCTGGCCACGAACAGACGGGTAACGAAATCCTCGTCCTTGGTTGCCATGCCCGAACGGCCTTTACCGCCGCGACGCTGCGCACGATAGGTGCTGAGCGGTACACGTTTGATATAACCGGCATGACTGACGGTGACGACCATATCTTCACGGGCGATGAGGTCTTCATCATCCATATCAGCGCCGCCAAGGGTCAGCTCAGTACGGCGCGGGGTGGCGAATTCATCACGAACCGCTGCCATTTCGTCTTTGACGATGCCAAGGATACGCTCACGCGAGGCCAGAATTGCCAGATAATCTTTGATTTCTTCGCCGATCTTGTTCAGTTCATCGGCAATTTCATCACGACCGAGAGCTGTCAGGCGCTGCAAGCGCAGTTCAAGAATGGCGCGTGCCTGCTCTTCCGACAGATTATAGGTATTATCGTCGTTGAGCACATGACGCGGATCATCAATCAGACGGATCAGAGGCGCAATATCAGCAGCCGGCCAGCGGCGTGTCATCAATTGTTCACGCGCCGTTGCAGGATCCGGAGCACGACGGATCAGCGCAATAATTTCGTCGATATTGGCAACAGCAATCGCCAGACCAACCAAGACATGCGCGCGTTCACGGGCTTTATTCAGCAGGAACTTGGTACGGCGGCTGACAACTTCCTCACGGAAATGCACGAAAGCATTCAGCACTTCCATCAGATTCAGCAGCTGTGGTTTACCACCATTCAGCGCCACCATATTGCAGCCGAAAGAGGTTTGCAGCGGCGTGTAGCGATAAAGCTGGTTCAGCACCACATCGGCGTTCGCATCGCGCTTCAGTTCAACAACCACGCGGTAACCGTCGCGGTCGGATTCGTCACGCAGATCGGAAATGCCTTCCACGCGCTTATCGCGCACCAACTCAGCCATTTTCTCGATCATGGTCGCTTTATTGACCTGATACGGCACTTCCGTGATCACGATAGATTCACGGTCATTGCGCATCGGCTCAATGGTAACGCGACCACGCATCAGCACAGAACCGCGACCGGTGCTGTAGGCAGAATTGATACCGGCACGACCGAGAATCAGACCACCGGTCGGGAAATCCGGCCCCGGAATGATCTCAATCATCTCTTCCAGCGTCATTTCCGGATTGTCGATCAGGGCAATACAGCCATTGATCACTTCACCCAAATTATGTGGCGGAATATTGGTGGCCATACCAACGGCGATACCGCCGGAACCATTGACCAGCAGGTTCGGATAGCGCGCCGGAAGCACTTTAGGCTCCTGTTCGCGGCCATCATAATTGTCCTGAAAATCAACGGTGTCCTTGTCGATATCTTCAAGAAGAACCGAAGAAACCTTCTCCAGACGGCACTCAGTATAGCGCATCGCCGCAGCACTGTCGCCGTCGATGGAGCCGAAGTTGCCCTGCCCGTCAACCAGTGGCTCGCGCATGGAAAAGTCCTGCGCCATACGCACCAGCGCATCATAAATCGAGGCGTCACCGTGCGGATGGTATTTACCCATCACTTCACCGACGACACCGGCAGATTTACGGTAGGAGCGGTTCCAGGCAAGCCCCATCTCATTCATGGCATGGAGAATGCGCCGGTGAACCGGCTTCAACCCGTCACGAACATCCGGAAGCGCGCGGCTGACGATAACGCTCATCGCGTAATCGAGGTAGGACCGCTGCATCTCCTCCACAATAGAAATCGGTTCAATACCATTAGATTCTTCTGAACCGGGCGGCGGAGTAAGGTCTGTCACTATTCAAATATCTTTCATAAAGAATCGATTAGTTTTGATAGATTGCAGTCTATCCCATAACATCAAAATCACGAAATTTCGACGGCCTTGCGGCAGCTTTCATACACATCAAATATGCCTGATTTACCACTTCAAAGGCATATTTGTCACGATACCAGCCACAAATCAGAGAATATTATCGCGGCTGCGAATTTTTATCCGGTGCGAAAACAAAATCGTCCGGAAAACAGCCAAAACTGCTTTAATTTTTAACACTGGTTTACGGTCATTCTCACTTTACATCTGATCGGGACATCTTGCACAAAGACCGCAATAACAGGCATAATCATCAACAGAAACCTACATACACAAGATCGGAACATGAATGAGCTTTTTTGACAGTCTTTTCAGCGCGTTTGTCACATTGCTCGTGACCATCGACCCGCCCGGTCTTGCACCGCTGTTTCTGGCTGTTACGACCGGCATGGATCGCCGCGAGAGAGCTCAGGTCGCCAAACGAGCCAGTATCATTGCCTTCATCATCCTTGCGCTTTTTGCCATTGCAGGTGCGCAAATCCTGATGTTGTTCGGCATTACGCTCGGCGCTTTCCGCGTTGCCGGTGGCTTGCTGCTGTTCTGGATCTCATTTGAAATGATCTTTGAGCGCCGTCAGGAGCGCCATGAGAAAAGCGCGACCGTCGCAATTACCAAAGACCATATCCGCAATGTTGCCGCCTTCCCGCTGGCCATTCCGCTGATTGCCGGCCCCGGCGCAATTTCCGCTACGGTGCTTCTGGGTGGTACATTTCCGACCATCGGCTCCAGACTTGCCCTGCTTGGCATTTTGCTTGCCTGTATTGTACTTTCTTACATCGTATTCCTGCTGGCAGAGCGCGTTGACCGCTTCTTAGGGGAAACAGGCCGCTCGATCCTCACCCGCCTGCTCGGCGTCATCCTTGCCGCTCTGGCAGTGCAATTTGTGGCGGATGGTATCCGCTCACTGATCGTAGGAAGCTGAGCATCCTTTGTTCGTCCAATGGGGCGCTCGGCGCTCTAAACAAAAAAGCCCGCGTCAGACGCGGGCTTTTCTTTTGTGAACACTTAAGTGTCTGAATCAAAAAGCGACAGACGCCAGCGAAAATGGTGATTTGCGAGCATCGGAACGGAGCGTACTTATTGTACGTGAGTACCGAAGCGCAGAACATTGCCATTTGCAGCCAAGTCGGGCGACTTTTGGATCAGATACTCAGAATGGGATATCATCATCCAAGTCATGACTGAAGCCGCCGGACTGCTGCTGCGGGCTTGAACGGCCGAAATCATTACCGCCACCGCTGCTGCCATAGTCACCGCCACGCGATGAACCGCCGCCGCTGGCAAAACGATCGCCGCCGCTGCCGCCACCTTCAAAGCGACCTCCACCACCACTGCCGCCTTCACCACGGCTGTCGAGCATCTGCAATTCACCACGGAATTTCTGCAACACGATTTCAGTTGTGTATTTGTCGTTGCCGTTCTGGTCTGTCCATTTACGGGTCTGCAACTGACCTTCAATGTAAACCTTGGCGCCTTTTTTCAAATACTGCTCAGCAACCTTGGCCAGATTTTCATTGAAAATCACAACGCTGTGCCATTCGGTTTTATCTTTGCGCTCACCGGACTGGCGGTCGCGCCAGCTTTCCGATGTTGCAATACGCAGGTTTGCAACCGGCTCACCGGAATTCAGACGACGGATTTCAGGATCCGCTCCGAGATTACCAACGAGAATAACTTTATTAACTGAGCCTGCCATAGACCTGCACTCCAAGATTTTTTCTTAATGTTGGCGCCACAATACATAAGGCAGCCCGCTGTTGAAAGAGGCTGCCGTCGATGAAAAAGACAGTCTGCAGCTTTTCCATAACAAAAAAGCCGCCGCGGTTAACCGCGGCGGCTTCGATTTCGTAGCGGAAGGCTCCGCCAACGTCACGATTAACGTGAGTAATATTCAACAACCAGATTTGGTTCCATCTGAACGGCATATGGCACGTCAGACAGGCCAGGAACGCGGCTGTATGTTGCAGTCAGTTTGTTGTGGTCTGCTACGATGTAGTCAGGCACATCACGTTCTGCGAGCTGAACAGCTTCCAGAACGATAACCAGCTGCTTGGACTTTTCACGAACTTCAATCACGTCACCAGCCTTCAGGCGGTAGGACTGAATGTTTACGCGACGACCGTTTACATTAACGTGACCGTGGTTGATGAACTGACGGGCAGCAAAAATGGTCGGTACGAATTTAGCGCGGTAAACAACTGCATCCAGACGGCTTTCCAGCAGACCGATCAGGTTTTCACCGGTGTCGCCCTTACGGCGAGCAGCTTCTTCGTAAGTCTTACGGAACTGCTTTTCAGAGATATCGCCGTAGAAGCCTTTCAGCTTCTGCTTTGCGCGCAGCTGAATACCGAAGTCGGACAGCTTGCCCTTACGGCGCTGACCGTGCTGGCCCGGGCCATATTCACGACGGTTTACTGGGGACTTAGGACGACCCCAGATGTTTTCGCCAAGACGACGATCAATTTTGTACTTGGAAGATTCGCGCTTACTCATCGCATTTCCCTTTAATAATGATACCGGCGCGGCAGCTTGTCTGCCTCGCTCGAAGGAAACGCGCCCTCCTCTGTCTTCACATCGGAAGACTGACAGAATATTACGGCAGCGAATGCGGTAATGATTCACGGGACACGTCAAGATACAGGGAATCTGCTAAGATGCCCTGAGATCATGGGCGGCTTTTAAGGATTGAGTACCGGTGTTGTCAAGCCCTGTAGCTCAGACACCTGAAAATCAGGCATTCTAACCCGTATACAGCTTTACATTTTTTGGAATGCGCACTGGATTCGTCGGGTGGTCGCATTGCCATTCGATGAATGTTGTTTCAGTTTAAATGTCAAATGCCCTAATAACCGAGATAGCCCGCATATGATAAAATTTATAATACGCATATATCCGGACATGATTGCCGTTATTTGCGGCATTCTCATTCTCCCTTGGATACTCGGGGTTCCGGGACAACCGACACAGGCTGTATTGTCTGGCTGGACAATCGGACTGATAGCAATGGGCATCTACCTGTTAATATACCAAACCGTAAAATCCCTGAGAACATTGGAATTTTACAAAAAGAACTGTGCATTTCACCGACCAGTTTTCGCCATTTTGAACGGGACTGCCTTATGTGTTCTTCCGGTGATGCTTTTTTCATTCCTTTTGATTTTTTATTCTGAATAGCCTGCAGAGCAGTTCATATTCTGCATTCTTAAGTGCTGTATAATCATTTCATTCAAGTTCAATATGAATTTTTCTTGATATAGACAAAAGAGACTACTCTTTAAGCTTTACTACAAAACGATGTCAAAAGACTATATTTACCATCATCAGCGCTTAATTCGCTCATAATTTGCGACGATATTTTCAGCGTCAAATATTAATCAGATAATCACGATCAATATCTATATTATATTCATTCGATAACCAGCAGGATATCTCATGTTAAAAACAACATTTAAAGCCTCAGCCATCATTGCTTCGCTCATCAGCCTTTCATCCTTTGCACATGCAGAAAAACTGCCAAAGCAAAGCCCTGATTTTAAGGCCAATTACAATTTAGCAATTAATGACAGCAAGGCAAAACCTGCAACGGCTCTATGCTCGGCAACAGTTCATGACCTGACAAAAGATAAAAAATATAAATATGACCGTTTCGGCTTCACACAAGCGGATTACGACGCGGTTACGTTAAACAAGACAACCGGCAACGGCGCAACAAGCGTGCAACTCACTGGCGAAGCCCGCCTGCGATCAGGTGGCACTGCATGGGAGCCAATCACCGTGAAATGCGTTGTCAGCAAAAATAAAGTTCAGTCGATTTCCGTTACCGTTAAAAAGTAACGCTGCAACCGGTATATGGCTATTGAAAGCGCACCGGTAACTCCGGTGCGTTTTAATCAGAGCGTGTGCGATTAATCTGCCTCGCGGGTCTAGCTCTGTCTTTTTGTTTAACGCATGCTTTTACTCCCAACTCGCTACCCGCAGCTGGCGACATGCTTCAGGACTTAATCCTGTGCAGCATCAAAACGCGCCTGCTCATTGCGCATAAGGCGGCGGTTTTCAACAGCCCACTGCCCCAGTCCGTCAATCGGCTTTGCCAATGACATACCCAATGCCGTCAAAGAATACTCCACCTCGGGCGGCGATGTCGGGCGCACAATGCGCAGCACCAACCCGTCACGCTCCAATGAGCGCAAAGTCACTGTGAGCATACGCTGCGATATACCTTCCACCAGACGGCGCAGAGCATTGAACCGCGTTGTGCCTTGCTGAAGATTGAGGATAACCAGCAGGCTCCATGTATCTCCCACACGGTCGAGCACCTCACGGATAGGGCAAGTACCATCTTCATCCGGTGTAAAGCCTGCCATCTCAGCCAGCAGCGGCAGTGTACTCTGTTCATTCTCTTGCATATTCGCAGCTGCTTTTTTCTTCAGCGCCGCATTCATATGAGAGGACATTGCCTTCTCCCTTGTCGCCTCTATTTTTATACTGCTCGGCCATCACAGTCAGGCGGTTACTTTGATGTGACCTGCTAACTTTAAAGTGCATTCTTCACAGCCATTTAAAATCGCATTACATAGTTACTCATCGTAACCTGATTAAAAATAATTCTTTACAACTTATAATATGAGGTAAGCACTATGTCAAAAATCGCAATCATCGGCGCCAGCGGCTATGTCGGTTCTGCCCTGCTCAATGAAGCAGCCAAACGCGGCCATCAGGTAAGCGCGCTTGTTCGCCACCCTGAAAAAATCTCTGCGAACGCCAATATCAGCGCCGTAAAGGCCGATGTGTTGGATACGGACGCTCTGGCGAAGCTGCTTGCAGGTCATGATCTGGTGATCTCCGCCTATAATCCGGGCTGGCAGGAAGCCGATATCCGCAACATTCACATCAAAGGCAGCCGTTCCATTACTGAGGCTGTGAAGAAAGCAGGCATCAAACGCCTGATCGCCGTTGGTGGCGCCGGCAGCCTCGAAATCAACGGTGCGCAGCTGGTGGATTCTCCGGAATTTCCGGCAGAGTATAAAGAAGGAGCGCTCGGCGCTCGTCAGGCACTCAATGATCTGAAAGCTGAGAATGAGCTGGACTGGTCATTTATTTCACCAGCCATTCTGCTGGTTCCGGGCGAAGCCACCGGCACGTTCCGTCTTGGCAAAGATTCTCCGGTCTTTGATGACAAAGGAGAAAGCAAAATTACCGTTGGTGATCTGGCAGTTGCCATTCTTGATGAAGCCGAACAGGGCAAGCATATCCGTCAGCGCTTCACCGCAGCTTACTAATAGCCAGAGCATAATTTCTTAAACTTGAATCAGTTTAAGTTTTAATTATGCTCTACTTTTAAAGTGTTAGAGCGACCTTTGTGCGCCCAATGGGGCGCCCGGCGCTCTAAGACAAAAAAGCCTGCGGTTCCCGCAGGCTTTTTTTTACAATCAATCAGCTGACCAGTTCGACATCAACCACACCGCTGATGGCCTTCATCGCGCTGGCGATCTGCGGGCTGATGCGGTAGCGATCGGGCAAGGCCACTTCAACCTCACGCTGACCGTTATCCTTGATAACGATGAAGCTGACCTCACCATCACCACGGGTTTTGAAGTAAGGCACAATCTGATCCAGCGCATCGCTGTTACGCAAAAACAAACGCAGCGCTTTTTGCAGGCGACTGGCTTCATCTTCCAGCGATACAACTGTTGCAATACGCAAGCTCACGCCTTCCGGCCGGTTTTCAGCAGAAACGGTAATCACAACAGAACGCCCTGGCTCCAAGAGATCACGGAACTGCTGCAACGCCTCCGAGAACAACACAGTTTCAAACTGCCCTGTAGCATCGGAAAAAGCGATGATGCCCATTTTATTGCCGGTCTTGGTCTTGCGCTCCTGCTTGCTGATAACCGTTCCGGCAAGACGGCCATTGGTAGCGCCTTTTTTCACCGCATTGGAAAAATCTGCCCAGCTCTGCACGCGCATTTTTTGCAGTGCATCATTATAATCATCCAGCGGATGAGCAGAGAGATAAAACCCTGCCGCCTGCAACTCTCGATGTAGTTTTTCTGAGGATGTCCAAGGTGTTACCACCGGCAACTGAAGCTTTTCTTTCGGAACCAGACCCGTGCCGAAAATATCAGACTGCCCGCTATTGGCATTTTCCTGCGTGCGCTGAGTATAGGCCATCAGGCTATCCATACCCGAACTCAATGCCGAACGGTCAACGCCAAAACAATCCAGCGCCCCAGCATTGATCAGGCTTTCAAAGACACGGCGGTTGACCATACGCGGATCAACCCGCTCACAGAAATCCTCAAGGCTTTCAAACGGCTTTTCTTTCCGCTTATCAACAATGTGCTCAACAGCTGCTTCACCGACACCTTTAATCGCGGCCAATGAATAGAAAATCTTGTTCTCGCCCACTTCAAACGGACGGAAAGATGTCATCACCGAAGGCAGCACAACCTCAATTCCAAGACGCAGTGCATCACGGCGGAAATCATTCAGCTTTTCCGTATTGTTCATATCATAGGTCATGGATGCGGCGAGAAACTCTGCCGGATAATGTGCCTTCAGATAGGCCGTGTGATAGGAAACAATCGCATAGGCCGCAGCGTGGGATTTATTGAAACCATAGTCAGCAAATTTGGCTAGCAGGTCGAAAATCGTATTGGCCTGCGCCTTGCCAACACCGCCTTCAATTGCACCATCCACGAAACGGACGCGCTGCTTGTCCATTTCCTCACGGATTTTCTTACCCATCGCACGGCGCAGCAAATCCGCTTCACCCAGCGAATAGCCGGAAAGCTCCTGCGCAATCTGCATCACCTGCTCCTGATAAACGATAACGCCCTGCGTTTCCTTCACCAGATGGTCGATTTTCGGGTGAATGGAGGCAACTTCCTCCTCACCATGTTTGCGCGCATTATAGGTTGGAATGTTCTCCATCGGGCCCGGACGATAGAGAGCCACGAGCGCGATAATATCCTCGATACGGTCAGGCTTCATACCGATGAGCGCTTTACGCATACCAACCGATTCCACCTGAAACACACCGACCGTTTCACCGCGCGACAACATTTCATAGGTCAATTGGTCGTCAAACGGCAGCGTTTGCAGATCAATATTCACGCCTTTACGGGCAATCAGCTTCACCGCCGTATTCAGCACCGTCAGGGTTTTCAGTCCGAGAAAGTCGAACTTAACCAGACCCGCCTGCTCAACCCATTTCATATTGAACTGTGTGACCGGCATATCGGAACGCGGATCGCGATACATCGGCACCAGCTCCGACAAAGGCCGGTCACCGATAACAATACCCGCCGCGTGAGTGGACGCGTGGCGGAACAACCCCTCAAGCTTCAGCGACATGTCCAGAAGGCGGCCGACTACCGGCTCCTTCTCGCGCTCTTCATTAATACGCGGCTCTTCATTAATAGCCTGACCGAGTGATACCGGATTGGCAGGATTTGACGGCACAAGTTTACAAAGCCTGTCAACCTGACCATAGGGCATCTGCAACACACGCCCAACGTCGCGCAGTACCGCGCGCGCCTGCAACGTACCGAAAGTGATAATCTGCGCAACCTGATCACGACCGTATTTCGCTTGCACATAGCGGATCACCTCTTCGCGGCGATCCTGACAAAAGTCGATATCAAAGTCCGGCATCGACACACGATCCGGATTAAGAAAGCGCTCAAACAGCAGCGAGAAACGCAGCGGATCAACATCCGTAATTGTCAGCGCATAAGCAACCAGTGACCCCGCACCGGAACCACGCCCCGGCCCTACCGGAATATCCTGCTGCTTTGCCCACTTGATAAAGTCAGAAACGATCAGGAAGTAACCCGGAAATTTCATACGGACGATAATGCCGACTTCATAATCCAGCCGCTTAATATAATCCTCATGCGTATGGCCCTCAGCGAGACCGAAAATCTTGAGCCGCTCTTCAAGACCTTCACGCGCCTGACGCGCCATCTCGTCAGCTTCTTCCTGCAACGCGGCCTCAGGATCATCGGACTCTCCGGTAAAGCGTGGCAGAATTGGTGCACGGGTCTGTGTATACCAATGACAGCGGCGTGCAATCTCGACCGTATTTTCCAGAGCCTCAGGCAGATCAGCAAATAAGGCCGCCATCTCGCTTTGTGACTTCAAGTAATGATCCGGCGTCAGACGGCGACGATCATCAGAGGCGATCACCTGACCAGCAGCGATTGCCAGCAGCGCATCATGCGCTTCATAATCATCGCTCTGCTTAAAGAATGCCTCATTGGTCGCCACCAGCGGCAACTCATATTCATAGGCAAGATCAACAAGTTTCGCCTCAAGCGAGCGGTCATAGCCGCGCTGGCGATGCAACTCGATGTAAAGACGGTCAGCAAAAACGCTCTTCAGAAACTCAAGCCTGTTGCGCGCACGCTCACCACGTTCACTGCTCAGAGACTTCCCGATCGGCCCATCAGCACCGCCCGTCAGCATAATGACATCTTCCGACAAATCCGGCAGCCAGTCCGCACGGACATGCACGGGATCACCGGATTCTGTTTCCAGATAGGAACGGCTGACCAACCGCACCATATTGGCATAGCCTTCCTCGCTGGAAGCCAGCAAGACAACCGGTGCCAGATCAAGCGCGTCACGCCGGTTAACCGTACGTCCTTCCGGTTGATGATCACCGAATGCCAAATCCACAATACAGCCAATGATCGGCTGTATGCCGTCTTTTGATGCTTTTTGCGCGAACTCCAATGCACCAAACAGATTGTTTGTATCCGTTACAGCAATGGCCGGCGCATTATCATCTTTCGCATGGGCAATGATTTTACCAATCTGCAAAGCCCCTTCGAGCAGAGAATAAGCAGAATGCACCCGCAGATGAATAAATGCCGGAGCAACGGAATTGGCAGATACATCAGAAGGCAAAGACACAACTCCGTAGATACGAAAAGACCGCTCACCCCTAAAAAGGCAAAACGCAATTCTCATATTTCAAAGTATTACAACGATTATATTTTTAAAACATACGCGCTGTAACGCGGGAAATTTAAGGCGATAATGAACCGAATGTCTTTCAGACTCCAGCTGAATATCAAAAGTCTTTTTCCCGCAATGTCGTCATGATGTCCAGATGCGATTATGCATTCTGCAAACCATGCACAGGCAGTTGCTCCGCCTGTGATTATCTTATTGTCATTCTGACAAGGTATTCAAACCCTATCAGAATGCGGCAACCCACATAGCAAATGTCGCTACAAACAAACCGATGGAAATAAATGACATAACATCGCGAACCAGATCAGACATGATATGAACTCCATATGTTCCTGTATGTTTGTAGTTTGTTCTATTATAGTTCCGCAGTCAACCCCTGTTTGTTCTCATAAAAACATCTATAGTTAGTGAAATATGAACTGCGCATTCCCAATCCGTTCCGCATGTATTATTGGCGAAACGCGCTTTCACAGCTCAGCGCAATGTTTTGCAAATTTTTTCAGCACGTTATCGAAATACAAAAATGCCGCTTGCAATACACAAGCGGCACGTCATGAAATGCAGACATATATCTTCTGTCAGTCAGCACATTAACGGGCGGACACAGCGAACTCGCTTTGAGGTTCCGACCAGATTTTACGCGCCAGTAATCGGTCATTTTTAATCAGTGCGTCAACTTGTTCTGCACCATAGCGCTCCGTCAGAGTTTCATGCTCCGACAGCAATGAAACGCCGAGCCCTGCGCGACCGGCTGACAAATTAAAACCCAACAGATCCAGCAGCGTCGGGAAAACGTCAAACATTGCGGCCTGACGCTCCAGCAACTTCGGATGAATATTGTCCGCCAGAACCGCGAAATAATTCAGCCTCTGTTTTTGGTTCAATTGCTCTTCAAAGTCGTTTTTCATCATCAAATGATCGCTGACAATCACAATGACCGTATTTTTTGTTCTGCCCTCACGCTGAAGATTGCCAATGAACCGGTTAATTTCATAACCGGTACATTTTACGGAAAACAATATGTCCGGCAGTTTATTTTGCGGAAAGGCCTGTCTGCAACTTTGCGTCGGATGCCCGTGAGGAAAATGCGCCCCAATTGTTGCTACGGATAAAACAAAGGGCTTGTCCGCTTGATGCAATAACCGGATGCGCTCTTCCGCATGCGCAAAAACCGTATCATCATACAGGCCCCAGTAATTATGATAATCACCGGCAGCAGCTATATTATGTAAACCATGAGCCTCATTAAAATTATGGCTCTTCAAAAAAGTGGTCATCCCCGCAAATTCATGATCAGAGCCATTAATATACTCGGCATGATAACCGCTTTTATTCAGCACATCACTGAGACAGCTGATACCGGGAAAAAACGTCTTTTGCCTGTCATACATATTGTGGCTGAGGAGCCCCAGAGGCTGCAACGGCACGCCGCATTGTGATGTAACAAAACCAGCCATACTCCACCCGGTATTGGCAGCCTGCCCGATACCTTTAACCTCCAGACCGGAGGATGCGAGCTGGTTCATTTCCGAAAATACCACGTCACCACCAGGAATTTCCGCGAAAGTACGCTCCGTACTTTCAGCATAGATGATGATCATGTTCTTCTTCGTATCAGTCATCTGCACAAGTTGATCCGGTGCATGATACACGTTTAACAACCGGTCATCATAAGGACTACCGATTAAATACGCGCCGACATTCCAGATCATCGGATTAATCAACAACAAAGGTACAAACAACGTACGATCCAACATCAAAAACCGTTGATCCAGATTGATCAGAAGCCAGAACGCCGCCGTTATTCCTAAAAAACTTAATCCAAATCGCGTGGCAAATTTCACCTGTCCCTCAGGTATGCCACCACCAACACCCATATCCAGATGGAAAACAATACTTGAGATATCAAAGTCGCCATATATACCAACGACCATCGTATAAATAAAAATAAGTAGTAACGGAAATAAACTATAAAGAATCCGGAATTGAGCAGAGCGTTTAGCCACAGCTCCATAACCACGGATAATAAAAATCGCAGCAAGTCCGAAAAAAACTAAAAAGCTGACAAGTCCGGAAATCTGGAAATATTTTTTAACCGCATAAGATGCAGATAAGGCCAGCACAAGTATAATAAAATTATATTTGTGCTGGCCACGATTTAAAATATTTTCCATTATTGCCCCACCTGAATAATGCCCTAAAACGGGGCATATCCACATGTCACAATAAGTTCAACAAATATTCACAATAATCCAAAAGTAAAAAATCTAATTTTACTTTTTAGATTTTTAGTATGCTTGAATGTACCGGCACTGACTGAGTGTAATTACAACACCAAATCAACAACTTTACCGTCTTTCAACGTCACACAACGATCCATACGCCGTGCCAGATCATGGTTATGCGTTGCGATCAGTGCAGACAGGCCGGACTGGCGCACCAGCGCTTCCAGTGCCTGAAACACATAAGACGAAGTCGACGGATCAAGATTACCTGTCGGCTCATCGGCAAACAACACCAGCGGTGCATTGGCAACCGCGCGGGCAATCGCCACACGCTGTTGCTCACCACCGGAAAGCTCTGACGGACGATGCGATGAGCGGGGTCCGATGCGCATATAATCCAGCAGGTTCTGCGCCCGTTGCGCTGCCACTTTGGACGACAGCCCGCGCAGCATCTGCGGCACCATTACATTTTCAAGCGCAGTAAATTCCGGCAGCAGATGATGAAACTGATACACAAAGCCCAGATCATGCCGGCGCATCGCCGTGCGCTGATCATCATCCAGCTGAGCGCAAGATGTTGCCCCTAAAATCACATCGCCTGAATCCGGCTTTTCCAAAAGACCAGCAGTATGCAAAAGCGTGGATTTACCGGCGCCGGATGGCGCAACCAGCGCCACCATTTCACCACGCATAAGCGTGAAATTGGCGTCTTTAAGAATGGTCAGTTCACGGTCAGCCTCTTTATAAGAACGGCAGACATTCTTCAATTGCAGGATCGGTTCACCTGTTTCACGAGCCATTATTCGTACCTCAGCGCATCAACAGGATCGAGTTTGGCTGCGCGCCAAGCCGGAAAGATTGTTGCAATAAATGATAAGACCAGCGCCATTCCAACAACGGAAAGCGTTTCACCGAGATTCATTTTAGCCGGAAGCTGGCTCAGGAAATAAAGCTCCGGATTAAACAGTGTTGTCCCTGAAAGCCATGAGAAGAATGCACGGATACTCTCAACATTCAGACACACGACAACGCCAAGTACCACACCCGCTAACGTACCGGTGACGCCGATAGCAGCACCGGTCATCAGGAAGATACGCATGATTGCGCCACGGGTTGCACCCATCGTGCGCAAAATAGCGATATCGCGCCCTTTATCCTTCACCAACATAATCAGGCCGGAGATAATATTGAGTGCCGCAACCAGAACAATCAGCGTGAGGATCATGAACATCACATTGCGCTCAACCTGCAAAGCCGAGAAGAATGTGGCATTGCGTTGCCGCCAGTCTGTCATCATCACAGGACGTTCTGCCGCTTCTTCAACACCCGCACGCAGATCGTCGATCTTGTCCGGATTATCAGCAAAGACTTCAATCGACTGTACACGCCCTTCCTGATTGAAGAAGAGCTGGGCTTCAGTAAGCGGCATCAGCACAATGGAAGCATCATATTCCGACATGCCGATCTCAAAAATCGCTTTGATCGGATAGGCTTTGGTTCGGGCATTCACACCAAACGGTGTAACGTCACCATCCGGTGAAATGATCTTCAGATCATCGCCAACACCAAGGCCAAGATTTTGCGCCATACGGGTGCCGATTGCCACGCCGTCTGCCGTATCGAAACTTGCAAAAGTACCGGATTTCACATTCTTGGCGATAAGCTCAAGCTTATTCACGTCCTGCTCACGCAGACCGCGCACTAAGGCACCGGTGCCTGCACCAATACTGCCCTGCACCAGAGCCTGCCCTTCAACGACCGGAATAGCGAATTTTACGCCTTGCAGCGCATCCATACGCTTCACCAGATGATCGTAATCTTCCATCGGGCTGTCGATCGGTGCAACAATCAGGTGACCGTTGATACCGAGAATACGATTGAGCAGTTCCGTGCGAAAGCCATTCATCACCGCCATAACGATGATGAGTGTGGCCACGCCGAGCATGATGCCGGTAAAGGAGAAACCGGCAATCACAGAGATAAAAGCCTCGCGACGGCGGGAACGCAGATAGCGCCAGGCTATCATACGCTCAAGAGAGGAAAACGGGCCGGTTCCCTGACGTTTCACCTGCGTTGCAGATTTATTTTCCGGTTGTTTCTTTGGCAATTTATTGAGCAATTGCGCGCCCCCGTTGCCTTGGTTTCCACCTGTCGCAGGCTTTTTGAACATTACTGCCCCGCAGTCAGAAGATTGATTGCGGCTTCAACAGTCATTGTCTGACGCTCACCGGTTTTACGATCTTTGACTTCAACTTCGCCATTGGCAACGCTGCGTGGCCCGGCAATGATCTGTACCGGTACGCCGATCAGATCCATCGTCGCAAACTTCGAACCCGGACGATCATCGCTATCATCAAGCAACGGATCCAGACCGGCATTAGTCAGTGCTTCATAGAGCTTTTCACATACGGCATCGCAAGCCGCATCACCCGGCTTCATATTGACAATACCTGCACCGAACGGCGCAATGGCTTTCGGCCAGATGATGCCGTTTTCGTCATGGGATGCTTCAATCGTTGCTGCAACCACGCGGGAAGGACCAATTCCGTAAGAGCCCATCGAAACCAGATGTTCCTTGCCATCAGGCCCCTGCACTTTCGCGCCCATTGGTTCCGAATATTTGGTACCGAAATGGAAGATATGGCCAACTTCAATACCGCGCGCGGCAACCTGTTTGGCTGCATCGACTTTCGCCCATGCGGCTTCATCATGCATTTCCTCAGTTGCAGCGTAAGGTGTTGTCCACTGGTCAACGATGGATGCCATTGCGGCATCATCGAAGAAATCAACATCCGCACCCGGTACTTTCAGATCGAGATAAGCGCGATCACAGAAAACCTGACTTTCGCCGGTATCCGCCAGAATGATAAATTCATGCGACAGATCACCACCGATCGGGCCGGTATCCGCACGCATTGGTACAACCTGTACGCCGATACGGGAGAATGTACGCAGATAAGAAACGAACATACGGTAATAAGCGGCTTTTGCACCTTCATAATTCAGGTCAAAAGAATAGGCATCCTTCATCAGGAACTCGCGCGAGCGCATCACGCCGAAACGCGGACGCACTTCATCGCGGAACTTCCACTGAATGTGATAAAGGTTCAGCGGCAAGTCCTTATAAGAACGCACATAAGAGCGGAAAATATCGGTGACCATTTCTTCATTGGTCGGGCCGAACAGCATTTCACGCTCGGAGCGGTCTTTAATGCGCAGCATTTCCTTGCCGTAAGCATCATAGCGGCCGCTTTCGCGCCACAGATCAGCGGACTGGATTGTCGGCATCAGAATTTCATTACCACCGGCGCGGTTCTGTTCTTCGCGAATGATCGCATTGACCTTGTTCAGAACCTTCAGGCCAAGCGGCAGCCATGTGTAAATACCGGCTGACTGCTGACGGATCATACCGGCGCGCAACATCAGACGATGGGAGACAATTTCTGCCTCTTTTGGATTTTCTTTCAGGATTGGCAAAAAGAATCGCGACATACGCATGGAGGAACCACCGGAAATTGCTCCCGACCCAAAAGAATCAGGAAAAAACACATAAAATCTCCCGTGTTTATTAACCACTTATCATGGCAATGAAAACCCGTCTCACGCAGCGCGGAGCACAGCCGTTTTCGGCACGGAATGACGCAGACCTGACGGATAAAGCCCGCTAAATTATGGCAGTGGCCGATGATTCCTTCTCAAACTGAAGAAGCCAGTCAAAATACCGTGATCCTGACGCGTTATGACCCCGCGCAGATGAAAATTACAAGATTCATTTCAACATTACGTCTTTGTGACAAAATTTTTACAATTTCTGTTTTCACTCAAAAACTACTCTAAAAACTGTATTTTTGATGAAAACCTTATCTTAAATCGAATTAAAAACTTAAAAAAATGCATTTCCATTTAAATTCTTATGGCATTTTTGTGTCTGCGCTAAAAAAACGCGTGACATCTGATATTTCTCATTCTATTTTCCAAGCAACGACAACAGAGAGCAGGCTTAACTACTCTCTCACGCGGTCAAAGTCTTGGGAGGATGCAACTCAGGCGCGGTATTCGCAGCCGCCTGTAACAAGGAAACGAGTTGGACGCGTATTTTTATCAGCAAGGCTAACGCCTTGCTTTTTTTTATATCTTAATAATACAAATATAGTGTGATTATAAACACTGCCTTTGCTTTATCACGATAATAAAGCAGTCTTCCCACCTCATGACCGAATGCCCTTCTCAGCCATGTGAATTCGGCACAAGCATCCGACTGCGATATAGCTCTCCCTACTGCGCATTGTCGCGGACGTCAGATGTACCCATCTGACTGCGAAATGCTTTAGGGCTCATGCCCGTCACGCGCAGAAATTCGCGGTTGAAATTCGATTTGGTGAGAAAGCCGCTGGCGAATGTAATTTGCGTCACCGGCTCATCCGTCTCCCGCAACAAACGACATGCTTCCTCCACGCGGAAATTATTCACATAAACCGATACACTGATCCCGCGACAGCGATTAACCGCCTCAGAGACATGGCGCGGTGGTCTGCGCAGCCGGTGCGCAATGCGTTTCAGGTTAAGTTCCATATCCTTATAGAGCTGTTTATCCTGCATCAGCGCATCCAACTCCGCGACAATAGCTCCGTGCTGTTCTGTGTTCAGAGTGGTTTCCGCTACAATCACAAGCGGCCGCCCCTCATCCCGTTCATCCTCATCGGCATTGGTACGGTTATTCAGCGCCACACCGGCCGCTGCGCCTAATACCAGCAGTGACAGAATATTGGTTACCAGAATGATCGAAGGGGAATAGCGGCCGCTGTTCCAGAGAAAATCGAAATTAATCAATATATCAACGATCACAGAACCGATCAGCATAGCGCCGGTAATCTGCATTGCCCGATAGGAACGTAAAACCCCGTCCAGCCTTGCAGCAATCAGCACATCCGGCCCCGCAGAACTCAGGCGTAACAGAGCCAGACCATAACCTAAAAAAATCACGATAATTGCCAGCGCTGCAAGATCACGACGTAGAAGCAGCAAGCCGAAGACCACAAACACCGGCAACAGATGCGGCCAGATTTTATTTGCCCGCAAAACATCCGCACTATTCTGCACCGTGAGACTGCGAAAGCTTAAATAAGACAGTCCGGCAATCATCGCCGCCAGCATAATTTGCACCGGCAGTACCGCAAAAATATCATAGCCCCAGCGTAGTCCAAGCAAAACCGATTGCAGCATATAGGTACCGATCAACGCGATAAAAAGCATATCCGAGCGGCTGCCCGCCTCACGGTTGCGCAAGAGCTGCACCAATATAATGGCCAGCAATATCGTCAGCACAAATGGCAGCGGAATAAAAATCATCGGCTAATATCTCTGTTTGCTCGTATTCTAGGCTCCGGAACATGAAGCAAAACGCGTTATGCGTCGACCTTGATCCTGTTTCAGGTCGCAGAAATACACAGTCGGGCAAATGATCCTTGTATTGCCAATGTATCAAGGGTCAACACACATGGATAATCTGCTTCTCACAGTTTTGCTATCAGCCATTGTCACGCTGAGCGGTTGCAGCAATGAAACCAGCCTGCCGGAAAAACCTGTTGCAACTGACGGTATTAAAAGTGTGAAAATCAGCGGCGATGCCAGCCTCATTCTCCTGACAACCAAGGACGACCAGCAACAACAGGCCGTTATGACGGCCAAACCAAGTGGCTGGCTTTCCGGCTGGTTTTACAATGATTGCAAGGCCAATGGCGATATGATTGTCAGCGGTCAGACATTGCTGATCAAAGCCCGAAACAGTGGTTGGTATGATCTGTCCGAATGCAGCACATATTTGCGGATCAACCTGCCGCGCAATGTGGATGTGACAATAGATCAGCCTGCTTTCAAAGGGGACTTCCAAGGCCAATTTGCAGGTCTGAATATAGAGACCAGAGCTGCGGATATCGCCCTGCAAGGCTCTGCCTCTTCAGTCAGGATTCGCGGCGATGCTTTCCGCACCAAATTGCACTTTGATGGCACAGCGCAACCTGAACAGATTGATATTGCCGGTCGTGCGCTGGATACCAGCCTGATTTTCCCGACAGGCACATCGGTCAGTTATCTTATCCACTCCAAAGCCTCACTGCTCGATACCAAGCTGCCGAATACGCAAGGAGCAAAGCCGGAAATTCTGATTTCCGGCGATTATGCCCGCACTGAAATCAGGTAAACATTACCGGATACCGCTATAATTACAGCCTCTTATGGCAAATAGTTCAGAATGAGATTCATAGATCAGGGAAGAAGTGCGGAATATCGTCCAGCCCGTAACCGAGCTTCTGTGTTACAAACCAAAACAAACCAAAAATGACCGTGGCAACCACAGTTGTCCGTAAAAAAGCCAACCAGATACGCGGGCGCGCCGGTGCGCTCGCGACTGTGCCGCGCACAATATTATTCTCTTCCGCCTGTGTACGCAGACCGAAAGGCAGCATGGCAAACAAAGAAGTCCACCAGATAATAAAATAGATCGCCATACCGGACATAACCGACATATTCTTCCTCCCCGCATCTCCTCCCGAACCGAAGAGTATGCATCATTATTGGCTGTAACATAGAACAGCGAAACAGTAGCGGCAAGTGACAGAACATTTCCAGTTGCTCTTGAAACATGGGAAATGCTCTGTCTTTTTGTCTTTACGCGTATCTTATCCGAAAACCGCTACGCACTTTTCGGGATACGCTCTGGCATCACGCAGTTCCCCACAATGATACGCATAAAAATGCCAGCTTCAAATTTCAGGCAATGCGCTTAACCTGCTTATTATTTCGAATAATATCAGGTCATTAGCCGATGATACGCAATATATTTTCATACTTTAGAATAATCATATTATTCAGCATATTCGCTTTCACTTTGAACGCGCGCGCAGAAGAAAACAGTACAGAAGAACTGGCAAAGAAACTTGCCAATCCGGTTTCCAGCCTGATCAGCGTGCCCGTTCAAAATACTTATACCTGTTGCACAGGCGCCAATAATAGCAGCCGTTTTACCACCAATATTCAACCGGTCATTCCATTCTCACTCAATGCAGACTGGAATCTGATTGTGCGCACGATTGTGCCAATCATTCATCAAAGCTCCCCTGCGCCGGATATCGGAGCGAAATTCGGGCTTGGCGATACGGTGCAAAGCTTTTTCCTTTCTCCGGTCAAAGAGTCCGATGGTATTATCTGGGGTGCTGGACCGGCCTTTCTGTGGCCGACCGCCACCAATGCCATGCTCGGCAATCAGAAATGGGGCGCGGGCCCGACAGTTGTTGTGCTCAAACAAATGCACGGCTGGACAATGGGCGTACTTGCCAATCATATCTGGTCTTTTGCCGGAGAGAGCGACCGGCAGAATGTCAGCGCCACACTGATTCAGCCTTTTATCAGCTATACTTTTCCCAATACGGTCGGCTTATCGCTGAACAGTGAAATGACCTATGACTGGACGAATGAGCAATGGACAATACCGGTTGATCTCGGCATTTCCAAAGTCTTCACCTTCGGCAAGCAGCATGTCAGCCTTGGTGTTACCGGCCAATATTACGCCCGTAAACCTGACAACGGCCCTGATTGGGGCGCACGTTTTACCGCGACATTCCTGTTACCCAAATAAAAACCGCCGGTGAGAGGCTCACCGGCGGCTAAAACTTTGTATCGAATATAACGATCAGGCTTCCGGTATGCGGGTAACGAACACAGTCGTCACCGGCTTTTTACCCCAGACATCATTGGCCGCAGCACGCACTGCACGCCGTGCCGCTTCACGCACCAGCTCAATATCCTTGCGACGCGCACGCGGAATGCTGTCAACAGCGCTGACAACAGCATCATAGAGCAGGTCTTCGATCAGATTTCGCTGACTATCTTCTTCCGGCAAACCAAAAGCAACAACTTCCGGTTCATCATAAATCTTGTGCTGATTGTCGAGAAGAATGGACACTGCCACATGGCCGACATAGGCCAGCTTGCGGCGCTCAGAAATGCCCATTTCATCTTCATCACCGATCAGGCGACCATCTTTATAGATACGGCCATAAGGTGCCTCATCAATAACCTTTGCAGGCCCCGGTGCCAGCCGCAGCACATCACCGTTACGCACCTGTGCCACATCCGGAATACCGGCCTGCATGCCCAGCGTGCCCTGCGCAACCAGATGCGCGGCTTCACCATGTACCGGCACCAGAATTTGCGGGCGCACCCAAGCATACATACGCTTCAGCTCATTGCGACGCGGATGGCCGGAAACATGCACAAGCGCGTCATCATCAGAGATAATCTTGATGCCCTGCTCGATCAGCATGTTTTTGATTTCAATGATTGATTTTTCATTACCCGGAATAGTCCGCGAGGAGAAAATCACAGTATCACCGGCAGACAATGCCAGCGAGCGCATTTCATCGCGTGCCAGTTTGGCCAAAGCCGCACGCGGCTCGCCCTGACTGCCTGTCAGCACCATCACCACATTTTCACGCGGGACATAGCCGTAATCATCTTCCGAGAGAAATTCCGGCAGGCCTTCCATATAGCCAAGCTCGGTTGCCACCGAGATACAACGCTTCATCGAGCGACCAACCACGAGCACCTGACGACCGGCATCACGCGCAGCCTCGGCGATAGAGCGGATACGTCCGACATTCGAAGAGAATGTGGTGATTGCCACGCGGCCTTTGGCATTCTCAATCAGCTCGCGCAGGCTTTCCGAGACCTGACGCTCGGATGGCGATTCACCTTCGCGCATCGCATTGGTGCTGTCGCAGACGAGAGCCAGCACGCCTTCATTGCCGAGCTGCTCAAAGCGGCTTGCATCGAGCACAGGCCCGAGTGACGGTTCCGGATCAATCTTCCAGTCGCCCGTATGGATCACACGGCCAAGCGGCGTGGTAATCGCCAGCGACACAGGCTCAGGGATCGAGTGTGTAACGGCAATCGCTTCGATCTTGAAAGGCCCGACTTCAAAACTTTCGCCGGCACGGAACACAGTTACCGGAATTTCCGGCGCATTATATTCAGCCTGACGTTTGGCTTCGAGCAATCCGGCAGTAAATGGCGTTGCATAAACCGGCAGGCGCAGACGCGGCCACAAATCCAGCAGCGAGCCATAATGGTCTTCATGCGCGTGGGTGATGATAATCCCGCGTATATTATTACGTTCGGCTTCCAGATAGCGGATATCCGGCAGGATCAGGTCAGCCCCCGGCAATTCAGGACCTGCAAAACTCACGCCCATATCGATAATGATCCATTCACGCGCATGTTCCGGCCCGTAGCCATACATCGCAAGGTTCATACCGATTTCGCCGACACCACCCAATGGCAGGAACACCAGTTCCTCTTTACCATTCAACTGGCCGTTATTTTGCAAATCATCCAAACGGGACTGGGGCATTCCCCCTCCTCAAAAACTATTTAATTCCGCTGCATCACCATGTGGCATTTTCCTCGCTCTTTTAAAGACAGAACCGGACGCGCACAGCCAAGACAATGCAAACTCACTATATTAATTTCATGACCGCTAAAGTGATTTGAAGCAAGAATAGTTCTCAAAAATTCTCAACTTACAAAAAGAAAACTGAAGTTTTGCACCTCAACTTGTCAATTATAGCAATACCGGCCTTTTCTGCCAGTTTGTCGCGTTCACTTCGGCTTTACTCAGTGTCACCGATATATGATCGCGTTCCATGAAATATCACCATTAGAAAAATGCTTTAGCGTGTTTCAGCTCCAAAGAAAACCTCACCGGCCGAGATCGCCTGTTTACGACCCTGCGGCAGCGTCAGAACCAGATGTCCCTGTGGATCAATCGAGGAGAAAATACCCTCCAATGTCTCACCGCCGCTTTGCACACGAATAACCTCGCCCAGCCTTGCCGCATGGCGCAGCCAGTGGCTACGAATGGTTTCCAGTCCTTGCCCGTCATTCCATAAAGCAAAGTTCACAGCAAAGCGTTCTGCCAGAGCCTGCAGAAGCTGTTCAGAGCCCTGTGTGTAGCCATTGGCTTTCAGGCTGCTTACCGCATAGGGCACGCCTTCCGGAATATGCATTACATTCACACCGATGCCGATAACCAGAGCCTTGCGACCGTCTTTTAGCAATGCGGATTCCAGCAGGATACCCGATAGTTTCGCGCCATCAGCCAGCACATCATTCGGCCATTTCAGCTGAAAATGTGTTTCCGTTTCGGGCAGCAATTGCTCAACCGCTTCAACCAGTGAAAGACCGGCGACGAAGCTAAGCGTGGCAGCCAGTTCCAGCGGATAATCATGAATAAGCAGCAAAGTTGCGGCGAGATTGCCGGTCTGTGTTGACCATTCCCGCCCGCGCCGTCCACGGCCGGAGCGCTGATCTTTGGTCACATACCAGACGGCACTTTCAGCCCCTGTCTGCGCTTCAGCCAAGGCCTCTGCATTGGTTGAGCCGATATGTTCAAACTCTTTCAAGCCGTAGCCTGCGGCAATGGTTTGTTTGCTCAGTTCAAAACTCATAAAGCACCTTACAAAAAGAAACGCCCGGCAAAATACCGGGCGTTTGTAGCATGTCTTATTCAGATCTTATCAGAAAAATGCTTTGGCAGCATTTGTCGCCCAGATCATCACCGGCGAAGCGATCAGCGCATAGAGCAGAACGAAAGCTGCAGATACGCCCATCACCAGTTTCAATTCACCGGCAGGTGCTTCAAGACCGGCTGCAGGCTCATCGAACCACATGATCTTGATCATGCGCAGATAGTAGAAGGCACCAACAACAGAAGCCACGATACCGATAACCGCCAGCGGCACCAGACCAGCCTGAACGGCTGCAAGGAATGTGTACCACTTACCGAAGAAACCGGCGAGCGGAGGAATACCTGCAAGCGAGAACAAGAAGATGGTCATAATTGTCGCCATCACCGGATTGGTGCGGGACAGACCAGCCAGATCATTGATCTCTTCAACAGTGCCGCTTTTGTTACGCATTGCCAGAATGAATGCGAATGTACCCAGTGTCATCACCAGATAGATCAGCATGTAAATGGCAACACCACGCACACCGTCGACAGTACCGGCAGCAAGACCAACCAGAGCATAACCAACATGGCTGATGGAAGAATAGGCCATCAGGCGTTTGATGTTCTTCTGACCGATCGCTGCGAAAGCACCGAGGATCATCGAGGCCAGAGCCACGAAAACGATGATCTGCTGCCAGTCAGCGGTCAAAGGCTCGAACGCACCCATAGTAACGCGTACCAGCAATGCAATCGCAGCCATTTTCGGAGCAGCAGCAAAGAAGGCGGTTACAGGGGTTGGCGCACCTTCATAAACATCCGGTGTCCACATATGGAACGGAACAGCGGAAATTTTGAAAGCCAGACCGGCCATGATGAAGACCAGACCGAAGACCAGACCCAGCTGACGCTCTCCGCCGGTAACGGCAGCAGCAATATCAGCAAAGTTGATTGTGCCGGTATAACCATAGACCAGAGAAATACCGTAAAGCAGCATGCCCGAAGACAAAGCGCCGAGAACAAAATATTTCAGACCAGCTTCTGTGGAACGTACGCTGTCGCGGTTGAAAGCGGCCAGCACATAGAGCGCCAGCGACGACATTTCGAGGCCGAGATAGAGAGCCAGCATATTGTTGGCTGATACCATCAACAGCATACCAACAGTCGAAAGCACGATCAGAACCGGAAATTCAAACTTGTTGAATTTCTGGTCTTTGGCAAAGCCGACCGACATGATCAGTGTGACGACCGAACCGATCAGTGTCAGCACTTTCATGAAGCGGGTAAAGCTATCGCTAATGAATGCCGTGCCGAAAGCAGCGCCGTCAGCAGGGAAAACCAGCAGGAGTGCGAGCGCACCAAACAACAGTGCTACGGAAAGACCCGTAACAATGGTGTTGGCACGGTCGCCGGTAAATACACCCACCATCAGCAGCGCCAGAGCGCCAACTGAAAGCAGCACCTCCGGTGCAGCAAGGGTAAGGTGGGCAATCAGATCGGTGTACATCGCGCGATGCCCTCGTCTTAATTTGCAACCGGCATGGCAACATTTGCCACAGCCGCATTGTAGTTGGTGACCAGAGCGTCAACGGCACTCGCAGTCGCATCAAAGACCGGAACCGGATAGACACCGAAGAAGATCGTCAGAATGACGAGCGGATACAGGATTGCTTTCTCACGCGGAGACAGATCCAGCAGCGCTTTCAGGCTTTCCTTATCAAGCGCACCGAAAATGACGCGGCGATAGAGGTAGAGCGCATAGGCAGCCGACAGAATAACACCGGTTGTTGCAATCACAGCAATCCACGTATTGGCCTGGAACACACCAAACAGTGTCAGGAATTCACCGATAAAGCCGGAAGTCCCTGGCAGACCAACATTGGCCATGGTGAGGATCAGGAACACAACCGCATATTTCGGCATGTTGTTGACCAGACCACCATAGGCCGAGATATCTCTTGTGTGCATACGGTCATAAACCACGCCCACACAAAGGAACAGACCGCCGGAAATGATACCGTGTGACAGCATCTGGAACAGCGCACCCTGCACACCCTGCACATTGGCTGCAAAGATACCCATAGTCACATAACCCATATGGGCAACGGACGAATACGCAATCAGCTTTTTGATGTCGGTCTGAACCAGAGCCACCAGAGACGTGTAAACAATAGCGATAACCGAGAGCCAGAATACGAATGGTGCAAAATCAGCAGAAGCCAGCGGGAACATTGGCAGCGAGAAACGCAGGAAGCCATAACCGCCGAGCTTCAAAAGAATACCCGCCAGAATGACCGAACCGGCTGTCGGTGCTTCAACGTGCGCATCCGGCAACCATGTATGCACCGGCCACATTGGCATCTTCACCGCGAAAGAAGCGAAGAAAGCCAGCCACAACCATGTCTGCATTGATGCAGGGAAGTCGTAAGCCAGAAGGGTCGGAATATCCATTGTACCGGCAGTGAAATACATTGCCATCATAGCAATGAGCATCAACACCGAACCCAGCAGCGTGTAGAGGAAGAATTTCAGGCTGGCGTAAACGCGGCGCTGACCACCCCACACACCGATGATGATGAACATCGGGATAAGGCTTGCTTCAAAAAACACGTAGAACAGGAACATATCCAGTGCGCAGAACACACCGATTACGAGCGCTTCAAGGATCAGAAACGCAACCATATATTCCTTGACGCGGAAATCCACAGACTTCCAGCTCGCCAGAATACAGAACGGCATCAGGAATGCAGTCAGCACAACAAACAGCATGGAAATACCATCCACGCCCATGTGATAGCTGATGCCCTCACCGAACCATGCATGTTTCTCAACCATCTGGAAACCGGAGTTTGAATTATCAAAACCCGCCCAGATCACCAGAGACAACGCAAAAACAAAGATTGTGGTCAGCAATGCAACATTACGGATGTTGCGGCGCGCTGCCTCGCTGTCGTCCCTGATCAGAAGGATCAGGAACGCACCAACGAGTGGCAGAAACGTGACCGTCGAAAGAATTGGCCAGTCGGTCATCAGAAAGAGCTCCCGATCATCATCCAGGTGACGAGCGCGGCGACACCGATAAGCATCGCGAATGCGTAGTGATAAAGATAACCGCTCTGCAGCTTAACAACGCGGTTGGTAATGCCGACTACACGAGCCGCCACACCATTTGGTCCCATACCGTCGATGATCTTGGTATCACCGGTCTTCCAGAGGAAGCGACCCAGTGCCATGCTTGGACGAACGAACAGGAAATCATAGAGTTCGTCGAAGTACCATTTGTTCAAGAGGAACTGGTACAGACCAGGATGACGGGCTGCAATTGCCTTCGGTGTTTCCGGCGAGCGGATGTAGAAAGCCCAAGCAAAGATGAAACCCAACACCATTGCAATGAACGGCGAGAATTTAACCCAGGTCGGCACACCGTGGAAATCATGCAGAATATGATTATCCGCACCGGTGAACAGAGCACCCTTCCAGAACGCATCATAATGATCGCCGAAGAAGTAACCAACGAAGATGAAACCGGCAATCAGTGCACCGATAGCCAGCAGGAACAGCGGCACCAGCATAACCGGAGGTGAATCATGAACATGATGCATAACTTCAGCGGTTGCGCGCGGCTTACCGTGGAATGTCATGAAAATCAGGCGCCATGAATAGAACGATGTGAATGCAGCAGCGATAACCAGAAGCGTGAAGGCAAAGCCTGACGCAGCACTGTGCGAAGCAAATGCAGATTCAATAATCGCATCTTTGGAGAAGAAGCCAGCTGTACCAATAGCTGTGCCCGGAATACCAAGACCAGTCAGCGCTACAGTACCGATGATCATCATCCAGTAAGTGGTCGGGATCAGCTTACGCAGACCGCCCATACGACGCATATCCTGCTCGTCTGATACCGCATGGATCACCGAACCGGCGCCCAAGAACAGCAGAGCCTTAAAGAAAGCGTGTGTGAACAGGTGGAATACAGCGGCACCATAAGCGCCAACGCCGAGTGCCACAAACATATAACCAAGCTGCGAACAGGTCGAATAAGCAATCACGCGCTTGATATCATTCTGTACCAGACCAACGGTCGCGGCAAAGAAAGCAGTGATCGCACCGATAATGGTCACAACGAGCAGAGCAGTTTCAGACTGTTCAAAGATCGGCGACATGCGCGCAACCATGAACACACCTGCGGTCACCATCGTCGCCGCGTGAATCAGAGCCGACACAGGTGTCGGGCCTTCCATCGCATCAGGCAACCATGTGTGCAGCAGGAACTGAGCCGATTTACCCATCGCGCCCATGAAGAGCAGCAACGCTACGACAGTCAGTGCGCCTTGTTTGTCGAGTTCAAAACCGAGGAAGCTCAGCACAACCTGTGATGCATTTTCACCGGCAGCATAGTTCTGGGCTGTCGAGAAGATCGTGGTGTAATCCACGGCGCCGAACAGAACGAAGATACCGAAAATACCAAGCAGGAAGCCGAAGTCACCAACGCGGTTAACAACGAAAGCTTTCATCGCAGCCGCATTGGCCGAAGGTTTTTTATACCAGAAGCCGATCAGCAGGTAAGATGCAAGACCCACGCCTTCCCAGCCGAAGAACATCTGAACCAGATTGTCAGAAGTTACCAGCATCAGCATCGCAAAGGTAAACAGCGACAGGTAAGCAAAGAAACGCGGACGGTGCGGATCGTGATGCATATAGCCGATCGAGTAGATGTGCACGAGTGCCGACACGCTGTTGATAACAACAAGCATGACTGCAGTCAGTGTATCAACACGGATAGCCCAGTCAAAAGACAGCGTACCCGAAGTCAGCCAATGCAGAACCGGCACGCGGACAGGCTCGGATGAGCCCATTGCAACAGTAAAGAAAGCAACCCATGACAGCGCAGCCGCAATCACGAGGAAGCCGGAAGTGATATATTCGCTGGCTTTGGCTCCGATCTTATTGCCGAAAAGTCCGGCAATAAGAAAGCCCAGCAGCGGAAGGAAGACGATCGCGTAGTAGAGCATCTGCCCGTCAACCTTTCATGACATTGACATCTTCCACCGCGATAGAACCACGGTTACGGAAGAACACGACAAGAATAGCAAGACCGATTGCCGCTTCAGCAGCAGCAACAGTCAGGACGAAGAGTGCGAAAACCTGCCCGACCAGATCGCCGAGCGTTGCGGAAAACGCAATAAAGTTAAGATTGACCGAGAGAAGAATAAGCTCGACCGACATCAAAATGACGATCACATTCTTACGGTTGAGGAAAACCCCGAAAACGCCAAGCGTAAACAGGATCGCCGACACGGTCAGATAATGTTCGATACCGACTACCATCATGAGGCTCCTGTTAAATACCCTTGCCTGTTTCTACTTTTTTGATCTCGATCGCGGTTTCCGGCGTGCGGGCAACCTGCGCTGAAATCGACTGACGCTTCACACCTTCTTTATGGCGCAGTGTCAGCACAATCGCACCGATCATCGCCACCAGCAGGATCAGACCGGCAACCTCAAAGTAGAAAACGAAATCTGTATAGAGAATATCGCCAAGTGCCTGTGTGTTCTGACGTGTTGCCACATCAGGGATCGGATAAGCGGCATTTGCTGCAATTTTCGGCGAGAAGATCGAGGCGGAGAACGCCAAAATCAATTCTGCCAGCAGAACCACCCCAACCAGAGCTCCGACCGGCGCATGTTTGAGCGCGCCCTGCTTGAGCTCAGCAAAATCCACATCCAGCATCATGACGACGAAGAGGAAGAGAACCGCCACAGCACCGACATAAACAACCACAAGGATCATTGCCAGGAATTCAGCGCCCGTCAGCAGGAACAAAGCCGCTGCGTTGAAGAAAGCCAAAATCAAAAACAAGACCGAGTGAACGGGATTGCGCGCGGTGATAACCATCAGCGCACTCGCAATCATGATGAAGGCGAATAAATAGAAAAACGCCGCCGCTATACCTGTCAGCATGGGGTTCCCCAATATCCTTTAACTTGCAGGCTGACCTGCCTGTCCGACCACCTCATATCCCACAGCGAGAGCCGCGACATGAGGCAAAACTTCAAGCACAACAGCCATGAGCATTTAAAAAGCTCCGGCTATTGCACCAACTTAAATATTCAGCCCTGCCCTTATAGGACGGGGTGACACACCTTAACGATCCGATGGGCCGAGCCCGCCTTAGCGATAAGGTGAGTCCATCGCGATGTTGCGCGCAATTTCACGTTCCCAACGGTCACCATTGGCGAGCAGTTTTTCTTTATCATAGTAAAGCTCTTCGCGGGTTTCCGTGGCGAATTCGAAATTCGGCCCTTCAACAATCGCATCAACCGGACAGGCTTCCTGACAGAAACCGCAATAGATGCATTTGACCATATCAATGTCATAACGCACGGTGCGGCGGGTTCCGTCATTGCGGCGCGGACCAGCTTCAATTGTAATTGCCTGTGCCGGACAGATCGCTTCGCAAAGCTTACAGGCGATGCAGCGTTCTTCACCATTCGGATAACGGCGCAGAGCATGTTCACCGCGGAAACGCGGTGAAACAGGACCTTTTTCATGCGGGTAGTTCAATGTTGCCTTAGGGGCAAAGAACTGACGCATGGAGAGAAAGAATGCTCCGACGAATTCTTTCAGAAGCAGTGATTTAGCGGCTTGAGCGATAGAAGCCATGTGATGTCTCCTTAACCTGCAAGGCCGGTGAATTTGAGGAATGCAGCGGTTGCCACAACCATGAACAACGAGATCGGCAGGAATACTTTCCAGCCCAGACGCATCAGCTGGTCATAACGGTAGCGCGGTACAAATGCCTTCACCATCGCGAACATGAAGAAGCACAAGCAAAGCTTCAGCATGAACCAGACAATACCCGGCACCCATGCGAGGAACCATACATCCACGATTGGCAGCCAGCCGCCAAGGAAGAGAATGGTCATCAATGCGCACATCAGAGTGATGGCAACATATTCACCGAGGAAGAACAGCAGGAACGGTGTTGACGAGTATTCGATCATGTGACCGGCAACAAGTTCAGATTCCGCTTCAACCAGATCGAATGGCGGACGGTTGGTTTCAGCCAGTGCCGAGATGAAGAAGATCACGAACATCGGGAACAGCACGAGCCAGTTCCAGTCGAGGAACGAGTTCGGCAGACCCAGTGAAGTACCAAGACCTGTTGACTGGGACAGCACAATGTCGGTCAGGTTCAGGGAACCGGCAACCAACAGAACTGTTACAATCACAAAACCGATCGAAACTTCATAAGAAACCATCTGCGCTGCGGAGCGCAGAGCGCCGAGAAACGGATATTTCGAGTTTGAAGCCCAGCCACCCATAATCACGCCATAAACTTCAAGTGAAGATATAGCGAGAATATAAAGGATACCGACATTGATATTGGCAATTGCCCAGCCTTCACTGACCGGAATAACTGCCCATGTGGCCAGTGCCAGCAGTGCCGAAATAAACGGCGCCAGCAGGAACACGGCCTTGTTGGCACCCGATGGGATGATCGGCTCTTTGAATACGAATTTCAAAAGATCCGCAAAGGCCTGAAACAGTCCCCAAGGGCCGACAACGTTTGGTCCCCGACGCAACTGTACCGCAGCCCAAATCTTACGATCCGCATAAAGCAGATAGGCTACAACAATCAGCAATACGACGAGCAGAACGACTGACTTCAGCGCTATAATCAGCGCTGGTAAGACGTAAGCTGCAAAAATACCGTCCATTTTCCCGTCTCTCTCTTACAGCACTGCGTGGTTTTAAATCCACGCAAGGGCAAGCTGTAAACCTTATTATTTAGCAATATCAGCTCCTTAAACCCGAAAGCTTAAGGAGCTGTATGCATCAATGCTTATTCGGCTGCCTGCTGGAAGCCGCCCTTTGCCAGCGCAGAACATTCAGCCATAACAGCTGAAGCGCGGGCAATCGGGTTTGTCAGATAGAAATCTGTGACAGGCGAAGCAAATGCAACGCCCTTTACCGGAGCTGCTTTTGCACCGAGAGCTGCGATATCCGCAACATGACCGGCAGCCACTGCGTCAATCTGAGCCAGATGCGGATAGTCCGCATAAAGCGCTGCGCGCAGCTGAGACAGACTGTCAAACGGCAGTTTCGCACCCAGTACATCAGACAATGCACGCAGGATCGCCCAGTCTTCCTTGGCTTCACCAGGAGCAAAACCGGCACGGTTTGCCAGCTGTACGCGGCCTTCCGTGTTCACGTAAGTACCGGATTTTTCCGTATAGGTGGAACCTGGCAGGATCACATCAGCAGCGTGGGCACCGGCATCACCATGGGTGCCGATATAGACAACAAAGCTCGAACCTTTGTTGGACAGATCAAGTTCATCTGCACCGGCAAGGAACAGAACATCCATGTGGCCAGCCATGTCAGTTGCCTTAACGCCGCCCTCACCCGGCACAAAGCCGAGATCCAGAGCGCCGACGCGGGCAGCAGCAGTGTGCAGAACGCCGAAGCCGTTCCACTCATCGCTCACCGCACCAACGGCATTAGCCAAGGCAGCGGCCTGTGCCAGAACTGCGGCACCGGTTTCACCAATAAGTGCACCCTGACCGATCAGGATCAGCGGACGCTGTGCATTTTTCAGCACATCAAAGAACTTGTCTTTGCCGCTAGCTACCTGTGCCAGCGTGTCGGAACCCGCACCCAGATAGGTGTATTCATAGCGCTGGTCGCTCTGTTCGCCGATCAAAGCAATCGGGAAACCGCCCTGACGCTGACGCTTGCGGATACGTGTATTGAGTACCGAAGCTTCAAAACGCGGGTTGGCACCAATGATCAGCAGTGCATCAGCCTGTTCAATACCTTCAATCGTCGGATTGAAGATATAAGAAGCGCGGCCATTTGCAGGATCAAGTGCTGTACCATCCTGACGGGCGTCAATATTGACGGAACCGAGTTTGGTCATCAGGCTTTTCAGCGCATAAATTTCTTCGACATTGGCCAGATCACCAACAACCGCGCCGATTTTAGCAGCAGACGTTTTAGCAACAGCAGCTTTCACAGCGGCAAATGCTTCACCCCAGCTGGCAGCCTGAAGGCGACCATTGACGCGAACATAAGGGCGGTCAAGGCGCTGGGTGCGCAGACCATCCCAGATGAAGCGGGTCTTGTCGGAAATCCACTCTTCGTTCACCTGTTCGTTCAGACGCGGCATAATGCGCATCACTTCACGACCACGGGTATCAACGCGGATGTTTGAGCCAACCGCATCCATAACGTCGATGGATTCAGTTTTGTTCAGCTCCCAAGGACGAGCCTGAAACTCATAAGGCTTGGATGTCAGCGCGCCGACCGGGCACAGATCAATCACATTACCCTGAAGTTCAGAGGTCATTGCGCGTTCGAGATAGGTGGTAATTTCAGCATCTTCACCGCGACCTGTGAGGCCGAGTTCAGAAATACCGGCAACTTCCGTGGTGAAACGAACGCAGCGCGTGCAGTGAATGCAGCGTGTCATGGTCGTTTTAACCAGAGGGCCGATATATTTGTTTTCAACAGCACGCTTGTTTTCGCGGTAACGCGAACCATCAGTGCCGAAAGCCATTGCCTGATCCTGAAGATCGCACTCACCGGCCTGATCGCAGATCGGGCAATCCAGCGGATGGTTGATCAGCAGGAATTCCATCACGCCTTCGCGGGCCTTTTTGACCATAGGTGTGTTGGTGAAAACTTCTGGCAATTCGCCGTTCGGGCCCGGACGCAGATCGCGTACGCCCATAGCGCAGGATGCGGCCGGTTTTGGCGGTCCGCCTTTAACTTCAACCAGGCACATGCGGCAGTTGCCGGCAATGGAGAGGCGTTCGTGGAAGCAGAAACGCGGCACGGTAGCGCCAGCCTCTTCGGCTGCCTGAAGAAGCGTGTAGTGATCGGGTACTTCGATCTCGTTACCGTCAACTTTGATCTTTGCCATCGCTTGTCCAAACCTGCGGCACTTGCCGCATTATTTTAAACCCGCGGCATCAGCCGCATCATATTAAATCCGCGGCCAGGCCGCATAATCATTGTCGGGCAGACCGTTTCCGGCCTGCCCTGAAGCTTATTCCGCAGCTTCGAGCCGGATATTACGGCTCTGCACAGCATTGCGGGTATAATCATCAATACGCTTTTCAATTTCCGGACGGAAATTGCGGATCAGACCCTGAATAGGCCATGCAGCCGCATCACCAAGCGCACAGATCGTATGACCTTCAATCTGCTTGGTTACATCGAACAGCATGTCGATTTCGCGCTTCTGCGCGTTACCGGTCACCATGCGTTCCATGACGCGCCACATCCAGCCAGTCCCTTCACGGCAAGGCGTGCACTGACCGCAGCTTTCATGCTTGAAGAAGGCCGACAGACGGGCAATCGCTTTGATGATATCGGTCGACTTATCCATAACGATAAGACCACCGGTACCGAAAGACGACTTAACATCGCGCATACCGTCGAAGTCCATGATAGCGTCCATCATGTTTTCTGCGGTAACCACAGGACAGGATGCACCACCCGGAATGACAGCCAAAAGATTGTCCCAGCCGCCGCGGATACCGCCGGCATGCTTTTCAATCAGTTCACGGAACGGAATGCCCAGCGCTTCTTCCACTGTGCATGGTGTGTTCACATGACCGGAAATCTGGAACAGCTTGGTGCCCACATTGTTCGGACGGCCGATAGCCGAGAACCATGCGCCGCCGCGACGAAGAATCGTCGGAGCAACAGCAATCGATTCCACGTTGTTCACAGTGGTCGGGCAGCCATAAAGACCCATATTCGCAGGGAACGGAGGCTTCAGACGCGGCTGGCCTTTTTTGCCTTCAAGGCTTTCCAGCAGAGCAGTTTCTTCACCGCAAATATAAGCGCCTGCACCGTGGGAGACGAAAATGTCCATATCCCAGCCGCACTTGTTATTTTTGCCAAGCAGACCGGCATCATAGCATTCATCAATTGCCGCCTGCAGGGCTTCACGCTCACGCATGAATTCACCGCGGATATAGATGTAAGCTGTATTTGCACCCATTGCACAACCGGCAATCACGCAGCCTTCGATCAGCGTATGCGGATCGTGGCGCATGATATCACGGTCTTTACAGGTGCCCGGCTCGGATTCATCGGCATTAACGACGAGGTAATGCGGACGACCGTCGCTTTCCTTCGGCATGAAGGACCATTTCATGCCGGTCGGGAAGCCCGCGCCGCCGCGACCGCGAAGGCCGGAAGCCTTCATCTCATTGATGATCCAGTCACGGCCTTTTTCGACCAGACCACGGGTATTATCCCAGTGACCGCGCGACATAGCCCCTTTCAGGGACTTGTCTTTAAGGCCATAAATATTTGTAAAGATGCGATCTTTATCAGCCAGCATCAATCAGCCCTCCGCTTTCGGATTGCTTGTCGTCAAAGATGTCAGACCACCGATTGGCGCCGAGAAATCGCGATCGATCTGCGGGCCCGGCTTGATGGTGTCGCCCTTGCCTGCCGCAAACGCATCAATAATTTCTTCGAGGCGTTCAGGTGTCAGGTCTTCATAAGCATCTTTGAAGATCATGACCATCGGCGCATTGACGCAAGCGCCCTGACACTCAACTTCTTCCCATGACAGCGTGCCGTCAGTATTCGGCGTTAGCGGATCGTGATGAATTTTGTGCTTGCACACTTTCATCAGCTCTTCAGCACCGCGCAATGCGCACGGTGTTGTGCCGCAAACCTGAATATGGGCGCGTGTGCCAACCGGCTTCAGCTGGAACTGGGTATAGAATGTCGCCACTTCCAGAACGCGGATCAGCGGCATTTCCAGCATAGCAGCAATGTGCTCGATGGAAGCCTTGGTGACCCAGCCATCCTGTTCCTGCGCGCGCATCAGCAGCGGGATAACTGCTGATTGCTGGCGGCCTTCAGGGAATTTCTTAATCGTTTTCTCAGCCCATGCCTGATTTTCCGCATTAAAGGAAAAGCTGGCTGGCTGAACAGAATCATCTGCGAGACGACGGACGGACATCAGCGGTCTACCTCACCAAACACAATATCGAGCGAGCCAAGGATCGCGGAGACGTCGGCCAACATATGACCGCGACAAATGAAATCCATGGCCTGAAGATGAGCAAAACCCGGTGCACGCAATTTGCAGCGATACGGTTTATTGGTGCCATCGGACACCAGATAAACACCGAATTCACCCTTCGGCGCTTCAACGGAAGCATATACCTCGCCTTCCGGCACATGGTAACCTTCGGTGTAAAGCTTGAAATGATGGATGAGAGCTTCCATCGAGCGTTTCATTTCGCCACGTTTCGGCGGAACAATCTTGTTATCCATTGCGGAGACAGGGCCAACGCGCTCTTTACCAAGCAGCTGTTCACAGCACTGGCGCATAATCTCGGCGGACTGGCGCATTTCTTCCATACGGATCAGATAGCGGTCATAGCAGTCGCCGTTCTTACCGATAGGAATATCGAATTCCATCTCGGAATAGCACTCATATGGCTGGCTCTTACGCAGATCCCATGCCGCGCCCGAACCACGCACCATGACACCGGAGAAACCCCATGCCCATGCATCATCAAGGCTCACAACACCGATATCAACGTTACGCTGCTTGAAAATACGGTTGCCGGTGATCAGGTTATCGAGGTTGCTCAGTGTCGTTTTGAGGAACGGATCAATCCAGTTCGCAATATCCTGAATCAGTTGCTCAGGCAGATCCTGATGAACGCCACCCGGACGGAAATAGGCAGCATGCATACGGGCGCCGCAAGCACGCTCGTAGAACACCATCAGCTTTTCGCGCTCTTCAAAGCCCCAAAGCGGCGGTGTGAGTGCACCAACGTCCATAGCCTGTGTGGTCACGTTCAGAATATGGTTGAGAATACGACCAATTTCGGAGAACAACACACGGATCAGCTGACCGCGCTTTGGCACAGTGACGCCAAGCAGACGCTCAACAGCCAGCGCATAGGCATGTTCCTGATTCATCGGCGCCACGTAATCGAGGCGGTCGAGATAAGGAACAGCTTGCAGATAGGTCTTGGTTTCCATCAGCTTTTCGGTGCCGCGATGCAGCAGGCCGATATGCGGATCTACACGCGCCACCACTTCACCATCCAGCTCAAGCACCAGACGCAAAACGCCGTGCGCCGCCGGATGCTGCGGGCCGAAGTTGATATTAAAATTTCTTACTTGTGTCTCAGCCATTCTCGGCATCCTGTGTAGAGGCAAAAGCTGCCAGAAACTCTGCTTCCGTCATTTTGCGCGTATCATTGGCAAAAGCGTAACTATCAGGCTTACAATCGATATAGATCTCTGTCGTAAACCTGAACTGTGAAGGATTTTCAAAAGCCTGAACAGAAACAACATTATGGGAGCCGTCTTGCATACGCCACATCAGCGTAGAACCGCAGACTTTGCAGAAACCGCGCTCACCCCATGCGGATGAACCGTAAAAGCCGAGATCATCGCCCTTGGTGATTTCAAGGCTATCTCCGCAATCCACACACAGGAATACGCCGCCGGACCATCGGCGGCACATTGAGCAGTGGCAGGCGCCCATTTCGTCATTTACAGGCTTCGCCGAAAACTGCACTGAACCACAGAGGCAGCGACCTTCCAACTTAGCACCATCAGACATTTTTCAATCCTCACGTTTAACGTAGCAGATTAATTTACCTTGGCTTTCTCATCGCCCGGAAGCACATAGTCTGTCGCTTCCCACGGGGACAAGAAGTCAAAATTACGGAATTCCTGACGCAGCTCAACCGGCTCATAAACAACGCGCTTGACCTGATCATCGTAACGCACTTCAACAAAGCCGGTCAGCGGGAAATCCTTACGCAGCGGATGACCTTCGAAACCGTAATCTGTCAGAAGACGACGCAAATCCGGATGACCCGAGAACAAAATGCCGTACATATCGTAGGCTTCGCGCTCAAACCACAAAGCACCAGCATAAACGCCGGTGATTGACGGAACCGGTGTATCTTCATCTGTGATCACGCGAATGCGGATACGCAGATTAAGACGCGGTGACATCAACTGATAAACCACATCAAAGCGATTGGCGCGGCTCGGATAATCAACGCCGCTCAGATCAGTAAAATTGACGAACTGGCACTGCACATCATCCCGCAGGAATGTCAGAACAGAGATGATCTGATTTGCAGGAACAGTAATGCTCAGCTCACCGTAGCGCAGTGATACGCTGTCGATCTTATTGCCGAGGCTTTCTGTCAGATAGCCGGAGAGTTCATTGAGAGCTTCTTCTGTCATCATATCCCCCAATCAACGCTCAATCGTGCCGGTGCGGCGAATCTTCTTCTGCAGCATCAAAATGCCGTAGAGCAGCGCTTCAGCGGTCGGAGGGCAGCCTGGTACATAGATATCAACCGGTACAACACGGTCACAACCACGCACAACAGAATAGGAATAATGGTAATAACCACCACCATTCGCACATGATCCCATCGAGATCACATAGCGCGGCTCAGGCATCTGGTCATAAACCTTGCGCAGTGCCGGTGCCATTTTATTGGTCAGTGTACCTGCAACAATCATCACGTCGGACTGACGCGGTGATGCACGCGGCGCAATACCAAAGCGCTCGGCATCATAACGCGGCATGGAAATATGCATCATTTCCACAGCGCAGCAGGCCAGACCGAAGGTCATCCACATCAGCGAGCCGGTGCGCGCCCATGTGATCAGTGCATCAGCGGACGTAACAATAAAGCCCTTATCGGACAGTTCATTATTCAACTCACCGAAGAACGCATCATCCTGACCGATCAGCTTGCCGGTATTCGGATCAATAATGCCCTTAGGGCGGGGAGCAATCAGCGTGCCCCCACCCATCTGTGCATTTGGAGAAATTGTGTTTTGGCCAGAGGTCAATCCCATTCGAGGGCTCCCTTCTTCCACTCATAAATGAAGCCGATGGTGAGCACACCAAGGAAGACCATCATGGACCAGAAGCCAAACATACCGATTTCACCGAAGGACGCCGCCCACGGGAACAGGAATGCAACTTCAAGATCGAAGATGATGAAAAGAATGGACACCAGATAGAAGCGCACATCAAATTTCATGCGCGCGTCATCGAATGCGTTAAAACCGCACTCGTATGCAGAGAGTTTCTCTGGATCCGGCTGTCTGTACGCGACCAGGAATGGCGCTACCAGCAACGCAATTCCGATCACCATTGCCACGCCAATAAAAATGACGATCGGCAGATAGGAACTTAAAAGCTCGTTCATTACCCTATTTCCGGCTTCAAGATGTAAAGTTGTGCACTACATAAGCCATTTGACGGCTACAGCCATGTGACACATTGCACCTTACAATCAATCTCGCCCAAACAGCTTCAAATGGCGTGCCGTGCGAATACAGTGCTTTGTGTGGGGACGGTTATCGCAGTCAACCCGATTGCGCAAGCCTATAAAGAACATGTCAGCTATGCACTCACGTGGATATGATTAATAAAAGCCAACCTGTTAACAACTGTAGCACTTGAATTTTGCACAGACGCCAACAGTCATCACATATTTATATTACACAAATTTTCGTGAAAATCATCCGGCCCTGACTTGAAGACCAGGAGAATCCCCCTCTCTGGCAAAAACGAGTCGCACTCACCGCATGCGGCACACCACAAAAAATGCTTAATCTACCGATAAATCAGTCGCGTATTTTAAAACCTGTTATTTTTTTGATTTATTTTTATAGGAAATGCCAATGTACACACCACTTGGCGTCATTACGGGATTATTCACCCTGACCGCCGCACTTCTTTCCGCAACCACTGGGATATTCGCATATATTTTGCTGGACGGCAGCGGAGTACCGACAATTATCGAAATGATCTCCATCAGCTTCCTACTCATCAGCCTGATCTTGTTTGCTGCCATTCCATACAAACTAACAAAACCACTTCGACACGAAACCGAAGTCGATCTCACACCAATCAGAAGATATCTTGCAAGCGGCCTTATATTCCTGCTGACCGCCTTTGTAATTTATACTTCAGAGGCCGCCTATATAAAACGCATCAGCAACCCTGCCGTTAGAATTGAAAAGCAGGCAGCTAAGTCCACACCGGCACAAACGGCATTACTATATCTAAATGACAAAAGAGGATAATTGGCGGGGTGCGCCACTTTCTCAAACCATATTATAAAGAGAGAAAGTGGCGCGAGTGACGGGGCTCGAACCCGCGACCTCCGGCGTGACAGGCCGGCACTCTAACCAACTGAGCTACACCCGCGCAGTACTTCATCTGCTGAAGTGATTTGGTATGTACCCTGATTCATTTTTAAAATCAAAGGGTTTTCTTACAAATTTTACAAATAAATGAAGAAAATTTGCATTTAAAAACAAACGCTTAATTCGGTGTATAAAAGAGAAATATAAAGCAGGCGGGGTGCGCCACTTTCTCATAAACTGTATTTTGTAAGAAGAGAAAGTGGCGCGAGTGACGGGGCTCGAACCCGCGACCTCCGGCGTGACAGGCCGGCACTCTAACCAACTGAGCTACACCCGCGCAGTATTTTCAGAGATTATCTGAAAGCCTTAAGCTATTCGCTTGAGGCACCGTGACGTTTCCGTTCGGTATGGGCGCTGTCTAATGTGTTCACTATGAACTGTCAAGCGAGCTTTTGAAAGTTTTTCACCGAAAAAGTCACAAAGATGCCGAAAGCCGCAATATTGCACTTTATATATAAGGCGACCTAAAAAGAGGCAAAAACTTATACACACCCCTCCCCCTCACTTCCGGACTTAAGCATCTGAATTCAAAGAATCATATGAATTTGCCATTTGGTCAGAAGATGAAATGAGGCTGCGATTTGCCGGAAGATAAAATTATTGCATATTTCTGTTTTATTTTGATTTTTGCTCTTGCGCTTACCGGAAGAATTCCTTAAACGGGCCTCACAGCCGCTTCAAGCGAGCGGGCGATTAGCTCAGTTGGTAGAGCGCTTCGTTTACACCGAAGATGTCGGGAGTTCGAGTCTCTCATCGCCCACCATTCATTCTCTGAGAAATCAGTTTGATGAATGATTATTATAAATATGTCGTGCTCATATTTATAATAAGAATATAAGTCAGCACATCCGCTTTTAGCGAGCGGGCGATTAGCTCAGTTGGTAGAGCGCTTCGTTTACACCGAAGATGTCGGGAGTTCGAGTCTCTCATCGCCCACCATTCCCCTTCTCATAATCAATCATATCAGTGACAGAGCAAGCTTATCTCTCACCACCATTGCTGTGCGCCCGAATCTTTCGACGCCGCTCTGCAGCTATTTCATAATATTCGAAAAGAATCGCCTGCCCGCTTCGCAGTCTTTTGTAAAGAAAAGAATCTGCCAAGAAACAGCAAAGATTCCGCCCCAAAAGCGCTCATATCTTATATGCTGCGTGTAAGAATCAAGACGCGTGGCGGCAACCCTTCTGCCAGCCCTATATTCGTCTTTTGGGTACTTCTCCCCACATTCCTTTCCGCCTGTGTATAGCGGGCAAAATTTCCCGCTTCCGCCCCTGATGGACACCATAGGTATTGACGAAAAATTCATAACATATACCATATATAGTATCTTGAGCGAATATTCGATTCTGCAATCTGCGGCTTCAGAATAGCGTTCAAAACGACTTTATCAGGTACAGAGAATGCGGAAATTCACTATGTAATCCGGATTTTTTGTGCCGAAATTTTTGCCGGTTTTTCGGGATTTTTCCTTTCCGGCGAAGAATCGGAGCTTGTTGTCAAATATAAGCTCCGGGAATGTTGAAGACGGAAGAAATGTGATGCGCAACACCGGTACAGACTACAGTACCAAGGGGGCACAGATCGCATTTCAGCAAGGCTGCAGGAATCAAGATATGCGCACGGTCAGAGCTGCTTTTCAAATATTCGGATACAAACAGGCCTTGTTGTCTGTTTCTCAGAATATTGAGTCAGCAGATTTTGCACCACGGGCATCCGGGTCGGACTTATCTGCCTTAAAAACAGATCTTCGCCCTATGGCTTTATACGACCATTCCTGAATGCGTATCCGGCTCAGGTGTCTTTCCGAGCCAGAACAGTCCAGCCTCTCTCGCCGTCCGTTCCCACATTATCAGTTTAAGCAAGTACAGCATGCGTTTTGCGGATTAACCGCAGTTTTGTGCAGCAGTTTCGAAGGCGCGATACCGCGCCTGAAATATCCTCGCCCCTGCGATCTCAAAGGTGGCGGAACCACAAAGTTCGAGTTTATCGCATACGGCACCCAATATGCCGGCAAAGACTGCAGGGAAGCGTCGCATAACTGGTTCTTTGAGGGTGAAAAGCTCCTAAGAACAACGAATGCCGCATCAGGAGATGCAAAGAGTACCGCGCTGTCAGGCGCAAAATAACAAAGTGCCGTCAGGTGCAGAATAAAAAAGCACCGTCAGGTGCAAAGCCGATGAAGCCCCGCAAGGGGAAACGTAGCCCCCGCTACAATGCCCGCCGAGCATTCTGAAACGAATAACCGACAGGCATATAACGCATATAAGCTCTGAAATATCAGGGCGATCAAGAAACGAGGAATCCGATGTCCATTACTGTTTACAGCAAGCCAGCCTGCGTTCAGTGCACAGCCACCTACCGCGCTCTGGAACGTCAGGGAATCGATTTCAACATCATTGATATTTCGGCAGATTCTGAAGGTTTTGATACCGTAAAGGCTCTCGGCTATATGCAGGTACCAGTCGTTGTGGCCGGTGATACGCATTGGGCAGGCTTCCGCCCTGATATGATCAGCGCATTGTCATAAGCAGTCCGGCCTGTTTGGGCCGGATTGTTATAAGCGGATCTATGATTTGCTCTGCCCGTTTTCAGTCCATGAGGACGGGCAGCAGTAAGGGGTCAGGAACCGCACTTCAGATATAAGACCGTAACGACCACCCTCTTCCTTATATAAAACAATCACAATAAGGGCTGCATAGCCTGGCTGAGATAACTATATATAGAGAGGGCTTTGTTTGACTTCAGTGTTTCACTGATGATTTCATGAGGAAGTGGCTATGAGCATGCTCGTCTATTTTTCAAGCGGCACGCAAAATACGCATCGCTTTATCACAAAAACAGAACTGCCTGCTCAGCGTATTTCGTGCAGCATGAAGGCTGATCTATTGCAGGTTACGCAACCTTTTGTACTGGTTCTCGCGACCTATGCCGGTGGTGACGGACGCGGAGCAGTACCGAAGCCCGTCATCCGCTTTCTTAATGACAGTACCAATCGCTCGTTGATCCGCGGTGTCATCGCCAGCGGCAACCGCAATTTCGGCACGACTTTCGGCATTGCAGGTGATGTGATCTCCGAAAAATGTCAGGTGCCGTTTTTATATCGCTATGAACTGGCCGGAACTGAGGATGACGTTATGAACGTGCGTACCGGTCTGAAAAAATTCTGGGCAGCGTAATTGTTGCCTGTCCTTTAGGCCTGCAAAAGGTTTAAAGAGCTGAACTTAAAACAACTGCCCGCTTTCAGATAACCAAGCCGGAGCAGTATTGTGAACAGACATGTCATACGGCGTTTCACCTGTATGTGGCATGACCCGAAAGATGAATTGGAAAAACTGTGGCAACTCTTGAGCTTGAACGAACAGAAAAAACCAACACAAACAGTTCAAACAACGGGAGTTCTAACAAGGACACTCCGGCAATGGACTATCATGCGCTGAATGCCATGCTTAACCTGTTCGGTCCGAATGGCGAGATCCAGTTTGATATGGATCGCAAGGCCGTTCGCCAGTATTTTCTACAGCATGTGAACCAGAACACGGTTTTTTTCCACAATCTGGAAGAAAAGCTCGATTATCTGGTGACCCAGAATTATTACGAAAAAGAAGTGCTGGATCAGTACTCTTTCGAGTTCGTGCAGAATCTCTTCAATCTCGCCTATAAAAAGAAGTTCCGCTTCCCGACCTTCCTCGGCGCGTTCAAATATTACACCAGCTACACGCTGAAAACTTTTGACGGTCTGCGCTATCTTGAGCGCTATGAAGACCGCGTTTGTATGGTTGCATTGGCACTGGCCAATGGTGATGAGGCTCTGGCCACATCAATCATGGAAGAAGTGCTGTCCGGCCGTTTCCAGCCTGCGACACCGACTTTCCTTAATGCCGGTAAAAAACAGCGCGGCGAGCTGGTTTCCTGCTTCCTGCTGCGCATGGAAGACAATATGGAATCGATCGGCCGTTCGATCAATTCCGCACTGCAGCTCTCCAAGCGTGGCGGTGGCGTTGCTTTTGCACTCACCAATATCCGTGAACACGGCGCGCCGATCAAAATGATCGAGAATCAGTCTTCCGGTATTATTCCGATTATGAAGCTGCTTGAAGATGCGTTCTCCTATGCGAACCAGCTGGGTGCGCGTCAGGGTGCCGGTGCGGTTTATCTGAATGCGCACCATCCGGACATTATGCGCTTCCTCGATACCAAGCGCGAAAATGCCGATGAAAAAATCCGCATTAAAACCCTGTCGCTCGGTGTGGTGATTCCGGACATCACCTTTGAACTGGCGAAGAATGACGAGGATATGTATCTGTTCTCGCCATATGATGTGGAGCGCGTTTATGGCGTGCCGTTCTCTGAAATTTCCGTGAGCGACAAATACCGCGAAATGGTTGATGACGGCCGTATCCGCAAGCAGAAGATCAAGGCGCGTGCTTTCTTCCAGACGCTCGCAGAAATTCAGTTTGAATCCGGCTATCCGTACATCATGTTCGAAGACACGGTGAATGCTGCCAATCCGATTGCCGGTCGTATTCATATGAGCAATCTCTGCTCAGAGATTCTTCAGGTCAGCGAAGCCAGCACCTATAAAGACGATCTGAATTACGAACATATCGGTAAAGATATTTCCTGTAATCTCGGTTCGCTCAATATTGCGATGACGATGGACAGCCCTGACTTCGGCAAGACCGTCGAAACATCAATCCGTGCGCTCACTGCCGTATCGGTTATGAGCCAGATCAACTCCGTGCCATCCATTGCCCGCGGCAATGATGAGAGCCATGCGATTGGTCTTGGTCAGATGAACCTGCACGGTTATCTGGCACGCGAACGCATTTACTACGGTTCGGAAGAAGGCGTGGATTTCACCAATATCTACTTCTACACCGTGGCTTATCACGCGATTAAAGCGTCGAACCGTATCGCTATGGATCTCAAATCGAGCTTTGTCGGTTTTGAAGATTCGAAATATGCCGACGGTACATTCTTTGACAAATATACCGATAAGCTCTGGGAACCGGAAACCGCCCGTGTGCGCGAATTGTTCGAAACTGCAGGCGTTGCGATCCCTACTCAGGCAGATTGGGAAGAATTGCGCAAATCGGTGATGGCGCATGGTATGTATAACCGTAACCTTCAGGCTGTTCCGCCGACAGGTTCGATTTCCTACATCAACAATTCGACCTCATCGATCCATCCGATTGCGTCCAAGATTGAGATTCGTAAAGAAGGTAAGATCGGCCGCGTTTATTACCCTGCCCCGTTCATGAACAATGATAATCTCGATTATTATCAGGATGCCTATGAGATTGGTGCTGAGAAGATCATCGACACTTATGCTGCGGCTACACAGCATGTGGATCAGGGCTTGTCCCTCACGCTATTCTTCCGTGATACGGCAACGACACGCGATATCAACAAGGCGCAGATTTATGCATGGCGCAAGGGAATCAAAACAATCTACTATATCCGCCTGCGCCAGATGGCTCTGGAAGGCACACAGGTAGAAGGCTGCGTTTCCTGTACGCTGTAACGCGATATTGTCATTTCATTGATGCCGTCTGTTCTTAAACAGACGGCACATCATCACAAATTCAGAGCTCATCATGAACGCCCAACCAAAACTCGTCTGTGCCACCAAGGCTGTTAACTGGAACCGCATCGAAGATGAAAAAGATCTCGAAGTGTGGAACCGTCTAACCGGTAATTTCTGGCTGCCGGAAAAAGTTCCGCTGTCCAATGATATTCCATCCTGGGGCACACTGACACCTGCAGAAAAAACACTGACAATCCGTGTTTTCACAGGCCTGACCCTGCTGGATACTATTCAGAACACCATCGGCTCAATCAGCCTGATGCCGGATGCTGTGACCCCGCACGAAGAAGCTGTTCTTTCGAATATCAGCTTTATGGAAGCGGTTCATGCCCGCTCCTATTCGTCAATTTTCTCCACGCTTTGCTCAACACCGGATGTGGATGACGCCTATCGCTGGAGTGAAGAAAACCCGCATCTGCAGCGCAAAGCAGCTCTGATCGTCAATGAATATAAATCAAACGATCCGATGAAGCGTAAAATCGCCAGCGTATATCTGGAAAGCTTCCTGTTCTATTCCGGCTTTTATCTGCCGATGTACTGGTCGAGCCGCGCCAAGCTGACCAATACTGCCGATCTTATCCGCCTGATCATCCGCGATGAGGCCGTGCACGGCTATTACATCGGTTACAAATATCAGGTCGCGCTGGAAAAAGAGAGCGAAGCACGCAAGGAAGAGCTGAAAGATTTCGCCTTCTCTATGCTGCTCGATCTCTATGATGTTGAGACCAAATATACAGCAGCGCTTTATGACGGCACCGGTCTGACCGAAGATGTCAAAAAGTTCCTGCATTACAATGCGAACAAAGCGCTGATGAATCTCGGCTATGAATCGCTGTTCCCGAGCACTGTGACCAATGTTAATCCGGCGATCCTGTCATCGCTCTCACCGAATGCCGATGAGAATCACGACTTCTTCTCCGGCTCAGGCTCCAGCTATGTGATTGGTAAAGCCGTCGCGACTGAAGATGATGACTGGGATTTTTAATCTATGCATTAAGAAACGGGCGTTTTATTGCTAATATTACGCCCGTTTCTTCATTACACTTTATATCAAGCCTCAGAGACAGAAAAATGTCTCTGAGGCTTTTCTTTTAAAGAATACACTTTAAGGCATTGAAAAAACTATTTTATTTTCAGATTTCAGCACATAACAATTGAAAAAATTTCTGACAAAAAAGTAATTCATTAAGCAAGTTCAATGCTTAAACTTCATTTACTATGTAATTTAAGTCTTGGAAAACAATCTGTAGGCTATAAGTCGTAACAGGTCAGCAAGACCATAACAAAAAGAACTATCTGGAGTTAAGGCAAATGAAAGCAATTTTTAAGCGTTTCCGTAAGAATGAAGATGGCGCAACTGCAATCGAATACGGCCTGATCGCAGCTCTGATCGCGGTTATCATTATCGGCGCAGTAACAATGGTAGGTACAAGCCTGACCAATATCTTCACAACAGTAAGTGAAAAAATTGACGCTGCCGATACAAATGCGAACAAATAAGCTTCGTAATTAATTAGCACTTTTCAAAAGCCGTCCGGTATAAATCGGGCGGTTTTTTTTAAAAGACTATTCAATAATCCCTGTAACACTGTCAAAGGATGAGAAGTTAATGTCGCTTAAGACTTTTCTTCAATCAAAATCCGGTGCAACAGCAATTGAATATGGCCTGATTGCCGCCTTGGTAGCGCTATTGATTACTGCCTCACTCATTCTGCTTGGCTCATCATTCAGCACCCCGATGGAAACAATCTCTGATACGCTGACATCCAGATCACAATCCTCTGGCAACTGAGCATCAGTAAACCTTAAATTCCCTCATGCCGCGCTTTGTCACGCTGCATTTTCTTTTCATCTGCCTTTATAGTCGCATAGCAAATTCTCTTTTAATGCCAATGCGATGAAAGCCTGATGATCAACTACCCTAGCGCGCCTTTAAAACCCGATTATCTCCATTTCGATGCTGCTACCCGTCATGTGCGGATTGATCCGCATCAGCCGGAGTTTGTGCAAAACCCATACGCGGCATACGCATGGCTGCATCACAATGCACGGGTATTTTTCTGGGAAGATTACGGTTTTTGGTGCTTTGCCGGGTACAACGATATCAACAAGCTGTTCCGCGACCGTCGTTTTGGCCGTGAAGAACCGGGCGGTTATCGCGCCAATGCAATCAATCGTGAACATCTCAAAGATTTTGACGGCGTTGAGCGCCACTCCATGCTGGAAATTGAACCGCCGGTTCATACCCGCTTGCGCACCCTCGTCAACCGCGCTTTCGTCTCCCGTCAGGTCGAGCGTCTGCGCCCGCGCATTGAAATACTCGCAAATGAACTGATCGACGGCTTTGAACATCAGGGCCATGTCGATCTGATGCCTGCCTTCGCCACCCCTATCCCGCTCGTGGTGATTGCTGAAATGCTCGGCGTTCCGGTTGATAACGCCCCGCAACTGCTCGACTGGTCGCATCGCATGGTCAACATGTATATGCATAACGCCACGCGTGAAGTGGAAGACAGTGCCAATCAGGCGGCCAAAGAGTTTTCCGACTATTTGCGCGATTATGCTGCTCAGCGCCGTAAAAATCCAGGTGACGACCTGCTGAGCCTATTGCTCGCCGCAGAAGAAAATGGTGCCAAGCTCTCAGAAGATGAGCTGATTACTACTTGTATCCTGCTGCTCAATGCCGGACATGAAGCAACGGTCAATCAAACAGGCAATGCAGTGAAAACCATTCTGCAAAGCGGTTTGGATCATCGCACGCTGTTTGCAACGCCGGAATCAACAGCTGCTGTGGTTGAGGAAAGCCTGCGCTTTGATGCACCGCTGCATATGTTCACCCGCTATGCCTATAATGAGACTGAAATTGCGGAAGGCGTGACACTGAAAGCCGGTGAACAGCTTGGCCTGTTGCTGGGCTGCGGCAACCGAGATTATCAGGCTTTTGACCAGCCGGATCGTTTCTGGCCGGAGCGTCCGGATCAGAAAAATGTTTCTTTCGGTGCCGGCATCCATTTCTGCATCGGCGCACCTTTAGCGCATCTGGAAATGCAGGTCTCACTAGCAACATTGTTTAAACGTCTGCCGAATATCCGCTTTGCTGAGCCACCGCTCTATGGCGACACCTATCATTTCCACGGCATGCAAAGCCTGAAACTGGAATGGTAAAAACAAAAACGCCGCGTCCCATAAGACGCGGCGTTTTTTTTATTTTCATGATCAATGTTCAGAGTTTGATCACATAGGTTTTACGAGTCGTTTCAATCACTTCCCACGAGCCTTTAAAGCCCGGTCTGATGATAAAACTATCACCAGCACGTAAGGTTAAAGGGGTTTTGCCCTCTTCAGTCAAAACAGAAACGCCGCTGATAAGCTGGAAGAACTCCCACTCATCATAAGTGACATGCCATTTGCCTGCAGTCGACTCCCAGACACCGACATAAAGCCCGTCTGAGGTCTCCTCCGCATTCCATGTTCTGAACTGCGGATTGCCGGAAATCACGCGCCCTTCAGCAGGCGCACCAATTTCCGGTTCAGTCTCTGTATTGACTGGCAGCAACAACGACATCATCAGACGATCTTTGCCAGAGCCTGTTCAAGATCAGCGATAATATCGTCGGCATCTTCAATACCGATCGACAGACGCACCACTTCAGGGCCTGCACCGGCAGCAACTTTTTGCTCATCGGTCAGCTGGCGATGGGTGGTTGATGCCGGATGAATAACCAGCGAGCGCGTATCACCGATATTGGCCAGCAGCGAGAACAGTTCCAGCGAGTTCGCGAAAACCTTACCGGCTTCATAGCCGCCCTTCAGACCGAAGGTGAAAACCGCACCGCCGCCCTTAGGCGAATATTTTTGCTGCAGAGCGTGGTATTTATCGGTTGGCAGACCGGCATAACGCACCCATGAAACCTTCTCGTGCTTTTCCAGCCACTGGGCAACCTTCAGCGCATTGTCGCAATGACGCTGCATACGCAACGGCAATGTCTCAATACCAGCCAAAATCTGGAACGAGTTGAACGGCGAAATCGCCGGACCAAAATCACGCAAGCCGAGTGTGCGCGCAGCAATGGCAAAAGCAATATTGCCGAATGTTTTGTGCAGTTCCGCACCGGCATATTCAGGACGCGGCTCGCTGAGCATCGGATAATTGCCGGATTTCGACCAGTCGAATGTACCGCCGTCCACCAGAATACCACCCATAGAATTGCCATGACCACCGATAAATTTGGTCAGTGAGTGCACAACAACATCCGCACCATGTTCAATCGGACGGATCAGATATGGCGATGCCATTGTATTATCAACGATCAGCGGCAGGCCATGCTTATGCGCAATTTCCGCAATGGCTGCAATATCAACAACGATACCACCCGGATTGGCCAGACTTTCAATAAAAATCGCACGGGTTTTATCGTCGATCTGCTTCTCAAAGCTGGAAACATCATCCACATCGCCCCAGCGGACTTCCCAGCCGAAGGATTTGAATGCATTACCGAACTGGTTGATTGAACCGCCATAAAGCTTGTTCGCAGCAATGAAATTATCGCCTGTACGCAGCAGATTATGGAAAACCAGCAGCTGTGCAGCATGGCCGGATGCAGTAGCAACAGCAGCTGTACCGCCTTCAAGCGCTGCAACGCGCTCTTCAAGCACGGCAGTGGTCGGGTTGGTCAGACGGGTATAGATATTGCCGAAGGTCTGCAAGCCGAACAATGCGGCAGCATGGTCAACATCGTCAAAGACATAAGATGCTGTCTGGTAAATCGGCGTGGTGCGGGCACCGGTTGTCGGATCTGGTTTTGCGCCTGCATGAATGGCAAGTGTATCAAAACCGGGGCTGCGCTTAGACATTCTCTACTCCCAAATAAAAAATTTGGGTCAGGTTAGAATTTTACTCTCACACAAGCAAAGAAAAAGATTCCGCTAATCGCCATAATTCACGCAAACTATTATCTTTTTTATTTAGCGCTAACTCCGGTTACTGACAGACTTATACTATGCTCAGATCAGTCGCTGGTGTTGCTGCTTGGTGCACATATTGGTCACAACCTTTATTCCGGCTGCACGGGCTTTGGCTTCAGCCTCTTCATGGGCAATTTCAAGCTGCAACCACAATACATCTGGCCGTGCTTTCAATGCCAGAACTTCATCGACAATTGCAGGCACGGCATTGGAAGCGCGGAAGACATCGACAATATCAATCTTCTCAGGAATATCGGAGAGCGAGGCATAAACTGTCTGCCCCAATATCTGCTTACCCACCTGCCCCGGATTAACCGGAATGACCTTATAACCATGCCCCAGAAGATATTTCATCACACCAAAACTTGGACGATCCTCATTCGGAGAAGCGCCGACCAGCGCGATCACATGCTTGGTTTGCAGGATAGATTTCACTTCCGTTTCATTCATGGCATTCTCCGTTTTCATGCTGGCAAGCATCACATTCTGTAGAAAATACAATCTATGCATAAAATGCGGGCAATTGAAGTGATGCCGTCCGCCTACCGTTAATATTGTTAAAAATCACCAATTTTTAATAGGGTAACATATTACCGTATTTGTAAACCATTGATTTTGCATAACTATTACAAATGAAAGCAAATTTAACGCACTTGACGTCCTCTCACAGGCACTGTATTGCACACCCAGAAAGCATACATCCCTCAAAGATGGACGGTTTTCATTTGTTACGTGCAGATTTCTGCCGAAACACAAGCAACAAAAAAAGCCTTGTTACAGTCTCTGTCGCAAGGATCATTCAAGGATAACTTCAATGGCAACTTTTTCTCAGAAGCCAGCAGAAGTGGTGAAGAAGTGGATCTTGATCGACGCTGAAGGCGTTGTTCTTGGTCGTCTCGCTTCTCAGGTCGCCAACATTCTGCGCGGTAAGAACAAACCAACCTTTACCCCACACGTTGACGACGGTGACAATGTCATCATCATCAATGCTGACAAGGTTGTTCTGACCGGCAAAAAGTTTACCGACAAGGTTTACTACTGGCACACTGGCCACCCAGGCGGTATTAAAGAACGTACAGCTCGTCAGATCCTCGAAGGCCGTTTCCCGGAACGCGTCGTTGAGAAGGCGATTGAACGTATGGTTCCGCGCGGTCCGCTCGGCCGTCGTCAGATGAAAAACCTGCGCGTTTATGCAGGCGCTGACCACCAGCACGAAGCACAGCAGCCAGAAGTCCTCGACATCGGCGCTTTGAACAGCAAAAATAAGAGGAACGCATAATGGCTGAGCAGCTCAACTCGCTCGAAGAACTTGGCACAGTTGCAGCAGCTGCTGCTCCTGAAGCTCCTGTTCACGTTAAAAAAGTCGACGCTCTCGGACGTTCTTATGCGACCGGTAAGCGTAAAGATGCGATTGCACGCGTTTGGGTAAAGCCAGGCACAGGCAAGATCACTGTGAACGGCAAAGAGTTCAACGCATATTTTGCTCGTCCGGTTCTGCAGATGGTTCTGCAGCAGCCAATCGTTGCAACAAATCGCACAGGTCAGTTTGACATCGTTGCGACTGTTGCCGGCGGTGGTCTGTCCGGTCAGGCCGGTGCGGTTCGTCACGGCATTTCAAAAGCCCTGACCTACTTCGAACCAGGTCTGCGCGCAGTGCTGAAAAAAGGCGGCTTCCTGACACGCGATAGCCGTGTTGTAGAACGTAAGAAATACGGTAAGGCGAAAGCCCGTCGTTCTTTCCAGTTCTCCAAGCGCTAATCGCGCTCTGGGGCTCAGTTCTCCAAGCGCTAATCTTTTATCGCTTACGAACTACAGAAAAGCGGATCTTCGGATCCGCTTTTTTTATTTCATGCGACAGAGTAGCGGCTGTTTCCTGCAGCGCTTGGTCTTTATGTTTCCATATCACCAAGCCTCAGGATTCTGTCTCATGCATAATCGCTCTCCCTTCGCTACTCTTCCTGATACACCTTATTATGTTGTCGCGTTTTCATCGCAACGCACCGCGGATGATGACACAGGCTATGGTGACATGGCCGGTCAGATGGTTGAACTGGCGGAAAAGCAGGATGGTTATCTCGGTATCGAAAGCGTGCGGGATGCAAGCGGCTTCGGTATTACCAACTCCTACTGGCGCGATGAAGAATGTATCCGCCAATGGAAGCGTAATGTCGATCATCTGGCCGCGCAAAAACAAGGCCGCGCATTGTGGTATGAGGCCTATGCGCTGCGGATTGCCCGCGTTGAGCGCGCCTATGATTTCACAGCCACCGGAAAACAAACCGGATGACATCAGAGAGTTTTACGCTCATGCGTTTAGATTTGCAGGATATGGCGCAAGCTGCCTGCATTCACCGTGCAGCCTTTGACGATCGCTTACCTTGGCTGAAGGGGCTACACACGCCTGCACAAGACCGCTGGTTTTATGAGAATTGCGTCTTTCCGCAATGCGAGATCCGGGCAGCCTTCTCCCCTGACATGGCTGGTATTATCGCCTTTAAAACAGGCTGGATTGAACAGCTCTATGTTCTGCCGGAATTTCAGGGACGCGGTATTGGCAGTGCTTTACTCAAACAGGCACAAACGACGTTTCCGCATCTGCAATTATGGACATTCCAGCGCAATATTCAGGCGCGGCAATTCTATGAGAAGCATGGCTTTACAGCGATTGACGAAAGCGACGGCAGTGGCAACGAAGAAAAAGAACCGGATGTGCTTTATGAATGGCACAGAACCGTCTCCTGAAACGCAGGCAGCTCAACCTTTCCAGACTTTTAAATTCTCGCGGTTGATTTTCAACTGTTTTGCCGGTGTCTGCTTATAGTAGTCCGTTGCCATACCGCTGATCCAGTCGCCGTAATTCGGGTTTGGCAGCATGATGAATTTTGAGCCAAACTTGTTCTGTTGTGCGGCGACCAGTAACCGGCGCTCACTATTATTCTTGCCGTAGAACTGTGCACCGAAATCATTGAGATTGTCACCGGCGTAAACCACAACATCATAGCCTTTGGATTTCACCCGATCAAAACGCGCCTGCTTGTTTGATTGTTCAGTGCGCAACAGAACCGTCTCACGCGATACACCGGGAAAACCGAGCTTCTGCAAATTACTGACAGTTGCCGCATAGGATGTGTCATCACGGTTGGAGATATAGAACATCTTACCGCCATGAGAATTGTCATAGCGGGCGAAAGACACAGCGCTGGCAATGGCCGTTGCCTGTCGCGCCGCCATCCAGCGCCCCCATGTCGGCTTGGTATAAGGCACACCATTCTCCGCCCGCCATGCAGCATAAGCAGAGTTGTCGATCATCGTCTCGTCCAGATCAACAATCACAGCCTTCTTACGCCCGTCCTCCAGCTTTGCCGTATCAAACGCTCTGCGGGCAGCATTGAAAGCCTGATACGCCAGTGCTTCATATTCACCTGATTGCTGGACCCAGTTCAAACCCAGCACGGCCTGCTGCTCAAGTTGAGCCTGTGCCGCTTTCTGATCCGTGACACAGCCTGCCGTTAAAACCGCCAGTGCTGAAACCACAAAAACATTGTTTACCCTGCTTTGCATAATGTCCCCTCGGATGAATAGAAAAACACTATCTGCAGGCAGAACGGGACACCTCACAATCGCAACTCTGCGCCCGATAATTCTCAGTATTTAAATATCGGACGCCGCTTTATCAGCCCGCCAAAAGACGCTACAGCTTGTATCGTCAGTTTTGTTTCAGCTTACGGTGTTACTTCATGGCACATAAATCCATCGACAATGCTTTTACGGCTCAGACGATCAAGGGAGCCGCAACCGACCCTACTCATGCCGGTGCCCTCTCCTTTATGCGGCGCCTCTATAGTAAAGATGTGAGCAATGCCGATGCGGTAGTCTGGGGCATTCCGTTTGATGCAGCTGTTTCCAACAGGCCGGGCGCCCGTTTTGGCCCGCAGGCAATCCGCCGTGCCGCAGCGATCTTTGATAACGATCCGCAATATCCGTTTCAGCGTGATCTGTTTGAAAATCTGGCGGTGATTGATTACGGCGACTGCCTGCTCGATTACGGCAACCACCAGCTGACACCGGCCACCATTGAACAGGAAACCGCTAAACTGATCGCCAATGATGCTTTTCTGGTGTCGCTTGGCGGCGATCATTTTGTGACATGGCCGATCCTCAAAGCCCATGCCGCTAAATATGGTCCGCTGGCCTTAGTGCAGTTTGATGCTCATCAGGACACCTGGTTTGATGATGGCAAGCGTATCGATCACGGCTCATTTGTTGTCCGTGCTGTACGAGACGGTATTATTGATCCGGCCACATCCATCCAGATCGGTATCCGCACCCATGCACCGGAAGATTGCGGCATTCAGATTCTCTATGGTCACGATGTTGAAGATATGAGCGCCAGAGACATTGTACAGGCGATTGAAAAACGCACACAAGGGCGCAAAACCTACGTCACCTTCGACATTGATTGCCTTGATCCGGCCTATGCGCCCGGTACAGGCACACCGGTTGCGGGTGGTCCGTCCTCGGCAAAAATGCTATCCGTGCTGCGTCAGCTCGGCAAAATTGATATTGTCGGCGCTGATATTGTAGAGGTTGCGCCAGCCTATGATCATGCCGATATAACAGCCATTGCAGGCGCGACAATTGCCATGCATTATCTGGGTCTGCTTGCAGAAAAGAAAGCTGCGCGTTAAAGCGGTTCCGGTGAATATTGAATCACTGGCACCGGTTCATCTGTTTGATTTTATGCATTTCCGAATGCAAAATGGTTCACAGTTTTACCGGAAATGCTCTAAGTCTCACAGAATGAATCAACTGCTTGACAGAATGATTCAGCAACAACTCCTAACCTCATGAATTCTCTACCATTAAGGCAAAATTCAAATGAAACCGAAAATCTTTATTGACGGCGAACATGGCACAACGGGTCTCCAGATCCGTACCCGCCTTGCCGGTCGCACTGATCTGGAAGTCCTGTCTATTCCGGAAGAAGAGCGACGCAATAAAGATTTGCGCGCTGACCTGCTGCGCTTGGCTGATATTGCTATTCTCTGCCTGCCGGATGATGCCTCGCGTGAAGCAGTGATCCTGCTTGAAGGCCATTCCACCCGTATTATCGACACGTCGACCGCGCACCGTACCCATTCTAACTGGGTTTATGGTTTTGCAGAGCTTGAAGCATTGCAGGCGCAGCGTATCCGCGAAGCCCGTCTGGTTGCCAATCCGGGCTGCTATCCAACCGGCGCAATCTCGCTCATCCGCCCGCTGCGTGATGCAGGGCTGATGAACAGCGACTATCCGGTCACGGTCAATGCCGTGTCCGGCTATACCGGCGGCGGCAAGCAGATGATCGCCCAGATGGAAGATGTGAACCATCCGGAACATATGAAGGAAAATAACTTCCTCTATGGTCTGACGCTGAAGCACAAGCACCAACCTGAAATGCAGCTTTACGGCAAGCTGGATCATGCGCCGATTTTTGCACCGAGCGTTGGCCGCTTTGCGCAGGGCATGATTGTGCAGGTTCCGGTCTATCTTGATCTGCTCAAAGGTAAACCGACATTGCAAGACGTGCATAATGAATTGAAAATTCATTATTCCGGTCAGAAAATTGTTCATGTTGTTCCGCTTGAGGAAAGCAGCGCAATGGTGCGTGTTGATGCGGAAATGCTGGCCGATACTGACGAGATGAACCTCTATGTGTTCGGCTCCGAAGGCGGCAAACAGATCAATCTGGTGGCCGTACTGGATAATCTTGGCAAAGGCGCATCCGGTGCAGCTGTCCAGAATATGAACCTGATGCTGGGCCTGAGTTAAGCTTTATGAAACAACAGCAAGTGATGCAGCCGGACTTTCCGGCACAATGGCAGATTGCCTCTGCATCACTGCTGGCTGACACCAATTCCAGCCATATCTGGAAAGCAATAATCACCGGAGAAGAACAGTCTCCGGTGATTGTTAAGGTTCTCAAGCCTGCCGGTCATGAGGAATTGCGCGGCGCTTATTATCTGCGTGAGCGTGACGGCAACGGCGCTGTCAGCTTGCTGGATCTCCACCTTGATCCGGTGATGATGTTGCTGGAATATGCCGGTGACTATGACCTCAAAGCCCATCTTGAAGCCGGACATGATGCAGATGCTATCCGCATTGCCGGTGAAGTGATCCGCGCTTTACACAGTCCTTCCGGTCAGGTTCTGCCGTCTGAATTACAGCCGCTGCATAAACATTTCAAAAGCCTGTTTGATCTGGCGGGAAAGACAGCGGATATTTACGCGGAGGCAGCCGATCTTGCGGCGTCCCTGCTCAATCATCCCCATGAGGTGATCGCCCTGCATGGCGATCTTCACCATGAGAATATCATTCGCAGTGCACGGGGTTGGCTGGCAATTGACCCGCACGGATTATGCGGCGATGCGGCTTTTGACTGCGCCAATCTGTTTTACAATCCGCTCGATCGTGATGATCTGTGTCTCGACATGAAGCGGGCGGCGGATATGGCGCTTTATTTCTCCCAAATCATTCACAAGTCTGCGGCGTATATTCTCGACTACGCCTTTTGCTATGGCTGCCTCTCTGCTGCATGGCACCGTGAGGATGGCAATGATGCTGACGAGGCACGGGAATTAAGAATTGCCGCCGCATTACGTAAATTACGGCTCCAGCTTTACCCATAAAAAAGCCCCGCTTGTGCGGGGCTTTTTGTTACGCTGCTTGCACCGCATAAGCACCTTTACAGGCGCGCCAATGGGCGACAGCAAAGCTCAGCACCACCAGTGCAAATCCCTGATGGGCAAGGCCCCATTCAATCGGCACCATTGTCAGCAAGGCGATAATACCGATTGCTGCCTGCATCAGGATCAGGCCGAGCAGCACAACAGAGCGTCGTGCGTGAGTTGTACCGGCAGCATGGCGATGCGCCTGCACGGCGTGCAGCACAGCCAGCACCAGCACCGTATAAGCAAACATACGGTGGATGAACTGCACGGTTTTCGGATTTTCAAACAGGTTGCGCCAGTAAGGCTGATGTATGAACAGATCAGACGGGATGATCGCACCATCCATCAACGGCCATGTATTATAGGTCAAACCGGCATGCAGCCCTGCAACCAGGCCGCCGAGATAAATCTGCACAAGGACTGCCAGAACCAGCCAGCCCGCAAAGCGCTGCAAACCGCGCGGCGCTGGTTTCTCCGTATATTCGGCAAGACCGCGCGCCACATAAAGCACCGCAGTAATAATAATACAGGCCATCGTCAGATGTATTGCCAAACGGTACTGGCTGACAGAGGTCAGCACACTCAAGCCTGATGCCACCATCCACCAGCCGATTGCGCCCTGCAAACCGCCCAGCGCCAGAATACCGAGCATCCGTGTTTTCAAACCATCCTGCAAACGACCGGTTACCCAGAAGAAGATCAGCGGGATAGCCACCAGAAAACCGACAAAACGCGCCAGCATGCGATGCGCCCATTCCCACCAGAAGATAAACTGGAACTCAGACAGCGCCATGCCTTTATTGATCTGCTGATATTGCGGGATCTGGCGGTATTTATCAAACTCCTCCAGCCACTCCGCATGGTTGAGCGGCGGAATAACCCCGTGGATCGGCTTCCATTCGGTAATCGACAGGCCGGAGCCGGTCATACGCGTGGCACCGCCCACCATGACAATCGCAATCAGCACAACAAAGACCGCATAGAGCCACCAGCGTACGAGTTTGCGATTTTTATCGTGGTTCGCACGCTCCGGCTGCTGTGCTGCCGGGAATGCGGCATAATCTGTGATCATCAATCCTGCTCCGCCTGCCAGAGCGTGCTGCATGTCATCATAGCCATTGCGCTCGTTCCGGTTTCTTTCATTTGTGCATTATCCGGCAGATAAACGTAAACGCTTCTGGCTCGAAAACACTTTGACTTCCCCCGCAGATACATGCCGCAAGCGGACGGTGAAAACAAGCGAACTTCACGCGACACGCAGCCGCTGCCCTGATTTTCGGTCTGCGCGGGCGTAAACGCTGTTTAACAATAACCGGCGAAAATCGTTTCAGATTTGTACTTGTCTGCTATAAGACAAAGCAGACGGAGAAAGAAATATGCCTGTACGCCTGAAAAAACTGATCGGAACTTTTCTGCTTGTTGTGCTGATTGCGGTCTACGCTCTGCTTGCAACGATTATTGCAGTTGCCCATCTCGGCCAGTCTTCGGTCTGGGTACAGCTTGCTTATTTCTTCTTTACAGGCTTTCTGTGGATTTTGCCTGCCATGTATTTATTGTGGTGGATGGTACAGCCGCCTAAAGCACGTTAAACAATGTTCAGCGCCGTTTGCTTCACCAGTATTGATGATGCTCTGCCGCTTTGGCAAAGCGCAGACCAAACTGTGCACGGCATTGCCCAGTCTGCTCTGTGGACAAGGCTCTGGCAACAGAATGTCAATTCTGACTGTGTTGTACTGGCGCTGTTTATTGATGAAAATCCTGCTCTGTTGTTACCGCTTGAGGTTATCAAACAAAAACAGCAGGTCATTGCACGCTTTGCGGGCGGCTCTCATGCCAATTGTAATTTTCCGGTGCTGTTTCCCGCATATGCTGAAAAGCTCAGCAAAGAACATATTACGTCGCTGATTACCTGCCTGAAAGAGGCACGGCCGGATATCGCCCTGCTCTCCCTCACCCGTCAGATGGAGAACTGGCTCGGTTTCAGCAATCCGTTGCTACAGCTCAGCCACCAGCTGAACCCGAACCCGACGCTGATTGCTACTCTGCCGGATCATTTCGACCAGATTCTTGAGCGCAGCAATGCATCGCGCAAACGCAAAAAGCATCGCCAACATGCCCGCCGTTATGACGAGACCGGATCATGGCGCATTTACACCGCAAACGGTGAAGCAGAAAACATTGCCGCCTTTGATGCTTTTTACACGATGAAAAGCCAGCGTTTTGCAAAGCAAGGCATAGCCAACAGCTTTGCCGGTGATGGCATAACCGCCTTTTTCCAGAAGCTCTTCGCTTCATCGGAGAATGAGGTGAAACGCCAATACCGGCTGCATGTGCTGGAAGTAACCGGAAAACCCCGCGCGGTCATTGGCTGCGCCTATTGGCAGAACCCGCAAAATGCGGCAACGCCAGTCCGGCACGGATTGACGGTTGAATTCGGTGCTTTTGCCGATGACGAACTGGTTACCGCCAGTCCCGGCGATTTTTTGTTCTATGAATCAATCGCCAAGGCTATTGATGAACGTCTGGATTATTTCAGCTTCGGCATTGGCGAAGAGAAGTATAAGCGCGACTGGTGCGATATTGAGCAGCCGCTCTATGACAGCCATATTGCACTGACATTTGGCGGGCGCTTAAGTGCATCGATCAATCAGCTGCGTTCCGGCCTTATCTACCGCATCAAAACCAACAAGCATCTCTGGCCGCTGGTCAAAAAACTGCGCCAGAAGCTGCGCAGAAGCGCTTAGAGCATTCCCGCTTTTTGCCGGAAATGCTCTAAGAAGCCGCATTAATTATGCGGCACCATCAGAATGGTCACATCTTCCTGACCGGCCTCGTGAAAAGCCAGCGCAGTCTGCGCAACTGCCTGATCCTCACTGTCCGACACATTCATGATGAATAATGTTGCGTCGCTGTCCAGATTAAGTGCCTGCTCGGCAGTCGTCGCACCGGTTTCCACCAGCACAAAATCATAGGCTGTTTCCAGCGCCTCAAAGATCACCGGCAAACGCTCGGCCTGAGCCATAGCATCCTTCGGATCAGAAAGACCTGTCGGGATAACATCCGCATCCGAATAAAGATCGCCGTGAATAATGTCGGTGAACTGCTTAACATTGAGCAGGAGATCGGTAATGCCTGCAGGCTTGCCGCCATCCAGCATCGCCTGACTGACAGCGCCATTGCCGGTCATGTCGACCAGCAGGACCCGCAGACTGCGGTCGGCCAGCTCACGCAGCAAATGCACACTGCCCGCAGAACCTGCATCGCCTTCTGGCGAAATCAATACAATGCGGCGGCGCTCCTGCAACATCAGACGGCTGGCAATCGCAGCAACACCGTTCGGCGCATAAATATCATCCGATGCCGGATCAGGTTCTCCGGCAGCTTCCGGCTCAGAAACCGAGTAGCTGTCGTAAATACGCTGGATCGTTTCAACATCAATTTCAGGACGTGCCATCAGACGCTCATTGCTTTCATTGTTATCAGAAACGGACTCAGAAGCTTGTTGCATGGTCTGCGCGTTATCAACCAACATAGCTTTATTCTGCACAACTTCAAAATCATCTGCGCTGCGGCCATATTCATCGCCCCAGAGGTTTTGTCCCCTGCCGGTTTTCGCAGGTATCAGAGCGCGACCGCTGAAAAGCTCGCGCAGCAACACAAAAACAGACAACAGCAAGAGCCCTGCCACAAAGCTCATACTGACCATAGGCAGCACTTTAGGAAAATAAGGCTCTCCCGCTACAGTCGCCGGAGAGAAAATTCTGGCATCAGCAGGCTGGTTATTCCGATCCGCGCGGCTGGAGGCCTCACGAAAACGCGCAAGATACGTCTGCAATAATTCACGCTGGGCTGTCGCTTCCCGCTCCAGCGCCCGCAGTTCAACTTCCTGACTACCAGCTTCTGCCGCCTGTGCTTTCAGCCGGTTCAACTCACGGCTCTGCTCCTGCTCGCGGCTGCGTGCCGTTGCCACCTCATTATCGAGGCTTTTAAGAATCGTGCTGCCTTCTTGACGGATTTGCCGGTCGAGATCAGCCAGCTGCGCACGCAAGCCCTGAATACGCGGATGACCATCAAGAAGCGTTGTCGACAAATTTGCGATTTCTGCCATCAGCGCACCGCGCCGCTCATTGAGCTGCAACATGATGCCCGATGACATAACTTCCGGCAGGCTGTTGATCGGCACGCCGTTTTTCAATGCCGTGCGGATGCTTTCCGCTTTAGCCTCACTGGCTGCCCGTTGCGCTTTCAAACGAGATAGTTCTGATGAAATGTCAGACATTTGCTGCGTGGCAAGCGAGGTATTGCCGCTGGTGTTGAGAAGATCTGTTGCAGCACGGAAATCTGCGACCTTAGTCTCGGCCTCACGCACCTTTTTTGTCAGCTGTTCAATTTCCGGCTCCAGCCAGCCGGTCGCATCGCCTGTCAATTGCCGCTTTGCAGCAATCTGCATGGCAATATATTCATCAGCGATTTTATTGGCGACATCCGCTGCAATCTGCGGATTCTTTGAAACAAACTCGACCACAATCACGCGTGAGCCGGTTACATTGTAAACCTGCAAATTCTCGCGCATACGGGTGAGAACCTGATCAGCCACCGGAATAGTACGCGGATCAGGCCGCAGTCCCAACATGACAAGCACCTGCTTAACAGGTGTCATGGTTTTCCGGTAAAATTCTGTATGGTCAGCAAGCTTCAGGTCAGTGGCAACTTTTGCCAGAATTTGCGGCGATCCGATCAGCTCCACCTGAGATTTAACGGCCTCAGGATCAAGCAACGGACGATCAGCCTCGGGAGAGGCATTAGGGCGCGTGAAAACGGATTCACGCATTTCAATCAGAATGCGGGCTTCAGAGCGGTACCAAGGGGTTAAAACCTGCGCAACGCCCCATACCAGCAGGGAAAACAAGACAGCCCCGAGCAGAATAAACAGCCAGTTGCGTTTCAGACTCGCGAACAGCGCTCCGATGTCAATTTCTGCATTTTCTGCGGCACCACGCATAACTGATCCGACCCCAATACTCCTGAACTGGATTCTTATGGTAAATCGTCAAGGTAACTATAGAGTTAAACTCAGAGAAATCACACGCCTGCCCTGCTTTATCGTGATCCGCTATTTACTTTAGCAGATTGTATTTAATGATATTTTTTCTACGATGGTGCAATTAATCATCCGGCCTTTACGCCATATTAACCCTAATAATTCAATAATTGCTCTCAGGATATATGACAGGACTTGTCATTCAAATTACGAGCCAGCGCGAGTTTTACGCATAATCACTGCGTAAAAGCGGGATGAGGATAAGAGCAGAATGAAAACACGTGTTTTTATGGCAGCTTTAGGCGTAACCTGTTTGGTATTGTCAGGTTGCACCAGCTATCGCCCTGCTCCGCCCGCTTTTCACGAAGCTCTGAACCAGCCTTATATTCTTGGTTCCGGCGATCGCCTGCGCATCACTGTTTTTGAGCAGGCAGGTCTGAGCAACACCTATTCCGTTGACCAGTCCGGTCATATTGCCTTCCCGCTGGTCGGCAGCGTGCCTGCCCGTGGCAAAACGGTGAAACAGCTGGAAGCAACAATCGCTGCAAAACTGCGCGGCGGATACATCCGCAATCCTGATGTGAGCGTGGAAATCGACCGTTACCGCCCTGTCTTTATTATGGGTGAAGTCGGCGGTGCCGGACAATATTCTTATGTACCAGGCATGACGGCACAAACCGCTATCGCAGCCTCCGGCGGCTTTACACCACGCGCCAATCAGGAAAGCGTGGATATTACCCGCCAGATCAACGGCAAAATCTTCACCGGACGGGTGCGTATTACAGACCCTATCCTGCCGGGCGACACGATTTATGTTCGTGAACGCTTGTTCTGATTATAAAGCTGCTTCTATAGGCTGACAGATGAGAGGAAAGCGTGAAGCAAAAATCTTTACGGATTATCCATTGCTTCCGGTCGCCCGTGGGCGGCGTTTTCCGGCACATCCGTGATCTGGCAGCGATGCAGAATGCCGCCGGTCATCAGGTCGGCGTCATCTGTGAACAATGTGAAGATGGCGAGTTGGAGCAAATGCAATTTGCTTCCATGCTTCCTGATCTTGCGCTTGGCCTGCACCGCATTCCGATAAGCCGCAAAATTGGTCTCAGCGATGTCAGCGCCGTCATGGCAATCCGTAGACTGATTAAGTCGCTTCAACCGGATATCGTGCATGGCCACGGCGCTAAAGGCGGCACCTATGCACGGCTCGGCACTTTATTGACGCGCAAAAACCCGTCGCTCAGGTTCTATTCCCCGCATGGCGGCAGTCTGCATTTTGATGCCACGTCTCTGGCTGGCAAAATCATGTTCACCGCAGAGCGCTGGCAAGAGCGCATTACCGACGGCCTGATTTTTGTTTCCGCATATGAAGAGAACACCTATCGCCGCAAAGTCGGAAATCCAAGCTGCGCCTATACGGTGATCCGCAACGGCATCGCCAAAGATGAGTTCGCACCCGTAATCCCCGCCCCTGACGCGGCTGATTTTTTATTCACCGGCATGATGCGCGACCTCAAAGGGCCGGATTTGTTTATCCGTGCGCTGGCGCAACTGCATATATCACAACAAGCCAGCGGCCTTCCCCTTGCGACCGGCGCTATGGTCGGAGACGGCCCGCAGAAACAAACCTATCAGGCACTGGCAGAAGAGCTTGGCCTTGGCCGGTATATTCGTTTTTATCCCGCCATGCCGGTGCGTGAAGCGCTGACACATGGCCGGATATTTGTGCTCTCATCCCGCGCGGAATCTCTGCCATATATCGCATTGGAAGTTCTGGCTGCGGAGCGGAATGTCATTGCCACCCGTGTCGGCGGGCTTGCAGAAATATTTGGCGAGAACAGCCCCGCGCTTTGCGAGGCAGAAGCCACTGCAATTGCCGCAAAAATGCAGGAAGCGCTGACCTCTCCTGTGCATTTCCAAGAGAGAATACCTGCCTTGCCGCTGCTGCGCTCGGCATTCAGTCGCGAAAACATGGCTTCAACGGTTGAACATTTTTACCGCAACCGCTAAATTGCACGTACTGAAAATACAGGTTTCCTAAAATATATTTAAGTATAATCTACGGCTTTTATAGGCCCATGATAATAAAGCATTGTTGCGGATATATTTACTATCCGGCAACCACGACACATAAAAAAGCCTGTACACAGGCTGAAAGCATGCGCTTGCCTCAGAAAAATAAGAAAATCACAACACTCATGCAGATAAGTTGCAGATGTTTTCTTGTGAGCAACAACTTTAAAATATGCCGGTACGCCAATGACTGAGAAAAAAAACAGCGGAAGTTTCGACAGGAAGTCTTTGCAAAGACCGGCCGGTTCGGAGCCACGTTCTGCTTCGACTGAGAAGGTTGAGCTAAGTCCGATCGCCTTGCGGGTCGCCTCGCAGTACCGGAATGAAAGCATTTCACCGGCATTGTTTACAGGACTTATGCGGGTCTGGGAGTTTTTTCTTGTCGCGCTATGCGGCACAGTCATTTATCTCGGATATGTCGGCGTTCAGAATGCGCATTTGATTGAATATCTGGTTGCCAATATTCTTGCCGCTGCGCTTTATGTTGTTTTTGCTCAGTTCAGCTCCGGCTATCGCCCCTCTGTTTTGCGTAAACCGCTGCGCTATCTCGGACGGCTGATCATCTGCTGGGCCGGTGTTTTTGCGGTCATGGCTATTCTGGCGTTTTTGCTTAAAATTTCTGCCGTCTATTCCCGCATATGGTTCACTGCCTTTGTCATTTCCGGCTTCATTGCACTTGCCATCTCACGGCTGCTCGCCGCTAAGCTGATGCGCATGCTTGCCCGCAGCGGCCGTATGGAGCGCCGCGCGGTTATTGTCGGCGGTGGCCAGAATGCAGAAGACCTGATCCTTGCGCTCAACCAGCAGCCGGATAATGACATCCGCATTTGCGGTATTTTTGATGATCGTGGCGACCGCCGGTCACCGCCGGTTGTGGCTGGCTACCCGAAGCTCGGCAATATTTCCGAGCTGATTGAATTTGCCCGTGTTGCCCGCATTGATATGCTGATTGTATCTCTGCCGATCTCTGCGGAAGAGCGTGTGCTGACCCTGATGCAAAAACTCTGGGTTCTGCCCGTGGATATCCGCCTGTCAGCCCATGCGGCCAATATGCGACTGCGGCCACGCGCCTATTCCTATATCGGCTCCGTGCCGATGCTGGATATTCTTGACAAGCCGATCAACGACTGGGACGCCATTGCCAAACGTATGTTTGACATCGTTTTCAGCCTGTTCGGCATTGTACTGTTTTCACCAATCATGCTGGCAACCGCCATTGCTATTAAGCTCGACAGCAAAGGCCCTGTCATCTTCAGACAGAAGCGTCACGGCTTTAACAATGAAGTCATCAATGTCTGGAAGTTCCGCTCCATGTATGTCGATCAGTGCGATCCGACAGCAAAGCTTGCGGTTACAAAGAACGACAGCCGCGTCACCCGCGTTGGCCGCTTTATCAGAAAAACGTCTATTGATGAGTTGCCTCAGTTTTTCAACTCGCTGGGCGGTAGTCTCTCACTGGTGGGCCCGCGTCCGCATGCTATCAGCGCCAACTCCAATAATGTGCTCTACAATGATGTGGTTGACGGTTATTTTGCCCGTCATAAAGTTAAACCCGGCGTCACAGGCTGGGCACAGATCAATGGCTGGCGCGGTGAAATTGACAAGCCGGAAAAGATTGTCATGCGCACAGAATATGACCTGAATTATATTGAAAACTGGTCGCTGTGGTTTGATCTGAAAATTCTCTTCCTGACCCCTGTTCGCCTGCTGAATACGGAAAATGCCTATTGAGCAATCCGGTTAGAAGCCAGATGAATAAGATGCCTGCTGTGAGTTCATCAACCGATAATCCTCACCGCAGGCAAAAGGCTGCTTTGCAGTGGATAGCTCAGCTGTCACTGGCAACCGGAGTATTTTTCAGCGGCTTTGTGCTCTTTGAGCCGGGGCCGTATGAAATTATAATGCTGGCTCTCATCAGTCTGTGGCTGCTGTCCGGCCTCAAACTAAGCACTTACGCCCTCACGCTCCTGCTGCTGCTCACATTGTTTAATATCGGCGGCGTGCTCTCCATCTTTCAGATGGCTGATTTAAAGAAGGCACCGCTTTATATCGCGGTGTCTTACTTTCTTGCGCTCACGGGGGTATTTTTCGCCGCAGTTACCGAGAGTGACTGGCGCAGATTGCAGCCTCTTTTTACCGGCTATCTGGCCGCAGCTATTATGACCAGCCTGTTAGGTATCGGCGGCTATCTGAACCTCATACCGGGGGCAGACCTCTTCACACTCTATGGCCGTGCCAAAGGTGCGTTTCAGGATCCCAATGTTTTCGGGCCGTTTCTGATCCTGCCCGTGAACTGGTGCATCTATCAGGTTTTGATCCGTCCGCTGAATAAAAGCCTGCTTTACTGGGCCCTGTTGCTGGTTTTGACGCTCGCCATCCTGCTGTCATTTTCCCGCGCGGCATGGGGCATGTTTGCGCTGTCTCTTTTGCTTATTCCTGCACTCTTGTTTGTGCGTAGCAGCGACCAGCGCTTTCGCGGAAAAATATTACTGATCAGCATTGGGGCAATCATACTTCTTGCCCTCACCCTGCTGGTCGCATTGCAAATCCCTCAAATTGCAGAACTGTTTTCTCAGCGTGCGCGCCTTGAGCAGGACTATGACAGTGCTCGCACAGGCCGTTTTGCGCGGCATTGGTTGGGCTTTTTGCTGTCTATGGAAAAACCTTTCGGCATTGGCCCGCTGGAATTCGGCCCCATGTTCGGGGAAGACACCCATAATATCTGGCTTAAAGCATTGCTGGATTATGGCTGGCTGGGCTTTATCGCCTTTATCATCCTGACGATGCTGACATTAGCCTTCGGCTTCAAGCTGATGCTGCGTGAAAGACCGTGGCAGCCCTATCTTCTGTGCAGCTATGTCGCCTTTATCGGCCATATACTGATCGGCAATGTGATCGACATAGATCACTGGCGGCATTTTTATCTGATAATTGGTATTATCTGGGGCTGTGCAGGTCTGGAACACCGCTATCAAAAACAAATGCAATCTCAGACTGAAACACAGCAACGCAGGCAACAACTCCCTGATTTTACGGAACCAAAGTACCGACACTGACGTTACCCCTACAGACAATCAGGGAGAATGACTATGCTGAGAGCCGGTATTTTGTGGATGATGGGCGTTCCGTTTTTTATCGTTGTACTGATCTGGTACTTCTTCTTTTAAAGCAAAAAGCTGAGATCAACTTCAGCAAAACCGGACGGGTTTCAGGCCATAGTGACCTGATCGCGTCCGGTGGCTTTGCTGGTGTAAAGAGACTTATCAGCCCGCCTGAACAGGCTTTCAAAGTTTTCATCATCATGCAGCTCAGCAACGCCGATGCTGATTGTCAAAATATCGGAAACCGGTGATCCGCCATGCTCTATATTCAAGGCGGCAATCTGCTTGCGGATCAATTCAAGCACCGGTTTTGTCTGCTCGGTTGTGCGATCATAAAAAAACAGACCGAATTCTTCTCCGCCTATTCTGGCGACCATATTTTCAGGCTGCGGCAGGGATGAGCTGATCGCTCTGGCAACTTTTTTCAACGCGACATCGCCTGCCCCATGACCATAAAGGTCATTATAGCGTTTAAAATAGTCCACATCGATCATAGCGAAAGACATGGCTTTCTTATGCTGCATACCCTTGCGCATCATCGCTTCCACATGGCGGGTAAACAGGCGCCGGTTTGCAAGCCCTGTCAAAGGATCTGTATCGCGTTCCTTGCGCAGCTCCGAAATAATATCCATAAATGTTACGGCCAGAAGCCCCAGCCCCATCGCAACACCTGCCACAGAAATGGTGAATTGCAGTACAAGCCAGAACGGGCTGACAGTAAATTCGACCAGAGATTTTGTGGTCACTTCCTCTGCGGTCATGATGGTACGCGGGAAGAAATGCAGCCCTAAGCCGAAGACCAGCCAGAACAGCACTTTATCGCCCGTGCTGCCGCGCAACAGAAAACGCCCCTGCAAAGCAGTGGCCAGAAAAATCAGACCTATACCCAGATTGATTATATAAATCCGGTAAAACAGGTTTCGCTCAACATAATAATAGTAAATCGTGCCGCCGATGATGCTCGTAAAAAACAGCACATGAAACCAAAAGGACAGGTGTTTATCCGAGCGCAGAAAAATTGCCTGCGAAAGGCACAGCGCACCGGCGACATAGAGCACGGCTGAAAGAACAGCATTCATACCTATATCTGCAGGCATCGTGGATACCTGCAACAAGATTGCCATTGAGATTAACAGGAAAGCGCACCCGAACAGCGCCAGATGAGGCCGCTCCCGCTCAAGCAGCCAAACGCTAAAAAATACCAGCGAAAATAAAAACAAGAAAACCGGCGGCAGAAAAATCATTCTAGTTAAAGCATCCCCGCATTACTTCTGCCATTTCACCCAAATGCACCGCCACCGTAATTCTATTGCACATTATGAATGCAATTACGACATGGATGTCTCCAAAACCCACACCAAGCTCTGCCCTGACAAGAGCTTGACCACCCTCAAAAACCTTCAAACGTACAGCGCAGGAAGTCAATTCAACTTATTATTTAAATGTTACTTATCAAGGTTTGTGGAAAGATTTCATTCCAAACAGCAATTATACCCCTTTATCCGGCTTTGCTTAGCTTTTGCGTTCGGAACCAAAACTCCCTTGGAGCGTTGTCAATATAGTCAGGAAAAGACCGTCTTTTCACATGTGCTGAACATTATCAAATGAAGGACACAATCATGCAGGATGCTCAGATAGGCTGGATAGCAGCGATTATTATTGGTGGTCTGGCAGGCTGGCTGGCCGAAATGTTTATGAAGAGCGACCACGGCGTCTTTATGAATATTATCCTTGGTATTATCGGCGCTGCCATTGCCAATGCACTGCTTGGAATGCTCGGTGTCGTACTGGGAGGCTGGCTCGGCTATCTGATTGCCGGCTTTATCGGGGCCTGTATTCTGATCGCAGCAGGACGGATGATCCGACGATAATCAGCAATGCGCCCTGTTATGTTAAGAGCTTTAAGCTCCTTAAGAGCCAAGCCCGTATTCTGCAGTAATAAAACGGAGAATGAAAATGGCTGATAATGCTGACAATGCCCGTCAGGCAATGGAAGAACAGATCGCGGAGCTGCGTTCACAGATTGATGCGATGAGTAAATCTCTGAAGCAACGCGGCGAGGAAGCAGCAGAAGAAGCCCGTACCCGGCTGAATCGCGCAGCCTCAACGATCAAAGAACAGGGACAGGCAACCGTATCTGTTATCCGTGAGAACCCCGGCACTGCGACGACCATTCTCAGCACTGCCGGAATTGCCGGATTTGTTCTGGGTTTTTTGGTTGCCAGCTGCCGCAATGATACGCGCTGGTAATTATCGGAAACCTTCCCGCACATAATATGAAACGGCTCCGGAAGCAAAACTTCCGGAGCCGTTTTGTTTGCTGCTTCTGGCTATCCTAAGACGTACTACCGCCGCTGCGGCAGCCGCTGAATGTATCTAATGTCTTGTCATAAACAGAGGTTTTTATGCTCATCAACCCCAGAACCATATGGAACAGGTTGTCGTGTGAGGCCGGTTTATCAGTCAGTGTCTTGAGACAAGCGGGCTCCAGACCATCCTGCTTCAGGAACTCCGGCGAAAACCAGCTGATAAACGGAATGGAGGTCTGCTCACGAGGAGCAATGAAATAGGGCATTGCGTGCAGATAAAGCCCCTTTTCGCCCAAGGACTCGCCGTGATCCGACATATAGATCATTGACGAGGCAAACTCGTTCTCTTTGGACTTCAGAAGGTCGATTATTTCCGCCAGAATTTTATCCGTATAAACGATCGTATTATCATAGGCATTGATAATTTCCTGCTGACTGCAATCAGCAAAATTGGACGTACGGCAGGCAGGTTTGAAAACCTCCTGATCCGCAGGATAGCGCCGGTAATAAGCTGGGCCGTGACTGCCGAGCATATGCAGCACCACAACTGTATTGGTTTTAAAGCTATCAATACGGGAGGCCAGAGTATCAACTAACACCTGATCGTAGCACTCGCCGCCTTCACAATTCGGATTCCCCTCCTGAGCAACACTCATGTCAAATGTCTCGATCCGGTCTGCCACGCGTTTGCTGCCGGTATTATTCTCAACCCATAGCGGCTGAACGCCTGCATGTTTCAGCACATCCATCAGATTTTCCGACTGGCGGAATTTCTTGCTGCTATATTCACTGCGTGGAAATGGCGAGAACATGCAGGGCACCGAAACGGCTGTTTCTGTTCCGCAGCTGCTGACATCAGTGAAATTCAAAACATCGCGCTCACGCAACAGCGGATTTGTTTCCCGCTTATAACCGTTAAGGCTGAAATTTTGCGCACGCGCTGTCTCTCCGAGCACAATCACTGTCAGGCGCTTTTTATCACCGTCGCCCATATAGGGCTTTAACTGCACAGCATCAGTGCCGAGTGGCTTGGCAACATAGCTCCGCTCAATATTGACGCGCGCATAATAGCGGATTGTACTGCTGATCGGTGCCAGCGGATTGAGTCTGCCGGTAATTTCCTCTTTTTTCTCCCGCACCATCGAAGAAAAAGTACCAAAATTTGTCATCAGCAATGCGACGCCAGCGACCAGACAACCACAAATCAACAGCGTATTAACCCATAGCTTCCGTGCAAACGGGCGATGCCTGATCTTTACCCAAGCGATCAGCAAAGCCGGCAAACCGGCATAGAGCAGCATATACAGAACGAAATGCGCGTTAATCAGATGTCCCGACTCTGCCCGCGTGGTGGTCGCAGCATTTTCAATCATATTCGGTGTGATCAACACTCCGAAATGATCAATAAAATAAGAAGCGGAAGCTGATACTGTGACAAAGAAAATCAATGCAGGCTTGATCAGATAAGGTGCCGAAAACAGCACCATCAGACAATAGGTCAGCAGAAACATGACAGCGACTATTATGCCTGAATTCAACATATCTCCTTTGAGATAGTCAAAAATAAAAGCAAAGGCCGACTTATTAAAAAATGCAATAATATATACAGCTACGATTAAGCATAAAAAATTACTCGCAACAGAAATTCTTTTGAATTTCATACTTCACCTGCTCAGCGTTAAAAACGCATTGATCCAACAAATGCGTCAAGAGCTCATGTGTTTTCAGATGGTTTATAGAATAGACGCGAAATATCGCGCTCATAATCTGAGTATTACTGGCATGTATATTCCCCCACGGAAAAACTTCGGCCATCATCCCCTGTTGACTTGGCGAAGTTTTAAAATTTTGCGAGCAGAGCGCCTGCTTCCGGGCAAAATTGTGACGATTCCCCAGAGAAAATCTGTATTTTTTCTGCCTTTTTCGTCAAGCAAGAAATCTTTACTAGTCCGCTACAAAAGGACTTGTTTTAACTTGCCGTAACTGAGCTATGATAGTTACACCTGAAGATTTACTTCGTGCATAATTCAGGCTTCCGCAGAGGGTTTTATCCCCGTGAGGCCCTATCAGAAGGATATAGTTGTGATGATTACCGGCCCGCAATGTAAAGCTGCCCGTGCATTAATCGAGCTCAGCCGAGAAAGACTGTCATCATTTTCATGTATCGATGCCAGCGTGATTGAGATGTTTGAGCGGAAACTGGAAACGCCGGATAACACTGTGCTTGAAGCCCTGCAAAAAGCTCTCGAAAATGCCGGTGCAGTATTTATTCCGGAAAATGGCGGTGGCATCGGCGTGCGACTGAAATTCACCCGCTCTGAAGCCAAGCGTCTTTCCACACTTGAAAGCGAAGGCGGCATCGTCGCCTATGACGAGGTTCCGTAAACCCGTAGTTGTTTGCAGGCTTGGCCTTACGGATTGTTAAACTGCATCTTTGCGGATGCAGTTTAAATAATATCTTTCCCGCAGCTTCGCCGGATATATCTTATTCAGCAGAGGGGACTGGGCAGCTCATATCACCCTCTTCGCATTTCAGATAAGCCTCAAACGCCTGAACACGGTTTTTGGTCAGTGTTTCAAGGCATTGCGAATAAATAAGCGGATAAATACTGCCATCAGCTGCGGCAGAGGACGAGAATTTACATTCGCTATCGCGATAGCCGATCCATGCCCGCTGAGCATTGACGAATAGCTTCAAAGTATCCTTATCCCCCTTCAAGCGCTGCTGAATAGACTTGTAAAGCTTGTTTAAACGCGCATCTGCTTTGCTATAAGACTGACCGGCGCATTTATTCATATCTTGCTGCGTTGATGCATTGCTACAGCCTTCCTGAGCCGAAGCGGGGAACAGGGATGCAAGAAAAATCAGGAAAAAAGCTGCGATCGAAAGTAAAATCTGTCTGATCATCAAAGATATCCTCAACAGTTTTATTGCTCTATACAGAGCAGATCAATATGTGGCAGATCAATCTATCTATACATAATATTTGCAACTGTTAAAGAGCCTGAAGCAGGTGCTGCGCCAAACAAATACTTAAAATTTTAAGAGACTACTCTTGCACCATTGCTTAGAGCGGTTCCGGTTAATAATGAATCGATGGAACCGCTCTAACTCTTTGTTTTAACGCGTATCTTATCCGAAAATCGCTTCGCACTTTTCGGGATACGCTCTAGTTCCCGCTGCTTTGTGAAAACCGCAGAAATGGTTTATTCAACACCAGATACAATCCTTGCAATCCAGGCCCTATAACACCGAGGCAAAAATGGCTGACTATATCAAGCCGATCCTGTTGCTCTGCGCATCCAATATCTTCATGACCTTTGCCTGGTACGGGCACCTTAAATATACAAACAAGCCACTTTTACTGGTGATTATCGTCAGCTGGCTGATCGCTTTTGCCGAATATTGCCTTGCAGTTCCTGCGAACAGAATGGGGCACGGCATCTACAATGCTGCCCAACTGAAAACAATTCAGGAAGTCATTACGCTCAGCGTCTTTGCAGGGTTTTCAGTTTTATATCTCGGTGAGAGCATAACGGTTAATCATCTGATCGGCTTTGCACTCATCTGCCTCGGTGCATTTTTTGTATTTAAAGGGCCGTTTTAGAGGTATAAAGGACGCTCCTGCCTCCCAAAACAGAGAGTGACATGATGAAATTACACATCCCTGCAATCGGCTTAATGGCTGTGCTCACCTCAGTAGTAACGACAGCAGCCTCATCAGAAGAACTCAAAATTGAAGGATCCGGCATCACGCGTGATGTTGCATGCAGTTCCAATGATGTCGGCATTTACGGAGCAAACAACATCATCAAGCTAACCGGTAAATGCGATGATATTGTTATTCATGGCACAAAACATGAGGTTACGTTTGAATCAGCCAATGATGTTTCCGTCTCAGGATCAGAAAACAAGGTTACAGGTGGTCAGGCAGACGACTTGTCCGTAGAGGTCGCAAATAACGAAGTTACCGTCACCCTGAAATCAAACGGCAATGCACGGGCTGAACTTGAGGTAAGCGGCGCTGAAAATCTGGTCAATGTCACGCTTGAAAGCGACACCAAGATTGAAGTTGAAGGTGTCGGCCATAAGGTGAACTGGTCTGTTGCTTCCGGAATTAAAGATCCGGCCATCTCCATCTCTGGTGCGAACCATGAAGTAAAAAAGGTCAACTGACCTTATCGCCGTAAATCTGCCGCGCATTCCAGCGGAGCGTTTCACTATCAAAGCGCTTCATCCGAAAGCCATATCATCGTTTTCGGAGCGCAGGCCAATGATCGTTGAATGCTCCGCATTTACGACAACCACACAGCAAACTTTAAAGCCCCCATAACCGTCTCAAGATTTGCTGAATCACTTGCGGAGTTTTGACCTCCTTCGCCCCGAGTCCATCAACAAAACAAGTATCGCACGCGGATGCGAAAGACATCTGCAGGCGGTTAAAGTCACTCCTGATGAATTGATCAGTTTAAAAGCGAACCAATGATAACATTTTAACAAAATTACCATTGTTATACCATCTGAACTAACTTAATCAGCGGCTTCGTTAATTTCCATATATACTGGCTAAATGCGAGCGAGTGGAAAACTATAAACAGAGAAAGAGATACAAATGGTCATTAGGCTTTCAAAAACATTTATGGTAATGGCGATTGCCCTTTTTGCCTCTTTAGTTGCTTTCGGCAATATCACAGATTACGGCTCTAATTTTGCGTTTGTGCACCATGTATTTCTCATGGATACAATCTTTCCTGAAGCCACTATCAAATACCGTGCCATCGAAACCGAATGGCTTCATCATGTTGGCTATATCGGAATTATCATCTTAGAAACATTGACGGCAATTATTTGCTGGGTTGCCGGTTTCAAACTGCTCGCCGCACGCAATGAAAGTGCGCGCGTTTTCAATAAGAGCAAAAACTGGGCTATTGCAGGCCTTACACTGGGTTTTCTGACATGGCAGGTCGCCTTCATGTCAGTTGGCGGCGAGTGGTTTGGCATGTGGATGTCAAAGCAGTGGAATGGCGTGCCTGATGCGTTCCGCTTTTTCATAACCATTATTCTGGTTCTCATCTATCTTGTTCAGCCTGAAAAAGACGATGAATAATCTATATCGCTGATATAGAACGATCACTCTGAACCTCGCAGTTTTCCTAATCGAAACTGCGAGGTTTTTGATTTTATGTAAGTTAAAGCATGCCATCTCAGATGACTATTTTGCAGTTATAATCTGGTGAAGCGGCGTATCGGGCAGAATTTCTTTATCTTTGATCATTGTATTGAAGAGATGAATAGCCTCGGTTTTACCCGTAGCAATATCCTCAACCCGCAAGCCGCGTTTAAAAAGCCTGTCTGTTTGCGCGCAATCCAGCGGATAATAAAGTTCAACCGGCTTCGCTTTCGACAACAAACCACGCTCCCGAACACAATGCGTAATTAAAGCAGGGCCAATTGCGCCCCATGTGCGTGTCGAAATATGACGGGGAAAGCCTATCGTCTTGCGAATTGTACCAATGGCTCTTTTGTGAAACTCCATCCACGGCGGAATGAAATACGGATCTTCTGCAGCCTTCAGAATATCCGTGAGCAAACCGCTGTTCTGAGGAATTTTTAATACAGCTCCGTTCAACCGATCGGCATTTTCGAAACCAAACAGATATTCATCGTCGGTCATCGGCTTGATGCAATACATATCTGCATCAATATAAATCCCTAATCCTTCCCGCATTATGCGGTAACGATAGACATCCGAAGCCAGCGCTAGGCTGCCTGTTTTCTTATGAGAAATGATTTCGGTTTCCGCCATAAGTTTGGCGGCATCAAAAATACGCACGCCATCTGGCGTGTCTTCCGGCCTGCCGAAAGCATGAAGCACAACATCATGGCCGTTTCGTACAAACGAACGTAAACATGCGGCATGGACAGTACCAAGTTTACGGCCAATCCAAAAAGAATTCACAATTAGCATATGATGCCCCCTGCTCACCCCTTACCCATTGTTGATTTAAATAATCAAGCAGATTTTCCATTTTGGCGAGCCTGTGCAATGTGAAAATTTCGACACAGTTTTTCGTGCTAATTTTAATACCACGCAGCATCTTGCACCCTGCATTGCTCAGCTCCTTGATTTTAAAGCGCTTGCCAGAAAAGCCTTTATATCCTAAGGCTTTCAGGTGTTCGGAGCGTAGCGCAGCCAGGTAGCGCACTTGACTGGGGGTCAAGGGGTCGGAGGTTCGAATCCTCTCGTTCCGACAATTAAATCAAAGAGTTAGCAGGAATTCCATTTCTGGCGTTTTTTTTAAAAACTGCCATCCTGCGATCAACAATCACTTCCTTTTTCATTCCCGCAACTCAACTTGCCTCAATCGCACTGTGACTATGCATGCGGATACGGCAACAGGCTTTCCCCTCTCAGGGCACCACAACGCTCAATACTCGGCTTTGAAGATCGGGATAATTTCAAACAAACTCAGAAATGGCGCACAATGAAAAGTAGTGCATTTCACCATCCTTAAACCAATGATTGACAAAAAGAATATTCAAACCTATATATTGGTTACGATATTTGCTTGTTTAGCTTTGCTTTTAGCGCATCATTTGCGCCTTTGACGAACCTTCCTTCAAAAAATCGGTATCACTCTCATGACATAAATCCGTGTTATGAGCACTTTATATTGCTAAGAAAGGGTTCGTTATGACCACTGGCACAGTTAAATGGTTTAATTCCACTAAAGGCTTCGGCTTCATTCAGCCAGACAATGGCGGCGCAGACGTGTTTGTTCACATTTCAGCCGTTGAACGCGCTGGCATGCGTGAACTGACAGAAGGCCAGAAAATCGGTTACGACTTAGAGCGCGACAACCGTTCCGGCAAAATGTCAGCCAGCAACCTGCAGGCTGTTTAATCAGTATTTTCCCTCCTTTGTCCACGGATGTACCGGCATTGTTGAGAGTGTAATACAAAAAAAGGCCAGACAATTTGTCTGGCCTTTTTTATTTAAGCTGCGTTTCCCGCTCGCCCCAATATGGCTTGAGCAAGCGACATGATCGCCTTTTTTGTGAAGCCGCAACTTGTAGATTTTAGCAGCTTGACAATATACTGGCGACGAGAACATTATAGGAACATAAAGAGGATTCCATCATGTCTCTCGCTATACAAAAGTCTGAAAAATACATCATCATGCCATTTCGTAAAAACAAGCAAAAGCTTGTTGCAGCGGAAATGCGTCCTGCATCCAGCGAAGCCGGTGCGATTAAAATTGCTACGTCAATGTCAGATCGTTTTGTTGGCGTTGCCGCTTATGCAGTGCAGGTTGATGAAGAAAGCGGCGATATGAACGCGCCACGTTTGCTGGCCAGTTTCGGTGAGATTCCGGATTTCAATGAAGATTAAGTGTGAAACTCACATGACTGAACCAACACGTTCAGCGTGATAAATTTTCTTCTCATAAATATAGCTCTCATTCATCAATAACCGGAGGATTGAACCGAATGCGCATGATCTTTACGAAGCTGATTTTGACAGCTCTTATGCTGGCCAGTTTTAGTTCAATCTCTTTGGCAGCTCTGGCACCGCAATATCAGCGCGCCAATGAAATGAATGCCGTCATCACTGCTGCAACTGAAATACTCTCTCCATATCAGCCCATCACGAAGATCGTCTATCAAAGTGAGGATCAGTATCTGGTCGTCGCAGGCACCTGCAGCCTCAAAGCAAGTATCATTTCATTGCCATCAAAGCCCGGCATGGTTGGCGCGCGCCAGTTCAAAGTTCAGCTTGGAAAACAGCGCTGCAAGAAATAACACTCTCCATGAGCCGGTATTTTAAAACCTGTGTATCAGGTGAATATCTTCCGGCTCCAGAGCATACAGCGTCTCATCCGGCCGCAGCACCGGCAGAGCTCCTTTTTGAAGATAAAACTCCACCGTCCGCCGTGTCGGGGTCGATGAGATATATAACCCCTTCGCGCCGCGTTCTTGTGCAGCACTCATAGACTGCCGGTACAGGTTGGAGGCCAGCCCCTGTCCGCGCCAGCCATGACTGACATGTAAGAAAGACAGCTGGCGCACTTCAGGATAATCCTGACCCGGCCTTGCATCCGTTACCGCAACGGCAACCAGTTGTTCACCCGCATATGCACCAAGAAATATACCCCCGTGATCAAAGCAGTCCAGCAGCAGCGGCATATAAATTTCAGGTTCACCTTCGGGCCAGTCCTGCACATCATAGAATTCAGGCTGCAAACGTAATTTTCCGCCAACAGACCGGTAGATTTCATGCACGATCTCCCGTCGCTCAATCTGCCAGACAGTCTTCACCTCATGGCGTTCAAGCATGCGGATTATAATGTTACTGCGCATATCTTTCTCTGAACCATCCTATAAATCACGCATTTATTCAGCTTTTGCACTGGTATCCACCTTAACAATAACCGACATCCCCGGTGCAAGACGCTCCGCCAGCGGCTGATCTGCATCAAGTGCAATACGAACCGGCAGGCGTTGCGTCACCTTGATAAAGTTGCCCGTAGCATTATCAGCCCTCAGCACGCTGAACTCAGACCCTGTTGCCGGTGAAAAAGCCTCAATGTGGCCGGTCATTTTTTCATGCTGCAATGCATCCACAGTAAAAGTAACCGGAAGGCCTATTTTCATGCCATGAAATTGCGTCTCTTTGAAATTCGCTACAATCCATTTTTTATCTGGCACCAGCGATGACAATTGCGCACCTATGTTCACATATTGGCCGGGCTTGGCTCCGATTTCTCCGAGCACACCATCTTGCGGTGCGATAATTTTGGTATTGTTCAGATCAATTTTTGCCAGATCAACCGCAGCTTCTGCACTCGTCACCGCAGCTTCAAGTGAATGACGGCGTACAATGATTGATTGTACATCCTGCTTATTCACTTCTAAAGCGGCCTCAGCCTGACTGACGGCTCCGCGCGCCTGCTCCAGTGCAGAAAGCGACTGATCCTCATTACTCTGTGTCATCACCCCGCTTTTACGCAACGGTGTCACACGATTATAATTCGCCTCGGCTACAACCAAGGTCGCATTCGCACTGTTCAGAACCGCCTGAGCCGATCGCGCCCGCGCCTCTGCCGCAAGTTTATCCTGTGCAGAGTTTGCCAGCGCCGCCTTTTGGGTTTCCAGCATAGCTTCGGCCTGTTTCAGCTTCTGAACATAGATACGATCATCGAGCGTAAACAGCACATCGCCCTTCTTCACCCGCAGATAATCACGGTCCGGTACATCCGTAATATACCCGGCCAGTTGCGGGCTGATAATTGTCACCTGTCCGCGCACATAGGCGTTTTCCGTCATTTCAACGGAGGAGCGAAACGGCGGCAACTGCCACGCATAGAGAATGAACAACACCCCGCAAAAACCAATTGCCAGAATAAAAACGGTTGCCCAATTACGAAAAATCTTCTGCATTTTCAGATACTCACAAATCAAAATTAATTAACTGCGGGCTGATGTGCCGGCAGCGCATGCCTGCGCCCGTAGCGCCAGACCGAAACCAGCACAGGCAAAACAACACGGCGTCCGATCAGGATCGCCAGTGTCGTTGCAGCGATGGCCGAAACGAGCAGAAACAGATCATTATAGGACAACACCGTTGCCTCTTTGACTATTTGCTGGGAGAGCAGAGCAACGCCTTCCGCATGCACATAAACCGGGTCGGTTATCACCTGTGAAATTGCACCGGAAAGTTTAGCAATACGCTGCGTCACAAGCGGATCAGTTAAAACAATCTGATCGTAAAGAGCGCGCATGTGAAATTGCTGCCGCCACGTCACAAAGGTCCCGAAAACTGCCGAGCCGAACAGGCCACCCACACTCTGCGTGAAAATAAAGATCACGATAAAGCTCGTGATATAAGCAGGGCCGTTTTTCAGCGCGCTTACCAAACCTGCGGCCATTGCCGGAGGCAAAAACAATGCTCCGCCAAAGGAAATCATTGCCTGACTGAGATACATCATTTCAGGGCGGATCAGATTATTGGCATGCCCGTCCATGAAAGCACCGGTCATAATCAGAACCAGTGCCACCGCATAAATATAAGCCTCCCTGCCCGGACGGATAACCATCGCGCAGGCAATCCCGCCCATGAAGGAGCTGATAATCAGAACCCAATAGAGCCCCGTGCTCTGCTCATTATAAATGCCAAGCGCCTGAAACATCCCCGTTGCTCCGGCTGTCTGCTCGGACAGGACAACACGAAACACCAGCAACATGCCGGTAAAAGTCAGCGTCTGCCGGCTGGTCAGCCAGCGGATATTAATCAGCGGGTTTTCACGGTTAAACTCAATAGCCGCAGCAAGCGCCAACGCACCAAAGGCGACAGCAAGACAAATTCCTATCCACGGCGCTTCCAGCCACCAATAAAGACGGCCGACAACCAGCATCATAGCCAGCAGACCAAAGCCGATTGCAATCAGCGGATAGCTGATGAAATCCAGCTTTTCGAGCACTTTCTGATGGGGAATTGGTGTTAGTTTCAGTGTGTAAACCGTGGCAAAGCACAGCATCGCCAAACCAATTTCCAGTATATAGAGCTGCGGCCACAATCCGATATCCAGCAACAGCGGAGAAATGATGCGCGCCAGCGGTGCGCCCAAGGTCGTGCATGTCAATGCCAGACACAGACCCCAGCTCATTTTCTTACTCGGCGGAAATGCCTCCAGCATATAGAAAAAGCCCAGTGTCGACATTGGCGAAGCCGCAGCACCAGAAAAGAAGCGTACGATCAGAGCTGAATTCAGATCATGAATGAACCAGTGCAGCGATGTGACGAACACAAAGGTCAAAAGGCCAAGTTCTGTAAAACGGCGCAAGCCATATTGCGTGCGGATTTTCATCAGAAACAATGTCAGGCTGACATTCGGCGCCATATAGGCCGCCAGAAGCCATGTGGTCTCCGCCGTTGTTGCACCCAGACCGCCCTGCAATTGCGGAATATTAACCGCAACCATATTCAGCCCGATGCCTTGTGTGATCCACATCAGCAAAGACGCGCATACAAAAGCAGCAGACAGCAAAAATGGCTTGGCTGGCGGAACAGGCGCTACGGGCGCCGCAGGTGTTGCCGGTTCTTCAGCTTCAGGAGCAACTGTCACCTCTGCAACAGGCACCGGCTTTTCTTCCGGCAACGCAGCTAACGGCTTTATTTCATTTGTTTTTGGATGGTTCACCACAGGCGTATCGGCACTTGCCGGACGCGACACTGCGTCGGTATCATCATGCGCCTCTTTCGGCTCATCCTTCCGGTTTACTCTTATATCTGCCATGATGAAATCAGCTGATTGCTCCCATATTTTGCAAAATTACCCGCATAATGCGCAGCCCCTCGTCCAGATCAGCCTCGCTCAGATCTTTCAGAATGCGGATACGCAATTGCTCGGCGACAACCTGCAACTCCTCCACCTGCTCATAGGCAGCTTCGGTAAGAATGATATGCTTGGCGCGCCTGTCACCTTCTACGGCACGGCGCTCGACAAGGCCTTGTTTTTCCAGACCGTCGATCAGGCGCACCAGCGTCGGCGTTTCAACCTCCAACGCCGCAGCCAGCTCGGTTTGCGTCATGCATTTATGGGTTGAGAGCAAAAACAAAGTCCGGGCGCGCGACAATGTCATGTCGTGCTCTTTGGCAAACGCATCAAATAAAGTGCGCAATTTGCGCCCTGCTACGGACATATCCGTCAAAAAATCGGCGCGTTTCTGGATGATTGGGTTTTTCATAAGTACACACATAAGTAGGATGCTAACTATTTACGCACTAGATAAATTAATTTCTATCCAAATACAAGTCATTATGTTTAAGCTGCAAAGGCATTCTGCAGCCCGTTTTCTTTCAAAAAGAGGATAAACATGTCACTCATCAGATCCGGCAACACATCCGGCTTCATCAAAACAGCAGTGATCGCCGCAGGCTTTATACTCACAAGCCTGAGTGCTTCTTTTGCAGCAGAAACAGGTATTTACGGCAACTGGATTACAGAGCGCATTCAGGGGCACAAAGTGCATTCAAAAGTGCAATCCACGCTTGATATTGCGCAGGACGGCAAAATCTCAGGCACCGGCGGCTGCAACCGTTATATGGGCGGCATGGAAATTACGGGAGACAAGATCAAAGTCACGCCGATTGGCGGAACAATGATGGCCTGCCCGCCACAGATGATGCAGCAGGATGACAAATTCCACGCGGCATTGCGCCTTGTATCGGGCTGGAAAGTCAAAAAAGACCGGCTGATCCTGATTGACACTAAAAATCGTGAAGTGCTGCGCCTGAAGCGCGCCTGACAGACCACAAAAAGAAACGGGACGGTTTACACCATCCCGTTTTCTTACAACTGAAATAACTGTCTATTTATCGCACCTGATCAAGCAGGCGCTTGCATTCTAGCAAATCGAACAGCGCCTCCTGCAACAAGGTACGGTTATCCTTGTTCAGACGTTTTGAATCAGCGCCCGTCGGCCCCTCTTCATCGCCGCGCAGCAGACCAAACAATTTGCGTCCGCCAGAGGACTGGCGCTGCTCTTCAGGATCATAATCCTCAATCGCAGCCTCCTGCGCAGCCACAGCCTGTTTCTGACGCGTGATAGCCTCAACGGCTGCAACATCACCATTGCCAAGCGCAATAATGAATTGTGCATTATTCTCGCGCAGCAGACGCTGCACACCTTTGATCGTATAACCCTGATCATAAAGCAGATGGCGGATGCCCTTGAGCAGCTCCACATCCAGCGGACGGTAATAACGGCGCCCGCCGCCCCGCTTCATCGGCTTGATTTGTGTGAAGCGCGTCTCCCAGAAACGCAGCACATGTTGCGGCAGATCCAGATCTTCCGCCACCTCACTGATCGTTTTAAACGCATCAGGACTCTTATTCATGTACTGCCCCTTTCCGGTCGTAAAGGAGTATCACTCAAACGATACAAATACTTGGATGAATCACATTTCCTGCAAAAACAAGGCACAGCGCTTAATCGCATATAAAATAGTGCTTTTATCCTGAGAAAAGAGATAAATGCGCTGATTATCTAAGCGGTTCTCGATTTAGCAGTTGTAATGATTCTTATTTTTACGAGCATAAAGCAAAATTCATAAGCTGCATAATGCCTTAAACAGAATGCGAGTTATGGTTAAAATTCTCATAACAGCAACACGCATGCCAGCCGCACAAGCCGGTCAAAATCATCCTGCACCTATAAAAAGCAAAACACCGGCCGCTCGCACAGCCGGTGTTTTAAATGTTATGCGCCACAGATCAGGCTTTTGCCTTTTTGCTCTGCCGCTCATGATGCTGATCCAAAATGCGCTGTTTCAGCACGTTGGAAGCCTTGAAGGTCATAACCCGCCTCGGAAGAATAGGAACTTCTTCGCCGGTTTTAGGGTTGCGGCCAATACGCTCATTCTTGTCGCGGACCTGAAATGTTGCAAAAGATGACAGCTTAACTGTTTCACCATTCACAATAGCATCACAGACTTCGTCAAGAATCATTTCAACAAGCGATGCAGATTCAGTGCGCGAAAGCCCTACCTTACGATAGACAGCCTCAGCCAGATCGGCACGCGTGACAGTCTTACCCCCCATGATGAACCTACTCGGCTAGCGTTAAAGGTGATAATCTCTTGTATGTGCAACAGGTTACACAGATGCGACGCCGATGGTCAAGCAGACTTTTGTATCGTTTTGCACTTCTTTTGAACTGATAAACTATTGAAATGGTGTTTGCATGCCCTACCAGCGCAGCAAAACCGCGCCCCAGGTAAAGCCGCCACCCATAGCTTCAAGCAAAATCAGGTCACCTTTTTTGATGCGTCCGTCTTTTACAGCAGTCGCCAAAGCCAAAGGCACTGAAGCCGCAGAGGTATTGCCGTGCTGATCAACGGTGATCACCACCTTATGGTCTGCAATATTCAGCTTCTTGGCCGAAGCATCAATAATGCGCTTGTTAGCCTGATGCGGCACGAACCAGTCGATATCATCTGCACTGAGACCGGTGGTTGCAAAAGAGGCCTCAATCACATCGGTGATCATACCCACAGCATGTTTGAAAACCTCACGGCCTTCCATGCGCAGATGACCAACTGTCCCTGTGGTTGAAGGACCACCATCAACAAAAAGCTTTTCTTTATGCGAGCCGTCCGAGCGCAGATTGGCTGTCAGCACACCGCGATCAGACGTCAGGCCATTGCCCTCACCGGCTTCAAGAATGATTGCCCCAGCGCCATCACCGAACAAAACGCAAGTGGTGCGGTCTTTCCAGTCGAGAAGGCGCGAGAATGTTTCACTGCCAATAACCAGGACGCGCTTCGCCATACCGCTCTTGATATACATATCAGCTGTCGTCACCGCATAGACAAAGCCGCTGCAAACGGCCTGCATGTCAAAAGCAAAACCGTGCTTCATGCCCAGCGCATTCTGAATTTCGACCGCGCTTGCAGGGAATGTGTGATTTGGCGTGGATGTCGCCAGAATGATCAGATCGATATCGGCCACAGTCAGGCCGGCATTTTCCAGAGCGGCCTGAGCTGCTTTTGTGCCGAGCGAAACAGTTGTTTCATGCTCGCCTACGATGTAGCGCTGACGGATACCTGTGCGCTGAACGATCCATTCGTCGGATGTTTCAACAACACCTTCCAGCTCAGCATTTTTTACAACACGCTCCGGTGTAGCTGCACCAATGCCTTTAACGACGGATCTGATCATCAGTAATTTTCCTGTCTGACATATCGGGCACCTTGTCGGGAATCTGGCACAAAGCCAGCCATCCGACGACACCGGATACATATAGTGATTGTATGTGCGCTCATCAGACGATCTGTTCACATTGGACAGATCGCCGGACGGCAACAATATAATAGCAGTCATTACAAAAGCCTGAGCAGAAAGCAATGACTGCCAGAGTCAGCGCTTATATGAAAATCATATAAGGCGAATTTACGATAGCTGAACCAGAGCGTGTCGCGCTTCATCTCACACACGACACCCGCTCAGGATTATTTAGTAGTCGTGTCTCACAGTCAGGCCGGTTTTGCTTCAGCATCAGCAGCATCACTGCCCGCTGCTACCTCATCCGCTTTGTAATGACTGTAGAAAGTGGTCAGATCCGCTTCGATCTTCTGCATGAGACCATTGCGCACCATGTCATAGCCGACTTCAATGGCAGAGCAGAACCCTTCACTGGTTGCGCCGCCGTGGCTTTTAATGACCACGCCGTTGAGACCGAGAAACACACCGCCATTGACCTTATTCGGGTCCATTTTTTCGCGCAAACGATTAAAAGCGCTTTTGGCCAGAATATAGCCGAGCTTGGCCATCCATGTACGATTGATTGCACCGCGCAGATAAGCAGAGATTTGCTTGGCAGTTCCCTCGGCTGTTTTCAGCGCGATATTACCTGTAAAGCCTTCAGTGACAACAACATCCACAGTGCCTTTACCGATATCATCGCCTTCGACAAAACCTTTATATTCAAACCCCGGCAAAGGCGTTGCCCGCAAAGCGGCGCTGGCCTCTTTAACGGCATCGAGGCCTTTGACTTCTTCAACACCAACATTGAGCAAGCCGACGGTCGGGCGCTTAATCTCAAACAAAGCGCGCGCCATACCAGCACCCATCAATGAATAGTCGATCAGCTGACGGGCATCCGCACCGATACTGGCGCCCACATCCAAAACGATGCTGTCACCACGCGCTGTCGGCCAAATTGCTGCAAGCGCAGGGCGCTCAATATTTGCCATCATGCGCAGACAAAATTTTGCCATCGCCATCAACGCGCCGGTATTACCCGCGGAAACGCAAACATCGGCTTCGCCGTTTTTAACCGCTTCAATCGCCTGCCACATGGTGGACTTGCCCCGACCACTACGCAAAGCCTGACTTGGCTTATCATCCATCTGCACAGCAATTTCGCTGAAATGCAGCACTGAGGCAGCCTTTAACTTAGGAAACTTATCCAGAAATGGTTCAACCTGACCAGCCAGACCATAAAAAATAAACCGGATGTCGGGATGACGCTCCAGTGCATTCGCTGCAGCGGGGATAACCACCTCAGGGCCAAAATCGCCCCCCATAGCGTCAATAGAAATTGTGACCACTTGATCGTCCTATACCGGTCCTCACAAAACCATAATGGTTTATTATCAGAGCCTGCCTGCCCGGCATGATTAAAATGCATATTCCGCCGACAAACTGCGCCGGAATATATTCACGTCTAAACTCACAGCCCAGCAAATTTTAAAAATTACTGTGCCTTACCCTGAATTGCGCAAAATAACTTTTTTGCATGCTCGCACAACTTAATTTTAATTTCAGCAGGCAAGCAGCATTTGCAAAGGCGGCAGCTCTCACACCATGTTTTTGAATATAAAGCACTTTACGGGCTTTGCCTATTCAAATTACACGCTGTGTCTGCGCCTCAAAAACAAGGTTTAATTTTTGTCCCGCAATTTTGCCAAACCGGCAAAAGGCGAATCCGGCTTCATATCACCTGCGGCTTCTTCATCCTCATCATCGATAATTTCGATATATTCCGCTTCCGCTTTGCGCGGATAGGGATCAAGTGCCAGCTCAAAGAATTCTTCAGCAACAGCGCCGATATCAATGCTGTCCCCTTCAAAGGTTTCCGGCATATCCGGCCCTTCGGCATCAATCAGCATTTCACCGCTTTCATCAAGACGGATGCGCGCAAGGCGGGAATTTTCCGGCACAAAAACCGTATCAACATCCTCGCTGATCACCGCATCAATGGGCTCCAGCGTTGCAATACAAGCCTGCACGATCTGCGCATCAATATGACCGCGCAGTTTAATGCCGTCTTTTTTCCAATGCGTGATCAGAAACTCCGCAGTAAAAGAAGCAACAGACAACAGCTCATGATTTGCGGCTAACTGAGCGCGTTCTTTTTCATTCGCTTCAATCTTAACCGTAATGCCCTTGCTCGGCACATGAGCCACTGAAACCGGAAACTCAAGCCCTGCACGACCCGAGCCACTATGTCTTGTCATTTTAAGTCCATCTCTGTTCTGCCACCGTGGTAGCATCAATATCTGTATGGTTATTTATGCAAAGGTGAAGCGACCTTCAAGGAACATGCTGTCCGGCTGGCCACGCAAATGCTCATAAACCTGCATCGCATAGGCCGCCATAGCCTTACTATGCTCCCAGACCTTACCTGCTTCAACCAGATCCGGCCGTACATTACGGCTGATTGCTGCGGCCAGTGCCGGAGTATCATTCTTGTCCAATGCATCAGCATAGCTGAGAACGCGCCCGTAATACATGCGCGCCAGTTTTTTCATGCGCTTGGGCACGCCCTGATCGCCGATGCCAAGCTCGCGCAGAGAATGATCAACATCTTTGAAAAACTCTTCGGCAATATCCTGCGTCAGTTCTTTTAAGCCCGCATCTTCAGATTTCAGCCGGTGCATCAGCAAAAAAACGTGTAATGACAGCATTTCATAGCGGCCGATTGGTGTATCGGGCACAAGAAACTCCGCGTAAAAGCGTTTTTGTCGTGCTGCTGCCACGATTTTTTCATAAGCAGACAGTGTAATTGCTTCGTTTACTCGGGATTTGCGTCTTAATAAATTAAGAATCATCGTTTAACGCCCATGCTTTTGTTGCATCCGGATGCAAGGTGGTTTACCCAAGTTCATCTGGATACGGAAGTACCGTTGGGATAATGGTTATGGAGATGTCGTCGTTGCAGCGTATTTTTGCACAAAACCGCAGCAGAAGCTTGCTTGTTACAGGCGCAGCCGTGCTTTTTTCGCTCGGGCTTGCCGGTTGCAATACCGCAAGCACGCTCAATCCTTCAGAAACTTTGACTGAAGGCTATGTCCTTGATGAACAGGCGCTTGATTCTGTTCCGGTCGGCTCCAGCCGTGAGCAGGTTCTGCTGACGCTCGGCACACCGTCAACAACAGCAACATTTGATAGTGAAGTCTTCTACTATATCTCGCAGAAGCGTTATCGTGTTGCCCAGTTCATGACACCGAAGATCATTGATCGCCGTATTCTTGCTGTTTACTTCAACAAAGACGGCAAGGTTTCTCAGATCGCCCATTACGGCCTGCAGGATGGTAAAGTCTTTGACTTCGTTTCCCGCACGACGCCGACCGGCGGTAAAGATCAGAGCTTTATCGGTCAGCTTATGCAGGGTGTTGGCAAAATGCCAACCTCTCTGCCGGGCACGATCTAAGCCTTTAATACCAAACCGCCCTGCGGTTTCTCAGAGTAAAAAACCGCCGCCGGAAACATTCCGGCGGCGGTTTTGTTTAATCAGCCCTTTATTACTGATGTGCAAGCACAGCCAGCAATAACAGAGCCACAATATTGGTGATCTTAATTGCCGGATTAACCGCAGGCCCTGCGGTATCCTTATAAGGATCGCCAACCGTATCACCGGTAACAGAGGCCTTATGTGCTTCCGACCCCTTCATATGCTTCACGCCGTCTGCATCAGTAAAGCCATCTTCAAAGCTCTTCTTGGCATTATCCCATGCGCCACCACCGGAGGTCATGGAAATAGCCACAAACAGCCCGTTGACGATGACCCCAAGCAGTGAAGCGCCAAGCGCCGCAAAAGCGGAAGCCTTGGAGCCGGAGATCAGCAGCACACCGAAATAAACCACCAAAGGCGCCAATACCGGTAGCAAGGACGGGATAATCATTTCCCGAATAGCCGCCTTGGTCAGAATATCCACCGCGCGCGCATAATCCGGCCGTTCTGTGCCACCCATAATGCCCGGCTTTTCACGGAACTGACGGCGCACTTCCTGTACCACAGAGCCCGCTGCACGCCCGACTGCCGTCATAGCGATACCGCCGAAGAGATAGGGAATCAGGCCACCAAAGATCAGCCCCGCCACAACATAAGGATTGGAGAGATCAAAAGAGACTGTGCCCATATCGCTGAAATACGGATAATTCTGGCTATTGGCCGCGAAGAAACTGAGATCGTTGGAATAGGCCGCGAAAAGCACCAAAGCACCCAGACCTGCCGAGCCAATGGCATAGCCTTTGGTTACGGCTTTGGTCGTATTACCCACGGCATCTAGCGCATCGGTTGCCTTGCGCACCTCAGGATCAAGCCCTGCCATTTCCGCAATACCACCGGCATTATCGGTAACGGGGCCGAAAGCATCCAGCGCCACAATCATACCGGCAATGCCGAGCATGGCAGTAACCGCAATGGCAGTGCCGAACAATCCGGCCAGTTGATAGGTCGTGATAATCCCGAACACAATCACAATGGCAGGCAGCGCCGTTGATTCCAGTGACACGGCCAACCCCTGAATAACATTGGTGCCGTGACCACTGACGGAAGCCTGTGCAATGGAATTGACCGGACGCTTGTTGGTGCCGGTATAATATTCCGTAATCACGACGATCAGACCGGTCACAACCAAACCAAGCAGCCCGCAGATAAACAGGTTTGTGCCTGTAATGCTCACTCCGGCCACAGTGCCGATTTCACCCCAACCGATGGTGAGCGTGGTAGCCAGTGCAAGTCCGACGACAGATAACAGGCCGGTAGCAATCAGACCTTTATACAGCGCCCCCATGATGGAGTTATCCGTGCCAAGCCGCACGAAGAATGTACCGGCGACGGATGTGAGAATGCAAAGCCCGCAGATTGCCAGCGGATAGAGAATAATCACCGGCAAAAGCGCACTGCCTGCAAAGAAGATCGCAGCCAGCACCATTGTTGCCACCACGGTCACCGCGTAAGTTTCAAACAAATCTGCAGCCATACCGGCACAGTCACCGACATTATCGCCAACATTATCAGCAATGGTTGCCGGATTGCGCGGATCATCTTCAGGAATACCGGCCTCAACCTTGCCCACCAGATCGCCGCCGACATCAGCGCCTTTGGTGAAAATCCCGCCGCCAAGACGGGCAAAAATCGAAATCAGTGAGGCACCAAAGCCCAGCGCCACCAGAGCATCAATCACCATCCGGTCACCGGAAGCATAGCCCATGCCCGCTGTGAGGAAAGTGTAATAACCGGCAACACCAAGCAGCGCCAGACCTGCCACCAGCATGCCTGTGACAGCACCGGCGCGAAACGCTATCTCCAGCCCCCCTGCCAGACTCATCGATGCCGCCTGCGCCGTGCGCACATTGGCACGAACCGAGACATGCATACCGATGAAACCGGCCAAACCGGACAAAACCGCACCAATCAGAAAGCCAAAGGCCGCATAGGCACCCAGCAACCACCATGTGATTAGAAAAACAATCACGCCCACAAAAAATATCGTCATATATTGGCGCGCCAGATAGGCCTGTGCGCCCTCGCGGATTGCCTCCGCAATTTCCTGCATCCGCGCATTACCAGCATCGGACGCCAGAACCGAACGAATAGCCCAGCCTGCATAGACCAATGCCAATATACCGCAGATAAGAATGAGTATGAGAACTGCCATGCGTATTCCCCTTATTCTTCAGCCTCATAATTCCGGCATTTGGCCGGAAAATTACAATAACGGAGAACGGCATGGAACAAGGCACAGCACAAACAATGAAGCGTCTCGCAACGCTTTCAAAAATGCTCTGCAGTCTGCTCAGACAGAAACAGAAAAATATACAGATATTACAAATTCAGAGTCCGGCATTTCGATTGACCTCATAATCCTGCGTTAAAATTTCAGTCTTCAGGATTATGTTTTTATTCAGCATCTGTCTGATCAGCATGCTTCAGGCTTGTCTTCCGGTATTCTGTGCGCAGGATGCGAAAGCCTGAGACAAAGGTCAAGCGCTTGTTTTCAAAACAAGAAGCAGAAAATTATGCTGACTATACTAAAAAGCCGGCACAAAACTGCACCGGCCATCATGCGTCTAAAACAGAAAACAGAGAACTCATCTGAGTTCCCTGTCAAAACACCGTCAACGCGGGCTTTTCTTCGTTCCGCGGCTCTCGCCACGGATCTCAAATGCCAGACGATCAAGCACAGCATTCACCAGCTTCGGCTCGTCTTCTTCGTAAAATGCCTTAGCAATATCGACATATTCCGAGACAATCACAGCGACCGGCACTTCTTTTTTGGTGCGCAGTTCCCAGATACCGGCACGCAAAATCGCACGCAGTGTCGAATCAAGGCGTGATAGCGGCCAGTCCTCAGTCAGTGACTGACGGATCATCGGATCAAGAATGCGCTGGTCAGCAACCACGCCGGCAATAATTGCGCGGAACCATTGCGGATCGGCATCCAGATACTGATCACCATCAATATCTTTACCCAGACGGAAATTTTCATACTCAGCAGCAATGTCCAGCACGCCGGTGCCGGTGACTTCCATCTGATACAGTGCCTGAACGGCAGCAAGGCGGGCTACGCCTCGCTTATTGGCGGTGCGCGGCGCATTCTGCGGCGTCGCATTGGGGGCGGTCATATCAGACTCCAAATTTTCTCTGTAAATCAATCATTGTCAGGGTAGCGCGTGCAGCAAATCCACCCTTATCTTTTTCACTGCGTTTTGCGCGGGCCCATGCCTGCTCTTCATTTTCAACAGTGAGAATGCCATTACCGATCGCAATGCTTTCTGCCACAGCCAGATCTGTCAGAGCGCGGCAGGATTCATTGGCGACAATATCAAAATGATAGGTTTCGCCGCGAATGACCGTGCCAAGCGCAACATAACCATCATATTCAGTGCCGCCACCCGCCTCAGCATCCAATGCAAAAGAGATCGCGGCAGGCACTTCCAGAGCACCCGGTACAGTCACAACCTCGTAGGTCGCACCGACTTCATCAAGCGCAGCTTTGGCACCATCCAGAAGAGCGTCTGAAAGCGCATCGTAAAAACGGGCTTCAACAATCAGAATATGCGGCGGATAAGCCATATTTCCGGTCATCTCATTCTCCATAATCAGTTGCCTTTATAGCAATTGAATCCACGACTAGAGCGGTTTACGTCCAGATTGGATCATAGCGCTCGCTCTAGATTCTTTATTTGTCGCATTATCACCGGCGTCAAGTTGATCCAACTTGACTGTGAAATGCTCTAATGGCCAAGAACACTGTACTGCTTCCCGCAGACATTGCCGTCCGCGAGAATATATATAAATCATATTCTATAGAAACCTGCGGCACTTACAATGTAAGCAGCCATACATTTTTCAAAGCCTGCGCATTCTTTTAAAATGGCAGCAGGCACCTGCGGCGGCAGATAATTCTCTGCACAGTACCGGTAAACAGCGCCTGAACGATAATAAAGGCTGCTCTACAGCATTATCGCTGAAAAGTAATCCCCGTTCGCGGCTTTTCAGAAATTTTTGTCGCAGAAACAAAACACGAAGCACCACATATAGGAAATATATGGTGCCTCTGTCCGTTCAGACCTGCCTCAGCAAAAGACAGCGCCCATATTTCTTACACTTTGAACTGCGCCAGACGTGCCGCATAACGTGCCAGTTGGTCGATTTCAATATTGACCTTATCTCCGGCCTTACGCTCACCCCATGTTGTCACTTCCAGCGAATGACGTATCAGCAGCACATCAAATTCATTGCCATTAACAGTATTGACCGTCAGGGATGTACCATCCAGCGCAACGGAGCCTTTTTGTGCGATGAAAGGTGCCAGTGCTTCAGGTGCACGAATGGTAAAGCGCACGGCCTCACCTTCCTGCTCTACGCCGATAATTTCTGCCATGCCGTCAATATGACCGGACACCAGATGCCCGCCCATTTCATCACCAAGCTTTAATGAACGCTCAAGATTAACTTTACGTCCGGCTTTCCATTCACCGATCGTGGTCAGGCGCAGCGCTTCTTCCCATGCCTCAACTTCAAACCAGCATGCATTGCTGTCCCGGTCAGGCAAACGGGTTACGGTCAGACAAACACCGGAATTGGAAATGGATGCACCGATATCAATGGTCTTAGGGTCATATGCCGTAGCGATACGCAACCGCACACCTTCGTCCATCGGGCTGACTTCCGAAACTTCACCAATATCTGTCACAATTCCTGTAAACATGCGTAATCCTTCAACAATACGAAACCAAAGCAGTTAACGCCCAGATTGGTAGCCAGATTGGTACGGGGCGTTTGCTCTCGTTTTTTGGGATGCTCCGGTCACTCAAAACTCTTACTTGCGTTTATACTCACTTAAGACGTCAGACGCAAAATGCATCTCGCCAGTCTTTCTGAAGTCAGCATCAATAAAGGCCTGCAAACCTTCCACCGCCAGTGCCTGACCGTCCCCTCCCGAGAGGATCGGATTTGGCCCGTCAAAGATCATCAGACGGTCAACCAGCCCTTGTGCGAGAAAAGCCTGCGCAACTACCGCGCCGCCCTCAACCATCACCGTCGCAATCCCCTGCGCAGCAAGGTCATCCAGCAATTCCGGCAGAGCAATCTTTTCATCTTCGCATTCAGTTGCAAGAATACGGCATCCCGCTTCAATCAGTTGCTGGCGCTTTGCCGGATCTGCAGCATTATTGGCAGCAATCCACAGCGGCACCTGACGCGCCGAGCGCACAAGCTTTGATGTGAGCGGCATGCGCAGCTCACTATCCAGAATAACACGTATCGGCGAGCGATCCTGCAAGCCCGGCAAACGGGTGTTCAGCACAGGATCATCCGCGATCACCGTTCCCACACCAACCATAATCGCATCGGTCTGCGCACGGCGCATATGCACCTGCGCAATACTGACCGCACCGGTAATGGCAATCTGACCACGACCAACGCAGCCGACATAGCCGTCTACCGACAGAGCGAGTTTCAGCATCACTTCCGGACGTTTGCGGAATGAGCGCGACAAATAACCGGCCAGCTCGTCATCACCCTGCTCACGGCAGACATCTGTGATAACTTCCAGTCCGGCGTCGCGCAGAATTTGATAGCCCCGCCCCGCAACACGCGGGTCAGGATCATTGGTTGAAGCTACAACACGCTTGATCCCCGCAGTGACCAGCGCAGAAGCACAAGGTGGTGTGTGGCCATGATGAGCGCAAGGCTCCAGCGTAACATAGGCAGTGGCACCCTTGGCCAGATCACCGGCCTCTGCCAGCGCCTGTGTTTCCGCATGCGGACGCCCGCCTTCAGCAGTAACACCGCGGCCGACAATCACCGGTCCAAAACCGTTATCCGCCACAATCAGCGTCGCAACGGAAGGATTAGTCCCCGTAATGCCCAGATGACGACGCGAATAGCGGATTGCAGCCGCCATAAAGCGCTTATCCAGCTCCGAGGCAATTCCTTCGCCAGAATGGGTCTGACGGGCTGTCGCGTTCTGAGGTTCATTCATATGCCAAATTCCAGTACGGAGCGTTTTGAATATATCCCGATTTTTATTATCAAACGGAAATACTCAAAACCTATTTATTTTATCTCGCATCTTATCTGCAAACCGCTTTACAGTTTTCAGAATGCATTCTGTTTTGAGAGGCGCTGTGTTCAGACTGAACATATATTACACCTCTGATCATAATTCAGAAGCAGGTTTCCTTATTTTGAAAATCCGGAAATGCCTGCATAATCATCTATCATTTTACACAACCGGCAAGCTCATTCCGGCTTCTCCGGTGCGGCAGAAGTATCCGGCTGCCCCAGCTCATCAATGACATTGTGGAAGTCTTTCGCAACGCTGAAATTACGATAAACGGACGCAAAACGAATATAGGCAATATCATCCACGCCTTTCAGCGCTTCCATTGCCAAACGGCCGATCTCTTCTGACGGAATCTCAACCTCGCCGGAACTTTCCAGCTGACGCACAATTCCGGAAATCGCCTGCTCCACGCGGTCAATATCGACCTCGCGCTTGCGCAGAGCCACCTGCACCGAATGCATCAGTTTATCACGGTCAAACGGCACACGGCGTCCGCTTTTCTTAACCACCATCAGTTCGCGCAACTGCACGCGCTCAAAGGTGGTGAATCTGCCGCCACACACCGAACAGACGCGGCGTCTGCGGATAACCGAACCATCTTCTGCCGGACGGGAATCTTTGACCTGCGTATCTTCAGACTGACAAAACGGACAGCGCATCGCTTAACTCTCAACTTGTTCCGCGCATATAGCACGGCAGCCGTTCCGCCCCTGACACAGCCGGAAACGACTATAAATTACTCAGATTGGAATTATCTAATGCAGATAGACCGCTTTGTCATTACCTATATCTGAGACCAATTTCCGCAACCCGTTACGGGCAAGCCCGTTCAAGAAAAACGCCGCGTAACACTTATGTGATACGCGGCGCTTAAAACTACAACATACTCAAATCCGGCTTATCCGAGATAATCATACATCGGGAAGTTAGCTGTCAGATCAACAACCTTCTTCTGAACGGCAGCTTCAACAGCAGCATTGCCTTCATCGGAATTGGCAGTTTTCAGACCATCAAGAACTTCGGTGATCATATCGCCGATCTGTTCGAATTCCTTGATACCGAAACCACGGGTTGTACCGGCAGGTGTGCCGAGACGGATACCGGAGGTAACAAACGGTTTTTCCGGATCGAAAGGAATACCGTTTTTGTTGGTGGTGATATTCGCACGGCCTAACGCTGCTTCAGCGCGCTTACCGGTCGCGTTCTTCGGACGCAGGTCAACCAGCATCAGATGGTTGTCAGTACCGCCGGAAACGATATCGAGACCGTTCTTCTTCAGGTTCTCGGCCAGAGCCTTGGCGTTTGCCACAACATTCTGAGCATAGAGCTTGAATTCAGGCTGCAGCGCTTCTGCCAATGCTACCGCTTTACCGGCGATCACATGCATCAGCGGGCCGCCCTGAAGACCAGGGAATACGGCCGAGTTGAATTTCTTGGCCAGATCACCGTCATTGGTCATGATCATACCACCGCGCGGACCGCGCAGGGATTTGTGGGTGGTGGTGGTGCAAACATGCGCATGCGGCACTGGCGACGGATGCACACCGGCAGCAACCAGACCGGCAATATGCGCCATATCAACCATCAGATAAGCACCGACTTCATCGGCGATCTCACGGAAACGCTTCCAGTCCCAGATGCGGGAATAAGCGGTACCGCCTGCCAGAATCAGCTTTGGCTTTGTTTCACGGGCAAGGCGTGCCACTTCGTCCATATCCAGCAGGTGATCATCTTCACGCACGCCATAGGATACAACATTGAACCATTTACCGGACATATTGACCGGAGAACCGTGTGTCAGGTGACCACCGGAGTTCAGATCCAGACCCATGAATGTATCGCCCGGCTGCAACAGCGCGAGGAACACAGCCTGGTTCATCTGGCTGCCGGAATTCGGCTGCACGTTGACGAATTCTGCACCGAAGAGTTTCTTCGCACGTTCAATCGCCAGTTCTTCAACGATATCAACATACTGGCAGCCGCCATAATAGCGCTTACCCGGATAACCTTCGGCATATTTGTTGGTGAGGATTGAACCCTGAGCTTCAAGCACTGCGCGGGAAACGATGTTTTCCGATGCGATCAGCTCGATTTCGTGACGCTGACGGCCAAGCTCCTTGCGGATTGCGCCGAAAATTTCAGCATCCGCTTCTTCAAGACCCTTATTAAAGAATGCTTCGAGAGAAGCACTGTTCGCCTGCGACATATCCTATTCCTTCCGGTTTCCGGTCAAAAGTCAATCAGACACCATTCCCGCCACCTGTTGCGACGATCATGGAATTCCTTGCTAAAGCGTATCCCGAAAGGTGCGAAGCGGTTTTCGGAACGCGATACGCGTAAAAACAAATAAATAGAGTATTTCCAATGCCCCAGCTTAAAGCGGAAATACTCTGTGCCCTGCCCGCATAACAAAATGCGAAACAAAAATCACGCAGATTTCAATGTGGCTCACGCTTAGCCCATTCCCATGTCGGGTGGCAATATCCCACTTGTCGTGAAGCCTCCATTGCCAGTAGGCGATATACTGTGACGTAAAACGGCTAAAGCCCCATTTATATCGTTTAAATACTAAAAAGCCGCCCGAAGGCGGCTTTAAAATCAGATTATCTCTTTGAAACATGGCATTGAAGCCAAATACTGTCTGTTATCTTTTTTGAAACCGCCCCAGCACACAGACCGGAACATTTTCATCTTTCCCCAGAACAGTTTTAAATAGCAGTGCCGATTGCAAGTTCAGAAGCACCGTCCATCTTGTAAATGTCATCGCGGAACTGCGGAATGCCGTCACCGGTTGACCATGCAGAGATATAAACGAAATACAGCGGCACAGGATCGGTAATCTGGATCGGATTGTTTTGTCCGCTCTTGATTGTGTCCTCAATGGTCTGGCGATCCCAGCCCGCTGTGTTTTTCAAAAGCCACACATCCAGATCGCGGATATTCTGCACACGGATACAACCGGATGAGTCAAAACGCATCAGATTATTAAACGTACCCTTCTGCGGTGTATCATGCATATAAACCGCATGCGCATTATGGAAGTTGATTTTGGTAGACGCCATCGCATTGATTTTGCCCGGATCCTGACGGAACATCAGCTTCACTGCGTCTTCTGTATTCCAGTCCACAGTTTCCGGCGGAACTTCCTGCCCCTGACCATTGTAGAGGCGGATCTTGTTCTTGGTCAGATATTGCGGATCCTTGCGCATCAAAGGAATGATATCTTTGCGGATAATCGACTTCGGTGCTGTCCAGTAAGGATTGAGGATCACTTCATGGATTTTAGAGGTCAGGATCGGTGTCTGACGGTCGATCTTACCAACAACGGCTGTATGGCGCTGTTCAACACGGCCATTTTCAACGGCCTCGATCTGCGCAGCCGGAATATTGACCATGACAAAGCGTGTCTGATCAACATTGGCAAGCGTGCCAAGACGCTGCAGGTTCGTATTAAGCTGGCCAAGGCGCACATCAGCGCTGACATTGAGCGCTTTATAAGTGACATCACCCATCACGCCATCGGCAGGCAGACCATGCCGTGCCTGAAAACGCTTCACTGCGGCGTCAACATAGGTGTCGTAAGAGTTTGACGCGCCGATACCCTCAGGCAGATCGCCGGAGATCATCAGACGCTGGCGCAGAATCGGAACAACCTGACTTTTCATACCTAAGCGCAGGCGTTCATTGCCCGGCACTGTCGGCCAGCCGCCATTGGCAACGATGGTGTTATATTGATTGATGGCCGCGCTGATATAATTCAGCGTCTGCGGGCTCATGATCGGCTGATTGGTCGCAATCGCCTTGGCGCCGCCGGTGCCGCGCGCATCGAATGTATCGCTCCAGTTACCGCGACGACCGGATGACAGCACATCATTGAGGCCGATGGCCTGTGCAAGAGCGCCGGTCGAAACAACCGGCACTGACAGTGCAGCCAGTCCCAGACCAGCCGCTCCGCGCAAAAACAAACGGCGGTCAAGCGCCTTGGATGTTTTGCCGTCTTTTACACTATGCTTCATTCTCTCATCCTTAATCCGCCGCAACAGGATTTTGCTCACAGACATAAAACAGATATTCAAACGTATCAGAGGTATTATCTAAGCGTTACGCAGCTCAGAACATCAAAAACCGGATACCGTTCCTGAAACTGCCTGAACTCAACAGCAGCAGAACTCATTGAACTGACACCAGTTCTGAACGCATATAATCGTCTGCCGGAACTACGGCTATAAACAGTTTTGTGGCTTAAACATGTCTGCAGGCATTCCGGCAAGTCAATATATTTCTCACATGCTGAAAAACACCATCGCCGCGAAGCTTAATCAGTGATTGTGGCCATTTCGCAACGTCCGCCTTATCCGCGTTTGTGCAGATGATTATGGTTTTGCAGTCTGCGTAACGATACATGCATGGATGCAAGCCGCGCTGTGTCCGGCACCTCCCTGCCTGCGCGGACAAGGAAGACATAAGTGTATAGCTCATAAAGGCCATCAGCAACACCCTGCCCTCTGGCAGTCAGTTCCAGCGTTGCAAGTTCCAGCCCCTCCGAATGCTGCATATTACCCGCAGATACAACATAGCCCTGCGCATAAAGACTGGCGAGAATGAAGACCGATTGCGGAGTGACTGGCTCAACCGTCCGCCAAAGCTGCGCGGTATCGCGAAGACCATTGCTGATACAAAACAGCATCAAGGCTTGCTCGGCACTTAAAGGGTAATCTGTATTATCGGAAAATGCTTCCGTGAAAAAAGCCAGAACCCGCTTGTAATGCCTGTTCAACTGCCGTTCGACTTCCAGACATAAGACCTGCATTCCGGAGTTCCGGTTTGCATTCCGGTCGTCCGGGTGTCGTTGTATAGAAACCGGCTCTTGCGTTTGCATTCAGCTTTGTCTCCGCCTAGAGCGTATCGCGTTTATTCTCACTCATGACGCTCGCTCTAGATTTTTTAATTGTCGCATGTTCGCTGACGCGCCATGCTTTAGTTCCGGCACAAACTCAACCTGCCCTAAACTGGTCGTTACAGATGACGACGAGCGTAAAGCTGAGTTTATCTGCCGGAACTTTAGGAAACAGCCGTGAACTTCCGCTTAAGCCACACGGCTAACAAGTGGTTAACAACGGATTATACATGAAAAGCTGAGCCAAGCCGCTCAGTGTACCGGTGTGGCCAGCGCACGTTTACCCTGCAAAAACAAACCGATGCGAAACGCCGCATAGATCAGCAGGAAAGCAATATTGAGCATGGCAAGAGAAGGAAAATATTCAAAGAACCGTGCAAAAACCGTGTAAATCAACGCCTGAGCAACAGCCGTGATCACCCATAGCACAGCGCCCCAAGATGCCCTGATCCACAAACCCGTCGCAACAATAGGCAAAGCGACTGCAAGACTTACGCAGGCTGCCTGCCACTGCCAGGGCATGAGATCGAACCGCCATAACAAGCCCGGATACAGCCCGATCAGCCGCAGCCAGTAATAAACACCACCGGCAAGACAGACCAGCGCCACAAACCGTACAAACAGAACGAACCAGCTATGCAGGGCTGAATCTCCCGTGCGTAATCTCAGCTGATCATCCATCATGCGGCTCTCTACCCTTGTTTATTGTCTTTAAGCGTTAAAAAATCCGGCAATTGCACCTGATCCAGTGATGCTGGGTTCCAGACAGGATTGCCGGTCTTGTCTATCAAAACAGCGCCGACACCGGCATAAAAATCATGCCCTTGCAGCAGAATCTCTGCCAGAGCGTACTCTATTTGCATCTGCCTATCCAAGCGGGCGCTGTAACTCAGCTCTTTATTTGCACGACTAAATGCTTCCGCATCCTGAAAAAGCGTAAAAATTGCCTTCAGACTAGTCGGGGAGCGCTTGCCCAGCACCCCTGTGATAGTTGCAGCTTTTTCATCACCCGCTTCTGCGGCCTGTACAAAATTCGCAATCGATTGCTCGATAGTCCTTGCCTCAAAGCATCGGGCAACGAGCGCTCTGTCCGCTTCCGGCATTTCCCAGTCCGGTGCGCTAAGCTGCATGCCCGATAATATATCATCGGGTTTTTCACCGGCGACCAGCCTCGTACACAGCTCCGTCAACTGTTCCGCTTGCAAGGCATGGGTGGCAATACCGCTGTTCAGACAATCGCCCCAGCGAATGGTCGAACCTGTAAGTCCCAGATAAAAACCAAACCTCTGCGGCAGCGCAGGCAGAAAAGCACTGCCGCCCACATCGGTGAAAAAGCCGATACCGCTTTCAGGCATTGCAAACAGCGTATTCTCCGTCACGATACGATGAGAGCCATGAACCGAAATTCCCGCGCCGCCGCCCATCGTAATGCCGTTGAGCAAAGCGATATAGGGCTTATTGTAAGCACCGATCAGGCGGTTAAGCCGATATTCATCCTGAAAAAAATCATAGGCAGGCTTGCCGCTTTTACCGGCATTATATGCGGCGACCACATCGCCTCCTGCACAGAAGGCTCGTCCTTCACCCTCAACGATCACCGATTTGACCTGCGGGTCATCAGCCCAGTGCAGCAGGGCGCGCTCCATTGCCAGCACCATTTTATGGGTCAGAGCATTCAGGGCTTTCGGGCGTGTTAGCCGGATCAGACCGACAGCGCCGCTTTGAGCGAATGTCATCTCGTCATCGCCGCCGAAATCAAGCGTAACACTGTTTTCATCACGCATATGATCTGTCCTGTCCATGACTTCATCCTCTCCCGCCCTGCATGAATCATTGCAGAGTAGCGCAAGCGCGGCAATGTTTCACACCTTAAAAGCTGTTTTTATCAAGCTGTGACCATGATTTGAGTGTTAAGGCTCCCTGATCTGGCCTGCGCAGTGTATCCGGCTCTGAAAATGAACCCGCACTGCCCCTCCTTACGCCGAAATACGGAAAAGGCATTATGCGTAGTATTGATGAAATCACTCAAAGCCGCCGCTTGCGACGCACCCGCCGCACTGAATGGTCACGCCGTCTGGTGCAGGAAAACACATTAAGTGCGAATGATCTGATCTGGCCGTTCTTTGTTTGTGAAGGCAGCAATGTTGCTACCCCGATTGCGGCAATGCCCGGTGTCAGCCGCTTTTCCGTAGACATGGCTGTGCGTCAGGCAGAAAAAGCCGCCAAGCTTGGCATTCCTGCGATTGCGCCTTTTCCCAATGAGTCTTCGCGTATCAAAACGCAGGATGGTGCCTATATTACCAATCCCGACAATCTGATCAATTCGGTGACCCGTGCGATCAAAAAGGAAATTCCGGAAATCGGCATTATCACCGATGCCGCGCTTGATCCTTTTACCACGGACGGCCACGACGGCATCTTACGCGACGGTATTATTCTCAACGATGAATCCGTTGAGATGGTTGTGCGCGGTGCACTCGCACAGGCTGAGGCCGGTGCGGATATTATTGCCCCTTCCGATATGATGGACGGCCGTATCGGCGCAATCCGTGATGCGCTGGATGCCAATGGTTTTCAGCATCTGCCGATCATGTCCTATGCGACGAAATTCGCCTCTGCCTTCTACGGCCCTTATCGTGAGGCCATCGGCACCGCAGGCGTGCTGAAAGGCGACAAGAAAACCTATTATCTTGATCCGGCCAATACGGATGAAGCACTGCGTGAAGCCGAGCAGGATGTGCTGGAAGGCGCTGATATGCTGATGGTCAAGCCGGGCATGCCTTATCTCGACATTATTCAGCGGCTTAAAAACCAGTTTTCTCTGCCGACCTTTGCCTATCAGGTCTCCGGTGAATATGCGATGATCAAAGCCGCCGGACAAAACGGCTGGATTGACGAAGAGAAAGTCGTGCTGGAAAGCCTGCTCGCATTCAAGCGTGCCGGATGTGATGGTATTTTCACCTATTTCGCACTGGAAGTGGCTGAAAAGCTGAAATCAGCTTAATTCAGAGCACTGCCCCTCGCTCAAGCGCATGTTGTTTCAGGCAGAATGCGCTTTTTTGTATTCTCGCGCTGGCCGGTCACACAATCTTGAAATGACTGCCGTGGCTCCCTATCTCCTTGTTTGTAAGTTTAAAAGGAGAAACCATAAGCCGATGAATGACCGAACAATCAATAATGATATTGTTCTGCCGCGTTTTGAAGACCGCCGCCTCTATGAAGGCGTGCGCACCAGACGCGTATTCGCCTTTCTGATCGACTATTTCATTGTGCTTTTGCTGTGTATCCCTGTCGCGATCATCATCGCCTTCTTGGGTATTCTGACGCTGGGTCTGGGTTGGATGCTCTATGGTATCCTGCTGCCGCTGGTGGCGCTGCCTTATGTATATTTTACAGTCGGCGGACGTAATAAAGCCACCACAGGTATGCGGATGATGGGCATTCGCATCGAGCGTATGGACGGCCATCCGGTTGACGGCCTGTTTGCGGTGGTTCACTCGGTCTTGTTCTGGGCTTCCTGCACAGTGCTTACCCCGCTGATCCTGCTGGCAACCCTGTTTCTGGATTACAAACGCGGCGTACACGATATGCTGCTCGGTGCGGTGATCATCCGTACCAATCCGTAACAACAGCGCGTATTGAATATGAACAGCGCGGGTATCTCCGCGCTGTTTGCATTACCAGCTTTTTTATTGGCTTACTTGCGCTATGAGTGGAACAATCACGAAAGCGGGATTTTACATCCTGCCGAATTCCACTATCATTAGAGCAGCTCCGGTTATGACTGAATCGTTGGAGCCGCTCTAATAATTTGTTTTACGCATTATCCTACGCGAAGGCGTTTTACCCTTTTGCCGGAGATGCTTTAATCATTCTGCAGGCCTTTTGACTGCACAATTTCAGACGTGAGTATCAAGTCGTCTTTATTGTCGTTTTGACGGGCAAATCATGACACAACATCAGCCGCAACCACAACAATTCTACCTCACCGCACCGTCTGAATGTCCGTATCTGGACAACAGGTCGGAGCGTAAGGTTTTCACGCATCTGGTTGGTAGCCGTGCGCCGGAACTCAATGATCTGCTGACGCAGGCCGGTTTTCGACGATCGCAGAATATCGCTTATCGCCCTGCCTGTGAAAGCTGCAATGCCTGCGTTTCCGTGCGCATTCTGGCCGGCGAATTCAAAATGACGCAATCCATGCGCCGTGTCTGGAAACGCAATCAGGATCTGGTCGGCTATGCCAGCAAGGCCGAGCCGAGTTCCGAGCAGTATGCGCTGTTTCATGACTATCTCAATCATCGTCATCAAAGTGGCGGCATGTCCGAAATGTCAGTGCTTGATTATGCAATGATGATTGAAGACAGCCATGTGAACACGCAGATCATTGAATATCGTCTGCGCGGTGTTGATACGATGATCACCGGCAAAGGCGAAGGCCCGCTGATTGCTGCCGCCCTCACTGATGTGATGGGTGATGGTGTATCAATGGTATACTCGTTTTTTAACCCGCACCTGGCTGACCGGTCGCTGGGAACATTCATCATTCTTGACCACATCATGCGCTGTAATGCGCTGGGCTTGCCGCATGTTTATCTCGGCTACTGGGTCAATGGCTCTGAAAAGATGCACTACAAAACCCGCTACAAACCACAAGAACACCTGACCTCTAACGGCTGGCTGCGCACTGATATTGCGGAATAAATAAAAACGCCCCGTATGAAATCATACGGGGCGTTTTATATTGAATAATAAATTCAGTACATTAAGCAGCAAGCTTAAGAAAGAGATTCATTGCTATCGGTATTGGAGCATGAAAAAATCAATCCGCTGAACTGATTTATGCGCAAAGGCGCTTCGCACCTTTACAGCAAATGTGTTAGGCCTTGCGCCCTACTTTATAAGCCATGCCGATAGAAGCAGGTGTTACCGGTGCAAAGCCGTATTTTGTATAAAGATGCTGCGCAGGGCCATCAGCAATCAGGCTGACATAGGCGCTCTCTGGCGCATTTTCATCGAGATAAACCATAATCTCGGTCATGATCAGCTTGCCCAGCCCCTGCCCCTGCTGTTCCGGCAGAACCGCAATATCGCAAACCTGATAGGTTGTGCCGCCGTCGCCGATCACACGCCCCATACCGACAATCTTGTCACCATCTGTAATCTGCACAGCGAATAGTGTGTTCTTCAGTCCGCGCTCCGCAGCTTCAGCGGTTTTTGCGCTCAGGCCGCTCGCAGCGCGCAAATGGCAATAGGTCTGCACATCCGGAACCTGACGCAATACCTGATATTTTGATTCAACCGGCATAATTAACTACTTCTTCCCATTATCAAAAAAGGTAACAGAGCAGGCCCCTCCCAGCCGGAACCCGCTCTGAATTTGTTTTTACGATGCAAACTTACCGGTGCGCGGGAAACCTTTCGGCACCATACGTCCGGCAGAAGCACGCGCCGCTGTCCACTCCAGCAATTCTTCTTTGCTGCGTGTGAATGTGCGGTCTGCTGAATCCTGCCATGTCAGCCCCTGATCCATTGCAAAAGTGCGGATATCGGACACGCCGCCATCCTTGTATTTCTGCAAACGCACACCTTTACCGCGCGACAGTTCCGGCAGTTCAGACAGCGGGAAGACCAGCATTTTGCGGTTTTCACCAACAACAGACACCGTATCACCGGTTACTCGCTGGCAGATCTTCATCTCATCCGGCAGCTTCACATTCATGATCTGCTTACCCTTGCGGGTATTGGCGATCACTTCGCTCTCATTGATTATGAAGCCATAACCTTCATGGGATGCCAAGAGCAGCTTTGCACTCGCATCATGCACAAAGGCAGTCAGGATATCCTGATCATTGTCCATATCTACCATGATGCGGATCGGCTCGCCGTGACCACGGCCACCCGGCAAAGTATTAGCGCCAATGGTGAAGAATTTACCGCCCGTTGTGGCAACCACAATCTTGTCTGTCGTTTCCGCATGGAAAGCCAGCTTCAGCTTGTCGCCCTCTTTGAAAGACAGCGTTGAGAAATCTGCCAGATGCCCCTTCATGGCACGCATCCAGCCTTTTTCAGATACCACAATTGTAACCGGCTCACGCTCGATCATCGCCTGATGAATATCTTCCAGATCATGGCTCGGCGCTTCGGCAAATTGTGTGCGGCGTTTGCCCAGCTTGGTTTCCGGACCAAAAGTCTCACGAACCTTTTTGATCTCAGTGCTGATGGTTTTCCATTGCTTGATTTCCGAACCGAGGAGCTCTTCAAGCTGCGTTTTTTCCAACGTCAGGCCGTCAAATTCCTTACGGATTTCAAACTCTTCAAGCTTACGCAGCGAGCGCAGGCGCATATTCAGGATCGACTCGGCCTGCATATCGCTGAGGCTGAAAACCCGCATCAGTTCCTGTTTCGGCTCATCTTCTTCACGAATGATGCGAATAACTTCATCCAGATTGAGATAAGCGATCAGGTAACCGCCCAAAATTTCAAGGCGCTTAACAATCTCATCAAGCCGGAACTGCGAGCGCCGGATCAAAACCTCTTTGCGATGATCAAGCCATTCTTTGAGTACCTGACCAAGCGACAGAACATTCGGCACCCGCCCGTGGGACAGCACGTTCATGTTCAGGGAAATACGGCTTTCAAGCTCTGTGAGCTTGAACAGCGATTCCATCAGCAATTCAGGATCAACCGTGCGGTTTTTCGGCTCAAGCACAATGCGGATATCTTCGGCCGACTCATCGCGGATATCGTCGAGCAAAGGCAGCTTTTTAGCCAGCAGCAGCTCGGCGATCTTTTCGATCAGGCGGGATTTTTGCACCTGATACGGAATTTCGGTGATCACAACCACCCATGTTCCGCGACCGAGATCTTCCTTTTCCCATTTCGCGCGCACGCGGAAAGACCCGCGACCGGTGCGATAGGCTTCAAGAATATTCGCCTGAGGTTCAACGAGCACACCACCGGTCGGCAGGTCGGGTCCCGGCACCAGCTGCACCAGTTCCTCAATCGTTGCCTGCGGATTGCGGATCAGCAATAATGCCGCATCGCAAAGCTCCGCCACATTATGCGGCGGAATATTGGTGGCCATACCAACGGCAATACCGGAAGAGCCGTTGGCCAGAAGATTTGGGAAAGCACCCGGCAAAACGACTGGCTCTTCATCTTCTTCATTATAGGTCGGGCGGAAGTCGATGGCATTTTCTGTAATACCTTCGAGCAGCAAAGCCGCAACGTCGGTCATACGCGCTTCGGTATAACGCATCGCCGCCGGATTATCGCCGTCGATGTTACCGAAATTGCCCTGCCCGTCGACCAGAGGATAACGCACAGCAAAATCCTGCGCGAGACGCGCCAGCGCATCATAAATTGATGCATCGCCGTGCGGGTGGAATTTACCCATTACGTCACCGACAATACGCGCGCATTTTGCATAAGCACTGCCCGGATTGAGTCGCAGCAGACGCATAGCATGCATGATGCGGCGGTGAACCGGCTTCAGACCGTCGCGCACATCCGGCAGCGCACGATGCATGATCGTGGACAGCGCATAGGCCAGATAGCGCTCTTCAAGCGCCGATTTCAGATCAACCGTTTCAACGTGATCGTCGCCGCCAGAAGGCGGAATCAAATTTTTTCCCATGATTCATGGTTAGCAAGCGGCTGATTCTGCGGCAAGTCAAGATGTGTTTACACCCGCAAAACGGTCAGGTTTTCCGCATTATTCTCGTTATTACATCAAAAATACATCGAATATGCCAACAGATTTTATCTGATACCCAAGTGTGACTTGCAGTGACAGAAACCGGCTGTTACGAAAAAGACAAAATTGTCATGTTATAGGCAAGTACAGTATTTCGCATGTAAATATAGGCAATCACCCAAGGAGCCTTCTTATGTCGGTTATGAAACCGCTTTATACCGCTACCCGTACACTTTCCGTTGCTACAGCACTCACTGTGATCTTTGCAGGTTCAGCCTATGCACTGGACGGAAATGATGTTGCAAAGCGTTTGCAGGCCCGTTTTGAAGAACAGGGTGCAAAGATCGAATTCAGCAAAGTTGATACTGACGGTTCAACAATCACTCTGCGCGACACCAAGATTGATTTCAAAACGCCTGAAGTTGAATCTATCGCTGTTGGTGATGTTGTGCTTTCCGATGTCGCTGAAGATGGCAAAGGCGGCTACACCGCTGAGAGCGCCACTCTGCAGGACATCGAGAAAAAAGACGATAAAAGCACCTTTGTTGTGAAGGGCATTGAAATCGGCAAAATCCATCTGGCATCAGATGACGAACAGGACCCTGTTGTCAAAATGATGTACTACCAAACCATGAAGGCCGACAGCCTGACCGTCAGCGAAGACGGACAGGAAATGGTCAACATGAAAGACCTGTATGCCAGCTCAACACCTTATACAAAAGGCACCCCGATTTCCGTTAATTTCGGTGTGAAATCCATTGATCTCGACATCGAGAAAATGGACGCAATGCGCAAAAAAGCTGAAGAAACTGCCGATGCAGCAGATGCTGATGCGACAGAAGAAACAGCTGAAGATACAGCCACACCAAACCCGCTGCTTGATCTCGGCTATAAAAAGCTGAGCATGGTTGTAACATCCACAGCCGCATGGGAGCCGGAAAAAGGCGATTTCTCCATCGACAAAATGGAGTTTGACGTCAAGGATGTTGGCAAGCTCGACACCACAATGAAGCTTGGCGGCTATGATGTTAAATTCATCAAGGCAGTTCAGCAGGCGAGCGCCGAACTCAACTCCAATAAAGAAAACTCCGATGCCGTTGGCATGGCTATGCTTGGTCTGATCCAGCAGCTTTCCGTCAGCGACCTGTCGATCCGTTATGACGATTCATCCCTCACCCCTAAACTGCTGGAATATTATGCCAAGCAGCAGGGCATCTCGAGCGAAGATATGGTCAACCAGATCAAAGGCATTGCACCTCTGATGGTTGGCTATCTCGGCCATGCGGATTTCGCCATGCAGGCAACCACTGCGGTGAACACCTATTTTGATGATCCTAAGTCTCTGACAATCGCTGCTAAGCCGGAAGCGCCTGTTTCCTTCGCTCTGATTGCAGCAACTGCAACCGCTGATCCTAAGAAGCTTCTCGACCTGCTGGCCGTTAAGCTGACAGCCAATCAGTAAGATTGAGCGACATATAAACAAGAAAAACCCGGCTTTAAGCCGGGTTTTTTATTGCCTAAAACCGAGAGCATTTCACAGTCAAGTTGGGTCAACTTGACGGCCGTGACAATGCGACAAATCAAAGAATCCAGAGCGTGTGCCGCGACCCAATCTGGACGCAAACCGCTCCAGAACATAATTATTATGTGTTAGAGCGCCCAATGGCGAGCACGGCTCTGCGCAATAAAAAACGCCGCGTCCGTTAAGACGCGGCGTTTCAATATGTTACCCTTAAAAAGGATTAGTCTTTTTTCAGCGGGTTCACGCGGATATGCAGATCACGCAGCTGAGCCGGTGTTACTTCCGCAGGCGCGCCCATCAGAAGATCAACAGCCTGCTGGTTCATCGGGAACAGCGAGATATCGCGCAGGTTCTTTGCACCAACCAGCAGCATAACCACACGGTCGATACCGGCAGCCATACCACCATGCGGAGGCGCGCCGTACTGGAATGCACGGTAAAGGCCGCCGAAGCGATCTTCCACATCCTGCTGACTCAGACCAACCAGTTCAAACGCCTTGACCATCACTTCAGGAAGCTGGTTACGGATCGAACCGGATGCGATTTCAAAACCGTTACAAACCAGATCGTACTGGTAGGCTTTGAGCGACAGCGGATCCTGCGTTTCCAGCGCTTCCAGACCACCCTGCGGCATAGAGAACGGGTTATGAGCGAAGTCGAGCTTCTTGTTATCTTCGTCCCACTCATAGAACGGGAAGTCGATAATCCATGCCAGTTCGAAACGATCACGGTCGGTGAGGTTCAGTTCATCACCGGCGCGGTTACGCGCATCACCGGCAAATTTATAGAACTTCGATGGCAGACCAGCCACGAAGAAGCAGGCATCGCCATCTTCCAGACCCATCTGGGTACGGATCGCTTCAACGCGTTCTTCACCGATATTCTTGGCAATCGGGCCTGCGCCTTCAAGCTTGTCGCCTTCTTTACGCCAGAAGATATAGCCGAGACCCGGCTGACCTTCACCCTGCGCCCATGAGTTCATGCGATCACAGAAAGCACGCGAACCACCGGTTTTGGCAGGGATAGCCCATACTTCAACCTTAGCGTCATTGGCGATCATGTTCGCAAAAACTTTGAAGCCCGAGCCGGCGAAATGGTCAGTCACAGCCTGCATTTCGATCGGGTTACGCAGATCAGGCTTGTCCGAACCATAAGTACGGATCGCATCATCATAAGCAATACGACGGAACTGCTGTGTCACCGGCTTGCCATCGGCAAATTCAGTGAAAATATCACGCATCACAGGTTCCATTGTCTCCCAGATTTCTTCCTGAGTGACGAAGCTCATTTCGAGGTCGAGCTGGTAGAATTCACCTGGCAGACGATCAGCACGCGGATCTTCGTCGCGGAAGCATGGTGCAATCTGGAAATAGCGGTCGAAACCGGCCACCATCAACAGCTGCTTATACTGCTGCGGCGCCTGCGGCAGCGCATAGAACTGACCTTCATGAATACGGCTTGGCACGAGGAAGTCGCGCGCGCCTTCAGGCGAAGAAGCAGTCAGGATCGGCGTGGTGAATTCGTTGAAACCGATATCGTTCATATGACGACGCATCGAAGAAATAATCTTGGTGCGCTTCATGATGTTTTTGTGCAGCGTATCGCGGCGCAAATCGAGGAAGCGATACTTCAGGCGAATATCTTCCGGATAGTCCGGCTCACCGAATACCGGCAGAGGCAGTTCCTTGGCAGCGGCCAGAACTTCGATCTCTTTGGCAACGATTTCGATTTCACCGGTTGGCAAATTCGGATTCACAGCCTCGCCTGCACGCGCAGTTACTTCACCGTCAACGCGGATGACCCACTCACCGCGAACAGTTTCAGCAACTTTAAATGCCGGGCTTTCCGGATCAGCAACGATCTGGGTCAGACCGTAATGGTCGCGAATATCGATAAAAAGGATACCGCCGTGATCTCGGACACGATGAACCCAGCCGGAAAGACGAACTGTCTGGCCGACATCCGACTTGCGGAGGGCTTCGCAGGTATGGCTGCGGTAACGATGCATGTTATCTGCCTTCAGAAGAGTGGTAAAAAACGTAAAATCGAGGATAAAATCTGATTTTTATGTTGTCGGACAAGCGCATTTTGGCCGCAAAAAGTCAAGAGTTAGACCCTTATACAGCCAAATTGATTCAATCTGAATGTTCTATAACCGGTCTCAACTGCGAGCAACAGACAACATAGAGCGCATTCCGAAAAGTGTTAAACGGTTTTCGGCGCAAAATGCACGCAAAACAAAGGGACGAAGCATTTCCAACTGTCCAATCTGAACCGGAAATGCTTCAAATCGAAGAATCGTAGTTAAGTCACAATATATGTGATTTTTAAGTTTAGTTTTCCGCGACAAAGCAATTGTGATTGGTTATAGAAAAACAATGGAACTGATTACGACGACACAAGGTCTTGAAGAGGCCGTTTCACAGCTTTCAAAATCTGCTTTTGTGACTGTGGATACCGAATTCATTCGCGAAACCACTTTCTGGCCGGAGCTTTGCCTGATCCAGATGGCATCGCCGGACACGACAGCTCTCGTAGATGCACTGGCACCGGGAATTGATCTACGTCCGTTTTTCGAGCTGATGGCAAACAAGGCGATCGTCAAGGTTTTCCATGCCGCGCGGCAGGATATTGAAATCGTTTTTCATCTCGGCAATCTGATCCCTGAACCGGTGTTCGACACACAGGTTGCGGCGATGGTTTGCGGCTTTGGCGATGCGATCTCCTATGATCAGCTGGTCGCCCGCATTACCGGCGTTAATCTGGACAAGTCGTCCCGCTTTACCGACTGGCGCCGTCGCCCGTTGAGCGACAAACAGCTGGATTATGCGCTGGCCGATGTTACGCACTTACGCGATGTTTATCTCTATTTGCAGGATCGCCTGACAAAAGAAAACCGCGGCGACTGGGTGAGCGAAGAAATTCGCATTCTCACCGCCCGCGAAACCTATGACGTGCATCCTGACGATGCATGGAAGCGTCTGAAAATCCGCCTGCGCAAGCCTGCTGAACTGGCCGTTATGCAGCGCGTTGCCGCATGGCGTGAACGTGCTGCACGCGAGCGCAATGTTCCGCGCGGACGCGTTATCAAAGATGACACGATACAGGAAATCGCCCAGCAACAGCCGCGCGACTCTGAAGCACTGTCACGGCTGCGCACCATTCCGAAGGGCTGGGAGCGTTCGGCCTATGCCAACGGGCTGGTTGAAGCCATCAATGATGCTTTGAGCTTATCAAAAGAGGATATGCCGCGCCTGCCGAAGCAATATAACGCACCGGAAGGCACAGGGGCTGCTTCTGATGTTCTGAAATTGCTGCTCAAAATCATCACGGAAGATCATGGCGTGGCTGCAAAAGTTGTCGCCTCATCCGATGATATTGATCAGATTGCCGCCAAGGGCGATGCTGCTGATGTACCGGCGCTGAAGGGCTGGCGCCGTGAATTGTTCGGGGAAAAAGCACTCCGGATGATCGAAGGTAAAATCGGTATCAAATTCGAGAACCGCAAGATCAAGGCAGTCTCACTGGATTAACAATGGACCACGCAATCAAAGTCAGCGTCTTTCTGGGCATCAGTCTGGATGGTTATATTGCAGGCGCTGACAATGACTTGTCATGGCTTTCAGCAGTCGAAACTGACCTGCCGGAAGATACCGGCTATAATGCACTTATGGCTAGTATTGACGTGCTGGTTATGGGGCGTAACACCTATGAAACCGTGCTGACATTCGGCTTCTGGCCCTATGAGGGCAAACAGGTTGTTGTGCTGACCAGCCGTCCACTCGCTCCACTTCATGGTGAAACCAGCTTTAATGGCTCACTCCGCGAACTGCTGACAGAACTTTCGGCACGCGGGCTTAAGCATGTCTATCTCGACGGTGGTAATGTTGTGCGCCAAGGCCTGCAACAGCAACTGGTCGATGAACTGACCTTAAGCTGGGTGCCAGTCACAATCGGCAAAGGCGTACGGTTATTTGACGGCGATATGTCCATGAACCATTGGAAGCTGACAAGCCATCAGGCTTTTCCGAGCGGGCTGCTGCAAGGGCGTTATAAATTCGATAAAGCGATGTAAAAAAGCCGGTTCTCACGAACCGGCTTTTTTATTCATTCAACCGCAAACGCTATATTTTGCTCTATTCAATTGCAAAACGAAGTGTTTTGCCGGTTACCTTAGCCAGAACATTCAACCGGTTATCCAGCCGTTCTGAGACCAGATCGCGATAAGCTTCCGGCACCACCAGCGCCAATGCATCGCCGTCTTCACGCAATTTAAGCTGCGGTATAACCCCTGGCATCGACGCGGAAAACAGATAAACTACCCGCAACAAAGCCCCCAGAATGCGCGCACGCTCACGAAGACGCGGCGTAGCAATGCGAATGATTTCAGGTGCAACCTCATCATCCATCACACCTTCATGGCGGTAGTAATTGGCCAGCGCCATATAGGCGCGCCCCGGATGATCAATACCAATGAAAGAACCGTGAGCAATAATATTCAGCGCCTGCGGCCCGCGATAATCGGGATGCGCCCGCCAGCTGATATCGGCCAGAAGACAGGCCGCACGACGATAGCGGCTTTCATCCTCGGTCTCGTCATAACCCAGCTTCTCAAAGGCATAGCCTGTCCAGTCAGCCAGCTCATGAGCATGGCGCGGCGAACGCGAGCGCAGCACAGCCTGCTCTTCGGCAGCGGAAAGCAACGGATCGAGCTTCTGCTCTTTTTTGGCTAACAGCGAATAGAGATAACCTTCACGCACACCCATTGCCGAAAACACGATCTGCGCGGGTTCCATACGCTTCACAACTTCCATCAGCACTGTCGCACCATAGGACAACAATTGCCGGCGGTTTTTCGACACAGCCTCAATGCCGCGCATATGGTCAATGTCAAACCGCGCCACACGGTAGAGGAAGTGATAAGCGTCTTCCGGATCCATCGCATAGCCATGCATAACATGGAGCGGATAATGTTTGGCGCTCATATGCAGTTTGGCGAGATTTCGCCATGTGCCGCCCACCGCATAGAATGTGCGCCCCTTTCCTTCTTTCAGGAAAGAAACATCGCCGACATATTTGCGGGTAATTTTGGCAGCTTCTGTAATCTTGCCGCCGGATAAATCCTGAAGGCGCAAGCCGCCCAGCGGCAGTGTAATACCGCTGCCAATTGCTTTATCCGGATTGTCCCCATGCACATCCACCAGCTCAAGACTGCCGCCGCCAAGGTCACCGGCAATACCGTCAGGATGATGAAAACCGGAAATAATACCGAGCGCGGAATAATAAGCCTCTTCGCGTCCGGACAGGATCTGAATGTTTTCACCCAGAATTTCTTCCGCCCGCGCAATAAAGTCAGGTCCGTTTTCAGCCTCACGGGCAGCGGCGGTAGCAATCGTATAGATTTTTGTCGCACCGGCCTGTTTGGCGAGTGCACGGAAACGCCGCAGCGCTTCAAGCGCACTGGCAACCGACTTGTCATTCAGACGACCGGTTTGTGCCAGCCCCTTGCCCAGGCCGCTCAGAATTTTCTCGTTAAAGAAAATCGTCGGAGAACGCACAATACCTTCATAGATAACCATACGCACGGAGTTGGAACCGATATCAATGACTGCGACCGGTTCCAGACCTTTCAAACGGCCCTGTGCCAGTGTCAAAGTCATGCGTTACGGTTTCGCTCTGCGCGAACGCGGTTGTGGCGCGCAATCAAACGCGGTGCTGACGATTTCAGAGACTTGCCGCGACCGGACAGGCTGGGATTGGTCATGAAATATTCCTGAGCGTTAAAAGCTTCTTCCCCGTCCACGGGTTTAATCCGCTTGGAGGTTCCGTCTGAAAGTACCTCAAAGCTTTGTTGATTATCGTAGAGATTTGCAAGCATAATCTGCGATAAAATCTGTTGATGCACGGTCACATTTGTAACAGGCACCAGCGTTTCTACGCGACGGTCGAGATTTCGCGGCATCATATCCGCTGAGCTGATATAGACAATCGCCTCTTTTGACGGCAAATCCTGCCCGTTACCGAAGCAAAAAATACGCGAATGCTCAAGAAAACGGCCGACAATTGATTTAGCGCGTATATTTTCAGAAAGCCCCGGCACTTGCGGACGCAGACAACAAATACCACGCACCACCAGATCAATTTGTACCCCTGCACTGCTGGCTTTATACAGTGCATCAATAATCTGCGGATCAACCAGCGAATTCATCTTCATCCAGATCGCCGCCGGCCGACCTGCTTTCGCGTGCTCAATCTCATTTTCAATATGGCTCAGTATCCGGCGGCGTAACGTAAAAGGCGAGATGGCCAGCTTCATGCCATCGGCCGGCTGCGCATAGCCGGTGATGAAATTGAAAATATGAGCCACATCGCGGGCAGTATCCGCATCTGATGTGAAGAAGGACAGATCGGTGTAAATCTTCGCGGTGATCGGATGATAATTACCGGTGCCAAGATGCACATAGGAGCGCAGTTTTTCGTCTTCACGACGCACAACGAGCGACATTTTAGCGTGGGTTTTCAACTCGATAAAGCCGAACACCACCTGTACGCCCGCGCGTTCCAGATCGCGTGCCCAGCGAATATTCGCTTCCTCGTCAAAGCGGGCTTTCAGCTCCACCAGCGCGGTCACCGACTTACCGGCCTCAGCCGCATCAATCAGCGCACGCACAATCGGCGAGTTGTTAGACGTGCGGTAGAGCGTTTGCTTGATCGCGAGCACATTCGGATCAATTGCAGCCTGACGCAAAAACTGCACCACCACGTCAAAAGATTCATACGGGTGATGGACAACAATGTCCTTCTCGCGAATTGCCGCTAAGCAATCCCCGCCATGCTCGCGGATGCGCTCAGGAAATCGCGGATTGTAAGGGATGAATTTCAGATCATCGCGGGGAATACTGACAATCTCTGAGATCATTGTCAGTGCCAGCAATCCCGGCAGAATACTGACACGGCTCTCGGACACACCGAGCTCCATTGTCATAAAGACCCGCAGCGCCTCCGGCATATCACTGTCAAATTCAATGCTGATCACCTTGCCGCGACGACGGCGCTTCAGCGCTGTTTCAAAATGGCGTACCAGATCTTCAGCGTCTTCTTCCACTTCAATATCACTGTCGCGAATGATGCGGAATGTACCGGCACCACGCACTTCGTATCCCGGAAACAGGCGTTCAATAAACAGGCTCACCACATCTTCAAGCGTGATGAAGCGGTAGGTTCCGGACTCTGACGGTATCTGTACAAAACGGCTGAGCGCGACCGGCAGGCGCAACAGCGCCACCATCGGATGCTTGTCCGTTATGCGGGACAGTTGCAGCCCCATCGAGAAGCCAAGGTTCGGAATGAACGGAAACGGATGCGCAGGATCAAGCGACAATGGTGTGAGAACCGGAAAAATCGTATCCAGAAAATGATGTTCAAGCCATTTCTTGTCATGTTTTTTCAGGCGGTCAGAGCGGATAATCTCAATCTTTTCCTGTGCCAGTTCATGACGCAGCATTTGCAGCGTTTCCTGCTGCGCAGCCTGCAAGGTTGCAACCTCTGCCAGCACGAAATCCAGCTGTTCCTGCGGCGTGCGGCCATCGGCCGAGCGTGTGGCCACGCCTGCTCGCACCTGACCGGCCAGACCGGCGATGCGCACCATAAAAAACTCGTCTAGATTGGCAGCCGAGATCGACAGGAAGCGCAAACGCTCCAAGAGCGGTTGATGCTTGTTCACCGCCTCGGCCAGAACACGCTTATTAAACTGCAACCACGAAAACTCACGATTGACAAAACGCTCAGGGCTTTCAAACAAATCCGGAACCATGCTTTCCGCATGCCCGCCCGCAGCAGCGACAATTTCTGTTTTTGCGACTAATGCCGGCACGTTACCCACAGGTTCAGCCTCTTTCACCGATCCATGACTTTTTTTATGCGACACGTTAACAATCCCTCTGAAATCGCCGGAAAAACCGAGGCGATAGTCGACCCTACAAACAGTGTTTCTGTTACGGTTCGTTTATGCATTCTGTATGACAATTTCTTAACAAAGCGGAGATTAAAGCAGAAACAATAAAAAACACTTCCGCTCCTTCATTATTCGCGATACATCAGAGCCAAATTATGCGTCAGAGCGGTACGATATTCTTTAGTTTCTGCGACTTCTCTCACGCTTTGTTGTTGCCCGTTTGCGCTGCGAGTGATTCCGCTCAAAGAACAAATGCTATAAGGTAATGCCATTACCGGAGTTGTCACATGTCTGATCATATCATCCCTCATTTCCAGAATGATGCCGGCCACAATGCTATCAGCATCGGCGTTAAAGAATTCATGTGCGTCGGCGCCAATCCGCCGTTTGACCATCCGCATGTTTTTCTCGACATGGGTGATGCAGAGGAAGTTGTCTGCCCTTATTGCTCAACGCTCTATCGTCATGACGCGACTTTAAGTGCAGAGCAGACCATTCCTGCCGGTTGCAATTTCAACGACCCGCTCGTTGCGGCAGCTGAATAACTCAAATTGACACCTGGTGAAAAATCCGCCCCCGCTTTTCACCGTTCATAACACGGACAAGGGCGACCATGAACAGCCAGATTGATAAGCGCATACTCATTGCCGGTGCCGGTCTTGCGGGTCTCACGACTGCTCTGGCGCTGGCGGATCGCGGTTTCTCCGTTCTGATCATGGAAAAAGCCCTTGCGCTTTCTGAGGTCGGTGCCGGATTGCAACTGGCTCCCAATGCGACCCGTCTGCTTGAGCGGCTGGGGGTTATGGAAGACCTTCTGCCACAGGCGGTCAGCCCTGATGCCCTCTACCTGATGGATGGCGTAAAAGCACAGCCGTTAATGCGCATGGAACTCGGCGCGCGGGCAGCGCAACGATGGCAGGCGCCCTACATCACCTGTCATCGCGCAGACCTGCAAGCAGCTCTGCTTAAAGCCGTGCGCAGACAGCCGCTTATTACCCTTCATCTGGGCGCCAATGTCCTGTCGCACCATGTTATGGCTGACAAGGTCACGATCCGCGTTGATCTCAATGATCAGATCACAGACTATAGCGGGCAATTACTGCTCGGCTGTGATGGTGTGTGGTCGGCACAGCGCAGCAATCTGGCCGTTGCCGGTCAATCCGCACCCGATCAAAACCGTGCTCGTTTTACCAATCATATTGCATGGCGTACAACCCTGCCCGTTACGCAGGTTCCGCAAAACTTCCTCAGCAGTCTCAAAGATAACCTCTCAGTCTCTGCATGGCTCGGTCATGGCGCACATCTGATTGCCTATCCGATTAAAAACGGTGAGGCTTATAATTTTGTGGCAATTACCGATGGCGAAGATATCGGCACGAGCTGGGATCTGAAGGGCGATAGTGCAGCGCTGATCCGCAGTTTTACAGGCTGGTCACAGGCAGTCACGGATGTGCTCAAAGCCGCGCCGCAATGGACATTCTGGCCAATGTTCCAGATGCCCGAGCCAAAAATGGTGATTGATAAACGCTTTGTTTTGCTGGGCGATGCCTCCCATGCCATGACACCTTTTGCGGCGCAGGGCGCGGCAATGGCCGTTGAAGATGCTGCATCTCTTGCTGCACATTTATCACCGGAACAAACCGACCATAGCAGTGCCCTTGCCGCTTTTGAACGGCAAAGGCTGGCGCGTATTGCCAAAGTTGCCCGCCGCGGCCAGCTTAACCGCATTGCCTATCATGCAGGCGGGCCACTGGCACTCGGCCGCAATTTGCTTTTCAAGCTGCGCAAGCCTGAGAGCTTTCTGCATGATCTGGACTGGCTCTATCAATATGATGCTGCGGATATCAAATCATAATCCGCAGCATTCATCTGAGCGCCGGTAAAATCCGGTTTTACGATTTTGCCATAGCCTGCTTTGCAGCTTCCATATCCATCCACATAACCTCCCAGATATGGCCGTCTAAATCTTCAAAACTGCGGCCATACATAAAGCCATAATCCTGCACTGCCGACGGATCTGCTTTCCCGCCTGCATTTGCAGCTTTACTGACAATAGCATCCACTTCCTGCTTATCTGATGCTGAAATACAAACCAGCACTTCGCTCACCGAACGGGCATCTGCAATGCTTTTCGGGGTGAACTGGCGAAATTTCTCGTGGCTCAACACCATGACATGAATGACTTCCGACAGCACCATGCAGGCTGCGGTTTCATCGCTGAACATTTCATTTTTAGTCGCGCCAATCGCCTCGTAAAACCTTATTGCCTGAGCAACATTGCTGACTGGGAAATTGACAAAAATCAGTCTGCTCATAACATTCTCCTCCTTGTTATTATTAGCGGACACCATAAAATTCTCTGAGGCAGTGTCAGAAAACTGCAACCCGATTTTGACCGGAGGTAAAAATTGACGATCTATCGCAATGCATTATCCGGTGATGCGGTTCGACTTGCGGCATTATCAATTGAGGTATGGCTGAACACTTATGCGAAAAGCGGCATCAGCAATATATTCGCCGATTATGTTTTACAGCGTTTCACGTCAGAGAATTTTCAAAGCATCATAGCTGATGCTGAGAGACAGGTCATCCTTTGTGAGGAAGATGACCGGCTGCTTGGCCATATTGCACTTGATTACAAACCCACCCTGCCTGACAGCCTCACGACACGCACAGGTTCTGCTGAAATCACAACACTTTATGTCAGATCCCGTCATGCCGGTCGCGGCATTGGAAAAGCATTAATGCAACAAGCCAGAAATGCCGCATCAGCTCGAAATCTAGGTCATATCTGGCTTTCAGTCTTGCATGACAATCAACGTGCGCTAAACTTTTACCAACAGCAAGGCATGGAAAGACAAGGCTCGGTCTGGTTCGAGCTTTCCGGTGAGCGCCATAAGAATTTTGTGTTGATACAGCCTGTATAGGTAAATCTATCCAAGGGAGGAAATACGATGTCGACAGTTAAGCCGATACTCGGGCGGATACTCGGATTGGATCATATTCAGCTTGCAATGCCCGCTGGCGGCGAGGACAAAGCCCGCACTTTCTATTCCGGCCTGTTAGGCATGACCGAGGTCGCAAAACCGGACAATCTTGCAAAGCGTGGCGGATGCTGGTTTGAGCTCGGCTCAATCAAGGTTCATATGGGTGTGGAGCGGGGTTTCACGCCTGCGCAAAAAGCCCATCCCGCATTTTTGGTCGATGATCTCTCAGGCTTTCTGAAAACACTGGCGGCTCATGAAATTGAGGCGACAGAAGACGAACCGATCAGTGGTTATCATCGCGCCTATATCAACGACCCTTTCGGCAACCGCCTTGAACTGATGCAAAAACTCTGATCACAGAGTTCCGCATTGTTGAAACATCAGGCTTGATGAGCCTTTAACAAAGCCCTGTTTTTCATAAAATGGTATCAGGCGCTCCGGACAATACAGTTCAAAACTCTGCACCTGATGTAAATCAGGGTGATTGAGTATGCGTGTCATAATCTCCTGCCCAAGCCCCTGCCCGCGCACGCTATCATCCACGATCACATCAAATATCAGCGCTTTGAACGTGTAATCCGTCAGCACACGAGCAAAAGCAATGACACGATCCTGCATATCACAACAGGCAATAATCAGACCGCAATGGTCAAGCATTTTGATTGCATCATCGTAGGAACGGTTTTGCGTCCACCATTCTTTCGTGTAGAGCTGATAAAAACTCTTGTGATGTTTTTGTTCCAGACGGTTGAGCCACTGATATTGCAATTCTGCTCTCCTTGTTCTGCCCGACAGATGTTTTTTAATATGAATTTTACAGGCATATTTTATAATAGGTGCGAATTTGACAGCGGAGCGCGCCCCACATGAATACCGTTCAGTTTGAACAAGTCTGCCCGATTTTCAGAATCTTCGACATTGATAAAGCCAAAGAATTCTATCTCGATTATCTGGGATTCCAGTGTGATTGGGAGCATCGTTTTGCAGCCAATATGCCGCTTTATATGCAGATTTCACGCGGCAATCTCATTCTTCACTTAAGTGAGCATCATGGTGACGGCAGCCCCGGCGCCAATATTTTTGTGCGCCTGCAGGGAGTGGATGCCCTGCATCAGGAGATCAGCGCCCGTAAATACCGTTTTCTGCGCCCCGGCATAGAAAGCCAGCCTTGGGGGCGTATTCTGGCCGTGATTGATCCGTTCGGAAATCGCATTCAGTTTTGCGAAGGCCCTCACGACGAATAGCAGAAATAAAAACACCCGCAGTTTTCGCTGCGGGTGTTTTTTATTCAAAGTACAGAACTGATTAATGCAGAATCTGGCTGAGGAAGAGTTTTGTACGTTCATGCTGCGGATTATCAAAGAATTCAGCTGGTGAATTCTGCTCCACAATCTGTCCCTGATCCATGAAGATCACGCGATTGGCAACCTGACGTGCAAAGCCCATTTCATGGGTTACGCAGATCATGGTCATGCCTTCTTCCGCCAGACCAACCATTGTATCCAGCACTTCTTTGATCATTTCAGGATCAAGAGCTGAGGTCGGCTCATCGAACAGCATAATACGCGGATTCATGCAAAGGGAGCGGGCAATCGCCACACGCTGCTGCTGTCCACCGGAAAGCTGACCCGGATATTTATTGGCCTGTTCCGGAATCTTCACGCGTTCCAGATAATGCATCGCAATTTCTTCTGCCTTTTTCTTCGGCATTTTGCGAACCCAGATCGGAGCAAGCGTACAATTTTCAAGAATTGTCAGATGCGGGAAGAGATTGAAATGCTGGAAAACCATACCGACTTCGCGGCGCACTTCGTCAATCTTTTTCAGATCATTGCTAAGCTCTTTGCCATCGACAATGATCTGGCCTTTCTGATGCTCTTCAAGGCGGTTGATGCAACGGATCATCGTTGATTTACCGGAGCCGGATGGTCCTGCAACGACAATGCGCTCCCCACGCATCACCCGCAGATTAATGTCGCGCAGCACATGGAATTCACCATACCATTTATGCATTCCGACAATATCGACTGCCACATCGGTTTTGGATATTTCCATAATTGCTCCCGTTTCTTCAGCGGTCGGCTTCAGCAAAGCGCCCGATTGCATGCTCATTCTTATTTCCTCACTGATCATCCGTGACTTAAATCACGGATGATTTTCCCAATTTATTACCGATGGCCCGTATCCAGCCTTCGTTCCATATATAACGAATATCGCGACATACAGAAACAGAAAATCCAGAAGACAAATCCGGCAAAGACAAGACCCGTTGCCGGTGTCTGTGGTGTTGCCCAACTGGCATCCGAAAAATTCTGCCTGACGATTCCAAGCAGGTCGAACATACCGATAATGTAAACAAGACTTGTGTCTTTGAACAAGCCGATAAACGTATTTACAATGCCCGGCAGAGCAAGTTTCAGCGTTTGTGGCAGAATAATAAACAATGTTTTCTGCCAATATCGCAGGCCGAGTGAATCCGCACCCTCATACTGCCCCGCAGGGATAGCCTGCAAACCGCCGCGGATAACCTCAGCCATATAGGCCGAAGCGAACAGCGACACGCCGACAAGTGCCCGCAAAAATTTATCAAAGCTGGTGCCTGGCGGCATGAAGAGTGGCAGCATCACGCTGGCCATAAACAACAGAGCCACCAGCGGCACACCACGGATAACCTCAATAAAGATCACGCACAGTGCCTTGATAACCGGCATATTGGAGCGCCGCCCCAGAGCCAGCAAAATCCCCATCGGCAGAGATACAGAGATCCCGACAACGGAAAGGATCAGCGTGACAAGAAGACCGCCCCAGAGTGATGTTTCAACATGAGGCAAGCCAAAGGAGCCGCCAACCAGCAGAAAATATGTGAAAACCGGAAAGACGATAAACAGCAAAAATGCGTTCAGCATTTTATGCGGCAGCTTACCGATCAGCATAGGGATAAGCAGGAGCACAAAAACCAGTGCCACAAGCTGCACCCGCCAGCGTTCATCTACCGGATAACGCCCGTAGAGGAATTGCTGGAGTTTGGCATCGACAAAAGCCCAGCATGCGCCGGACCAGCCATCGGGCTGCAAACCACCCTGCACGGCAGTCGTGCAGAATGTGCGGTCAGTTCCCGTCCATACCGCATTCACAAACAGCCAGTTAATCAGTCCCGGTAAAAACCAGACAATCAGTGACAGCCCCATAATCGTCAGGATCGAATCTTTGACCGAAGAAAACAGATTTTCTCTCAGCCATGACGCAATTCCCTTCTGATTGGCAGGAGCCGGCATCGGATCAACCATTTGGGAGCGAACGTAATGCAAGCCAGTATTTGTCATCTTACCGCTCCACCAATGCCATTTTTGCGTTGAACCAGTTCATCAAGCCGGAAGTAACAAGGCTGATCCCCAGATAAACGACCATCCAGATTGCAACCACCTCAACTGCCTGCCCTGTCTGATTGAGCACTGTGCCGCCTACCGCCATCAGATCAGGATAACCGATGGCAATGGCCAGAGACGAGTTTTTGGTAAGATTGAGATACTGGCTCGAGAGCGGCGGAATAATAATCCGCATCGCCTGCGGCACTACAACCAGCCGCATCGCCTGCGGTCTGCGCAAACCAAGGGCGGCAGCAGCTTCAGACTGCCCTTTATTGACCCCTTTAATACCACCACGCACAGTTTCAGCGATAAAGGACGCTGTATAAAAGGACAGCGCCAGATAAAGCGCCAGAAACTCCGGCTTAACCTGTGTCCCGCCTGTCAGATTGAAAGAGCCAAGTGTCGGCATATCAAAACTGACCGGCATTCCGGTGATCAAAAATGTGAGAAGCGGAAGCCCTAGAACCAAAGCAAAAGCATAGCGCCAGAACGGGAAAATCTGTCCGGTTCTGATTTGGCGTGCACGCGCCCAGCGATGCAAAACAAAAGCCGCAACGAGCGCCAGTATGAAAACCGCCAGTGTGAGCCATGCTTTCTCTCCCCAAATCATGGACGGGAAGAAAAAGCCGCGTTTGTTCAGATATGTTCCAAGCGGCAGCGCATAACTACCCCGCACCTCCGGCAAAACGGCCAGAACGCCGAAATACCAGAAAAAGATAACCAGCAATGGCGGGATGTTACGAAAAATTTCGACATAGATTGTACAGATTTTAGCGATCAGCCAGTTGCCAGAAAGACGGCCGATACCGACCAGAAATCCGATCACCGAGGCTGTGATGATCCCTAAAACCGCTACATAAAGTGTATTGAGAAGCCCAACCAGAAAAGCGCGCGCATAATTTGAATCTGCGTCATAACTGATCAATGACTGGCTGACATCAAAGCCGGCGCGGCTTTTTAAAAAATCAAAACCTGAAGCAATGTTCAGTTTTTGCAGGTTAGCCGCCGTATTACCTATTATCCAATAAACCAAACCAAAAACGGAAATAAAAACCACTGCCTGATAAAATAATCCGCGCATTTTCGGATTATTCAGGAGGGAAACCCGCGTTTCCTGTCGCTTGCCGGTTACGACACCTTGATCTGCCATGCGCACCTCATTCCCCGCTGTCAGATATTTGACCAGATATTTGAAATGTCTGCTGTCTGTCTTCGTCCTCAGCACCAATTGTACCTTGGTGAAAAATGCAGCAGGAATATTTGGCCAGTCTGAGGTAATACCGTCAACACCGATATCACAAATCAGCTATCTTATTGTTTTTATTGCACTCTCATAGACATGAATGCCTATGCAGAATGGAACGCTAAAATGATTAAGTCTGCAATTCAGATACAAAAGGCCAGTCTGCATCACATAATGTGATGCAGCTGCCCTCTTGCATTATAGTCTTAAAATCAACGGATAGGTATACCGTATTGCAGACCACCTTTGGTCCACAATGCATTGATGCCGCGTGCAATCTTCAGCGGGCTGGTTGTTCCGATATTACGTTCAAAAATCTCGCCGTAATTGCCGACATTTTTAACGATCTTTACAACCCAGTCATTTTCCAGACCCAGATCGATACCAATCTTGGTTTCAGCCTCTGTTCCGAGCATACGTTTGATTTCTGGTGAATCAGACTTTTTCATCTCTTCAACATTAGCCTGTGTAATGCCTGCTTCTTCAGCGTTCAGCAGCGCATTGTGCACCCAGCGTGCCACATCAGCCCATTGGGCATCACCCTGACGGACAACAATACCGAATGGCTCTTTGGAAATAATTTCCGGAAGCACAACATGGTCATCCGGGTTGGAAAGCGCCAGACGCACGCCATAAAGGCTGGACTGGTCCGTTGTATAGGCATCGCAGCGACCGCTGTCATAAGCAGCATTCGCTTCTTCGATTTTTTCAAATACAACCGGATTATATTCCATTTTATTGGATTTGAAGTAATCGGCCATATTCATTTCAGTTGTTGTGCCAGCCTGAACGCAAATTGATGCGCCGGAAAGCTGCAACGCTGATTTGATATCCGGAAGTTTCTTGCTGTTGACCATAAAGCCCTGGCCATCAAAATAGTTCACACCGGCAAATTCCAGCCCCAGTGATGTATCACGGCTGATTGTCCAGGTTGTATTACGGATAAGAATATCGATTTCACCAGACTGCAGGGCGGTAAAGCGCTCTTTAGCATTCAGCGGGGTGAATTTAGCTTTCGTTTTATCACCGAAAATAGCAGATGCTACCGCACGGCAGTAATCCACATCAAAACCGGACCATTCGCCTTTATTATCCGGCGCAGCAAAGCCCGGCAGACCGGTGTTCACACCGCATTGCACAAAGCCTTTTTTCTTAACATCGTCCAGTGTGCCAGCCGTTGCTGCAGAAGCAGTAAAAGTCAAAGCAGCCAGACCAGCCAATTGGATTAAAGTCGTTTTTTTCATGTGATGCTCACCCTCTTTATCGTTTAATTTATAATCGTATTCAAAAATTAATTTCGGCATTCTGTCATGTCCGGACAAATCAATAGATTTGCACGGATATTACTCTTGTCTCTACAGACTTAACCTCCGGTCTCCGCCGTTCAGTTCAGCCTGCGACCCGCAATCGCGGAGACGGCATGCAATTAAAACTGTGTCTATCGAAAGCTATTATTTTCCGCGGGTCAAGCCTGCAAACACGAAAAATTGTTTATGTGAAATGAAGAGCTGTTTATCCGCTTCGTTGAAACTGCGTATTTGTGCGACGGATGCGTAGTTTTTACCCTGCTTTGTACTTAAGTTCAGGAAGCACCTGCCCGCAGTTTAAGCGAAATAATAAACCGGACTGCGCTAAAAAACGAGCCAGAATCAAAGTTGTAACGGTACCGATTCCGAAGCCGATCAAGACATCGCTGGGATAATGTGCCTGCACAAAAACCCGGCTTGAGGCAATCAAAGCCAGTCCGGCATAGGCAAAAATCCGGTAACGAGGGAACCAAAGCGCCAGCAATGTTGCGAGCACCGCAGCCGTGCACGCATGACCGGACGGGAAGCTGACATAGGCATGACTGAAATCAAAAGGTTTGAAGCCAAATGGCCCCACTGCATCAATCAAAAACGGTCGTGGTCTGCCTACAATATATTTCAGAATATTCACAATCAGTCCGGCACCGAGAATCGCTGAAATGGCAAACAGGCTATGGCCCGCAACTGAACCCAGACGATTATAGTTATGCATCGCTTCCGGAATTTTCAGACGAAATCCCTCCTGCCCCCGCATCCGCCATCGCACGATCAATACCGTCACAATAACGAGGGTAAACAACACAACATAAGGTGCGGCCAGAACCAGATTAGTCAACTTTTTCAATAGCTGTATCGGAAGCCAATCAATTGAAACAGCAAGACGGGACAAGTTCCCGTCAAAAGGCACGACTAGTCCGGCAACAACAATCGTTATGAGCACCGCAACGGATATAACAGGGAGCCATAATTTTGGCTCAGCAACAGCTTTTTGCTCTGTTGTGCGCCGCATAAAGCCTGTTTTCAGCGCCGTTTTAAATTCTGAAAACTCGTATTGTAAACTCATCAAACACTCACACCGGAATTGTGTCAGACAATATTTATCTATTGTAACTCTGACTTAATTTTCTTTATGCGCCAAATTACTTCGGCTGCTTCGCTTTTTAAAAGCATAATGCTCTCGGCAAAAAACAAGGTTTATGCTCTAGTCTCATCGTCTATTCTCAGAATCTGGACAGAGATGAACCACGGACAGATTAACCTGTTGAAATTTTATACTTTTTTCTGACAGATCGATTCCGTTCTCAGCCCTGCCCAACTCAGACTCACACAACATGATACAGACTAAACAGGCAGCAGGAGGCGTTTTTATGGTCACTTCAGGAAAGGCAACAAGGGATTTGGGTATCAATACGATACTCACGCATTGCGGTAACGATCCTCATGAGTATCACGGTTTTGTAAACCCGCCGGTTGTGCGCGCCTCCACCGTTCTCTTTCCTGATGCCGGAACAATGGCATCCGAAAACCAGAAATACACCTATGGCACGCACGGCACGCCAACGACAGATGCCTTGTGCAACGCTATTGACCAGCTTGAAGGCTCCGCAGGTACATTATTGGTTCCCTCTGGTCTGGCCGCAGTGTCCGTTCCCCTGCTCGCATTCCTGAAGCAAGGCGATCACATTCTTTTTGTTGATACAATTTATCATCCGACACGCCGCTTTGCGAACAGCATGCTCAAAGGCTTTGGCATTGAAGTTGAATATTACCCGCCGCATATCGGTGCGGATATTGCCACTCTGATCCGTCCGAATACCCGTGTTGTCTTCACAGAATCACCGGGCTCCAACACATTTGAAATTCAGGACATTCCGGCAATCGTAAAAGCTGCCCACGCACATGATATCGTTGTCATGATGGATAATACCTGGGCAACACCGCTCTACTTTAAAGCGCTTGATTACGGTGTGGACATTACAATTCATGCCGGCACGAAATATCCTTCCGGTCATTCGGATGTGCTGTTCGGAATGATTTCCGCCAATGAAAAGCACTGGAAGCAACTGGAAGACTCCTACACAGCGCTGGGCATGTGTGTAAATTCCGATGATGCGTATCAAATTCTGCGCGGCTTACGCAGCATGGGACTTCGCCTTAACCACCATCAGCAAAGCGCTTTGACCATTGCCCGCTGGCTGGAACAGCAACCGCAGGTTGCCCGCGTTCTGCACCCTGCTCTCGAAAGTCATCCTGATCATGCGCTGTGGAAACGTGATTTCAAAGGTGCCAGCGGCGTCTTCTCCATTGTGCTCGCGTCGGGTGGTAAGGAAGAGGCTCACAAACTGCTCGACAGCCTGAAACTATTCGGCCTCGGTTATTCGTGGGGTGGCTATGAAAGTCTGGCAGTCCATGTGAATCTGGGTGACCGTACAGTTGCTGCACATACTTATGAAGGCCCTGTTATCCGTCTGCAGATCGGGCTTGAAGATACGCAAGATCTGATCAATGACCTGCAACAGGGACTCACCACAATCTCAGCGGGATAAAGCTGCCTGTTTCATCAGGGCTGTCAGACTTAAAAAGCAATTCAGCAGAGCTTCTTGCGAGCTCTGCAATCTGCAATGGCCTAAATTTTCTAAAAGCGAAGACAAAACAGTGGCTTTGTCTTCGCTTTTATCATGTGACATTCATGCATTTTTGAAGGCAAGTGCTGATTTGCCTCTTGCACTCCTGCACTGAAAATTCTAGACAACATCTTGTCCTTTGAGGATAACGGAGCGTAGCGCAGCCTGGTAGCGCACCTGATTTGGGATCAGGGGGTCGGAGGTTCGAATCCTCTCGCTCCGACCATGACAAGTACTGAATATTTTAGTGAATTTTGTCGTCAGTTTAACAGACCAGCAATCATAAGATTTGACGGTCGCTTTTGTGCCCTGAGGTATATGAATATGGTAGCCCGTATTTATCGTCCAGCCAAGACAGCCATGCAATCCGGTAAAGCTAAAACCGAAGCCTGGCTTCTGGAATATGAGCCTGAAGTGGCCCGTAAAATTGAGCCGCTGATGGGTTATACTTCTTCCAGCGATATGAAGAGCCAGATCCGCATGAGCTTTGAGAGCCTCGAAGAAGCCCTCGCTTATACGCAGAAATATGGCATTCCATACCGGATTGAAGAACCTAAAGAAGCCAAACGCCGCAAGGTCTCCTATACGGATAATTTCCGTTCAGACCGTCAGCAGCCTTGGACTCATTGATTTAAAACCGCTTCAGAAATATGCGGTCCCGTAGCTCAGCTGGATAGAGCACCGGCCTTCTAAGCCGACGGTCACTGGTTCGAATCCAGTCGGGATCGCCATATAAATCAATACCTTATTGATAGTATAGCAAAGGCTGGTTTACAGCTTTTTTCTACCGGTTTACATTTTTATTCATTTTCTGTTCTCACGGTCACCACCCCACATTAACAATTCACAGCTCTGTCAGGCCATGAATAATCCCTGTTGACTCTTTCGCGTTTTGAGAACATTTGTAGAACAAATTAGTAATTATTAAAACTTTTACCCTGCTTTTGCGCACTCGTTTGCGCCACGGAGGAGTGCGCCTAAATGGGCAACTGGAAAACCAATTACAGGGTCAGTGATTTATCTGACACTCAAAAGCTGGAAATGATCTGTAAAAAATGCAGCAGGCTTGTTTACATTAACAAGGCCACGATCTGCACAGCCAAAGGTCGTGAACAGCTCTATCTGGATGAAATAGAGAAACGCGCCCGATGCAAAGCACGAGGCTGCAAAGGTCAGATGCGCATGGCTATGGTTCGGATGGATGAAATGTCCGGCTTTACCGGAGGGCTGGCATGATGCCAACTTTACGCAGCTTAAGTCATCTTGACCTGCTGCGCCTGACCTGTGGAGGGTGTGGACGGGTCAGAGATATACCGTCGCGATTCATGGCCATGATGTGCGGGGAAGAAACAGAAATACTCACTATGCCACGTCGAATGAGGTGCCATGTCTGCGGTTATCGCGGCATCAGTAGCGTGGATATACTTGCTGGTCAGGTCGATCTACAGGGATCGTACTTTATTTATCAGGAAGATGACGGTATGAGGAGATTGTTTTGAATAAGGACTCAGCACAATGAGCGATGATACCCCGCCATGGGAAAACAAACCGGCCAAACAGGAGGCACTCTATATCCACTGGTGTATGCACGAGGGTTGTAAGAAATGGGGTGGCTGGGGATTTAACGGCCGGTATGGCGTCGAATGGTTCTGCTTTGACCACAAAGAGGACGGCAATAAAGCAGTTAAGTGACTTACATATACTGACGCTCTATAGACTGCTGTTTTAATTCTCCAACATGAGGGATTGACCAACTCATATTGGGTCGTACTGCTTAAATTCAACCACAACTTAAAATTGATATAAATAGAATTAAAAACTAATGATTGACAAAAAATATTAATAGTCCATATTGGTGTTATCGATATTTTACTTGTTTAGCTTTGCTTTTTGCGCAGCATCTGCGCCCTTAACGAACCTTTCATCTCAAAAATCGCTATCATACTCGTAACGCTATCCTGCGTTATGAGCACCTTATGTTGCTATGAAAGGGTTCATTATGACCACCGGCACAGTTAAATGGTTTAATTCCACAAAAGGCTTCGGCTTCATTCAGCCTGACAACGGCAATGCAGACGTATTTGTTCACATTTCAGCCGTTGAACGCGCTGGCATGCGTGAAATCGTTGAAGGCCAGAAGCTCGGTTACGACCTTGAGCGTGATAATAAGTCAGGCAAAATGTCAGCTTGCAATCTGCAAGCAGCATAACTTGGTGTAACTCACTCCTTTGACCACGGATGTACTGGCACTGGAGAGAATACACATAATGAGAGGTCAGGCATTTTTGTCTGGCCTTTTTTATTTCTCACATCAAGATTGGCTACCAGATGAAATCAATGCATAGCTTATTACGTCAAAATGCAGAAATTGCCTTTGAGAAAACACAACTTCAAAGCAGTGTTCATGCACGTATCTCCGATGAAATCGAAGAAAGTGTGAAACTTCGTGATGAGAAGACCGCGCGATTAAAAGCACAAAGACTTGCTCAAGCGGCGATCACTCCACCGTTAAAAACAAAGAAAACGAAACCCACGAGTATCGTTAAGGCACATTAAAACCACCCTTTAGCATGAAGCTGACAACTCCAAGGATCAGAGCGCTTATTATAAGCCAAACGACCTTCGCCAGAGTATCACTCACACCGGATATCTTCTTTTCCAGATCATTGAACCGGTTGTCCATGTGCTTCCACTGCTCATCTTTGCGTGCACCTGCGATTTCAGACTGAACCTGAAACTTCTCCAGAACCACAAGGCGCGGGAGAATACCGGTCAGCTGCTGCTCAAGATTTACAACGCGGGAACGAAGATCGAAATCATTCTCTGTTGGCGACATTACCAGCACCCCGCCTTGTTTCCGTAGGCATTGTGACCGGCAATGCCTTTGCCCGCGCTCTGGTCATTACCTGCCATATAGACAGCGGTTTCCGGTTTAAGGCTGATTTTCTGCCATCCCGCGCAATTGTTCGCACTGGTCTGACATCCCGCCAAGCTCAACACACAGAGCAACGCTGTCCAAATTTTCGATTGTCTCATTAATCCCTGCCCTGTTCTGAATTGCCTGTGTGACAGCTTGAGCAGCTTTTAATGCCGCATCCTGTTTGCCGTCATGTTGCCCGAGCGCATAAAAAAAGAGGCCTGAAACTGCCCCTCCGATAACCGCACCAGTGATGTGTTGAAAGTTGATCTTCATGCCGCCTGATCCTGCATGCGCTTGATGAGGAAATAAACACCGGTGGCAAATGCTCCGACCATGATAATTGCAAGCGCCCATTGGATCGGACCCGAGCCGGAAGCCATACCGCCAAGACCGGATAAAAGGCCGCCAATTGATGCCCATGCCTCTGGCTTTTTAAATGTTTCCATGAGAGATTGATCTTTGGGGTTGGCCTTAGCCGAGGAAGTATTCACATCGGTATTTACTTGGAATCCCCGTATGAGCTGACGTGATTGCGCCTCCACACTGATCACCCGCTTTTGCCAACCCCGACCAAACACCGGCCAAGTTTTCAATGTCTTCATGAACCGAAGACGCTCCGCCGCATAAGCGGCGATCAGATCGCCCTTATATGCCTTCACAGCCGCAACGGTATGAGCGCCGACAATACCATCAGCCGTCACGCCAACAATCCGTTGTAGCGATTTAATCGCCTGTGCTGGGCCACTGTTCACACCATAGTCAAAAGCCATGAAGTCAATGCCAACCGGAAGCAGATCGCCGCCGGATTGCACCCAATAGGAGCGCCGATAAATCTTTGCAGCTTCTTCCTTGGTGAGTGCTTTGACCTGTGCAGGTGTAACGCTGGCAACACCACGGTGAGCGGCCAATGTCCTGTGTGTGATGCCGTACTTCGTGGCACCGCCCGGGTCTTTCGGATTATTCACATATCCGCCCTCATGACCAAACATCAGGTCAAGCGCGGTCGTTAAGGTCTCACGCATAGCGTTCCTTTCATAAAAAAAGCCCCGCAAAAGCGAGGCATCAGTTCATTGTTGAAAATAATAATTACAAAGCTTAACTGCTACAGACAAATGAATATGCGTTTTCACATGACTGTTGCTGTCATGTAACAGCTATTTTTCACTTGCCAGTGTAGAAAATAACTCAAGAATCATCTTTTGGGAGATCAATATGTTTAAAAGCCTTACCCTTGCAGCATCCGCCGCACTTTTGTTCACCAGCTCCGCTATGGCCGCCGATGCCGTAGTTTATAACGAACCAGCACCAGTTGTGGTTGACACCTTCTCTTGGACAGGTGGTTATATCGGTGTGAATGCCGGTTATGCAGGCGGAAAATTCAAAACTGATTTCAACGAATTGCTTGGCGACCTGTCACTCAAAGGTAATGCCAGTGGTTTTATCGGCGGTGTTCAGGCCGGTTATAACTGGCAGTTTGACCAGGCAGTTGTTGGTATTGAAACTGATATTCAAGGCTCCGGCGTAAAATCCGATTTTGATGTCAGTGTCCCAGGCGGTACATTGGTGAACCTCGGAACAAAGGTAAGCTGGTTCGGTACAACACGTGTCCGTCTTGGTTACACACCGGTTGACCGCTTTATGGTCTACGCAACTGGTGGTGTTGCATATGGTAAAGTTAAAACCTATGCGAACGATTACATGGGTGGCTCGTCTCAGTCTGACACCAAAGTTGGCTACACTGTTGGTGCCGGTGCAGAATATGCAATCACAAACAACGTGACGCTTAAAACAGAATATCTGTACACTGACCTTGGTAAGCTGAAACTCGATGCTTATGATGGTGTGCGCGATGTTCGTATCGGCGAAGCTAAATCTCAGTTCCACACTGTGCGCGTTGGCTTGAACTACAAGTTCTAATTCTTTGTATTCGGAACTGCATTGCAGCCTCAGATCAACGTCTGGGGCTGTTTTCGTTTTAAGCGCTTAACGCCTGCTGCCACATTACATCAACCTGCTCCTGCGTTAATGACAGATGCGCTGCCACTTCGTTGAGTAATGGGTGCAAACGCAGGTATTCAGAAGCGTCCTGCCACTCGATTACAGCTTCATCACCCATTGCCAGAATGGCGGTATATTAGTGTCCACGTCGAAGCGCAAAATCCTCTTGCCCCTAAACCATCCTGCTCTGACCTTCGACCGTCAGGAGGGGAAAGAAATTCAGACTATTCCGCCTATTTTTACAAACAATCAAAGTTGCACTTATTGGAAATGACAATGTAAGATTTCTATGCTAATTGCGAGAAATGTTACAGTTTTATGACAAATTTATCACTTATTTATTTTCCAGAAGAAAAGACACTTGGCTCTTTATATTCTTAGTATTCACGGCGCTGGCATTTGAACGTTTTAATTTTCCACGTGACGCCGAAAGCAGAGCGCTAATCGATAGCTTCCCTTACTACGCAAGTATCACAATTTGGGTAGCTATTTACTCCTTACTGTCTATAGTAATCACCCCTATACCCAGCTTCCTGATACTATCAGGGAGCATCTACGCCATATACAAAACATCAAAATTAAAATTAATTGCCACTGGTGAACCTCTTATACTTGGTGATATTAGTCATATTAACCACATTTCTATAGCCGCGAAATACGCACCAAAATTTTTTATTATATTAATATTAATATCATTAATTTCATTATTTTTCTACATGATATTTAGAATGTTAAAAATGAGTAACCTTAAACGACTACTAGCAGTCGTCTGCGTATCTTCACTAATACTCTCATATCAGGTAATTTCACAGTTAGTTTCTTATTACCAACAAAACGGATCATTAAAATATTATGCAGCTGTATGGCAGCATAATGCAAATGCAAATGGTTTATTATTACATCTAATTCAAACCGGACAGAGACCGATCCCTGATAAGCCAACCAAAGCACAAGCAGAATTATTCAATCAACTTGCTGAAAAGCCCTCTATTAATGCGGCTACTAATACATTCATTGCGATTCTTTGTGAGTCATGCTGGCACGATGATCAGCTTTTCTCTGATGAGTTTGACCCCTTAACCAAAGAGGGCATGATTGGTATGCGGGGGATTTCCCCTATCTTTGGGGGAGGTACCGTTAACTCCTCGTTTGAAATTTTGACAGGACTCCCAACTCTTAATGGTTCAGTTGGAGGTATAATCTATCAGGAATATAGGGACTTATTACGCAAAAACACTGTAACACTTCCAAGCATACTCGCAGAAAATGACATTCATACTGAATCGCTGCATAATCACGATGGAAGCTTTTGGTTCCGGAACAGAGTAGAGCCTCGGTTAGGTTTTAACCAGTTCTTTGGGTTAGAAGACATGCCCCCTCCTATGAACTATCCCAATGGATTTCCTAGAGATAAGGTTCTATTCGATTTTGCGTTAGACAGAATTGTGGCTTCTAACAACAAAAATATTTTTTTACACTTAGCTACAGTTCATGGTCACGGTCCTTATGACGAAGTCAATGGTGATAATGGGCATGGATCTTACATAAGTAAGATGAAAGCAACCGTTGAAGACCTCGTGGAGTTCATTCAAAAAATCAAGAGGATTAAGCCGGATACAGTGATATTAGTCTACGGAGACCATAAACCGGCTCTTCCCTCTCTTTCGCCTTTTCTTAATGAGTCAAGCCACATCCGTGGCGATGTGCCTATATGGGTTCTGGACAGCAATCAAAATAGAGTAAGTGCGCTAAAACACAGTATTGATGGGAAACCATTTTACTGTTTTCCATCCGCTATATCAAAAATATATTATAATTTCGATTATGCGGTATCAAATTTTACGTCTGATGCATGTACGCAATACGAACCTGAGCAATACCTTGATTTAAGCGCATCCATCCCAGGATGGGTTTACACCGCTGCATTGCTAAAACTTTAGATATTGCCTTATCAATATTTAACCTACGCCCTAATGCCGCACGATTTTATTAAGTATAAAAGCTGATGACTGGAAAAACCTTAACGATGATGTATTGTATCTACCAATTAAAAGGTGTCATGCGCTTCATTAGTTTTTCATGGTTAAAAATGCAGTCGATGTGTTGTAGTAGATATCCCCTTGCAAAAGACCAGCCGCCCCCGCAGACGCATCGTCTGGATACTTCCGGTCACTAAATACCCCCCTCATATTTACGAGTGTGTTCGTGGTGAAGTCAGGCAAAACTTGCCACGAATCAGCCCCATTCGTTCGAACAGAACTAGACACACTAAGGACCCCACCCGCTCCCGGGTTGTAATACCTGTTGGGCAAGTCGGCGTTCACGGACGGTGAATTTACGACAACGCAGTCGGAGAAAGTGACTGAACCGTTAAAGGAGGCCACATTCCAAATGGCGGCTCCGGGAGAAGTTGAATCCGGCTGGAATAGACAGCCATCGACCTTCACTCCTAGAAAATTCACCGCTCCTCCTGAATTATAGGTAGCAAACACCCCGGTTTTACACATCTCCATCCAACAGCCATAAAACTGACAAGGGCGGATGAGGGACCCGTCAAACGTGACATCAAAATTGTTCTGAACCCACACGCCGCCGAAAAAACGAGGCCCTCCAATACTACCACCAGCAAGATAGGCAATACGAACCCCGTCTCCACACACACGAAAAGTACATCCATAGAAGTTCATGCCTGAACCCTGAATGAAGGCACCCGCGCCAGTACACTGTATAAAATCTACCTTGGTAAGAGAACTATCAAATAAGGCAAACACGCCCGCTCCATCCAAACCATTCAAGTGGTTTACAAACTGCACGTCGCTCATTTGAAGATGACCAACGGTCTCGCCTGTTCCTACCACCGTTTGCTCCACATAAAGACCAACTGTCTGCCCCTGTACCCCATCTACCCTGAATCGTTCCAAGGATACACCTGACAACCATAAATTTATCATGCTAATCATACGCACCATAGACCCGGTTGCTTTAATGGTGCTTGATGTCTGCCCTTCACCCCTCATTGAAACGTGGTCTTTCCAGATCAGTGATGATGATATTAGGTGAACCCCGTTAGCTAGTCGGACCATCCCCCCGGAAAACTTTGCGGAACAATAGTCAATCGCCGCCTGTAAAGAGGCCGTGTCATCGTTAGCTCCATCAGCCTTAGCTCCGAACATTTTTACGCTAGGCTCTTCCTCAGATAGCTCCCACCACGCGCCATCTGCTGACTGCACTTTACCTGCGTGGGCAGGCTCAGAGATTACACGCTTATATAGCGCGTCTCCACCATCACCGGTGGCGTAATAACCGG
>NZ_JARRAE010000029.1 GCF_030376605.1 Pseudochrobactrum sp. sp1633 | reverse complement strand
CCTGAACAACTCGACGCCGATATAACGATGAAGGGCTATCGCTATGATGTTGCACTGGCGGGGCGGCTTGCCGAACCGCGCACGATCGCAGCCATGGCGAAAGGTCAGCCAGTTCCGGCAAACCACGACGAACAGATGAAAGCGCAGGAAGCGCCGGCGATGAAGCTCGCCGGCATGAAGCGTTTCGCTTATGTTGGCGAGGGTAGATACGATTTTGCCATGGAACTTGCCGGCGAACTGACCGAAGCCGCTCCGGTTGTCGGCTTTCCAAATTCCAAAGGTGATAACAGCAACTTCCTGACGATCCGGCGTGAAAAGGATGGGACGGTCGTGATCTCGTCTCCCGAAATACCGGCAAAGGCACTGGCCGATCTCAAGTCTGTGGGCCTCGGCGCCAGCGGAACGATCAGCATCGAGGTTGACGGCAAGGTGCTTGAAAGCACCGCTGACGAACAACCGGCAACAGGGCCACATATCTGGAAGCGAACAACATGGGAGGATCGGGTGTTCCTGAAGTTCGATCCCGATGGCAACTGATGACTATCGCCTCGACCGGCTTTCACGTCCTCAAGGTCGTGCGGATCGGCCGACGACAGAATACCAGCGTTATTGCCGTCGCTGCTGATATCAGTGGTCAGGTTTTGCATGGCATTACCAGGGAGGCGATTATTCTCTCTCGTGAGGACGACATTCTTCACTCGGAAATTATTCTGCCTGCTGGCATCGATGCGCCATGGGCGCTTGACCGCAAGCGGCTATGGACGCTGGCCGAAGAGGCCGAAAAGCGTTCAGATGCAAACCTTGCAACCTTTTGGGAAGGCCACTTGCCTGTCTTCCTGCAGGAGGATGAATGCAAACGGCTGGCAATCGCTTTCGGTCATTTTCTCGCTGGCTATCTCAATTCGGCCGTTGATCTGGCAATCCATATGGAAGACGGACCAAGGCGAAGGGCAAAGCTGCTTGCGCTTTGCAGCGCTCGCGAAATCCTGCCGTCTGGCTTTGGTGACAAGAACCGTTTCGGGATTTCGATAGCCCAACGGAAAAAGCGCGGCTTTCCCACATCCCATCAAACTGAATTGCTCGAGCTTCGTGCTGCATGGGCCTCGCTCTGCGATGCAGCTCTTTCAAGCCGGTGAACTGGCAATGAAGCTGAGCCTGCAAAAGAATGAATGCTCGATGATTCAGGGCTATACCTCCCGGGGAACCTAACTCCCAGGGCAGAATGATCGCAGGTCAAGCATTTATTCACAGACATGCAAGCGTCAAGCCACATCAGATAACAAGGTCGCTTAACGATCGAAAACCCCGCATATGTTAGCGAATCCTATTCACCGCCAATTTGGAAGCCGTGAAAGGTGCCATCCAGTAAAATGCAGGCGCCGACCGGGCCTTAAAATTTACCGCAGTAGTTTCCTAGATCAGGGGTTTGTAGTGAAGCTTGAAATATGGAAATGCCTCGACATACCTTACTCCGCTCACCGCCTTGATCTGTTGATGGATCACGTCGTGAAGAACGTCGAGGCCAATTGCCTGAACCTCCACAAACAGTTCAAATCTACCAAACGTTGAGAGAATGTATGTCACTTCAGGGTAGCTCTCGAGCTCATTCACGATGTCGACTATCAGCGCATTCGGGCTCACTTTGAGCGCCACCCAAGCAACGACGCGGTCGGCAAAGGCTAGTGGATTCGCGATGGCGAGGATTTGCATCTGCTTTGACGCAATCATTGCCGCGACACGCGTCCGGACCTGCGTTTCAGAAACTCCTAGCGCAATGCTTACCGATCGATATGAAGCTCTCCCATCCTTAGCCAAGGCCGCCGCGATTTGCAGGTCTGCGTCGGATAACAGGCGGCTTTGCACGCCATATTGTTCGTTTTTGTAGCCAACGCCGAGAAAACCGGCCTTCTGATAATGCAGAGTGGCGCCTTCGAATACTTCAAACGAAGCGACGCCAGGCTCTTGGACGACGCGCTCTTGTACGATTTCGAGAACGTTCATGCGATCTAGCGTTACGATCTCGATGATGATTGAGTATCGTCCAGACGTCACAACGACGTAATCGATACCATCAACCTGCGCCAGCATCTGAGCAACATCAGAAGGACGGTAGCCCGGCGCGCATGTCAAGCCAACGAGTGCTATCGCACGATAGCCCAACGCGGCCGGCGTTGTCAGCGCAATTATGCTTATAGCGTGACTATCTAACATCGATTGCACGCGCGCTCTGACGGTCTTCTCCGTTAAATTCACGATTTGCGCAATTTCTGTGAACAGCATCCTGCCGTCGCGCTGGAGCAGCGAGACGATCTCAAGATCTTTATCGTCGAAATCGACTTCCGAAGCCAATTCAATTGCAGCGTTGGATTGATCCGGTCTGTCGAACTGTACACTCACGGTTGGCACTCCCTTTTATCCGTTCTTACGCGGCATGGGCGCTTGTCGCAAGAATATTGGCGACCAATCTAGATGAGCGCAAACCGGCCTCAATTCTCCGCCAATAAGCTGAAAACGGTATTGACGCTGATCAATTACGCGCATATCGTAATTCATATCGAGTTTCTTTGCATTGGGAGGTAAAAATGAAGATCGGTCTGTTGCAAGAAGGCGAAGTTATGCCCGGTCGCACCGTTGCGAGCAGGTACGAAGAAATGATCGCGGAGGTCGCTCGCGCTGACAAACTTGGGTTCTCCAGCTGGGGCACCTCGGAGCAACACTTCAGTCCGCCCCGCTTTACCGTCTCTGCCCCTGAAGTCCTGTATGCGGCAATCGCACGGGAGACGAACAACATCACCCTGCGCATCATGTGCGCTGTGCTGTTGCAATGGAACCATCCCATTCTCGTCGCAGAACGCCTTGCCACCCTCGACATCGTTTCGAAGGGGCGCGCGGAAATCGCAACCGCCCGGTCAAACAACCTCACGACACTCGAAGCTTTCGGCGTCAATCCGTCTCAGACCCGCGCTCAGTGGGAAGATGGAATGAAGCTTCTCTCCAAGCTTTTCGATGAGGATTTCGAGGGTTATGACGGCGACTTCTGGAAGATCCCGGCAAGAACCATCGTGCCGCACTGTGTGCAACGCCCGCATCCAGCGGTCTCGGTTGCAGCCTCCAGCGTGGACACGCACCGCATGGCTGGCGAGCGCGGAATCGGCGTGCTGACGTTCGAGAATTACTTCGGCTTCGATTATTTGCAGGAATGTATCGACGCGTATCGTGAGGGACAGAGCGACGCCAAACCGATGTTCCGCGGCCAGAACAAGAATCTCGGCCTGTATGTGGCAACCGCGTTTTGTGCCGAAACCAAAGAAGAAGCCTGCCGTGTCGCTCGCGATGTAGCGCTCGGGTACTTCAAGTTTATCCTTGATCTCTACATACCGCTCGGCAAGCGCGCATCCTACGAGTATCTTGATGACAAGATGACGCGGCTTCTGGAGAACGAGAACAATCTCGACTTCCTTTTGACAGAGACGCCGTCTGTTCTGATCGGCACCCCCGATGATTTCAGAAAGCGCCTGAAAGATCTGGAAGCACGTGGTGTAGACGAAGTGCTTCTGCGCATTGATGGCGTACCGCACGAAGACATCATGAAATCGCTTGATCTGATCGGGCGTGAAGTGATCCCGCACTTTTCTGGAGCAAAGGTCGCGGCCGAATAAGTTTCGGTCAATCACCTATCGGCTGCGGAGGAGCGGCCGCCAGGAGCGGGAAAGGAAAGACTATACATTAACGTCTATCCGGGAGGATTCACAAATGACCTACGAAGAGGAGTTGGGCAAGCGGCTCGCTCTATTGGAGCAGCCTGCCCATCAGGGACAGGGATTCGATACAATCAGCGGCCTATGGATGCTCGTCGGCTGCATCATCTTGCCAGCGCTTCTGCTGGTCTGGGGGTGGTGAATGTCTGATATAGGTATCCGTTCAAGCATTCCGCATGCCGCGTCAGCCACCTTCGAGGCTGACAAGTCTGCTTTGCCGTTGCTGCTTTCCGAGCGCACCTGGGGCGCATGGAAGCTGTTCTTTTCGCTCGCCACCGTAGCCGCCGCGACATGGTGCTACATTATCGGCGAATATGTCGGGTATTATCTGGATTTCAAGCAGAGCTTCACGACGTTGGTCGGCGGAAGTATGCTTGGAATCCTGTTGGTGATCCTTGCGCTGGTGCCGGTCTGTATGCGCTACGGCATAGACTCGATAGCAGCTTCCAAACCGCAGTTTGGAACGAAGGGTTGGATCGTTCCCTTTACGCTGCAGTACCTTTCCATTGTCGGTTGGAACTGCCTGTTGCTGATCTTCTTCGGCAAGTCGTTGATCAATTTCCTCATCGCAGCGGGCGCTCTTGCTCCCGGCGATCATCGCTGGCTGATGTCATGCGCCACGTTGCTGGCGTGCTCGATTTCGTTCACCGTACTTCTAAAAGGCGCGAGCGGTGTTGATCGGATTGCAAAAATACTCGTGATTCACGTCGTCGTCGGTCTCTGGATGCTATGGCTTATTGTCGATACGCGTTGGAACGAGTTGATGACCGCGGTACCGCAATACGCTTCTGATAAACCTCTCTGGAATTACACGACCGGTATCGAACTGGCGATTGCTCCTGCATTGTCCTGGTGGCCTTACTTCGGCGCCATGGTTCGCATGTCGCCGAACGGTAAAACGGCCGTCCCGCCGGCCATGATCGGCTTCGGATTGGTCGTGGGCCTTCTCAGCATGATCGGAGCCGCCGGTATTCTCGCACTGAAGATCTCCGACCCCGCGGAATGGATGCGCGCTGTCGGCGGTGAAACCTATGCGATAATCGCTTTAGCATTCGTGACCGCTGCAAACCTTGGCACCGCCGTTGCCGGCATCTACGCATCCTCGATTGGCCTGCGCCACTACAAGAAGCTTGAAGCAGCGCCGTGGTGGCTTCTTCTCGGCATTTCCATCGCTCCCGTGGCGACCGTAGGTGTGTTCGTCCCAGATCTGTTTTTTAACAATTTCGGTACGTTCCTGGCACTGATCGCCGTTACGTTCGCACCACTGTGTGGCATTCAGATCGCGGACTATTTCATCTTGCGCAAGGGCAAGGTCAGCATCACGGCGATCTACGACCGCAGCCCGAAGAATGAGTACAGGTACTGGAGTGGATTCAACCCCGCAGCGATCCTCGCGATGGTCGTCGGCGTCGGGACCTATCTGAGCCTTCTCAATCCCCTGACCTACACGTCGTCCTCACTCTATCAATATACGACGGCGTCGCTTCCGTCCGCGCTCGCTGCCGGGATTGCTTTTGTCATGCTGACAAAGCTCTTCGTCCAGCCAGCCAAACGTGGCGGCTACTAACCGATTTTTAAAGGCTTCCCAAGAGTGACCACCCCCGCGGCACGTGCGGCCGCGGGGGACGCCGAAGCCATACCTACGAGGCAAAATAATGGACCAAGAATCTCAGTATAGTGTAGCCCTCATCAAGGCGCTCATGGCGGATATGCCTTCCGGCGTTACGATCGTCACGACAGTCGATGCTGCCGGAAATCCAAGTGGAGCGACGCTTTCGGCGGTCATGTCCCTTTCGCTCGATCCGCCGCTTATGCTGGTCGCCTTCGACCGCAAATCCAATACGCTGAAGGATCTGCAAACCGTCGGCAAGCCGTTCCTCATTCATATCCTGTCAGGCGCACAGGCAGATCTTGCAATGCGCTTCGCCGGTAAAGGCGAATCGAAGTTCGACGGGGTTTCCTGGGAGAGCGGCTATCTCGACATGCCTCAGATCGACGGGGCTTCGGGCGTTATCGCCTGTCAGGTTTGCGACATTATTCCCGGTGGCGACCACGTCATCCTTATCGGTGCTGTGCAGAACATCCACCACGACACCGCAAATCCGACTTTGCTCTATCACCGACGCAACATGTTCTCGACACACCGTTTTCAGGAGCTGGCGCCATGATCAAAGTCACCGTTGTCTATGGAATTCCCGACGATGCCGAAGTCTTCAACCGCCACTACGAAGCGATCCACGTTCCGCTCGTTCTCAAAATGCCGGAGCTGAAGGGTTTCGAATATAGCGTCGGCGAGGTGAGCAGAGGCGAGGGGACGGACCCAGCCCACATGCTGGCCGTGATGACCTACTCCGACATCGACAGTCTCACCCGCTCCTTCGGATCTCCCGAAGGCCAGGCGGCCATCGCTGACGTCGCGAATTTCGCATCCGGCGGCGCGTCAATCCACACCGCCGTATTCAAAACGGCACTTTGAGGAGATATTACTATGAATGCCAATTTCAATCCACATGATCTGCTGAGTGAACAGGCACGAGCATTGCTCGCAGCGCCGCAGCAGCTTCTTATCGGCGGGAAACTCTCCGATGCCTCGGATGGCGGGACGATCGAATCCTTTGATCCGGCTACAGGAAAGCTCATCGCCCGCGCCGCCCATGCGACTGCCGCGGACGTTGATCGCGCGGTTGAAAGCGCAAGGCAGGCGCTGGTCGGTCCCTGGGGCCGGATGAGTGCCGCCGAGCGTGCAGCTCGCATGATGCGCCTGGCTGAACTGATCGAGAGCCGGGCTCAGGAAATCGCTGAACTCGAATCCCTGGACAGTGGCAAGCCTGTCGAGCACATCAAGTTCGTCGATATCGGACTGTCCGTCGACGCGCTGCGCTACAATGCGGGCTGGGCAACCAAACTGGGCGGTGAAACATTGCCTGTAAATGCTCCGGACATGCACGTCTACACCCGAAGGGAACCGATCGGCGTCGTAGCCGCCATCGTCCCGTGGAACTTTCCGCTTTGCCAGGCTTGCTTCAAGATCGCGCCAGCGTTGGCCGCTGGTTGCACCATCGTTCTCAAACCTGCCGAGCAGACGCCGTTGTCTGCGCTTGTCCTCGGCAAGCTCGCGCTGGAAGCGGGAATTCCCGAAGGTGTTCTGAATGTGGTGCAGGGTGAAGGCGAGACCACTGGGGAAGCGCTGGTTACCCATCCTGGTATTGCCAAGATTGCATTCACCGGCTCCGAAACGGTGGGCAAGCACATCGCCCGCAGCGCCGCTTCGACCCTCAAGCACGTATCGCTTGAACTTGGCGGCAAAAACCCGAACATCGTTTTCGCGGATGCGGACCTGGACGCCGCTCTCCAGACTGCCGCGATTGCTGCTTTCTTCTACACTGGCCAGGTCTGCTCGGCAGGCTCGCGCATCATGGTCGAAAAGAAAGTCTTCGACCGGGCTGCCGATTTCCTCATCGCCGAGGCATCGAAGCAGAAGGTTGGCTTTGGCCTTGCCACCGACACGACCATGGGACCACTCATCTCGACAGAACAGCGCGATCGCGTCGCCTCTTATGTCGAGCATTCGCGGCAGAACGGTATCCGTGTCGCCGCTGGAGGTGCCATTCCCGACGATCTGCCCGTAGCGGGATCGTTCTACAAGCCGACCATTCTCCTCGACGTCGATGACAACGCGGAGGTTGTGCGCGAGGAGATTTTCGGACCTGTTGTCGTCGTTCAGCCGTTCGAAGATCTGGATGAGATCGCCCGACGGGCGAACGACACGACCTTCGGACTTGCCGCAGGCGTGTGGACCCGGGACATCGGCCGCGCGCACAAGCTGGCTTCGATGCTGCAAACCGGCACGGTATGGATCAATACCTACAACCAGTTCGATGCTGCCGCTCCATGGGGTGGCTACAAGCAATCCGGACACGGCCGCGACAACGGCAAGGAAGGTATTGAGAAGTTCCTGCAAACCAAGACAGTTTGGGTGAACTGCGCTTAAACGCAAAGTCTGGGCCGCGCCACGCGTGGCCCGGATCGGCCATCTCGCAGATGAGGAAAAAAGAATGTCGAAAGAGAGCGTTGTTCTGGGTGGTAGGGTCATCACCGTCGGATCGGGCGGAGATGACGATCGTTGGCAGGGCGTTCTGGTAAGTGGTGACCGCATCGTCAGGCTCATTACCCGTGCCGAGGCTCAGGATCTCGGCCCTGACGTGGATATCGTAGACCTCGGCGATCAAACGCTCATGCCCGGTTTCGTCGATGTGCATGCGCATGCCGAAGTCGTGTGCCGCACCGCTTACAAGACGGTCGATTGCCGCGCACCGGAATGCGGCACGATCCCGGACGTTCTCGACTCCCTGTCCTCCTACCAGTCGACACTGGCGCCCGGCGAGTGGCTTGTGGGGCAAGCCAACCTCTTCTTCGACAGAAAGCTCAAGGAGGGACGGCTTCCGACCCGCGCAGAGCTGGATACGATAAGCACTAACCGCCCGATTATCCTGCGGGCAGGCGGCCATATTTCCGTTCTCAACAGCAAGGCTCTCGAAATGGCCGGAATCGGCCGCAATTTCGAGACACCAGCCCACAGCGTTACCGGACGGCCGGAAGTCATCCGGGATTCTTCCGGAGAACCAACCGGCGTCATAAAGGAGATGGACTCACTCCTTCCCTTGCCGAATCCCGATGCGGAAGAGCTTCGCGAAGCCATCGAACAGGGCTTGCAAAACTACTTCACCACCTATGGTGTCACCACGATCGGTGAAATCTCCGAGACGATCGTCGGTCTTGAGTGCATGAACGATCTGGCGGAAATGGGCCGTCTCCCGGCAAGTATCCGCACCTACCTGTGGTCGCCTGGCACGCTTGAAAGCCTCGACAAGGTCAAGAACTGGAAGGACCATATCCGGCTGACTGCGCCCGAGCGCGACATCCGCATCCAGGGCCTGAAGCTTTTCTCCGATGGCGGCTTCTCGGCCAAATCGGCAGCGGTGAACTGCTGCTATGTCGGCCATCCCGGCTCTTCGGGATCTATTGCCTTCGATCAATACTTCCTACGCCGGGCCTTCCTGATGACACAGGAAGCTGGCTTGCAATTGGCTGTCCACGCCAACGGCGATCGGGCGCAGGACTGGTTATGCAAAATGGTCATCAAGCTCGGCGGCGCCAAGGCAGGTCGAACCCGCATGCGTATTGAGCATGCCGGAAACTTTCTTCCGAACGCCACGTCCGCCGACCTCTGGTCGCAAGCGGGTATCATCCCTGTACCCCAGCCGGTGTTCATTTACACGTTCGGCGAGTACTTCCCTGACTATCTTGGCGAATACGGTCTTCGTGGCCGGTTCCCGTTCCGCACCTTGCTCGACCGAGGATGGCGCTTGTCCGGCAGTTCCGATGTCTGGATCGGGTCCGAACGCGAGGCGACGAATCCGTTTTTCAGTATCTGGTGCTGCATGAAGCGGCAGGCATATTCGGGTAACTTCATCGATCCCGACGAGGCAATTACCTTCGATGAAGCCCTCAGGATGCATACGATCGACGCCGCGGCAACCATGGGTGAAGAGGATGAGAAAGGTAGTCTCACGCCGGGGAAAATTGCCGACATCATCGCAATCGATGGTGATCCAAGGCGGATGCCGGTTGACGATATTCGCTCGCTGCGTCCGGGGTTCGTGATGGCCAGAGGCCGCGTGATGCTTTCACCACCTGACATGTAGTCGCAAGTTGAGCGATTGGGGCCGAAAAAGGCAAAACTGAATATCTGTGTGACGAGCAGATATCCGAATGTGACAGGAGATCTACCTTGAGTATCGATAGAATCGAAGACGCAGTGTCGGCAATGCGTTCTGGAGAATTGGTCATTGTCGTGGATGATGAGGATCGGGAGAATGAAGGCGACCTTGTCATCGCAACAGACGCTGTTTCTCCAGCTTCTATCGCGTTCATGATGAACTACGCCCGTGGTCTTATCTGTGTTGCTATGGAGGGATGTCGTCTCGATGAGCTTGAGGTCCCATTGATGGTGCCGCGAAACACCGAACTCATGAACACGGCATTCACCGTTTCGGTAGACTATATCCCCGGAACAACGACGGGCATCTCCGCAAGCGATCGGGCAACGACATTGCGGGCGCTTGTGACGCCTGGCACGCGAGCGAATGATTTCGCTCGCCCAGGTCATGTCTTTCCTTTGCGTGCGCACTCGTCCGGTGTTCTCGGTAGGCCGGGTCATACGGAGGCGGCCGTTGATCTCGCCCGTCTCGCGGGCCGGGCACCGTCCGGCGTGATCTGCGAGATCGCCAACGACGATGGATCGATGGCGCGTCTGCCCGACCTTGAACGTTTCGCTAAACTTCATGGATTGAGGATCGTCACGATCAAGGATCTTATCGAATATCGAGCGCAACAACAGCATCTGGCGACTACCAAGCGCACAGCCGCATGAGCGCGCTATGCGGCAAGACGTGTGTATGTTGGAAGCGGTATTCTCTGGCTTGCGAAAGCGGTGGCCAACCAGCATTCGAATTCTAGCGATAACGTTCTATGTTGAGAGCATGATCCGGCACCGCCGTTACCTTTTATGCCTTATTCCGCTTGTGACCTTTGTGCCGCGATGATCAAGGTGATTGCTTTCGCAAGACCCTCAATAGCCCGCGGCAATTGCTGTTCGATGACATGGATTATTCTTGAGTGAGGGCCGAGAATACCGACGCTGTATCGCACTCCGATCCCCTCAACGTGAATCGGAACGGCGAAGGCGGACAATTCCGGGACAACCTCCTGAATGCAGGTTGCATATCCGTTTTCCCGCACGGTAGCGTATTCCTTCAGCAGGGCCTTAGGTTCGGTGATGGTCCGATCACTGATTGCAGGGAGGCCGGCCCCGATGGCGGCATCTATAATTTCGGGCGGTTGAAACGCCATAATCGCTTTGCCAGCCGCCGTGGCGTGGGGTTGCAGGATTTTTCCCGGCAAAACATAACCGGTCCAGGTGTCGTTTGGCGACGAAACTGCGATAGATCCGATCGACGTCCCATCTAGTCTGCACAGGTAGCAGGTCTCACCCAGCTTTTCGCTAAGATCCTGAAGCAATGGCTTTGCCAAAGTCGCCACGACATCGGAATCGACCGCAAGGCGCCCAAGCCGTTGAACCCGTGCAGACAAAAGATATCGCGGTCGCGTCCCGTTGCCGACGGTCACCAGATCCGATCGCTGCATCGCAGTCAGCAGACGATGCACAGTCCCTTTGGTCAACATCATCATGGTGACCAACTCGCTCAGCGCCAGTCCCCGCGGATAGCAGGCGAGAAACTCCAGCAGCCGAAAGTAGCGTTCGAGTGGAACTTGCCTATCGGATTGGGTCAATTTTTCAACAGCTTCGACAGACATCACGCTGACCTTTCTGCTCTTAAGCGTCCCTCACATCAGGTTCGCCGCCACTTTCTTTATGTTCGCCGTTGACAAGGGGCAATGTCAATGGGAATATGTTTCGTATATTGTGATAAGTTTCGATAAACGGAACAATGGGAACGCCGACAAAATGACCGTTCAAACCCCAAGCTACGTGCTTCAGGCGAGGCAGCTCGTTCGAGAGTTTTATGGATTTCGAGCGGTAAATAACCTCGACCTTTCTATCAGGGACGGACACATACACGCATTGATCGGGCCGAATGGCGCTGGCAAGACGACTGTGTTCAATCTCCTGACCAAGACGTTGTCGCCCAGTTCAGGAAGCATCCTCCTGCGGGGAAAAGATATTACCCGGCTAGAGCCCGCCGAAGTCGCCCGGCTCGGTCTCGTTCGCTCGTTTCAAATCTCTGCGATCTTCCCAAGCCTTTCCGTGATCGACAATGTTGTCGTCGCGTTGCAGAGACCTGCTGGTCTGGACACCCAGATATGGCGCTCGCGACGAGCGCTCGATCCATTGGTCCGTCGCGCCGAAGAGTTGATCGAAAGCGTCGGTTTGACGCGTTGGTCTACCCGCAACGCAGGCGAGCTTCCTTACGGTCGCAAACGTGCGCTTGAGATTGCAACCACCTTGGCGCTTTCGCCCGATGTCCTGTTGCTAGACGAGCCCATGGCCGGCATGGGTCGCGAGGATATCGACGACATGACGAAACTCATTCGAAAGGTAGCGAATGGGAAAACCGTGGTCATGGTAGAGCACAACCTGAGTGTGGTTTCCCAGCTTTGCGACCGGGTCACAGTGCTCGCAAGGGGGGAAAAGCTGGCGGAAGGCAGCTACGAAGAAGTTAGCGCCGATCCGCGTGTGAAAGAAGCATATATGGGGAATGGTCATGGCTGAAGTGACACCGCTTCTCCGCCTTTCTGGTGTCCAGGGATGGTATGGTGAGAGCCATGTTCTTCATGGCGTGGACCTGTCGATCATGCCGGGTGAAATCCTGATGCTCACCGGTCGAAACGGCGCTGGTAAAACCACCACGTTGAAGGCGATCGCGGCACTCCTGAAAAAAAGAACAGGAAAAATCGAAATTGGCGGCAAGGATGTCTCCAATACACCCCGACATCGCCTCGCCTATGAGGGGCTAGCTTACGTCCCGGAAGAGCGCGGTATCTTCGCAAGCCTGACGGTGGAAGAAAATCTTCATCTCCCCGTCGTTGTCGCAGACGGCGGCATGACAACCGAGGAAATCTACACCCTTTTCCCCAATCTCAAAGAGCGACGGACCAGTCCCGGCACCAAACTGTCCGGCGGCGAACAACAGATGCTGGCCATGGCTCGCGTGCTTCGCACAGGTGCCAAGCTCCTGATGTTGGACGAGCCGACAGAGGGTCTTGCTCCAGTCATTGTCGATCGCATTGCGGAAACGCTGCGGATTCTGAAAAAGCGGAAAATGACGATCCTTCTCGTCGAACAAAATTTCAACTTTTCCCGCGGCCTGGCCGATCGACTGTGCGTGATGGAGCATGGTCGGATTGTGCTCGAAGTTGCCGCCTCCGAAATAGACAAGCGTCGTGCGGAGCTTGAAGGGTATCTTGGAGTCTAGCATGATGAACGTCTCTATCCAGCTAATAATGGGACAGTTGTTGATCGGTGTCATCAATGGTGCCTTCTATGCAATTCTCAGTCTAGGCCTTGCCGTAATCTTTGGTCTTCTGCGGGTTATCAATTTCGCCCATGGCGCTCAGTACATGCTCGGTGCAGTGACGGCGTGGCTGCTTCTGCAGTACGGTGGGATCGGATATTGGCCCGCTCTATTTCTGGCGCCGGCAATCGTCGGCGTGTTCGCATTGATCATCGAACGCCTGCTTTTACGTCGGATTTACAATCTGGATCATCTTTACGGGCTCCTTCTCACGTTCGGCCTTGCTTTGATCATCGAGGGATCAATGCGCCATTGGCTTGGAGCTGCGGGAAAGCCGTATGCCGCTCCAGCGCTCCTTACGGGCGTATGGAATCTTGGCATCGTCGTTATCCCGATATACCGCGCGTTTATCGTGGCTGCGTCACTTGCTGCCTGTTTTCTGGTCTGGCTCCTTATCGAAAAGACGAAGATCGGCAGCTATCTGCGGGCGGCGACGGAAAATGCCGCCCTCGTCGAGACCTTCGGAGTCAACGTGCCCGTCCTGCTCTCCGCCACTTACGTTCTGGGAGCGATGTTGGCAGCGTTCGCGGGCGTTCTAGCCGCGCCTATCTACCAGGTGAGCCCGTTGATGGGTAGCCATCTCATCATCGTTGTATTCGCCGTCGTTGTGGCAGGCGGCATGGGCTCGATCATGGGCGCTGTCGTTACAGGCTTTGGGCTGGGGATCCTCGAGGGCCTTACGAAGGTGGTTTATCCGCAGGCCGCAACTGTCGTAATCTTTGTCGTCATGGCCATTGTCCTGCTCTACAGACCCGCTGGCCTTTTTGGCAGGGAGACAGCGCTACCAACTGCCGCCCATGCTGTTGGCATTGCAAGCAGGCTTACGAAGAAGGTACTCGTGCCAGCGGCTTTGTTTGCCCTTGCAGTGGTGCTTTTGGCTCCCTTCTTCGTCTACCCCACCTTTGCTACCCGTGTCTTATGTTTTGTGCTGTTCGCAAGTGCGTTCAACCTGTTGATCGGATATGTCGGGCTGCTTTCCTTCGGTCACGCCGCGTTTTTCGGTGGCAGCGCCTATATCACTGCACATGCGTTAAAGGTTTGGGGGTTCCCACCGGAGATATCGATTCTTGCGGGCGTCGCTTTCGCGAGCGCAATCGGGTTGTTATTCGGCCTGCTCGCAATCCGCCGACAGGGGATCTATTTCGCAATGATCACCCTCGCGCTGGGACAGATGGTCTACTTCTGCTTCCTTCAGGCGCCGTTCGCAGGGGGAGAGGACGGAATACAGGCCGTCCCACGTGGGTTCCTTTTCGGAATCTTCGATCTGTCTAACCCTATTGTGCTCTATTACACAGTCCTGCTGATCGTTTCACTAGCACTCGCCGCAACCTGGCGCATGCTCAATTCGCCCTTCGGTTCGATCCTTACTGCCGTCCGCGACAATGAAGTGCGAGCTGTCTCGCTAGGATACCGCGCCGAGCGCTACAAACTCGGTGCCTTCGTCATTTCCGCCGCATTGGCTGGATTAGCCGGCAGCCTGAAAGTGATCACCGTCCAAATCGCATCGCTCACCGATGTCACCTGGCAGATGTCTGGCGAAGTCGTCCTGATGACTCTGTTGGGTGGCATGGGAACGTTTTTTGGGCCGGCGGCTGGAGCTGCAATTATCACTATCATCGAACACTATTCGGCAGGGTTTGCAGTTCCTGCCCCGGTGGTCACAGGGACCCTCTTCGTCGTTTGTGTCCTGGTGTTCAGACGGGGTGTCGTGGGTGAAATCATCTCACTTCTGGGAATGCGGAAGCGTGCTGACAACAGCCAAGTGTCCAGCAACTCGATACCTGAAAAGCGTTGAGAACCTTTAGGTTAAAAATGGGAGGAAAAGCAATGAGCATAAAAATCAAAGGGCTGCCAGCAATTATCGCGGCGCTAATGTCCGGGATCTGCACCTCGGCTCTAGCCGCCGACGCCAAACCACTGAAAATCGGCCTGCTAATGGACATGTCGGGAAATTATTCCGACGTTGCCGGCAAGGGCAGCGTCACCGCAGCACAAATGGCTGTTGCGGATTTCGGTGGCGAGGTTCTCGGCAGGAAGGTTGAAATAGTCGCTGCAGATATGCAGAACAAGGTCGATCTCGCCGTCTCGATTGCGAATCAGTGGTTTGATGTAGACGGTGTCGATGCCATCATGGACATCAACAATTCGTCAGCGGGCCTGGCAGTCAGCAAAATTGCCGCGGCGAAAGATAAACTCGTCTCCATCAGCATCTCCGGCTCGGCCCGGTTCACCAACGAAGACTGCAACGCGAATACAATCCATTACGTCTATGACACTGAAGCGCTGGCGCGTTCGACCGGCAAGGCAGTCGTCGAGGAAGGCGGCAAAAAGTGGTATTTCGTGACAGTCGATTATACCTTCGGCCACGACTTCGAGAAGCAAACAACCGAAGCTGTGACAGCGGCCGGTGGAGAGGTCATCGGTTCGGTCAAGGTCCCGCTGAACGCGCCTGATTATTCCTCCTACATTCTCCAGGCTCAAGCAGCCAATCCTGACGTCGTGGCATTCGCAACCGCTGGAGCCGACACTTCAAACGCTATCAAACAATCAGCTGAGTTTGGAATGGGGCAGGGCGGTCAGAAGCTTGCCGGCCTGCTTGTCTACGACAACGAGATCGACGCGCTCGGTCTGGCAACGGCCAAAGGGATGATGCTCACTTCGTCGTTTTATTGGGATCTGAACGATGAAACGCGCGCATTCTCCAAACGGTATATGGAGAAGATGGGCAAAATGCCGAACATGTCCCAGGCGGGCGTCTACTCGAGCACCATGCACTACCTGAAGGCCGTTGCTGCTGCCGGAACGGACAAGACTGCCACCGTTATGGCAAAAATGAAGGAAACCCCGGTCAACGATTTCTTCGCGAAGAACGGCATCATCCGCGAGGATGGGTTGATGGTGCATGATCTCTACCTCTTCCGTGTGAAGTCGCCTGATGAATCGAAGTACCCTTGGGATTACTATTCCCTTGTCCGTACAATTCCCGCAGAAGAGGCCTTCTCACCTCTCTCGGAATCCCGTTGCCCATTGGTCAAGAAATAATTCTGACCAAATCCGCAACCATTTCCCTCCCGGCTTTTCGGGAGGGACATTTACGAGAGAAAAGGTAATGCATTCTCAACCAGAATATTCTGACGAAGAAATAGAGCTTCAGTATAACCTACGTATTGGGCGACCAGACTATGACACCGCCGTCGTGCCCGAGTGGGTTGAGCGGAGCGTCGATGCTCGTCGAACCCTGCCAGGTCAGCTTGACATTGTTTACGGCCGTGGACCCAAGCAAAAGATTGATCTGTTTCGAGCGTCGGGAGATGATGGGCCAACACTCGTTTATTTCCATGGTGGGTACTGGCAGCGTGGCGACAAGTCGATTTACAGCTTCCTTGCCAGGCCTTTCGTCGATCACGGCGTGAACGTGATCATCGTCGGATACGATCTGTGCCCTGACGTATCGATTACCAGAATTTCTGAAGAGGCTCGCGAGGCGCTTGTCTGGATTTGGCGTAGTCAACGCGATCTGGGCATTGATGCCTCGAAGTTAACGGTTATGGGCCACTCTGCCGGCGGACACATCACAGCGATGCTGATGGGAACGAAATGGCCAGAGCTTGATTCTGCGCTTCCGATGGACCTGGTAAAAGCTGGCATTCCAGTCTCGCCCCTCAACGATCTCGCACCGCTGCGACGCACATCTCTGAACGACGCTGTCTGCATGGACGCCGCCGAGGCCGAGTCTGAAAGCCCGATGAACCATCCGCCAGTCACAAACGCGCCACAACTCGTTGTCTGTGGCGGACGGGAAACCGAGGAATTTCACAGGCAAGCCGACATCTATGTTCAGGCTTTCCGCACCGAATACCGCCAGATGGAACGGTTTTCGGTCCCAAACTGCGATCATTTTGACGAGTTGAATGCCCTTGCCGATACGGGCAGCGCGTTCTTTCAAAAGTCGCTTGCACTTATTCAATCAACAGTCAACTGAGGTGGATACTATGGCAGAGAAACCCACAATGGAACTGATGGATGCCATTCTGGCAGCCTTCAATAGCCACGATGCTGCGGCTGTCGCTTCATTTTTTGCACCGAATGGCGTCATGCTGGCGCCCGCCGGGCCAGAGCCTGTTGGTCGAACATTAGTTGGTCCGAATGCGATTCAGGCGGCATTGGAAAAGCGGTTTGTCGACAGTCCAGACATTCAGTGGACCGAGGCGAAAACCTGGATCTTTGAGAATAAGGCGCTAAGCGAATGGCGAGTACGGGGCACTGCCCCGGATGGTTCTACCATTGATACACTCGGCTGCGATCTGTGGGAATTCGAAGACGCTAAGGTCTTGAAAAAGGACACTTACTACAAGCTGAAGACGGCCTGAATGAGACCGGCTTCAAGGGATCGATCAATCGAATTCTTCAGTAGCACTTTGATTGGACACCCGGCGGGCGGTGGGTTTGGGCAGATAGCATATCAACACGCCGGGGAGCGCACGAAAGCGTGGATCGGCCAATGACATTGGCAGGGAGGCCAGTATGAGCCTATCGCATAACCTTTTATCAAAACTGAGGGATTCTAGCCTTGCCACCGACAAGGCGTTAATCGCGGGCAACTGGCTGGCGAGTTCAGAAAGCGGCACGAGGTTTGACGTCACCAATCCCTCAACCGGCGAGGTAATCGCTTCCCTGCCAGACATGACACGCGCTGATGCGGCCCTTGCAATTAGCGCCGCTTACGCGGCGCAAAAAATCTGGGCAAAGAAAACAGGCAAGGAGCGCGCGGCCGTGCTCCGCAACCTCTACGACTTGATCGTCGCCAATGCCGATGATCTAGCCGCAATCTTGACAATGGAAATGGGGAAGCCGCTGGCCGAAGCGAGAGGCGAAGTCCTCTACGGCGCATCCTATGTCGAATGGTTCGGCGAAGAGGCCAAGCGTGTCTATGGCGATACAATCCCGGGTCACCAGCCGGACAAGCGTATCATCGTTATCAAACAACCGATTGGTGTCGTCGCTTCTATAACACCATGGAATTTTCCTAATGCGATGCTGGCGCGCAAGTTCGCCCCGGCAATCGCGGCGGGTTGCACCATTGTTTCAAAACCTGCCGCCGAAACACCTCTCTCGGCACTTGCCTTTGCAATCCTGGCTGAACGCGCAGGACTACCCGCTGGCGCTTTCAGTGTCATCACTTCCAAGGACTCTGCCGCAATCGGTAAGGAGTTCACTGAAAACGATAAGGTCCGCAAATTGACCTTTACTGGCTCGACCGGTGTCGGCAAAATCTTGATGCGACAAGGTGCCGAACAGATCATGAAACTCGGTCTTGAGCTTGGAGGCAACGCGCCGTTCATCGTTTTCGATGATGCAGATCTTGATGCGGCGGTTGAAGGCGCGATAATCTCGAAGTTTCGCAACAATGGTCAGACTTGCGTTTGCGCAAATCGACTTTATGTGCAGGCCGGGGTGTATGACACCTTCGCTCATAAGCTGGCGGCTAAAGTGTCTCAGATGAAGGTCGGTGACGGGTTCGAAGAGGATGTTGTAGCCGGTCCTCTGATCACAGAGAAAGCGGTGGAGAAGGTGGAGGAACACATCGCGGATGCCCTCGAAAAAGGTGGCGCCGTTTCGACCGGCGGAAAACGAGATGTGCGAGGGGGCCTCTTTTTTCAGCCAACAATTCTAACCGGCGTTACGTCCGCAATGAAAGTCGCTCGTGAAGAGACTTTCGGACCGGTTGCACCACTCTTCCGCTTTGAGACGGAGGAGGATGTCATAGATATGGCCAATGACACGGAGTTCGGACTAGCTTCGTATTTCTACGCCAAGGACTTAGCGCGGGTGTTTCGAGTAGCCGAGGCTCTGGAATATGGAATGGTTGGAATTAACACTGGCCTCATCTCCACCGAGGTAGCGCCGTTCGGAGGTATTAAGCAATCCGGCCAGGGCCGTGAAGGATCGAAGTACGGTATCGAAGACTACGTCGAGATAAAGTATCTTTGCTTGCAAATTTAAAGGATAGCAATTGACCGGCCTGATGCGTAAAGAACTATATTAAAAATATACAGCAGGCTGGATCGACCCCATAGTTTTACTATAATTATAGCTAGCTACGATGGTAGTCTAGGCTGACATACCCATGAATTAAATAACATAATAAAGTATAAATTGGTATTTTCATCTTCCAAGATTCTAATTGTTCCATAATATATATTATGCGACTAACGTT
>NZ_JARRAE010000028.1 GCF_030376605.1 Pseudochrobactrum sp. sp1633 | reverse complement strand
TCTCCTCAAAGCAATTAAAACCACGATCCAGATGCCTTTCCTATAGGCGTGTCAATGTATCTTGGATCAGCCCGTTCGAGCTAAAATCGATAATCAATCGATTTTTTAACGCTCTCACCTCATCAGCCTAATAACCGGAAGGCCGCAGGTTCAAATCCTGCCCCCGCAACCAAATCTCCTCAAAGCAATTAAAACCATGATCCAGATGCCTTTCCCATAGGCGTGTCAATGTATCTTGGATCAGCCCGTTCGAGCTAAAATCGATAAGCAAGCGATTTTTTAACGCTCTCACCTCATCAGCCTCATAACCGGAAGGCTGAGTAGGAAAAGCAAGCGATTAAGTATCGATTACCCCACGAACGGGAAAAGCCTGAAAACCAAATCCCCAAATACAGCCGAAATACCTGAGCAACGCTCAAGCAAGAAAAACTCCCAGACCAGCACGTTCGAGCTGAAAGAGGGGAGGCGTGCTTGCTTTGATGACCGACTTGCACACTCTTTAATGATCAAGCCTGATCCTGCGGCATTACAGGCAGATAATCCCTCTTGAGCTGTGAACATGAGTGGCTTATGCCTGTTTGCAAAGACACATAAGCGGGAATGAAATTTATGCAAGCCGTTGATAAGCCAGCAATTGATGCTGTGATGCTGAGCCTCTCCGATCAATATAAAGGACCGGGGGGCGTAGCAGCGGTTCTTAAAGATGGCGAGATTATTGCTCAGCAAGTCTGGGGCTATGCGGATCTGGAGAAACGGGTGCCGATGAGTGCGGCGACCATGATGCCGATCTGTTCTGTCAGTAAAGAATTTACCTGCGCGGCACTATTGGATGCCTTTGGCGAGGCATCCGTGTTGGATGATGCGCTGGCTGCCTATCTTCCTGATTTTGAAGGAACACGCCCCGCAATTGCTGATTTATGTAATAATCAGTCTGGCCTGCGGGATTATTGGGCGTTGACTGTCATCAGCGGCGCTGATCCCGAAGGCCTGTTTACGGCAGATGATGCGCGAAAGCTGCTCGGGAAAATTCGCACGACCCATTTTGAAACCGGCACGCACTATTCCTATAATAACGGTAATTTCCGCCTTTTATCATTCCTGATTGAGGAGAAAACCGGCCGCTCACTGGATGAACTTCTGCGCGAGCGTATTTTCCTGCCTGCGGGCATGAAAACTGCCGGACTTTTCCCTGACACATCTGTGACACCCGGCGAAGCAGTCGGCTATGAGGGCAATATTGTTTCCGGCTTTACGCCTGCGGTGAATAATATTCACTGGAGTGGTGATGCGGGTGTCTGCGCCTCTCTGGATGATATGATCGCTTGGGATCAGTTTATTGATGCAACTCGTGCGGATGAAAACGGTATTTATAACCGCTTGTCCCGTCCGCAATTTTACAAAGACGGAAAACCAGCTTGTTACGGCTATGGCCTGAATCATGTGAGTTTTGACGGTGTTAAAATTACGGGTCATGGCGGTGCACTACGCGGGTGGCGCTGCCAGCGTTTTCATGCTGCGGATGCACGCGTTTCCGTTATTGTGATGTTCAATCATCAGGCCAGTGCCTATGGTGCAGCAGAGCAGCTGATGCGTGCTGCTTTAGGAATTCCGAAAGCAAAGACTAAAGTCCTGCCAGTTGATACAGACTGGTATGGTAATTACTTCGATCCTGCTACCAAGTTGAGCCTTAGTCTTGCGCCAGCTGTCGGCGGGCAGGTTCATGCACGTTTTGGTACATCCCCTGAAATGATGGATATGCAGGTTGATGGCAGTTTGCACTCCTCAGGCATGATTTTGGAACGTGACGGCGATGCAATCTCTCTGCGCCGCGATGGTGAAAACCTGTCTGCAAAATTGCATCGTGTTTCCGGAAGAGGGCGGCAGGATATTGCCGGACGCTATCATTGTGCGGAAATGGATGCTGATTTTGTCTGCGAAATTGCAGGGACTGCCGCCTATGCAGCATTTGAAGGCTTTTTAGGTAAGGGCCCAATGCAACCGCTTTATGCGATTGCTGAAGATATCTGGCTTTTGCCATGTCAGCGCGGAATGGATGCGCCGGCACCGGGAGACTGGACGGTGATGGCCGAGCGTGATGCGTCCGGTGCGATTACAGGACTGACAATTGGTTGCTGGCTTGCCCGTGGTATAGCCTATAAAAAGATATAAAATTTCACCCCGCCGGATCATTCCGGCGGGTTTTTTACTTGTTAGTTCTTGATAATATTATGTGTATCACTTTCGGAAGCAATTTTAAAAAATGCATTGATGAGCGTGCCGTTGCTGCGCTCTTGCAGGCAGATCAGCGTTTCGTCCATCAGTTCTTCCCGTGTATTGATCGAGAGCGGGTGTAAACGGCTGTCATTGCTAAACTCGGCCAGTGAAACAAAGCCGATACCGGCACCACCCGCAACGATCTCCCGAACAGCTTCGCGTCCTTCGGCTTCAATGGCAGGTTTCAGCACAACATTCTTTTCCAGCGCCAGATTTTCAAGTTTCTGACGGGTTTTTGAACCCTTTTCACGAAAGACCAGCGGCCACTGCAGCAAATCTGCCAGATCAATATTAGAATGACGGCTGAGCGGGTGATCTCTGGCGACAAAAGCAATGATCGGAGACGAATTCAGCTTATGGATGAGAAAATCCCGCGCTTTTGGTACTTCTCCCAAGACGCCGATATCAGCTTCATAGCGGTAAAGACTGGAGATAACTTCCTCGCTGTTACCGGTCTGAACGCTGATTTGCACTGTGGGATATTTCTCGCGAAACGCACCGAGAATCCCTAAAATATGATGTGCTGCATCGGCCATAATACGCAATTTACCCGCACGAAGCACCCGCGATTCTGACAAGAAATCCAGCGCCTGCTGTTCCACTTCGAACAACCGGTGAGTGATTTCAAGTAGTTTCACACCGGCATCCGTCAGGCTGACTTGTTTCTTATGCCGGTTGAACAGCAGGACATCATATTCCTCTTCAAGCTTGCGAACCTGATCGGAAATGGCTGGCTGTGTCAGGCATAAAGCTTCAGCCGCACGGGAAAAACCGCCGGAAACCGCCACATAATGAAAGGCCCGCAACTGAACATAGCGCATGGATTTATCCTGATGCCGAGTGTTTTCAGACTGTAAAATGAACTCTAACACAGCAGAATTCCGGCACAAGTTATATCTGTAAAACTTATAGTTTGATTTGAAATAACGATTTTACAAATGATTGTCTTTCCCTGAGGATGAAGCAAATCCGTATTTATGGAAGCTATCCGGAGGGACAGGAAATGCAATCAGCCGGTGAAAAACGACAGCAGTCAGAGGCAGATCAGCTTCCGCACTGGAAGGCCAATCAGTTTTTGGCACCTGCATTGGGTGAGCCTTATTTGCTGACGCCGGGGCCATTGACCACCGATTATGCGGTGAAACAGGCGATGCTGCGGGACTGGGGCTCATGGGATGGTGATTTTCGGGCAATGACCGCGGAAATGCGTGAACGTTTGTTACGTGTGGCCGGTGATGATAAGCATGAATTTGACTGTGTGCCGATACAGGGCAGCGGCTCCTTTGCTGTTGAAGCGATGCTCGGCACATTTCTCCCGAAAGACAGCAAAATTCTGGTGCTGATGAACGGTGCCTATGGTCAGCGTATTGTGCAGACTTTGGGGTATCTGGGACGTGCCTATAGCAAAATCGACAAGGGTGATTATCTGCCGCCGCGTGCAGATGAAGTTGCGCAAGCGCTGGATGCTGATCCTGCAATTACGCATGTGATTGTGGTGCATTGCGAAACCAGTTCCGGCATTCTCAATCCGGTCGCGGAAATCTCAGAAGTTGTTTATGCCAAGGGGCGCAAACTGCTTGTCGATAGTATGAGCGCGTTTGGTGCGGTTGATCTGAGCGTACATAAAATACGCTATGAGGCGATGGTATCCTCGGCCAATAAATGCATTGAGGGCGTGCCTGGTTTTGGTTTTGTGATTGCGCGCAAGAGTGAGCTGGAAGCCGCCAAAGGCAACTGCCATTCTCTGAGCCTCGACATCTATGAGCAATGGGCAACGATGAATAAAACCGGTCAGTGGCGCTACACACCGCCGACCCATGTGGTTGCTGCGTTTTTGGTCGCGCTCCGGATGCATGAGGCCGAAGGTGGAGCCGAGGGACGACTGGCACGTTATACCAATAATCGTGATGTGATGGTGGAGGGCATGCGTGAGCTGGGTTTTGAAACGCTGTTGCGTGACCGTTGGCTGTCACCGATTATTGTAACTTTCTTCAATCCTGCCCATCCGAAATTCGAGTTTTCCCGCTTCTATGATCTGATGAAAGATAAAGGCTTTATCATCTATCCGGGCAAGCTGACGGTCGTTGACAGTTTCCGTGTCGGCTGCATCGGGCGGATGGATGCCAATATTATGCGGCAAGTGGTTGCTGCTGCCAGTGACAGCCTTCAGGAAATGGGCGTTGATACAGCTGCGCCACCTGCTGCCGCACTGGACGAGCGCGCCAAACTCGCAGCCTGAAAATCATAAATTGAAAAGTGCAGGCTTGCCCATGCGGCCTGCGGAGGATGATTAAGTGAACAAGATGACCAAGGTAACTGTAACCGTGAACGGCCGTAACTATAACTGGCCGAATGTTCCTGCAATCGCAATTTGTCTCGACGGTTGTGAACCGGCCTATCTGGATGAGGCGATTGCCGCCGGTCTGATGCCGACACTGAAGCGTATTAAAGAAAGCGGCACAGTTCGCACGGCTCATAGTGTTATTCCGAGCTTTACCAATCCGAACAATCTTTCAATTGCCACGGGGCGTCCGCCTGCTGTGCACGGTATTTGCGGCAACTATCTCTATGACCGTGAAACCGGTACTGAAGTGATGATGAATGATGTGCGCTTTCTGCGTGCGCCGACCATTTTCAAAGGTTTCTATGATGCCGGTGCAAAAGTTGCGGTTGTGACCGCAAAAGACAAGTTGCGGGCGCTTCTGGGTGCCGGTCTGCAATTTGGTGATAATCGCGCCATTTGCTTTTCGGCAGAGCGTTCCGATACGACAACGAAAGCAGAAAACGGTATCGACAATGCGTCGCAATGGCTCGGCATGCCGGTACCGGAAGTCTATTCCGCAGAGCTTTCAGAGTTTGTTTTTGCGGCAGGTGTGAAGCTGCTTAAAACTATCCGTCCTGATGTGATGTATCTGACGACAACCGATTATGTGCAGCATAAATATGCGCCGGGTGTGCCGCAGGCCAATGCGTTTTATGAAATGTTTGACAAGTATCTGACCGAGCTTGATGCACTGGGTGCGGCCATTGTGGTGACGGCAGATCACGGTATGAAGCCGAAACATAAGGCTGACGGTTCTCCTGATGTGGTTTATGTGCAGGATGTGCTCGACGAATGGCTGGGCAAGGATGCCGCGCGCGTTATCCTGCCGATTACAGATCCTTATGTTGTGCATCATGGTGCGCTCGGCTCCTTCGCAACAGCCTATCTGCCTGATGGCGCCGACCTCACTGATATTATGAACCGGCTTGCCAACATTGAGGGCATTGATGTGGTGCTCAATAATGCGGATGCAGCGGAGCGCTTTGAACTGCCGGCTGATCGTATCGGCGACATTGTTCTGGTTTCATCAGAAAATAAGGCCATTGGCACCAGTGAACACCGCCATGATCTTGCAGCGCTGAACGAGCCGTTGCGCTCACATGGCGGGCTGACAGAACAGGCTGTGCCGTTCATCGTCAACCGGCAGATGCCGGATCTGCCGGAAGCACCGGTTCTGCGTAATTTTGATGCGTTTTTCTATGCGGTTACAGCTGCGGCTGCCCAGCAATAGCATTTGAGAAAAAGATACCCCCGTGCTGGTAAACCGTACCTGATTTTAGGATCAGGGCGGTTTCCGGTGGGGCGAATTGAAGGGAGCGCCTTAATGGTCAAGCCGGAAACAATCATTAAAACCAGATATGAACCTATGCGCATTGCCGGTAAAAAGGTTGATGCGGATACAGTGTTTGATGTGCATTACCCTTATACCAATGCGGTTATCGGTACCGTTCCGGCAGGGCGGGCAGAACATGCGCGTGAGGCTTTCAGAATAGCCGCAGCCTATAAGCCGAAACTGACACGCTATGAACGTCAGAAAATTCTGCTGCGCACGGCTGAATTGCTGGTGGCGCGCAGGGAAGAAATGGCCGATCTGATTACTTCGGAACTGGGCATCTCAAAAATGGATTCCTATTATGAAGTCGGGCGTGCCTATGATGTGTTTACGCTTGCAGGGCAGATGTGCCTGCATGACGATGGTGAGATTTTCTCCTGTGATCTGACACCACACGGCAAAGCACGGAAGATTTTCACATTTCGTGAGCCGTTGCGTGCGATTTCGGCAATCACGCCGTTCAATCATCCGCTGAATATGGTGTCGCACAAAGTGGCACCGGCGATTGCTACCAATAATTGTGTGGTGGTGAAGCCGACTGAACTGACGCCGATGACCGCTCTCTTGCTGTGCGATATTATGTATGAGGCCGGATTGCCGCCGGAAATGCTGTCTGTGGTGACAGGGTTGCCGAAGGATATCGGCTCGGAAATGATCACCAATCCGGATATTGACTTGATCACCTTTACAGGTGGCGTTCCGGTCGGCAAAATGATTGCCAATACGGCCGGATATAAGCGCACGGTGCTTGAACTCGGCGGCAATGATCCGCTGATTATTCTCAATGATCTGAGTGATGATGATCTGGCAAAAGCTGCTGATCTTGCAGTCGCCGGTGCTACCAAAAACTCCGGTCAGCGCTGTACAGCAGTGAAACGTATTCTGTGTCAGGAAAGCGTTGCAGACCGGTTTGTACCAATGGTTCTGGAACGGGCAAAGAAAATCCGCTTCGGTGATCCGATGGATCCGAAGACCGAGCTCGGAACAGTTGTTCATGAACAAGCTGCTGCACGGTTTGAAAAGCTGGTTTATATGGCCGCCGAGCAGGGTGCAAAAGTGCTCTATGATCCGGGTCGTCAGGGCGCATTGTTGCCACCGATTGTGGTGGATGAGGTTCCGCATAGTTCTGAACTGGTGATGCAGGAAACATTCGGACCGGTGATACCGATTATTCGTGCGCCCGATGATGATGATGCGCTGATTGCATTGTCCAACTCCACGGATTTCGGCCTGTCATCCGGTGTTTGCACCAATGACTACCGGCGCATGCAGAAATATATTCGCGGGTTGAATGTCGGTACTGTTAATATCTGGGAAGTACCGGGTTATCGTATCGAGATGTCGCCTTTCGGCGGGATTAAAGATTCCGGAAACGGTTATAAAGAAGGTGTGATTGAAGCGATGAAAAGCTTCACCAATGTCAAAACCTTCTCACTGCCGTGGGAGTGAGTGAGAGACGAAATATGCGGGCTGAATAGTGGTTCATGATGCGCGAAATTAAATCAGTCATAAGACATCCGTGCATCTGAACTGACACATTATCTGAAAACCGTTCGGGGAGGCGGCGAGTATGAAACTGGCAGTTCACACAGAGGGGGAGTCTAACCGCTCTGAAGCACGGCAACGATGGCAGGCGCAGCAGAACAGTCCTCATATGGAGGAAGTGCTGCGCCGTGATGCGGATGTTTTTCTGCATCAAAGCCTTTCCAGCCCTTGTCTGACAGCGATTGTTAAGGCGCAGGGCATCTGGATTGAAGATGCCAATGGACGCCGCTTCATGGATTTTCATGGAAATAGCGCCCATCATATCGGTTATGCCCATCCCAAACTGATTGCTGCGGTAAAGCAGCAGATGGATGATCTGAGCTTTGCGCCACGCCGATTCACCTGCGAACCGGCGATTGAACTGGCGGAAAAACTGGCAGAAATTGCTCCGGGAAATCTGGGTAAAACGCTGTTCACCACCGGTGGCTCTGATGCGATTGAGGTGGCGTTGAAAGTGGCGCGTGCCGCAACCGGACGGTTTAAAACCTTGTCTTTCTGGGATGCATTTCACGGCGCAGGTTTTGGTGCATCCTCAGTCGGTGGTGAGGCAACATTTCGCTCAGGTATTGCGGGGCCTTTACTCTCAGGTACTGAGCATGTGCCGCCTTTTGCCTGCTATCGCTGTCATTATAAACATAAAAGCCCTGACACCTGCGGCATTGCCTGTGCAGATGTGGTGTCCTTTGTGCTGGAACGTGAGGGCGATATTGCAGCCGTTGTGGCAGAGCCGATGCGGGCTACGCCTTATCCGCCACCGCCCGGCTTCTGGAAAAAGGTTCGGAAAGCCTGCGACCGGCACGGCACATTGCTGATCTTTGACGAAATCCCTACAGGTCTTGGCAAGACGGGTAAGTTCTTCGCCTCTGATCATGACGGCGCGATACCGGATATGATCGTGCTTGGTAAGTCGCTGGGCGGCGGTATGCTGCCGATTGCAGCGGCAATTGTGCGCCGTGATCTGGATGTGTGCGGTGATTATGCAATCGGCCATTACACGCATGAGAAAAATCCGGTGACAACCCGCGCGGCTCTGACAACCATCCAGATCATTGAGGAAGAAGGGCTGGTGCAGCGTGCAGCCGAGCTTGGCCAATATGCCATGAACCGTCTTAGTGAACTGCAAATGCGCTCACCGCATGTGGGTGATGTGCGCGGACGTGGTTTGCTGTTCGGTGTTGAGCTGGTGCGCGACAGGCAAAGCCGCGAGCCGGACAATGCCTTGGCTGAGGCTGTCTATTACCGTGCTCTGGAAGGTGGCGTCAGCTTCAAGATCAGTCAGGGGAATGTGCTGACTTTATCGCCGCCGCTGATTATTACCAAAGATGAGCTTGATCAGGCCTTGTCGGTTATTGAACAGGCCATATTGCAAGCTGCATAGTTTTTTCCTGCTGCCGGTAAACCTGTCGATATCTATAAGTTTTATTGCCGGATGTATAAAATAAATAGATTTTACTTATTGAACAGTCGTTCGCACTATGAGGAGCCATAAGAGGGAACAGCCTGCAAAAGCAGGTATAAAAATAAGCAATCAGCCATCAAACACATAATAAAAGGCTGATATAACAATGGGGAAATATGAAATGAAAAAGCATCGTGCTTTTATTCTGTCCCTTGCTGCCGGTATTGTTTTGGCAACAAGTGCTTATGCACAAACTGAACTAACCGTTTATACAGCTTTTGAAGCGGTTGATCTGCAACGCTTTGCAGAAGCGTTTAATAAAGATCATCCGGATATTAAAGTGAACTGGGTTCGTGACTCAACAGGGGTCATGACGGCCAAATTGCTGGCTGAGAAGAATAATCCGAAGGCAGATATTGTCTGGGGGATTGCGGCCACCTCCCTTCTGATCCTGAAAAACGAGGGCATGCTGGAGGCTTACACGCCGAAAGACGTGGACAAGCTGGATCCGCGCTTTGTGGATAAGGATCGTCCGACCAGCTGGATCGGGCTAGATGCCTATGTGGCAGCTGTTTGCTTTAACACCGTTGAGGCAGAAAAACTCGGTTTGAAACCGCCGAAAAGCTGGAAAGACCTGACCAAGCCTGAATATAAAGGCCATGTGGTTATGCCTAATCCGGCGTCGTCCGGCACCGGCTTCCTTGATGTTTCATCATGGTTGCAGATGTTCGGTGAAAAAGGCGGCTGGGACTATATGGATGCCCTGCATGAAAATATCGCCAATTACACGCATTCCGGTTCCAAGCCTTGCAAAATGGCCGGTGCGGGCGAAGTGCCGATCGGCGTTTCTTTCGAATTCCCTGCCTCTCAGGTGAAAAGTGCCGGTGCGCCGGTTGATATTATTTTTCCGGAAGAAGGCTCAGGCTGGGAATCTGAAGCCGTGGCTATCATGGCCGGAACGCAGAATATGGATGCAGCTAAAACGCTGATGGACTGGACGCTGACACCTAATGCCATGACAGCTCTGAACAAGAGTTTTGCTGTTGTTGCATTGCCGGGTATTGCCCAGCCGGTTGCGCATATTCCGGCGGATCTGGAAAAGAAAATGATCAAAAATGATCTGGAATGGGCTGCGAATAATCGCAAGGCCATTCTGGAAGAATGGTCAAAACGCTACGATTCAAAATCTGAATCCAAGGGCTGATCGGAACGCTGTCTCATTGAGTGGCAGAATTCTGTCTTCATATGGTTTCGGACACAGGCCGGTTCCCATGTTTTCGGAGGCTACTCTAACAGACACGCATTATGCGACTGCGAACGCGGGCTTCTCCGCGTTCGTTCAGGGAGTGTGAACATGTCAGTCCAGAGGAATGAATTCGTGAAACATGAAGTGGCTACAGGTGCAGTCCGTATCGGTCAGCAGGCATATGATGCTGGCGATGTGGCGGCAAACAAGCAGGAATATCTCAAAGTTGACGGCCTCTGGAAAGCATTCGGAGAGTTTTATGCTCTGAAGGATATTAATCTGGACATAGCAGAGGGGGAGTTTGTTTGTTTTCTGGGGCCTTCCGGCTGCGGTAAGACCACGCTTCTTCGGGCTATCGCGGGGTTGGATCTTCAGACCCGCGGTTCTGTTCATCAGGCGCACAAAGATATTTCGGACTTGCCGCCCGCTCATCGGGATTACGGTATTGTGTTTCAGTCCTATGCTTTGTTTCCGAACCTGACGATTGAAAAGAATATCGCTTTCGGGCTTGAGAATATGAAAAAAACACGCGCTGAAATTACACAGCGCGTAGAGGAGTTGTTGCAGCTGGTCGGGCTTACTGATCAGGCAAAAAAATATCCGTCTCAGCTTTCTGGCGGCCAGCAGCAGCGTATTGCACTGGCAAGGGCGATTGCTATTTCTCCCGGACTTTTATTACTGGATGAGCCGCTTTCAGCGCTTGATGCCAAAGTCCGCGTGCATTTACGCCATGAAATCAAAGAATTACAGCGCAAGCTTGGTGTGACGACAATCATGGTGACCCATGATCAGGAAGAAGCGCTGGCTATGGCCGACCGTATTGTGGTGATGAACAAAGGCACTATCGAGCAGATAGGCACGCCGCTTGAAGTCTATCGCCAGCCGAGCAGTCTTTTTGTGGCGGACTTCATCGGAGAAACCAACAAATATCCGGTAAAAATCGGGACAGACGGTTCAGCTCTGTTGGGTGATCTTGCACTGCAATGTGTTGAGCACAACTTATCTGAAGGTAGTGAGGCCGTTGCGGTCATCAGACCGAATGATGTGATCCCTCACGGTCGGGTGCTTGATGCCGGTTCTTCTGCCGGAAACGGGGAAAATCTGATCGAGGTGCAGATTGAAACGATGGAATTTCTCGGCTCATTCTGGCGCACCCATATGCGCAGCACACATTTGCAAAACCAGCAGCTGATAGCTGATTTTTCCATCAATGCGGAGCGCAGGCTTGGTCTGACTGAAGGCATGACCATTCTGGTTGAATTGCCGAAAAGCCGTTTGCTGATTTTTGACGGAAAGGGCAAGCGATGAGTGCTGTAAGCGATTATTCTGCTGCACCTGTCATGCCGGCGGGCAAGGCTATCCGCCAGAAAGTCAGCGCGGATGACTGGATCAAGCGCGGCATGATGCTGATTATCGGCGCTTATCTGCTGGTGACACTGGCGGCACCGCTCTATGTGATGCTGTCCAAATCTTTTGCAAGTTATCAGTTCCAGCTGGAAAATTATGAAGTGCAGGTGGGCGACGGTAAAGGCAACTGGGCGCCAGTTCAGTCGTTGAGCCAGCTGAATACAAACCTGAAAGCAATCACGGCAGAAGAACTGGCGACCTCCAATAGCGGCCGGTTGTCTCCGGTGGCCTTATTTCCCGAGTTCAGCTTTCGCGGGCCGGAGCATTATCGTATTCGTGGTTTAACGGACAGTGCCCGTTTTCTGATCGGTTCAGCCCCTTATACAGGGCAGGAATGGCAGGAGGTGGATTCCAATAACTTCCGCCGTGTCATGCTGATGCCGCAACAAACAACGGGGCTGGACAATTACCGGACGTATTTTTCGTCACCGGCACTGTTTCAGTCGATCAAAAATTCTTTAGTGATTGCGCTGGTCAGTATGGTGCTGACAGTATCGCTGGCATTCGGCTTTGCCTATGCGCTCAACCGCTCAAAAATGCGTTTTAAAGGCGCGTTTAAGCTGATCGCGGTGATGCCAATTCTGGTGCCGTCATTATTGCCGGGTATTGCGCTGATTTATCTGTTCGGCAATCAGGGCATTTTAAAAGAACTGCTGTTTGGCATGCCGATTTACGGCCCTCTGGGGATTGTGCTTGGCTCGGTGTTCTTTACTTTTCCCCATGCGCTTATGATTATCTCAACCGCTCTGGCTGTGTCGGATGCCCGCCATTATGAGGCTGCGGATTCCTTGCGGGCAAGTAAATGGCGCACATTCTGGACAGTGACAGTGCCCGGTGCCCGTTACGGACTGATCTCTGCGGCCTTTGTGGTGTTCAATCTGGTCATCACAGATTTTGGTCTGCCAAAGGTGATCGGCGGGCAGTATAATGTGCTGGCGGTGGATATTTATAAGCAGGTGATCGGCCAGCAGAATTTTGAAATTGGTGCTGTTGTGTCTGTGATGCTGTTGTTTCCGGCAATTATCGCTTTTGCTGTCGATCGGATTATCCAGCGCAAACAAGTTGCTTTGTTATCGGCTCGGGCTGTGCCTTTCGTCCCGAAAAACAAACCGCTCTTTGATAATCTCTGCCTGCTTTACTGTGCATTTGTTGCTGTGTTCATCACCGGCCTTCTGCTGGTGTGCCAGTTGGCGGCAATCGTTAAATTCTGGCCCTATGATATGAGCCTGAGCCTGCGCAACTTTGACTTCGGCCGGATGGACGGGGGCGGGTGGAACTCATATTTCAATTCTATTCAGCTGGCTTTTCTGACCGCGATTATAGGTACAGTCGTTGTGTTTGTCGGCGCTTATGCGGTTGAAAAAACGGAGGGCTTTGCCAAAGGCCGTGCCTTGTTCCAGTTTCTGGCCATGCTGCCGATGGCTGTGCCAGGCATGGTATTGGGGCTTGCCTATATCTTTTTCTTCAATAATCCGGCTAACCCGTTGAGTGCGATTTACGGTACGATGATTATTCTCGTGATCTGTACCGTAACGCATTTTTACACGGTCTCCCATCTGACCGCGCTGACGGCGCTGAAACAGATGGATCCGGAATTTGAATCGGTTTCGGCATCGCTCAAGCAGCCATTCTATAAGCTGTTTGCGCGCGTGACAGTGCCGGTATGCCTGCCTGCTATTCTCGATATTTCAATCTACCTGTTCGTCAATGCGATGACGACAGTATCGGCAGTGGTTTTCCTCTATTCCGCACACACTACTCTGGCTTCTGTGGCGGTGCTGAATATGGATGATGCGGGTGATGTGGCTCCGGCAGCAGCAATGGGGATGATGATCTTCTATACCAATGTTGCAGCACGCTTGGTGCATTACGGCTTGTCGCAAATGCTGCTGCGCAAAACCCAGAAATGGCGTGGCTGATACCCAATGTTAAGCGGCATCTTTCAAAGGATGCCGCTTAGTTTTTAAAACGCTTGTGCCAAAGCTCGCGGGCTTTGGCATGGCAGAGGTCAAAATCCTGATCAGGATGCAATGTAATAAGGCCAAGCGCGGCGGTGGCTGTGATCACCGTTTCAAGTCGCGGGTCAATGGCGGTTCCTGTCCAGATTGCCTGCCAATATTCAAATGAATCCATCCCTATGCGTGGCAGGCTCTCCGGCTCCTGCAAGGCTTTTATCAGGATATCCGTACTTTCTGTGCCGCTCAGATTTAAAATTGTTGCAACACGGAAGGGATAAAACTCTGCCACATCGCGATTGCTGCTGAGCACAGTGAGTTGCGCAGGGGCGTTGCCACGCAAAACAGTTTCTTCCGTCGTTTGAGGCTGCTCCTGCAGCAGTCGCGCCGTATCTCTGTGCAGTTCCCGATAGGCCGGACGCGATACGCCAAGCAGGCTGGCGCGCGCCTGAAGCGGATTGAGGAGATGCACACAAGCGCCCACCGGTGAACGGGCTGCAAAAAGCGGGTAAAGCGCCATCATCGAGGCAATGGCTGGCGCAAAGCCTGTGAGTGGCAAATAGACAATATTACCGGTGGTCAGAGATTCTTGTGCCTGAATGAGGTTTTGCGCGAGTGGAATATCCAGTGCGCGGGCAGCCTGTTCAATTTTTCCGCCATTGGCGCCGCTGCCATTGCTGCCATGCAAAGCGATTTTATATCCTGCTTGTGCAAGTAATTTGGCCGCTTGCAAAAACCACGGCGCGCGCGGAGAGTTGGGAGAAAGATAGGCAGGCCAGTCCAGATCGGCAGGGCGTGCGTTTGTATTCTTTAATCCGTAATGCTGGCGCGCGGCGCACACCATGCCGGCCAGTTCCTGTGCCGCTGTTCCGCGATAGTGGATCAGGCTGAAAAAAGCGCTGGCCTGCATCGGATCAACCTGTTCCTGCAGGATCAGAGAAAAGGCTTCTTCTGCCTCCGCAATGGTCAGCGGACGACTATTGCCGACACCGCGCCCGAGGACACCTAGAAACCGCGAAAACCGTAAAACAGGGTCATGGCTGTCACTGAGGTCTGCCAGTTGATTGGCAAGCTGCTGTGGAGTGGGTTGTCCACCGATGAGCGGCGCTCTTAATGATAATGGCGGAACCGCCAGCAGAGCCGGTTGCTGCCATCCGGTCTCTGGCTGGGATTGTGCTTCTTCCTGTTTTGGGCTGAGCAGGTTTTCAGCTTCATCTGCAAGCGCGCGCAGACGCAAACGCAGTGCTTCTGCCCGCGGTGTCGGGATCATACGACGGCCGGAACGCACTAAAATAGGATCGTTAAACGCTTCCCGGATCTGGTTGAGCAGGCGACTCATAGCCGGCGCGCTGAGCCCCATACGCTGAGCGGCTTGTTGCACGCTGCCCTCGACCAGCAATGTGTCCAAAGCTATCAACAACCTTAATTGTCCCAGTTTGGACGAAGGCAAAGCAGTGCTGGTGTCCGGATTTTTATCCTCAGGCACTGTATTTCCCCGCATTTTACTGTCCGTTCCTGCACTGCATTGCAGCAGAGCCATCTTTAGCCGGTAGATATGTTCATTCTGCGGAATGCAAAAAGCTGATGTTGGAATAAGTCTGAAACATGGCGATTGACCTGCTACCGCACCACACATAAGGGGAGTAATTAACTCATCTTTATGGCAGAGGGCAATTGAAATGACTGATATCGGGCATTTGAGTGGGGAAGTTCAGGCAATTTCCGCATCTGATTTGTTGAAACAGGTTAGAACGCGCCGTTTGGCAGCGCTTGCTTGCGGCACAATTCTGGCTGGAACCCTGTTGTCACTCAGCCTTCCTGCTCAGGCACAGACCGTCAAAAAGAAGCCTGTTGCAACTGCAGAGCAGACAGAGCAGCCAGCAGCAGAGTCCGGTGCTATACGTCTGGATCAGATCGTTGTCACTGCGACGGGTTTTGAACAGAATGTGAAAGATGCTCCGGCCAGCATTACAGTTGTCCCGCGCGAAGAGCTGGAAAAGGGTGCATTTCGCAATCTTGCTGATGCTCTGACCAGTGTACAGGGTGTAAGCGTTACCGGTATTGCCAATGAACAGGATATTTATATTCGTGGTCTGCCCGGTGCCTATACGCTGATCCTTGTCGACGGCAAACGCCAGAGTACCCGTGATGCGCGCACCAATGGTAATGCCGGTTTTGAACAGAGTTTTGTACCGCCAGCATCAGCCATTGAGCGTATTGAAGTGGTTCGCGGGCCGATGTCCTCGCTCTACGGTTCCGACGCGATGGGCGGTGTTATCAATATTATTACCCGTAAGGTCGATGATGCATGGCACGGTGAGCTGACCCTTGACGGTACTGTGCAGAACAAATCACGCTATGGTAACAGCGGACAGGCTTCATTCTATGTCAGCGGACCGCTGGTGCCGGACGTTGCCGGTGTTCAGATGTGGGGTCGCGGTCTGAAGCGCAATGAGGATAAAATTCTCAATGGCACGCAGGAACAGCGCGACGGTGATCTGGGCGGCAAGCTGACAATCACACCGAACGAAGACCATGATATCTTCCTTGAAGGTGGTATTACCCGCGTGCGCCGTGAAGGCAATGTCGGAAATACAATCGCTGCAACGGGTTCTGATACTTATAATTACAATGACCGCAAGCATTGGTCGCTCAGCCATACCGGACGCTGGGGACCAACAACATCTGAATTCTCGTTCTCGCAGGAATGGGCTAAGCGCACCAATTTCAACTGGGATAAAACCCGCGGCTCTTATGTTGAAAATCTGCGCTCCCCGGAAATCCGCAATTCGGTTCTCGACGGTAAATTTACCACGCCGTTTGAGTTTTACGGCGATCATACGCTGGTCACCGGCGGTCAGTTTATTGATGCACAGCTGACAGACCAAAATCCGGGTCGTCGCACAGGACTTGATGAGACTTTTAACATTCGTCAATGGGCGCTGTTTGCTGAAGATGAGTGGTGGATTACACCGGACTTCTCGCTGACCGGCGGTCTGCGCATGGATGACCATGAAATTTATGGCTCCCATTTGAGCCCGCGCGCTTATGCCGTGTGGCATGCAACAGAACAGCTCACATTGAAGGGCGGTATTTCCACGGGCTTTAAGGCGCCGGAAATTCGTACGATCGCACCGGGTTACGCCTATACAACTGGCGGCGGCGGTTGCTTCTATGGTCCTGAGGCAAGTCTGCCAGCGGGCAAAAATCCGTGTGGTGTGATTATCGGTGATGAAAGCCTGAAAGCGGAAAAGAGCACGAGTTACGAAATCAGCGCCTTGTGGGATAATCAGGATGGCCTGCAGCTCGGCGGCACGTATTTCTATACTGATTTCAAAGATAAGATCTCGAACAAGCAAATGCTCGATGCGAACGGCAAGCCGATCCGCTGGAGCGAAAATACAAATTATGTTCTGTGGAACAGCTTCAATATCGACAATGCTGTGATGCAGGGTGTGGAGCTGACTGCTAACTGGGAGGCAACTTCTGATCTCCGCTTGCGTGCCAGCTATACCTATACGCATTCACGCCAGAAGGGCGGGGACTATGACGGCCTGCCGTTGACGCGCACACCGGAGCATATGGGTAATATCCGTGCGGACTGGATGACACCGGTGGAAGGCTTGTCTGCATGGACTGCCGCCAATTATCATGGTTCGGAAACCAATGCGGGTGCCCGTGTCGGCAGCAACGGTAAGCCTGTTTATAAAAACGGGAAAGTGATTGCCCGTAAATATGATGCCTATATGACTTTTGATATCGGCACGAGCTATGAGTTCAGCGAAAATGTTACACTCAATGCGGCGCTCTATAACCTGTTTGACAAGCGTATTGAGGAAAGTGACTTCAATGCCTCTGTGGACGGTCGCCGCCTTTGGGTCAGCATGACCTCGAAATTCTGATTGTTCAGCCGCTGTAAAATGAAAAGCCCTTGTGTTCTTCGCAAGGGCTTTTTGATTTTATGGCCGAAAGCAGTCAGCGCGGTTGAGTTGCTTCACCAGACACGGTTAAGCGGGGCATAGACGGGCTGTGTTTTACGAGCGCCATGTGTGTTCCAGCGTGGCGACCATATAGACAATGCGAAACAATCCGCACCATTCATTCTGATTGCCGGAGGCTGCTTTCTGCGATTGGTATTTTCCGATGGCATGCGCATAACCGGAATCTCCGAATGGCTGAAAATACCCGAGCATCCCTCACTTGCGTGAAGCGCGAATGACCATTGTGCAACGCATTCATGATAAGATTGAGACAGTTTGATTGGCTGCGTTATGGCCGGATTGAAATGTCGCAACAAGAATGATCTGCAAAACGGTTGCAGATATCGCGATGTGCAAAATAAACGTGCGTTTTGCGCAATTTATTAAAGAAACATTGGTGTTTCGGATAGTTTTCTTGCTTTTTATCGGATAGATCATGGGATCAGAATGTACTGGCAAGCCGGTTTGCGGTGTCGCTGGTGCGTGTTCCAGAGCAGTCCTCATTTATGGACTGCTGTCTGTATTGGTATTTTATGCGGGTTCTGCACGGTTGGATTTCAACGGCAGAAACACGCGCAAACAGGATAAAAAAAATGAGTGTTTCCGGTGCTTCCCGGAAAGCTGCAGCCGGCAAAAACGGCAAAGCAGCTCCGGTATTGAATTCACCCGCACGTGTGCTGTTTGCCAGTCTCGTCGGGACCACAATCGAATTTTTCGATTTCTATGTTTACGCGACTGCTGCTGTTCTGGTCTTTCCGGCTGTGTTTTTTCCGGCAAGTGACCCGACCTCGGCTATGCTGCAATCCTTTGCAACATTCTCGATCGCCTTCTTCGCCCGTCCTATCGGTGCGATGGTATTCGGCCATTTCGGCGATAAAATCGGTCGTAAGGCAACGCTGGTTGCTGCCCTGATGACGATGGGTATTTCGACCGTCATTATCGGCTTTTTGCCAGGCTATGCGCAGATTGGTGTGATTGCACCGCTGCTGCTGGCACTCTGCCGTTTCGGTCAGGGGCTCGGTCTTGGCGGTGAGTGGGGCGGTGCTGTTTTGCTGGCAACGGAAAACGCACCTGAGGGCAAGCGTACATGGTATGCAATGTTCCCTCAGCTCGGCGCACCAATCGGCTTTATTCTTTCCGCAGCTACATTCCTTATTCTTGGCGCAACGCTGACGGATGAGCAGTTCCTGAGCTGGGGCTGGCGTATTCCGTTCATCGGTTCGATCCTGTTGGTGGCTGTTGGTCTTTATGTTCGTCTTAAGATCACTGAGACACCTGAATTCCAGAAAGCTATGGACAAGCAGGAACGGGTACAGGTGCCGCTGGCGACTGTATTCACGCATCATAAACGCGCGCTGCTCCTTGGCACATTTTCGGCGCTGGCAACTTTTGTTCTGTTCTACCTGATGACCGTGTTTATGCTGTCATGGGCAACCCGCTCGGTTGAGCAGGCAGGGCTTGGCTATTCCCGCGAGCAGTTCCTGTTTATTCAGATGATCGGTGTTGTGTTCTTCGGTCTGCTGATCCCTGTTTCAGGTCTGTTGTCTGACCGTTTCGGACGTCGCTTCATCATGATCCTCACAACTGTTGCTATTGGTGTGTTTGGTCTGACCATGGCACCGTTGCTGAGTGCGGGTGTTGTTGGCGCTGTGCTGTGCTCGATCATCGGCTTCTCGCTGATGGGGATGACCTACGGCCCGATCGGTGCGGCGCTTGCTTCACCATTCCCGACGGCTGTTCGTTATACCGGCGCATCGATGACCTTTAACATGGCGAGTATTTTCGGTGCATCGCTGGCTCCGTATATCGCGACATGGCTGGCAACAACCTATAGCCTTGCGCATGTGGGGCTGTATCTGCTGGCCGCAGCAGTTATTACCTTGCTGGCAATTCTGGGTCATAAAGATAAAGAGTTTTCTTCCTGATTGTTTAGAAAACCCGATGGAAAAGGAGCCGTTTTCGGCTCCTTTTTTGTTTGTTTACAGGCGCATCAGCTATTGCAGGCTGGTAAGCCTGTTTGTTTGCCCTATGTAATAGGAAGCAGTTCAGGCAGGAGAGATGATCTATGGCGCAGGTGACCCCGCAGGAAATTCTGGATTTCTGGTTTTCAGAAAAAACTGAAGCACATTGGTTTGTGCGTTCTGATGATCTTGATCAGGAAATTAAGCAGCGTTTCAGCGCGGTATATGAGCAGGCGGTTGAGGGAGCATTGGCCGGTTGGAAAGCTGATGCAGAAAGCGCTCTGGCTCTGACGATCATTTTTGATCAGTTTCCGCGCAACATATTTCGTGGTTCACCAAAAGCATTTGCCAGCGATCCGCTTGCCTGCGCATTATCGAAATATGCGCTGGAACATGATTACGACATGGCGGTTGATGAAAAAGCACGGCAGTTCTTTTATCTGCCGCTGATGCACAGCGAGGCCGTGGAAGATCAGGAGCATTGCGTTAAACTTTACAAGGCGCTTGGCAATGATTTTGCACTGGGTTTTGCCAGAGAGCATCGTGATATTGTCAAGGAATTTGGCCGTTTTCCGCATCGCAATGCCGTTCTGGGGCGTCAGAATACACCGGAAGAAACTGAGTTTCTGAAGACACATTCGGGGTTCTGAGGCCGGTTGAAACGGTTTCAGGCGGCGGCCTGAGCAGCCATACGCCTCTCGTGCTCGAGCAGCCAGCGTTTGCGCCATAATCCGCCGCCATAGCCCGTGAGTGAGCCGTCCGAACCAATGGTACGGTGGCAGGGGATGATAATCGACAGCTGATTAGCGCCATTGGCATTGGCTACGGCGCGCACTGCGGTTGAACGTCCGGTAATCTCCGCCAGCTCGGCGTAAGAACGGGTTTCTCCCAACGGAATTTCAAGCAGCGCATCCCAGACAGAGCGGGTAAAGGCTGAGGCATGCAGGGCTAGCGGGGTTTTAAATCCGGTAAAATTGCCGCCGAAATAGAGCTTCAGTTCTGCTTCAATCTGATCAATAGGTGGCAGACGGCCGAAACTGATTGAGGATTGGCTGTAGAGCCGCAGTTTTTTCAGCTCATTGGGCAGCCCCTTGCGCTCGAAAAACTCCAAAAGATGCAGATGATGTTGATCGGCGACGGCCAGCATTGTGCCGATTGGTGTTTCAAGCCAGTCTGCTTTGAGCAGATCACGACCTTTAAGATGGGTGGGACTATCACCGATCAGCTGTGTAATCGCTTCACGAAAACCGCTGCCGGAATCGTAACCGGCCTCAAGCTGTGCGTCGATGACTGAGCTGCCAGCCGCAATGCTCTCAAGCCCGCGCGCTTTACGGCGCAGACGAGCCATATCCAGAAATGTCATGCCGATATGACGTTTGAAAGCGCGGCGCACGGTGGAAGGGTCTAAGTCCATGTCAATAAGATCGCCTTCGCACCAGAAATGATCTGGGCGGGCATCAAGGCAATCCAGAAGTTTGGCAACGACCGGTTCTTTGCCGCGGAAAAAATCCAGCGGACGGCATCGCATGCAAGGGCGAAAACCGGCCTCCATGCATGCTGCCGGATGATCAAAGAAACGGCTGTTCTCGAATTTAGGCTTGCGTGCCGGACAGGACAGGCGGCAAAAAATGCCTGTGCTGGTTACGCCGACAAACACGTGACCATCATAGGACTGATCACGATCGAGAAGTGCCTGATAAAGAGTTTCGGGGTCAGGTAAAGAAAATAGCATAGCTGAACTCTATCATGGATCATGATCTGCACCGCCGGAAATCGGGCGCTTATTTTGGTAATTGAAAATTACATCACTGGCAAATCCGATAGGTACAGGATTTACCATGACATCCCATATCGAGATGCAGATTGGTTTCATGGGCGCTGTCTGCCTCCGGCCCCAGCACAGTCATGAAGAAGGTGCAGCTTTTCTTGTGCAGCGCGCGCCAGAATTTCTGTTGTTTTTCCGCTCCGTTCCAGTCTTTGGCAAGCTCGGTCTTTTCACCATTAACGAGCGTAAAAGACATAATATCCAGCGCATTGCCGAATGCATGTTCGGATACCCGTCCCGTTGAGCCGTTATTCACATTGCGGCACTGATAATGCGAGCCGGTGCCGATGGTTTTAATGTCGCTGCCCAGATGCGCTCTGGCAAGAGCATTCGTTTCTTTCGCCCATTCTGTAAGCGCCACTGTCATCGTGCAATTGGTGATCACCGGCTGATCAAATTCTATCGGCACGGGCTTGGTGATCGCAGTGATTTCCAGCGGGCTTCTGATTTGACACAGCCCTTCACTGACGGGGGCAATCACTTTGCCTTCGACCTCATTTTGCAATAGCGGAAGGCAGGCTACCTGATAAATACGTTCGGCTTTTGGTGTTTCCGGTTTTGAGAGGACGGGCGGTTCTTTAAGTTCCGGCTTGGGAACAGGGGGAACGGCTTTGGTCTCTTCCGCTGCGGGTTTTGGTGCAGGAATAGGAACGGTTTTCGCTGTGACCGGTGTTGTTATCAAGGTGCCAATACTCAGCACCGTAAGCAAACAGAGGGGCAGAAAATATCGCATCAAAAGCCTTTCCGTGTGTGCAAAATCGTATTGGATTTTGCGGGGAATGCTTTGGTAAACCGCTGAACTGCGGTTTCAGTTCCCGATTTTCTTGGCACATCCTTAAAGTCGGCACTTCTATGCAGCTGATAAATTATGTTAGAGGGGGGCTATGAGCACATACTTTTCCGTTTCACCTGTTTATAATCCGCCTATGGATCCGGTTTCCGTGATCTATCAGGATGCGGATATTCTGGTGCTGGATAAGCCGAGCGGGCTGTTGTCAGTGCCCGGCCGCGATCCTGCATTGTCTGATAGTCTGGCGACACGGGTGCAAAAACAATTTCCTAAGGCGCTGATGATCCACCGGCTGGATAAGGATACTTCCGGTGTGGTGCTGATGTCGCTGAACCGCAAAGCCCATGCCCAGATTGCCAGACAATTTGAAGAGCGCAGCACGCAGAAATCTTATGTCTCTGTTGTCTGGGGTAATGTGGCTGAGGATGAGGGGCTGATTGATCTGCCGCTGGCGATTGATCCGGAGAACAAGCCGCGCCACCGTGTTGACCACGATAACGGCAAACCTGCGCAGACGCGCTGGCAGGTGCTTGAGCGGGGTGAGCAGACGACGCGATTACGCTTGTTTCCGCTGACCGGACGGACGCATCAGCTGCGTGTGCATATGAAGGCCATCGGTCATGTGATGCTCGGCGATGAGTTTTATGCAGAAGGCGCTGCGTTGCAGGCTGCCGACCGGCTGTTGCTGCATGCTGAACAATTGAGTTTCCGTCATCCCGATGGTCGCGATGTGACTTTTACTATCCCCTGTCCGTTTTGAGAGAAAAGATGCAGCAAGCAGATGATAATGACCTGACTGTTGACTTCGTCGGCGGAGCTGTCGGTCATCGTTTTCGCTCAAATGAGGGGCGGGGGCAGGCGCTGGCCAAAGCGGCCGGTCTGGTGCGCGGTGCAACGCCTGATATTGTAGACGCTACTGCAGGGCTTGGGCGCGATGCCTTCTTGCTGGCATCGCTTGGTGCAAAAGTCACTTTGATTGAACGTTCTGAGAAAATGCATGCGCTTTTGGCCGAAGGGCTGAAGCGGGCTGCGGCAGAAGGCGGGCGTTATGCAGAAACCGTAGCGCGAATGACGCTGCTGTTTGGCGATTCCTGTGCCTTGTTGCCGGAACTGAAGCCGCAGGTGGTTCTGGTTGATCCGATGCATCCGCCGCGGGGTAATACGGCACTGGTCAAAAAAGAAATGCGCCAGATCCGTGAGATTGTCGGCACTGATCCTGATGCGGAAAGGCTGATGCAGGTAGCACTGGAGGTTGCGCAAAATCGCGTTGTGCTGAAATGGCCGTTACGCGCCGAGCCGATGGCAGGTATCCGTAAACCTTCCCACCAGATTTTGGGTAAAAGCACACGCTACGATGTGTTTGTGAATGCGAAGATTGTTTAACTTTCTGGAGCATGTCTTCGAAAGCCGATGTACAGTTTTAGGAGATATGCTCCAGATTTTTTAATGGTCGCATTATCACAGCCGTCAAATTAATCTAATTTGACTGTGAAATGCTCCAGCCACTCCAACATGCCGCGTGCAGCGGCGCGGCCAGTGGCGAAGCATGCAGTGAGCAGATAGCCGCCGGTCGGCGCTTCCCAATCCAGCATTTCACCAGCAACAAAAACACCGGGCAATTTATGCAGCATATAGTTATCGTTGAGCTCGCTCCATGCGATACCACCTGCTGAGGATATAGCCTCTGCAATCGGACGCGGGCGCAGCAAGGGCAGTGCCAGATTTTTAATGTGCTGCGCGAGTTTCTCCGGCGGCAGAAGCTGAACATCCGGCACCAGCTCACGCAACAGGGCTGCTTTTACCCCTTCAAGTCCCGTTGCCTTACGCAGACGGTTTGAGAAGCTGCTTTTGCTGCCTTGTTTTGTCAGGTCGCGTATCAGCCGCTCAAGGGAGCGAGCAGGGGTGAGATCAAGATACAGATTGGCAGTGCCGATGCTTTCCAGCTGATCGCGCAGAACGGCGCTGTGGGCATAAATGAGACTGCCTTCAATGCCGTGCTGAGAGATGACAAACTCGCCCTCAACCCTGCCTGCGGGAGAGGAGGCGGCAACCGATTTGAGCGGTGCGCCTGCAAAGCGCTCACGGAACAGCGTGCTCCAATTTGCATCAAAACCGCAATTGGCAGGGCGGAACGGGGTTATGCCAATGCCTTTCTCTGCAAGCCAGGGCACCCATGCTGCATCAGAACCCAGACGCGGATAGCTCGCACCACCCAGAGCCAGCAAAACAGCGTCGTGGCTTGTCTGTTTCTCGCCTTCCGGTGTGTCAAACAACAGAGCATCGCCGCTGAAACCTTTCCAGCGGTGGCGTTTTAAAATCTGTGTGCCCTGTGCTTCCAGTCGTGCAACCCAGTTGCGCAGCAGAGGCGAGGCCTTCATGCGCTTGGGAAAGACGCGACCGGAACTGCCGGTAAAAATTTCTATCTCAAGCGCCTGTGCCCACTGGCTGATATCTGCCGGTGTGAAGGCATCGAGCGCCGGAATTAATCGTGGGGTAGCGGTACCAAAGCGCGTGCGAAAGTGTTCATAGGGTTCTGAATGGGTGATATTCAAACCGGATTTGCCTGCCAGCAGAAATTTGCGCGCAACGGTCGGCATGGCTTCATAAACCGTGACATGATGCCCGTGTGCGGACAATATTTCAGCTGCAGCAAGACCTGAGGGGCCGCCGCCGATAATAGCGATGCTCTTGCCGATAGTGGTTGTCTTGTTCAATGTCATCCGGTTCACCTGCAGTTCAGGTTGTTTTAGCTAAGTTCAGGATTGACGCAAGTAAGAAGCGAATACGGAGATATTGATGAAGAAAACCCTGATCATCCCTGCTGTTATGGCCGCTTTGTTTGGTGCGACCTTGTTGCCGGCACATCAGGCAAATGCTGCTGGCAAAACCGAGACGCTTTATATCAATAACAAGCTGGTTGATTGTGTTGGCGTCGGGCCGCAAAAATGCATGCAGGTGCGCAAAAGCCTGAAAGGCGAGTGGACATTGTTCTATGGCGGTATTGAGGGTTTCCGGTTCGAGCCGGGTTATCGGTACAAGCTGAAAGTGAATGTGACCAAAATCAAAAATCCTCCTATGGACAGCTCAAACCTGAAATACAGTCTGGTGAAAGTGCTGAGTAAGAAAAAGTAATCACCAGAGCATTGTCACTTTCATTGAATGAGCCCGCCGTTGGCGGGCTTTTTGCTGTTTTGCGATAAGAATCAGTTCTGACAAAGCGTCCCTGAAAGCTGGAAATATCTTTCCAAAATGCATGGTAAAAATGACACGACTTGTAAAAACCATCATTGTTGTTTGTTATTTTTTA
>NZ_JARRAE010000027.1 GCF_030376605.1 Pseudochrobactrum sp. sp1633 | reverse complement strand
ATATAGATGTCATTAGATTTAAACTTACTACACTGGCTGTTGGCTGCTGCCCCCATAGTAGCCCTGATTGTCCTCATGGTCGGCATGAACTGGACAGCACAGCAAGCTGGTACGACAGGCATTTTTATTGCGGCAGGTGTCGCGGTATTTGCCTTTGAAGCTTCAACACGTGCCCTTGCCGTGGCCTCTGCCCGCGGCATCTGGGATGCTGTGCCTATTCTCTACGTCATCTGGCCTGCACTGCTGTTGTATCAGATCATGAATCAGTCCGGCGGTTATGATGCTTTGCGGCGCGGTATTTCGCGCATGTCCCGCAATGAGCTTTTTATCATTGTCGCCCTTGGCTGGGTTTTCACCTCCTTCCTGCAAGGGATTGATGGTTTCGGCACACCGATTGCCGTTGTTGCCCCTCTGCTGGTGGCTTTTGGTATGCGCCCTGTTTATGCGGTTGCTATTCCGATCATCGCGCATATTTGGGCAAAGTTTTACGGAACGCTCGGTGTTGGCTGGCTTGCAACTTTGCAGGTTGTCGAAATGGATGCCGCCACCTCCCTCTCCATGGGCTTGCAGGCAGCTATACTGATTGCCATTCAGTCAGTGCTGGGCGGCTTTATGGTTGTGTGGATGTATGGCCGCGCACCTGCGGTTCGCGCTGGCTGGCCACTCGTTCTCATCATCGCAGCCATTCACAGTATCGGCCAGTTTCTGGTGGTCTTTATTGATCCGATTTTGGCCGCTTTCCTGCCTGCCGCCCTTGCCATGCTCGCTCTTTATCCGTTGTCACAATGGTCACGCTACAAAGAAGCGGATGACAGCATTGTGGAACGTCCTGCCATGCGTGAAGAAGCGCATCTGGAAGAAAACAGCGCCGAGCCACCAATGGATATTGTTGCTGCCTTCTCGCCTTATGCTCTTTTGACCATTCTGGCACTGGCCACATCGCTGATCGATCGTCTGCACGCATGGCTTTATATTCCAAGCTTCGGCCTGCCTTTCCCTGCGATTACGACAGGTATGGGCGTTGAAACAGCAGGCACTGCCAGCTATTCGCCGCTGCATATGTTTGCCCATCCGGGTGCAACCATCACAGTGACAGCACTTGTCACCTGGTTCTGCTTCACCAAGCTTGGCTATTTCAAGCAATGGGCCAAAGCCACCGGCAAAGAAATGCCGGGCGTTGTTAAAGGCCTCTTTGCAAGCGCTGTTCCGGCTTCTGTTCCGATCATTGCCTTCCTCGTTATGGCCTCGATCATGAAGCTGTCCGGCCAGAACACCATGCTCGCCCTTGGTATTGCAGCCATTGCTCCGGCCTATGTGTTTGCTTTCCTCGCCAATGGTATTGGAATCTTAGGTGCCTTTATCACCTCCAGTTCGACCTCTTCGCAGGTTCTGTTCTCAGAATTGCAGGTCAATCTGGCTGAAGCAAAAGGCCTGCCGCCATCAACCATTCTGGCAGCTCAAAGTGCCGGTGGCGCCATTGGTAATGCAATTGCCCCTGCCAATGTGGTGATGGGTGCAAGTACAACCGGCATCAATGGTCAGGAGGGTGCGATCTTACGCAAAACAATGCCTTGGACAATCGCGGCATTCGTTCTGACAGGTATTGCCACCGTCATCCTGACTTTGATCGTACAATAAAGGAGACAGATTATGATTAAGCGTATTCTGCAAAATCGTTTGTCTTACCTGAGCGTTTCATTCGTGCTGTTCATCGTGGCGCTGCCATTGGTCAGCCTTGGCACCACGAATGATTGGCACCTGATTTCGACAATCGGCATGGTGGCATTAAGTATTGCCGCCATCATCCCCCCGCTACAGCGTGTGCTGTTTCCTCCCAAAGCTTAAGTAAGCGACTAAACAGTCATCTACTTTTAAAATGAATGAAGGATTTGATATGATTAACGCTGATGGACCAAGAACCGGCAGACCGGCAGTTTTTGCCAAGCGCGGCATGGTCAGCTCCCCACATTATCTGGCTTCGGCTTCCGGTCAGGAAGCGCTTCGTCGCGGCGGTAGCGCTGTCGATGCCGCCATTGCTATCAATGCTACCCTTTGCGTGGTCTACCCTCATATGGCCGGCCTTGGCGGCGATGCTTTTCTGCTGATCGCCGGCGGTAAAGCCAGCGAAGTCGAAGCCATTGAAGCAACAGGCCCTGCTGCCAAACTTGCCACCCGCGACTTTTATAAAAAGCACGGCTATACTGACCAGATCCCGATGCGCGGCGCACTGGCAGCGCTCACCGCACCGGGCGTTGTTGACGGCTGGCGGTTGGCGCATGAGCGCTATGGCAAGCTGCCTTGGGCAGATCTTTTTGCCGATGCTATCCACTATGCCCGTCATGGCATGGCTGTCACCCGTTCGCTCGCCGATTGGCTGGTAACAGATGAAAGCATCCTCAATGCCAATGCCGATATGGCGCGTATCTTCCTGCCTAATGGCAAGCCACAGCGCGACGGTGAGTTTATGGCTCAGCCGGAACTGGCAAAGACCTTTGAATATCTGGCCGAACATGGCGCACGCAAAGGCTTTTATGAAGGCCCGATCGCTCAAGAAATGGCTAAATCGCTCGAAGCACAGGGTTCGCCGCTGCGCTATGAAGATTTTGCCAATTACCACGCTAATTGGGCAAAGCCGATCACCTCAACCTATCGTGGCTATGATGTGTTCCAGCTCCCACCGGCAACACAAGGCTTTGCAGCCCTGCAAATCCTCAATCTGCTGGAGCAATATGATGTCAAATCATGGGGCTACAACACCGCTGCTTATTACCATCATGTGGTAGAAGCGGTTAAAGTGGCTTTTGCTGACCGTGACGAATGGCTGACTGATCCGAAACACGTCAGTATTCCGCTCGATACATTCCTTTCCAAGGACTATGCAGCACAACGCAAACAATTGATCAATGATGATACTGTGCGCGGTTTTGACGATATCGAACCAGGTGTGAAATTTGACGGCAAGTTTGAACATCGTGCGCCGGACGGTGATACAGTTTACTTCTGTACCGCGGACGCAGACGGCATGATGGTTTCCAACATCCAGTCGATCTATCACGATTTCGGTGCAGCTGTGATTGCCGGCAACACCGGTATCATCATGCAAAACCGTGGTTCGTTCTTCTCGCTGGATGCCAACCATCCAAACACGCTGGAACCAGGCAAACACACTTTCCACACCATCATTCCGGCCATGCTGATGAAGGATGGCAAGCCAGTGATGGCCTATGGCACCATGGGTGGCGAAGGCCAGCCGCAGACACAGGCCGCGATGATCACCCGTATGATCGACTTCGGCTTTAACGTACAGCAGGCAATCGAAGCACCACGCTGGCTGATGGGACGCACATGGGGCACGGTATCGCGTGATCTGGTGCTGGAATCACGCACACCTGAAGAGGTTATCCGTGAACTGCGCCTGCGCGGTCATCCGGTTAAAATGGCCAGCGGCTGGGAAGGCACTCTCGGCCATGCGCAAGCTATCCGTAAACATGCCGATGGCTATGAAGGCGGCGCTGACCCGCGCGGTGATGGCATGGCGCTTGGCTTCTAAACAAATAAAAAGACCGGCTGCCCATTGGGCAGCCGGTTTGATCCAATTATAAAAAAACCGCCGGAGATGATCTCCGGCGGTTTTTTTATATCAGAAAATTAGTGAGCTTCGCGCATCTTGGTATATTGTCCGGCTACGCGGTAGCGCCACAAATAGGCTGGCAGAATAGCATCTGCGCCCTGCGGGGTAAGCCCCATGCCCTGCAAGGTGCGCGCTTCAGAAGTCGCTGCATCCGACACAACATTATCCGACTTCAGGAATGTGACCTGATCAGCCGTGATAAGCGGATTTGGCAGCAGGCCAATGATGCGGGCGTTGAATTTTGCTGCCCACCAAGGCATCGAAATGATGCAACGCTTACAATCAAAGTTAATTTGTGAGGCTAAAAATTTACCCGCTTTTATCAAACTTTCTTTCTCCAATAAACAAGAATATAAATCGAAATTCCTGGTGAAAATGGTCTTATTTAAGGGGAGCACGTCACATCTAAATATAGCCTTTAGATCAGAAACTCGAAGGCAGATCGAGAGATGTACGCTCTGGCTTCACTCAAAGTGACCTCGCCCTTATCGACAAGCTGCATGACAGATTTCGCAAGTGGCCGCGCGATCACTTTGTCAGACTCGACCCCCTCTTTCAAAAGTTGCCGAACGACTGCCGACCAGGCATCGATTGGCCGGTCAAGAAAACGGTCTCGCACGTCATCGTCGAACACAAGGAATTCGCGAACAGCGAAGCGGCGGGTGCCGTCTGTCGTCCGGATAAGATGCTGCGTGATGAAAATCTGAAGCGAGCTGATCAGATCGAATGCACGCGCAGCTTGTTCCTCGGCCGGGAACTCCATCGCCATGCGGCGCAAGCCCTCGGCGATCGAGCCGGCATGTGTCGTGGTGTTGACAATGTGACCCTGAATGCTGGCCGCGATACAGCCATTCATGGAGCTATAATCGCGCGCTTCCCCAACGTTGATAATCGCAGGCGCGCGGCGCAAGGATGACCATATTCCAGCCGCAAATGTTGGAAGATCGCGCCCTTCGCCAATTTCCGACTGCCCTATCAAGCTGGCAGATTCACTTTGCTCGTTCAAAATATCGGCAAAGGTGAATTCTATCGGAGCCTGAAAATCCACGATCTTGCGCGGGTTTTCATGGTTTTCCAGATGATGGCGGGTGATGCCCGCCATCGTCGTTGATTTGCCATGTCCGGTTCCGCCGGCGATGACGATGATGCCAGACTTCGGATTGAGAAACGGGCGAAGCTCGTTTTCAAACTGGACTTCATCAAGCGTCGGGGTTCGTGACGGTAATGCGCGCAGTGTCAGCTCAACACCGGAACCGCCATTTTTCGTAATGGGGGTGGCATTGACGCGAAACCGGTAGCGCTCATGCCGGCTGACTTGGACCTCATAGGAGAAATCGAGGCACCTGCCCTGACGCAGGATGCTCGGCGCATCTGAGGAACGCCAGATATAGGAAAGCAGAAGATCTACTTCGGAGCGCAGGAGCGTTCGCCGCGTGCCAAAATGCTGACGGGAATTGATTTGAATGCGGGGGCGCGCTTCTGACTGGATGGTAATGTCAGAAGCGCCCCTTTTCGCCGCACCAACAAGAAAGAGGTCGAAGATCTCTGGCGTGCTATCAAACCGTGACGGCTCATCCTTGAGAACAGATACGAATGTGTCCTTGGGATCGAACGGTGTCTGGTCTAGCCGCGCTTCGTCTATCATTCCTCTTGCCTGTTGCCCCTCTTATTTATTGACCTCAAAGCGCCGGGTGATCGGCTTCCAGCGCCTCGGATCAGAATTGAAGGTAGCAGAATTCTCGATCTTCACACGTCGCTGACCGATAAAGAGTTCTTCCGGCGTTCCTTTCGCCCGAACTTCGCTCGATGTGATAACCATGCTGTTGACCAGACCAGCATCGACAAGCCGACGATACTCGACCATGCCGAGATAATCACGGCGCAGGAGGTTCATATTCTCTTTCAAGGCTTCTTCAGCCTGCATTCGCCCTTGGCGCCAGCCTTCGGCCATATAGCGATCCCACACCTTGCGTTCTTCCTTTTCTGAAGGAAGAAACTGGTCTGATGGATCTGGCGTCTTGTCGATGCCCATGACCAGATAGTCGCGCCAGCTTGGGATGACAGCGACGAGGCGACCGGGTTTCTCAATCCGGTAATACTCGTCTGCGGCAACGCTCTCGCGGCCACCGTCCGTGATGGTGATTGCTTCCTTTGCCTTGCTGACGACAGGCGGCACAACATATCCCGTCTCGCGGGGTGCCTTATAGACCACATCATTGAAATTGAATTCTTGTGAAAGGGCAGAGGATTTAACTTCAAGCTCTTTCAGAATTTCCCATGACCGGCGCTCGTAAGCGGCTTGTGCAGAGTAAGCCAACGCCGCATCGCGCAAGGCTGAATAGCGCGCGGCGTCAACCGCATTGGCTCCTGTGCCGCTGCGGGTTTTCTTGGCAAACTGCTCATAGGTCAAAGGCGCGGATGATCCCCCTGCGAGATTGTCTACGCCGCCTAGCACTGGCGGCGGCGGCGGTTCATCCAGCTTCACGGAATCCGTTGTGGTGCAACCTGCTAATGAAACCGATACGGACATGGCTGCGATGATCGGGAAAAACTGCTTCATAGTCGGGTATCGTCCAGATGCGGGACCGGACTCTTTTCGGGCCGGGCATAGTGAATTGTCATGACGCGCGACGACTGATCTATTTCGAGCCATACCCGCCCTTTCCCCTGACCGAAGGCTTCTCGCAGGAAGCCGAGAAGGGTCATATCCTTATAGTGAACGGCGACAAGAATAGGCGATCCGGAGCGCTCGCCCTTGGCCTGCACACTATATCCGGCCATCGCCGCGGCCTTGCGCGTCACATCATCAAGAGTGCCATTCCAGCGGGAATCCACCGGTTGCAATAAAGCTTCGCCCGGTGTTTCCGGATGGATACGGACAGTATTGCTTGCAAATGGCTCAAGAGCTTTAGGATAGAGCGACGCATATCTTTTCTCCTCGCTAACGGCAGTTAACGATGAATCAAGATATTTTTGAACCGAAAGAGTATCGAAGTTCTCTTTCTTATTTGCGCACGCGCTACAAAGTAGCGCCAATGCAACAACAACTGGCTTCCGCATTTATAGTCGCCTTGTCTAACTTTGTGGACAAGCGATCAAAGAACGATCACCCTCGGGTGATAGTGGTAAAGAATTTGACCGATTTTGCAACATATAGCATTAGAAAAATGCCCTATGCGGTCATTAATGTGAAAAACCCTCGCCCCTCTCATGGCCGCGATCCATCGACTGTTCTTGGCGCAATGAGATTTCATGCCCGCGTTGAGCTGCTTGAACCGTCGATGTGAGTTGATTGGCCTTCGAATATCCCTCAATGAACGCATTCAGCCGCTGCTCGGAAACTTCCGGCATGGCGCGGGACAAACGATCGCGATCAAGATCTCCTGAATTCCCAACACCAAAGCGCTCTTTGACGCCATCGACAAGGCTGCGAAGCTCGCCAAAGGCTTGCTTGTCATCAGCCGTCGCGATCAGCCCACTTAGCTTTTCGACAGGGCATCGCTCGATCCGGCCGATCAGTTCTCGCGCAGCCGGCGACAAGTCTGCCAATGGCTCCCGCATGAGATTCCGGAACCGCTGCTCATGGCGGGTCAAATCGGTACGCAGATTGGTGCGCCTTTGTCCGTAATCATGAAGGGCAGAAAGCGCGTGATCGAGCGATTGAAGGGCTTTATCTCTGGCCGCATCATTGCGCCCCAACAGCGACCGGTTTCCAAGTAACTCGCCGTATGCAAACGGCTTTGCTCGGATCTCTGGAACAAGCCGGAAAGCAGGTACATGGCGCTTATCGACCTGCTCTTTGATCATGGTCAACGTCGTGTCCGGATTCCGCCATACGGCTGAGACGGCCTTGCGCAAATACTGCGCAAAGTTCTGCATGTCCGGATGATTATCAATCTGCACTTCGACGGCTGCCTCAACGCTCTCGTGCCATTCCATCTTTCCGATAATGAGCGGCTTTTCAGGGGTATCGAACATGGCCTGCCTCTTTTCGTACTGATCAATAACGCGCTGCTCTTTGGCCTCGATGTTAAGTGTTTGCGCAATGTCGAGCCTCTGAAGATCCTGCCCTGCTTTCTGACCGGCATGGATCAAAGGCCAGCTTTCGGAGAATGCCTCGAACAGGTGTTCAGGAATGAGCGATCGTAGCTTTACGGTCGCTTCCTCATTCAAATCAGGACCGATCGCAACGGCTGTTATGCGAGGCACGATAGCTGCGATGGCCTTATTGAACTTCACCAGATCATCGGATGCCATGCCGTCGCGCAGTTCATAGCCGATCGCAGTGAACCATCGACGGCGCGCGCGATCTGTATTGGCAGCCTGTGAATGCCCAAGATTGTGCTGCAACCGCGAAAGCGCCTGTCGCACTGCAAGAGTTATTTCAGGGAAACGAACCGGCGCTGGCGTCGGCACAGGGCGTGGGCTTGCGGAGAATTCCGGCTTTGTCTCCCGCTGCATCGTCGGCTTGACCGACGGTCGCAGCGTCTGACTGAATTGTTCTTTGAAGGCGTCCAGGCGCGTGATGACCTTGGACAAACGCGCGCGCATGGCGCTGACCTGATGACGGAATATTTCTCCGATCTCATTCAGGCTCGGAATGCCACGGCGTTCTGCAAACTCTTTGACGCTCTGCTGATAATCGTCGCGCTTTTCATAGGCGAGCGTGGTGTCCTTCATCCGATCGCGCGATAGCTTCTCAACGAGCTTGTCGAGCGATTTGAATTCATCACCGCCAGCGTAAAGATTAACCGACTCTCTATGTCGGCTCAACGCCACATAGGTCATGTGCGCATCCATGCTTGGACTTGCCAGCACATGAACGGTATCGACGGTTGCGCCCTGACTCTTATGGATCGTGGCCGCATAGCCATAATCAAGATTGGCGTAATCGTTTTGAGCGACGACAACATTCCGGCCGTCCGCCAACTGAACGGATATGCGGCCGCGCTTCGCTTCCTCGACCACTGCAAAGGTTCCGTTCTCGACCCCGAGATCTCGGCTCTTTTCCAGAAACACAATGCGGTCACCGACCGCGAACTGGCGGACACCGCGCGCCGTACGGAAGCTGTGTTCGTCCTGAAGTCCGCCACGCTCTTTGATCAATTCACGCGCCGACTGGTTAAGGGCATGCACGTCCACATTACGGTGCGCCAGCATCAGCACATCAGCACCGACCTCCCAATCGCGCGACCAATTGTCGATCAAATGACTGCGGGCTGTCTGACTGTCTGGCTCAAGGTGAACCATATCATTTTCGATATAGCGAGCGATGGCTTCCGCATTGCGCCCGCTACCAAAGTCAATGGTCCCTTGCTGCATCCAAGTTTCACGCTGACGGCGAACTCCGGCAAGCTCAACATATCCCACATCATCCGCGATTGCTCGAAATGCGGCACCTGCAGCAATAGGCTGGAGCTGTCTGGCATCGCCTAGCAGGATCAGCTTTGCGCCAGCATCCTGAACCTTGCTGACAAATTTTTCCATCTGAGACGAGCCGAGCATTCCGGCTTCGTCCAGCACGAAAATATCACCGGACTGTAAGAGATGAAGATCATTTTTCCAGCACGCTTCCCACGACGCAAGGGTACGCGATTCAATGCCAGCGCTTTCAGCCAGACCAACGGCGGCTTTGCCCGCAAGGGCTCCACCAACAACGCGATGACCTTGTGCCTCATAAATTGCACGAACGGCATTCATGACAGTTGATTTACCTGCACCGGCATAGCCGACCATAACGGATATTCCGTTATTCTCTGTCAGGCGACCAATGACGGATTGCTGCTCACTGTCAAACTTGAAGCCGACTTCTTTCTCGACCAGACTGAGGGCTTTTGCAGCAATTTTTGGCGAGGATGAGAAGCTGTCGCGACTCCGCAAAGTGCGCGCCGCTGCCATCATGTTACGCTCAGTTTGCAAAACTTCTGTTGTTGTGAATTTTGGCCGTTCCAGCATTTTGTCGCTGATTGGATCAAACACCGGAGCGGAGATCATAACCTGATTATCTAGGGCTCCCACACGATAGAAAAGAGCTTGGAAGTCAGCATGATTGTCGGTGTAGCGATGGCAAACTCGGGCAACGTCGCGCTCATCGAAAACCGACTTTTCTGCGGTAATCAGCGTTAGCACTATCGACGGATCAGCCATGATCTGTTGACGGCGTTGCGCCTCAATATCCGCATTGACTTTGATACGATCTGAATGCCCGCCCTTGCGATCCATAGCATCGGCAACCGGGCCACGGTGCATCGTAGGTTCGATGGAGATCCCACGTTCCGCATAGGATCGATGGTCTACACGAATATCAAATCCATGCTGCGCAAGGTGATGATTTTGTGTTTCTGCCCACGACTCTCTAAGTGCTGGAATAAGCTCTTTGTCACCGGCGAACTGCCTATAAAGGGCATGACCATTCTTGGAGAACTTGGGATTACCATCTGCATCAAGTGATCGCACATTCTTAGGCCCGAAACCATCATCAGCGAGTGGTCGCAGAACCGTCATAATGTGGACATGCGGATTACCTCGGCTGTCATGATATGCCCAATCGGCAACAACGCCATTTCGCGAAAAGTTGGTTTCAACAAACTCACGCACAAGGGCAATGTTCTGTTCCTGAGAAAGCTCGATAGGTAAGGCCAGTGTCATTTCGCGGGCGACCTGTGCATCACTTCGGATTTCAGCCGCTTCGACCTTATTCCATAAAACTTCGGATGCCTTTGCGGCTGGCATGGAACTTAGCGCTAGAGCCCACGCCGGAGCATTATCAGGGATAGCTATTTCGCTATGAACATTGCCGCGCTTGGCTGTGAAATCATGGGTAGTTCCATAGCGATCATTCGTCATCGTTGCGCAATGACGATAGGCGGCGGCAGCGACGGCACTCTGCCCTGTCGCTCTGCTCAAGACCTGCGCATGAAGATGGAATATCGCCATGCTTTCACAAATATCAGCAAGGTATCGATTTGTCGATACATAAGTGCGCCCTTGGAACTGAACTGCTACGCAGGTCCAGACGGGACTAAGAATGCGTTGGCAAAGCCAACTCTCTCTTTATTGAGTTTTCGCTGCGCTCCACTACTGGTTGTGAATGTTGTTGCTGTATGTTGCAAATCGGATTAGCATTGAATGGCATGAAGTAATTTTCATTGGAGAATGATGAATGGCTAAAGTTTCTAGAGTCTCGAAGATTCAGGAGGAGATTGCCCGACTACAGGAGCGCCTTGAAGAAGAAAGAAGCAAGGAAGCTGAGCGATTGGGTTCGATAGCCGTCAAAGCTGGCCTTGCGGATCTTGAGATCAGCGACCGCGATTTGCTCAAAGCTTTGAAGGAAGTAGCTGCCCGATTTCAATCTTCAGGGACTGAATGATTACGGCCAGCTAAATCAGCACCTGCAACAACTCTACAGGAGGCACAAAGAAGGAATGGCAGCAGACAGACGCAAGGACGCCCATGAAAAAATCATGCTTGGTGGACTGGTCACTAAGGCCGGATTACGTGGCGAAAATCCTGCGTTCATTCTCGGTGTTCTTCTCACTGCCTTTGAACAAAAAGATAACGAGAAACTTCGCGATGCTATGATCGAAAAAGGCAGGAAGGCTTTTGAGAAATGATAACAAAACCTCATGAGCCCTCGCCCAATTTCTTTCTGTTATGCATCGCTGTCGTCATCCTGATTGCACCTCTGTTCTGGTACATGCGATTTGTCGCTCCGACATGGATCGGACCAAATGGACAAACCACTGGCCTGAGTCTTTCTCAGGCTTGGGATTGTGCATTATTCTGGAAGGCTTCAACCTGCCGGATACATCTTGAGCAAGCTGGCTATCCGGCGGTTTCGCAGCTTTCGCGAAACCTTCTTTTGATCTGGACGCCCATCTTGATGGCGTTCGCGATCGCCATTTGGTTTGTCTATGAAAAGTGGCTGCGTATCAGGCACCAGGTCATAGTTTCAGGCATGGTTGTCGAGAAGATGGATGCGCTTCTAAAGGCTGCTGCTTACGAGCAAAAACATAACCAGTATGCCAAGTCGCCGGGCATTCATATGTTCAACGGCTGGCGTTACACATTGCAACGCGAAACGAACCATACTTTCATTTTAGGGGCTCCCGGTGGGGGCAAGACCGTTACCTTCCGCCGCATGATCAACTCTGTTGTTGAGCGAGGCGATAAAGCCATTATCTTCGATGAAAAGGGCGACTACACCAGCATCACACCCAACTCGATCCGCAACGGCGTCGAGGTCTCACCTATCTTGCTTGCGCCGCAGGATGAGCGATCAGCGGTATGGGATATTGCTTCTGATCTGGTGAACTCACAGGATGCGGTTGAGCTTGCGCAACGTCTCATTCCTGATGATGGTCATCCCTTCTTTACGGCATCGGCACGCGCCGTTTTATCTGGCTGCGCCATCAAGCTGATGGACATTAAACCGAAGGAATGGACGTGGCTCGATCTGCTCAATGAGACAAGGCAGGATCAGGAAACCTTGCTGCGTATAATGCTGCGCTATCAGCGTGGTTCCGACATTTATCTTGCTGCCGATTACAAACAAGTCATGTCCACACTCGGCCAGCTCGAAACCAAAATGCATTTGTTGGAAATGCTGGCTACAGCATGGCCGGATTATCATGGCCGTGAGCGATTTTTCTTGCGCGACTGGCTCGTCAAAAAAACGGATCAACGCACCGTCATAGTCCAGCATTCCGGCCGCTATGCAGAATTGTCTGATGGCTGGATCTCGGCCTTGTATGCTGTCGCGGTTTCTACCGTGACAGATAGCAATCTTCTACCCGACGATCCGTTCCGGCGTATTTGGTTCTTTCTCGATGAATGGGGGCAACTGCCTGCCATTAAGGATTTCGAGCGCTTTGTCACCCTCGGACGATCGAAAGGCGTTTGTGCCGTACTCGGCTTGCAGGATCTTTCTCAGATCGCAAAAAATTACGGGCAAGAGGTGTTAGAAGTGTTGATGGCTTCTGTCGGTACAAAGATCATCACGCGCATCAACCTCGGGCCAACTGCCGAACGCATGGAACGCGATCTCGGCGAAACGACCTATTACGAATATCGCCGTGAGACACAGCCCACAGGCGGTGTGAAATGGCAAAAAGAAACAAGGCGCGAGAGCCCCGTTGTTCGCTCCGAGTTCAGCTCCGAATTGGGTGTCGATGCAAAGGGCGTGAAAGCCTTTGTCACAGGAATCGGCAAGAGCGTTTATCAGGTTCACTTCCCTTTCCCTGATGGAAAGTCTGCCCACCGTGATTCCAATAAACCGGCAAAGTGGACATACACTTTCGAGCCAAAGGGTACGTTTACAAATGAAGCCGACATTGACGCTTATGTAAAAGACGTCTTGAAAAAATCCCCACCCGCCCGCGCTGTCCCGCCTAAGCAAGAAAAGCACCTTGCCGAATCTATCGACAAGGCAGGAGACCAGCAGGAGTTATCGCTGGAAAAGGCATATGAGCAGGCCGTCAAGGATGCTCAAAACCGGGCGAAAGTACCGGCCGACAAAGTGTCGGCCGGTAATGAGTCTGAGCAAGTCGATCTGTTTGGACAGTATCGATAAACGTTAAACGTTGGGCGCGTTCTCTTCCGCAGCCCTTGCATCTATCCAAGGCAGATTAATTACCTCACCTTGTCGATTCTTAACGACGAGCAGCTTGGAGTTATACGCGTACAAGCCGTTATAGTTGACACGATATATGAGGCCAAGTTTCTGCCATCTAAGCTTAGCTCTCCGCACTGTATCGCGGAAAACGCCTAGAGCTTCAGCTAACTCGTCGTTTGTTGGTACGCTCCCGTCTGGTTTTGGATTGAGCACCATCCGGCGAAACATTTCATTCCAATGTTTGTTTTTCGGTGGTGGATTATCCGCAATTTCTGAAAGCAATGTGAGATTGACACCGGCCTGACCGGGTTCAATTTCGTCTGCAACGGGAATACCTTCAAATGGTTTTACTGTAATAGATCCCTTCATTCTTTCCGCCGGTCTAGTGTTCCAAGGTTTGACTTTAATTGGTTCGCTTATGGGTGTGATTTATTCTAGGAACATTCCCAACCGATAGCATTTAGGTCTGGCCTGTCAACGGCGTGCTTCAATAGGCAGAACCAAGGCGCGGACGTGCTGACCTAATACTAAAGTCAATTTCGGTCGTTGATACGATGAGTGGCGATTTCCCCCGTACGGGGGAAACGCAAATCACATCGGATCGAAATTATATTAGCAAAGAATGGAGCAAAAATCGATCTGGCGCTCAACATTCGTTTTCTGAATAATAAAAAGTTCATAGAAGTGAAATCCACAAGAAATTTGGGCATTGTCGGCCTACGGCCGACGGGTTTTTTTCTCTGGCTCCGGCCTTCTCTACAGCGCTATTTATTTGCGCGTTCAGGCCTCCGCCTGCTGCGCCTGCTTTCTTCTGAAAGCAGGCTACGGCCCTTCGGGCTGAAAAACCCTTTTGAGCGGAAGGCCGACATATTGTCGGCTCTTACTTTTGCACTTCGGACGAAACAAAGACCCGTCTTTGACGGATCTTCGCTGATGCGGGGGTGAAGGATTTGCCCCCGCCCAGGCGGGGGCAAGGAGGTCAGTCCCAAGGGATGACTGCCATCAGGCTTTCGTCATCCTGCCCCGGATAGCGCCCGAGGTTGGCGTTCAGCTTCGCAAAGCCGGTGTTGACGGTGAGGGTGTAGTAATCGGCGTCCCTCTGGTTCTTCTTCCGCCAGATGCCGCCGATCTCGATGCGGCGCTTGCGCGGGGATTCTGCGAAGAGGCGATAAACCGGAGCCTTGGGGTTCGTGCTGGCGAAAGGTTGGGGGCGTTTGCGGGAGGGGGCGAAATCCTACGTTAAGCCGAGAACGCGCTTACCGTAGTCCCTTAGTTCGCCATTCGGGCCGACATAGCGATAGAGAGTGACGCGCTCGATCCCAAGTTCCTTGCAAAGATCGGAAACGGAAGTGTCGCGCTGCGCCATGGCGGCCTGTGCGAGACGGACCTGTGCTTTGGTGAGGGCAAATTTTCGGCCCCCTTTGCGACCGCGCGCTCTTGCAGCAGCGAGACCGGCCATGGTGCGCTCGCGGATCAGGTCACGCTCGAACTCGGCCAAGGTTGCGAAAATGCCGAAGACCATGCGGCCGGATGCTGTTGTGGTGTCGATCTGAGCGCCCTTTCCGGTCAGCACCCGCAAACCGATATTGCGATCAGACAGATCCTTCACCGTGTTGACCAGATGGGCAAGAGACCGCCCGAGACGGTCAAGCTTCCAGACAACCAGCACATCGCCGTCACGCAATGCTTTGAGGCAGGCGGTCAGACCAGGGCGATCCTCACGGCTGCCGGAAGCGCGATCCTCATAGATCTTGTTTTGTTCGACGCCGGCAGCGCTCAAGGCATCGCGTTGCAGGTCGAGCGACTGAGACCCATCAGCTTTGGAAATGCGTCCATAGCCGATTAACATTTCCGCCATTCCATGACCATGGTGAATGGCGTCGTGAGATACCTTTGCACCCTGTCTTGTGGACCCCTAGATGGTCTCGGTTCATCGAAGAACGTCAGTTTCAAGCCTTCATCAAGCAATGCAGACATGTAAGTGCTCAAGGGGCGATGCCAGTTTCGCACTCGCAAGCCATCCCATTCGAACCACTCTGCCCGTTCACCAAAATAGTTTCCAAGAGGATGGTACGCACGACCGTCTTCGCCTTTGATCCACCCAATTGTGCCATTGGAAGTGCAGAAACTTGTCAGGTTTGCGATCAGAATTCTTCCGCCGGGCTTGAGAATGCGAGTGGCTTCTCGAACCGCCGTGTGTATGTCGTCAATGTCGATAAGGCTCAGGTAGAATACTGCGAGGTCGAACTCTTCATCATAGAAAGGCAATTTCTCGGCAAAAGCGTTGAGATATTTACCAGCTGGATCACGGTTTCGTGCTCTTTCAATAAACGGTTCGATTGGATCAATTCCGACAGCATCGATACCGATCTCCTTTGCCATACGGCAAAACCGTCCTTCGCCGCAGCCGATATCCAACATTTTTGCCGCGCCCGACAATTCGGCTCGTTCCAGCATCGGCTTGTCGAGGATGAACTCGCGCGCGAAATCGCCGGCATCTGGCATTCTGTCGATCCACGCTTGAGAAGAGCTAATCCAACCGTTCTCATCCGGGTCACGTTGGTTCATTGCCTGTTATTCCCTGTTACACAAACGGTGGTTTGAGGCGGTGCGTTTGCCACAAATGATTTGATCGCTGGAAATGTATCTCAACCAGCTTCATAAACAAAGCGTCTTGAACATCCTCGAATTTTGATAAAGGAACATGGATGCCGCGTCGCGTCACTCTCACTGATCGGCAAAGGGACGCGCTGCTGCGTCTGCCAATCTCGCAGGTGGATTTACTCAAGCATTATACGTTGAGTGATGAAGACCTCGGCCACATCAAGCTTCGCCGCCGTCCACACAACAGGTTCGGCTTCGCCCTGCAATTATGCGTCCTGCGCTATCCCGGTCGGGTGCTGGCACCCGGCGAACTGATTCCAGCAGAGGTCGTCGAATTTATCGGCGCACAACTCGGCTTGCATGCCGAGGATCTGGTTGACTATGCCGCCCGTGAGGAGACGCGACATGAGCATCTGGCGGAGTTGCGGGCGCTCTACGGATTCCGCACATTCTCTGGACGTGGTGCGCGCGAATTGAAGGACTGGCTGTTCCGGGAAGCCGAGATAGCGGTGTCGAACGAGGATATTGCCCGTCGCTTTGTGGCTGAATGCCGTCGCACCCGCACGGTTCTTCCCGCGACATCCACGATCGAGCGCCTCTGCGCCACGGCTCTGGTCGATGCCGAGCGGCAAATCGAGGCGCGGATTGCCGATCGGTTGTCCATGCCTATCCGGGAACAGTTACTGGCATTGCTAGAGGAGACGGCTGACGATCGGGTGACCCGTTTCGTATGGCTGCGTCAGTTCGAGCTCGGCTCGAACTCGTCGTCGGCCAACCGGCTGCTCGACCGGCTCGAGTATCTGCAACGTGTCGATCTTCCCGAGGATATGCTTGCTGGTGTTCCTGCTCATCGGGTGACGCGTTTGCGCAGGCAGGGCGAACGGTATTACGCCGACGGCATGCGTGATCTCCCGGAAGACAGGCGGCTTGCGATTCTGGCGGTGTGCGCGTCTGAATGGCAGGCGATGCTTGCTGATGCCGTGGTCGAAACCCACGACCGGATCGTCGGCCGTCTCTACCGGGCGTCGGAGCGCATTTGCCAAGCGAAGGTCGCTGACGAGGCGAACGCGGTGCGCGACACCCTGAAATCCTTCGCTGCAATTGGAGGGGCCCTGGTCGATGCACGAGATGACGGCCAGTCGCTGAACGACGTTATCGCGAGCGGACCAGGGTGGGATGGATTTAAAACTCTTGTCGCGATGGCTGCCAGGCTAACCGCCACCATGACTGCCGATCCGCTCAATCATGTGCTCGACGGCTATCACCGTTTCCGCCGGTACGCTCCTCGCATGTTGCGCTTGCTCGATTTGCGGGCTGCGCCAGTCGCGCTGCCGCTTCTAGAAGCGGTGACGGCCCTGCGTACTAGTTTGAACGATCCCGCGCTGACCTGCTTCCTGCGACCGAGCTCCAAATGGCATCGCCATCTTCGTGCCCAGACGGCTGGTGATAGTCGCCTCTGGGAGATCGCGGTGCTGTTCCATTTGCGCGATGCGTTCCGCTCCGGGGACGTTTGGCTTGCCAAGTCCCGGCGCTATGGCGATCTGAAACACGCACTTGTTCCGGCGCAAGCCGTGGCGGAAAGCGGCCGTCTCGCCGTACCATTGCGGCCGGAGGAATGGCTGGCAGACCGGCACGCTCGCCTCGACATGCGGTTGCGCGAGCTTGGCCGTGCGGCACGCTCGGGCACGATTCCCGGCGGGTCGCTCGAAAACGGCGTCCTGCATATTGAGAAGCTCGAAGCCGCCGCGCCGACAGGCGCCGAAGATCTAGTGCTTGATCTCTACAAGCAGATCCCGCCCACGCGCATCACCGATCTCTTGTTGGAAGCGGATGCAGCGACTGGCTTCACGGAAGCGTTCACGCATCTGCGCACCGGAGCGCCTTGCGCTGACCGGATCGGGCTGATGAACGTCATCCTTGCGGAGGGGGTCAATCTCGGCCTGCGCAAGATGGCCGACGCGACGAACACCCACACTTTCTGGGAGTTGATCCGCATAGGGCGATGGTATGTCGAAGGCGAAGCCTACGACCGGGCGCTGGCCAAGGTTGTCGAAGCGCAAGCGGCGTTACCCATGGCCCGGTTTTGGGGCATGGGTACGTCGGCTTCGAGCGATGGTCAGTTCTTTGTCACCACAGAGCAAGGTGAGGCCATGAATATGGTCAACGCTAAATATGGCAATACCCCGGGCCTGAAAGCCTACAGTCATGTCTCGGATCAGTATGCGCCGTTCGCAACCCAGGTGATTCCTGCAACGGCGAGCGAAGCTCCATACATCCTCGATGGTCTGCTTATGAACGATGCCGGTCGCAATATCCGCGAGCATTTCACCGACACGGGTGGCTTTACCGATCACGTATTTGCCGCATGTGCCATTCTCGGCTACCGCTTCGCCCCGCGGATTCGCGATCTTCCGTCCAAGCGGCTATATGCATTCAATCCTTCGTCCGCGCCGACGCATTTGAAGACCTTGATTGGCGGAAAGATCAATCAGGCCATAATCGAGCGGAATTGGCCTGATATCTTGCGCATCGCCGCTACGATTGCCGCTGGAAGCATCGCGCCCAGCCAAATCTTGCGTAAGCTCGCTTCCTATCCGCGGCAGAACGAACTGGCCACGGCCTTGCGCGAGGTCGGCCGCATCGAACGCACCCTGTTCATGATCGACTGGATTCTGGATGCCGATCTGCAACGCCGCGCCCAGATAGGGCTCAACAAGGGCGAGGCACATCACGCGCTGAAGCGGGCCATCAGCTTCCATCGCCGGGGCGAAATCCGCGATCGTTCCGCCGAAGGCCAGCACTACCGAATCGCTGGCATGAACCTGCTCGCGGCAATTATCATCTTCTGGAACACCATGAAGCTGGGTGAAGTCGTCGCTAACCAGAAACGCGATGGAAAACTGATATCGCCCGATGTTCTGGCTCACGTCTCACCTCTCGGATGGGAGCACATCAATCTCACCGGAGAATATCGCTGGCCAAAGTCTTAGCGTAGGATTCCGCCCCCTCCTGCAAACGACCCCAGGTTCACCGGTGATGTCGATGTCGAAGGACAGCGTTGCGAGATTGCCGGTCAGGTTGTCGGTTTTGGCGTCGAACTTGATGAAGTTTACGAGGTCAGACATTGCGCGATCTCCTTTGCTTGCGTTGTCGATGGACACGGGTAAGGACCGGTTAGAGACCCTGTTGCACCCGCAGGGCCGCAGCGAAGCGAAGGGCGGGATTTAGGAACGATTTTGCTGCGCGAGGAGCGCCGCAGGCGCGGGGAAAATCGTTCCGTTTCCCGTTGCGGCGGGGTCGGCCGGTTCTAGTGGCCTATCGATCGACAACGCGGCCATGCAAAGGAGATATATCCGCTATGTCTCTGGCTCCGAGATATTCATGACTCGACCGCACTGAACGGCCTGATTGACACTCCCAACTTTCCAGCCGCCATCATTCAGGTTCGCGCCTTCTGCAGACGCACCCCGGCCTTGGCGCCGATCATCGATGCAGGCTCCCTCCCTGCACTGCTGCGTCAGGCGGCATCTGACGGAAGAAAACTCGATCGCGCGGCAAATGCTCCCGTCACGATCGACCACAGCCGCGACGGTTAAAACGCTGCTCGCTATCTGACGTGTCTCCGAATGACGAGCTGCGCGGCTTTCATCCGCGGCCGCATTCCTGTCGCCAGTCAGGCGGGGGCAAATCCTCCACCCTCCCCCTGCTACCACCGCAGACGAACAACAAGCCTTCACCGATCAGTTCATTGCCGACTTCGCCAACGCCCGCAGAGAGGGGGCAAGATGCAATTCACCCTGAGCGGAACGATAGAGCATCGACAGGAAATAACGGGCTGGCTTCTGGATCTCGGCCGCGCCGGGCTTCAGGGCTGCCGCGCGCATGATTTTTTCGGCCACAATGGCAAGCGCCGCTAGCGCATTGTGCAGGCCGGCGACCTGTACGCCGGCAATCCATGTTTCGCGCGGTATCTGGATCAGCGTCCGGACTGTTTCGGCGTTCCGTTCTAGATCGTGCCAAGTTTGCAGTCCAATTCCATATTCGGACTGCAATTGGCGGCATCCTAACCGGAGTAAATCGAGGGTTGTTGCTGAATCTGTGTCAGACGGTCTTTCAGCTTGCGCAAAGGCTCCTGCCCGCACAGGCTTTTTTTCAAAAGCCATTTGATCGGCTTTGCCGATCTCAGTCTTATTGACTGATCGGGCGTTAGCCCGATTCCGCTTCTCTTTTACAGAATGTGGGGAGGTTGTAGTTGTATATGGGGGGACAGATTTGTCCTGTGTGGGGGACATATTTGTTTCTTTATTATCAGGATATGCACATTCCTGATCGGTCTCAAATGGGGCATAGAGCGCCAGCACATCGTTTAACAACTCAACGAGCTGAGCCAGATATTCAGGCTGCGAACGCTGCTCATGAAAATGAGGCACCAGACGGTTGAACTGATCCTCGAACCGTTTCGTTTGATGGCCGTCGCGGCGAAGCTGCTCAAGGGCATCAACGATCTGACGGGCGACACCTTGGCATTGGCGTGTTGTCTCGCGCATCGAGCGCCATGTCTCAACATGGGCGCTCGCCAGCTCTTCCAGCTCGGCAAGGCGATGACGTGCTGGCGAAAAGTCGAGGCCGAAGCTTCCGCCTCCTTCGCGGTTCACATAGCGACGGCCGGTCGGGCTGTCGCGATAAGCGACAATGCCCGCCTCGACGAGCGCACGGATTGCGCGTGAAACGGTCTTTTCGCTGACGCCCAGATCATATGCAAGACGCGCATTGGAGATCGCCACAACGGGGCGATTTTCTTGCGTCCAGTCCTTGGCCGGCGAGATCGCCAACAAGGTATCGAGTATCTGATAGGTGTAACCTTTTATCCCTAGGCGACCGGCGCATTTCTTCAATGCGCTCGCCACTTGGGCTTTCGTCACTGGCGTATGATCGCTTTGCATGGCGAGTGCCGCGCTGGCGAGAATGCCAGGCGTCATCTTCCTGAAGCTTGCTATGGTTTGCATTGGTTTCCTCTCCGAAAACCGGGCAAAACAAAGCCGTTCGCAAAAGCTGCGTTTGATGTTGACAGAGGGGGCGGGAGACCATAAATTGGGACTTAAGTTTTCAGGTCCCTCAGAGCGTCGCCAAACGCTTTATGGATTTATCTTTTTGCCCCCCGATGTAGCTTGCTGCGTCGGGGTTTGCTTTTTCCGGGTCTTGTTCTAACTCCAAATCAATTCATCAATACGACTCGTGGCCGCGTAAGCTGTCACGCTACCCTATTTGCAACATAAAGCAAAATGGTACTGGAAACTTTTTTCCATCGGATTTTGCCGGATTTGTCGCAAAAACCTGCATATTCGGGCTTTTGGGGGCAAATTTCCGGCAGTCCTGCCCTATGCAGCTAGGAAACAGCGCTCGAATCGTCCGAGTGCTGGCAGCATGAATCCATTCATGCCAGATTCGTAAGCAAGACGCGATGAAAGCTTTTCAGGATCTGCGAATAGATCTGCGCGTCGCTGCCGCTGATCTGGCAGCCGGTACGAAAGGAGCGATAAGGCAAGATTATCGTTCTTTGTGTGATTCGCTGCCCTTGTGCGGTTAACTTTTGGCTAACTATGATTTCCGCACTTGATAAACAGTTAGCTCACATATGAGCTGATGTGTATCGGACATATCAGATGCTAATTTCGTGTATAGACTACAGAAGTAAGCTACCTATTCGCTGGAAGAGTCAGGCAACTCCTCTTCCGAGCGTCAGCGGCGAAACGATTGCAACCTTCGTGACGTTGACTGACATTTCCCCGTTCAAAAGGCGCATCGCCGATTTGTCGGGCAAATATGAGAAGCTGCAAAGCTTCAACACCAAATTGCAGGAACTGGCGGAAACGGACGCGCTGACCGGCCTTGCCAATCGGCGGGGCATGGAGCGCTTCGTCTGCACCGAAATGCGCCGTTGCCGTCGAGAAGAAAGGCCGCTTTCGGTCGCCCTGATCGACATAGATTATTTCAAACATTTCAATGACCGCTTTGGTCATCTTGCCGGTGATTGCGCGCTGCATCAGGTCGGCGGGGTCATACAACAATCGATCCGCAGGCCGGGCGATTGTGGTGCGCGCTTCGGCGGGGAGGAATTCATTGTGATCTTGCCAGATACTGATCTGGCTGGTGCGCAGCATGTCTGCGCTACCATTCAGCGCGCGATTTCCGCGCGCGCGATCACATATGAATCCCGCCCTTGCGAAAACCTGACCGTCAGCATTGGCATTTCCGGCACGTCCAAGATCGCGCGCGATCTCGATCTGACTGTGTTTCGCGAAGCACTTTTCCGCGCGGCGGATCTCGCCTTGTATGACGCAAAGGGGGCGGGGCGGAATAGCATTCGCATATGGCAAAAACAGATTGGAGCGCCCTTTTTGCCAGACGTCGAACCGCTCTTGCCGTAAGCAAGAGCGGCCGATTATTCCGCATTTATGCGGCTTCCTGCTGCTGATCGTGGCTGGCATTGGGCTGCAAGCCATGCATGAACGATACGGCGCGTTCGGCGTGTGAAGCCGCCTGAAAGATGGCGCGTTTGTCATTTTTCAGCACGGCCAGCCATGACTGCAAATAGGCTACGTGATCTTCGCGGGGTGTGATTCCAATGCCAAGATCGGCGGCAAGAAACACGCTTCCCAATTCTGCAATTAATTCCTCGCGCGCGCGATCTTCTTTGTCTCTGTGATAGCGCGACAGGTCACGATCAAGCCTGTTTTTGGCTGCTGTCCAATGCGTGAATTCATGCGCCAGAATGGCCGCGTGTGCTTCTGCCGAAACGAATGAATCGAATGGCGGCATCTGAATGTGATCGGTGACGGGCGAATAATAGGCTTGATTTCCGCCTTCTCGCACATCGGCTTTCAAGTTGCCGAAAAACGCTTCGGCCTCTGCGATGCGCTGCTTTGGCTCGGTGTTTTTCTCCGGCATAAAATAGAAATGTTCCGGCAGGTTCTCGATCTGGTCGGCGTTAAAAACGCTATAACCCTTCATGAAAGGGATGCGCGTTTCGACGGTTTCGCCGCTTGGGGTTTCCTGCTCTTTTTCGATTGCACCCGCGTAAACGACAAGGGCGGATTTAGAGCCTTTGACCACCTGCCCGCCAAGCTCCTGCACTTGCTTGTATGTCATCCAGTAGGCCGAATTATAGCCTTTTTCGGCGGCTTCCATCCAAAGCAACAAGGTATTTATGCCCTGATAGCGGATGCTGTTGTGGCGCAATGGTCGGCAAGGTGACGTGCCATTTCCCCACGGCTGCATCCAAGGGCGCACGCCCTGCTCCATCTGCTCGATAATTTTCGCGGTGATACGCTCATACACATCTGCGCGTGGTGTTTCGTTTTTTGCTGATTTTGAGATTTTAGCCATTTCGGTTTTTCCTTTTTTCCTGTTCCCGCAGGGGCAGGAGCCCCGCTCCTGCTCCCGAGCAGTCGGCGAACCGACCGGAGAGAGGGGGGCAACAGTCAAAACCGGAGGGGGATCACCCGCCCGAAGGGACTGGCATTTGCGCGGATCCTGCGCGGTACGCGCTCAATCCGTGCAAATGTCTGGTGCTGCACAAAGGCCACCAAAGCGGCATCGCCGCCTGGTCGGCCTGCGGAAGTACGGGGAGACCGGTTTTGGCTGTTGCGGGGGAGAGACCGGCGGCCGATCTTTCCCCCATTCAGAAAATCAGGTGAGCCGCGCAGCGGCTCTCATTGATGGGGTGGCGCCTTCGCGCCGCCCTTCCCGCGTCAGTCGATCGTGACCCTATGGGCCGAAACGGGCTTGACGTGAGCCTTGGCGTAGCAGCGAATGGGCGGGCTTGGATGCCAAGACCGTTCATTGCGTTGTGGAGACTGGCAAACGGCGAGGCTGGTTCGGTGAGCTGGCCGTCAGTGCCGGCGAATAGAGCGCGGTGCCATTGGCAGACGCTATCAATTGATTTGTTTTATCGATGGATAAATTCTTCTAATACCTTGGTCCTATACTATAGTCGATGCTTGAAATTTTCTTCCAAGCTGCTCTAAATACGCCCCACACAGTGAAGTTCGTTGGCTATACGTATCATATATATTCCTCTCGTTTCTGTGTGCATTTCGAGCGGAATACTGGATCGAACGCCCCTGCCTCAACGGCTGCGCAAACGATTTTCCCCACGCCTGCGGCGTTCCTCGCGATCCAAAATCGCTTGGCTACGCCGTCCTCCACTGTGTTCCGGCCCTTACGGGTGATGCAGAGCCTGAGTTCGCTCCGTTTCATCCGCATTGGCACAAGAAATGGAGAGGAATACTCTGATGACGAACCTAGTGAACTACATCAAGTTTGACGGCGATAAGGTCGCCGGAAACATTGCAACCATCACGTTCGATATCGACCTCGTAGGCGAAGCGGTTAACAGCGAAAATCCCAAAGCTCCTGTTTACCGCCTTTATGGCAAATCCCCCCGCAATCGCCGGATTGAGATCGGCGGGATATGGCGCAAGAAAAATCAGCGCGATTGCGATTACTACACACTTACCGTCAGCACTGGCTTTGCCAAGCTAAACGCCAACCTCGGGCGCTATCCGGGGCAGGACGATGACAGCCTGATGGCCGTGATCCCTTGGGACTGAAGCAATAAGGGCGGCGACAACGCCGCCCCTTCCCTGCCACGCCGCAAGTGCGGGCAGCACATAGCAAAATCCCCCATTTTGCTTTATGTAGCATCTCGGAAGTGAGGTGCTTTATGATTCAGAAAAACTTGCTCTTATGCGCGCTTGTGCTCGCGATCGGCGGTGCTGATGCGGCTGCGCAGAGCATCAACAAATGGCCGATCTGTGGTCGTGCCAAGCGCATTACCTGCATTGTCGATGGCGATACATTTTGGATGGATCGTGTCAAATACCGGCTTCAGGGTGTGGACACGCCTGAAACCGGCGATGGTGCCAAATGTGCGCGGGAACAAAAACTTGCTGATGCTGCAACTCTTGAATTGCAGCGGCTCATGGAAACGAACCACCTCTATTTCCAGCGTCACCACAATGACCGCTATGGGCGGGTTATAGTGACGGTGCGAACGCAATCAGGTGATGACATTGCCGATCTGCTTGTTCGCAGCGGTCACGGTCGCCCCTATTATGGCGGCCGTCGCGATGCATATGAATGGTGCCGTGGCGGCTGATTATGCGCGGATTGCCTTCGCGACTGTTTCAGGCGCTTGCTGGATGACCTTCAAAAACAGAACTGCGGAACGATCAGGTTGACGGCGATTTTGCTCCCAATCCCTGATTGTTCCAGCGGACAGACCGTAGCGCTTGGCAAATTCGGCTTGCGACAGTTTCTGACTTTTGCGGATCGCGGCAACATCGATCGTTTCTGGAACGAACACCGCTGCGGGTTCAGCCCGACCTTCAGCGATAGCAAGTGCTTCCTCGGCACTCTGGATAAGCTCTATAGCAAAACTCATGCTTTGTCCTTTCTATGCCTGTAGGCATCAGCAAGCTTTGGCAGGATTCGGGCCAGCTCGTTGCGTTCCGCCTTTGTCAGATTGCCCTTCTCGTTCTTGCCGTAGATTGCGAGGGCAAAGACTGGAATATCCCCGCCCCCGAAATAATGTATCGTGCGGAAACCTCCGCTTTTTCCTTGGCCTTCGCGGGCATGGCGCAATTTTCGCGCACCGCCTGTTCCGGCCATTAGCGCCCCAGCTTCGGGATCGGCGGCGATCATGGCAATAATTTCCTGAAGCTCGTCGTCGGAAAGGCCACATCGCTTAGCCTGCGCCAGAAAGATTGTTGTCTGGATTACGCTTTGCATCGGTCATCACTATACGGCATTGCCGTATAGATTTCAAGACGCTATACGGCAATGCCGTATAGCGTCCGCGCATGCGGATTGGGTGGGGAAGGTGCGGAAACGATGTTGTCACGTTAAGTTTCTCTGACCGGAAAGGCCCGTGGCTCGTAGATATTCAGGCGAAACAGGCCGCAATTTTCCATGCATCGAAAGCTTCGAA
>NZ_JARRAE010000026.1 GCF_030376605.1 Pseudochrobactrum sp. sp1633 | reverse complement strand
TATCCCTCTTTATCCCCTCACCCACCAACAAAAGCGATCAAAACCACTCAAAACCCACCGCACATATATCAAAACCCCATCACAAACCCTTGTTTCGACTCACAAAAACAGAATCAAAACAGGAAACCGAGCAGAATCGGCAGCGCCAGCATCTAAAAATAAACCCCGCCAACATCTGTTAGCGGGGTTTTGTTCTCATAATGATTCCCGTGAAACACTTTACGCCTTCAATAACGCTTCCACGGCAGCGCCAATCGCCAGAATTTTACGATCAGAGCCATTGCGCCCGACCAACATCAAACCAGCCGGTCGTTCGGGCATCGGCATAGGGATCGATAATGCAGTCATCGCGAATTGATTCACGATCTGCGTGTTGCGTAAGTAAAGTGTTTCAAACCGGTCATATTCCGGTTCGTCATTCTCCACCTGAGCAATCGGCACTGCTTTAACCGGCGTTGTCGGCAATACCACAACATCAAAACCGGCCATCATCTCATCTGCTTGTTTGACCAGCTCTCCGCGGAATGCCAGCAATGCCTGATAATCCGAAGCCGGAATTTTCAAACGCTCACGCAGTGGTATGCTCACACGCTCATCAACCGGCATCGACAGATCGCTCAGCCACTCTTTATGTATATGTGCTGCTTCAATGCCGGTAAGCGATCCTTTGTTCGGACCTGTGCGCAGTGTATTAATAAGAGTGTCAAAACTGCACTCTATAAATACCGCACCGGCAGCCTCCAGTTTTTGTAACACGAACTGATAGGCCGCAGCCACATCCGCTTCCATATCCTGCAGCACAATGCCATGCGGGATGCCGACTTTGAGACCTGCGAGTTCGCTCTTCTCTAAAGGCAGCGGCGCTTCACCAGCCATAATCGCATCGGCATCCGCACAGGCAGCAACGGTTTTTGCCAGAGGGCCAACGGAATCGAGTGTCGGCGATAGCGGGAACGCACCTTCCAGCGAAACACGGCCATGTGTTGGTTTAAAGCCGACAACACCGTTGAGCGCCGCGGGAATGCGAACAGAACCACCGGTATCTGAACCAATTGCAATATCACATGTGCCTTCACCCGCACTGACAGCAGCTCCGGACGAAGAGCCGCCGGTCACCAGACTTGCATCATAGGCATTACCCGGCACCGGATAATGCGGATTAAGCCCCGTAGCGGTGAATGCAAATTCCGTCATATGCGTTTTTCCGATGATGATCGCACCGGCTTTACGCAGGCGATCGACAATCACCGCATCCTGATGTGCAGGCTCTGCGGACTTGCGGATAATTGAACCGGCAAGGTTAGGTTCGCCAGCAACGTCGAACAGGTCTTTGATCGAAACGATCTTACCGTCTAAGACCCCAAGGCTTTCACCCCTTGCTGCTCTTTGATCTGCCGCATCGGCCTCGGCGCGTGCCGTTTCCGGATAGAGTTTGACATAAACCGCTTCCGTGGCTTCGCGATCTTCAAGACGTTTTAAAATTGCATCCAGTCTTTGACGTGCCGACAATTCAGTGCCCTCAGTTTTCATTTCAGTCACGATATCACTCTTATTATATTAAAAGGCCACGAGCCGTGTCCGGTCATGGCCTTTTCTCTCATTATATACGGGCTCGTTTCAGTTCTTATCTTTGCGCGATAAACCGGACTTTATGTGTGTCTGCAACATTCAAAAGTTCAGTCATCGGCGGCACCGTATAAACATCGTGCTTACCGAACTCCCGCGGATAATAATCATAACCGGAAGGAGGCGGCGGTGCTTCATCCATGCCGCTGCGTTCTTCGCCGCGCACAATCGCAAACGGATCAGGAATCGCTCCCATCAGACGTCGCGTATAAGGATGTGTCGGATTAGCAAAAACATCCTGCCAAGGGCCTTGCTCAACCACCTGGCCGAAATACATCACGGCAACGCGGTCACTCATATGCTCAACCACACTCAGATCGTGACTGATCATTATATATGAGAGCTGCAACTCATCCTTCAGTTCCAGCAACAGATTGATGATCTGCGCACGGATAGACACGTCCAATGCTGAAACGGGTTCATCCAGCACCACGACTTTCGGATTGAGAACCAGCGCGCGGGCAATCCCGATACGCTGACGCTGGCCGCCGGAAAATTCATGCGGCAGGCGTTTGGCGTGTTCGGGTTTCAGGCCGACAAGCTTCATCGTGTTTTCAACACGGTCATTCAATTCCGATTTTGTCTTCACCCCTTGCAAGCGCAGGGGTGCGGCAAGCGATGTGTAAATCGTCTGGCGCGGATTGAGCGACGCATAAGGATCCTGAAAAACCATCTGCGCCATCTGTGCCCGCTCAAGACGGCTCGGACCTTTTTCGCCGGTGATCGGTTTGCCTTCATAATAAATAGCACCCGATGTCGGCTTTTGCAGTCCGAGTATTGCCAGCGCCAATGTGGATTTACCGCAACCGGATTCCCCCACGATGGAAAGGCACTCGCCTTTATGCAGATCCAGACTGAAATTATTGACCGCCCGCACTGCCTGTTTTGACTTGCGAAACAAACCGGCAGCGACAGGAAAATGAACATTGAGATTGTCAATCCGCAACAGCGGCGTGTTCTGATCACTCATGATGATAACACCTCACGAACCCGCGTTTAGAATCTTCACTCACATTCTGCATGCTGATATTTTGTTCAAGCTCAGTCTGTGACGGTACTTTCGTCAGGCAGATATCTGTCGCCCGTGTACAACGCGGCTGAAACCGGCATCCTTTCGGAAAGGCAGAAATTGATGGTACAACCCCTGCAATCTCCTGAAGCTTTTTGCGCTCCTCCGGTTTACGCTGCCCCAGTACCGGCAGCGAACTCAAAAGACCATGCGTATACGGATGTGCCGGATGGCCGAACAAATCCGCTACATTCTGCTCTTCCACCAGATGACCGGCATACATCACACCAACGCGCTTGCACATTTTGGCAATCACGCCGAGATCATGGCTGATCATCAATACGGACGTTCCGCGTGATGAGCATAGTTCCTGCATCAGTTTGAGAATTTCCGCCTGAACAGTCACATCAAGCGCAGTCGTCGGCTCATCCGCAATCAGCAAATCCGGATTACAGGCCAGCGCAATGGCAATCATCACGCGTTGACGCATACCGCCGGACATCTGATGCGGATAGTTTTTCACACGACTTTCCGGTGCAGGCACATGAACCTGTCCGAGTGCCGCAACGGCTTTCTTTTCCGCTTCATGCCATGTCGCGCCCTGATGAAGCACAAACATTTCCGCAATCTGCCGCCCCACTGTTGCCAGCGGGTTCAGCGCCGTCATCGGCTCCTGAAAAATCATCGCAATACGACTGCCGCGCAGTTTGCGCATCTCACGATTGCTCAGCTTACGCAGATCCTGTCCTTTGAACAGAATCTCACCGGAGCTGATCTCCAGTGGACGGTTCAACAGCCCCATAACCGACAAAGATGTGATGGATTTTCCGCAACCGGATTCCCCCACCAGACCAAAAGTCTCACCAGCACCGATTGAGAATGAGACATTCTCAACAATGTTAAAGCGTGTTTCGCCGGAGACCATATCAATATGGAGGTTTTTAAGTTCTAATAATGGTGCGTCATTAGAAATTTTGGTCATGTCTTGCGGCTCCTCATATGCGGATCCAGCACATCGCGTAAGCCGTCACCGAACAGGTTGAGCCCCAGAACTGTCAGGAAAATTGCAACCCCCGGGAAAATTGCTGCCCAAGGGGCAATAGCAATCAGCTCGCGTGCATCAGTCAGCATGCTACCCCAACTCGGGAATGGCGGACGAATGCCAAGGCCGAGATAAGAAAGCGCTGCTTCCGCCAGAATAGCATCGCCCATGCCGAGCGTGCCAATCACCAGAACCGGGCCGATCATATTCGGCAAAATCTGGGTGATCATAATGCGGATATCGCTATAGCCGAGTGTTTTCGCTGCCTGAACATAGCCCTGCTTCTTTAAAGACAAAGCGGATGAACGGGCAATACGGCAGGTCCACGACCAGTTGGTCAGACCGAGCGCAATCAGCAGACTGCCAAGACCAGGCCCGAGGATCGCCATAATCGCCAGTGCAAAAATCAGTGACGGGATCGACAGCATCAGATTGGTCAGACCGCAGACAAAATCATCCCAGCGTCCGCCGAAATAACCTGCGGAAATCCCCAAAGTCAGGCCGATGATCGTATTGATGATCTGCGAGACAATACCAACAGTCAGCGAAATACGGGCACCATAAAGCACGCGGCTGAAAACATCGCGCCCCTGTGCATCCGTGCCGAACCAGAAATCACCATCCGGCGGCAGTTCGGCATTGATCAGATCGGCATCAAGCACGGGATTATAATGCGCGAGAAGCGGTGCGAAAATGCCTGCGGCCAAAATAACCACACACAGCACTCCGCCAAATAACAGATTGAAACGTACTCTCATGGGGCTACTCGTGGCTGATGCGCGGATCAATCACCGCATAAAGAATATCGACAATCGTATTGATGATCAGAAACCACAAAACGATCATGAGGATAGCACCTTGCACTACCGGAATATCACGCATCGAAACACTATCCACCAACAGGGAACCAAGCCCCGGCCATGAGAATAGTTTTTCGATCACCACGGCCGCGCCCATCAGCGAGCCGAATTGCAGACCAACAGTGGTGATAATCAAAACCAGCGCATTGCGCACCAGATGCCATGTAACCAGACGATAGGCATTCATACCCTTGGAGCGTGCAGTCCGGATAAAATCCGCACCCATCACTTCGAGTACAGCCGCACGCGTGGTGCGTGCCAGCAAGGCCAGAGGTGCAACACTCAAAGTGACTGCCGGCAAAATAAGATTGCGGATACCACCGTCGCCATAGCCGAAGCTTGGTAACCAGCCCAAAGTCAGCGCGAAGAAATACATCAGCAGCAGACCAAGCCAGAACTGCGGCAGTGACAAGCCGGAAACGGCCCCGATCATCGTGAATGTATCTAATATACTGCCGGGCTTAAGCGCTGCGATAAAGCCGAGCGGCACACCGATCAGCACCGCGAGCGTCATCGCTGCGATAGCCAGTTTCATCGTCGGCCACATACGTTCCATCAGCACCTGCGTAACAGGCTGACGGGTTCGGAATGACTTACCCAGATCGAACTGCACCAGACTAACAACATATGACCCGAACCGTTCATAAACCGGTCTGTCGAGGCCAAATTCCTTGTTCATCTGCTCGGCAACTTTAGGATCATTACGTCCTTTACCGTCAGCAATCTGACTGGACGTAAAGCTGCCCGGAATAACACTGAAAATAACAAAAATGAGGAGAGACACCGCCAGAATGGTCGGAATCATCTGCAACACTCGCCTGATAACAAATCGAAGCAACCTGCGTGCTCCTTCCTACAGCATGTCGCGAAAAAGCGGGAACCGGCAACGACATGCGACGAAACAAAAATAAAGAGCCTATAGGGAAAACAAAAAACGCTTTCCGGTAAGAATCTGCTCTGAATACCGCAATAGAGCCGGAGAACGGATGAACCGCTCTCCGGTATGCCTCATATTTCAAGCATGTTGCGCTTAGCGACCAGCAGGTACGCTGTCGTCAACCCAAAGCTCTTCATAAGACTGAATGGCAAGCTCTGCAGAGTTAGGCTGCAAACCATGCAACCAAGGCTGATAGGCAATAACGGCCTTGTTGTAGTTGAAGAACCAATATGGTGCTTCATCCTGCAGGATATTATTCGCCTGACGCAGCAGGTCGTTGCGCTCATCTTCAGACGCGGTTTTCTGAGCTGCCTCATATAACTTGTCAAATTCAGCATTGTTGAATTTTGTATAGTTACAGGAAGACTGCGGTGTCTTGGAATAGAAGCACTGCAGCGCTGTCAGAGGATCCGGGCCGCTTTCCAGAGACCACATGAAGGACTGGAAGTTGCCGCTTGGCACATCTTCCGAAAGCACAGCTGATTCAACAGGCTTGGTTTTGAGCTTAATGCCGACTTTATCCAGCATCGGAATAATCGCTTCGGCAATTGTCAGACCCCAGCTTTCATTCTGCGTTGCAGTCAGCTCAAACTCGAAACCATCCGGATAACCGGCTTCAGCAAGCAGAGCTTTCGCCTTTTCTGGATCATATGGATATGGCTTGGCATCCTTGTCGAAAGCAGGTGACGACAATGGCAGCCAGCTGACAGCGCGGTAAGCTTTGTCTTTAGCCAGACGCTTGATGATCAGATCAGAGTCGATCGCATAGTTGATCGCCTGACGAACGCGCTTGTCCTGAAGCGGCTTCACATCGCGGTTGAAACCCATAACGCGGGTATAAACTTCCGCCACTTCCAGAATGTTTTTCGACAGTTCCGGATCAGCTTTATAGGTCACATATTGTGCAGGTCCGAGAACCGAAATATCCACTTCCTTATTGCGGAAAGCAACATCACGGGCTGCGGCTTCGCCCATCAGCATAATGTTGATTTTATCAGCATAAGGCTTGTCTTTAAGGTAGAATTTTTCCCATTTTTCAACGGTCAGGCGCGAGCCCGGAATATATTCAGCGAATTTGTAAGGTCCAAGACCAACCGGACGGCTCTTGAAGCTGTCTTTATCCGCTTCACCATCAGGATAAATCACTGTACTCGGCTGCATGAAAATAAAGCCCGGATCCAGTGCTTCATTCAATGTGACTTCGAGCGTGAAATCATCGACCTTCTTCAGGCCTTCGATTTCCTGAACCTTGCCTTCCGAATAAGCATCCGCACCTTTAATATTGCTGATATAGCGGGCACCGACATAGGCTTTGCCCGGTGTCATCGCACGCTTATAGCTGTAGATGATGTCATCAGCTTTCATCTGCTTGTCATTATGGAAAAATGCATCCTGACGCAGTTTGAAAGTATAGGTTAAACGATCAGCCGAAGCCGTCACTTCAGTCGCCAGATCAAGCTGCGGTTTGTTGGCAGTGCCATCCCATGCATAAAGACGGCGATGCAGCGCCTTGGTCGGAAACTCGTCCTGCGTTGCAGTGGTCGCCTGATTGTCCAGTGTACCGAAGCTTGAACCGTAAGGTGCAACGAAATTAATCGTGCCGCCTTTGCGCGGTTCTTGCGCCGATGCGTTCATCGCCACACCGGCCAGCAAAGATGCCGCCACTGTTGAGAGTAAGGCTAAGCGTTTAATCATTGAGAATATCCCCTCCTCAGAATTTATTTTATTCCGGCTGCGGTCTCCTAATCCCGCAGCCTTATTCTCTACTTTTGCCGCGTATCTTATCCGAAAACCGCTTCACACTTTTCGAGATACGCTCTAATTTGCCGCTGTTTCAGCGTGCAAACACAATCTCACCGCCGCGCAATGTCATAATGCACTGCGTATCGCTGAGAATTTCCTCCGGTGTCGCTTCCAGCATATTGCGCGAGAACACAGCAATATCTGCCACCTGACCGGCAATCAGCTTACCCTTCACAGTTTCCATTTTCTGCGAGAACGCGCCGTATTCCGTATAGACCTGCAAGGCTTCCTCGATGGAAACACGCTGATTTTCATCCATCACAGTGCCTTTCCACGTCTTGCGGGTCAGCATTGTATAAATGTTCGGGAATGGATTCGGATGACAAACAGGGCTGTCACTGCCGGTCGCCGGTTTAAAACCGAGATCACGCCATGTTTTCAGCGGATAGCTCGACCGTGCGCGTTCATCACCCAGCACAGAAATATAGGCATCACCGAAATCATAGATGAAGACCTGCTGCGGGCACGGATAAATACCAGCCTTAAGCATACGCTGATGCTGCGCATCGCTAGAGAAACCACAATGTTCAATCCGGTGACGACGGTCAGCATCCGGATAGGCAACCAGCGCCTTTTCATAGGCTGTGATCAGCTGTTCAATGGCCATATCGCCGATAGCATGGCAGGCCAGCTGATAGCCTTTGGCATGCGCATCCATAACCATTGCTTGCAAATCTTCATCGCTGAGAATTTGCACACCGATATTGTCCACATCATCGCCATGATAAGGCACGGACATCCATGCGGTTTTACCGCCTGCGGAGCCGTCAAGGAACAATTTTACAGCGCCGATTGTCAGCATATCATCGCCGACGCCGGAGACCAGACCGCTTTCATAGCATTGCGGCACCACCGATTTACCCGGATCTCCGAGCAGAACCAGCCATGTGCGTACCGGCAGGCGGTTATTAAGCTTGGCAATATTATAGGCGCGGATTTCTTTATAACCGGCGATCTGTCCGACCGCGGCATCCATGCAGGATGTGATACCATAAGACAGAAGCATATTGCCGCCGTCTTCAATGGCTTCAATAAGCTGCTCTTCGCTCGGCTCAGGAATAACAGCGCGCACCAGATCCTGTGCATTTTCTGCCATCATACCGGTCAGAATGCCGTTTTTCTTCTCAAGCAAACCGCCATCCGGCACCGGCGTATTTTCATCAACCCCTGCCAGCTTGAAAGCCAGTGAGTTTGCAATAGCCACATGGCCACAGGCGCGGGTCAGCAACACCGGATGATCGGGTGCTGCCTGATCCAGCTCTGATTTATGCGGGTGACGGCCGATATCCAGCTTGGTCTGGTCATAGCCGCGCGCCATAATCCACTCGCCTTTTGGCAGAGTTGCGGCTTTGGCGCGGATCGCTTCCTGCAAATCTGCCAGTGTCGGCAATATGGCAGGCGTTGCATCAATCCGCTTCAGCGAAAGTCCGGTTGAAATCAGATGCAGATGCGCGTCATTCAGGCCGGGAGTGGCAAATGCGCCTTTGAGATCAATGAGCTCTGTTGTTTCACCCTGAAACTGCAGAACGTCCTGTACTTTACCGCTGGCCAGCACTTTACCCTGCCAGAGTGCAAGAGCCTCTACAGTACCCTCTTCATAACCACACCAAATAGTGCCGTTGTGTAAGATTTTGTCGGCAATAATCATCCCGCTCGCGGCCATGATCGCCCTCCCCTTTCATGCTGCTGCAAACAAGGTGTGCATTCACTCTGACGCACTTTGTTATGCAGTATTATCGTCATTTCCCGTCATGCCGGTTCACCATCACCCTTCTGTGGGGCATATAGCTCCGGCATTTTTTACGCGTTTTCAGAAGCCTTTCATTATACGAAATGAAAAGCAAGCTGCGCATTTGTTAAAATTAGATGTTATTTTTACGTCATTTTGCGCAATAAAACTGCGTTTTGACGATTTTTAAGATTTGCCGGCGATACTATGCACAAGCCTCATGAGGCTATGCACAAATTCGATAGATATATCAGAGAATCTGCCTGCTTTGAAACGGGCAGATTCGTCTGCATTATGTCTATACGAGACTGGATTTCGCCATCTGATGGAAGAAGGAAGCACCACGCTCCAATATCTCATCATTGAAATTATAACGGCTGGTATGCAGGCCGCTGCTGTCGCCATTGCCAAGGAAAATATAAGCACCCGGCACAGCTTCAAGCAGGAAGGAGAAATCTTCACTGCCCATCATCGGCACATCAAGCTCTTCAAAGGCTTCCGCACCGAAGCCCGCAATTGCCACATCCCGTGCCAGTTCGTAGGCCTGCTTATTATTGATGGTTGCCGGATAGCCGACTGCCCAATCCAGCTGCACATCCGCCTGATAGCTTTTTGCCTGAAAACGGGCAATTTCTTCCACGCGCTCACGCAAGGCAATGCGCACAGACGGATCCATCGCCCGCATGGAAAGTTCCAGCACAGCCGTATCCGGAATAATATTGCAGGCAGAGCCGGACAGGAAAGAACCAACCGTCAGCACAGCAGGCTGATGCGGCGAAATATTACGGGAAACCAGCGTCTGCAATGCCATCACAATACTGGATGCCACGACAACCGGATCAACGGTCAGCTCCGGCATAGCGCCATGTCCGCCGCTGCCCTTCACAGTCAAAGTCAGCACATCAATGGATGCCGCCATTGCACCGGATTTGGCCGAAAACACACCCGTCGCCAGTCCCGGCATATTATGAATGGCGAAAACCTGCTCACAGGGAAAACGCTCAAACAGACCGTCTTCGATCATCATTTTGCCGCCGCCGAAATTCTCTTCCGCCGGTTGAAAAATCAGATGCACCGCACCGTTAAAACTCTGATCCTGCGACAAAGCATAGGCAGCTCCCAGCAGCATCGCCGTATGACCATCATGACCACAGGCATGCATCACACCGTCATGCTGGCTGGCATAAGGCAGACCCGTCTCCTCAAAAATCGGCAAAGCATCAAAATCCGCACGAAAGCCGATAGAGCGATTGCTGTCTCCGCGCTTCAGCGAGCCGACAACACCTGTTTGCCCCAGCCCGCGCGTTACCTCAAAACCCCATTTAGTCAGGTGCTGCGCAATGAATTCCGATGTCTTAAACTCTGACAATCCGATTTCCGGCATCGCATGCAGCTGATGCCGTATATTGATCAGCTCCGGTAAAAACCCGCTGAAATCAAACTTCCCCATAGTCTCACTCCCAATGCAAACTTAATTTGAATCCATCTGCAGAAACTGGCGCAGCCGTGGTGATTGCGGATTGCGCATCACCAGATCCGGCGCACCACGTTCTTCAACCTTCCCCTGATGAAGAAACAGAACTTCCGTAGAAATATCACGCGCCAGCGCCATTTCATGCGTTACCATCACCATTGTGCGGCCTTCATTTGCCAGCGTCTTAATCACCTGCAAAACTTCCTGCACCAATTCCGGATCCAGAGCCGAGGTCGGCTCATCAAACAGCATCACTTCCGGCTCCATCGCCAGAGCGCGGGCAATTGCTGCACGCTGCTGCTGCCCGCCGGAAAGCTGGCTCGGATAATGATCGCGTTTAGGTGAGATGCCGACCTTTTCCATCAGCGCCTCAGCCTGCTCAAGCGCCTGCGCCCGCGTGCGGCCAAGAACCTGAACCGGCCCTTCGATGATGTTTTCAATAATCGTTTTATGAGACCAGAGATTGAAATTCTGAAACACCATGCCAAGGCGCGAACGGATATGCTGCAACTGCCGCTTATCACTGGCAACCAGCTTTCCGTCTTTATCCTTTTTGGTGCGGATCAGTTCACCCGCCACGCTGATCTCACCGGAATCCGGTGTTTCCAGATAATTAATACAGCGCAGCAAAGTGCTCTTGCCTGAGCCGCTGCTGCCGATCAGGGAAATCACATCACCGCGCTTTGCTTCAAAGGATATGCCTTTCAGCACTTCCGCATTGCCGAAGCTTTTGTGAATATCAGAGACAGTCAGTGCCGTTTCACTCATCTGTTTTTCCTGTCAGAGCGCATCCCGCAAAGTGTGAAGCATTTCTTGAGTTTCATACCAAACCGGAAATGCTCTATCCATGCGGATTATAAGGTGTCAAATGGCGCTCAACGCGGTTCATGATCCGCGTCAGAATAAACACCACGACAAAGTAAATGATACCCGCTGCAATCAGCGGTTCAAAAATCATCAGAGACTGGCGCTGCAACATTCGTGTCGTGCCCATCAGTTCCATGATCGTGATGGTTGAAGCCAGCGATGTGGATTTCAAAATGATGATCAGATCACCGGTCAGAACCGGCAGACAATTGCGCAGCGCCTGCGGCAGCGTGATCCGGCGCAAAATTTGCCACGGCCGCATGCCGATAGAAAGTGCAGCCTCGATCTGACCTTTCGGCACGGCGGCAATTGCGCCCTTGATCACCACGGCATTATAGGCAGCCTGATTGAGGCTGAGTGCCACCACTGCATACCACAGGCCATCACGCAAATAAGGCCACAGAAAACTGTGCCGTACCCATGTGCCGGGCAGGATCTGCCCCAGCCCGTAGTAAATCAGATAGAGCTGCACCAGAAGCGGCGTACCACGGAAGAAAAAGGTGAACAGCTGTGAAGGCCAGACCAGCGCGCGCATTTGCGACAGCATTGCCAGCGCAATTGCGGTGCCCATTATCAGGCCGGCAACCGCTGCAATGGCCGTCAGCATCAGCGTTAGTGGCGTGGCTTTCAGTAATTGCGGCATGAAGCCGATAATATTAGTCAAAATATCCATCAGTGGTGCCCCCGGCTCAGGCTCTTTTCAAGCCGGTGGATCAGCACAACCGAAACCAGTGTTATCAGCAGGAACAATGCTGCCGTCAGCCCGTAGAACAGGATATATTGTTTAGTGCTGGCTGCAGCACGATAGCCAGTATAAAGCAGCTCGTGGAACGAGCCGAGCACACTGATAATCGCGCTTTCTTTCGTGATAGACAGCCAGAGATTACCCATACCCGGCACAGCATGGCGCAGCATTTGCGGCAGGATGATACGGGAGAAAATCTTAAACCGGCTCATACCGATAGCAATACCGGCCTCAATCTGCCCGCGCGGTACAGCAATAAAGGCCGCCCGCAGCACTTCCGTCATGAAAGCACCGCACACAAAGGCAAGTGCAATCACCGCCGCCCAAAACGGGCTGAATTCAAACCGTTCGCCGACCAGTCCGAAATGTTTGAGCGCACGCTCCATTCCGCTGGCGACAGAAAAATACAAAAGCAACACAACCAGCAGCTCCGGCAAGGAGCGTACGACTGTGGTGTAAAAATCCGCGCAAAATCGCAAATACCGATTGGAAGAGAGTTTAGCAGCAGCGCCGAGAAAGCCGAAGAATACGGCAACAATATAAGAAACCAATGAAATCTGCAGGGTCATCAGCAAGCCCCAGGCGAAATCATCCCCCCAGCCCTCACTACCCCAACTTAAATATTGCCAATAGGATTCCATTATTTCTTACCAAGCCAGCATGAAACTCACGCTGATACCGCAGCCCTCATGAAAAGACTGCCCTGTTTTCAAACAGACAGGGCAGTCAATCTTCTCAGGTTCTGACAGTTTATTTCTTTTCAAACAGCCACTTATCAACCAGTTTCTTGACTGTTCCGTCCGCTTCCAGTTCAGCAAGCGCCTTGTTGACCTTGCCCAGCATTTCAGCATCACCTTTACGCACCGCATAGGCAACACCTTCGCCCAGCACTTTGCTGGAAGGCACCGCGACTTTTTCTTCAAAGTCTGCGCCCTGCTCCGTTTTCAGAAATGCAGCAATATACAGGTCAGGGACCAGTACATAATCCACGCGACCGGCCACCAGATCCGCCACGGAATTATCCGCAGTGTCATAGCTCTTCATCTCAGCGCCTGGCAAATATTTGGCAACATAAGCCGACTGCACACTGGAGGTCTGAACGCCGATAATCTTGCCTTCCACGCTGGCCGGATCAATGATCTTACCCGAACCGTCTGCGGCATCAGCAAGACCAATCTTCGCATCATCCGCCTTGGCGCCGACAAAAGACGTGCCTTCGGTGTAGTAAGGCGTTGAGAAATCAACAACCTTCTGGCGCTCTTCATTCACTGAAAAAGCACCGATAATGAAATCGACCTTATTCTCCTGCAATGACGGGATCAGACCATCCCATGCCATGCTTTTGAACTCGCATTTCACATCAAGTTTAGCACAAACGGCACGGGACAGATCTGCTTCCAGACCTTCCCATTCACCGGCCGCATTCACCTGTGTGAAAGGCATATAGGGTTCAGGTGTCATCCCCAGACGAACTGAATTTTCTGCCGCAGCAAAACCGCAGGACAGTGCCAGAACAGCAGCACCTGCCAGCATTGATTTAAAAGTATTCATCCCAACCCCTCTTATTTTTTTGTATCAAACCAACGCAGCGACATGCAGGACAAGCCTGCATCAATCTTGCCGATTTCCGTGGTTTTCATCGGTACGACTTTATAGCCAAGCTTGTCGATCATCTCGATCGTGCGCGGATAGTCAGAGCCGACCATCACCACATCATTGACGCGCAGAGCATTCGCCGCAGCTTCTTCCCCCTCAGGAATAATCACCTGCTTGAAACCGTCAAACACACCGGAATTCGCCAGACGTGCGGTCGACAGCACTGTCTCATCATCGAGCAGCGAACAATCGGTTTTAAAATGCAGCACACCTTCCGGCGTATTCACGATCTCACCGCGATGGCCGAATTTTGCCAGCGCTGCGATCAGGGCTTCCGCACCATCGCGCGTTGTACGTGCCGACAGGCCGATCATCACGGATTTGGCCGTATTGAGCACATCACCGCCATCAGCGTAGCCTGTACCGTCCAGTTCCAGAACCGTATCGAACATTGCGCGCAATGTCGGTTCGATTTCCGGTGTTTCTTTCAGGCGGGTTGCAGCACCCGGACGCAGCAGAATAGCCCCTTCAGAATAGACCAGCGCCGGATCTTCAACAAAAATGGAGTCCGGAAATGCCTCCAGCGCAGGCAGCACTGTCACATCAACACCGGCAGCTTTCATCGCTTCGATATAAGCATCATGCTCAGCTTTCACGCCCTCATAGGTCGGATTTCCTCGGTCATCAGCGCGCAAACCATTGACCACACTAGGCGCAGGTGTGCGAACGATAATGGAATTGAACTGATAAACCGGACGGCTGAATGACATGATAAAACCTTCATAGCGGCAGAATACGGCTACCGCTCCGATAAACAAATGGCGGATGAAGCATTTTGCAGTGCGATGAAACCATTTAGCCTTGCACAATGCCGCACAAAGGGGTGAGAGCGGGTACTCTCACTCAATAAGCAGTTTTGAATAGGATAAGATCAGCATCCTGACAACAGGAAAGATCACCGCTGCTCACAGAGGTTGTAAAACGATATTCTGCCGGTGCAAAGCTTTTTTACAAAAGTTTTTATGTGATTTTATATTGCAGAGCGTTTGCTTTGCACTTGCCGGAATAGAAAGCCTCTCCTAAAGATTAAATATTGCGTCAAAAAGCTATAAAACCGGCAAGATGCAGATTTAATTTTATCTTCGCCTTCAGGGCAACGACAGCGGAGCAGAATGTGCGCTTTTCAATCAGTCTGATTTCTGTTGCCTTTTTAGTCCTGTCCGCATGTGCAGCCAAAGATGTCGGCCCGATCAACACACATGAAGCCAGCATACAGAGTAAAAGAACTGACTATATTGCCGGTCAGGGCAATGATGGTTCAACCGTTGTAGCGCTGGCCTTTTCCGGTGGTGGCACACGATCGGCAGCTTTTGCCTATGGGGTTCTGCAAGCGCTGGATGAAATCATTATTGATGAATATCCCTATAAGCGGCGGCTGATCGAAAATGTAAGACTGGTTTCCGGTGCCTCCGGCGGCGCCGTGGCTGCGGCCTATTACGGCATGACCGGCCCTGATCAGTATCGTGATTTTCGCGAGAAATTCCTCTACCGCAATGCGGAGGCGGGCTTACGCACCTCACTTCTGCCCCCTGAAAATATTGTCCGCACCCTCAGCGGCGGGTTGAATGACCGCAACGGACTTGCCCAGTGGCTGGACGCGAACCTGTTCCACGGAAAAACCTTTTCATCACTCCGGCGCAACGATGCGCCGACCGTCTGGATCACTGCATCCGATATTTATAACCGCACCCCGTTCCATTTTACCGATGACACATTTGATGCACTGTGCAGCGATCTCGATAAAGTCAAACTGGCCGATGCAGTCAGCGCTTCAGCAGCTGTTCCGGTGGCCTTTGCGCCGGTCGTGGTTTCCGCCATGCAGAAGCAATGCAATTATCAACCGCCGCAATGGCTGAAAGATACGCTGACCAATCCGGATGTTTCCCTCCGGCTTAATGCCTATGCCCGTAGTCTCTATGCCTATCGCAATGATCCGCAGCAAAAATACATTAAACTGCTGGATGGTGCGCTGACTGATAATATCGGCGTCACACCTTTTGCGCTGGTGCGTGCTGCAGCAAAAAATGCCCACGGACCGCTGTCTCCGGCTGAAGCCGTGAAACTGCGCAAACTGATCTTTATCGTTGCCGATGCCGGAACGGACGGGGAAGAGCCTTGGGTGAAAACGGTTCACGGTCCTGTGCTGACAGAGGTCGCCGCCGCAACGGCATATACCTCCATCTCCGCCTCCGTGCGGGATGGTTTTGACGCATTAAAATTTGCCACGACACAGTGGCAAAAAGATTTGATTGATTATCGCTGCTCTCTGCCCGCAGCAAAAGTCAAAGAATATCGAGGGACTTTGCAGGGCTGGAATTGCAGAGATGTATCTCTGGTGGTGGAAGCCGTCAGCTTCCGTGATTTTGATACTGCCACCCAAACCAGTCTCAACCGGATTCCCACACGCTTCAAACTACCCAAGCAACAGGTTGATCTGGCCATTGATTCCGGCCGCAAGGCTGTCATGCAGCATGCAAAAATTCAAAATGCTGTGCTGGATATTCAAAAATTTGCTAAAGTAAAAGCATCACAACAAGTATCACCGGTTAAAAGCAAACCCGTTGCACTGCCCGCTTTTCACTAAAAATCCGGCTTAAAGTCATGCAAGATCTTTTTTCAGACCTGATCCCTGTATTACCAGAGCGTGAAACTCTCGCAGACGGCGCACTGCTTCTGCGCGGTCAGGCACTTGGTTCAGAAAAAGAACTGATCGCAAGCCTGACAGAGATAACAATGCAAGCACCCTTCCGGCACATGACCACACCGGGTGGTTTTACCATGTCTGTTGCTATGAACAATTGCGGGCCTCTTGGCTGGGTCAGCGACCGCAGCGGCTACCGCTATAGCCCTGTTGATCCGCAAACCGGAAACAACTGGCCGGAAATGCCGGACTGTTTTTTGCAACTGGCGCAAAATGCCGCCGCAAAAGCCGGATATAAGAATTTTGTACCCGATGCCTGCCTCATCAACCGCTATGAGCCAAAAAACAAACTCTCATTGCATCAAGATAAGGATGAGAAAAGCCCGGAACATCCGATTGTCTCAGTCTCTCTGGGCTTACCCGCCACATTCCAGTTTGGCGGGTTGAAACGCACAGATCCAGTGCTCAAATATGCATTACATCATGGTGATGTCGTGGTCTGGGGCGGACCGTCGAGGTTGTATTATCACGGTATTACGCCACTGAAAGAAGGCGAACATCCGTTACTGGGCCGCTGCCGCATCAATCTGACCTTCAGAAAAGCGGCATAGTTTAAAAATAAGATTTGCGGTGCAGCGATCAAACTCACGCGATAATCTGTCTCCAGTCAACAGAAAGGCAGTTCCGTGAACAAACCCGCCAGCCTGAGCATAAAGACAATCAATGACGATCCGCGCTGGCAGGCCGTGCTGGAGCGCGATACGGATGCTGATGGCACTTTCGTTTATGCAATCAGCACCACCGGCATTTATTGCCGTCCGACCTGCCCGTCACGCAGACCGAAGCCTGAACACACCCGAATTTTCACCCATCCGCATCAGGCTGAAGCCGCAGGTTTTCGTCCCTGCCTGCGTTGCCTTCCGCAGCGCGAAGAAACATTACAACAACAGCAAATCCGCATTGTTGAAGATGCCTGCCGCCAGATACGCGAGAATGAAATCGCGCCGGATTTGAGCAAGCTGGCAGCACATGCCGGTTTCAGCATTTCGCATTTTCACAAGCTGTTTAAACAGATCACTGGTATTACACCGAAAAATTATGCCCAGTCACTGCGCATGCAAAAGCTGGAACAGGAACTGAATAAGAGCGAAACTTCAGTGACCGAAGCAATCTATAATTCAGGCTATAATGAGAGCAGTAATTTTTATGCTTCAAAAAACAGGCTTCTTGGGATGACACCATCTGCCTATAAAAAAGGAGGCGCCAACATCATGCTGAATTATGCAATTGCGCCCTGCTCACTCGGCAAAATACTGGTGGCCGCAACGTCCAAAGGCATCAGCTCGATTTTGCTCGGAGATGATACTGATATTCTGCTGGATGACCTGAAAAAGCGTTTTCCAAAGGCTGATATCTCTCAAGGCGGGACAGAGTTTGAAGCTACGCTGAACACCTGTCTGGAGTTTATTGATCAGCCGCAGCCGCAGTTCTCTCTGCCGCTGGATATTCACGGCACCGTTTTTCAGCAGAAAATCTGGCAAATTTTGCGCCAAATTCCACCCGGCCAAACTGTCAGCTATGCGGAACTTGCCCGTCTTGCCGGCATGCCAAAAGCCGCGCGTGCTGTTGCCGGCGCCTGCGCAGCAAACCCTGTTGCTGTTGTGGTGCCCTGCCATCGCGTTGTTCGCAATGACGGCGGGTTATCTGGTTACCGCTGGGGTGTGGAGCGTAAGCGCACATTGCTCAATAAAGAAAAAAGCAAGGCTCAAAACTAACGCTGCCATAATAAGAAAGAGTGTAACAGCCCAGAGGCTATTACACTCTCAAAGTCATTAATGCTGCGCAAATACGGAGCGTTCAGTTTTGGAAAAACGGATGACCTGATAAGGCTCAGACATACCGCCCTGCTCCATTCCCGGTGAACCGGCAGGCATACCTGGAACAGCAAGACCGGACTTTTCTCCGCCCTCAGCCAACAACTTTGCAATATCCTGCGCAGGCACATGGCCTTCGATCACATGGCCGTCAATAATGGCTGTGTGGCAGGACTGAAGATCATCCGCAACGCCGTATTTGGCTTTGATCGGGTTCAGGTCTTCGATATTATGCTCTTTAATCTCAAAGCCCGCCGCCTTCATATGGTCGCCCCAGGCGCCGCAGCAACCGCAATAAGGCGACTTATAAAGTTCAACGACTTTATTCTGCTGCGCGGATGCAGTTGAGGCTCCGCCTGCGATCATGACTGCAAAAACACCGGCACCAGCAATTTGCATAAGTTTCATACAAAAAATCCTTTGTTGAACGAGAGAACCACCAAACTCATGTGCTGAATAACAACACACTGAAAACCGCAAACAGCGCCAAATGCAAGATACCCTGTATCGGCGATGTTTTCTGCCCGATGAAACTGAAACCGGTGAGAACAACCGTGAGCAAAAACAGCACTGTTTCAACGCCGGAAATACCCATGACGACCGTTTTATTCATCACCAGCCCGATAATCAGCACCGCAGGAACCGTCAGCCCCACAGTTGAGACAAAGGCACCGAGACACAGATTGATCGCACGCTGCATTTCATTATTCAGCGCCGCTTTAACAGCAGTAATCGACTCAGGCGTAAACACAATGATTGCAATCAACACACCGCCAAGTGCAACCGGCGCATTGACTGTTTGAATACCGTAATCAATCAGAATGGCCAGATCATGTGCCAGCAGAACAATCGGCAAAATCATAGCGATCAGAATAACCGAGCGGATGATAATGGCTCTCTTATCCAGAACCGACGATGTAACCTCATCCTGATGCAGTTCATCCTGAGCGCCAGCTGCAACTGTCATGCAACCTGAAACCGGCTGAATGAAAAGACGGCTATATCCGCCGATCTGCATCCAAAGAAACAAGCCGTAAACCGCAATCGTAACGATGGAAAATGCTACAGCCTGCACAAAACCGAACTCACCGGCACCGGAGACGTAGTTCGGCAAGACCAGTGCCAAACCTGTCAGCACAATGATCATCGACAGGTAAGTAACGGCCCCTTGCGCATTATATTCCTGCTCACCGTAGCGCAAACCGCCGAATAACAAGCAAAGTCCTGTTACCAGATTGAGAATGATCATCATCACGGAGAAAATAGCATCGCGCCCGATCGTCGGAAATTCACCGGGCCCCAGCAAAACCGAGGCAATCAGAATAACTTCGATTGAAACAATCGACAGCGTTAAAATGAGCGTACCGTAAGGCTCGCCCAGCTGATGCGCCAGATGGTCAGCCTCACCAACCACGCCGAAAGACGCCATGATGATGGTGGCGAACAAAACAACAAAACAAATAATCGCAATTGTATTGTCCAGCGGCTCACTCAGCCACTGCGCACCCCATAGTGAAAATATGCCGACCACAAGCCATGCGATTATCAGGCACACAATAGTTATTCGCGGGAATAGCGCGCGCAGTGATACAGGCTGGCTGCCTGCTTGCTTATTCATTTGTTTGGCTGGATTTGTCATCGGATGCCTGCTCTCTCCATCAATTAAACCGGATAGAGGGGCCGTCCCCGAATGGTGCGATGGCAGGTCGTCCTGCACTGTGGTCATATAATGATAACAGGCCGGTTTCGCAACCACCGGATCGGGCAAATCTCAAACTGGTAAATCTCAGGCAAAAAATTGTTCAGAATGAACCGGCCTTCAGCCATGTCTGCAAACGCCTGCGGGCATTGTCATAAGGCGATGAAGTATTGAACTGAACCATGCGCCCCATTGTCCATTTTGTATAGCAGAGCTCACCATACAGGGCTTCATTCGTCCGGCTCGCAATCAGAAGGATGATTTTTTCTTTTGCCTCGTGCAAGCGCAACACCAAGGCATCATAGCTCAGATCATCATAATCGCGGTAAAATTTCTGTGCCAGCTTCCCCAGTTCATTCCACTTGAAACCCGTCTCAGGAAAATCAATTTGCTCACCGGCGCGGTCTTTTTCCAGCCACTTGATCACAAGCTCATTCCAGCCGGTCAGATAGGCCAGCAGGTCTTTGACGCATATCTGCGTATTCTTCACATGGCCTTCAAGGCTTTTTTCTGCAGTTTTATCCGGCGGCACTTTTTGGACAACACGCATAAGCTTGTCAAAATTTGAGTGAATAGCATGAATCAGTTCACTTTTGCTTTGAGGAACAGCCATTCAAAACCTCTGTGAGAAACGCAATCGGCTCTGCAATCAAAAATCAGTATCAATATTCAATGCAAAGCTGCCTCAGACCGAAGGATCACACCATAATCCTTATGGTTTAGAAAACATCATTTTCAAATGACAGTTTAGATCAAACATAACCAAAACGTATATTTAAATTTAGCCCCAAAAATAAAACAACCAACAATATTATTAATCTTATCATCAATTTGCCATCATTCAAAAATCCGAAACTTACCTACAATCAATTTCAGCAAAGCAAATCGTGCTTTGTCAGTACATATCATCAAACAAACAATCAAAGCCACACAAAGCCGGGCGCTATCGCGCCCCGGAAAGGAGTTAGCTATGGCTAAACTGGGTATCCTATTGTGCGCTGGTCTGATTAGTATCACCGGCGGTAACGCATTGGCACAGTCATTTACAATGGACAACAATGCCAATTCCAACTCTCAATCAGGTGCAACTGCTATTGCAATTGGCAGTTCCAATACGTCACCAAATAAGATCCGAACCACGGTTCCCGCCATTTCTCCCGGACTTGTAGCAGCCGGTGTGCATTCATGCGCCGGCTCTGCAAGTGCCGGTATCGGTGCAACAGGCTGGGGTTTTGGTATCGGTTCCACATATGAAATGAAAGAATGTAACCGGCGTGCCTATGCCTCAGCTTTGGCGGGTTTAGGTCACCGTGGTGCAGCTCTTGATCTGGTCTGCCTCAACAAGGAAGTCCGTGCCTCACTCAATGCGACAGGTGTTGTCTGCCCTTCGCAAGGTACGGCCGCGCGGCAGGTCTCATATCGCAGCGTACCGTCATCTGTGGCTACCGCCTCAGTTGCCCCGGCTCCACGGGTACAGAGAGTATCTGCCCCCGCTCCGGCCAACAACAAACGCACCTACTCTGCAAAAGCCCTTGGCCTTTCCAGCAGTGATCTGGAAGCCAAAGGATGCACTTTGCGTAACGATGCGCAAAGAGGCCGGGCTTGGTTCTGCCCGCCTCCGGTGATGTGAGCGCATAGTCCGAGTATGAAAATCATCCACATGACAACAGCTGTCACCATTCGTGGATATAGCCTTCTGCCCATGGTTTCCGTCTTAAAACCAGCCATGGGCAGCGGGGTATATCGTCGGATATATCTGGCAACCGGGAGAGTTGCCATAACAGTTGGAGGATATAACAATGAAACGAATTCTTGCTTTTTCAGCAGTAGCAGCTCTGGCTCTCGCAGGAGCCCTGCCTGCAACCGCACAAACCGTTGAATGGGGCGGCGGCTTCGCCGGTCAGACTATGGGTACCTCCGGAGTCAGCGGCGGCGGCATCTTCGGAGCCGGCTCCTCAGCTCAGGGCTATGGCACAACCAATGGCTGGGCCACCACAACCGGTATCGGCGGCGGCGTCGTTGTACCTGGCTTTGGTATCGGTGCTTCCGGGTCGCTCTACAGCTCTGGTATTTCCGGACAGTCAGGTGCCGTTGCTAATTCGGGCACAGGGTTTCTCGGTGGAACGTCCGCAGCCAGCGCAACCGGTGGTGCAATGGGCTCAGCCTCAGGCTTTGTCAGCATCAATCCCTAATTATCAATGGATAGCGTATTTTCTTGATGCTACCGGCAATGGCAATCGCCGGCATCCGGAAACGTACTCTACGCCCCCACAGGGTAAAATAACGGGAAGTTTTTACTTCTTCCGTTTCGAAAAGAATGAGAGTCCGAATCAATAGGATACCCGCTCTCATTCTGTAGGAGTGGACTGGATCCACTCCTACACTAAAAGAGAAAAGGGTGCGGGTAAGACAAAATAATCAAAATACATTTTGGTATAAATTATTTAATTTATACGCGACTTCAGTTCTGTTCGTAGCACCAAATTTTTTCATAATATTGTGCATATGAACTTTTACCGTTGCTTCACTCATATTCAGCTCATAGGCGATAACTTTGTTCGCCTTGCCCTGCCGCAACAAGTGAATGACCTGAATCTCGCGGGACGTAAACAACCCGCTTAATTCATGCCCGTCAGTTCGTTTCGCTTGTGATTTTTCAGTAATGCTGGTGGCCGGAATATATATACCCCCCGCCATTGCCAGATGAACCGCTTCAACACAAACCCTGATGCCGACTGAAGTCGGAATATATCCCCGTGCTCCGAGCTCTATTGCACAGACAACCTGTGCCCATTCTTCGCATTCGGATAATAAAATAACCGGCACCGGATCCCAATCAGCTTTAATTGCTTTAATTTCCGCACATACATCGGGATCAGTTACTCTTTTTGCGCCGATATGCAGTAATAAAACTGCGGCATTAATACCGGCACAATCAATATCGCTGTGCTCCACAGTCTCATAACACACAACCGGTAATCTGAGACCTGTGTTCAATAAACCGTTATAAAGACATTCACGGTCGAGATTGCTTTTGCAAATAAGTACAAGACGTTTCTCCAGACTTTCTTCTGTGATCATCATCTTGTACTCCCCTGCACCTTCGGAAGCTGCCCTGTACTGCATCCCCCGCTCCTCCCTTACTCTGTGCCTTCTTTTAAAACTCAGCTTATATTTGCTTTTGATAGGCACTAAAAAATATGCAGCTGTTAGTGACGCTGCCTTGGTTGCTTAAACAAATCTAATTCTGATGGTTTGAATTATTGCTATTATAGAATAAGGTTGTCCTTAACCTATGTTAGCAATAATAAATTTTATAAATATACGCGTCGAATTTTAATTACGCAAATAGGACTAGGCACTACATCTTTTGATCTAAAGCACGTCACGAAAAGTCCGCGCAACTTTTCGGCTACAGTATATGCAAAACAAAAATAAGACGCAGTATTTTCTTCAGCTGAGTGTAAAGCGCTCCATTAACGGGGGGAGGAGGATGCATAATAAGTCGAAAAATATGAATGGCACAATCAGCGCCCTGATCGAACTTCTCGTCTCGCCGCCTATTTCAGCAGAGTTTCAAACTATTGAACTCAAAGCACTTTCCGGGTTGCAGGTTGAAGAGCGCCAGTTTCAGACAGATAGTACCATTATAAGTCAGGGAGAACGTATACGCAGTATTCATCTGGTTCAGAGCGGATGGGGATGCGTCTATCGTGACTTGTCTAACGGAGAGCGTCAGGTGCTGGACTTTCCGATGCGGAGTGATTTTGTCGGACTGAGAACTGCAGCCGGCCGAAGCTATAATACAATCGCAGCAATTACCCCGATGACAGTTTTTGAAATCCCGCTGAGTTCTCTTGCCCATGCAATCAATCACGCCCCGAAACTCAGCTTTGTTCTGATCGAACTTTTTGCACGGCAACGCTCATTATTAATTGAGCATCTGACCAATATCGGGTGTAGAAGCGCTCTTGTCCGCACTGCTCACCTCTTACTGGAACTTGGAGACAGAGCCAAAGCCTGCGGTATGGGAGAAGAAACCGGTTTTTTTTGCCCGATTACGCAATATCAGCTAGCGGATGCATTGGGACTAACCCCCATCCATATGAACCGTATGTTACGCGAGTTAAGAATAGAAGGCTTGCTGACTTTCAAAAACAGCAGGGTCGAATATTTAAACCGCAAAGGCTTGGTCTATCTTGCTGAATATGACGGTGAGTTTATGAATATGTCTGTCTTTGACAGGACGATCCCGCCGCAGGATATGAAACCAATACAATGAATAACAGCAGAGCATTTTCAGAGTTTTATTTGGAGCCGGAAATGCTCAAATGAAATGAGATTGGCCGGTTTTACCGGCCAATCTGTTTTTATCACAATGAAGACTTACACAGTATCCCGGCGTCCGATGCCCAGAAGCTGATACAGTACGAGTGCAGCAAGCGTAGATGTACCGATACCACCCAAAGCAAAATCACCGATCGTCACTGTAAAATCACCGGCACCGAAAATCAGCGCAACACCAACAGTGAAAAGATTGCGCGGATCAGCAAAGTCGACTTTGTTGACAACCCAAATTCTTGCCATCGCGGAAGCAATCAGACCAAAAACCGACACTGCCAGACCGGCCAGCACAGGCGCCGGGATAGTCTGAAGAATAGCGCCGAACTTTGGTGAAAGGCTCAACGCCAGCGCAACCACAGCGGCAATAACAAAGACCAGAGTTGAATAAACTTTTGTCATTGCCATAACGCCGATATTTTCGGCATAGGTCGTCACACCGGTACCACCACCGGAACCGGAAACCATTGTCGCCAGACCATCAGCAAAAAAACCTCTGCCGATATAGCGATCCATGTTTTGACCGGTAATTGAGCCGAGTGCTTTGATATGGCCGAGATTTTCTGCAACCAGAACGATAGCAACCGGAGCAATCAAAGTAATCGCCGGCCAGCTGAATTCCGGCTTCACGAAATGCGGCAGACCAAACCATGCAGCGGCACCCACAGCATCAAAATTAATGCCCGGAACCATTCCTGCACCGTTACCGAAAATCAGAACAAGCAGATAGCCAAATACGAGTGCAATCAAAACCGCAACACGGCGTGTGGCACGCGGACCATATGCAGATACTACCGCCATACATAAAACTGTAAGCAACGCGATAAGTATATGCGCGTGCGTACCTTTAAGCTGACTAACCGCAACAGGAGCAAGATTCAGACCGATTGCAACACCAATGGCACCAGTAACAGCGGGCGGCATAAGTTTTTCTACCCAGCCAGTCCCTACGCCCATAACGATCAAACCAATAATGGCATAGAGAGCACCACAGGCAATGATCCCCCCAAGTGCAACGCCAATATTGGCATTAGCACCGCTGCCACTGTAACCAGTTGCAGCAATGACCACCGCGATAAACGCAAAAGATGAGCCCAGATAGCTTGGTACACGACCACCGGTAATTAAAAAGAACAGTAAAGTTCCAATACCGGAAAAGAATACAGCAACATTGGGATCAAAACCCATAATCAATGGTGCAACAATTGTAGAACCGGACATTGCAAGCAGATGCTGGATGCCCATCGGCACAGCAGCAGAAGCTGGCAATCGTTCATCAGGTAATACAGTGGTATTATTCGTCAAACGCCAGGTTGGAAAATAAGCCATATTGTCCCCTTACATAATATGCTGATTTTTCTTTAGCTATTTGTCAGAAAAATTTCCACGATGCTCGATGTACAGAATTGAATTTTATGTCGTTATTACATCGAAAAGCACAGGTTTTATGCATGTGCATGGCATGGTGAATCTGCCAGTTGAGAAAGCAGTATGCTCATATAGGGACAAGAATTAATAATAGTAAAGTTTATTGTTTAGTCAAAAACATGAGGAAACACCTCTCAATATCAGAGATGTTCATTACCATCGAATAAAGATCATTATGACGAGGGTATTCTCTTTACTACATATCCCTCACACCTAATGACGAATGTAATGTTCTTCTGATATTGGTGCGGATGTTATCCGCAGTTAAAGCCCGCCAGTTTGCGAGTTATGAA
>NZ_JARRAE010000025.1 GCF_030376605.1 Pseudochrobactrum sp. sp1633 | reverse complement strand
GGACCATTAGTGATCATTATAATTTCAATAAAACATTGAAACTCAATAGCTTGGCTATTGGCGCCTATGATTGCGGAAACGTCAAACTTACCACCAAACCGCCGCCAATTGCCTCAGATAAATCTATCGAACCGTTATGGGCACTCATAATCTGAGATACGATAGCAAGCCCCATGCCAGTGCCCTCAACGGTAGCATTATTCCCTCTCTCACGAAGGGTCTCAACATTATGCTTCTCTCTGCATACGGAATTCCGGGGCCCCTGTCAGTGATACGCACAATGCAGGGATGAAGCACTTCAATCGTGAGTATTTCTGTCCCCTGCGCATGTCGCAGCGCATTAATGATCAGATTATCTAATGCCACCCGAATTGCGGCCTCAGAACCAGAAATTGCAATCCGCTCTTCAGGTGCCTTAAATTCAATTTCCATGCCTTGCTTCATGGCCGCCGGAACATGTTCAGCAACGATCATGCGCGCTGCGGATGCAATATCAACTGTAGCGAAAGTTAAAGACTGGCCGGATAAGCGAGCCAGTTGCAATGAGGTTGTAACAATTGAAGCCAATCGGGCTGCGTCCCGTATTAGAACATCCCGTGTCGCCACATTTTCTATCTGATCAAGCTTTATTCGCAGCTTGGTTAAGGGGGTTCGCAGTTCATGGGAGACACTTGCAAGAAAGTGACGTTGCGCTTCAAAGGCATTATCAATTCGCGATAAGGCCGTATTGAACGCAGCGACCATCGGCTTTAATTCTGATGGCGTGCCACTGTCTGATATCCTGCGGCCATTGGGCAAACCATCAATTTGCTCGGCAGAGTTTACAACCCTTTTTACAGACGATGCGATGACACGTTTAATCGTTATAGCTGCAATCGTCGCTGTTGGAACCAGAACACTTCCAAGCAAGTGATACAATCCCTGAGGGCCTATCCCCCATAATGCCGCGAGGATCGTTTGTATGCCGGAGAATGAAATACCACCCAGTGCAATAAATGCTCCGGGTTTGACGCCATCAACAAGACGCAGGCCTTGATATCGCACGTCTCCTGCTAAATAATAAAACTGGAATGAGGATATCTGCTCTGAAACCGTATTAAGCATTTCCTGCGCTGAAGGGGGAACAACCCCATATGTAATTGTTTGAGTTCCATCACTCAGCAGATACCAGAAATCAGATTGCTCCTCTGCAAAACCAATAATACTTGCAGGTATACCATCAACATTAAGGGTTAGCCGTCCCAACGGATCGTATGTTTGACTGTGCTGCAGAAGCTTTCCCATAATATCCAATGGTACAGTTTGCCGATCCTCATTATCCGTCAACAATAAAAACACCAATGTTATTATTGTGCTAATGGTCATCATCAGCACCATGCCCACAACAAGCGTGATAGAGACCGGAAAAGCGATCGAGCGCGCGAACTTCATTCTTGCACCAGCATGTAACCTATACCGCGTATAGTGCGTATTGTTACATTACACTCAGCCTCCCGCAGACGCCGCCGCAGCCTCGACACATGAGAATCTATAACATTGGAGCCCAGCTCGTCATCTATACCGTAGACGGACGCTTCTAAATTATCACGCTGCACAACGCGGCCTGCCCGTCTGATGAGCGCCTCTAAAATAGCAAGCTCCCGTCTTGGAGTGTTTAAAACGCTGCCTTCAATCATGGCTGACCGGTTTATAAGATCAAATGATAAATTGCCGAATTGCGTACAGCCTGTTTCATCTAAATTGTATCTGCGCAGCACAGCCCGCGCTCTTGCAATAAGCTCCATCGGTTCAAATGGCTTACTGACATATTCATCAGCACCTTTGTCTAATGCAGCCACAATGTCGGTCGGGTCATCCAGCGCTGTTAATATGAGGGTAGCAGGACGGGGACGAAGCTGCCGCAGCGTGGGCAACAGTGAAAGACCGTCACCATCCAAAAGATGACGGTCAATAATTGCCAGATCAAATTTGAAAGTACGTAAAGCAGTCTCTGCATCCGCAATCGTGTCAAAGGTGTCAGCAACGCCGATGGATGCCTCCATCATCGCTTTCAGCGAGGTCGCTAATTCATGATCATCTTCTACTATCAGAATATGCATGGGCCGCCACATATATGAGCTTGGTCAAATTGATTGCATATTGCGAGTACGAACATTGTCAGCATATTTTTTAAGATAGCTCAGCTGATTGTATATCAAAATACGCCAGTGAATACCTGCAACTGCCGTTAGAGCGCAGCGCCTTGAGAAACACCATAGGCCGGAGGCTGATATACTCTTCTCAGATGGTCTTTGTCCGACATATCCAGACGTTGCAGACACTGCGAATAGGCATCAGTTCCAGGAATAAATCCGTATTCATTACAACGGCCTCTATAGTTAGTCGTCTCACAGCCCATCAGCATTATCAGGAGACCTACCGCAAAATAAATACGCATAATATACCTCAATAAGTTTATCCATCTTCCCCTATGTCAAATCCGATTTGAACATTACGCTAACGTTACGGGATGGATGCCAAGCAATGAATTTTTATGTCCGTCAGGGTGTTGACTGGACAGCTGCGCCGGTTTGCTTTGGTACAGAGGCCGATTTAGCGCCTTTATCTGTCCATGACGGAGGTGCTCCGAATGAAGCACCGATCGCACCGAGAACACCCGGATTGCGTCCAAAATTTTACACAGGGCTGATCCGGGTTTGCCACCCAGCTTTGTGCGAATTTCATATCCTGACGGTAAGCGAAGATCAAAATTACCCGGCTCTTTACCTTCAATAACCAATTTGGAAAATTCAGCACCGAAAGCTGCAGCCAAATCATAGGCATCACCCACCTGTGACACACGCGCCTCGCTGGTGAATGAGTTCGCACCCTTTGACCAAACGATTGCCGCAACCTGAGCACCCTTTTGATCCGTAGCTTCTGCTTCAACGGCCAGCCCGCCCAAACCAAATGGCAAGCGCGGAATACCGACAGGCAAGGCAAAGGCACTGCCGATAGAAATGACCTTTGCAGCGCCCGCAATACTTGGTTGAGTAGGCACCACATCAGTAATAACAGTGCGAACTGTGAGATCGGCGGGCTCGCTAAAGGGAACAACCTTGTATTTTTCACTGAGAGTATAGCAAATTGCCCGATCAATCGAATTTGCGAGCAAAATGCGATCATGCAATTTATCAACACGCTTTTCAGCTGAACTAGTAAAAGACGTTGGAAATATACTAACAGTCCGCACCTTTTTTAATAATCCGGCATTCAAATACAGTTTTTTCTTCGCAAATTTTCCTTTTGGCTGGCTTAAATTACTATACGAAGTGAGTGTCCCACCTTCTTTTAAGGGAACATTCGCGCAACCACCCAACACTATAATGAGAGGGAAGAAGCTTATTATTTTAACTTTATTTTTTGTATCAACCCATCTGCTGAGCTTTGGAAATTTACTATGCTGTCCCACGCTACTAATAGCTCCAATATTGAAATGTTAATTCCGGAGCAGATTGGCCTTCTTACATTGCGGCAACATTACAGCATCTATATTTACAAAATTTCGTTTTCATAATTTTTCTTCGAAACATTACAAATCGCAATGTTGCGGTAATGTTAAATTTGTTTTTTAATTAAAACAATTTATCAGGTGAATTATGTATTTGTTCTTTATGATTTTCATGCTTGTTGCCTACATCACTATATTGACAGGACTTATATTTGTTCCAATGAATTTTACGATTATGTAACAAGAAAAACTTCAACACTTACATTCACTGTCGAAAAATCGATGACTTCAAAAATGGCGCTCAAATTGATGCCCGTCATTTTCATATAAACCTTCGGCACAACAATACGCGACCACGTTAAAGCTGATCTTCGGCGCCGATACTTTGCTTCTTGCTGTTCCTCTCAGAGTGCGTACAAGTAAAAAAGTGCATTATGATGCGGAAGCCTGCATGCGGGTGAATGAAGGAGGCATAGTGAAGAATATTATCAGATTTTGTCTCACTTCTATCTTGCTCGTATTAGCTGTGCCGTCCAATGCAGAGGACGCATTGTCCGTGCAGACATCATGCTCGATCAATGGCTGGACCAATAATGATTTTGGTGCGGAAATTCAGGTTCGCAGTGCTCCGGTTATGGATGCAGCGATTATCGGACAACTGCCTCTTACTGCCAACAACAGCGCGAATGGTGACCGCATCTACAGTGTGCGTTTTGACATTACCGGCTCAGTGAACGGTTGGCTGCAGATCGACAATATATCCGACGTATACAATGCCCGAACGACGGACAGATTGGCTCATACCGAAGTCAAGTCAGGCTGGGTGCCCGCAGACAGTGTCCGCTTCCGCATTCAGTCCGCGCGCGGCTTCGAGAGCCCGCAACCTAGCGCCACTAAGCTCACAGACCTCAAAGATGACCGGGCAAGTGATATGGGGGACATCGAAAAGGTAATCGCCTGCAACGGCCAATGGGTTTTGATCGATTTTCGGACCAAGTTTCATCGTGAAGAGGATGGGCGGCTCACCGCACTCAGTCACAATACGCAACCCATGCATCGCGCGTGGTTTCGCGGGATATGCGGCAACGAGGAAACGACGTGCGATATGGCCTCAGCGGATAAAGATTAGAGCTCTCTCTCGGAGATAAGCGACTTCTGAAAAACATCTAAGCATCATATATATCAGCCTCTCATATGCGAACTCCGCGATGCTGGCGGATCTCTGACAAAGGCCGCGTTCAATTAAGCCGCAGCAAACGAGATGGACGCGGGAAAAGCCTGAAATGCTTCTTCTGATCTGATCAGTAAATTTAATATTTTATCAAAATAAAAATCGGAGCCCTGCCATTCGCGACAGGGCTCCTTCTTGTTTGGGATCAGAACTTAACTGCCAATGTGGCTTTAAAGCTTTGATCTTTAGCTTTGCTGGCAAGTTGACCGGAATAGAGAAGTCCGAATGTGGCATTCTTTGTCAGGGCAAAATCCAGTCCAGCTTCGACAACAGCCACGTCTTTTGCAACAGACATACCGCTGATATCAAAAACACTGCCGCCGCTAAAAGCCTGCGATGACAATGTATCTGTATCGCCGAAAGCATGTTTCCAGCCAAGCGTACCGCGTGCTTTTGTGCTCACGCCGCCCAAATCAAAAACAGTTTCCGCACGCAGACCAAGCGTTGTAAATGTTGTGTCCAGAGATTGTGATCCGACAGACAATGCAGCCTGACCACCGGCCTCCGAAAACGATCTGCGGTTGATATGAACGTAACTCAGATTTGCAAAAGGTTCGAACTGATAGGCACCCGCTGAGATGCCATAGCCCAGCTCGCCGAAGACCTGCGTCGTACCAGCACGATAATCTCCGTCCAGACTATCCGAAAATCCGGGGAAGTTCACTGAACGGCTGGTTTCAATATCATTCCAAGTATGAGCAAGACCTGTCCGGAATGCAACGGCATCCCATTGCGTTCCTGCATAAAGCCCAAGGTGATAATTATCAGCCTTGGCTGAAGATGGCATATCCTTCAGATCAACGGATGAATGAGAATATCCGGCTAAAACACCGAGTTGCCAGTTATTGAATGTGGTATCCGCCCCTATAAACATACCGCCGACAGAGCGATCCATTTTAGCATTATTGGACGTGGCATCCCAGACACCCCATGATCCGAAGCCCTGTCCCCAGACAGTTATGCCTGAATTCGCATCCGTATTTCCGGTTGCAACAGAGGTCGCGTCTCCGCCAACGGTTTTTGCAGCCTGACGCAAACGATCATTCGCAGCTTCACGCAAGAAGCGACTGTCTTCGATGAGAACAACAGGCAATGAGGCATGCACATCACCCGACAACTGGGTTAAGGCTGTGCGCGCAACATCTGCATTGCTCGTCATAGCCATAGCCAGCCACAGATCACTGCTATGCGGCAGTCCATCCAAGGCGTTTGCTACGGCAATCTGATTGAAGTTACGACCTAAGCTCGCAAATTTAATATCATTGCGCTGCAACTTCAGCGACACGTCATTACCGTCGCCGCCCGCATAGTTCACAGTCGGATCAAGGAAAACCAGATTGTTCCGGATACTTGCAAACTGACCGGTAACCGCACCGGCACTTTGCTTATTAATCAGCGTGAACGGACCGTTTACAACCTGCCAGTTGGCAGCATTGGCCGGAGATAAAACCAGATCAAGGGTTGCACCGGTTATGTCCACATCGCCTGTTACGTTTAAGCGGTCTGTAATTGTCGGTGTGCCTTCAATCTGCAAAATACCGGCATTGGTATAATTACCGGCAATTGTCTGCGTACCGATCGAATTACCCGGCGTATGTGTTGCACCGGAAGCAATAACCGTATTGCCAAGTGTGCCGGTTCCGCCAAGCTTTGCACCACTGTGAATAGTGGTGAGCGCTGAATGTGCGACAGACCCGTCGACCGTCAGCAAGCCATTCATAATATTTGTATTACCGGTATAGCTGTTTGCGCCGGTGAAAATCACATTACCACTGCCTAGCAGGTTAACACTGCCGCTACCGGAAATATTGCCGGTAAAAACAACCTTGTCAGACCGGCTATAAGCCAGTGTACCACTATTCGCGATAGAGCCTGCGAAACCATTTCCGCCGCCGATCCAGCCCGATGCACCACCATTGCCGATTTGCAAAGTGCTGCCGGTTCCGATTGTGACATTGCCGCGTGTGCTGCTATTGCCGGTCAGGATCAATGTACCGCTGCCGGTTTGGGCAAAAGAACCATTTGCAGTAATGACACCGCCATAAACCGTAGTGTCAGAGCGGTTAAAAACGACAGCCCCGACATTGGTTATATTACCGGTAACCGAGCCGCCGGCTCCACCGTTACCGATTTGCAAAACACCGTTTGCACCGGTTGAAAATGATGTTGCCGCAGTATTATCGCCGGTCAGAACTTGTGTTCCGCCCATAACCGAGACAGTACCGGTACCGTTAAACCGACCGGAGAAAACGCCGGAAGCATCGTTAATCTGAAAGGAAGCACCACCAAGCGTAACTTGTCCGCTGCCGCTGAGAGATTTAACCTGTGTGCCGGTGACACCGGAAACATCAAATGTTGAGTTAACTACAACACCGCTTGATGAGGCGACACTCCCCTGCCCCGAAAGAGCAAGCGTGCCACTATTGATCACTGTCTGGCCGGTATAAGTACTGCGCGCCTTAAGCTCCAGCTTACCGTCACCTTCTTTGGTCAGACCACCGGCACCAGAAATAGCATTTCCCAGTGATAACACGGAGCTTCCTAAGGTATTGATTGTACCGTTACCTGCCAGCGTAATATATTTATTTGTAGAGAATGATGCTTGTGCCGTTAGCTTACCATTATTAAGCGTAATGCCACCTTGGCCGAGATTATTGTCTGCGGTAACATTCACACTACCACCGCCGGTAATGATGGTGTCACCGTGATAAGTATTAGCACCTCTCAGGCTAAGCTCACTGGTCCCCGCTTGTGTGACCGATCCGCTACCGGAAATGACACCGCTATAGGTCTCGCTTGCCGAGCGGTTATAAATCAGAGACCCGTTATTCGCGATGGAGCCGGCGAAACCATTTCCCCCGCCGATCCAGCCTGATGCGCCGCCATTGCCGATTTGCAAAGTACTGCCGGTTCCGATTGTGACATTGCCGCGTGTACTGCTATTACCGGTCAGGATCAATGTGCCGCTGCCGACTTGGGCAAAAGAACCATTTGCAGTAATGACACCGCCATAAACTGTATTGTCAGAGCGATTAAAAACAACAGCACCGTAATTCGTAATATCACCGGCAAACGAACCTGCTGTACCGCCGTTACCGATTTGCAGAGTAGCACCGGAAGTAATACTGGCACTTACGGCAGAGGTATTCTCGCCGGTCAGGATCTGCGTGCCACCTTCCAGCTGTATTGCAGACGTGCCATTGAATGTACCGGAAAAGATACCATTCGCATTCGTAATGGCGAGCGACTTGTTACCGATATTAACCTGTCCTGAGCCCGACAGATTTTTAATTTTTGCGGAATCAGCACCAGACGTGTCAAATGTGCCATTCACAATCACAGCACTTGATTCCGCGATACGGCCTAAACGGGTCAGTTTCAGCGTTCCGGCTTCAACCAGTGTCTGGCCTGTATAACTGTTTGTCTGGCTCAGATCTAAAATACCGGCGCCTGTTTTTATCAAACCATCAGGACCGGATATATCTGAATTAATATTCTGAGTATCCCCGCCATTCACATTATAAGTCTGATCTGCGGCCTGTGATGCGGGAGTTGCGGAGAGACTCACAAGGGCTGAAACGAGCCCTAACGCACATAAATACGGCAAGGCCGTCGTGCTTTTCAGCTGAAAAAACGGTGGAGATCCAAGCAATCTCCTGACACGTTTTTGACTATCTAAATTATCGTTATTGTTCGTTTTTTTACTTGTTTTATATTTAGCTAATACAACAAAGTAATCGCTAACAGATGTATGATTTTTCGCGCAAGCATTCGCAAGCGCTTTCCTCGTTAAATCCAAAATGATGCCCCCCAGCCACAAATAAAAGGCTGACGTAATTACCATGAATATTAATACCCATCAATATAAGCTTATAAACAGGCAATACATTATCTTTGGATAAGATATTATAATATACGAACTGTTTCCATCGGGATTAGAGCACCACGCTGCATGACAACCTTTGAAGCCACATGGTGCCCCGCAGTGACAGCTGCATTATATCCTGCCCTGCCAGCACGTTCCCCATTTTCGCATCTGATAACTGCCAGATACATCCGGCAGTTATGCTGATCGGTAAAGCCACAGATATGTGACCTGCCCGTCTTATTAGAATCCCCAATCCCGTTAAATTTCAATGAGCTCAACGTCACCGGTCGCTGCACTCACCATAATTTCGACGCGCATCGAAGGGTCGCCCAGTTCAACGGCACAGCAACATCTGACCGGTGGTGCATAAGGGGCAATCCAGTCTTTCCAGACCTGATCCATGCCTGCAAAATCCGCCATTGAAGTGATCCATATCTCAGCCGTAAGCAGGCGGGATTTGTCGCTGCCTGCACGTTTTAGCAGCTCATCAATTTTGCCCAGCGTTTCTTTGGTCTGCTCTTCGATTGTGCCGTCATTATCAGAGAACTGACCGGACAGGTAACAAACACCATTGTATTTCACCAACCTGCTGCGGCGGGCATTAATATCTGCACGTTCAAGTTTCATTTGTTCCTCATTCACTTCAGATTTCGAGACCGGCTTTACGGCTTTCAATTGCGGATATCACACGAAAACCGATACTGCGAAACGGTTCCGGCGCGATAAAACTGGCCTGTCCCATCACCTGCTCCAGCATTGCATGATCCCCTGCATCACACATCAGTTCCGCAAGGTGGCGTCCGAGCATCGTACCCTTGGTGATGCCGCTGCCATTACAGCCGCCGGATGCGTAAAGCCCATCTTCAAGCTTACCCCACCAAGGTGCGCCGTTCATTGTCAGCGCCGTCGTTCCACCCCATACATATTCAAATTTCACATGGCGCAAATCCGGCCAGCGGCGCTCAAAACGGTTGCGCAACTCTGCTTCCACAAAGCTTTGCCCCAGTTCTTTTTCATGGGCGTAAAGACTGCGCACCATCAGCCGGTCTGAGCCGATACGGCGCAAAGTCGTGCCTAAACGATGGGACGGAAGCAGACCCCACGACTGATCGCGTCCAAGATGCACCCTGTCCGCTTCCGGCACGGATTCCGTTACCGCCGCGTAGGTATAAATCGTCGTCATCTTGCTGTTGAGATAACCGAACCGCCGGATAAAGCCGTTATTGGCCAAGGCAATTTTCTTCGCTCTGATCTGCCCTGAACGTGTTGATAATATCCAGTCGCCCTGATGCTCAATGCGCTCAACCGGTGTATTTTCATATAGCTCGGTATCTGCGGGCAGTGCGTCTGCCAAACCACGGATCAACGCTGCGGGCTGCAGCAACCATGTATCAGCGAGATAAAGGCCGAAGCGGTAATAATCAGTTCCGATCCTGTCGGCAATATCCTGTCTCGACAATTCCTGATGGGCAACACCCAGCTTTTTGGCCACCTCAAGAACCGAGCGCACAGAAGCCTCACCGCGCTCAGTTGCGGCACCGCGAATTGCACCCACCTGCTGCATGTCGCACTGAATATTATTGTTACGAATAATATCTGTCAGCCACGCAAAAGCATCGGCAAAAAGCTGTGATTGCAGACGCGCCTTTTCGGACATTTCAACCGTAATATTACGCGGCAGAACATCGGTGCCGGTGAAACCGGAATTGCGCGCAGACGACCCTTCGCCAACAGTTGTCGCCTCCACAACCGCGATGCGGGCATCCGGCCGGAGCTCCCGCAACCGACGGGCAACCGCCAGACCGGTATAACCGGCTCCGATAACCGCATAATCAACGGTAACATCACCATCAAGCGGCGGACGCGGACTACGCGGCGGAAGCATGGCATTCCATCCGCAAATATTGGAATAATCAGGATAAGTTAGTTTTGACATTTTCAAACCACAGTAAATGCGGCTGGCTTCAAACCAGCCGCGCACGGTTTCAATCGGTAAAATGTGTTTGCTCGGTCACAAGCGGCCCGAGCGACAATGAGCCTTTCAACTCAAAGCCCCAGTCCAGCGCTTTCTTGCGAACCCAGACCTGTGCAGTTTCATTGAGCGGAATTGCACAAACATCAGCAACAATCAGCTTCTGCGCCTCATGCCAGAGCTTGAGCTGCTTATCCGGATCAACTTCCGAACGAGCAGCTACAATCTGCTCATCGGCAACGGCACAGTGACTGAAGTTGGTGACCGCTGTCGGTTTACCGACAATGCTGTCTGAATGGTAAAACTGCGTCAGATAATAATCCGCAACCGGAAAACGTGCCGCGCCATACATCACAATCGGGCTGAGATCCTTGCGGATCATCTGGTGCCATGTTGCATGTTCAACCGGTTCAAGCTCCAACTTGATGCCCGCTTTGGCAACCTGTGCCTGCAACATCTGCGCAGACTGTTCCAGACTTGGCAGCTGGCTGGACAGCATCTTGATTGTAACACCGTCCGGATAACCGGCTTCTGCCAGCAATGCCTTGGCCTTGTCCGTATCAGTGGAGACAACGCCCGCCTCTTCCGTATACCCAAGATTGTTACTCGGGATTACAGATTTAACCTGACGTGTAAACTCCTTGCCACGGAACTGCGCCATCTGTCCGGCATTGACAGCATAGGCAAGCGCCTGCCGAACGCGGATATCATCAAATGGTTTTTTCGTGCGGTTCACATGCAAAAGCGTCAATTCGGCAGGATCGAAAATATCGACTACTGAATCCGGCACTTCACGCGTGCGCGCCAACCATTTCTGATCGGTTGTACCGGCCGCTACGTCGATCTCTCCGGCAATAAACGCAAGATCGCGTGCCGATGCAGCATTCAGGAAGCGATAAGTAATCTTTTCGATCTTTGGCTTGCCGCGGAAATATCCATCATGCGCTTTAAACTCAATTGAGACACCCGGTTCGATTTTCTCAAGAGCAAATGGCCCGAAACCGACAGGACGCCGCTGAAACTCTTCGCCACGTTCCTCATAGGCTTTTTTACTCAGGATAAAGCCGCCAGAGTAATTCGACACCAAGCCAAGCAGGCTTGGCACAGCTTTCGCGAGTGTAATTTTGACCGTATAGGGATCAACGGCTTCAACCGTTTTCAGCGCAGCATAATCCGTTGAAAACGCAGATGTATCCGGCTTTCCTGCTTTATTCAGCGAGAAGACGACATCATCGGCTGTCACCTCACCATAACCATGCTGGAACTGCACACCCTTCCGCAGGCGGAAAGTCCACTCCATTTTATCTGCAGAATGTTCCCAGCTCTCTGCAAGATCAGGCTCGATTGTTGAAGGATCTGTGCTGCCCGGTGCGAAACGCACCAACCCGCCGAAAATCCACGCGACAAGCGTGCGGTCGGACGTCGAATTGGCAAAATGCGGATCGAGCTTGCCGACATCTGCCGCAGCTGCTCCCAATACAAGATCAGTCTTTGCAGCAAAAGCCGGTGTGGCTACCAATGCCGAACAGGCCATGAATGCCGCCAGCGCTCCGGTTTTTAATAACACCCTGTACATTTTTATGCTCCTCCTCTGTTATTGTATGATGTGCCTGCTCAGGACTGACTGCACCGGCACGAAACCTGCCTGTGGCATGTCTGCAAATGCCTGAAGCAGCAGCTTCTGACCGGCAGCAGGTATCTGAGCTGCTGTGATCCGCCGGAATTTTGTAACGATGTCATCATAACCAAGCGGATTGGCCACATCCCCGCGGGGATAAAGCACCTCAATGGTTTCAACACCCTGCCCCTGATCCAGCGAAACGCGGGCCGGCGTTGTCTTCGGGAAAGAAGATGAAAAATCGCCGGCTGCCTCAAGTTCAATTCGCGCAGCCAAAGCCAAAACCTGCGGATCGGACAGATCAGCCGGATTAACCGGCTGAAGGGCAGCCTCTCCCTTCAGCGCTGCCAGCGCGCAACTGAAGTAAAAACTGTATTGTCCGCTCTCAAGGCTCATCGGAGCCCGCTCGTTAGACAAACGCAAACCCTGAGGAAATGTCTCTATTTTCAGTGAGATAACCGGTTGTTCCGGTTTGCGAAGTTTCAGAATTCCGTCAACTGCCGCATGCATATACCGGCAGCAGGCATAGGGTTTCAGGTAGCATTGCATCAGCCACCATTGCTGCCCCAAATCCGTCAGCAGAATTGCCGGATCGTATTTCTCCGGATTGTCCAGCACATCACGGGGGCCGGTGCCGCCTGCCGCTGCGCGATAGGCGGCTGTGATACCTGCCACGACAGCCGGCGGGATCATCTCCTTAACGGTTGTTCCCTGATAACGCGACGTACCTGCAGGATAACCGGCGGGTCTCTCCGCCCCCGCGATTGCCAGTGCATGAGCCATTGCCTGTGCATTGAGTTTTAAAAGCCGCCCTGCAGCCACGGCTGCGCCATAGCCAACCCAGCGGCCGCTATTATAGCTCTCAATCGTTGCTGCAGGTCTGGATGTTGCCACCCGCAGTGCAACATCATAGCCAAGCGCTATAGCATCATAGATTTCCTCATCCGTGCTGCCCAGCGCCTCGGCGACAGCCAGAGCCGCCGGAATAACACCCGCACCGGCATGTCCGGCAGCACCACGATGGCCGTCATCAATATCCAATGCGCTGGCGGCGGCACTGTTTGCCTGAGCGGCACCTGCAACCGAAGATGTGGCTCCTGCCAGCCAGAGCGACGCCGCATTGCCGCCATAGGCATGGATCGCAGCATAACGCGCAGCTTTTGCCAGATCCGAGTTGAAACCGGCGCCGGTTGCAGCAACCAGATCCAGGAGCAGCAATCTCACCTGTTCTTTTACGTCAGCAGGCAGTTGTCCTGCAGGATATCCGGCGGCAAAGACCGCAAGCTTGTCAATTATATGCATGGAATTATTGCCTTCATTTCATTCTTACGCATCATGCAGATTGCCGGATATAATGCCCGTCAGATGCTCTGGCCCAGCGGGCTTCCGGCGGGGTGTAATTCAACGGTTTCAACGGACTGCGTGGTTTTTCACGATCTGAAGCGGAAACAAGCCGCGGCTGTCTCTGTGCCGGATGAGTAACCGGGATCGCGGACAACAAACGCTGCGTGTAAGGATGCACCGGATTGGAGATCACATCTGTTTTGGTGCCGATTTCCACGATTTCGCCGAAATACATCACCGCAACGCGATCACAGATTTTCTCAACCGCGGCCATATCATGGCTTATGAAAAGATAGGAAACACCGAATTCCTGCTGCAAATCAATCATCAGCTCAATGATTTGCCCCTTGATTGCCACATCAAGCGCAGAAACCGCCTCATCGGCAATAATCAGTTTAGGGGACATCGCAAGCGCCCGTGCAATACAAATGCGCTGACGCTGACCACCTGAAAACTCGTGCGGCAGACTGCCGGAGCGGCGCGGATCAAGCCCGACCCTCTCCAAAAGCCATTTCATCTTTTCCTGCGCCTCTTTGCCCTTCGCAAGACCATGTACACTCATTGGCTCTATAATTGCGGAACCAATGGTCTGCCGGGAATTGAGAGAGCCGAACGGATCCTGAAAAATCATTTGCACATCGCGGTGCAAAGATGACAGGCTCTTCGCATCCTTATAATCAATCTCACGGCCACAGAGTTGCACGGTTCCTGCGTGGACCGGCGCAAGATCAATAATCGCCTTACCAATGGTTGATTTACCGGAGCCGGACTCGCCCACCAGCCCCAGTGTCTCCCCTTTATGAATTGCGAAAGACACATCCTCAACAGCATGAACATTGCCGGTTAGCCGGCTCAATAAGCCTGAATGCACGGGAAAGCGCACGCTGAGATCGCGAACCACAATAACAGGTTGCTCTGCCTGTCCCGCCTCTGCGCCCGTTAAAGGAAGTTCCTGCAATGGTTGCAGTGCCATATCCGTCTGGCGATTGCGGCCTACCAGACTGGGTGCCGCTGCGATCAGAGTTTTAGTGTAATCGTCTTTCGGATTTGAGAAGATTTCATGGACTTCACCACGCTCAATCTCCCGCCCGTTCTGCATGACCAAAACATGGTCGGCCATTTCCGCAACCACGCCCATATCATGAGTGATGAACAATATGGCCGTGCCGGTTTCGCGCTGCAGTTCACGCAAAAGATCCAGAATTTGCGCCTGCACTGTCACATCCAGCGCGGTCGTCGGCTCGTCAGCAATAATGAGCTTAGGATTACAAGCCAGCGCCATTGCAATCATAACACGCTGACGCATGCCGCCGGAGAAAGTATGCGGATATTGCTTCATCCGTGTTTCCGGATCAGGGATGCGTACTTTGCGCAGCATTTCGAGCACAGCCTCACGCAACGCACTGCCCTTTAAGCCACGATGCAAGCGAATAACCTCTGCCAGCTGATCGCCGATCCTCTGTACCGGATTGAGCGATGTCATCGGCTCCTGAAAGATCATGCTGATCTGGCTGCCACGGATACTGCGCATCCGGTTTTCAGACAAACCGAGCAGTTCTGTATCGCCCAGTCTGACCGATCCCTTTGCATGGCCGGTCGCCTCAGGCAAAAGCCCCATAACCGCCAATGAGGTAACACTTTTTCCGGAGCCGGATTCCCCGACAAGCGCCAGTGTCTTTCCTGCTTCGATTTCAAGATTAAGACCATGCACCACCGGCACAGCACCGAAAGAAATCCGCAGGTCTTTGATCGACAAAATAGAATTGTTTTTCATCACGATGCATCTTTCAAACGCGGATCAATCGCATCACGCAGCCCGTCGCCGATCAGATTGAAAGCAAGAACGAGCAGGAGAATTGCCAGACTTGGAAATAAAGCCAGATGAAAAGCGCTGAGAATATTATCAAAACCCTCACGCACCATACCGCCCCATGTTGGTGTTGGCGGTGCCAGTCCCAAGCCGATAAAGGCCAGAGAGGCTTCTGTTCTTACCGCTGTTGCCATCCAGAGTGAGGTCATGACCATAACCTCAGGGAGAATTGCCGGCAGAATATGTCGGAACAAAATACGCGGCCCTGAAAATCCCATTGAACGGCAGGCCTGCACATATTCACGGTCTCGCTGCGTCAGCACTGCCGCACGCGCAATACGAGCAAAAGCAGGCGTGGCAGTGAAGGCGATCGCGATAATGATATTGGTCAGCGTTGCTCCCATGAGCGCAACGAGCGCCAGTCCCAGAATAAGCGACGGAAAGGCCAGAACAACATCCATAATCTGCATGAAGATGATATCTGTGCGCCCGCCCAGATATCCGGCAATCATACCGATCAGTGTGCCGATAATTGTTGCAGCGGCAATGGCGAGCAAACCGATCGTCAGACTATAGCGCGCGCCCCATAGCAAACGGGAAAGTATATCCCGTCCGAAATTATCCGTTCCAAACCAGTTTTCAGCGCTTGGCGGCATCAGTTGTTTGAAAATATCCTGCTCCGCAGGGTCATAGGGTGCAAGAAGCGGGGCGAAGATTGCAGCTCCGACCAGCAACAGAACAACGATGATACCGATCCATGTTGAAATGCCTAGGCGGCGCAGAAACGGCATCACTGAGCTGAAAGCGGTTTTTTCGAGAGGTGTGGAAACTGTACTCATTTATACTGAATCCTCGGGTCAAGCAGGCCATAGGTCAGGTCTGTCACAAGGTTCACGATGACAACCATGAAGGTGTAGACAACAATCATGCCCTGCAGCAGAGTATAGTCGCGCTGGGTCAGTGCAGATAAAATCAGCTTGCCAAGACCGGGTCGGGAAAACACGATTTCAGTCAGCACCGAGTTACCGATCAGGATGCCGAGATACAGCCCCACCACCGTGGCAATCGGCACAAGGCAATTGCCGAGCGCATGTTTCCAGACCACGCTGAATTGCGACGCCCCTTTTGCACGGGCTGTGCGCACATAGTCCTGACTGAGAACTTCCAGCATGGCAGAGCGCGTAACGCGGGTGATGTAGGTCATCATAATCAGCGCCAGTGCCAGTGTCGGCAAAGCCATCTGGCGAAGGCGCTCCAAAATTCCGCCTGCGCCACCCGCACTAATCACCGGAAACCATTTCAGCTGAATAGCAAACACCATCAGCAATAAAATAGCGGCAACAAATGCAGGCAAAGAAAGACCAAGCAGAGAAATTAAGCGGATGATGTAGTCCGGCATTTTATTGCGCCGAACAGCGGCCCATACACCCGCAGGAACGCCGAGCACAATTCCCAGCGCAAGCGCTGCAAATGTGAGTTCCAGCGTATAGGGCAGAACATTGAGAATTTCATCCGAGACAGGTCTGCCGGTAATCATGGAGTTACCCAGATTGCCGTGTAGCGCATCCCAGAGAAAATGGCCGTATTGTACGATAACCGGCTTATCAAGCCCGAGTTTCTGATGTACCGCAGCAATACTGGCGGGGCTTGCCTGATCTCCGAGCAAAACCAAAGCAGGATCACCGGGCAATATACGCACAAGCAAAAAGACCAGCGTCAATACGCTGAAAAGAGTAATGGCTGCGAAGCCAAGCCTCCTTGTCACAAAAGACAGCATCTCCCCTCCGAGATTCCCGTCACCGTAAAAGCAGCAAATATTTTTCTGTCCCCATCCGGCTGTCTCAGCCGTGGGTCCTGCCTGTCAGTTTATGGTCACGAAATTATTGTGTTCTTCTCGCCTAATGACAGCTAAAAAAACAGTTACTGTCAACATATTTCTTTAAACGGAATTATATTGTATAAATATTCCGATTATTGGAATTATGAGATTCTTTATGGTAACAAATAATTCATCCTCGAATGCATCGCGCGCTTTGGACATTCTACTTCTGCTCGGAGATTACGGCGAAGACGGAGCCTCACTTGCGGAGATATCCAAGTCGCTCGATGTGACAAAACCTGCTGCACACCGGACTTTGACGGCCCTCACAGAGCAAGGTTTTGCTGAGGCCGCAGAGCGCTATGGCCATTACCGGCTGGGCTCAGCTATTTTTCTGCTGGCTCAGCGTCAGCAACGCCTCACGCCGCAAATTAAGAAACTGCACCCGGGTATGACCGAGTTTACAAAACGAACCGGCTATACGACTTACATCATTGCCCAATCCGGTTTTGATGCCGTCTGCGCTGAAATGATAAGCCGCTCTATTCTGCCACAACAGCAATTCGGTATTGGTGAGAGAATGCCGCTGGGCATTGCAGCCGGCAGCGTTGCACTAATGGCGACGTTGCCAGAAGCAGAACGGGAAGCCATTCTCGAAGCGAATGCCGAACGATATTGCCGGTATCCTGCCGTGCGCCATGTCGATGTCAATGTCGTGAGACAGCAAGTTGATGAGGCGCTTGAGCGCGGTTATGCCATCAATATGGGCTATTATCTGCCGGGCGTAGGCGGGCTGGGGTTACCGCTTCCTACACAGAATCCCTTTCGGGTTAATGTTGCAATTTCCTTCAATATGCCGCTGGAGAACATGCAGGAAGACCTGATAAACCGCATTATGGAAGAGCTGAAACAAGCTATCCTGCCCACATTATAAGTCGCAGGATAAAGCACAGTTCCGGTAAACCGAACTCCACAGAGCAGCTCTTTGTTTTTTCTGGGAAATACAACCTTCACAGGCTTCATTTTACAACCTGAAAAGCTCGAAAATTACGACCACTATCCCGCTATTCTGCGCTTTTGCCGCAATTCACAAACGGACAAAAACCCAAAAACCTTGAAAAAATGTTTGGGTTTTTCCCGTTTACGTTGTATAGACCGGCCGAATTCCGCAGCGCTAAATTAATAATCCCTTAAATTAATTTTCAGACGCATCTCCACGTCATATTAATTTATTTCATCTATACGTTCCGTGTCGCTGCATCGGAACAAGAGGTTCAGGCATATGCATTTCTCTCCGGCAAAGTCATTCTCCGGTTTTCATCATATCAAGACACGCAGTTTCACAGTTGTTGCTCTTTTAGGTGCTTTAGCCGCCGCAGGGTGCAGCACAAACTACAATGTTGCACAAACAACATCGTCATCTGTCACCAAAGTTGGCTACAGCCTGCCGGCAGAACGAAATGTTGTTACGCAGGCGGATGTTATTAAAACAACCCGTTCTGAGAGCGCCCCGCGCGCAGTCAGCACAGAACGGGCAAGCGCTAAGCGGACGACAAAAGTCGCTTCTTCAGCTTATCTGGGACGCGCTCCGCATATTTGCACACCAAGCGGATTTGGCAGCAAAACACGCTGTTTCAACCGGAGCTGACGACAGATATTAATATCTGTCGCCAGTCCAGTGCGGGGGTTAGTTGGATGCCATATTCGGCATCATCTGATCCACGCGTCTACTCACATAATCGCCCCGACGGAATTTGGTGATTTCATTGCCTTTTCTGACAGGGGCGTTCTTAAAGACATACCAGTCACCGCCGGGTTCACGGCGCTGATAAATAACGCCGTTACTCCCGCGATGACTAAAGCAGGTTGTCGCCGGAACGGTGCCGCCTCTTTCATGCCAGGTTGCACGGAAACATAGTTTTCCCGGATCAGTAATAAACCAGATTCCGCTCCCGACAGAGGCATTGCTGCCTCTTCCGGACCAGGCTTTGAACTGCCGCTTTGAAACAGCGAAGTAACCGGCGCCATCCTTCCACATCCACGAATTATTCCCGTAGATCCGGTAGATTTCAGCACTGCTAAGCGGTTTTGCCGTGTCAGCACCGGATGCTGTCTGAGCAGTAAAACCTGCTGACATATTAAAACTCAAAACACCGGCCACCGCAGTTATGATTGCTATTGTACGCAAAACTGACATATTCGCCTCCCTTTAAGGCTCAATAGCACGCGTTCAGTTGGTAGGCGCATTCACAACTCGCCATTCAGGCTTCCCGAAACCATCAGGCCAAGGATAAACTTCACGATCATTGAAATAGACCACAGTCTTCAGATCAGGAAATTCGGGATGGTTTTTGGCGACATTTTCAGCCCAGTCACGGATATAGGATGCATCGCCGTCATAGCCCAACTCAGCAACCCAGACAGGCTTGCCAAAACCTTTAACACGCTGATATCCCGGCGCTAAGCTCTCAGAGAAACTCAGAGGTTTACCTTTCTTTGCCTGATCATATTTTTGATATCCGAACACAGACAGACCTACAATATCCACATATTCATCGCCCGGATAAAATGCCTGCAGTCCCTCATTGCCTTTTGGTGACCACATGTATTTTGCAGATGGTAAATGTTCTTTGCAGATACGCACCATACGCTGATAGGCCTGAACATATTCTTCAGGCTTCCAGTGCGCCCAGGTAAACTGGTTATCTGTTTCGTCCATTTCCTGTGCCCAGCGGATAATGATCGGGCTTTTTAGTTTTGCGGCTTCCGTGCAGACTTTTGCCATATAGACATCACGCTCACCGCTCAGGATGCTTTGCAAAAGCTGCGGCGAGGAAATGCGCCAATCCGGCGACCATGACCAGGGTTCAACGGAAATCAGCAGTGTGCGGCCACGCTTGAGCGCATACTCATCAGCAAGCGTCAGCGAGGCCAGTTCGACATCTTCCCACGGCAGAAACAGATGTTCGACTTTTGAGTTTTTATCATCCCCGAAATCACCGTGAGGATCATAGGCACCAAAGCCGATAGAGGACGGTGTAATCACCGGACGCTTTGCGGATGGCTGATCCGCAGTTGCAGATGTATTATCAGGGATACCAAGAGGCGTGCTGCCTGCGGAATACGCAGCACCGGACAACATGGCCCCGACAAATGACAATGCAACTATTTTTAATATTTTGCTCATTGTCTTTCTCCTACCTCAATTTGCACCGTTCGGAGCTTGCGTAGAGAGCGGTGGTTGATTTGCATTTGCGTTATTTTTCATGTGCGGCTGTTGCATCGCCAGTCGCGTACTCACTGTGTCCTCAGCAACCAGCTTTTTAAACTCGTCACCGTCTTCAGTCGTGGCATGTTTAAAAACATACCAACTGCCGGAGGGCTCTTTTTTCTGATAAATCGTGCCCTCATAAATGCGATGTCTGAAACAGGTCTTATTAGGCAATATTGCAGCAGGCCCGTGCCAGTCTGCTTTCAGGCACATCAGGCCTGTATCACTCAGCACCCATCGCCCTTCGGCCCAGCGGGTATCTGCTCCCGTGCCCGACCAGCCGATGAATGTGCGTCCGTCTTCCTGCAAACGTCCTGCACCGTCGGACCAAAGCCACGTTTTATTGCGATAAAGCAGATACAGTTCTGACGCTGTCATCGCTTTCGCCTTGGCAGGCACGGCCACCGGTTCTGCGGCTCCGGCTTGTGCTGCCAGCATGCTCATGCCTGTAAGTACCGCCAGCAGGAAACCGCATTTACCCGTGCGGAGGCTGCGCTTATCTGCGGCGGAATATGTGTTATCTCTGACCATGACCTGAACCTCTCTGTTGTCCCGGTTCCGGCAGTCGCACCGGTGAAATGCCCGCATTTGCACCCTGCTCTGTCGCCGCGATAAAATTCGCATCCTTGTGGCTTCGGGCAGGTTTGCCGATCATTGTTACGCGGAAACCCGCAGCTTCCGCGGCGTCCTGCGCAAATGCATTGCGAAGATCAATCAAGACCGGTGACTGCATGACGCCCTTCAACCGTGAAAGATCCAGCCGGCGTATGCACTCCCACTCCGTCACAATGACAACCGCATCTGCGCCACGCGCACATTCATAAGGGTCATCAACCAGCGTCACGTCTTCAAGCATTTGTGCGGCATTGGGCATACCTACCGGATCATGCGCCCGTACAGTTGCCCCGAAACGCTGCAGGGTTTCAATCAACGGAACGGACGGTGCTTCACGCATATCATCGGTATCGGGCTTGAAGGTCAGCCCCAAAACCGCAATTGTCAGCCCGTCAACATCACCGCCGACCGCCTCCAGCACTTTCAGCGCCATTTTGCGTTTGCGTGCTTCATTGGCAGTAACCGTTTCCTCCACCACACGCAGGGCAACACCGTAATCCTGCGCAGTACGCAGCAGTGCCAACGTATCTTTCGGGAAACATGAACCGCCATAGCCCGGTCCGGCATTCAGGAAACTCGACCCGATACGCCGGTCAAGACCAATCCCCAGCGCCAGATCACTGATGTCGCTGCCAACCTGCTCACACAGGTCTGCCAGCTCATTCATAAAAGTAATCTTGGTCGCCAGAAAAGCATTGGCCGCGTATTTGATAAGTTCGGATGTGCGGCGTCTGGTGATAACAACAGGGATGTCATAAACAGCAAGCGGCTGCCGATAAAGCTGCATCAACACAGCCTGCGCATGTGGATCTTCTACGCCGATCACCACACGATCCGGCTTGAGAAAGTCGGAGATTGCTGCGCCTTCGCGCAAGAATTCAGGGTTGGAAGCGACGGAATAACTGCCGCGGCGGCGCACAGAGCCGATGATTTTATCAACCGCGTCGCCTGTGCCGACCGGTACTGTGGATTTGACGGCAACAACTGCGCCTTCTGCCAGAAAAGGCGCAATCTCCTTGGCAGCCATATAGACGAAGGAAAGGTCTGCATCGCCGTGCCCCGCGCGTGCCGGCGTGCCAACAGCAATAAACACGATGTCGGCATCTTTGACCGCCATTGCCAGATCACAGGTGAAGGACAGACGTCCGGCTTTGCGGGTGTCTTCAACCAGCCGGTCCAGATCCGGTTCATATATCGGTAAGATACCCTGATTTAATCCGGCAATTTTAGCGGCATTCTTGTCGACGCAAATCACATCATTTCCCCAATGTGCGAAGCAAGCGCACTGACGAGGCCGACATATCCGGTTCCGATCATTGTAATTTTCATGATCTGCAACGCCGTAAGGCGCCTCCCTTATTGAGTTTCTTCTGTTGTTGATGTTTCCGAACGCCAATGCGGTCTGAAGATAGTGATACGCAGCGAGCTGCCGCCAACACCTGCGCCAGAAACCAAATAGCGTTCATCGAAAAGACGGACGTGTTTTGCGCCCAGAGCAAGAACCTCAAGGCTCTCACGGCCGCGCTCTGCTGTGGCAATCCCTGGCAAAACGACGAGAGACAGGATCGTTGCCAGCACTGCTGACCGGTAATAGACCGAGGTCATGCGCACTTTGTTTTCAAGACTGTGCCGCACGAGCACAACGATCATCAGCACCGCATAAATCACACTGTTGAAAATGGCGAAGAGATAAAAGCCGCGGCTTTCACCGGCATCCGTCACAAACAGCACCGCAAAAACAGAGCCAAGTGCAATGATCCCATAAGGAACCAGTACCCTGAAAGGCAGCGGGTCGACCTCTGATGTCCCCTTCGGTGTGACACGGAAATCCACAAAAGATCCGGTCATCCAGTCACGCAATGCTGCAAGTGTCCCTGCCAGCGCCCAAGGCCAGCGGGCGAGCAGAAAGAGTATGCTTTCCCAGCTCAGAACTTGGCCATTTACAGGCCTGAATGTTCCGGTTGCCCGCCAGCGATAGGCAAAGACCAGCAAGATTAATGAAAGCGGCAGAAAATGTGTCAGAAATTCAGGATATGTAACAGCGACAAAGGGCTGACCGCGAACGAGCGCAATAACCGGCATAGCAAAGAGTGTTGCCGTCAGCAGCGAAGACAGCGGATACCAAAATTGCGAGAACAAAAATGAAAAACGCAAACGCGGTGACAAACGAGGGATCAGGCCAGGGGAATATTGCAGCAGGATCATCACAATACTGCGCGCCCACTGGAACTCTTGTGTGACCAAATCACCGAAAGTGCGCGGTCCATCGCCATGTGCAATGGCATCAATCGCATGGACACCACGCCAGCCATAGGCATTCATCATCAGCGTGGTGGAGTGATCTTCAGCCAATTCAGGTCCGAGGCCACCGATTTCCTTCAGTGCTGTGGTGCGCACAGCATAATGGGAACCGATACACATCGGCGCGAAACCACCGCTATAACCTGCTTGCAAGCAACCATGAAAATTTGCTTCTGCAAAGAGGCGTCCCCGTGCCGACCAGCTTTCCACAGCATTCCGATCGCAGATACTCGGCGCAGAGACATAACCGACCGCAGGATCAGCAAAGGGACGCAGCATCTGGTAAAGATAATCCGGCTCCGGAACATGATCGGCATCCAGCTGTGACACAAAATCGTAGCGTTCATAACCGTAATGATCATAGAAAAATGCCAGATTACCTTCTTTGCAACGCGTCCGGCGCGGCCATGTCTGCAGGTGATAGTCAGCGCGGCCTTTGCGCGTTGATACGAAAACACCATGTTCACGGCACCAAGCAAGTGTCTCCGGTGAAGGATCTTCATCGGCAAGCCATGTGTCATGCGGCTGCGTTTGAGCAAGCATTGCCAGCAGCGTTTCTTCAACAATTGCAAAAGGCTCAGACGGCGCCTTGGTCACAACCATCGCAATCCGGCTGCCCCGCGGTATCCGCAAAGCACCGACAGGCTTAACCGCATAGTAGAACATGACCAGAAAATAGGCTGGCAGCAATGTCAGCCATCCCAAGGCAGCGGTTGTGATAATCGTTCCGAAAGTGCTGACATGGTGGTCAGGCTGCAACCACCAGACCCAGAAATAGACAAAAGCCGCAAACCATACCGCAACACCAAAAATATATTCTGCCCGTTGGAAGCCCTGCAATGCAGGCACCAGCAGCGGTTCATCCTGTGGTTCAGATGGTTTTGCGCCAGATTTGACAAGCTTATTCATGCTCTTGCCTCCAGACCGAAGAAAGGAGCGGCTGTGCGCACGATGGTGTCGAGATCGGAATATTGCGGCTCGAAACCGAGTGTTTTGCGGGCAAGAGCCGGATCGGCATATAGAACCGGCGGATCACCAGCACGGCGCGGGTGAATAACAACAGGAACCTGACGCCCTGTCACCCGGTCAATCGCTCCGAGTATCTGGCGGATAGAAGACCCGCGTCCGGTGCCGAGATTAACGGCAAGATTGCTGCCCCCGCCTGCAAGATAGTCGTAAGCAAGCACATGCGCACTAGCGAGATCGGACACATGGATATAGTCGCGCACACAGGTGCCGTCTTCTGTGTCGTAGTCATCGCCGAAAACTTCCAGCTGATCAATTTTTCCCGCCGCAGCCAGAAGCGCGCGCGGGATCAGATGGGTTTCCGGCTCATGCCATTCCCCCAACTCACCCTCAGGATCAGCACCACAGGCATTGAAATACCGCAAAGCCACATAGCGCTGCCCGAAAGCAACCGCATAATCTGCCAGCATATGTTCGGCGATAAGCTTAGTCTGACCATAGGGGTTAATAGGCACCTGTGCTGATGTCTCCACAATCGGGAGATTTGCAGGCACGCCGTAAGTGGCACAGCTGGAAGAAAATATAATCTTATCCAGCCCTGTCTCACGGCAGGCATCAAGCAGGGACAGAGTTCCGCAGACATTGTTGCGGTAATATTTAGCCGGATCTTCCACAGATTCCCCGACATAGGCCGATGCCGCAAAATGAATAACAGCAACAGGCATGTAGCGCAGAATGGTTTCTGTCAGCAGCATCGTATCCAGAATATCTGCCTGTATCAGCGGGCCGTAACGCACTGAAGCACGATTGCCCGTGGACAGATTGTCATAAACAACCGGCTCTATCTCTCTGGATTTCAGAAGTTTGGCTGTATGGCTTCCGATATAACCGGCACCACCTGTGATCAGAATACGTTTTGCGCTCATCAGGCCATCTCCCACGACTTATAACCGGAGTGGCTGAGAAGGCTTTCAAAATACGCGATTGTTTTTTCCAGCCCTTCGATCAGCTGTGTCTTTGGCTGCCAGTCCAGCTCCCGCCCTGCAAGCGTGATATCGGGACGGCGCTGACGCGGGTCATCAACAGGCAGTGCGTGATGGACAATGGCTGAGCGCGAACCTGTCAGCGCAATCACGGCATTTGCCAATTCACCAATGGTGAACTCAGCCGGATTACCAAGATTGACCGGCCCGGTCACATGCGCACCTACCGCCATCATGCGGATAAAACCTTCAATCAGGTCATCAACATAGCAAAATGAACGGGTCTGACTGCCATCACCATAGATAGTGATGTCCTCGCCTCTCAGCGCCTGCACAATGAAATTGGAAACCACACGACCGTCATCAGGCCGCATACGCGGTCCATAGGTATTAAAAATCCGCACAATTTTGATTTCAGTGCCAAAGGATTTATGGAAATCGAAAAACAAGGTTTCTGCACAGCGCTTGCCTTCATCATAACAGGCGCGCGGGCCAAAGGGGTTCACATTGCCCCAATAGGTTTCAACTTGCGGATGAATATGCGGATCGCCATATACCTCAGACGTGGATGCCTGAAAAATACGGGCATTTCGCCGGACAGCAAGTTTCAGCAAATGATGCGCACCTAAAACACTGGTCAGCGTCGTGTGCACAGGATCAGCCTGATAATGCGGCGGCGATGCCGGACAGGCCAGATTATAAATCTCATCCGCATCAATATCGAGTGGATCGACAATATCATGCTCAATGACATTGAAACTATCATAGCCAAGCAGATGCATAATGTTTTGTCTGCTGCCGGTGGAGAAGTTATCTACACAGGTAACCTGGTGACCTGCATTCAACAGCCTTTCGCAAAGATGCGACCCCAGAAAACCAGCGCCTCCTGTGACCACAACTTGTTTTTGCAATATAATTGGCTGTACAGCGTACAGTGTTCTTGCGGCTGTTCTGCGGGAAGCATTATTAAGGCGGGGGGTCAGATCACTCATCTTCAACTCCATTAAACG
>NZ_JARRAE010000024.1 GCF_030376605.1 Pseudochrobactrum sp. sp1633 | reverse complement strand
TTTTCAACTAAATGAAGATTGTTGCGAATAGCATACTCTCTCGATTTTTCTTTTTGTCGCTCTAAACTGTGTCCTTTGAGCTGCATATCTGTTGACATACGCACATATGAATACGCCAATGGCTGTGTGATATCCTTTTCCATAATATGATAATAACATAAAATTAATTGACCTCAACATTCAAAGGTCGGCATGTCCCGATTTTCAAAAGTCAGGCGCGGCCGATCGCCTTTCAGGCTCAGCCGTTTCAGCGATCGTTCGCCGTGGACCGTCGCAACGACAATATCGCCGTCACGCGGTTTCACGCTGCGATCAACAATCAGAAGGTCGCCGTGAAATATTCCCGCATCCCGCATCGAGTGTCCGTCAACGCGCCAAAGAAATGTCGCGGGCGGGTTGCTGATCAAGAGTTTGGATAGATCTATAGTGTCGTCGATGTAGTCATCGGCTGGTGAGGGAAAACCCGCACACAGTCCATGCAACATAAGTGGAACCAGAACTTCGGCCTCCACCTTTAAGCCTATCTGCATAGAAAGTATCTCCTTTCACAAAGCTTAGAGAAAGGAACAAACAGGGAACACAAATGCCGACAAATATCAATCTAATTCTTATCAGCGCGACATTTTTGCCGTGCATTTTCCGCAGGCACAAAAAAAGCCCGCACTAGGCGGGCTTTCGTGTGTTTGAAGATCCGTTCTTATCCGAACGGGAGAAAATAGCGCCGGATCGCCTTTGCCAGCATGTTTGAGAAGAGCAGCAAAGTGCCAAATCCAAGCACCGCTGCGATCTCGTAGCGGTACGTGCCGGGTTCATTAATGAAGCTGTCGATAGCAGCCGGCGCAAATAAGGCAATAAACATAGCGATGGGTGCGAGAGTTAGAAGCACCGCGCGCGGAAAGGAAAAAACAAGGAGAAACGGGCAAAAAATGACCATCCTTACAGCTTTTTCGAGCCCCGTTAGTTTATGAGCCTCTACGTCCCGAATAGGGCGCAAATATTTTGGCATTAACATTTTGCTCCTCCATTCGAGCCGTTTCGATTATGCTATATACATCAAAATCGATGCTATTGTAACCCTGCCGTATTTCAGGGGCGTGATTTTGGCAACAACGCCGGCTTTGCTGACTCAACCGACCTTCCAAGATGCGCGGCGCTAGTAATTGCCGCAGTGTTAGCTCGCATGGCGGTATTTGCGTCAAGGTTATCGCCGATGTGATCGAACCACCTGAACACCCTGCCCGGAAATTCTGCAATCAGCGAGAACGAGCGTTCGAGGATCACAAGGTAGACGACCGCCATGAAGCCCATAACGACGAACAGACCAATGAACCATGCCATACTAACCATACTGTCGCCGACAAGAGCCTGAGCAGAGGTCAGTGCGTAGTAGAGACCGCCATTGATAAGAACGCCCATGATCCGGAAGAGGATCATCCCGAGCAGCAAGCCAAACAGCATCAGCACTGGCGTCAAGGTCAGTCCTAGAACCATCACATAGCCCCGTCGCGCCTGGCTTCCACCCATGCCCTTGCCTTCCATCGACAAGTGCGCGATCGCCCAAAGAGGCGCTGCAAATACAGCTTCCATGACAAGCAAGAAGAAGGCACCGATTCCGATCACCCAAATCACCATCGGAACCATTGGCAGTACGAATGCAAGGAACATTCCAAGCGCACCAATCCCGCTGATGATCCAGCCAACGAAGTTTGAAAGAACGGTAATGCCAGTTCCGACAAATGGAAACATCGCCAGTATGGACAGTGCGAGAATTGCCGCAGCAGTGTAGAATGTCACCTGATTTCCGAAGGTCACAAGACCAATCATCGGGTCGCTTGTCGAGCGCGTTGGATTCATGAATTCCAACGCTTCATAAAGAGATCCTGCAGAAGGCATCCAGTCCGAAATATCGCCGCCGCTATCTGCGAAAGCGACGCGCTCGTTGACAAACGCCTTAATGCCGCTTCGGGCGACGCTTTCATTCCACCATTCAACTGTCCCGTTGTAGGTGGCGGCTATCTGATCAAGGAATTTTTTTGCGTCTCCGTCGGCCGAGCCCAACAAATACCAGTTGTTGTCAGCATATTGCGAAGCAATCGAATTGCGTACGTTGCCGGACGGATTAGAAGCCGCACCGATCGCTCCACCCGGCGTCACCTTCGGTAAAGCCGTCGCAACAGAGTTCGAATCCGCCGAGAGGCGCGCGATGAGCTGATAATAAAATCCCGCCTGAAGCCATCCGCCATTTTTCAAATTGCCAGCCAGAGCCTGACTTTGTGAATCGCCAACCGGCGTGAGCTGAAGCGAGTCATCAGCCGTGGCAATGTCTTGGCCTGCCTTTTGCAATTTTTCGTCGCCAATATACTGCTTCAGAATGGCCGCATGTTTCTTGCGCCAGTCGTTGAGGTCCTTGCGAAGATCGCGATAGGCAGGAAGCGGTTCACGCTTGCTGGTGGCTTGTGCAAGCTGCGCCGCAGTAGTCGAAAAAGAGTCAGCCGTTTCCGTCACGGCTTTTGACATATCCTGAATGAAATCGTTATACGATTTGCCTGCCGCCTCGGCCAAGCGAGTGAAGCCGGTTGTCTGGCCCGGAAGCGAGACAATACCGCACGCACCATAAGAGTTCGGCAAGCTGTAAGCCATTTGCGGGACGCCCGAAACAGTTTGCCATGAGCCGCGCGAAACCCCATCAAGGCCAGAGCCGCCTTTCGCGACTTCGAGATTATAGACGGCTTGGCACAGTTCAGCTCGCCAGAGGGCCTGCAAAAATTGGCCGTCGAGCTGATCATAGTCCCCGCCCACAACCGGAATGCGCTGTTCGACTATAAGATCGACCGTCTCATTCCAGAAGAAGCTTGCCGTCGCAGTGCTGACATTGACCATATAGGCAATGCCATGCTGCGCGGTGTTGTAGCCGGTTGGCATCGGGATCAGCGCGGCGACCGCCAGAATGGTTCGCAGAGGAACCCACATTGCCGAGTGACGCCGGCCGAGGATTTCGCCCTCATGTGCCGTCTCTGTCACGCCTACAACCATGTTGTAGATGAACAGCAGGGCGGCAATCGCGAAAAACAGAACGTTGAAATTCGCGATCAGGGCCGAAACAAGGGTTTCGTTATTCGGTCCGCTGAAAAGCGGCCCGAAGATCATATTCAGAAACGAGTTGGTGCGCGCATCGCCCTCGCCCTTAATAATGTCGGCGATGTTAATGTCATCTGCATAGGCTGCGCCCGCAGAGACAAACGAGAAAAATGCGAATAGCGCCACCCGCTTCATGATTAATCGTCCTTAGTAAGGATCTGCATATTGGAAGGCAGACGATCGATGAAGTAATCGCGCACAGATCCGACACGGCCTTGCCGGATCTGCCACGCCCTGAAATCAGCTTTCATCGCGAGCGCGAATGTGACGATCGCCACAAGACAGCCCCCGATCAGTAGATAAAATGATGAATAGCCAAGCACGAAAAGAAGCGGGATCGAAGCCAGCGCAATGCATCCGGCCACCATGTAGATGCTTGAATCCCGATCCCACGCCGCAAGAGCCGCCTCGATCTCGTTCGAGGTCAGCCCTTGGCTTAACTGGTGGAACCTGTCGAGTCCGCCATCGATGTAGCGATCCCCAAAGCTTCGCTTGCTTAAACGACCTGATGGCCGCAACTCGTCGATGGTGTTTTGCACATTGTCTGCCGCATCTTCAGCAGCTTTCGAGGCAACGTTGAAAAACACCCCGATGCCGAAGGCACGTTTGAAATTCCATGAAGCAAAACGACGAGTGCGACCTTCTTTTTTCAATTTGACGCACTCGCTGTTGTTACAGTGGTGCGGCTGTCGCGCTCATCAAGGCTGTTGGACAGAATGGCGGCGATAGCTGAAGCCTGCCGCCGTTCCAGATTAAAACGCATCCAGTCCACATGCAGGTTCAACGCTTGTGTCAGAAGCTGTTCGCGCTGCACCGCGGCCGGCGACATGCCCGCCAGCTCCTGATGCCATTCCGGATTTGTGAACCGGGAACGAACGAAAATATCAACGGCCTGCAATTCGGAAACATGATTGCCGACCTCGTAAGGATAGGATTCCGTTACGGCCGACTTCGCCCAATTGGCAAGCTCCTGACCACCAGTGGGTGCAGCTATGTCGCCAAGATAGCTATAAATCGCGTGTGCGGCTGACCGCCTGGTCGCATCGACCTGTCGGGCGGCCACCTGCGCCACCCCCGCCGGTGATTTCATTTCGGCCTGTGTGATCGGCTTTGGCGGGATCGGATCAACCATGTTGTTGATCATCCGCACATATGCCTTCGATATATCCCCATCAGACGTATCGAGCGTGATTGCATCGGTCAAAAGCCGCACATCAGAAGTCGGATCGGCAAGGCCACCGACATTTTTGAGCTGGTCGCGATCGGCAATGATGGAATTGGCAACAGCCAATCCACCTTCAGCAACCGGTTTGCCTATGGCTTCATTGCCGTAAGACCAATTGCGGGACGCATTGGCAACGTCGTTTCCACCATAGCCGGCGACCCCCTGCCCTGACTTTCCGATATTGAAGATGCCGGAAAGATCGAGACATGCGGAAGCCGCAGGATCATAACGGCCACCTTCAGCCGCAGCGCGGGCTTTCTGGCGCTCACGGATGGTTTCGGCCATCTGCGCCGCATCCTGCGTGCGCGTGTTCGCTTCGATCGCCCTGTTCTGATAGGCGCTAAGCTGCGCAACGCCTTTCAGAATGGTTTGGGTGATCTGGTTGCCCACATCAGTAGTGTGCGAATTGATGTTTTCCTGCGCACGATAGACGATGTTCTGCACCCCGCCACAAGAACATGCTGCCATTGCAGCGCTTCCGAGTGTGAGGGACGCAAGGGCAGTGCCGGCGAAAAGCAGTGTTTTGGCGAAAGTCTGCATCACAGGCTCCCCGGTCCGTAGAGATTGTTGTAGTGATCGTTCAGCAGAGAGCCGTCATTCTCACGACGCCCCGAATTGCCGACAGATGGTTGCTGTAAATTCAGCGAGCCGCCGCTGTAATTGTAATCCAGCGTTGGCACGTTTCCGCCACCCATGCCGCCCGGAAGCTGCAACATATTGAAGGATGGAAGCTGAAGCGCTGATTGAAGCGGTTCAGTCACCTTGTTCCATTGCTCTTGAGCATAGGAGCAAATTTGTTGCTCGGCATTGGAAAGCGCCGATTTGAAAAGCTGGCTCAGATCCGGCACCTGAATTGCGAAGTCGAGATTTACCTGCATCAGGTTGTCGAGACACCCAAGGGAATCCAGCGCCGGCGGCTTTTGCAAAGCCGCCTCATGGCGCTTCACTTCCTTGTCGATGCCGGAACGAATGGCTTCCACCAGATTGATTTTTACAGTGTCAACGCAGCCTTGTCCGCTGCCCTTGAAGAGCTGTTCGATCTGATCGGCCGAGGCTGGTGTTGCTGACAGGATCACCGAGGCAATCCCGCACAGCGATAATTTGCGCAAAATGCTCATAGTGTCGCTTTCTCTCCTTGGAATGGCGGGATCTCTCGAATGAGGATCGGACGCTTTGTGCCGATGCCCGGAAAGCCCTCAGTTCTGTCGTACATTCCCCCGCCAGCATCGCCGCCCATTCCGCCGTCAAGACCAGCAAACGATTGGCCGCTCATCGAGGCCATACGCTTCAGAATGTGATCCTGAAGCTCCGCGTAGCTCTTGAAGCCGTTCGCGGCGAGATATGAGGCTGGCAGTGCAGCAGGATCGAAGCCGCTTGCCACCCAATTGTTCAGCGCGCCTGCCCCAAGAAAATGCGCAGCGCCGAGCAATCCATCTTGCGTGATCGTAACGCCGTTGATTGTCTGCCCGACAAGACCGCGCGTCTGACTGCTCATCGCTGACCAGTTACGCGCGGCAAGCTGCATGTTTGCCGAGTCCTGAAGGGCAGCGCCGGCGCTCGAAAATCGAAGGTCGTTCAGATTGTTGACGCCCGCAGCGCGCGCCTTATCCGTTGCAGAATAGTTCGACCAATCGCCCCTTGAGCCGCTTCCGTTGTATTGAAAATAGCCCAAGTTCTGCCATGTGCCGGCAGTAATCTGGTATCGACCGACAGCAGATCCGCCATTGCCGTTGAAGATCGAATAAGAGTTGCCCCCTTCGAGCTTCGAGGTGTTTTCGTTATAGTCGGCCAGCACCGCGACCGGCAGCATGAAAAGCGCGCATAGAGCGGCAATCAGTGAACGTTTCATCGCTTTTGCCCCGCAACGGTAATCTTCATAGGTGGAATGATCGAACGGGGCTCCCTATCGCCAAGCGAATAGGTCGCCACGCCATTTTGTGTCGCGACCTCGATCAGATGCCGGTCGTTTTCATCGCGCTCACCGGAGACAGCAAAATCCGGTCCCCAAGCTTCGAGAATGTCGATGAGCTTTTTATCGCTGTCGAGAAAAACCACAGGACAGGCGGAATTTCCGCAGTAGTAGTCCGAGGTGACGATTATCGCGACTTCCTTGCCATCCTTCAGATCGACGTCGATTGAAGCCACATTCGGCGGAACCAGATCATCAGAGCCGCCTTGGAAGCGCTCTTGCAGGGCTTCCGTTGCCGCCTTCAGCTCGTCCTCGGTGGGTGTGCGCTCTTGCTGCTCGTGTGGGATCGGCTGCGCCATGTAGGCGGCACCTGACCATTTCCAGAGACGCTTGCCGTCATAAAGCGGCTTCATGCCCGTAGGGGATATAGCGCCAAGTCCGACAGTTTTTCCCGGAACCCGCCAGACTTCAAGCCATTGCTTGTCGTCATAGTAGAGTGCGGACACGAAGCACCCTGTCGCGCATCCCCTCGCCTCGCCGAGCAATACAACCATCTGGTCATAGCCATCGGTCGGCTCTTCGAGCCAGATCCTGTTTGCCTGCACTACACGGAAATCGCGCCCATACATTTTGCGAGCCGTTGCTGTGGCTTCCGGCTCCTGCTTTGAAAAATCGATCGTTTCCGTGACCAGATCGTCGAGGCTGGATTGAGCCGATACAGATGTGGTCATGACGCCTGCCATGAGAGCGGCTGTTAAAAATTTGATCATGATGCATCCTTGAGCAATTCGTCGGCGAGCTGGCGAATGGCGTTGCCCCGCACCTTGTCATCGATCGCCACGCCACGATCTTCAAAATCGGCCAGACGCCGCTCGATCGTGTCCTTGGCAGAGCCGGAAGGGAAACGCCTTGCAAGAAGGCGGCGCGCGGCCTTGGAGCCAAGTCCCTCATAGAGCATGGCCCGCAGCGCCGTATCTTCCGCAGTGGTGGACAAAGCCCAGATCTCAATCGGCCCGAGCTGGTTGAAAACATGCTGAACATAAGTCCCCGACTTCAGTTTCAGCATTGTCAGAAGCGGCGCGCCCTTGCCCTGAATAGGGCCGCGTAGGCCGCGCATTTCATCCATGACCGATGGCGTCAGATTATAAGTCGCTGCGATCTCGCGAATGGATTCTTCCGTTGGGACATTGCAGAACCAGAAATTGTTCGACAGTTTCTGGATGCTCATGTCGAAATCTTCCATGAGCTGCGATGCCAAAGTGATTTGGACGCCGGCCTTTCGGCCCAGGCGACCAAAGTTGACCATCTGTTCGCGGAAGCCTTCAAGCCCCCCGGTCAGGTGGTATTCATCCACACACAGACGCTTGCCCATCTGCCGATTGTTTTCGATCCGCTGAAGATGATAGGTGCGAACCTCTTCCTTCAGTTCACGATCCTTGACCTCATCAGCATCAAGCCAGAAATCGGAGGTCAGCGTTTGAAGCGCTACCATGTACATTATGGCAGTCTGGCGCTTTGCGTGAGGGCCGGTTTTTGATGTGACGCCTGCCAGATCGAAAGCGATAATGCGGGCGTTCGACACGTCAAACCGTGTAGGGCGGGCAAGAATCGGATAATCACGGCAAGCGGCCGTCACCATGCGCTGAAACGCTTTCAGCACATCCTCGCCAGTTGGCGCTTTCATGTCGCGGAAGGGTTCGCGCACAATCTCGGAATTGGAAATGTTCACAAGATCCGCGATTGTCGGAACAGCATAGCGCTGCGCTAATGCCGCTTCATGGTAACGGCCTTTGGAAAAGAGGTAATCGGTGATCTCGAACCACGTCGTCGCGGAATCGACCTCAAATCCAAGCTCATTCAGAGCTGCATCGACTTCAAAGGAATCCGATGCCGAATAACGCTTCGGGTTGCGGCTGTCGCTGAAATATTTGTACGCCTCATCAATGGTCGCGCCAGCCAATGCGCTGATGCCGTCATAGGTGGAATCCTGCCCGTCAGGGGTGCAGATCAGGCAGAGCAGATTGACCAGATATGCCCGCTCGTATTCAAACGGAGTGCGCATGCACAGTTGAAGATCGAGCGGATTGACCGAGTATTGTTCTGACATCATCAGACGATGGAAAACCGCCTCATGACGCCGATGGACTGGCAATGAATCTCGAATAAGGCTGATCAGCCCCGAGGAAGAAGGGCCAATGTCGATGATGGAAATGCGGGGCAAAAGCCCCTCATTCGATCGACTACGGCCAGACTGGCGAGAGAGAGCCACGCCAAGATTGACCGAATTCATCAGAACCGATTTTCCGGAACCCGGCGTTCCGACAATCAGATCCACCCAGCCGAGTTGTTTGGATGATCCCGGCTGATACGGCCATAGCTTGCCATCCTTAGTGCGGAACATGACCGCGCCCTGTTGCCAAGGGCTTGCCGGTCGCGCGATCGGAGCCAGAGCAAATGCATCGGCTAGGCTTGCAGCCGCTGCCGGGGCAGTCGATTGCGCGTTCAGCCCAAGCGTAGAGGACATGACGCACTGCATAGGATCGCCCACCAGTGCGTCAGTCTGGCAGTTCCCCCACCGCTCCACAGTACGCCGCAAGGTTGCAACATGCCGTTGCAGCGTTTCAAGCTGCGACTTCGGCGCCCACGCCGAAAAAGAGCAGCGCCACCGCACAACGGTATCATCAGCCCCATCATCCTGCCGCAGCTTGTCAAACGCGCGCTTAATGCGCCCGTTTGGAATGCGGGCAGTCCACGTCATCATGTTGGTGTAGGTTTCCTTGAAAACCTGCCCCTGAAATCCGCCTGAATCAATCAGCATCGACATGCGCCAAGAAATGCGCTGATCGCTGTCGAGAATACGCCTGATCAGGTCATTGAACTGAACGACGACTTCAGGCCCGAGTGTAATATCAAAGCCGGAAAAGATCGTGTCGCCAAGCTGGACGGTTGTCTGATCGACAATCTCGCCATGCTCGTTCAGAAGCTGGCGGGCGAGAAGCGGCCAAAGATGGTTCGATACGTCGCTCTTTTTTAGTTCCTGCACCGTGGCCGGCATTCGCGCGCGCGCGTAATCACCCGGCAGGATCGCTTTCCAGCGTTCGCCGGTGATCAGATATTCAGGATTGAGAACGCCCTTGATCTGCGCCAGAGCGTCATGAACTTCCAGAGGCTCGATCTCGATGCCGACAATATCGGCCTCACGAACCATCGCCTCGCAGAATGAGCGATGCCTTGTGACCAAAGCATCGGTCGCAAGAGCAGGCCATTGCGCATTGCGCATTTGTGGAGCGCCCTGCAATTCCTTGCGCATCTTTTCGGAGCTGGTCTTAGCTTCCTGTCTGGTCATCAAAGTAGGACGTGACCAAAGCGCCATGAAACAGCGTTCGCCGGTCAACCTTTCAGGCAGGAGCCGGCGTCGCTCGTCAATCAGATCCTGAATGTCCAGTCCCGTATCGGCCGCAACACTTTCCGTGACCGCAAGCGCACGGTTAATGTCGGCCGCGCCAAGTTCAGGCGTATGCGCAAACCAGAATTGCAGCGAATAGCCCGGCGTCCCTAACTGAGAGCTGAAAGCAAGGCGGAGATCTGACACCGCCTTGCTGATTTCGTTCTCACCGGGCATGGATCGGAAACCCTCAAGGCGAAACAGCGTCACCAACGATCCATCGTCGGCGACCAAAACGTTATCGCCTTCGGTCGTCACCAGACGGCAATAGCCATCCAGCGACTTCCGCAGCGCTGACCGGCCGATAACGGCGGCCAGCGAGTCCAGTATTCCGATCCCCGCAGCCATCAGTTGATCGACCGCAATGTACCGTCAACGGACGTGGTTTCAGCGCCCGAGCCAAAGAAGGTCGTCACGCCCATGCCGAGAAATTCCGGCACGGCGATGAAAAGCGCCGCAGCAACTCCATACCAGATGGCAGTTGCGGGTCGGGTTGAGGGATCGTGCGGGTTTCTTTGGTTCTGGACGAGCTTGTTGATCGCCAGAAGCGCAAAAATCACGCCGATGATGAATGCGGCAGCGCCAAGAAAATCACCTGCCGGCCCAAGTGTATCATTGCGCACATTGGTCAGAACATCACCAAGCCCGCCCGATTGTGCGAAAGCGGCAGTCTGATATGCCACTGTCGCAGTCAGAACCGACGCCGTTTGTAACCAAGCTTTCTTCATGCTGTGCTTTCCTTTTTCAGCCGAGAACCAATTCTTCGATGTATCCAACGAACATCACGATATTCATCGCAAATGTTCCGCCGATAAGATGTGCTACGCCAAACCCGGCGAGGCCGGATTGAGGCCATTTCACTGATTTGTTGAGCAGAAACAGGCCGCGGATAAAGCCGAGCAGCCCAATGAACTGCACGATCCGCAGCAAGGCGATCAGAACAGTACGTGCCTGTTCATGATCGAGAGGGGCGAGCATTTCGGGAGCGTAAGCAAAGATCTCCGAAGCAGCGACGGTTTCCTCCACCTGAAAGAAGGAAACCAGAAATGCCGATATGATCGAGGACAGGGAAATCAGCATGACGGCGGTGATAAGGCCGGCGATGCCGACCCACCGCCCGTAATCATGCGCGCCGTTAAATTGTCCCGATGCGGCCCGTTCGCTGGCGCGTGTAAAATTGCCGATGGAAGCGATCGCCAAGCCTATGCCAATGATGAAACATGTAGCGGCGACTAGCGCCTGCGCTGGCGGGATCAGGTCAGCAAGACGCTGTACCAGTCCAACAAGTCCGTTCAGTGCTTCTCCGTTTCCTCCCATAAGAGCCGTATCACTGCGAAGCCGCAGCGCCCTTCTCATTTAGACGGTCAGCTTCCGGCGCTTCGGCAACCTGAGCCGGCTTGGCCTGTGGTACAGGGGGAGCCTTCTGCCGTGGCGTCACGATCTGGTGACGGGCATTGCCCATTACCGGTTGTGAATCTTCATCTTGCGGACCAACTTCATCACCGAGCGCATAATTTGCTTCGGCAGGCTGAAGGATCTGCATGATCGCCTGATCCTTCGCCTTCAGCTCCCGCAAATGGCCGATGATCGTATCAACAACGCCGTTCGGCGCTGTGAGCGTGTCAATCTCATCGCGCAACGCCTGATTTTCCGAACGTAAAAGCGACACCTGATTTTTCAGGTATGCAACATCAGAGTCTAACGTCGAGGCAGGCTTTAAACGGCCGGTTGTGGTCGCATCAGCTTTGTCAGTCGATGCGTTCCCTGATAGTGAATAAGCAACAATGCCGATAGCCACAACAAATGCGCCCACTAATACAGATCGGATAATCATTCCGAAATCCGTGTCGGCAAATGCAGATCGAGTTCTATTGCTGTCATATTGCGATATATTCATGCTGAACTACGACTTTCCGCCGGTAAAAGCCTCACGATCTGTTGTCGATTGTGGCCTTTTGGGGGTGACAATGAGACTCTTTATGGCATATTCATTTGAAAATGCAATATATAGCATAACGGGCTTTCAGGCTCGCACAGGTAAAGGGAAATGCGGAAATGATTGTCCACAGAATGCTCCTCGCCTCATGCGCCATCATCGGTTTTGCGCCATCGGCGAGTGCAGAATTGAACCTTTGGCAGCAGAATTTTGTCGGATGCTCGGTCTCGTCCTCGCCCTACGCAACGCAGGTTCTTTTTAAGGACGCTGGCAAGGTTCGCCCCCTGATGCAGGTCTCCGGCCTCACTGCATGGGCAGTTCCAACCGCAGACGGCGGGCAGGAAATTGCCCTGACCACGCCAGACGGCCTTACAATTTATGGGCGCATAGTCGGCCCGCAGGGCGAGGACATATCGGGCGCCCTTCTCGCAACAACCGCAACAGTCGAGCCAGAAGCATCACCCTTCGATCCGCCTAAGCCCGCGCCTCCGGCCCCGCAGGCATCCATAGCTCAGCCGCAGCCCATTTCCCCGATACCTTCAGCCCCTCAGCCGCCACGGCCACCTGCCGCGCCACCTGCACTTGTCCAAGAGCAAGCGCAAAATCCCGCGCCACCTCAGCAGGTGGCTTCGATCGGTTCTGAAACAGTCCCGAATGTTCCAAAGGCGGGAAGTGTCGATGAGCTTATGCAACAGGCACAGGATTTCGCGATGTGGTTTTCGGTCAACAAACCGAAACCGGGAGCGCCGCTCGTTTATCTCTTTGTCGATCCCACCTGCCCGCACTGCGCCTGGTCCTTCGAGCATCTAAAGCCAAGCATAGAGGACAATTCTATTGATCTGCGTGTCATCATGGCTCCTATCCTTTCGGCTGAATCCGCACAGATCGCCGCGTCGATCATGCATCAGGAAGATATTGGAGCCGCACTGCGCGGCCAGCTCGCATCTGTCATTGGTTCAGGAGCCCCCGCGCCAAAGGTCGATCCAAATTCTTTCGATCCCAATGTTGTCAAAGCCATGCAGCGCAACGTGGACTGGATGCGGCTCAATGGCGTTCCGGGCACTCCCTTCTATCTCTATAAAACGAACGAAGGCGCGCAGTTCGCCTTTGGAGCTCTTAAAGACTCTCAGCTCAGCGGGATCTTGCCAGCCGAGCAAACAACACCGGCCGCGACCGACGGCACAGCAAGAGCAAATGCGCAATGAGCCAGTCTCCGGATTACGGTCAGCTTGAGACCGTTTTGATGCGCGCCGATGTTTACAGAACGGCTTATCGCCGTATGAGCATCGTCGCCCTTGCATTGCTGGTTGTGACAGTCATCGCCGTATGTGCCGCCGTCAGTCTGGCGCTGACCAGACCAGAACCCCGCTATTTCGCCACGACAACGGATGGACGGATTCAACCCCTCATTCCGCTTGATCGGCCGCATTTAAGCGCGGCAGAGGTTTCAACCTATGCCGCCGAAGCGGTCACATCGTCCTTTACCTATTCCTTCGCCACCTATCAGCAGGATTTCCAGAGAGCGCAGCAATATTTCACCAAGCCGCGCGGCTGGAATTCCTTTGTCGAGGCAATCCAGAAATCCGGCACCCTCGATCTGGTCAAAAATCGCCGCCTCAACACAACAGCGATCGCGCAGCGCGCGGTCATTGTCCGTGAAGGCGTCGGCGCGAATGGCACCTATGAATGGATCGTACAGATGCCGGTTCGCGTGACGTACCAATCAGCGTCGGAAGTTACCGGACAGAACCTCATGGTCACGGTCACACTGCAACGTCTGCAAAGCTACGAACACCCGCGCGGTGCGGCTATCTCCCGCATCATCGCTGCCCCCGGAGGTGCCTGATGAAACGGATCGCTGGCAATATCGCCTTTATACTGGCCTTGAGCGGATCTGCCCTTGCTCAGCAAGCAGCTCAACCCGCGCCGGAATATTCGGCTCCTCATCCAGAAGCTGCCGCCGAGCTGCCGCCCCAACACTCGCAGGGCGGGCAGACTCAACAGAACTCTCAACCGGCACAGGCCGGCGAGCATCAAATGCAACCGTCTAAATATGGCGAAGCGTCTCCCAGTCACGCAGAGCAGCGCCAGCCCCGACAGGCGCCAAATGTTCCTATCATCGGCGCACGCCGCCTGATGGAATCTTTGTCTGATCTTGATCGGCCGTTGTCTCCCGAAGAGATCACGGCTTATGGCGCGACAGTCCAGAGCCTTATGCCTATGTCGCCCGAGATTATCCGCGACTATCGTCGCAGGGTCGATGAAAGCCAGAAAGCCGCAGCAATGCCGCCAAGCGGCTTCAGGGCAAACCCTATATCGGACGCGGTTCGCATGTCCCTGAAATCCAATCAGTCATTGCAGACGCTGTTTACCTCACCGAACACAGTTTCGGTCATGGCGTTCTATGACCGAACCGGCAAAGCATGGCCGATCGCAAGCTTTGTCGTAGGACGCGCCGATTCATTTCAGGTCTATGCCCTGCAGGAAGGTTCAAATCAGATTGCCGTCACCCCGCTCGTCACGCACGGCTATTCCAATCTGATCATTTCGCTCGTTGAAGAAGATCGTCCGATCGTCATCAACCTCGAAACGAACGACACCAAAACGCATTTCCGCCGCGACATTACGATTGAGGGCTATGGTCCGAATGCATCCGTCTCTCCGACAGAGGTTGCGGTCAAAGAGCCACCTTCAAATGGAACCATGATGGCATTTGCTCAAGGTGCCGATCTGCCGAGATCCGCAATCAAGCTCGCGACCTCAGATAGCAATGTGGAAGCATGGATGCTCGATGGCTCCTATTATCTGCGCACCACAGACACCTACACGTCGCCCTCGCCGCAATCCATGCTGACCGGCCCGGGCGGTGTTCATGCCGTTAAAATTAAGCCCTCCCCCGTTGTGCTGATTTCGCGCAACGGAACGATTTCCAGAGTGAGGATAAGCCAGTGAGCGACGACAAGGACAACAAGCCCGACAGCTCAGAGCGCGAAGATGCCGCGCCGGGTCTTGCCGATGCTGCCGCGATCAATCGCCCGAGCCGTCGAAAAGGCACCCGAATGCAGACCTATGTTGTGGTCGGCCTCCTTGCCTGTGCGGTCGGATATGTCGGCTATTCCATGATGAAGCAGAATAATCTTTCTTCATCACGCATTTCGCGAGGCCCGAACGTCGATGGTACGCCAGCAGGCCAGCAGCAGGCGGACTCCCAACGTTATCAGCAGTCGCTCGATACCGTTAATCAGGAAGGCGCACAAACCGCTCAGGATAGCGGTTCAAGCTTCCTTGCCACGCCGGACGAACCCTTGCGTAACGTCGATGAAGTCCGCGACGTAATGAAAGATCCAGTTCCGCGCCAGCGGCCAATCGCTCCGGCCAATGAACAGCCTGTTCAGCGTGTCGATAATTATACGCCTGATCGCCGGCGAGCGCTGACGCCCGACGATTACAGCGACATCAACACACTTGCCGGTGCAATGGCGAGCCAGGCGGCAAGCCTGATCTCGCAGTGGTCGCCTAAAGGCTCCGTCAACACCATTGTTCTCAATCAGATGCTCTATAAAACGCCCGAGCAGCGCAAGGCCGAGGCCGAGCAGGCGCAGCAAGCCGCAATGTCGGGCATGGGTGGCATAGTCGATGGTCAGAACATGATGATCATCGCCGGTCAGACCGTATTCGCGCGCACCGTCAATGCATCAGATTCCGACACCCCCGGCCCTGTCGTGGCTGAAATCTTTCAGAAAGGCCCGCTCTATCGCACCCGCCTTCTCGGTTCTTTCCAGCAGAACCGCAACACAAACGCCCTGATTGTCGAGTTCAACAGGCTTGTGATGCAGGATGGAACCGAGGTTCCAATATCCGCTTATGCTGTTGATGGTGCAAAAGGCTCCATCGCCGTTACATCAGGCGTCGATCGCCGCTGGCTTGAAAGATATGGCCCTCGCCTCGCCGGCGCTTTCATTGCCGGTCTTGGTCAGACTATGGCGCGGCCAAGCCAGCAGGTTATTATCGGCAACAACACGACAACCGTTGTCGATCGCAAGACAGAGCTGAAAGATGCCCTTTATGCCGGTGCCGGTCGCGTCGGTGAGCAGCTTGCGAGTGAAATTGAAAGCTCAGCTCCTAAAGGGCCATTGGTCAAACTCGGCAGCGGCTACACGATCGGGATTCTGTTCATGCAGGGTGTTCCTGATATTGCAGCCCGTCGCAATTCGATTGCAACGCGATGAATGACACCGAACATGATGACGGAAACCGCTTCAAGAAGCGGATTCATTGGCGGGACACCATGCGTGAGCCCCGCCTCGTCATCTTTGATGCTCGCGTCGTTTTCTTTTTTCTGATTCTCGCTGTTCATCTAAGAGTCTGGACCGCGATATTGCTTGTATCTGCAATGCTGGTGTTCTGGCTGGTTGAACGTGCCGGTTATCGCTTTCCAAGCGCTATGCGGGCAATCAGAAGCACCTTTGCAGGAACGCACCGCCCTGCTTTCTATCAGCGTAATTACCGCGAGGCGGTCGATTATGGCTTTGAGTTCCGAAAGATGCCCTCCCCTGCCCCTGCCTCTGCCACTGTCCAAACGCCATCAGTCTCAAAGGAGAGCGATCCAGAGGTGGAGCCATCTGTGTCTCTTCCTTTGGCTGCCGAATAGCCAATCTGCTTCGGTATGCTAAATATGCAAAATGTGTAAGCCATACGGAAAGGAATCGTATGGGACACGAAAGGCATACATAAGTAAAACGTTTCCAATATGTTTTATTTAGGTAAACCATAATAAAACGTATTGTAATTATTTGTGTGACGTTTACCATCCGTTTAGCATTGGCCGTTAAAATGTAAGCTAAAGGTAGGCCATACGTTTCGTATGGGGATGCCAAACGAAACCAAATCGTTTCCGGAAGGTTTATAAATGGCTGTCGTATCGTTTATGACAACAAAAGGCGGCGGTGGGAAAACTACAAGCGCCATCATCCTCGCATCCGTCCTCGCAGAGCAGGGCGCGAGTGTCTGCATGATCGATGCCGATCCCAATCAGCCACTTGTCGATTGGATCAAAAATGCAGAGCATCCCGATACCCTTTCGGTTATTGGTGACGTTCATGAGGACAACATCATCGAGACAATCGAAGAGCAGTCCGCGAAGAATATGTTCGTCATAGTGGATCTCGAAGGCTCGGCAAACCTGTCAACTGGCTATGCCCTCACGCAAAGCGATCTGATCCTGATCCCGCTTCAACCATCAAAGCTCGACGCGAACGAAGCCGCCAAAACCCTCAAATTCATTCTGCGGCAAGGCAAGAATGTCGGCCGCACAATGCCGGCGAAAGTGTTTTGGGCGCGCGTGCCCGCCGCCTATGTCACCCGCACCGCCAGAGACATAGGCTCGCAGTTCGAGGATGCCGGCATCAGCTTCCTCAAAACAAGTCTTGTTGACCGCGAAGCGATCCGCGGGATCGTCAATCACGGCAAAACGCTCGAAAACCTCACCAATGATCTCGTTCCATCGCTCGATAAAGCCAGAGCCAATGCAGCGGCCTTCGCCGCAGAGGTCATATCAAGTCTGAAGGAAACACGCTCATGAGTGAAAAGCGCATTCTTCTCGATCTGGATGAATTCAAGCCAGAAGCCAAAAAAGCCGATCCCGCCGCAAAAGCATCCGTTGAGCAGGTGGCGAAGGATTCCGGTTTCGTAGCGCGTCACGCTCCCGAAGCAAAAAAAGAGGCTCCCGCTAAGGCGAAAGAGCCCAAAATTGTTGCGCCCGAAATTGTTGATGGAGGAGAGCCTAAAAGGCGGGGGCGAAAGCGCACTACCAGCCGTAATACGCAATTCACCGTCAAGCTGAAGGTCGAAACAAACAACCAGATCTATGACTATGCCGAAATGCTGGAATGCTCGGCAATTGCCGAAGTGATCGAACTCGCATTGGGCGCACTGCAAAGCGAAATAGAGCAGGGCATCAATCCACGCCTACGCGCAGCACAGCAGGCAGCAGAGTAAAGCCCATGACCCGCAACGGGGCAGGGCAGTCACATTTAACGGTCAGGGACAACCTGAGCCGCCCGAAAATGTCGCGGCGAATTTACGCCCGGCGAGCTGCGCTCACCGGCCTCATGATCGCCGCGACATTCTTCTTTGTCATCCTGCAATCAAGAGCCGGAACAAGCATGGCAATTCCGATCGCAGGGCTGGCAGTCGCATTCGCCGCAATGTTCGCCGCGCCCGTTGCCGAGGCAACGGCGCGGCAAACCAATCTAAAGCCGCCAACAAAGGCCGCAGGTCGTTGGCTCATCTTCTTCATCCTTCTAGCCGGTTCGCCAATCCTCGCGCCCCTGGCGCTCGTCTTCTCGACCGTCCAGTTCCTCAGATCAGCCACATAAATATTGTAAATATGTAGTTTATAGACTACATATGCACGGATGATAGAACTTAGGCAGACGGCGAGTTTCGCCAAGTGGGAAAGCCGACTGCGAGACAAGCGTGCAAGAACCATCATCGCAGCGCGACTGATGCGCTTGGCCGAAGGCTTGCCCGGAGACGTGGAGCCGATAGGCGAGGGCGTCAGTGAATTGCGCATTCATTACGGCCAGGGTTATCGCGTCTATTTCCAGAAGCGCGGCAATATCCTGATCGTGTTGCTGTGCGGAGGCGATAAAGGTTCGCAGGAGCGCGATATTGCCAACGCCAAAAAGCTCGCAAAAGAGTGGAGTGAACAAGATGGCTGAAAAATTGACCGCTTATGATCCAGCCGCCGCATTGGTCGATGATGAAGAAATCGCGGCCTTCATGGCAGATGCATTTGAAACAGGCGATGCAGCATTCATTGCAAAAGCGCTCGGCGTTGTTGCGCGGGCAAAAGGCATGAGCGAAATTTCCAGAAAAACAGGGCTGTCGCGTGAACAGCTCTATCGTTCCTTCAGTGAACGCGGAAATCCAACCCTGAAAACAACATTGGCTGTCATGCGCGCCCTTGGGGTCGAGTTGACGGCAAAAGCACACCCGGCACCATAAGGGCGTCTGCCTTCGGCACCGCGCTCTATTCGCCGGCCTGTCGGCCAGCTCACCGAACCAGCCTCGCCGTTTGCCTGTCTGCGCTACGCAATGGCCGGTCTTGGCATCCAAGCCCACCCATCCGCTGCTACGCCAAGGCGCACGACAAGCCCGTTTCGGCCCATAGGGTCACGATCGACTGACGCGGGAAGGGCGGCGCCAGCATTTGCTATGAGCAAAGCAGCATGGAGTTATTGCGCGCCAGTGAAGGTCAAAAGGCTCGCTCTCACGGAGGGAACGCCTTCAGTGCGTGAAGCAGCCCATTATGCACCCGCTCATATTCTCTGATTGAACATAAATGATGAAGCAATGAGAGCCGCTGCGCGGCTCACCTGATTTTCTGAATGGGGGAAAGATCGGCCGCCGGTCTCTCCCCCGCAACAGCCAAAACCGGTCTCCCCGTACTTCCGCAGGCTGACCAGGCGGCTTCGCCGCTTGGTCTGCCTTTGTGCAGCACCAGACATTTGCACGGATTGAGCGCGTGCCGCGCAGGATCCGCGCAAATGCCCGTCCCTTCGGGCGGGTGATCCCCCTCCGGTTTTGCCTGTTGCCCCCCTCTCTCCGGTCGGTTCGCCGACTGCTCGGGAGCAGGAGCGGGGCTCCTGCCCCTCCGGGATCAGGAAAAAAGGAAAAACCAAAATGGCTAAACTGACAAAAGCACAGCGCAAAGCCCATGCCGAGGCTGAAGCAATCCTTTCAAAGGATCGCCTCACCGAGGACGAAAAGGAATTCGTTTTTAGCAACTGGCATGAAGGCGCGGAATGCAACAATGCAGCCGCCGGCGCTTTCTTCACCCCCCTTGACCTCGCGTCCGATTTTGCAATCGACGTTGGCACCGGTCGCGTGATCGACCTTTGCGCAGGCATTGGCGTGCTATCCTATTTCGTCAAAGAGCGCAGCAAATGGGGAAACCAGCCGACCGAAATCATATGCGTTGAGCGAAATCACCGCTATGTCGAGATCGGCAAAAAACTTGTCCCTGATGCCCGCTGGATTTGTGCCGATGTGTTCGATTGGCGCGAATGGTGGAACGACGAACTCGACGGCCAGATGTTCGATTATGCAATCGGAAATCCACCCTTCGGACGTGTCCGCAGAAGCGCAGACGCACCGCGTTACAAAGGCGCAGACTTTGAATTTCATGTCATCGATATTGCGTCGCAAATGGCCGACTACGGCACTTTCATCGTGCCGCAGCAGTCCGCAAGCTTCCAATATTCCGGCCGCCCTTACTATGAGCGCAGGGAGACAGGACGCGCCACAGACTTCGAGAAGCTGACCGGCCTTGTGATGGAAGCAGGCGCCGGCGTGGACACTTCAATTCATGCCAGCGACTGGAAAGATACGCGCATCATCACCGAAATCATTTGCCTCGAATTCGCCGAAGCCCGCGAAAAAGAGCGCCAGCAGCGCCAGCGCATCGCAAGCCGCCCAATCGTGCAGATGACAAGCCACACCGAACAACTGGCCTTGCTATAGGGGAGGGCGCACCATGTCGAAACTCAGCATCAGCCTGATCGAAGGCTATCACATCACCGCAACCGACAAGCGCCACATTGCCGAAATCATCCGGCGCGGATGGTCAAAAGGCGCAAGCAAATACCGGCATTATTCAATCACCGAGCGCAACGATGACACCGCCCGCGTTGTCATCGAAAGCAACGAGCGCACAAGCTCCGGACGTATGGAGATCCGCCGCAGCGCCGTGACCATTCGCATCAGAGGGGAGCAGTCATGACAAAGCGCCGTCAGATCGAAGTCTATGACACCCCGTCAGGAATGGGCGGCTCCTTTACCGTCGAAATCATCGCGCACCTTGATCATGAGCGCGTCAAAGTGCGCGTATGGTACGGGAGAGCAACCCCCCAAGGCTGGGAATGCTGGAACGAATGGGACGGCTATCGCTTCGAGACAAAGCAAGGCGAGTTGCGCAACAGGCGCATGATGCCACTCTATAAATAGCGAGTTGCATAAACTACGTAATTCGCATAAATTACGTAGTTAGAAAGGAGTTGGAAACATGAAACAATTTTCCTTCTCAGATATGAACCGCGCATCCGGCGAAATTCTGGAAACTGCCATGATTGAGCCGGTCGCGCTGACAAAGCGCGGCAAGGAAAAACTCGTCATCCTGACCGCCGACGCTTACCGGCGCTTGGCAGGGCAAACGCAGGCCGAAGCGTTCAGCCTGTATGACGCCCCCCCACACGTTCATGCAGAATTGATGCATGGCCTCGATGCCATTCTGGATGAAAGCGATAGCGATGCTTGAGCGCGGGCAGGTTGTCAGATTCTTCTATCTTTGGAAGCGGCAGGCAGATGCAGGAGAAGAATCCGGCCGCAAGGCGCGTCCAGTCTGCATCGTCATCCGCACGCCAGACAATCCCGGCCGCGTGTTCCTCTTTCCGATAACCTCGCAGCAGCCAGACGCAAACCGTCTGTCTCTTGCCATCCCGCAAATCGAATGCCGCCGCGCAGGGCTGGCATTTCCTTGCTGGCTTATTCTGGATGAATTTAACCGCGTCGACCTCGATAAAGCCTATGACTTTGAAGACACCCGACCAATCGGCACCCTAAGCCCTGCCTTTCTGGTGCGTGTGGCAAAAACCATCAAACAAGCCGCCGAAGCCCATCGTATATCAAGCGTTCTGCGAACCTGATCAAACACCGAAGCCCCGCCTTAGCGGGGTTTTTTGTTCCTTGATTCCGGCATCATCATCAGCGCGGCCCGAGGGTCAGCTTGATGGTGAAACGGACTTTCCGGGTGCGAGCCTGCCAGCGTGCAGACACAGCAGCCAGTGCCGGCGAACGATCGCGATCACCGCCCCTTTGGTTGTCAGCATTGATCTCATACAGGTCACTTTGACCCTCGGCCGCGCCATTGCAACTTTGTGTGTCGAGATTTTTCCCCGCCTGCAAGCAGGCTCCTCGCGGACGCGGCCAAGGCCGCTCCAAAATTCACGCCCCCCAAAGTCCTTCGCTTCGCTTCGGCCCTGAAGGGTGCAACAGCGCTCAACGCCGAGAGCCATCCTGGACCTGCGATCAACGCAGACAACCAAAGGAGCTCATCATGAACGCAATCTTCAAATTCCTCGCCAGCACCGGCCGCCGCATCCGCTCTTACATCGCCAAGCTCGTCAAGCCCCTCGTCAAAAACGGCCGTTTCACCATCAAGCTGACCCTCTCCATTCCCGCATTCGTGAAAATCGAAGTCGGTGCCGAATGGAACAAAAAACCCCGCTAAGGCGGGGCAGGGGGCTTCGCCCCCCGATAAAAGCCCGCCACGGCAGGCTTTCTTTTTCATAGTCATGAAAAATGTGCGATAGCATAGGCGAAGCCTTTGCTATCCCCCAAAGGAGTAGAAAATGACCCCACAGCCTAAGAATGCCGCCTACGATCTCGTTGAGCTGACAACTGATCTCGTTTCAGCATACGTCTCCAATAACCCTGTGCCTCTCGCTGATCTGCCTTCTCTTATCGAGCAGGTGCATCAGGCATTGAGTAATCTGGAAACCGGCGTCAAAACATCGCCACCCGAGGAAAAGCCTGTCCCGGCCGTGCCGATCAAAAAATCGATCACCCCCGATTATCTGATCTGCCTTGAAAACGGCAAGAAATTCAAATCCCTCAAGCGCCATCTGTCGTCACAGCACGGCATGACGCCTGATGAATATCGCGCCAAGTGGAACCTGCCCGCAGATTATCCAATGGTTGCCCCCGGCTATGCAGCAGCACGCTCGCAGCTCGCAAAAGAAATGGGCTTGGGACGCAAGAAAAACACCCGCAAACGCGCCGCATAAGGCGCGATCGCGTGTCGTGATGCCGCGCTTTTCAATCATATGAATCACGACAATCATTGACATTTTTGTGAAATTCTGTATTATACAGAATGTAAGTTTTGCAAAAATGCGAGTGGCAATCTCATGAGTGAAAAGACGATTACAAGCGTCGAATTTGTTCGCCAGTTCGGGCGCTATCATGATGAAGCCATGCGCGAGCCGATTACGCTGACAAAGCATGGCAGGCCAACAGTCGTTATCCTGCCCTTTGATCAGTATGAACGCTTGTCACAGCTTGTCGAAAGCCAGAGCGAGCCGCAAACACAGCGCTAAAGCGCAGGACGGACAGACCGAACAATGTGAGGAATGATCATGGCACTTGCATATAAGACCCACACCCCGGCAATCAGCGCCGAGGAAATGGAGCGCCGCCGCAAGAGCGTTCGGCGTGCTATTCGCTCGAACGCAATCGAAGGTGCCGCCGCAGGTCCCGAAATGGACCCGATTTATGAGGCTTATATCGCTGGCAAAATCGATTCCGATGAAATGCTGGAACAGGCTAAGGCATTGCGCGGAAGTTAAGCGCAATGTCCTTCACCTATCCCGAAAGCGATACGCTCAAAAATCTGGAAAATATTACCGATTACGAAATGCTCGAAAGCCATGTGGCTCGTGTCGTATCGGTTCGCGCCGTCCAGCTCGATGAAGGGCGCGGCCCCGCGCCAACCTTCGATAAAGCCCACCTTCAGGCGCTGCACAAGCATCTGTTTCACGACGTGTTTGAATGGGCGGGTGAGCTGCGCCACCAGCCATTCACCTTTGCCGACGGCTCGCAGGCTTCAATGCCGACCATGCAGAAGCGTGGCGGCAAGGGCTTCGCCGTCAATCGGCAGATCGACACCGGCTTAAACAGCCTCATGTCCGATCTGCAATCGCGAGATCTTCTGCGCGGCCTCGATCGCGCGACCTTCACCAATGAAGCCGCCGATGCCTTCGCACGGCTGAATTCAATCCATCCTTTCCGCGAAGGCAACGGCCGCACGCAACGCGCATTCTTCGAAGCCCTTGGCGAGCAGGCCGGTCATCCTCTTGACTTCGGCGTCATATCCGCCGAGCGCATGACGGTTGTTTCCATCGCCGCCCATGAAGACGGCGATCTTGCTCCCATGCGCCGCATGTTCGCAGAAATCGCCGATCCAGAGCGCGTAAATGCTCTTGAAGTCGCTCAAAGAGCGATAGAAAAATTCCGGCCGGCACAGGCTCCCCATGTCACTTCATGGGATGGAATCTATATGGCGACGACTGAAGCCGGCGAAGGCTATCATGGCCGTTTCACCGGCGCGGCCGGACCGAATTTCATGATGCAGCGCTATGATGGCTCGATCATCGTTGGCAATGTCATCGATCTGCCTGAACCCCGTCCACAATCAGGCGACGAAATAACCTTTATTGCGTCCGGGCTCAGTCAACAGGTGCAGAACCTAAGCCCATTGATCTCCGCAGTGCATGATTGGCCGCAAAGCGTCTCGCAGACCGTGGCTGAAAGGATCGAGACGCTGCCAGAAGTCCGAACCTTCAGAGCAGACCTTGCAAAAGCGGTCGCCGCAGTCTGGCAAGATCCGCAAGCCGTGCTGGCCGAGCTGCAAAGGCGCATCGAGATCGAGCGCCGACCGGTCTCAGAATTCGCGCAGGAAATCCGCAACAGTCCTCAAAGTCTGGGCGAACTGCACGGCACAAAAAATCTTTTCGGGCGTGCCGATGCGGCCAGAGAAAAGGCGATCGACATGCTGCCGCTCGCCGTCGCAGCCATGCATGATTACGGCAAGCTTCATCATACAATGACCGCAGACCTGACACGCGACGAGGAACGGTTTCGCCAGCGTATGAGCCAGCCGGTCAATGACTTGTCGCCGCAAGCGCAAACGCTTGTGCGCATGGTCGAGAACGTCCCAAGTCACGCGCTTTCTGAAATCATCGCCCGAGGCGAATACAAAAATGCACTTCAGGAATTGCGAGGATTTGTCGAAGACATTCAAACACACTTCAAAGCGCATGACGGTTCGAAAGGTCTGGATCGGGAACGCTTGTCCCAAGTGCTTCCAAATCTGCCACAACATAAAATACATGAGTTCTGCAGAAGCGTTGCCTGTGCAGAAACAATTGGATCGAGAGCCAGCGCTATCGAGCAAGCCAATTCCCAAACGCTCGCCCGCGTTCATTCGCATGAGCAATCACCCTCGAAGGGTTTCGAGATCTAGCTTCAAGCCATTCTATGCCCTGACAATGACCTGTGAGCCTTGCGGCACACGGTCATAAAGCTCGATCACATCGCGGTCGAACATGCGAATGCATCCGCTCGATACGGATTTTCCGATCGATGCAGGATCATTCGTACCATGAATCCGGTAAAGCGTGTCGCGTCCGCCCTGATAGAGATACAGGGCGCGCGCTCCTAGCGGATTAGCAGCGCCACCCTGAACGCCGCCAGCAAGGCTACCACGGACGACCGGATCGGCCGCGATCATGTTCGCAGTCGGCGTCCATGTCGGCCATTCAGCCTTACGCGCGATCGTCGCGCGGCCGTTGAAGCTATGACCCGATTTGCCTACCCCAACAGGATAGGCAATGGCTTTGCCTTCCGGCTGCACCAGATAAAGTGTGTAGTTCGATGGCTCGACTATGATCGTGCCTGGACGCTCCGTTGTCTTATATGCAACCACGCGCCGCGCGCTAACACGATCTGTTCGAACTGTCTCGGCGTCATCAGTTGGCGCCGCAGTCTGGCAACCGCTCATCGCCATGATGCCGCCTAAAACAAAAAACCTTCGGTTCAAATTCATTCCCCGCAATCCTTTCATCACAGGAAACATAACACATTCTTGCATGGCAGATGAAAAACCTGTCGCGACAGCGATGCAATGTCACGGCCTCGAAGAGGCCGAGCCGTAGCCTGAACGCGCCCCAATATAGCGCTGTAGAGAAGGCGAAGGCTTCTTAGAAATTAAGCGGACGGCCTTTGGCCGGCTTCATTTGTTCTTCCGCCTGCCGGCACGTCCCCGATCGGTCAAGGGACGGGCGCAAGCGTTGGCTCTTCGACAAAACCGGCTTTCACGCTATGCGCGAACCTTCCGGTTTTCTCTCGATCCAATCCCCTGACAGCTCGTTGCCGTGTCGTGTGGCGGGCTGCGCCCACCCCCCTCCGCCCTTGGAATAGCTGAAGCAATTCCCGTGCGGATGGGAGCGGCTTCGCCCAACGCGGAAAACAAGGAGATACCCGCCATGTCTACACAACAGAATTTCTTGCAAATCCCGCTCGCAAAACTCGCCGTTTCCCCTTTGAACGTGCGCACCACCGATGCGGAGAATGTGGATGATCTGATTGCATCCATTCCCGTTCATGGCTTGCTGCAATCGCTCGTAATCGTTCCCGCCGAAAAGGATGGACACTATCACGTTATTGCTGGCGGTCGCCGTTTGCGCGCCCTGCAAACGCTCGCCAAAAACAAGCAGCTTGAAAAGGGCTATCTTGTGCCTTGCCGCCTTGCCGACAGCGATCAAGATCAGGAGCAAATATCGCTCGCGGAAAACGTCATTCGCGCCCCGATGCACCCCGCCGACCAGTATCGTGCATTTGCCGCGCAGATCGATGCCGGAAAGAGCATCGAAGACGTGGCGCAAGCCTTTGGCGTCAGTCAGACAGTCGTCAAAAAGCGGATGAAGCTTGGCAAGGTTGCGCCTGAAATTCTCGCCGCCTACACCGACGGAAAACTCGAATTTGAACAGGTCGCCGCCTATGCAATCAGCGACGATCAGGAACGCCAGTGCAATGTCTTTACCGCAAACCCTCGCGCACATTCCCATGCTATCCGCACCGCGCTGACAGAAGGGGAGGTTCCTGTAACCGACAAACGCGTGAAGCTTGTCGGACTGGAAGCCTATCAGGCCGCAGGTGGCGTAATTCACCAAGACCTTTTTGCGGAAGGTGACAGGGGCATTTATCTGACAGATGCCGCCTTGCTCGATCAGCTTGCCGCCGAAAAGATCGATGCCCTGATCAATGAGATCAAGGCCGAAGGCTGGCAGGAGGTGTTTTTCTTCGACGGCCAATATTGGGAGTTGGAGCAGGAATATAAGGGGCGGGTTTATCCGCAGAACATTCCGCTTTCCGAGGAACAATCAGCCGCCTTCGATGCGTTGGTGGAGCGCATGGGAGCAATCGAAATCCAGCTCGATAAGACGGACGATGATGCGCTCTATGACGAATATAAGG
>NZ_JARRAE010000023.1 GCF_030376605.1 Pseudochrobactrum sp. sp1633 | reverse complement strand
GTCCCCCACCGACTGGTCCGTCCCACGGACTGCTATCTCTGACGTTATTTAGCTTCCTGTTTGGCATGACATAGATGGAGGTCGCCTCCGTGGCGAACCGATCCGGATTAAACAGAAGGTCTATGTTATAGCCGCCACGTTCCAGTCCGCCGGCAGAAACCTGACCTGCCATTCCCAATACAACGCAGCTCGTACAAAGCAGGGCCTTCAAAGGCAGTTTGACCATTAATTCCCCTCAGAGAATGGTGAAATTGATCCCCTTGATTAGGGCCAGCCCCCTGCCCTTGATGATGAATATTTACAAAGGTTAGGTCATGTCCGAAGATCTGATTTGCCCGACTGCGACAAAAACCGTTGTAGATTAATTCCGGCGAAAATTATGTAGGGCGGAATTGCCAGTGAATAGTGACCACAGTTCAATTGCAAAACATCCAGTTTTGCGCCGGCATTATTCAGACTCTCCAACAGAGAAAATGACAACTCCGTCAATATAACCTTGTCTCTTTTTGCCAAAACAATCTGAATATCCAGATCAGGGCGAGCGAGACTGTACACATAATTCCCCAGATCGAGCGGTGCCCACGCCCTGCGCAGATGAGACAGGTCTATCGTGGACTCAAAGCTCTCGCGTATGGCTCGCGTTGCTCGCCCGGTCCAGACCATTTCGGCCAGACTGCCGCCTGTGAGGAACAGCGAGGCTTTCCTAACGTTGGTATCATGTGCGGCGACCAGTCCTGCGACCCATGAACCGAGGCTCATTCCGAGTACGGAGATTTCTCGATATCCTTCGCTTTTCAGCCAACGAATGAGCTTCTGTCCATCCCACACGGCCTGCCGTAGTGACTGGATCGTTCGGCCTAAATTCGCGCTAAGCATATAATCGGCGTAGTCCGATCCCGGGCGGCTCCGTTCAAAATGATAGGGCATAGCGATTTCAACAACCGTGATGCCTCTTTTCGAGAAATAATTCGCGATCTGACGATTACGGGATCTGGCATTCCAATGGTGAAAAATCACCAGTGCCTTGTCCCGCGAGCCGCTATCGGTAATCTTCGACCAGACCACGTTATTTTCCGCAACGTCTGTCGAAATGTCAGATGGAAATTTGAGGAAATCCCCTGCCCGCTCAAATTCAGTATCGTTGCTAAGTGGCGCTCTGAAGAACGATGGCGTGGCGACGGCCTGTTCCCCGAGCTTGCAGAATTCATCGATATTGCAAATATTTACAGCGCTGGGAAACGCGAGCTCTGCATCAAGAGTGACGGCCGTTACTTTTTTAGCGTCTTCTCCGCGTCGCGCCCGTTTCTCATCCCATCGATCAAACCAATTATGAAACACTTTGATTGCTAACCTCACTCGCACGCCCGCTCCCGAAGGCCGGATCAAATAAGCCGTAAATAGCGATTAGGAGCCCGGCAAACATCAGGACCGTAAAGCCGGAAAACGCGTCGATAGACAAATAGCTTGCGAAAAGCAGCGCCACAACTGCGGTCATTTTCCAGAGTGCGACTTTAAAATGACTTCCAGATCCAGCACGGGTCACACCATATAGAAAAACAAAACAGGTCGATATTGCGATGAGTAGGCTGCTGTAGTGTGTCGGCATCCGATAGCTAATGCGACTGTGCACATCTGTTCGCTCGAAGAAGATCGATGAAAGGTCGCTAATCACCCATGCAACGATGCTTCGGCCATTTGACGCCAGATAAGAGCTTTGCAACTTCATGACGGTAGCAATCAGCATACCTAAGAGTGTGCAGCGGAAAACCCACAGCATAACCCAAAACCCGGTATCGCTTAGATCGCCCGCGTCCAAGAGGATCCGTGATTTTGCCGCGCTGCGGATTTTCCAAAAGTCATTGATCACAGAATAAAGCAGAATAAGACCGGCGAAAAAAAGATAAAACGATAGGCACATATAGAGGTAGGCGAGCGCCGTGAAAAAGATCGCAACAGGTATCGTTACGATTTCAGGCCGGACTATCGCGACTGTGCCCCAATCGATCGCGTAATTACCTCCGCCTTTGATGAGAGGCATCAAACAGACGCCAATCCACTGGAAAACACCCGCAAATAATAAGCATATTAGGAACACTGCCCAGAATGAACCGGATGAAGCATCAATAATTCGCTTCCATGCGCTGTCGCTGTCCTCGATTGCGCCATCGACAAGCCCCCTCCGTTTTTCGTGCTTCCACGAATTCACCAGTTCAAAAACAAATGCCAGGAAGAGCGGGAGGAATACCATGAACACTAATGTCCAGTTCGCCGCCCAAAGGAAGCCGACCTGCTTGATGACGCCATCGGATCGGGTGAACTTAACGTTGTGAATGCCTATGATGAACGAAAGGAATCCAAGGGCGGACATTCCGGCAAAAACAGAAGCAGACAGATTCAGGGGAGAACCTTCGCTGAAAAGCTTCTCAGACTGTCTGGCTAGGTTCCATCGCTTGCCATCGTCATCGCGTACGGAATCCGATCTTGCTATTCGAGCTGCCCCCCGGTCTGGCTCCGATGGCCCAACACTTTCGGCCCTCTTCATCTCGCGTCTTTTCGCCACCAAACGGGACTGAGCCGCGCTAAGCTCCATAATCCATTCACTTCTGGCAGCCGAGTTACCGCAGCTTAGAACTCTCGCCAGCAAACCGATGTTGGTAGTGCTTATGCCTTTCTCATTCTCCTGAAACCAGAGCTGTACAGTCCGTAGATCAACGCCGACGCGCTTGGGATCGACAAGCGTTATGGCCTCCGCAAGTAGCTCCGGCGTCCAGGGACCAGTGCGAGCGCCGTCGCTGCCGAGCGGGCGACCTGCGCCCTCAGCGGCAATACGCTTGAACAATTCCTTGAAATCGCTCCCATCTTTTGGTGGAACGAAAAAAAACTTTCCGTTTTTTATCAATCTCTTACCGGCTCAAATTTCGTTGCGTTTCGCTTCGTTTCGTTTCGTATCCTAGCGTGCAAGATACCTTAATCAACGTTTTTATCATTTAGATTTTGGGATGGCTGTTTCGACAGAAATTGGTGCATGGAGGTAAGAAACTGAGCATCGTACAGTAAGAAGTACCCGATCTTCTAATGAGTATGCTTCTTGCTGCTATCAACTATGCGTCAGTTTTGAGAATTGCACTTATGAGCTTAACCCATCTTCTGAAAATGACTTTCGGAGGCCATTATGGATGCAATTGGGAATGCGATAAGTTGGGACAACGAAAACGGCGGCGTTCCAGAATGTAACGCTGGCCCGACGAAACGACTGCTGGAACTATCGTCTTTGGCTGACGACCCGCGCCGGATCGTTGATTATGAGCCGCAAGATGTAGATGACGCAATCGGCAAACTGGTCTATCTCGCAGCCTCAATTATCTCAGGACGGCTAACCCTCGCGAAAAACGAAGTGGCCACAGTTTTGAAGAGTGTCGAAAATATCTAACTGAGATGGAAGCCCGCTCGCGGGCTTCATTATTTGCGGTCTGTCGCAATCCATTCGCCAGATGATTGATCCTTGGCAAATCCAACCGTCCTCGCAATAGCTTGCGCTGACGAATTTTTTTTGACGTTGGTAACGCATTCGACCATGCCATTGGCACCGTCAACAGGCCAACAATTCGCTAGTGAGACGGAAAGCTTTTCAAGTTCACTCCTATCCCACAAAAGCGGATTTTTATCTTCCAGTTTCCTCACGGCAATCAGTGCTTCAGCTTGAGTTGGTACATCGAGTTTAGCGCTCGACACTGGCTCATCTGGAACGGGACAAAGTATCGGGTCGGCGTTGATGGCCGCAACTATGTCGGCCTTAGCCAGTGCTTTTGCGTTGCTCGTAGAGTTGGAGACTGCGAACCAAGTACCGCCCGCACCGACTGCGATGCCGCACTAGCAGCCAGTGCGAGAAGTGCGTTCTGATTCATTAGAGCTCCTTAAAGTTTCAGGTTGAACCAATAGCGCCCCTTAAGACCTTGATAATCGGGAATGTCAAAAAAGTAAGGGTCTTTTCGCATAGGCCGAGCAATGGAGACGACCTTTCGACAACTATTTCCGCGATCCGAGTTGCCAATGTCTCGATATTGAACATCCTTGTATTGCTGAAGTTCTTTGTTCTGTTCCCTGATCTTGTTGGTGCAGGTGTTGATTGTCTTTTCGCAGCGGTTCGACAGCATTGCGCCGCGATCACTCATATTGCTGGCTTCCTTGAAACCAGATGGACAATCCTCGTAAGGCTGATATCCGGGTTTGCCAGACTTTGCCTCGTGGCAAATGGGCCATGAGAAACCCGGTTTTGCCATGGCCTTGATCAGTTTGGTCATTGGCGGGACACAATAAGGGACGCCATGCCACGAAGGGTTTGAGGATGCTGCGCACAAAAGAACCTGGCAACCCCAAGATGGCGTGCCTCCCGTGTCTTGCGCAATTGCAGCGGATGGCGTCCCGGCGATAGTGCCTAGGCCAGCGAGTGCAAACAGAAGCTGCTTCATTTCAGGTCATCCTCATATTGTAGCGGTTGAAACCAACCCGGTAGGCAACATGTCTCGGGCGTGGAAAGGGGACCGTGTGATGAGATCTCCGGCCGCGTAGCTGCATAGGGCGATAAGTGTGAACGCAGAAAACCAGTAAATTCCAACTCGATAGACCAAGAGCTGATTTGGTATGTCGCGGCATACCGCTGGATAGGCAAAGACGCCGATCAAGAACGCATCGAACGACATTTGCCGTTGTTCGTGGAAAAACAGCGATATGGTGAGGAAAAGGGCCGCGATTATGCCGTGGACCCACCAGATTTTCGACGACGGGATGAAAAGCAAAAACGATAGCAAGATGGCCAGCAACAAGCAGGCCATGGGATCGCGCGCGAAATTTTGCGCAATATGAGCGATCACCGCCAACTATCGGTCTGTCCTTCTTGGTTTTCTGCGCGCGTCGGCAAACGTAGGAGAGATCTCGCTTTTGCGATCTACGAGCAGGTTGAAATCCGCGATTGGCTGACGATCGAGCGTTTTGTCGGCGGCCTTGCGCCGCCACTCATTCATATCCAGAACATAGGTCGCCCACATGCCATATCGCGCCGACATGGCGGCACGCTGATAGCCTAGATATTGAGGGGGGCTGAGGTAGGGTGCATCCACCCTCGCCCAACCCACGCGAAGCATTTCGAGAGCTAGGTCGCGTCCCCGTGATGTGCATCTTGCTCGTGCCATGCCTTCAGCATCATAGCCGACGACACCGCAGGAGACCGCGGACGCCCCGATCGTTCTTTTGAGCCAAGCTTTGGCAAAGGGGCCACAGGGTACAGGCGGCGGTGCTTTCGTGACGTCCCTGTTCGTCCATGTCGGATCAAGCGCCCATTGAGGCAATTCGCACGCGTCAATATCCGCGAGCCGAACTCGTTGGGCATAAGTGGGAAACCAGAGGGTCCGACCATCAATAACCGCGACACGACCCTTGAAGATTGGAAGCGGTGCCGGCTGGCTAGGCTGAACCGGTACGCTGGCAGCTGGCGCGCGTTTAATAGCATCAGCTGCGAATGCTGGTGTCGATGCAAGGGCAAATGAGATTGCTACGATCAGATATTTCATTGTTGGGCATTCCTCGTCCGTTCGTTTGCCGATTTGCTCAACAGGATGGCAGGATGCTGAACGTCTTCGAATTGCCAGAGGCCTGCCCGCTTCTCACGAGCTTCCTGTTCGGCCACTGCGTATGCTGGATAGTAGGGAAGCCCGTCAGCCTTCAGCGCGGCAAAGGCATAGCCGCTCGTAATCAACACCGTCGCTAAATCAAGGCGATTTCCGCCGATTGTGGCGTAGCAAATGACATAAGAAGTATCGGCAGTTTGTGCTACGGGAGCGCACACCGGTTTGGTGTCTTTGATATAAGCGGCGAATACGGCAAGCGACGCCTCACCGCAGTCCTTCTTGTTTCCGGTCGTATCAGTGAAAGCAGTTCCTCGAAGGCATGACTGAACACCATAGAGGCGATAGCGCTGGCCTTCTGAAACCCACGTATCGCCAGTTTCCAAAGTAACGCCCGGCTGGAGGTCGAAATATCCCTCCCGGGCTGCAAAAGCCGTCGTCGATAAAAGGACCATGCAGAGCGATAATAGGGCTGGCTTCATTGGGCCTTCACCCGCGGATCGGCCCACATACCATAGGAGCCGTCTTCTCCAATCTTCTGCGCGTTCTCCAGATCGGGACGCTCTAGCTTCCCATCTTTCGATTTCGCAATGCGGAGCGCGCCAAGAGAGAGCAATTGCTCTTCGAGCATATCAACCGTGTCCAGGCTCCCGGGGTAATTGTAATAGCCGTAGCACGTCACATTTTGTTTGGGTGCGCTCTCTTCACTTACAAATGCCCGACAAAAGAGAACCTTCGGCGACTGCAACATGATCTGCAGCTGTTGCTTGGCGTAGTCAGTGCAAGAACCAGCAAAATCATCCTTGCGATTGACCATTTCGCCTTTGCAGGCTTCTAGCCCGTACAGATTCAGAAGGGTCTTATCATCAACCCGAAATTCGGTCGGTGAAGTTGCCTTATAGCCCGAGGCGGATGCAAACCCCTTCCGAGCCGTAACTTTTCCGTCGCCGTCATAATACTCAATGACAAGCACGGTCTTCCCCGGCGATGCCAGCGACTTGATGTAGTCCTTGTTGATTGCAGGCGCGGCGATTGCGGCTGTTGCCAACATACAACTACTCATTGCGATTGCGATGGTTCTCTTCATTCTCTAGCCCTTACCGTCTTGCTTATTCGTTTTCCCTGTTCATAGGGGGTTTATGATTTGCGAAAAAGCATGTATCACTTAGCCAAATCGGTATCATTCTATTATGAACTTAATCGGTTTTCGCTGCAACCTCAACAGCGCATGTGAGGTCTGCGACAGGAGCTAAAGGGCTAGAATGGAGAGGCTTTCAATCAAAGCGCTATTGTTAAGCGCCACATTGTTCATCCCGTTCGGGATTGCCGCCACTTGCGCAGAAGAAAGAGGCGCAATTGCGCCTTTCGCGCAAGATGGCGACGCCGAGGCCGCAACTCACAACGCATCCGGATCACGCTCGGATTTGACCGTATTCAACCGGCGCTGGACAAGCGAAGGCAAAGAATTTGTCGTGGGTTCTGATGGCATCGTTTCCGCGGAAGATAAAAGTGGAAACGACACTGATGCGAATAACCATATTGGCAATGTATACAGCACCGTTATAGCCACTGGCTCTATCGCTGATATTACCAATCCGGCTATCTCACTTCAGGATGAATCTGCCCGTTTAGGTGATTTGGTTTCTACTAAGCAGGCCGCTGTATCCACTCCTGAATGCGGCCCCTCCCCGCTAACACCAGAGGAAATCAAAACTCTGGTCGAACAGGCTGCTCGCCGGCATCAAGTCGACGCTCTGTTTGCTACCGCCATTACCTGGGCAGAAAGCCAGTTCGATCGTTCACGCAATTCAGACAAAGGCGCACGCGGGCCGATGCAGCTCATGCCGGGAACCGCTGAGCGCTTCGGCGTCCGCGACGTCTGTGATCCGGCGTCAAATATTGAAGGCGGCGTTAAGTATCTCCGGGTGCTTTTGGACGAGTTCCAAAACCCCCTGCTTGTTGCCGCTGCCTATAACGCAGGCGAAGGCCGCATCTATGAGTACGGTGGCGTTCCGCCGTTCAAGGAAACCGTCGGATACGTCGCAAAGGTCGTCAATTACCAGCTTGGCGTAACCATGCCAGCGCCGAAAAAGAAGCTCGTTGGTGGTGGGCGGAGATCCTCGCCGGTCATGGCGAGCGAAACTCAATCCGGGGTCATTGCAGTCAAGAAAACCGGCACCTTCGTTGGTGGCGTGATGCATTTTTAAAGGAGAGAAGGATGATCAACGAACAGAACAAGGTTTGGCATATCAGCGCTTCAAAGCTGGCAGTCTGCCTTGGTTTGCTGGCTGCCGCGCAAATTGTCGGGGCGGATTTGGCGTTTGCACAGTCAGGTGGCGTTGGTGGTGCCTTCGCGCCGGTTCAGACAGTATTTCAAGCTATCGTTGATTTCATTAGCGGCCCTATTGGTCGTCTGTTTGCAATCATCGCTGTTATGGCGCTCGGTTTCCTTGCATTTGCTGGCCGACTGTCTTGGTTTCTTGCGGGCGGTGTGATCCTCGGAATCGGTCTTGTTTTCGGTGCTCCATCAATCGTCGACGAGCTGATTAGCACGGTTGGAAACTAGCGATGGCTGAGTACGAGGATGTAAAGCCGCAGCTGACACCGTTGGTAATCGGGTTAACCCGATCTCCCACCATGTGGGGTGTCCCGTATATGGCAGTCGTCGTCGTTATCGGCATCACAATCATAGCATGGCTGGTCAGCAAGTCGTTCTGGACCCTGCTCCTGGCCCCGATCAGCTATGCGGTTCTGTTCTCCCTTTGCGCTTGGGACAACAAAATTCTCGATGTGCTTGAAGTCACCGCGCGCAAAACGCCTCGCACACGCAACAAGTCCTTCTGGGGAACAAATTCGTACGGACCTTAGCTAATGTTGAAAGTCGTCAGAGAAGAACTCGGATTTGGCAAGGTCGCTCGTAATGAGCGGCCTATGGCTTCGCATATCCCATATCTGAGGCATATATCGGATACAGTGATCGGCTTGGAAAACGGCGCACTCTTGTCGGTCATCAAACTCGACGGCCTCTTTTTCCAAACCGAAGATCAAGCCGAACTCAATATGCGCTCGAATGTTCAGAATACGATCATTCGAGCGCTTGGATCGAGCCGCTTTTCTGTCTGGTCGACAATAATACGCAGACAGGTTGACTCCGAAATCGGCGACGCATTCGATGATGCGTTCTGCGAACAGCTGAATAACCGCTATATGAGCCAGTTACGCCATAAGCGCATGTTCGCCAATGAAATTTATCTCTCGATCGTGCGGACTAATATGCGTGGCGCCCTCGGCCTCAGCGACATAGTAAGTCGTGCATTTACCCGTTCTGGAGGCGCTGAGGTTCGAGATCAGCAAACGCGTGAAACAGTGACCGAACTCGAAGAGCTCGTTTCCAACATGACGCGCGAGCTGCAGAAATATGGCGCGCGCGAGCTCGGTATAACCTATCGCGATGGAGAGCCATATTCCGAACCGTGCGAGTTCATAAACACCATTCTGACCTGCGGCGTGCCGCGCAAAATGCGCCTTCCCCGGATGGGAATTCGAAATTACGTCGGAACGTCACGCCTACATTTCGGTAAGCGAGCGATGCAAACGCAAGCCGCCACCGATGAGGACAATCGTTATGGCGCGATGCTCTCTATCAAAGAATATCCGCCATACACCGGTCCCGGAATGCTGGATGGACTGCTGCAGGTGAATCATGAGTTCATCCTGACACAAAGCTTCACTATTTCCGACAAACCCATTGCGCAGGAGCGTATCACCCGGCTTCAGCGCCAGATTGCCGCGTCGGATGAGTCCGGAAGTGCAGTCGAAAGCGATATCGACTTCGCGCTTAACAGTCTCATGAATCAGGAGGCTGTTTTTGGCATTCACCATTTCTCTTTGCTTTGCCTGTCTCGCGACCTTGAAGGTTTGAGCAAAGCAGTTTCCGAGCTTGGTAGCTGCCTGACCGACATGAACATCAACTGGCTGCGCGAGGATGTGAACCTTGAGGCGTCCTTCTGGGCACAATTGCCCGGTAACCATAGCTATCGTGCGCGAAAGGCCATGCTGTCTTCGGCAAATTTCTCCGGCCTGTCATCGATGCACAATTTCGCGACCGGTCAATCGGACAATCTTCATTGGGGTCTACCGATCACGATACTAGAGACCACCTCGCAAACCCCATACTGGTTCAACTTTCATCGTCGCGATATTGGTCACTTCCTTGTCACTGGCCCGACTGGCTCCGGTAAGACCGTCGCCCTGACATTCTTGCTGGCGCAGGCGATGCGCATCAGTCCTACCCCTAAAGCAGTCTTCTTTGACAAGGATAGAGGTGCCGAGATTTTCGTGCGTGCCATGGGGGGAGCTTACGAAGTTCTCTCACCGGGAACACCGACTGGTTTCAATCCGCTTCAGTTGGAAAACTCCGGCCCTAATCGTGATTTTCTGCTTCGCCTTTTGAAATCAATGTTGCGATCTAGCGATCAACGCGACTTCAGCCAGGAGGACGCAGACACGCTGGAACGGGCAATTGCCCGTATCATGGAAGAGCCGGCAGCTCAGCGCAACTTACCAAACCTTTCGGGCCTCTTGGTAGGCAGATCGCGAGCAGATGCGAACGACCTGGCGTCAAGGTTGCGTCCTTGGATCGACGGCGAAAAAGCATGGCTGTTCAATGCGCAGCACGATGTGCTGTCATTCTCCGGGCGTAGTGTCTTCGGTTTCGATATGACCAGCATCCTCGGCAACGAGGATATCCGAACCCCCGCACTGATGTACCTTTATCACCGTCTCGATGAGCTTCTGAACGGCGATCCTGTCATGTTCTTCATGGACGAAGGCTGGCAGCTGCTTATGGATGAAACGTTTAGTCATTTCATCATCGATAAGATGAAAACCATCCGTAAGCTCAACGGCATTGTAGGCTTCGGAACACAATCGGCAGCGGATATTTCCAAAGCTAAGGCGTCTCACACCCTTATTGAGCAATCGGCCACGAATATTCATTTCCCGAACCCGCGCGCTGACGAAGAGAGCTACATCAAACGCTTTGGATTGAGCGTTAAAGAATTCAATTTCATCAAAAACACCCCGCCTGAAAAGCGCACGTTTCTCGTCAAGCACGGGAATGACTCAGTCATTGCCCGTCTCGATCTCTCGAAAATGCCTGATCTCGTCAAAGTGCTGTCGGGTCGAAAAGAGACCGTCGAAGAATGTGCTGCGCTGCGGGAACGATATGGCGATGAGCCTGAAAACTGGTTGGCTGAATTCTGCGGATGGGAGAGGAATGATGCATAAGAAAACTGCTCTATGCATATTTTTGGCGTCAGCGACCATGCCTTTGTCAGCATTGGCTGGTGGCGTTCCTGTCATTGACGGGTCGAATTTGTCCGAAAGAACGGTTCGTGATCAAAAAACGTCCGAGATCGAGAAGACGGATAAAGACCGGTTTTCGCTCAACAAAAGTGTGACCTGCGCTGTCTATCGTCCGGGGCGCAAGGATGATCCCGTTGCAGCCGCCAAAGCCAATCCGGAAATTTCCGGCTTGGTCAAACGAGTGGCACGCGAAGAGGGTGTAGACGAAAATCTATTTCTAGGGCTCGTTTATCAGGAAAGCCGCTTTAATCCATGCGCGAAATCGGGTGTGGGGGCAATCGGTTTGGGTCAATTGATGCCTGATACCGCAAAAGAGTTGGGCGTAGATCCGCACAACATTGAACAGAACCTCCGCGGCGGTGCTCGTTATCTTAAACAGCAACTCAAGCGTTTCAACGGCAACGCCAACCTCGCCCTTGCAGCGTACAATGCTGGCGCTAGCAACGTTAAAAAATACGGCGGAATTCCACCGTTCAAGGAAACGCAGGGGTACGTCCGGAATATCACGCAGAAATGGACACCGGCGTTCGGCGGGTCAAAGGACCTGCCTATCAACTACGGCGGCGGCGATACAGCATATTCCGGTATGCGGGATTCGACCATCAATTCGATGGCCACGACGCAGGCAACCCAGGAAAGTACCGCCAACGTCGCCTCATGGCTCACGCAGCTCGGCGATATGCAGTCCGGCACAATTCAAGACAGTTGGGATCACAACGCCGGCGCACGAAATGCGAACCTTGAAATGGTCAACCAGATGATTGTCCTCGGCAATTCAATGGCCGACCTGCTCAACAGCCGTAATGCAGTTTCAGCAAGCGGCATTTCGGGCGCATCCCAATCGGCTTCGTTCAAGAAGAAAGACGACAAGCCGCGAGAAACGACCGGCGTCTGCGATCCCCGCACCGGCCTCGAATGGAATCCGGAAGAAAAAGCTTGCGTTCAACAGCGTGAACGCGAGGCGAACATCAAACTGAACCTCGATCCTCAATAAGGGAGATAATCATGAAACGACTGATCATTTCGGCGTCAGCGATTGCCGTGGCTCTAGCATCGTTCGCTCCCATGGCGGCTTATGCAGGCGGTGTCCCAGTTATCGACGCTGCCAATTATGAAGTGGCAAAACAAACCTCCGTCACGACTGACAAAATCCTCGGGACAAACAAGGAAATCCTGACAACGGTCGAGGAGACATTGAAGGCCGTTACCGGTGATCGCGGCGGCGATGCCAACCAGATGCAAAACCTGGCCGTCGGAAATGGCTTCAGCGTATCGTCAATGCCCTCTTTTGACAGCCTTATGTCCGGCGGAGTGCCAAATTTTGGTAGCATGGGCGGTGACATCGCCAAAGTGGCATCCACTTTCATCAACGGGCTTCAGCTCGTTAAGAACTTGTCGGGACAAGCAAATAGCAGCTTCAGCGGAGACAAGTCCTATGAACAGATGGTCAACACTGTGCTTGGTGTCGCCGCACTCGTAAATGGTTCGCAACAGGCGGTAACGACGCGCCGAAGCGCTTTTGAACGGGCCGGGCAGAGTATCGGTCAGGCAAAGGACATTAAAGGTTCCATCGACCAGAACACGCAGCTGCAAGTCCAAGCAGGGCTGACCATCAATGAACTGATCGGCGTCATGAACGGTGCCGTGTCGTCGTTACAGGCAGATAATCAGCGCCGCCTCACCGACATTTCCAATTCCAAGAAGGTGTTGACGTACAGTGCAAAATAACATCGCTAACATCTCCCTGAAGTTTTTTATCTTCACCGCCATCGCAGCCGGCGTTGCCGGCTGCGGAACGGTAAAGGAAAAGACTGCTCCTTGCAAACGTCCCGCAAATCTCACGTCATTTGCCGAAGACATTCGGCAAGATTGTGGACCTATGGCCTTTGTTAATGGCGATCCAGCGACCGCCATTGGTGCGATCAATTCGATATCGACGGAATAATCGGGGGCCGCTATGCATGATTTCTTGAGCGATCTTTTGGAGAGAATTGATAATTCCGGCGAGAATTTTTCATCGCAGGCTTACAATATTATAGGCTCTGAAATCACGCCGCTGCTCAAGGTGATGTTCATCGCCTATGTTGGATATTACGGTATCCAAGTAATAATGGGGACTTCGCGGATTAGCGTGGCCGAAATTGTTACTCGCGTATTCCGCATGGTCTTCATTCTGGCATTGATCAGCAACTGGGGTTACTTCAACGATTTTATCTACAAGTGGCTGAACAATACTCCTGAAGATTTAGGTCGCGCCATCCTGACCGCCACCGGAACAGGAATTACCGAACCGACAAATGGTCTTTCCATGATCTGGAAGACCGCAAACGAGGCGGCTTCCGCGTTTGCAGAGCAATCGGGTTATTTTTCAGTTCTGCCCTCTATGGTCGGCTTTCTCATTATGGCCTGTGTGGCAATCTTCATCGCTGTCGCTCTCGCAATCCTTGTTCTTGCCAAGGTGATGTTATGGGTACTGATCGGGACCGCACCTATCTTCATCGCCTGTATGTTGTTTGAACAATCGCGCAGTCTCGGGCAGGCGTGGTTCCAACAAGTTCTTCTATATGCACTGATCCCGTTGTTCGTATTTGTCGTCGCCGCCTTCCTTATCGCTGCAATGGACCCTGAACTGACGAAGGTATCAGCTGCCGCCACGGAGCGACGCCTTACACTCAGTGATATTTCAGCCTTCCTTCTGCTTTGTTTTGCCGGGGCATTTGTCCTTTTGAACATCCAAGTCCTCGCTCAGGGCATTGCAGGAGGGTTGGCCGTTGGTATCGGCGCAGCCGCAACACGGATTGCTGGCATGACCGGTGTCACCGCTCCAATGCAGATTGCGCGAGCTGGCTTCAAGGGGATCGGTGCGAGCTATCGCGGCGGAAGGTCGCTTTACAATCGTTTTGGCGGCGGCGGTGGAGGTTCGATTTCCCCGAGAAGCCAGGGCGCAAAAGAAGCAATGCAAAACCGAATAAGCAGCAACAGCCTGCCTCGCTGATGCTGCAGGTTCATAAGAGGTAAAGGGCTAGATCATGACTGATTCCAAAGAAGCTGCATTGAGAAGTTATTTTCAGGACGGTGATCGTTGGGAGAACGAAATCGTCCGGAAAGCAAAACGTTCTAAGGCCGTGGCATGGTTCGTAACCATCATATTCGGGCTCGTCGCGCTTTTCGCGTTGCTCGCGCTCGTTATGCTGGTTCCGTTAAAGTCGTTCGAGCCTGTGATTGTCGTCGTAGACAAGGCTACGGGCTACATCGAAACCAAAAGCGGGCTGACAAAAGCGCAAAATCTGACGGATTCACGCGCAATTACCCAAGCCAACGTCGTTCGGTATATCAGGACACGTGAAGGCTATGATCCTTACGCGATTGATGCAAACTTCGGCACGGCAGCACTGTTATCGGCAGGTGATGCCGCTCGCGAATTGCAGGAACAATACAGCGCTGCCAACCCGAAGAACCCGGCCAAGGTCTACGGGAAAAACAAGCGTGTGCTTGTCGATGTGAAGTCTGTCACCTTCCCCAACGACTCCACCGCTCTTGTCCGTTTTTCAACGACTGAAAAGTCCGATACCGATGCGATCACCAGACACTATATTGCAGTCGTGCGCTATCGCTATACGGACGAACCAGCCACGAACGAATGGCGGTTTGAAAATCCTCTCGGCTTCCAAGTTTACAATTACAGGCGGGATCAGGAAACCGTCACGGAAGGGAGCAAGGGATGAGAAGGCGCTTCCTTCTTGCGGCGGCGTTCTCGACCGTCCTCATTTCGCACGCCCACGCTGCCCAGACGCCTAGGGCTGGCTCGCTGGATTCACGTGTGACCAGTGTCGTCTATCAGCCAAACAATGTCGTCAAAATCTCTGCGACGTACGGCATATCGACAATGATCATCTTCGATGAGGATGAAAAATTTGAGACCATTTCGCTTGGCGACACAGAGAGCTGGCAGGTTGCTCCAACCGAAAAAGGAAACATCCTCTTCGTTAAGCCGACGGCTAAGAATGTCGTCACCAACATGAACGTTGTCACGACCAAGCGCATCTATTTTCTGGAGCTGCACGACTACGCGCCAGATGCTGGCAAGAAGGTCTTTGGCGTGCGCTTCATCTATCCTGAAAAGGATCTGAATGCAGCGATGCGCAAAGAGGCCGAATATCGTGCTGCCAATCCGAATATCTCCAAGATCGATAAGGCTAACGTCAACATCGACTATTCCTTTACCGGAGATACGAAACTGAAGCCGTCGATGGTCTTCGATGACGGCAAGAAGACCTTTTTCAAATTCACCGGTCGGACACCTGCAATTTTCGCAGTAAACAGTGATTTTTCCGAGACACTGCGAAACTTCCGCAAGGAAGGCGAATATCTGGTCGTGGATGGAACGGCAACACAATACACGCTGCGCGATGGTGATCAGTGGATCTGCATCTTCAACCTTAGAAAGCCGGATTTTGGCGCACCCGATCCTGACATCATGGGTCCCGCACCTGATCATGCGGCAACCAAGAGAAGAAGGAGCGGCAACTGATGAAACAGTCTCCCGAATTGGAAGCACTGGCGGCGGCTGATGACTCCGGTGTCAGCAACAAGAATGCAAAGCGGAATCAAACGGCTGCGATGGCCGTATTTCTGCTGGCCGGTGTAGCTATGGCTTATTTTGTCCTCAAACAGCCCTCGGAGAAGCCGCGCGATCTCGTGCGCGGTGACGAGGAGTTTAGCACGACATCGTTCAGACCGCCGCCATTCGTGCGCGATCAGGATCAGCCCCCTGCCGCACCCGAGCCAAATATCATCAACATTGCACCGCCTCCTCCGCCACCAGAGCCGGAGCAAGTCGACACCACGACATTTAATGTTCCGCCCCCTCCTCCCCCGACGGTCGCTTTGAACGAACCCGCTCAGGCTTCCGCGCCGGACATTGTTGAAGAATTTCCAGACCGGTTCAAATCGAAGCTGATTCAGATGGATCAAGCGCGATCAGGCGGAGCGAATGGCGGTCTTGGTGGCGATAGTGGCGAGGGAACACCGACTGTTGCTGGTGAAGACAGAAACAGCAAGTTTCTGGCGACGGCCTCGGCAATGGCGGACCGGAATGCCAAGGCTACGAAAATCAAGCGTATCGACGCGGTTGTGCCGGAAGGAACGATGATACCCGGTATTCTCGAAACCTCGATTGTAAGCGATCTGCCAGGCCAGGTTCGCGCCATCACGTCAGAGGACGTATACAGTTTTGATGGTCGTCGCATTTTGATTCCGACCGGCACTCGACTCATAGGTGAATATCAAAGCGACGTAATGACAGGACAGACCCGCGTTTTCGTTGTCTGGACCCGCTTGCTGCGTGATGATGGTGTAAGCGTGCGCCTGAACTCCGTTGGAACTGACAGTTTGGGTCGTTCGGGTCTCACTGGCATCGTCGATAAAAAATGGCGTGAACGATTCGGGGCTTCCATTATGTTGTCCGTGGTCGGCGCCGGCGCAAGCTATCTGACAGGTTTCGGCAGCGGTGAAGCCTTCGGTCGCAACAATGACGATGCAAAACGCGGAGAAGAACTAGCCCGCGAGACGATCGCCGACACTTTCTCTCAAATGGCAAATACCGCTCTGAGCGAGAACTTGCGCATCAAGCCGACTATTAGCATCCATCAAGGCGAACGCATTTTCATATTTGTGCGTCAGGACCTCGATTTTTCGGCGATGTACGACGATCCCGTAACAGAGGCGATGAAGGAAATTCAACGTGAACGCAGGGGCAAATAGTGCGGCAACAGCCACACAAAGCAGATATTACTTTCTTGATCGGGCACTTGAGCCTCTGCGGCCATTTCTCAACGATCCAAAGGTCGTTGAAATCTCGGTCAATAAACCAGGTCACGTCTATGTTGAGCGACTTGGTGCTGATCACATGGAATTCCACGAGGTTCATGCGCTTTCAGCAGCAGAGATTCAGAATATCGGTGAACGGGTCGCAGGCGCGACCGATCAGTTCGTCAGTAAATCCGCGCCCATCCTGAGCGCTGCGTTACCGACTGGCGAGCGGATTCAGGTCGTTCTTCCACCCGCTGCACCGGACGGCGGATCGATATCGATCCGCAAGCAGGTCGTTAGCAATTTTAGCTTGGAGGAATACAGGGATAGCGGTTCAATGGACAAGGTTTCTGTTGCTGTAGGAGGACTGAGCGACATTGACCGTTTGCTGATCGAACATCTGAAGCAAAACAGAATTTTCGATTTCATCAACACAGCAATCACGCAACGAGTGTCGATCCTGATCAGCGGCGGCACGTCATCGGGAAAGACAACCTTTCTGAATGCCTGCCTGAAATCGGTTCATCCGAAGGAACGGATTATCACGCTGGAAGACACCCGCGAACTGGTTCCACCCCAGGAAAACCGCGTTCATCTGGTAGCTTCGAAAGGTGGGCAGGGCACCGCTGACGTCACAATTCAGCACTTGCTTGAATCATCTCTTCGTATGCGGCCTGATCGTCTATTCGTTGGCGAGATCCGCGGCGCTGAAGCGTTTTCTTTTCTTCGCGCCATTAACACTGGTCATCCCGGTTCTATGTCGACGGTTCATGCCGATACGCCGCAAGGTGCCTATGAACAGCTTGCCATGATGATGCAACAAGCGGGGCTATCTGGCGGATACTCGAAGCATGATCTCATGTCGTATATCCGGATGGTCATCCCCATCGTCATCCAGTTGCGTCGCGACGGCGGAAAACGTGGCGTATCGGAGATATTTTTTGCACGAAATGAGGAGCCATGAGCAAGGGTTACAAAGCGGTCTATCTGATTTTTTGTGCCGGCATAGCGTTCCTTATCTGGACCTTGGCTTATGGGGTCGTACTCGGGGTAGTTTATAAAGACAGCCGAATTTTGAATATCACCATCACCGAAAATCCTTTTGCTCCGCTTCAGCAAGTCTGGGCCTACGCGTCCAACTCAACTCTGCAACGAGTTGCCATCGGTGCCTTGCTACCTGCCATCGCCGCCGCCGTTTTTGCGGGCTATCTCGGTCTTAGGGCTCACGAAAACCCCTTGGGGGATGCGGCTTTTCAGGACGTCATGGGCCTTCGTTGCGGCAAGTGGTTCCGAAAGACAGGGCACATATTCGGGCGGTTCGGCCGCAATGTGCTGCGAGCGGCAGACAGTCGCCATCATCTGATTATCGGTCCTACAAGATCGGGTAAGGGAGCGGGCTATGTCATTCCAAACGCTCTCATGCATGAAGGTTCAATGATCGTATCCGACTTGAAAGGCGAAATTTTCAAGGCGACAGCCGGATATCGCAAGAAGAATGGCAGTCAGGTCTTCCTCTTCGCTCCCGGTTCGGAGAGGACAAATCGTTATAATCCTCTGGATTTTGTGCGACCCGAGCGCGGCAATCGCACAACGGATATTCAGAATATCGCCAGCATTCTGGTTCCCGAAAATGTTGGCTCTGAAAACTCAGTTTGGCAGGGCCTGGCTCAACAGGTCGTAGCCGGAATTATAAGCTATGTTCTGGAGAGCCCCTATTATCACGGACGGCGCAACCTCGGCGAAGTCGTTTCCTTCGTGAACAGTGGCGTTGATCTTCAGGCGCAGATCAAGTTCATCAAGGAAAAAGAGCCGAACCTTTCAAAATATACGGTCGAAAGCTTTAACGCATTTCTTGCATTGTCAGAGCGGGCGGCGGCATCCGCGCTCCTCGATATCCAGAACGCGCTTAGACCCTTCCGAAATGAACGCATTGTAGCCGCGACAGAAGTAACCGACATGGATATCGCCGCCATGAAACGGCGGCCTATCTCTATTTATTTAGCACCTAATATTACCGACATTACAATCTTGCGCCCACTTCTCACTTTGTTCGTGCAGCAAGTCATGAACATTCTGACAATCGAACACGATCCCAATTCGCTTCCTGTCTATTTTTTGCTGGATGAATTTCGGCAGCTTAAGAAGATGGATGAGATTATGACGAAGCTTCCCTATGTGGCTGGTTATAATATCAAGCTAGCGATCATCATTCAGGATCTCAAGAATCTCGACGAGATTTACGGTGAGACTTCACGTCATTCCCTTCTTGGTAATTGTGGCTACCAGTTGGTCCTAGGTGCCAACGACCAAGCCACCGCGGAATATGCATCCCGTGCACTCGGAAAGAGAACCATTCGCTACAAGTCGGAATCCCGTACTATCGAAATTCTCAGTTTACCCCGTCGTACAAAGGTTGAGCAAATCCGCGAGCGCGATTTGATGATGCCGCAAGAAGTGCGGCAAATGCCAGAAAGCAAGATGATCTTGCTCGTGGAAGGTCAACGACCGATCTATGGCGACAAGCTGCGATTTTTCAACACCCAACCCTTCAAATCTGCTGAAGCTTATTCGCAATCGCACGTTCCTGATGTGCCGACGATTGAATATTTGCCCCATAGGCCAGTTCCAGCACTCACGAGCGAATACGCGCACGACGGACAACGGGCCGCTGAGCAGACAATTAGCCCCCTGCCCTACAATCCTCAGCCAGATGAGAAACCTCGGCCGAAAACCAGCATAACCGCCTCCCCGTCGATTCCTGAATCTGGTGACGAGAACCAAGAAAACACCAGGACGGTCAATCTGAACGTCAAATTGCCATCAACAGGCATAGACAAGAAATCGGCAATCCCACCGGGTTATATCGATGATCGGATAGAAGAAGTCGAAGCGAAACTTAAACCGAGCGCAGAACGATTATTGAAGGCTGTCAACGAGAAAGTTGATGCTTCTGCCACATCCCCTCGAAAGCGGAAAAGTTATCTCGACATATTCAACGCTACTGTCCCGGACCCAGAAGATATTGGGCTGATGACCAATGTCACATTGTGAAAATAACCACGGGGCGCAGGAGACCTGCTTGGTGTTTGCAAACCGCGCGAGAACTGTCGATGATGAGCTCACTTTTGTGCCATTGCCGCGTAGAATGGATATTTGCTGACCATCCCAGTGGAGAACTAAGGTCGATTGGGGACACTCGCCCTGCTTATTCGGTAGCGACGGACGTTTGAAGGGAAGGTTTGAATATATCTGATTTTACTCAATTTTGTTGAGTAAATGACAACGATCTCAAACTTGATAATGGTTTAAGACTCATTTAGTATACTCAGTATGGCTGAGCAAAGCACCTCACTGTTAAACCGGCTCGAAAGAGATCTGCCAGAAGGGTTGGTTGTGGATGCTGCCTGGCTGCAACAGCGCGGCATCGCCAGTAACCTGCGCGCCTATTACGTTAAGAACGGCTGGCTGGAACAGCCGGTACGCAGCATCTATAAAAAACCGCGCGGCACGCTGAGTTGGCAGCAAGTCATCATATCGCTCCAAACCCTGCTTTCACGAGCGCCGCTCTATGTCGGCGGACGCACGGCGTTAGAATTACAGGGCTTTGCTCATTACCTCGCTCACGAGACAAGGATTGTTCATCTCTACGGACCAGAAAAACCGCCTGCATGGCTGAACAAGCTGCAACTGCCCCAGCGCTTTATCTATCACAACAGCGCCACCTTATTCCGCAATGAACCAATCACACAAGGGCTTGGCACACTCGCATGGGGACAGTGGGACTGGCCTATGACGCTTTCGCAGCCAGAGCGCGCTTATCTCGAAATGCTCGATGAACTGCCGCGCAATGAGAGTTTCCATCAGGCCGATATGATTATGCAGAGTGCCGCAAATTTCAGCCCGAGGCGGCTGCAAAGACTGCTTCTGCATTGCGACAGCGTGAAGGTCAAACGTCTGTTCTTTTATTTCGCGGATCGTCATGGCCATGCGTGGGTCAAGCGACTGGACAAAACCGCAATCGATCTCGGGAAGGGTAAGCGCATGCTTGTGCCCGGTGGCAAGCTTGATCCGGTCTATCACATCACCGTACCGAGGGACTTCGATGCCATTTCGTGATCAGTACCAGGGCCAGGTCAGGCTGCTTATGCGCCTGATTCCTATTGTAGCGCGCGAAACCTGTTTTTCGCTCAAGGGTGGAACCGCGATCAATCTCTTTATACGCAACCTGCCGCGCCTCTCCGTTGACCTCGACCTCATGTATTTGCCCGTCAACGACAGGCCGGAGGCACTAGCCGAGATTGACGCAGCCATGAAGCGGATCAGAAGGACAGCATTAGCAGAAGTACCCGGCGCTCGCGTCGCCGAAAATATCCACGACGGCGCGATCTTGCGGCTTCTTGTCATGGCCGAGGGAACACAGGTGAAGATTGAAGTCTCCCCTGTCTTGCGCGGCGTAGTGCACGAGCCTTCTGTTATCCCTGTCACCGAGGCGGTCGAAGACGCCTTCGGTTTTGCCGAAACCAGCGTCGTTTCCTTTGAAGACCTGTTTGCTGGAAAGCTGGTTGCAGCGCTTGATCGCCAGCATCCGCGTGATCTTTTCGATGTGCAGGGTTTGTTCGCACATGAAGGGCTGAGCGACGAGTTGCGCGAAGTTTTTCTTGTTTATCTCCTCAGGCACAATCGCCCCATGGGCGAGGTGCTTTCGGGCCGGGTCAAAGACCTCACGAACGAATACCGCAATGGTTTTGAAGGCATGACCGAGGAGCTGGTTCACATTGAGGAACTGATCGCAGCGCAGCAAAAGATGATTGACGAACTGATCGGCGGAATGCCGGATGAGCACCGCGAATTTCTAATCAGGTTCGAGCGTGGTGAACCGGATTGGTCCTTGCTGAAGATCGGTCATGTCGCAGATCTTCCGGCAATTCGCTGGCGGCAGCGCAATCTCGACAAACTCAAACGTGATCAGCGCTCCTCTCTGGTCGACTTGCTGCGATCTTCCCTTGAGCGGCGCGCACAAAAATAGCTGCTTCACAGCATAAACCTCAAATGTAGCCGGACTGCAAAAGCGCCTGCCATTTTTTAGCAATCCGTCAAAACGGCAAAAAGCTGAAAACGTAAGCGAACATATCCGTTATCAACGCTAAGGCCGCGTTAAACCAATCTCCAACGACAGTAGCGACATACACGATTGCAACCAAACCAAGGACGAGCCAGAACAGAACCGCAAAGAATTTTGCAAAAGCGTCGTCGGCCTTCGGATCGGGAGGTGAATTATATATGTAATCGTGTCGCATGGTCGTTTAACGCTCGTGTTCGTCGCGCTCCTTCTTTTGCTGCTGCTCTTGTTCTAGTTCCTGCAATCGCGGAACTTGTTGCTGAGGTGGATCGGTGCGCATGGTTTCTCCATCACGAGCAACGCCCTTCACTTCCATATTAACCTGATTGTCGAGCTGTTTGGAACCTTCAACTTTTCCATCCGTCCGGTCCCGCTCTTCAAGCACGTCCGCTTCCCATGCCCGGCGATCGACCATTTGCTCGACACGCTGCTTCTGACCGTCGACTTCCTGAATGACGGTTTTCAAAACGCGTTCCGTCCCAGTGGACCGCAAATGAATTTCATCGCCGATTTCAGCGCCGGCGCGATGCAACGCATCCGGTAATCCGACACCCCATACCGTGCGATTGCCATTGGCCGTTTCAATAACGACAAATGGCGAAGGCTCATTTTTTTCATTATCCTGATAAGGCTTTTCGCCTGTCTCAACGAGGATGCCCTGCACACCCTCCTTATAGTCGATAGTCTTGGAGTGCGACGTTCCAGAATTATCTGCATTCTGTGGCTCTCTATCGACCTTGCTCGACTGATCCGATCCTGCAGATTGCTCCGGATCCCGGTGAGCCGCATCCAGCGCCCTGCCCTCGATCGGAACAATTTCATTGCGCAAGTAGGATTGCTCGCGACGCGCCAGATCTTGCCAATCCAGTTCCGTCGGCTGATAGCCCTTGACCGAAATACCGTGCGCCTGGCCCTCCAGCCAAGTTTCTCGGCGGAACTCCTTGCTCCCCGTTATTTCGATGCTCGTCCAGCCTCGATGCGCTGCTGTTTCGATCATCAACCCAACGCCCTGAGCATCGAACGATTTAGCGCGCAGCTTCTCTCCATTGTCCTGGAACACTTCGCGCTCACCCTTTGAATCGGCAAAGACTCGCTGCGTCCCCCCGTGATCCTCACGAATATAATATCGGCTCGTGATCTCATCCGGGAATGAACGATCCATTTCGGCCTGATAGGATGCTGCAGCTGCTTTCTCCTCGTCATCAATGCTTGAACGAGGTTCGTTGGCATTATCTGCCGATGGCTGACCCTGCTCTGCTTCCACGATAACATGCGCTGGCTTGGCAATTTCGGAATCGGCTTCGCGAGCGATCTGCATTGACGAGGTATCTTGCTCGCTTTCACGAGATGGGGTTTCAACGGTCAATCCACGCTGTTCAGTCAATTCCATGTGCTCGCGCATTAGATTGACATGCTCGCGCGTATACTGCGCTACCTGATCCAGATCGGCTTTCTCTTCCGGTCCGAGATTGCGGCCAAGCCGGAATAAAGCTGTTTCAACTTCTTTCTCATATGCCTCAAAATCGCTTCTCGACATTTCGCGCACTTTTTCACCCTCCAAAATGATGTTTTGCAACTTTACCAAATTGGTGCGGTAATGTGACCCGAAATCTGCATCAACGATGTTAGAAGTTTTAGCTTCCGATTGATACGAACTAGTTGATACAACTATATCTCTTTGCTCGATGGCGTATGATGCAATCTGATGATTGCCGCTTGCCATTGCGATTTTCTCCCAACTCTGTATTACCTTTACGGTATATTCACGGCTTCGCACGCTTCGCGCTACACTCCGCCGACCTGACCGCTTGGCATCATAACGCGACTGAGCCGCCGCACTCGTCCCCTCATGTTCCGTTCGTCCCTCGCGATTAACCGGCCGCACCTGATTGCGCGTGTAGGCTGGAGCATTTGCAAACTCGCGCCTGTCCGTCATTTCCATAGCGATTCCGTGCTGACGCGACTTTTCAGCCATAAGCTCGCGCCATTGGCGAAAAACCTGTGGCGAGGTTTCTACCCGATCACCGGCATCCGAACGCATAGCGATAATGGCATGGGCATGGATATGCGGTCGCTTTCCGCCCTGCCCCATCTCCTTCGGATCGCTGAACGGATCATGCATCGCAAATATGTAGCGGTGTCCTTCGAACTGAGCGGCCAGAAAATCCCGAACAGCGCCTTCGAAAGCCTGAACATTGGTGCCAGCTTTGGCAGACATGATGACATGCATCACATCCCTGCCCTTGCGGCTATGCAACTCCCGACGCCACTGCTTTTGCACCAGATCGCCGGCGGAACGCGCATCGGAGATATCGCGCCCCTTATCATCGCGAACTTCTCCCTTATGATCCTCGACCAGATTTCGCAGCTTGGCAGCGCCATATTCCACGCCATTACCATACCCGGTAAAACGGAACCGCGCCCTCGCCAGCTCGGACACCGCGCTTTCGTTGTAACGTCTCTGAATAATGTCAGCCGCCTTCGGATCGCCGGTCAACCGCTCCCCTTCCGCGCTGCGCAAGACCACCATACCGTCAACTTTCAAAACTCCGTGTGATGGCTGCGAAACTGCATAAGCGAAGCTGCGATTACCTAATCCGCTCGCCAGGCTGTCGCGTATGAGTTGGTGCAAAGCTTCTTCTGTTTCGAAACCAGTAGCTTCGATCGTCACATGGAAAGTTCCAATATCCCTGCTCTCGGCACGATTTTGAAACAATGGCTCCCAATCTCCCCGCAAACGGGCTAGATCCTCGCGACCATGAAGGCGCTCACCATTTTCCTTTTCGACGTGTATTTCCCCGCTGCGAGATACGTAATTGACCATCGCGCCGAACCGCGCACCGCCACCGTACGATGCCATTTTTACCACGGACGGTTGACTGCCTGCTGCAACCGCGGCCAAACGCGCCTCCATCGGCCTCGCTGCCGCAATTGGCTTGCTTGCTGTGCTTCCAAAGAACTGGAAACTCTGTGCCCTTGAGGATCCCGTACGCATTTTCGGCACTGAAGCACTACCTGCTGCTGCGACACCTCCTGCGATTTGGAATTCGCGCAGCCTCCGGCGCATTTCTTCTTCCGCGCCACTCGCAGCACTCGAACCCAAAGAAAGCTCATGCAACATCGCCGCGCGATGCTGCTCCCATTCACTCTCAAAGGCTCCGAGAAAAAACTCCATCGACTGCTATTCCTTGCTGCGATGCCTGTATCCGGATCGCTTGGTAACGCGCCGCAACTCGCTGAGGACGCCGACCTGCATCTTCTGCACATCCCCGACCACCATGCGGATCTCGCTATCAGATACCGATTTTCCACTATTCAGAGCTCGGGCTACCTGATTGAGATTGATACCAATCATACGCATGTCTTCTAGCATGAGAGACAAAAGCGCTCGATCTTCGTCATTAAAGACTGGCTTCACTCCTGCCCCTTGCAGGAATACAGCTTTAAAAAATGCACTCATCGTCATATCAGCCGCCTTTGCGGCTGCATCGATTGCATCATATTCGTCCGCCGAAACGCGGCTATGAATGGTTTGCGGCTTGGCTTTAACTGCCGCCCCACCATCGGTAATTCCGTCATCCATAAGTTTCAACAGTTCCAGCACAGAGTAGCAATAATCAATCGCGGACGTGTTTCGTGATTGTCTGGATAAAATGTAGCACATTTTTCCGTATCCTGCCTAACCAAATGAATAGGAAATCATTAAAGATCGTCCAAATTGGTCTCGCTTCGCTCACCAGGGTTCACCTCCAGGCCGCTTTATTCGCCTTTGTGTACCCCTCGTACTCGCCGGCAAGGGACGCTACGCTCTTCGCCCCTTGCCGGACTGCGCGCGAGCGGCACAGACGGCTCTTGCGCGGCTCCGGGGTTTATCATCAGCTAGAAAGGAACTAGGGAAATGAACCACACGACATCGTCGTGTGGTTCATTGGTGTGAACACACAGTGTGATCCATTGGTCATAGTGTGTTGTCACATCGTGTGAAAATATCGTAGTCTGTTCCTCACTCCATATAACTAACGATCACCTCTCGATCCAAACGCGCGTTAGCCTGATATGGCCGGAACCGGACGTGGGTAAACGTTCATGCTCTCTTCGTTTGAAGGAGAATTCATGACAGCTCGATTTTCAGCAGTTAGTGGCAAAGGCGGCGCGGGGAAAACGACCACAGTCATTTTGACGGCAGGTGAATTCGCACTCCAAGGTCGACGGGTCCTTCTCATCGATGCAGATCCCCGCCAGAACCTGGCCGAGTGGTGGAAGCGCTGCGAAGCGAAGGGCAACTTACCTGAATCAATTTCTCTGACGACCGCAATTCGCCAGAACTCAATCGAACAGATTATGTCTTCACAGGCAGAAAAGTACGACGCCGTACTTATCGATGCTCCCGGCGTCGATAGCGTGGTCATGGATACGATAATAGATCATTCTGATATCGTGATTACGCCCATTCAGCCTGCACAGGATGAAATAAAGGCAGCAGGCAAAGCCGCGGAAACCATTGCCGCGCGAACAGATCACAACCAACGTGTCATTCCTCAGGCGGTTGTGCGGACACGCATCAACATCGTTAATCGCCACCTTGAAGAATATCGCATCATTCGTCCATTCATAGAGAATTTAAGCCAACATGGTTACAATACGACGTTGCTCGAAACTGAGCTAATCGAGCGCAACTGTTACCGCGAGATCCGCAGCGGCTTGGGAACATTGCAAATGTTGGAATTAACGGATGCTATCTGTAAGGCCAGAACCGAAGTCAACGCGTTTGTTTCTGAGCTCGACTATTTAAGGGACCAGAATGTAATGGAGACGGTGAATGGCTAAAAGCAAGGTCACACTGTCGGACTTCCCTGTCGCATCCCGCAGACGCCCATCATCAGAAGAGGAGAATGGCCCCAATGCTGCTGCGCTCCCAGCCGCGGAAAACGCACAAAAGCAAACCACAGGGCCGTCAACAGAACTGGAAACGCGAAGGGCTCGTCCTAAATCACAATTCGTCACGCCAGAAGAAAGAAGGGCGAACGATACCCAACAGGCAAACCAGCGGGAAGATTCCCGAAATCGCTTACGTGAACTTCGTAGAAACCGTGAACGAGAAAGTAAGCATTTTGTAAATGTCTCACTTGATTACGACACCAAAAGACGACTTGAAAAGGCAGCCCACGACAACGGACTTAAGATGTCGGTTATCCTTAGAGACGCCATCGACCAGTATCTAACAGAAAACGGATACTGACCGTGCTTGGTCGCAGCTTTCTTCTAGGCTTGGCCGTCGGGATCGGAGTTGGTTTATATTTAGCGCCATATCTAGCTGCTAACGGCTTTGGCCACACGATTGAGCCAATCAACTCATCCACTAACAGTCAAGCTAGCACGCCCGCCGTTTCAGTCGAATGGCCAACCAACCAGGTTGCCAAAGAAGAACTGTTTCGCTTTTCCAACTGGAATTATGCCGCCTACGGCAAAGATTCCATCACTAATGTTATCCGCTGCATTCATATCAAACAGCAAACTATTGCTTGCGAACTGTCAGCTACACTCAGTTGGCTGAAGGACACAGCGTTGATCGAAGCAGTCTTTGAGGGAAAACCAGGAAACTGGCGAATGGCGGCGGCGAAAACACGTTAGTCAACATATTCTAGTTCATTTTTTTCCGTAAGAGGTCGCTTTCTGCATCCGTGGGGCAGAAAAGTTTGGTGATGAATTCCGTTTCATCAAACTCTACAGTGCCAAACCAACGAGAATAATTCATAATATTCAATTAGGCGGCATGGAGTTTAAGGGGTTTAAACGGTGAATAACGAATCTACTGATTTCGCAAAAGAACATTCATTGGAGAAAACCAATGATCCGGAAATCGATAAGCCCATCTACAGACGTCGCGGCTTTGATGGTATCAGCACGTTTGAAGAAATAGACCAACGACTTGCAAAATATTTAAGAGAAGCGCGTGAACAGGCTGGCCTTAAACAGGCAGATTTTGCGCCACTTATGGGGCTGTCTACACCGGTATATGGTCGTTACGAACGTGCATTCTCAAAACTGCACGTTACGCGCATGATACACATCTGCGAAGTATTGGGTTTCATGCCAATCGATATGCTCTTCGCGGCAGCGCCTCATCTCTGGGGTGAAAACGAGCAAGAAGCCAGAGATCGTGTCGAACTAGCAAAACTTGTCAGCGATCTCCCACATAGTACGACACGCGATCTGCTGTCGTTGGTAAAAAAAATGGCGGAACTTCAGAATCAAGTTGATGCTAGCTCGAAGAGCTTGGGCGTGGCTGACAAATAGATGACCGCTCAAACGTCGTCCATCCATCACCCGCTTGCAATCTCATGGAGATAATCGGCAACCGCCTGTGCTTTGGCTGCTGCGGTGATAATGGCGCGTTTGTCGGCCTTCAGAACGGCCAGCCAATTTTCGATGTATGCGGCTGTGTTTTCGCTAGGGTCATGGGCCACGCCCAGGTCAGCGCAAAGGAAAGCTGCGGACAGTTCGGCCACATATCCTGACAGTCAAGGTTATTTGCAAGAATTCAAGTAAACACAAAGCATTGCTTGCAGCTACTGAAATTACCTACTTAAATAGGCCGAATTATTGGGAGTAGCGTGGGGAATCAACTATGCACGAAATTATTTGTCCGCATTGTTTAAAAGCATTCAAAATTGATGAAGCGGCGTATGCAGATATTCTCAAACAAGTGCGAGATAGCGATTTCGATAGGCAGCTCCATGAACGACTTGAGTTAGCTGCACAGGAAAAACATAACGCGGTTGAGTTAGCCACGGCCAAAGCATCTAGTGAACAGCAGAAGGCCACCGCAGCCAAAGATGCAGAGATTCATGAACTAAAATCCAAACTCGAATCAATAGAGATGAGCAAAAAACTTGCTATCATCGAGGCCGTTAGCATTGTTCAAAAAGAGAGAGATGAACTACGTAGCGGGCTCGAAAAAGCTGAATTAGAAAAGCAGTTAGCTGAAAAATCACTCAAAGATAAATATGAAACTCAAATAAAAGACCGTGATGATGCAATCGAACGTCTTCGCGATATGAAAGCACGTCTCTCTACTAAGATGGTTGGTGAAACACTCGAACAACACTGTGAAACTGAATTCAACCGCATTAGAGCCACTGCCTTTCCTAAAGCTTACTTTGAGAAAGATAATGACGCACGTACTGGAAGCAAAGGAGACTATATTTTTCGCGATACAGATGAGACAGGCATCGAAATCGTTTCCATTATGTTTGAAATGAAAAATGAAAATGACCGCACAGCAACCAAAAATAAAAATGAAGATTTTTTGAAAGAACTAGATAAGGATCGCGTGGAAAAAGGTTGCGAGTATGCTGTGCTAGTTTCTCTTTTAGAACCCGATAGTGAGCTATACAACACTGGTATTGTTGATGTTTTTCATAGGTTCCCAAAAATGTACGTCGTCAGGCCTCAATTTTTTATTCCAATCATAACATTATTACGTAACGCCGCGCTGAACTCGCTAAAGTATAAGTCTGAGCTTTCACTCATGAAAGCACAAAATATTGACATTACAAATTTTGAAACAGAGCTTGAAACATTCAAATCAGCTTTTGCAAAAAATTATGATCTTGCATCGAGACGATTCGAAACTGCAATTAATGAGATCGACAAGTCAATTGATCACCTTCAAAAAACTAAGGAAGCATTATTAGGTACAGACCGTAATCTGCGGCTTGCTAATGACAAAGCTCAGGATGTCACAATAAAGAAGTTGACACGCAATAACCCAACCATGGCTGCGAAGTTTTCTGAATTAAAAAACGATTCTGAAAATTAAAAATCATAATTTTCCAGAACCAATTTTAAATTATATGCAAATACTAGGTACAAAATGGAAAACACATCGCACAACCCAGATCAACATATGTTTGGATTTCGTCAACTCGCGACAAATGGGCGAAAAAAAATAGGTGTATTAATTGGTGCTGGAGCACCGGTTAGCATTAATGTGGGTGAGCAAGATAATTGGAAACCATTAATCCCCAATATTGCAGGCCTTGAGAAGATCGTAGTCGGAGCTCTTACAAACGATCAAAAGCATGTTTACACTCAAATAAAAAACTCCATAAAGGACTCAAACCTTGAGAAAGTTTTATCACGTGTCAGGATGCTTGC
>NZ_JARRAE010000022.1 GCF_030376605.1 Pseudochrobactrum sp. sp1633 | reverse complement strand
GATTAATTGCATTTACACGGCCATAGGCACGCGCAGAGCCGCGATGACCGGCGCGTTCTGCAAGTTCACCATAGGTGACAACTGTGCCATAAGGCACTTTGGCGAGCTCCTGCCATGCAGCTTGCAGAAACGGAGTGCCAAGCGGGGCAAGTGTGAGATCGAAATGACGCCTCTCTCGCGCAAAATATTCATGTATCTGCTAGGTGACATGGTTCACTGCAGCATCGTCGTGATGTGTGATGGCGATACGTGTATTGGCTGAATGAGCGCGGGTATCATTCTCAAAATCAAGACGCATGACAGCGCCCTGATCGTTCACAATAACTATCAAAACTCCGATAGGCGTTTTAATGTTTCCTGAATAAAAACGGGCTGGCATGCGTGTTTTTCCGTTGAATAATTTAGCCACTTAAATGTGGGGAGTTTACCACTTTATATTTGATGGGGCGGGACCATCAATGGAAGGAAAAAGAGGCAGAACCTCTTCAGCCAGTTCTTGTATAATCTCAGCTGGCGGGCGTGAAGCAAACTGCATACCGAGTGCTGCATGATTGACGCCAGCTTGCTGCCATTCACCGAGAAGATCAATCAGCCCCTTGCGTCCTGTTTTCAAAACAAAGCCGCCATTGAGCGGTGTTCTTGGAAAATCTGGATCTTCGGTCAGTTCAAGCCATTCATTAGTGACATGCGGACGAAACCCTCCGTCTGGAATAGCATCACGCCATCTGCGTATATTTTGCGCCAGTCGTACAGGGCCTTCAGCATTATGTGTCTGCTGCGGATAAGTGAGCCAGCCATCAGCATGTTCTGCAACCCACTGCGGTGTCTGACGGCTTGAACCTGTGATCAGCAAAGGAATACGTCCGTAAGGGGGCTTAGGTAAAAACTCTGCTTCTGTGAGGATTCCCAAATTTGACCGGATCGGCCGCGTTCTTTCTGCCAGCAATTGACGAAAATAGATGACTGTTTCAGCAAAGCGCTCACCTCTTGCATCCAGATCTAAGCCATAGGCCGGAAACTCCACCGGCCTGTCACCAGATGCTATACCGAGGATCAACCTACCTCCGGACAAATGGTCAATTGTGCTTGCTGCCTTGGCGAGGTCAATGGGATGACGCAGAGAGAAGATAGCACTGCCAGTTGCCAGCGAAATACGGTTTGTGTTGGCTGCAAGATAGGAAAGATAGGTGAACGGATCAAAAATCTGACCGGCATCACCAAAACACGGATCATATAGCGGCACATCACGCACCCAAATGGAAGCAAATCCGCGCTGATCAATGTCTTTGACGAGAGCAGTTTGCCCCTCAAGAACACGCATATCCCCTTCATAAAAGCGAAGGGGCAGGAATATACCGATGGTGAGTTGATTGGCGGCAAACATACGTCTGTAACCCGGATGATGTGCAAAGGCATCGGATGACATGCCGGTTGGGATTTCTGAAGCAGGCAGATTATGGTTCATGGTAAGGCTTTCAGGATTTAGGAAGTGTTTGGCGGGCAGAGGTTAAGGGCCGGTCGCTGGTTCCGGCAAAGTAATGCCGCGTTGCACAGCAGGCCGCGTAGCGACCTTCTGATGCCAGTTGTTTAGATGCGTGTAGTTGTCGAAGCTAAAACCGCAAATCCTGGCGATATGTGTCCAGCCGAAAGCTGCAATATCCGCAACGGAATATTCTGCTCCTGCAAACCACGGGGTTTCATTCAGGCGTTGATCCAGAACGGCGTAAATATCGTTGCTGAGTTTTTGGTAGCGGGAGATAGCTTGCGGTAATTTTGTTTCAGCGAAAATTTCGAAATGGACACGCTGACCAAAGATCGGCCCCATACTGGACGAAAGGAACTGTAGCCACTGCAAAGCCTGCCAGCGCTCTGCAAAAGATTGAGGGAGGAGCTGGCCGGATTTTTCTGCGATGTAAAGCAGGATTGCTGCAGATTCAAACAGTGTTATTCCTGTTGCACTGTCTGTAATCACCGGTATGCGCCCATGCGGATTGAGCTTCAGGAAATCCGCTTTCCGGTGTTCACCCTGATCAATTTTAATATGATGCAGCGTGTAGTTTAGGCCTGTTTCTTCAAGGGCAATGGTTGCCTTGAACCCGTTTGGGGATGAATCGCTATAAAGTTCAATCATTTTTTCCTTTTGATGATGGTGTAGAAAATCTAAATTATGATAACATCATCTTTGAACTTAAATATTGGGTATTGTACTATTTTAGAGTCGATAGATTCTGATAGTTTGCTTTAGGAAATCTAAACTATGGGGAAAGTTTTGCCATTGCTGGCTTTACGGGCGTTCACTGAGACAGGGCGCACGGGCAGCATTAAAAGTGCAGCTGAAACAATGGGGGTAACCTCGGGAGCAGTAAGCCAGCAAATCCGGCTGCTTGAAGAACGGACAGGTGTCACGCTTTTCAGGCGCACGCGATATGGCGTAGAGCTGACGGAAGTAGGAGCGGGTGTTTATCCGGCTTTAATGCGGGCATTTACACAGATTGAGACGAGTCTTGCTGTACTTGAAGCTAGCACAAACAGACAAACCTTAACGGTCAGCACATTGCCCTCTTTTGCGGCTTCATGGCTGGTGCCGCGTTTGGGTAAGTTTATGGAGCAAAATCAGGAAATTGAAGTCCGTGTTGAGGCGACGTCCGGCTTGACCAATCTTCATGGCGGACGCGTGGATATAGCAATCCGTCACGGGCTCGGTGATTATCCGTCTTATGATGTGCAGCCGTTGATGGCACCAGAACTTGTGCCGGTGATGTGTCCTGCATTGCTGGCTTCCGGACCGGTTATTCGTGAGCCATCAGATTGTCTAGCCTATCCTTTGTTGCAGGATTCTGATCGTGCTGACTGGCGTTTGTGGCTGACTGCCTGCGGTGTGGAGCCAACGGCGGAAGCAGAGCGTGGCCCTGCTTTTGATGATGATTTTCTGTTATTGCGTGCTGCGGAGGCAGGGCAGGGAATTGCGCTCGTACGGGATATTTACGCCCGATCGGAAATTGCGGCGGGGCGTCTTGCGCTTGCGATAGATCGTCCCTGGCCGACACAATTTGCTTATTATGTGCTGACTTTACCTGAAAATGCGCAGAAGCCTGCAGTGAAGCTATTTATTGAATGGCTGCATCAGGAAGCAAATGCGCAGAATATGTAATTTACAGGCGCCGTCCGATGCGGGACAAAACAATTACCGGCAGAATACCGATGGCTACAATAGCCAGAGCAGCAATTGAGGCCTCCTCATAGGTGCCGCGTGCGGCTTCGCCATAGAGATGCGTCGCCAGTGTTTCCACATTGAGGGAACGCAGCAGCAAAGTTGCAGGAAGCTCTTTCACGCAATCAACAAAGACCAGCAATGCAGCGGCGCTGAGTGCCGTTTTGGACAAGGGCAGATGAATGAGACGGAATGTGCCGGTTGCGGTTTCTCCCAATGTGCGGGATGCTTGATCATAAGTAACTGGTATGCGGTTGAAACCAGCCTCAATACTACCTGCGGAAATTGCAAGGAACCGTACCAGATAGGCATAGATCAGTGCTGCACCGGAACCCAGCAAAAACAGGCTGACCGGAATATTCAGCCATGACAGCGCCAGATTGCTTATCATCCGGTCAATGCTGCCGGTAACAATCAAAACGCCGATGGCAATGACTGTGCCGGGAGCTGCGTAGCCCATAGTTGAGAAACGGAAAAACCATTGTGAGGCATGTCCGGGCCGCAGGCGCATTGTATAGGCAACAATCAGACCAACAATGAGTGTGACAATCGTCGCCGATGTCGCGAGTGTGATTGTAGTTACAATCTCATCATAAAGACGCGGAGAAATGCCGGCAAAACGCATGCGTTTCCACGCTTCAATAACCAGATATGTTGCCGGAAAAGCAAAGCCGATCAGGATGGGAAATAGGCCTGCAATGAACAGGCCTGCACCACTCAGTGGGCTTACTTTATATGGTGCGAAATTCTGACTGCGTTTCGCACTGGAGGCAAAACGCTGCTTGCGTCGTGCCCAGCGTTCCAGTGAAACGAGAATGACGACAATCAGCAGCAGTGCCAGCGCAATTTGCGCGGCTCCCGGCAGATCTGACCGCGTGATCCATGTTGTATAGATGGAAACCGTAAGTGTGCGTATGCCTAAAAACTCAGCCGCGCCAATATCATTCAGGGTTTCCATCAAAGCAAGACTAATGCCGACAGCAATGGCAGGACGCGCCATCGGCAGGGCAACACGCCAGAATATTGCATTCCGTGTTACGCCCAGTGTGCGTGCCGCATCAATCAGCGAGGAAGACTGGGTCAGAAACATCGCCCGTGTCGGGATATAGACATAAGGGTAAAGCACGAAGCCGAGCAGCAGGATGCAACCGGTCATGGAGCGGATATCCGGCAGACGAAACTCACGCGGGCTCGTATAGCCTAGGATCGCCCGCAATGCGCTTTGCGCAGGGCCGATGGGATGCAGAATGTCGAGATAGGCATAGGCAATGATATAGGTCGGTACTGCAAGCGGCAGCAGCAATGCCCATTCCAGAAATTTACGTCCGCGAAAATCATAGGCTGTGACCAGCCATGCGGATGATGTGCCGAGTATGGCTACGAGAATGCCGACGCCGGTCAGCAGAATGATTGTGTCGATGAACGCAACAGGCAGAGTGGTTGCTAAAAGATGCGACCAGAGTCCTTCGGAGCCTTGGGCTGCCTGCAAGGCAAGCGCCAGAACCGGCAGCAAAACCAGTGCCGCACTGATTGCTGAGAGGCAAAGCCACAGCGTTCCGGCGCGGAAGAACCGGCGTTTAGAGCATTCTGGCATGGAGAGGCTCGTCATTGACTACAAAACTTCGCCGGCCTTCACCTGAAATGAAGGCCGGCGAAATATCTTTATTAGTTGTCGAAACCGACTTTGTCTACCAGCTCGCTTGCCTGTTTACGATGGCTTACGATTTCTGTCAGTGGTGTTTTGTCGATTGTCAGTTCACCGAAAGATTTTACAATCGGATCAAGCGGTGCACCGGCTTTAACCGGATATTCGAAATTGGCTTCTGCATAGATTTTCTGAGCTTCATCGGAAGCCAGATATTCAAGAAGCTTAACGGCTGCATCTTTGTTCTTGGCGTGTTTGGCCAGAGCCGCACCGCTGATGTTAACCTGTGTGCCGCCTTCTTTGAAAGTTGGCAGAATAACCTTGATGCTTTCGCCCCATTTGACCTGCTCTTCGCCACCCTTGCCGGAGCGCATCAGGCCAACATAATAGGAGTTGGCAACGGCGAGATCACAAATGCCACCGGCAATATCCTTGGCGCCGTCACGGTCGCCGCCGGCTGCTTTACGCGCCAGATTGGCTTTGACGCCTTTGAGCCATTCTTCGGTTTTTTCAGCGCCGTAATGGGCAATGTAATCGGCGATCAGGGCTGTATTGTAAGGGTGCTGACCGGCACGGATACAAATCTTGCCTTTCCACTTCGGATCGGACAGGTCTTCATAATTCAGAGCTGCAACATCGAGATCTTTCGCTGCATAGACAACGCGGGCGCGCATGGACAATGCAAACCATTCGCCTTTGGCATCACGCAGCTGAGCAGGAATGGCTTCTTCAAGCACTTTGGATGCAACAGGCTGTGTCAGACCTTTTTCTGTAAGGTCGATCAGGTTGCCCGCATCAACAGTCATCAGAATATCCGCAGGTGAGTTTTCACCCTCAGTTGCAACGCGCTCTGCCAGACCGTCTTTCAGGAATACAGTGTTGACCGTAATGCCGCTGGAGGCCTTGAACGCATCAAGCAAAGGCTGGATCAGGCCCGGCTCGCGGGTGGTATAGATGTTGACTTCCTCTGCACTTGCTGCACCGGTGAGAAGTGTTCCGAAAACCAAGGCAAAGCCTGCTTGTGCATATCCGGTTCTGGTCATTGTATCTGTTTCCTGGTTAAAGCTGCATGGGAGGTTGATATTATGATTGTTAAGCTCAACTATTGGCGAAGTTTGCCTGTCCAGTCAAGTCTTTGTGATCGACGACCCGTTTGCTTAATCCCGAAAGAAAAGGGCTTTATCCGTCTTTAATCGCAAACGGATCGTCTGCCTGTTCACCGGCAGACGCACTGATGTGCGCACACGCAAGGGCATCTGCAAATTTTCAACCCTGATTATCAGTTCTTCCATCTCACCAAGAAAATGACGGCTGATGATTGTGCCCTCAATTGTATCCTGAAGGTTGTTTTCATCCACCTGAGGGACAACATCATAAGGACGCAGATACATGCTGACGGATCCGTCAGTCATTTCCGGATTATGTATCGGAAAGATACCAATCGCGGTTTCGATCATCTGTCCGCGAATGACACCGGAAATCGCATTGAAGTTACAGAAAAAATCAGCGGCATATCGGCCGTTTGGATGGTCATAAATGTCGTGTGCTGTGCCTTGCTGAACGATCCGGCCAGATTTCATCAGGATGATGCGGTCACCCGCAGACAGAGCCTCTTCGGCGTCATGGGTCACAATAATAACAGTAGTGCCTAATTTGCGAAGCAACGTAATGGTTTCTCCGCGTACTTTCTGGCGCAGCCCCTGATCCAGATTGGAAAATGGCTCATCCATCAGCAAAATATCAGGCGCAGGAGCGAGTGCGCGGGCAAGCGCAACGCGTTGCTGCTCACCGCCGGACAACATATGCGGATAACGAGCGGCCATATGGGAAAGTCCGACCAGAGCCAGCAGTTCATCTGCGCGGCCGGATGCCGCTGCTCTCGGCGTTTTGCGCAATCCGAACAGTACGTTTTGCTTGACTGTCAGATGCGGAAACAGCGCATAATTCTGAAACACAACGCCGACGCGGCGTTGTTCCGGCTCAATGAAACGGGCACCGCTGACGACCGGTTGCCCATTCATAAAGACTGAACCGCTGTCAGGAGTATCAATGCCGGAGATGATTTTCAGTAAAGTAGTTTTGCCGCAACCCGAGTGACCAACAAGGCAGATAATTTCACCGGCAGCAACGGACAATGAGATATCCTGTAATGCATCTGTGGAATCGAAACGCCTGTTAACGGCCGACACCTGCAGGGCGGCAATCTTGTTATCAGTTTGTCCGGTGTGTTCTTTTGAATGCACTGTTCACTCTGCCCGTTTCAGTTCAGATTTTGCTATAACACCGGTTCCGGAGTAGTACTATAAAAACCTGACATTTATCATCCTGTAAAACTGAATATGTTTGGCAATGCCGGAGGAGTGCAGGCAATGTTGAAAATTGCAGTAAAACGGATTTACGAAGATGTATCACCGGCGGATGGTTTCAGAGTGCTGATTGACCGCATCTGGCCGCGGGGTATGAGCAAAGAGCATGCTTCCCTTGATCTCTGGCTTAAAGAGATCGCGCCGACAACGGAGCTGCGGCAGTGGTTCCATCATCAGGAAAGTAGTCCGGAAAACTGGCAGATATTCTGCGGGCGCTATCGTGAGGAGTTGCGGCATAATCCCGAACCTGTGAAACTGCTTTTGCAGCATTGTTCAGAGGGGGCGGTTACGTTGCTTTATTCGGCAAAAGATACAGACCATAATCAGGCTGTTGTTCTCAGAGATTATTTATCTGAGCAATAAGCGCCGTAAACGGCGATGCTTTGAGCGATGTTTTCTGAATTGAATGAAAAATTGATTATAATCAATGAATTAATATCAATATTGTTTAAGCTCTCAGTTAAGTCAGGTCAGTTGCTTATTCTATGGTAAGCCATATTGCGGCCTCGTATACGCGGCATGTTGCTGATCCTGTGTTTCCGATTACATAGACGAAAAGGATTTGGTTATGACTGTTACCAATAAGGTTGCATTAGTTACCGGTGCTGCGCAGGGCATTGGCCGCGGCATTGCTTTGCGTTTGGCGAAAGACGGTTTCGACCTGACGCTGGTGGATCTGAAAGAAGACAAGCTGGAAGCGGTTGCCAAAGAAGTTGAAGCGCTGGGACGCAAGGTGACCACTTTTGCTGCTGATGTCAGCAAGCGCGATGATATCTATGCCGCGATTGACTACACCGAGAAAGAGCTCGGCGGTTTTGATGTGATTGTGAACAATGCCGGTATCGCGCAGGTTAAGCCACTGTCTGAGGTGATGCCGGAAGAGGTTGACCGGATTTTCAAGATTAATATTGAAGGCGTGCTCTGGGGCATTCAGGCAGCGGCGGCAAAGTTCAAAGAACGCGGTCACAAAGGCAAAATCATCAATGCCTCATCCATTGCTGGTCATGACGGTTTCGCGATGCTGGGCGTTTATTCCGCAACCAAATTTGCGGTGCGGGCGCTGACGCAGGCTGCGGCCAAAGAATATGCCAGCGCGGGAATTACCGTGAATGCCTATTGCCCAGGTATTGTCGGCACCGATATGTGGGTGGAAATTGACGAACGCTTTGCGGAAATCACCGGTGCACCGAAGGGCGAGACCTACAAGAAATTTGTTGAAGGGATTGCCCTTGGCCGTGCGCAAACACCGGATGATGTGGCGGCGCTGGTTTCTTTCCTTGCAGGGCCGGATTCCGATTATATTACCGGTCAGGCCATTCTGACTGACGGCGGTATAGTTTATCGCTAAGTGTTGCACTTTTTTGGAAAAGAGAGCCTGCCGGAAACTCCGGCGGGCTTTTGTTTTTTGAGCATTTCACAGTCAAGTTGGATCAACTTGACGTCGGGATAATGCGACAAACTAAAAAATCTAGAGCGAGCACTGTGATCCAACATGAACGTAAACCGCTCTAGTCTACCAGAGCACCATAATGCTGAATGGTTTTTGCTGCGGTTTGCGCTGCAAAACGAATAGCGGCTCCGGCATCACCTGTGCATGCGAAATGCCCCAAGAATGAACCGTTGAAACTGTCGCCTGCACCGGTCGTGTCAATAATCTGTGCGACGGGCGCTGTTTTGACAGTAAAAGACTGGTCGTCAAAAAGTGCCTCAATTGCATCCGCACCGCTTTTGACGATGATCCGGTTGAGACCATAGCTGCTATAACGGCTGATTGTGTCTGTTGTCGTCAGATCACTGAAGCAGGTGGCCTCATCATCAAAACTCGGCAAGACAAGATTACTGGCTTTGGCACCTCGGATCAGTTGCGCGCGCATATGGTTTTTATCCTCCCAGAGGCGAGGACGAATATTGGGATCGAAAGCGATAATCTTATCCGTATCACGGAGCTCTTGCAGAATGCTGAGCAGATTATCGGCACCGTCACCCTCAAGGATTGCCAGCGTGATGCCGGAGAAAACAATAATATCAGAAGCTTCAATGGCCTGCCGCAATGCCATTTTGTTTTCTGCCAGCAGACGCGCTGCGGATTGTGACCGCCAATAAGAGAAGCTGCGCTCACCATTATTGAGATGCACCATATAGAGGCCGGGCATGCGTGTGGCATGACGGCTTATATAGTCGGTTCCGATTTGTTTTTGTGCCATGAATGCCAACATGGCATCGGACATTGCATCCTGCCCGAGCAGAGTGAAATAGCTAACCTGCCAGTCCGCAGGTAGTGCTGCACGGGCATAATAAGCGGCATTGAAGGTGTCTCCGGCAAAGCCCTGCCGTAACAAGCCGCTGCCATCAGGGGCAAGCTCGATCATTGCCTCACCGATGGCGAGAAACTGTCCGCTCATGATTAACCTCAGACCAGTTTGCCGCGCGCTGCAATTGGCCAGCTTTCTGTGACCATGCCATTGCGCTGAATATAGACGCTGTCAAACATATTGGTGACGACGCAGACATGGTTCGGAATGATCCGCACTTTGTCGCCGACCTTGAGGTTGATCGGCTTGTCGCTGACCAGACGGCCGTGCTCTTCTGACAGCTGATCGATGCGGATATCATCACGTCCGAGGACATGGCCATAACCACTCAATCCGAACAGGTCAGAAGTCAGCGTTTTGCTGCCTGCATCAATAATTGCGCGGTTGTCAGACGGCGCGGACACAACGGTAGCCAGAACAAAAAACGCACAATCATCGTAACTGCAAGCGCCGCGCTCAACGAGCGAACGGTCATTATAAATATAAGTGCCGGGGCGGTATTCTGTGACAACAGGGGCATCAGCCGCGCTCATCATTGAGGGCGTGCCGCCGGAGGTAATGAGCGGAACTGTGATGTCGGATGCTTCGATTTTTTGTTTTGCCTGCTCCATGAAGCTTTCAACTGCAGCATGGGCATTGGCAGGCGGATAGGTCATCAGGCCGCCGAACTGCAGCCCTGCAGCATTATGAATGGCCTTGGCAAGTTCTGCTGCTGATTCAGGTGTTGCTACACCACAGCGGTCTGCACCGGTATTGCACTCTACCAGCACCGTTAACGGCTGTGCCTCATTGACGAAAGCTTCGGACAGACCGTTAATCACAGTCAGATTATCCGCAACCACACTCAGTTTTGTGCGGTGCGCGAGCGCTTTGAGCCGGTCAAGTTTTTCGCTGCCTAAAATATTATAGGTAATCAACAGGTCAGGGGAGAGACCATACTGTTTTTGCAAGCCGTCGAGCATGGCTTCTGCTTCAGAGATCTTCTGGCAGGTAATGCCGCCCGCACCGACTGCAAGCTGGGCATAGGCCAGCGCCGGTAATTTGTGCGTTTTGATGTGAGGACGCACCTTGAAACCATGTTGGTCAGCATAGGACTGAAAATTACGGATATTTCTTTCCGCAATATCCAGATCCACCACAATTGCCGGTGTGTTCAATTGGTCTGCAAGTTTAGGTTCCATTTTTCCTCACAAATTTTCCGGCTCTGCATATTCCCGCTATGGCCGTCAAAAAACGTGCCGGTCTGGCGAGCCGCCCTCTTGACAAGTTATGCATACTGTATTGAGATACGTCAATCCGGTAAAATAGACTAATGTCCGTTATTTTGGACAAAAATGAAAAATCATACCGAGGAGGAGCTGCATCACCTGATGCAGGCAAACAATTGGGGGTTCAGAAAATGCAGGCAATGAAACTGGCGCTGTTATTGGGTGCCGCGACAATCGCATTGACACCATCCGCTTTCGCACAGCAAAAAGGCGGCGTGCTGGATGTGGCAACTATTGGTGAGCCGCCGACACTGGACCCGATGGTCTCAACGGCTGATCTCGTCGGTATTGTCAGTCAGCATATGTTTGAGACGCTTTATACTTTCGATAAAGACTGGAAACCGGCGCCGCTTCTGGCTGCCAGCCTTCCGGAAATTTCTGCCGACGGCAAAACCTATCTGATTAAATTGCGTGAGGGTGTCAAATTCCACGATGGTTCGGACATGACTTCGGAAGATGTTGTGGCATCGCTCAAACGCTGGACAACCTTAGCCTCGCGCGGCAAGCAGGCAGCGACTTTGATTGAAGCCATTGAGCCGGTTGACGATCACAGCATCAAAATCACCTTGAAGCAGCCTTATGCGCCACTGACATCTCTGCTCGCCTTTAACAATTCCGCGGCGATTGTCTTGCCTGCTGAAAAACAGGCTGAACCAATGACCGAATTTGTCGGTACCGGCCCTTATCAGTTCAAAGAGCGTAAGCCGGATCAGTATATTCAGCTAGTGCGTTATGACGGTTATAAATCGCAGGAAGGCGAGCCGAGCGGTTATGCCGGTGGCCGTCAGCAGAATCTGGATGAAATCCGTTTTGTACCTGTGCCTGATGCCAGCACCCGTGTAGAAGCTGCTGTTTCCGGCCAGTATGGTTATGTTGATGCGCTGCCGGTTGAGGCTTTTGACCGTGTGTCCGGTTCAGCATCTTCGGATGCGGTTATGCTCAAGCCGTTCGGCTGGCCGGTGTTCATTATGAATACCTCCAAAGGCATTGCTGCAAACCGTGATCTGCGTAAAGCCGTTCAGGTGGCGCTGAATAATGAGGATATGCTGACTGCTGCCTATGGCAGCAAGGATTTCTTCAGCGCTGAACCATCGCTCTATCCGTCCCAATTTATCTGGAGCACAGATGCGGGATCGGAAGGCAGCTATAATGTCGGTGATGCAGTGGCCGCAAAAGCCCTGCTGAAAACTGCCAGTTATAATGGCGAGCCGCTGCGTATTCTCACCAGCCGCCAATATGAATTCCATTACAAAATGGCGCAAGTTGCGGCTGAATATCTGAAACTGGCCGGCTTCACTGTTGATATGCAGGTGGTGGATTGGGCAACGCTCACCCAGCGCCGTGCTGATCCGGCACTCTGGGATATTTATATTACCCATAGTCCGTTCCTGCCGGAACCGGCTCTGATTGATCCGCTTTCTGTCAGTGCACCGGGCAAGTGGAATACACCGGCTCGCGCCAAGGTGATGGATGCGTTTAATGCGGAAGCTGATCCGCAGAAGCGTGCGGCACTCTGGGCAGACGTACAGAAAGTCGTGTTCGACGAAGTGCCGTTCATCAAGGTCGGTAACTTTAACAATCTGTCTGCGAAATCCAAGAAACTGGACGGCGTTACGCCTGCGCCTTGGCCGTATTTCTGGAATGCTTCCGTTACGCAATAAATAAAATAGGCCGCGTTGTCTCCGGAGGAGGAGACAACGCGGCTTGAAATATGTTTGGGTGGAGACTGAATGATACGCTATATCATACAGCGTCTGATCGGCATGATTGTGGTCATGTTTCTGGTTGTGACGATCGTTTTTGTGATCGTACGGGTTACGCCGGGCGATCCTGCTGCTGTGATGCTGGGGCCGGAGGCAACGCAGGCCGACATTGAAACGCTGCGTACAAAGCTCGGTCTCGACCGCTCTTTGCCGGTGCAATATGGCTATTACCTGCTGCAATTGCTGCGCGGTGATCTTGGCCAGTCAATCTTTCTCGACCAACCGGTGGCGCATGCGCTTGCTGAGCGCGCAGAGCCGACATTCTTTCTCACATTGTTTTCCATTCTGATTGCCAGTGCGATTGCCTTGCCGGTCGGGATTTATGCCGCGGTTAAACGTGGCTCATTTTTCGATCAGACGGCGACAGCAGTGGCGATGTTTGCCGCCAGTATTCCCAGTTTCTGGCTCGGCCTGCTGCTGATGCAGGTATTTGCCGTACGTTACGGCTTATTTCCGGTTTCCGGTTATGGCGGGCCCGATACGAGTTTTGGCCAGCGGATGATGCATCTGGTGCTTCCGTCTTTCGCGCTGGGCATCGTGTCCTCCGCTTTGATTATGCGTTTTACCCGCGCTTCTATGCTGGATGTACTGGGCGATGACTATGTGCGCACGGCCAAAGCCAAAGGGCTGAATGGCAGACGTGTGGTGATGAAGCATGCGTTTAAAAATGCACTGATCCCTATTCTGACCGTGATCGGGCTGACCGCAGCTGTGCTGATTTCCGGCGCAGTGGTGACCGAGACGGTGTTTGGCCTCCCTGGTGTCGGCAATCTGGTAGTGTCTGCGGTGATGCGCCGTGATTATCCTGTTATTCAGGGGGCATTGCTGGTGATTGCCGCGCTCTATGTTCTGATTAATTTTGCCATTGATATGCTTTATCTGGCAGTCGATCCGAGGGTGCGTTACTGATGGCTGTTTTAAGTGAAAAGACTTCAGAAACGCGGTTATTCATCCGTCGCCTGTTGCGTCGCCGCACCGTTGCATTTGGCCTGTTTGTCCTGACGGTTTTTGTGCTACTGGCTGTGCTGGCGCCGCTGATTGCACCCTATGCACCGGGTAAATTATCGATTAGTAACCGTCTGACTGCGCCCAATGGCACATGGTTTTTCGGCACCGATGAATTTGGCCGCGATGTGTTTTCCCGCACACTTTATGCGGGGCAGCTGTCATTGGCAGTCGGTGCCGCCGTGGTGGTGCTGGCCTCTGTCATTGGTATCACGCTCGGTCTGCTGGCCGGTTTTTTTCAGCGGCTGGATACGCCGATTGCGCGTCTGATTGATGCGATGATGGCGTTTCCTGATATTCTGCTGGCGATTGCGCTGGTGGCCGCACTCGGCCCTTCGCTGACAACAGTGATTGTGGCGCTGTCGATTGTCTATGCACCGAGATTGGCGCGTGTGGTGCGCGCTTCAACACTCGTTATCCGCGAACTGCCTTATATTGAGGCATCGCGTGCGCTGGGCATTTCCACGCCGCATATTATGACCCGCCATGTGTTGCGCAATTTGCTGTCACCTATTCTGGTGCAGGGGACGTTTCTGTTTGCGCAGGCCATGCTTGCTGAGGCCGGTCTGTCCTTTCTGGGGCTTGGTGTCAGTCCGGAAATCCCGACATGGGGAACGATGATTGCTTCCGGCCGTCAATATGTCGGACAGGCAGACTGGATGACGCTGTTTCCGGGTTTTGCCATCATTCTCGCCGTGCTGTCTTTGCAGATGGTGGGGGACGGATTGCGCGATCTTCTCGACCCACGTTTGCGTAAAGATATGTGAGGACATGATGAGCCATTTATCAGACAAACAGCCTGTGCTCCGTGTGCAAAACCTCACAACGTCTTTTCTCGGTGAGGGCGGCTGGCGGCCGGTTGTGAGAAACATCTCCTTTGATGTCGGTGCAGGGGAAACCGTGGCGCTGGTCGGGGAATCCGGCTCAGGAAAAAGTGTAACGTCTCTTTCTGTCATGCGGTTGTTGCAGCCGGATACCAGCCGGATTGAAGGGAATATTCTGCTTGCCGGCAAAGATATCTTGCAGCTGTCCGAGCATGAAATGCAAAAAATACGCGGCAATGATGTCGCGATGATCTTTCAGGAGCCGATGACGTCGCTCAACCCGCTTTACACGGTGGGAGACCAGATTTGTGAAGCTCTGTTATGCCATCGCAATATGAGCAAGGCAGAGGCAAAGGCTGAAGCTCTGCGCCTGATGGATAAGGTTCGCATTCCGTCTGCCGCAAGCCGGTTCAATGAATATCCGCATTGTTTCTCCGGCGGTATGCGCCAGCGCGTGATGATCGCTATGGCGCTGGTCACCCGCCCGAAATTGCTGATTGCCGACGAGCCGACTACCGCGCTGGATGTGACTATTCAGGGGCAGATCCTCGACCTGATTAAAACCCTGCAGGAAGAGGAAGGCACTTCGGTACTGTTCATCACCCATGAGATGGGCGTGGTTGCAGAAATCGCTGATCGCACGGTGGTGATGTATCATGGTGATGCGGTGGAAACCGGTGATACGACCACGATTTTCCGTGATGCGAAACATCCTTATACGCGGGCTTTGCTATCAGCCGTGCCTGCACTTGGTTCGATGACTGGACGTGTGCGCCCACTGCGTTTTCCGGTTGTTGATATCCGTACCGGTACGGCACTGCCGCCTGTGGAGGCTGCCGATACAGTTGCGCAGGATGCGGCTCCCATTCTGGATGTGAAAGGGCTGACGACACGTTTTACCATTCACAGCGGACTATTCGGGCGACTGGCGGGCAGAGTGCACGCCGTAGAGAATGTCTCTTTCTCGCTGCAACCGGGAGAAACGCTGTCGCTGGTCGGGGAATCCGGTTGCGGTAAATCGACGACCGGCCGCTCCATCATGCGGCTCATACAGCCGCAAAGCGGTTCCGTTATGGTCAACGGGCAGGATGTGATGGCCATGGCAGGGCATGAGCTGCAAGGTCTGCGCCGTACCATGCAGATGATTTTTCAGGATCCTTATGCCAGTCTCAATCCGCGTATGCGGGTCGGCGCGTCGATTGCGGAGCCGTTTCTGGAGCATAAGCTCGGCACCAGACAACAGGCGCGGGAACGCGTGGCTGATCTGCTGGAGCGGGTGGGGCTGAAAGCGGATATGGCCTCGCGCTTTCCGCATGAATTTTCCGGCGGGCAGCGTCAGCGTATTTGTATTGCGCGTGCTCTGGCGCTTGATCCGAAACTCATTGTTGCCGATGAATCCGTGTCCGCTCTTGATGTTTCCATTAAGGCGCAGGTGATTAATCTGCTGCTCGATCTGCAATCCAGCCTCAACCTGTCTTTTCTGTTTATTTCCCATGACATGGCGGTGGTGGAGCGTCTCAGTCACCGTGTTGCGGTGATGTATCTGGGCGAGATTGTTGAGATCGGGCCGCGTGCAGCGGTGTTTGAAAACCCGCAGCATCCTTATACGAAAAAGCTGATGGCAGCAGTGCCGGTGCCTGATCCTGCACGGCGCGGTATGCGGCGTGGTCAGATTGCCGATGAGTTGCACAGCCCTGTCCGTGCGCCGGACTATGTGCCGGTGCAACGCCAGATGCGTGAAGTTTCAGAAGGGCATTTCATATTCCAATGACGCGTCCGGTGAAACAAGTGCCCTTCTTCCAGTCAGTGTTTGCCACTGAGCGCCTGCGCGGCCTCTTTCAGGCATTGCAGATAGAAAGTATGGTTCTTCAGCCCGTCATCGCGGGGTGCAACAAGACACAGCGTCGCGGTGGCAATGCCCTGCGCATCACGCATTGGTACGGCAAAACAGTGAGTGAAATTGTCGACCGTGCTGTTGAAGGTGAATTGTCCGGTTCTGTCCGCTTCACGCACCTGCGCGATAAATTCCGCCGGATCAAGCCAGCTGCCATTGGGCATCTGGAAATCGGCAGCAGGAATGAAAGTGGTAATTTCTTCATCGCTGAGATGGGCGACCAGCAGGCGACCGGATGCTGTCCACGGAATAGGCACAGAATGACCGACATCGGAGGAGATGCGGAACGGGCGCACCCCCTCTTTCATGCGGGCGACGGTGTATTTATTGCCGTCAAGCACACAATATTGCGCTGTTTCGCGGGTCTGTTCAGCAATGCGCTCCAGTGCACTGTCACACTCGCGCATGAAGTCAAAATGATCTTCATAAGCGGCGCCGAGAAAATACAATTTGCGTCCGAGAAAGACGCGGCCATCGCCGCCGGTAAATTCGAGAATACCATTGCGCAGCAGCAGATTGACCAGTTCGTAAACCGAAGAGCGCGGGGCACCGATCTGGGCGGCAATTTCATTGGGTTTCAGCGGTTCACGCTTGTTGCGCAGAAAATCCAGTATCTCAAAGGCACGATCCAGACCGCGTGCACGTTTGCTGCTGTCTTCTTTGGACGTGACCGGAGTGGATGCGGTGTTGTCTGACATGCTGTCTCCGATGAGCACTATAATGTTACTATGTCTGTTATATTGGATTTTATTATGCAGGCAAGCAGAAGTTTACAATCAGAAGTGACGATGACAGAAGGAAATACGGGTATGATTATGCGTTATCAAAAAGGCAGCCGGATGAGTCAGGCCGTGAGCTATGGCGGCATGGTGCATATTGCCGGTCAGGTGGCAGAGAACCGCAAGGCTTCCATTGAAGAGCAAACCCGTGATGTGTTGGGTAAGATTGATCAGCTTTTGCAGCAGGCAGGAACTGACCGTTCCAAATTACTGGCTGTGAATGTATTCCTTCCGGCGATTGTGGATTTTGACGCGATGAATTCTGTTTATGATGCATGGATTGATCCTGAAAATCCACCGGCGCGTGCCTGTGTGGAAGCGCGTCTTGCCGATCCTGATCTGCGCGTGGAAATGACTGCAATCGCTGCTTTGTAAAGAAAAGCTGAAAGCCGGAGCCTGAAATGACACAAACGCTCATTCGCAATGCCCGCATCATTGATGGCACCGGTGCGCCCTGGTATCGCGGCGACGTACTGCTGGGGAGCGGGTTAATCCGGCAGATTGGCAGAGGTCTGAAAGCAGACGGGAATGTGCAGATCATTGATGCGGATGAGCGCTATTTAAGCCCCGGTTTTATCGATGCCCATTGCCATGATGATCTGATTTTTCTGCGCGAGCGGGACAGGCCTGAAAAAGCGATGCAGGGCGTGACCAGTATTGTAGTTGGCAATTGTTCGTTTTCGCTTTATCCGGCAGCAGAACAGTCCCGTGAATATCTGCGCCAGCATTTCTCCGGTCTTCTTGGGGAAACGCGATCTGATGAGATTTTTGATGATTTTTCGGGATACCATCAGGCACTGGAAGGAGAGGGGATTGCCCTCAATCTGATCTCGCTTGTGGGCCATGCGGCTTTGCGGCTGGCAGTAATGGGGCATGACCGGCGACCAGCAACCGAGAACGAACTGGCGGCGATGTGCCAAATGCTTGAAGTGCAAATGGCGCAAGGCGCGGCAGGTCTGTCTCTGGGACTGGTTTATCCGCCGAGTGCTTTTGCTGAGATTGAGGAGCTGGTGGCGCTTGGAAAAGTTGTCGCCGGTTTTGGCGGGGTGCTGGCCGCGCATATCCGCTCCTATGAAGCAGGGCTGATGCAGGCGACAGAAGAATTCGGTGAGGCTGTGCGTCTGTCCGGTGCAGCCGGATTGCTCTCACATTTGCAATCGGCAGGGCGACCGAACTGGGGCAATGTACCTGCGGTTATCGACTATCTGGAAAATTTACGCACGGATGGCGTGGATATCAGCTTTGATATGTATCCCTATCCGGCAGGCAGCACATGGATATTGCAACTTCTGCCAGCGGCTGTGATGGACGGTGGTTTGCTGGCTTTGAAAGCGCGCCTGCAGAATACGGCATGGCGGCAGAAACTGGCGCATTGGGTCGATCATGGCGGGGATGATTATCACGGTCAGAGTAAAGTCTCGCTGATCGGCTGGGAGAATGTGCGGCTTTCGGCCATCGGTATTGAGGCGCTGAAACATCTGGAAGGGCAGACCATGCGCGAGGCAGCATTTGCTTTGGGGATGGCACCTTTTGATCTGCTGGTTCGCTTTGTTGAAGAGGATGACGGGCAGACGGGGATTATCCTGTTTCAGCTTGATGAAGATGATCTCCATGCAGCATGTTGCAACCGTTTGTTTATGGCTGGGTCTGACGGATTGCCGCGTCCGGGTTCCAAACCGCATCCGCGTGCTTTCGGGACTTTTCCGCGTATTGCCGGTCCTTTACGGCGGGATAAAAAGTGGTTCCCGCTTGAGGATGCCGTGCGCCGGATGACTTCGGTTGCGGCGCAACGTTTTTCCCTGCACGACCGCGGTCTGTTGCGCCCTGCAATGGCTGCTGATCTGGTGCTGTTCGAAGATGCAATCACAGATCACGCCACATTTGAAAACTCAACGCAGATGCCATCAGGGATCAGCCATGTTTTTGTGAACGGGCAGGCGGTGATTGCTGAAGGACAACCGACGGGTGCAAGAGCCGGTCGGGTGCTGCGACGAGACGGAGCCGCGTGAAAATCAGGTTTTGGTGTCTGTTTATTTGAGACACTTGGGTAATCTCTGATCAAATATTAAGGCCACATTTACTCTGCAACGGTATAAATCTGTCAATATCAGTAATATTTGAAGCAGGAATATACCTATGAGGGGTCTGAGTGGAGATCACCGGTTCCATATCCGCGATCTTGTACCGGCAATACTATTGCTGGTATTGCTGCTTGGCGGCCTCGCGGCGGCTGTTCTCACGCCCACAGGTAAAGACGATCAGTATGTTGTCATGGTTGCACCGTGGCGCACATTGAACTCTGTCATCAACTCCATTCAGCTTGCAGAAGGCGCGATCATTTCGGTCAATGCGTCATCCAGCCTGATTACAGTTTATTCCGAGCATAAAGATTTCCCAAGCAGGCTTTACAAGGACGGTGAGTGGCTGGTTTTTGAACCGCTGCAACCAGGCGGCTGTTTTGCTATTCAGGAACGGACAACCGCAGCATGATTTTTGAACTTGACGACCTTCGCAGCCGCTTTGGCCGGTTTTTGGTGATATTATTCTGGTTGCATGTCCCGCTTCTGGCGCTGGTTGCCTATCTGACCGGACATTCCCCGATTGGTGCTGCTTTTGCCGGTGTTGTACTGGCCGGAGCTTATCATTTGTCATGGGCGCGTGTGGGGATTGCTCCGGCGACACGCTATATTTCCGGTGTTGCCCTGATGGGACAACCCGCACTGCTCTTGTATTTTATGAGCGGGCAGGCGTGGCAAATGGATATGCATATGTATTTCTTTGCCATGCTGGCGCTGACGGTTGCGTGGTGTGATCGTCGTGCGGTCATTTTCGCCGCTTTAGCAGTGGCTGCACATCATTTAATTCTTGATTATCTGATGCCGGCTGCGGTGTTTCCGGAAGGCGGCGATCTGAAGCGCGTCATACTGCATGCCGTGATCGTTGCATTTCAGGCCGCAGTGCTGGTGTGGTTTGGCGATATGCTTGTGGACTGTTTCAACCGTATCAATACGATGCGTGATGAAATCATTGCCAAGAATGCGGCACTGGAACAACGCACCCTTGAGGCTGAAGCTGCCAGCAAATCCAAAAGCATGTTCCTCGCCAATATGAGCCATGAAATCCGCACGCCGATGAACGCTATTCTGGGGTTCTGCCATCTGGTATTGCGCACCGATCTGGATCTGCGCCAAAAAGAATATGTATCCAAAATCAGCAATGCGAGCACGGCATTGCTGCGGCTGATCAATGACATTCTTGATTTCTCCAAGAATGAGGCCGGTAAGCTTTCTCTTGAGACACGTCCGTTTAATTTGCGCTCATCCTTGCAGAGCCAGCTCAATCTGGCTGCGATCAATGCCGAGAATAAAGGCGTCATGATTGCGACGCTCATTGAGGACAATGTGCCCGCTGTTCTCGTCGGCGATGAGTTGCGCCTGAATCAGGTGCTGCTCAATCTGGTCAGCAATGCTGTGAAGTTCAGTGAAAAGGGAACAGTCACTGTTGCCGTTGATACGCTGGATCAGGAAGAAGATAGTATTACGCTGAAAGTAGCAGTTCGCGATCAGGGAATCGGCATGGCGCCGGAGCAGCAGGCCTTGCTGTTTAATTCCTTTACGCAGGCCGACAGTTCCATGACGCGGCGCTTTGGCGGCACCGGACTTGGTCTGGTTATCAGCAAGCAGATCATTGAACAGATGGGTGGCGCAATCGGTGTGCAAAGCATACCGGGAGAGGGCAGCACTTTCACCTTTACTGTCAAAATGGCAATCGGCGAAATGCAGATTGAACCGGAGCGCGTACCTTCGGCGAAGATCGCAGGCTTGCGGGTTCTGGTTGCTGACGATAATCCGGCTTCGCGTGAAATTCTGCATGACGTCTTCAGTTCATGGGGAATGACTATTGATCTTGTTGCCTCCGGTGAGGAGGTGCTGGGCGCACTTGAGAGTGCCTGCGAAGCTACCCAACCTTATGATCTGGTGGTGCTTGACTGGAAAATGCCGGGCATGGACGGGCTTGAAACCGTACAGGCCATTCATAAGAATGAAAAACTCTCACCTTTGCCTTATGTGGTGATGGTAACTGCTTATGGGAGTGAGGAGTTCCGTGCGGAATCGGAACGCTCAGGCATTGCGGCCTTCTTGTCCAAGCCGATTGTCCCAAATGTTCTCTTTGATACGATTACGGACTTGTTTTCACGACAGGCAGATACGAATGCACCGCATGCGGAAATCGGACAGACTATTCCGATGGTCGCAGAACATTTACGCGGCTTGAAAGTTCTTCTGGCTGAAGACAGTATGATTAACCGTGAAATCGCGGTTGAACTACTGCAGGATGCCGGACTGGTCGTTGATGTGGCCGAAAATGGTCAGATCGCCCGCGATCTCGTGCTGCATGATCCGTTGCTTTATGATGGTGTGCTGATGGATATTCAGATGCCGGAAATGGACGGGATTGAAGCGACTTTGCAAATCCGGAAAAAGTGGTCTGCAGCACAGCTGCCGATTATTGCGATGACGGCTCATGCCTATGAGGAAGAACGGCAGAAGTGTTTTGCAGCTGGCATGGATGACCATGTGGCCAAGCCCGTTGATCCTTTCCTGCTGGTGCGTACGCTTGATCGCTGGCTGAAGCCCCGCAGCAAAGATGCTGCGGTAAAAACCGCGGACACTGCGCTGCCTGCCATAAAGAAAAATGCGGATTTGCCGGAAACCCTGCCGCCGTTTGATCTTTCAAAAGCACTGATACGGATGAATGGCAAAACAGCCTTGCTGCGCAAGCTGATCATTGACTTCGGGCAGAAATTTGCTGCTGCACCAGACGAGCTTCGTGCGCAGATCAGTCGTGGTGCGCTGGATGAAGCACGACGCAATGCCCATACGCTGAAAGGAGTTGCGGGATCTCTGGAACTTGCTGAAGTTTATACGCATGCTGCAAATGCAGAGGCTGCTTTAGCGCAAGGCGATGTGATTGTGGCGGATGCATTGATCACAGAACTGGAACAGGTGTTGAAACCAGCGGTAAAAGCGGCGCAAAGCCTTGTTCCTGGTGCAGAAAGTGATAATAAGGCTGTTCCGGCAGAACAAGCTGACCCTGCAAATATAAAGGCAGAGATTTCAGCTTTCCGCGGGCTTCTTGAGCGCCGGAGCCTGAAAGCGCGCAGCAGTTTTGAAAAATTGGCCCAGACACTCGGTATGACACCGGCAGCATTGCAGGTTCATCCGATCAAGGCCGCACTTGATAATCTTGACTATAATCGTGCCCTGACATTGCTGAACGAAGAATTTGCGGATGATCCGCTGCCTTCGTCAGGCAATGAGCGTACCGGAGAATAACTATGACAGACCGGGCAGTCATCCTCATTGTGGATGATGAAATCTCAAATATCGAGATTATGAGCGCAGCACTCGAAGATGAGTATGAGGTGTGTTTTGCAACGTCCGGCGAAGAAGCGCTGACGGTGGCGCAGACCGTTTTACCTGACCTGGTTTTGCTTGATGTGCTGATGCCCGGTATTGACGGCTATGAGGTCTGCAAGCGTTTGAAAAAAGAACGCATGCTCGCCGATATTCCGGTCATTTTTACAACCGGACTGAATGATCAGGATGCAGAAGTGCGTGGCTTGTCTGCCGGTGCGATTGATTATGTTACAAAGCCGATCCAGCCTGTCATTTTGCGCGCCCGTGTTGCCAATCATATTGAACTGAAGAGCTTGCGCGACCAGCTCGCGCAGATGGCGGTAACAGATGCACTGACCGGCTTAAGCAACCGCCGTCATCTGGAGCAAACATTAGCGCAGGAAACCGCTAAACTGGCACATTCCGGTGAATGGCTGTCGGTTATTATGGTCGATATCGACTTCTTTAAGCGGTTTAACGATACTTTTGGCCATCCGGCGGGGGATCGCTGTCTGGCTATGGTGGCTGCTGCTTTGACACGCGCAATTCATCTGGCAACGGATCTGGCTGCACGTTATGGCGGCGAAGAGTTTGTCTGCGTTCTGCCGGGACGTGATCATGAAGCGGCTGTACAGGTCGCCAAAGAAATTCAGGAACAGGTCAGTTCACTGAGAATTCCGCATCCGGAATCCACGGTCAGCCCTTGTGTCACCGTGAGTATAGGTGTTGCATCAGCATGCTGTCTGCCGGATACTTCGCCTTCGCAGTGGATTGCCTATGCTGATCGCCAGCTCTATTTAAGCAAACGCGCCGGTCGCAATGAAATATTCAGCACTGTGTTCAGTGCACAGGAGATCAGTTTTTCAACGGAATAACGTGATCTTCTGTATCAGAATGATTGAAACAGGCGATGTGTTCTACGGGTCGGCTGTTTCACACAGATGCAGCTGCATATTATAGGCCTGTATTTTCTGAATAATATTTTGTGGTGGCGCGCTGTCTGTTATCACGGCATCCACGATATTCAGGGCGCCTAGTTTTACAAGCGCGCTTTTACCAAATTTGCTGCTGTCTACGGCCAGCAATTTGTACCGTGACTGATTGAGTGCTTTGGAAACGGCTGCAACTTCTGTGCGGTCGTCATCACACAAATCTGCATCATCATCGATGCCGCTAACTGAAATCACCGCATAGTCAAATTTGAAGCGGTTTATAAAATCCGGCGTGTCTTCCTGAAAAATACCGCCGTCGACCGCGCGGACAAAACCACCGGGAATTGCCAGCGCGAATTCAGAGTTTTCGCTGATGATAGAAGCGACGCGCAGGCTATAGGTGACAATTCGCAGGCCTTGCCGGATGTCTGTCAGTGCACGCGCAATTGCTTCGCAGGTTGTTCCGGTGTCAATGAAAAGTGTCGCATTATCAGGAATAATATTGGCAACAAAAGCGGCGATTGCCTGTTTTTGGGCAGCCTGATCAAGACGTCTCTGACGGTATGTTCCCGGATCCACAGGGGTGGCAATGGTTGCCCCGCCATGAATTCTGCGTACTTTTCCGGTGGCTTCCAGCGCCATAATATCGCGCCGAGCTGTTTGCATGGTGACAGCACACAACCGCGCGATTTCTTCTATGGAAATATAATGATGCTGCTCAATATAGCTGAGCAAAAAAGCCTGCCGGCTTTCTTTTTTATTTCCGCCTGCTGGCGCAGAGTTTTCAAGTTGCATGGAAGACCCCCGATGACCGTTTCTTACGTGCTGCTGCCCTGATGCGTCAAGGTAAAGCCTGCACTAGGCGGGCATTGTATAAAAACTGACATGAAACTCAGCTAATGTAAGAAAAGCAACATTTAATTATTCTCAATCTTACTAGCAGGAAATTGTGACGATGAGAAAACCGCGGGCAGGGACAGAAAATAAATCTGGTCTGGGAGCAGGGGTTGCAGGTGCATTGCTGTTCGCGGCGATCAGCACCAGTGCACAGGCTGAGCAGGCAAAAAGCGATAATTTTTCGCTGACCATTATGGGATTTAATATCTGGAATAATGGTGCCGATTCCAAAATGTGGGATGCTGAGGCAAAGAAGAACGGTGCGCTGGTTTATAATAAGACGATGCAGGATCTGCTGCTCGGCGTTGCTCCCGATGTGCTGGTTATGCCCGAGCTTTATAATAACAGCGGTAAAACATGGCAGGGCAACAGTGTTGTCGGCGCGCATGTAAAAAATACGCTGGATCTGCTCAACGGGCAGACGGATAAACTCGGTACCTATCAAAAAATCAAAGACCATGAGGCGCGCGAAGGCAGCGGAATGGTCTTTTCCAGTGGCAATACGGAATATCTGGCTCCCAATACTATTCTGATGAAAGCGGGCAATGGCTTCCCCGACACTGTTATTGAGGGGCGCCATTTCAATTATGCGGATGCACCGGTTAACCGGATCAATCAGGCAAAAGATGCCAATAAGCTGGCGCAATCCAATCTTGTGCCGACAATCCTCGTTGGCGATTTAAATGCCGGTGATATTTCCGAGCGCGGCCTGCTGAGTGTGGATGCGCAGTTGCGGCTGATAAAAAAAGCAACCGGTAATAAGCTTTATGCTGCGCTGGCCGCAGAATATCTGGGATTGGCTGATACAGCGAAATATCGCGCAATTATTCAGGCAGAATATCCTGGTTCCAATATTGATACCCTGTCTTACAACCAATGGGGCACTGCCCTTGAAAAGGCCTATAAGGCCAAAAAAGATATTGGTCTGGTCAATGAAACCTATCCGGTCGCGAATAATTTGCCGGTAACGATGAATATTCTGAAGCAGCAGCATCAGCTCATCCAGCTGGACAGAAACAGAGAGCAGTTCAAACCAAGTGATGTCGGGGATGAGCGTGCAACCTGGACCAGTGACGGTGAAGAAGCCACCAATATATGGGAGAGCTGGGACCGAGCGAATATCGACCATATTATGGTGTCGCGCCCTTTCGCCAAATGGGTGGAGATTGTTGATAACGGAAAATGGTCCGGTACGCTTTCAAAGCCTGCTTTGCTGCCAAATGGCAATTCGCTTTCTGACCACGATCCGATAGCGCAAACATTGCGCTGGGTTGGTCCTAAGCTTGAAACCTATAAAGATGGTGATGATACGAAGAGCCGCCTTATCTGGGGCGCGGATGCATCCGGTTTCGAGACAAAGAATAAAGAATTTTATCTGACCAGAAATAACAACCGTAATGATGTTTATCTCGGTCAGATTGCGGATGCGAACGGCAATCCGATCCTGAAAGATCTGACGACAGAAGAAAAGCAAACGCTTCTCAATTGTCAGACAACGGATGCGCGGTTTGCTCAGGCTGTCAGAGACTATTGTATCGATAATCACAATTTCATCGGGGAGACTGTGATTTCAGATGGCGGAACAGTCGTTGTTGATGATGATGCAGCCTTGGGAGGCGCATCCGCTGATTTGCGGTTGAATGATGGTGGTTTGCGTGTGGCAGGGCACGACATGAACAAGCTTGACCGTAAAGTTGTGCTGGACGGAAAAGGCTGGATTGATGTGGTTGCTGCGGGAAATAATCTCTCAGTTGATCAGGCAATCACCGGAACCGGCAGTCTTACCAAACGCGGCGATGGTGTTTTAACGCTGAATGCGGCCAACAGCTATACGGGCGGAACGCTGGTTGAACGCGGCGGGCTGATTGTTGGCGATGCGGATCATAGTGATGCTTCGGTGGCAGGCGCTGTTACTGTGCGTAACGGCGGTTTCATTGGCGGCGCTGGTACATTCGGTGCAATTCATATTGCTGCAGACGGCGTGCTGGCTCCGGGAAATTCCATTGGCACATTAACGACAAGCGGTGATCTGGTGATGGATACCGGTGCCCTCTATCATCTGGAAATTAATCCGGATGGCAGTGCCGATCATGTGCATGCTGCGGGAACGGCTTCAATCGACGGTGCTAAGCTTTATGTAGAAAAAGCAACAGGCACTTATGCGCCGGACAGCCGCTATACGATCATGACTGCTGATGCAGGGATCAGCGGCACCTTTGCTGATCTGAGCCAGAATATGCCGTTTATCAATCTTGGTCTGACCTATGATCCGAAGGCAGTCTATCTGGATGTGCTGCGCAATCAGATTGCTTTTGATGCCATTGGTGAAACGGAAAATCAGCGTTCAGTTGCAGCTTCAGTCGAGGTTCTGGGGAGTGGCAATGCGGTTTATGATGCCGTTGTCGGACAGGAGAGTAAAGAGCATGCGCTGAATGCGTTTAATCTTTTATCCGGTGAGATTTATGCATCTGCCAGAACTACGCTGGTTAATGCGAGTGCTGATCTGCGCAATGCCGCGCAGGATCGTCTGCGGAGTGCTTTCGGGGATGCCTCAGCACAGAAAGGTGCACAGGTTGCCTCTGAGAAAGATGCTCCTGCAGCTCTGTGGTTGCAGAGTTTTGGCACATGGAGCGAAAACGCGTTGAATAATAATGCAGCAAGACTCAGCCAGACAACCGGTGGTGTGTTTGCGGGTTATGATGCGGAAGTGGCAGATAATGCGCGACTAGGTGCTCTGGCCGGTTACAGCCGTACCAGCTTTGACGTTGATAACCGCGCATCCTCGGGTGAGAGCGATAATTATCATCTCGGTCTTTACGGCGGTGCACATTGGGGCAACACAGCTCTGAGCGGTGGTCTGGCCTATAGCTGGCATTCCGTGGATATTAGCCGCTCAGTCCGGTTCCCTGATTTTTCAGAAAAACTCACTGCGGATTATGATGCAGGTACAGTGCAGGCTTTCGGTGAACTCAGCCATAAGCTGCAAACAGGCACTGCTGTGTTTGAGCCTTTTGCTAATCTGGCCTATGTATCGGTGAAAACAGACGGGTTTAAAGAAGCAGGCGGTAATGCTGCTCTGACCATTGACGGCAATACAATGAGCACCACTTTCACAACGCTTGGTCTTCGCGCGGCAACGGATGTTGTGCTGGGTGATGTGAAAGCCAGCCTCAATGGCACACTGGGCTGGCAGCATGCTTTCGGCGATACAGATCCGATCAGCCGTGCCTCTTTTGCCTCGGGCACAGCTTTCGACATTTCGGGTATTCCTGTTGCGCAAGATACAGCGCTGGTGCAGGCAGGTTTCGATGTTAAAGCCAGTGAGCAGGCCAGTTTTGACATCAGCTATCGTGGCCAGTTCGGCTCCGGTTATCAGAGTAACTCCGTTAATGCCAAACTGGGGATAACGTTCTGATCTTCTGCTAAACATATCGCAAAAGAAGCCGCCGGTTTTCTGAACAGGAAACCGGCGGTTTTTGTTTAAGCCTGACCGGATAAATCGAATGTTTTGGCCAGTAATTCATAATGACGGATACGCAATTGCGCATCATGCAGCACATCCTGCACCATAATTTCTGTTGCTTGCGTTTCCCGCATCATGCGCTCCAGAACAGATTTAACCCGCTCAGGCGTGCCAATCACGTAAGCCGGCCAGTCCGTGTCTTCCGCAGGCAATACGCCACCCATCATTGCAATTGCTTCGTCCGGTGTGGGGAGATGGTCCAGCATGATATTATCTTTGCGGCGTAATTTAAAAGCTGCCCGCATCGGCATTGCCAGACGTTCAGCTTCTTCCTGCGTCGGAGCAACAATCAGACGAACTGCGAGCAGTGTTTCAGGTTTTTGAACACCCGCAGCAAACCGCGATGGCTGGAAATGCTCATAATAGGCTTTCATTGCCAGCGGTGCATTTTCAGGTTGGTGAAAGGCACTGCATGCCAGCGGCAAGCCAAGAATTGCTGCGCGTTTGGCGCTGGCTTCGGTTGCTGCCAATACCCAAGGCAGCACACGGGCAGGCTGATCCGGCATAATCTTTATCTGATGAAACGGCGAGTTTTCAGGCAGGTCATTGCCGAGCCATCCGGCAAATTCCTCTGTCTGCTGCGCATGATCATCGGGAATTTCCGTGTCCCGCAGACGCCTGAGTGCGGTATCGGCCTCAATACCTGCGGTGGCACGGCCAATACCCACATCAATACGCCCCGGAAACAGGGCGTTCAGTGTATGCAAGGCTTCGGCAGCTTTGTAGGGGCTGTAATGATTGAGCAGTACACCGCCAACGCCGATACGGATTGTTTTTGTTGCACAGCCAAGTGCCGCAGCAAGCACCTCAGGCGCGGGATTAACCTCATAGGGAACATTATGATGCTCAACAAGCCAATAGCGGTGATAACCGAGTTCTTCAGCGCGTTGAGCCAGAGCGAGCGATCCCTGAACTGCTTCCGCCGAGGTTTTGCCATTCGGGATTTGCACCGGATCAAGGATCGAGAGCTTCATAACGTCTTTTCCTGTCAGATTAGTTTTTTGAGAAGGCGGATGGTGCAACCAGACCGGCTTTAATGTCGATGGCACTGTCTTTCTGCAGCATACCTGCTTCAATCATGAAGGCCTGATCAGCGGTCAGATTTGCAACGTCATTTTCTGTCATAACAGGGGTGAAGTCATAAAGCGGCATTTGCTTTTTTGCATCTTCGATTGAGATCTTCTGCTCTTTTGATGCAATTTCCATTGCTTCTTCCGGATGCTGGCTCATGAAATCGAGCGCTTTATAATGCGCTGCAAAATAGGCTTTCACGAGATCAGGATGCTCTTCAAGAAATGCACCGCGCACAGCAATCACAGTGGTTGGCTTGATAAAGCCTTCGCCGTTTGTGAGGGCTTTGCCACCGGCCTGCTCAACCTGCACAACGCCGTTGCCTGCAAGGGTAGCAACATCAACCTGACCCGAGAGCAGGGCTGCACGGGCGGCACTCAGATCCATGTTGATATATTCCACGTCACTCAGCGTCAGATTTTGTGAGGCAAGCGCCGATACCAGCAGCTGGTTCAATACAGTGCCTTTTGGACCTGCAATTTTCTTGCCTTTCAGATCTGCGAGGGTTGCAGGGCCTGATGCCTGCGTCATCAGAAAATAAGCTTTAGGTGAGCGGGCATAAGCCGCGACGATTTTAAGATCAATTCCATTGGCTTTTGCCAGAATGGCGGATGTCCCGCCAAGAACACTGGCAATATCAATTTCACCGGCAGCGATAGCCTGCGTCTGCTGCGCACCGGAGGTTATAACCGGGCTTTCAACTTTAATATTGTGCGCGGCAAACGCCTCATCCAGATAGCCTTTTTCACGCATGATGATGGACGGCACGTTGAACGGTGCGGAGACATAAGTAATACGCACGGTGTCTGGCTTTTCGGTTGCCAGTGCAGGCTGGATTGCAAATGGCAGGATCATTGCAGCGGTAAGCGCAAAAGAGGACAGGTATTTCATCGGGAGGCTCCAGATTACATTATCAATTGGTGTTATGGTTCGGCACGGCGTCTTGCGGCGTTAAAAGCCGCTGCAAAATCGTGCGCCGGTGCAGGGAAATACGGGAATCTGTGGGATCGCGCGGATAGGGCAGATCAATCATTGCAGTACCGGCCAATGTGCCCTGATCCAGCTCCAGAACGGTTTGTCCAAGCAACACAGCCTCTTCAACATCATGCGTTACGAAAACGATTGTCGGTTTGCGTTTCTGCCAGATGCCGACCAGTTCATTTTGCATGGAGCGGCGGGTAAAGGCGTCCAGTGCCGCAAAGGGTTCGTCGAGCAGCAGCAGATCAGGTTCCATCACTAAGGCGCGGGCAATAGCAACGCGTTGTGCCATGCCGCCGGACAGCTGGGCGGGCATAGCACTGCGAAAGGCAGTCAGGTTCACTAATTCCAGAACGGCAACGCAACGCTGCATGATGACATCTTGTGGCAGGCGGCCTTTAAGACCAAAGGCAACATTATCAATCACTGACAGCCAGGGCATCAGACGGGCATCCTGAAACACCACGCCCACGGTCAGCTTTGCTGTGCCCTTGTGGGTCAATGTGCCTTCAGTCGGCTCTGTCAGACCGGCAAGAATGCGCAGCAGTGTCGTTTTTCCACAGCCGCTGCGACCGACAACTGTCGTGAAGCTTCCCTTGGCTAAGGTTACAGTGATCCCGCTCAGAGCCGAGACATGTTTTTCAGCAACCTGATAGTGCCGCCCGATATTTTGAAGCTCAAGCACGGGCCGTCTCCAGATCTGTTGAAAGCCAGGGGGCGAAGTGACTGATGACGCGCTTCAAAACCTGATCGGCGATCAGGCCGGTGATGCCGATCACTAAAATACCGACCAGCACAATGTCTGTGCGTGCAAGGTTTTCTGCGTCAACGATGAGATAGCCAAGCCCTGCCGATGAGGCGATGAGTTCTGCGCCAACCAGTGCTCGCCAGCTATAGCCAAGACCGATGCGCAACCCGATAACAATGGCCGGAAGTGAAGAGGGCAGAATAATACGCCGCATGATTTCAGTTTTGCTCAGACCGCAGACTTTTCCCACCTCAACCAGTTTTTGATCCACATGGGCAATACCGCCACGCACGCCGAGAAAAATCGGGAAAAAACACGCAAGAATAATGATGCCGACTTTCTGCGTTTCTCCGATACCCAGCCAGAGCATGAGAAGCGGCATAAGCGCCAGCGGCGGAATTTGCCGCATGAATTCCAGCAACGGATCGAGAATATTGCGGACCGGCTTGCTGATGGAGAAGAGTGCCGCCAGTAAAACGGCGAGCATGACAGCTATAATATAGCCAAGCCCGACGCGCTGCATACTGATGAGCGTGTGGCGGGCAAGCTCACCGGATTGCAATAATTCCCAAAATGTATTGGCTACTTTTGCTGGAGGCGGAAGCAAAAACCGGTTAACCCAGCCGAAAGTGCTTGCTATCCACCAAAGCCCGAGCAAACCGGCAAACACAGAAATGGTGGTAAAATATCGGCGGGTAATCATTCTGACTCAATACATTGCAGGCTATTAGCAGTTTTGCGATTGAGTATAGCATAATCTTGATTTTTCAAGTCATGTTTGCGTGATGCATCAGATCATGCGGCAAATTGTTTCCCGGTGTCTGTGGTCACAGCACAGATAGTTTGTCCGTAAAAAATACAGATTGGCACAACTCTGCAGGCATGACGTGACAGTGAGCCTAAGGCGTGGCATAGGGAGGTGCAAAATCAAAAGGCCTCCCTACTCATGATCCGCATTGACAATATCAGCAAGTCCAACAGCCATCGTATTCTCTTCATTGAATCGTCTGCGGCTTTAAACCGAGGTGAAAAGATTGGCCTTGTCGGGCCGAACGGTGCGGGTAAGACAACCTTATTCCGTATGGTTACCGGCGAAGATCAGCCGGACGAAGGTCAGGTCACGGTTGAGAAGGGTGTGACCGTTGGCTATTTTGATCAGAATGTTGGTGAAATGGGCGGACGCTCAGCTGTTGCGGAAGTGATGGATGGTGCGGGTCCGGTGAGTGTTGTTGCCGCTGAACTGCGTGAACTTGAAGCCGCGATGTGCGATCCTGACCGTCTGGATGAGATGGATGCGATTATCGAGCGCTACGGCGAAGTGCAGGCGCGCTATGAAGAGCTGGACGGCTACGGACTGGATGGACGGGCGCGTGAAGTTCTTGCGGGGTTGAGCTTCAGTCAGGAAATGATGGACGGTGATGTCGGCAAACTATCCGGCGGCTGGAAGATGCGTGTGGCGCTTGCCCGTATTTTGCTGATGCGTCCCGATGTTATGTTGCTTGATGAACCTTCCAACCATCTTGACCTTGAAAGCCTGATCTGGCTGGAAGAGTTTCTCAAAACCTATGACGGCGCGTTGCTCATGACTTCGCATGACCGCGAATTCATGAACCGTATCGTTTCCAAAATTATCGAGATTGATGGCGGCTCCCTGACAACTTATTCCGGCGATTATGCTTTTTATGAAGGTCAGCGTGCGCTGAACGAAAAGCATCAGCAGGCGCAGTTTGAGCGTCAGCAGGCAATGCTTGCCAAAGAGATCAAATTTATTGAACGCTTCAAGGCTCGCGCTTCCCATGCATCGCAGGTGCAGAGCAGAGTTAAAAAGCTGGAAAAGATCGACCGCGTGGAGCCACCGCGCCGCCGTCAGACTGTTGCATTCGAGTTTGCAACGCCGCCGCGTTCAGGGGAAGATGTTGTTAACCTGAAGGGCGTGCATAAAACCTATGGCAGCCGGACGATTTATGATGGTCTGGACTTTATGGTGCGTCGTCGCGAGCGCTGGTGCATTATGGGTGTTAACGGGGCGGGTAAATCGACCTTGCTAAAACTCGTTACCGGCACAACGGAAGCGGATCAAGGCATTGTCACACTTGGTGCCAGTGTGCGGCTCGGCTATTTTGCGCAGCACGCGATGGATATTCTGGATGGTGACAGCACTATTCTTGAGTGGCTGGAGCAGCGCTTTCCAAAAGCGGGGCAGGCGCCTTTACGCGCTCTTTCCGGTTGTTTCGGGTTTTCAGGCGATGATATTGAAAAGAAATGCCGTGTTCTCTCCGGTGGTGAAAAAGCACGGCTGGTGATGGCGGCCATGCTGTTTGACCCGCCGAATTTTCTGGTGCTTGATGAACCGACCAACCACCTTGATCTTGATACCAAAGAAATGCTGATCAAGGCGCTTTCAACCTATGAAGGCACAATGCTGTTCGTTTCGCATGACAGACATTTCTTGTCGGCACTTTCAAACCGTGTTTTGGAACTGACACCTGATGGTATTCACCAATATGGCGGTGGCTATACCGAATATGTGGAAAGCACAGGTCAGGAAGCACCGGGTTTGCATAGTTAAAATGAATACGCCTCCCGAAGATGATCTTCGGGAGGCGTTCTTATTATAAAGAAAGGCAAACACCGCAATTACCGGCGGTACAATTTTTCATAGCGCTTGATCAAACGATCGCGTTTCAGACGCGAGAGACGCTGAATCCAGAAAATACCGTTCATCTGGTCAATCTCATGCTGATGGCAAACGGCAAGCAAACCCTCAGACTCTTCTATATGCTCTTTTCCGTCCAGATCCTGATAACGGATATGCACAGCGGCATGACGTTCGACCTCATCGACGACCCCCGGCATAGAAACGCTGCCTTCCTGATGACGGATCATCTTTTCAGACGTCCAGATGATTTCAGGATTAATGTAGATTTTGACAGTCTCACCGGCAGATAGTTCCAGCACAGCGATACGTTTTGGTATGCCGATATGGGAGGCCGTGATGCCGATCCCCGGAGCTGCCCGCATTGTATCCAGCAAATCATCCGCTAACACACGCAGGGTTTCGTCAAACAGGGTGACGGTTTCAGCAGCTTGTCGCAAGCGCTGATCGGGATATTGAACGAGCGGGCGTATGGTCATGGTGTTGCTTTATATATGGAAGGCAAAAGGAGTGCGGTATTTCGCATGGTGTTTTTTGATTAATGCAAAACCGGCGCCATGAACAGGTCGAATACACACCGCTTTAATAAGCATGTGCACATGCTGCGTGATTTTTATCCGGCTCGTTATCGCATAGCAGCCAGCCACCGGCTCCAGTCGATTTCTGAACTTGTGTCTGACGTGTCCAAAACCTTGCTGAATGCCAGTTCCCGATAATCGCGCGGAGACATATCAAAGGTTCGGGAGAACAGTGCGCTGAAAGCGGAGGCGTTTGCAAAACCCCAGCTCGCGGCGATCTCACTAATCGTATAGTGATGATGCGCCGGATTAGCGAGATCATCACGACACCGGTAGAGGCGTCGCTGGCGTATATAAGTGTGAAAGCCGTGCACGTGCCCCATAACACGATATAATGTGGCGCGTGAAAGAGCAAAATGCCTCGCGACCCGATTTGCACTCAATGTAAAGTCAGTCAGGTTATCTTCAATGTGACGGCGCACCGCCAGCCAGGTTGCAGTGCGAAGCGGTACGGTCTGCTCTTCATTGATTGTTCCGTTCAGGGCGGCCGCAGCCAGGGCCAATGTTGGTCCTTGCATGGCAATTGCATCCGCCGATGTCATATGTGGTCCGGCACGATAGAGCGCCAGAACATGGCTGCGAAGCAGGGCCGTCAAAGGCAATTCAGCAGCAAGGCGTCGTCCGCCATGTGTGTCGGGATTCTTTAAAAGCGGATCGAACAGGCGTCTTGGCATAACAAGGTCAAAACTCTGATAGGTAGTTGAGGCTGTTTGGATTGGCTGAGCCATATCGACCACGAGCATATCTCCGTCAGCGGCCAACTGTTCCTGCCCGCGCGTGGTCGCACTACGCTGACCACGAACATAGAATTGAAGCATATAGTAATCGAGGCTGTCTGCGGCGATCCGCGATCCGATACGCTCAGTCTTTTGTCCGGAACTCGTAACCGTACCAAACATCAAATCCGCAGCATGAAATGCATCAACACTGGCGTGGAATGTCTCGTCTGTAATTGCTGAGATGTCCCACACAGATGTTGCACTGTCACGCCAGAGTGGAACGCGCTTCTTTTCAGGCAGCGAATTTGTATCGAATACGGAGCGCAGGAGTGACATATGCGAAAGTATCCCGGACATTGTTACGACTAAAGAGAAACGCAGACACGCATTATCAACACGAACCGAATGCAATCTGATTACGCGTTCATAATGCCGACTCTGTCAGCGGCATCCAGATCTATCTAATATTCATTTTGCATCAAACAATAAGGACTGTGTGTGGCGTAAAGCGAATCCTGTGCGGTGAGTCTGAAAATTCAGACGTAGAATCGTGTTTTTTGCGGTTTGAAGTCTTTTGATTCCGTTTTTGATGAATTTTTCACGGGTTCTTTGTTCTGTGTTTCCTGTTTTGATTCTGTTTTTGTGAGTCGAAACAAGGGTTTGTGGTGGGGTTTTGATATATGTGCGGTGCGTTTTGGGTTGTTTTGATCGCTTTTGTTGGTGGGTGAGGGGATAAAGAGGGGTGGAAAGTGTG
>NZ_JARRAE010000021.1 GCF_030376605.1 Pseudochrobactrum sp. sp1633 | reverse complement strand
TTACGGATGCCCGGAAAACCTTAGCGTACGATTTTTTCCGAATTCTGCGGGCTCCCCTCCTTGATCGTCTGGTGGCGCGCGATATCGCCGATCGATCGAATGGTGGTGTTGCCCGTCTTTCGGGCGCGCTCGGCGATCGCATCGGTGACGGCGAGGATCTCTGCGGCCTGCTCATCAAGAAGCAGGTGATAGTCCCTGAAGTAGGGTCCGGAGACGTGCCAGTGGAAATTTTTTGTCTTCAGGTAAATCGCGTAGCTGTTCGCCAGAATGATCTTCAGAGCGTCGGCGACAGTCATCGCCGCGCATTCGTCAAGATCAGAAGGTGTCGGAAGGGCGGAGGCATTGTTGTTCGTCATCGCTTAGACTTTCTCAATCTGGCTACACGGGATCCAGCACCGATTCCCCCACGGATGGCGATGTATAGAAGATGAATTCATTGCCAGACGAAGTCCAATGGCCGGTGGCTATAGTTTTGATACCTTTGAGCGACATGCGCAGTCTTGGGGGGCCGGGCGTCGCAGGCGGACCGGTCGGCCGGGACCTCCACCTGCCCGTCAGGGGGCCGGTCGGAAATCCAGCACGAACGCGACGACCTTTTCGGCGGACATCTCGCACGGCTTCAGCAATGTTCTATCTGATGTAACGCGATAGAGGTTGAAGCTGACAATGTCGGTCCCGGCCAACTCCCTGGCGAACAGGCTGTTGCGACGTCCGTCACCGGATCGCCGGACAGTCACGCCGAAACGCCGGCCTTCGTAGGCGCCTTCGCTGTATCCCTCGGGAAGCTGCGCGAAGGCGGCATCGAACTCGGCATGCTCCATCTCAATCCAGTCGTCTTGATTCGACAGAAGCCCAAGGGTCCGAGGCCCTCGGCGCCAGTCCGCGGAGAAGGTCCGGGGCGGAGCCCTGTAGCCGACGCGGCCTGGGATGGGCGGAAAAGCCGTCCCGCGGGCGCTTGCACATGGCGCTGAGGCCGCCACCTGTCCGCCTGCTACGCAACCTCCACGCCTTTCCAGAAGGCGATATGATCCCGGATGCCCTCGGCGCCTGGCGTCGGATCTGGATAGGTCCAGGCTGCGTTCACGTTGAGCGCGTCTCCCACACGCACATGGAAGTAGCGCGCGGTGCCCTTGATCGGGCAGACGGACGTGTGCGGGCTCATCTCAAGCAGGCCAAAATCGACTGCCGACGGTGGGAAGTAGTGGTTTCCCTCGACGACGACCGTCTCGTTGCTTGTGGCGATGGTGGCGTCATTCCAGATAGCTGAGACCAACGGACTCTCCTTTCGTATTCATCAACCGGCACGGGGCTTGCGGGCTGTCTGCCCCAAGGCCGCACCCCCTTAGATGGCGGGCGGCGTGCGCCCCAGGAGTTTGTCGAGTTCGCCTCTGACATCGAGCTCGAAAAGCTCGTCGGAGCCACCGACATGCGTGCCGTTGATGAAGATCTGCGGCACGGTGTTTCGACCCGACGCTTCCGTCATGGCCTGCCGGTGAACCGGATCCGCCTCGATATCGAGTTCCTTCCATTGCACGCCCTTCTCCTCGAGGAGCATCTTCGCCCGGCGGCAGAACGGGCATCAGTTCGTGATGTACAGCAGCACATCAGTTGTCATATCGCGTCTCCGACAGTTGGAAGCGGATCGCTGTCATGGCGTTGATCTACCGTCAGCCGCGTTCGAGGAGGGCGACTGTGCCTTGACCGCCGTCGGCGCAGATGCTGACGATTGCGCGCGATCCGGGCGGCATGGCCCAAAGTTCCTTTACCGCCTGGCTGAGGTCGCGCGCGCCTGTAGCGCCGAACGGATGACCCAGGGCGACCGAGCCTCCATTGGGATTGACGCGGTCCCAGTCAAAATCGCCCATAGCCGCCTGGACACCGGCTGTCGCGCGCACCCACTCCCGATCGGTGATGGCCGCGACGTTCGCCAGGACCTGGGCTGCAAAGGCTTCGTGGATTTCCCAGAGTGCGATGTCGGAGAAGCTGAGTTGATGCCGCGCGAGCAGGCGCGGAATGCCATAGGAGGGCGCCATCAGCAGGCCCTCGGTGTGGAGATCGACGGCAGAGATCTCGTAGTCGACGAGCCGCGCGTAGGGGGTGCCCGCCGGGAGTCTCGCCACACCGGCTTCGGTAGCGACCCAACACCCGGCGGCTCCATCCGTAATCGGTGAGCTGTTGCCGGCGGTCAGGGTTCCCCTCCCGCTGTCGCGATCGAAGGCGGGCTTGAGTGCGGCCAGCCGTTCGGGCGACGTATCGGCGCGCGGGTTCGCATCGCGCGCCAGCTCAGGCAGCGAAATCACGAGATCGTCGAAGAAGCCACGTTCCCAACCAGCGACTGCCCGCTGGTGGCTCTTGAGCGCCCAATCATCCTGCGCGACGCGCGAGACCCGCCAAGCCTTGGCGGTCTCCTCCATATGATCACCCATCGTCCTTCCGGTGATCCGGTTTGCCCAGCCCTTTGTGGGGAGCACGTAGTCTCGTGGAGTCAGAGACTGGAGGGCGGCAAGCGCGGCGGTCGCATCCTGCGCAAAGAGGTCGGTGAGCCGCTTCGATGCATCGGCCGTCAGGGCGATTGACGGCCGGCTCATGACTTCGGACCCGCCGACCATGGTGAGGTCGGTTCCTCCGCCCAGCATCCCTGCCGCAGCGAAGGTCGCCGTCATGCTGGTCGAGCATGCCAGGACGACGGAGAACGCCGGAACAGTCGGATTGAGCTTGGCATCAAGCCAGGTTTCGCGAGCAATATTGCTCCAGCCCAAATTCGGGATCACGGTTCCCCAGACGAGGAGATCAGGCTCCGCCTGCGCCGCCATCGCCTGCACGACAGGCACGGACAGAGAGATGGCATCGTAGGCAGCCAACGCGCCTCCGCCGCGGCCGAAAGGCGTCCGAAGGCCAGCGGCAATGAAGACGGGTTCGGCAAAGCGGCTCATGATGATCTCCAAAATTAATCCGTGGGCTGCACGTCCACGATCGGCGGGACGCGAAGTAGCTTGCGCCGCTAGCCGCCGTATGTCAATGGCCATTAACACCGTAGCGCTCGGTTTTGACAATGGAGGGGTCCAGGCCGGCCAGCAGCGCGCCCTCGGTCGCGATGTTGACGAAACCGTTGGACCCGCAAACGAATACTTGTGTGGGCTTTCGGTGAAGCCGGGCCAGAACTTCTTGGACCATCACGCCGTCGATCCGTCGCGCAAAGTCCGATGCGCGGATCGGGTTCTCGCGCGTAATTGCCAGCGCCAAGGCGAATGCCGGATCGCTGCATTCGATGGAATGAAGCTCTTTTGAGAAGAGAACGTCTTCAGCGGTTCGTGCGGACAGGAGCAGCGCTGTCGGCACGACCTGGGCTAGTGCGCGGCGCTGCCGGATCATCGCCATCAACGGCACGAGGCCGGAGCCTGCCCCGATCAACAGCACTGGGTCTATGGCAGGTTCAGGCCATAGGAAATGGCCGCCGAGCGGACCACGAAGCTCGATTTCGTCTCCGATCGCCGCGACATCGTGGAAGAACGGCGAAACTTCGCCATCCGGCAGGCGCTCGATAGCGAGCTCGACCGTCGGGAACGAGATTGCCGAAGACGCAATCGAGTAACTCCGCATCGCACTGTAGCCACCGGGCGCGGTCAGCCGGACATCGACGTGCTGCCCTGCGATGTGCGCGAACGGTTTGCTCAACCGAAGGAAGAAGCTCTTGATACTCGGGGTTTGCTGGACGATTTCGTCGATCACGCATGACTGCCACGCGATTTGCGCGCCGTTTTCAGTCATTGGTGTAGCGCTGCTCGCGCCACGGATCGCCATAGATGTGATAGCCGCGCAGCTCCCAGAAGCCCGCCTCGTCACGCGTTGTGAATTGCAGCGCGTTCACCCATTTGGCGGACTTCCAGAAGTAAAGGTGCGGAACCAGAAGACGCGCCGGCCCTCCATGATCGCGGGGAAGCGGCTTGCCCGCATAGTTGAGGGCGACCATCGCTTTCCCGGAGAGCAGATCCGCCAGCGGGACGTTTGTCGAGTAATTATCGTAGCAGTGCGCCAAGACGAAATCGGTGGGCCGATCGAGCCCTGCATCTGCAAGGATGTCTTCGATGAGTACGCCCTCCCAGGCGGTATCCAGCTTGGACCAGGACGTGACGCAGTGAATGTCTCGGGTCATCTTGGTCTTCGGTAGGGCGTTGAACTCGCTCCAGTTCCACACTTTGACGGGCTTCGGACCGATCTTGACGGTGAATTTCCAATCGGAGGGCTCCACGCTCGGCGTTGGCCCGGCCGTCAGAACAGGGAAATTCTCCACGAGATGCTGACCCGGCGGTATCCGATCGGACTGGTCGCCGCCTGGACCGCGGCCTGTGAAACCTCTGGTGACCATAGCGAAACCCCCTTGCTTGTCACGACAGACCAGAACCTGATTCAGTTCAGAATTCTGTAAAAGATCTTTGCGCGCACAACCGCCGAACGAGCCAATTCACTGAAAATCAGAATACCGGATTCTCTATTAGCGTAGAGAAAAGTGTTGGACCATTTTGAGTCGTGGTTATGCGTGAAGACTATAGCGTCAGTCCAGTATGATTTCCCAATACCCTGTAGCTATAGTTTCGATAGCTTCGAATCGGCATTGCAGGCGTATCCCCGTCAGCGGATTTCGAGCGGACGCCGTCGCTTGCCAACGTTGGTGTGAGACCGGCGGGCGAGATCGCCCCTGCCAACGCGACCGCTGAGAGGTCGACTCCTCAACCGCTTGGGCGCTTATCGCCTCCATCCGGATGCTCACCCGCCGAACAGCAATAAACCGCTATTTTCGATAAACTTCTGAATCCGGCTCCGAGGTATGGAAACTATGTCGTACCGCTATTGGATATGTTGCGCGCATACCTTCATAGTCTGACACGCGAAATCTTTAAATCCTGAGTATATTTCGGAAGAAATTTCGATCTGATCGATAAGACTTCAGGATACAGCAAGCTGGAGACACCGATGAAAGCCGTTGGTTACAAGGTTCCGGGACCCATCGCCGAGGACGCCTCTCTGGTCGACATTGATCTGCCTCGGCCTGTCGCTGAAGGAGGCGATATCCTGGTTGAGGTGAAGGCTGTCTCGGTCAACCCGGTCGACTACAAAATCCGCAGCAGCACGCCGCCCGCTGATGGCGATTGGAAAGTGCTGGGATGGGATGCGGCCGGGATCGTGCAAGAGGTCGGCCCCGACGTGACGCAGTTCGCGGTAGGCGACGAGGTCTATTATGCCGGATCGCTCATAAGGCCTGGCACCAATGCGGAGTTCCATCTCGTCGACGCCCGGATCGTCGGTCGTAAACCCGCGTCGCTCGACTGGGCGGAAGCGGCGGCGCTGCCACTCACGACGTTGACGGCCTGGGAAGCCATGTTCGATCGCCTGGACGTGACGAAGCCCGTTCCCGGGGCGGCGGCGATCCTCATCATCGGTGGTGCGGGTGGGGTCGGGTCGATCGCCATCCAGATCGCTCGACAGCGCACGGATCTCATCGTCATCTCCACCGCCTCTCGGCCGGAAACCCAGGAGTGGGTTAAAGGGCTTGGGGCTCATCATGTCATCGACCACTCTCGGCCGCTCGCGCCACAGATTGCCGAGCTCAACATCGGCGCTCCCGCTTTCGTGTTCTCGACCACGCATACCGAGCAGCATGCATCCGACATCGCCGAACTGATCGCCCCGCAAGGACGGTTCGGATTCATCGACGATCCCAAGGCGCTCGACGTCATGCTGTTCAAGCGCAAGGCAGTGTCGATCCACCACGAGCTGATGTTCACACGGTCGCTCTACGGCACGCCCGACATGGATGAGCAGGGCAAGATCCTCAATTCGCTGGCGGTGCTGGTGGACGACGGCAAAATTCGCACGACGCTAACCGAAAAATTGTCGCCAATTAATGCCGCCAATCTGAAGACGGTGCACGCACTGATCGAAAGTGGCGCGGCAAGAGGCAAGATTGTCCTCGAAGGCTTCTGATGACTGCCACCGCCGAACGTCTTTTCTAACCTCAAGAACGCCGGACGGATTACGCCACGGCGAAGGAAATTTCATGACGAAATCCATTGCCACCGCCTCGATCAACCGCGAAACCGCCGTCGCCCTCATCGACGCGGCGATCGCCGCGGCACGTACAATCGGCATCCCGGCTGCGGTCGCCGTCGTCGACGCCACCGGTAACCTGCGCGCGTTCGAGCGCACTGATGACGCGCCGTTTCTCACCGTCGATGTTGCCATCGACAAGGCTTGGAGTTCCGCCTCGTTTGGGTACCCCACCCATGTCTGGAACGACTATGTTTCGAACGATCCAAAAGTGGCGCCGCTGGCCTATCGCCCCCGGATGGTCGCTGTCGGCGGAGGCTATCCGATCCTGGAAGACGGGAAGTTGATCGGCGGGATCGGCATCTCCGGAGGCAACTATCAGCAGGATCAGGATGCGTGCGTCGAGGCACTCACGAAAATCGGGTTCGAGCTGCCAGCCTGACGACTTTAAGGCCATCGCCAGCGGCGGTGGCCTGCAGATGCGACCTTATGAAAGACTTTAAGATGGAAGCGTTCGTCGTCTTCACCCGCGAAGAAACCACCGATCCGGAAGAACTCGCAACCTATTCTGCAGGCGTCGGCCCATCGTTCGATGGCCACGACGTAACCTTTCTCGCCGCTTATGGCGCGATGGAGCATTTGGAGGGGCCGCCCGTCGAAGGGGCCGTAATTTTGCGGTTCCCGACGATGCAGGCCGCCCGTGATTGGTATCATAGCCCCGCCTACCAAACCATCGCTGCGCACCGTTTTGCCGGTTCCCGCTATCGCGCCTTTGTCATTGAGGGGCGGCGGTGACACACCGACGGAAGAACGGCGGGGCTGGCCACGAGGTATCGGTCGGCGAACTCGCATCCTACAACCTGTAGGGGATCAAGGCGGTGAGGTTCGCGTGCCATCGCCACACGCGACCACTCATCGGACTTCTGCATCGGAATTGGAGGATCAGATGAGCGTCGACGAACGACAAGCCCCCGAGCTGCGGGTGCAGAGATGGATTGGCGCGGATGGAGAAAGCATCGCGCCGCTCAAGCTGTCGGATCTCGGCACCGGCCCGAAAGTCCTCTTCGCCTTCCAGCACTGGTGCCGTGGCTGCCATTTGCATGGATTTCCGACGCTACAAAGGTTGCATGGTGCATTGAGCGCCAAGGGCGTGGGCTTCGCGGTGATCCAGACCGTCTTCGAAGGAGCGGATGAGAACACCTTCGAGAAGCTGCGCGTGAACCAGCTCAAGTATGCGCTTCCTGTCGCGTTCGGTCAGGACGAGCCACCTGCCGGCGCGACGCTTCCCACCTTCATGGAGGACTACCGCACGCGGGGAACGCCCTGGTTCTCCGTGATGGACGCTGGCGGCCGCATCGTATTCTCGGACTTCCATCTCGACGCCGATCAGCTCGTGAAGGGACTGGAGCTGGTGTAACCGATGCGGCGCTGGGTCATCCTGATTGCCACCCATCTCGCGATGCTCGCCATGGGCTTCGCGGGCGGTGTCTACACGCTGCCGATCCTGACCGCCCCCCAGGCCCCGGACGCGGCGGCCTTGCGGACCATCTCAGCCGAGACGCTCTACGCAGGGCGTCTGGCCCGCGATCTCAAAGGCAGCGACCTGCTTCACTGGGGGGAAGGCGAGATCCGGGTCTCGCGCGACCGTATCGCCCATATCGGGCGCCTCGCCCCTGGTCCCGACTACAAGCTCTACCTCGCACCACGTTTCGTCGACACGAAGGAGGCCTTTCTCCTAATCAAGGACAGATCAGTCCGCGTGGGCGATGTGAAGACGTTCAACGGCTTCATCGTCGAGGTGCCTGCCGGCATCGATGTCCGTGACTACAACACGGTCGTCATCTGGTGCGAAGCATTCGACCAGTTCATCAGTGCGGCAGAGTATCAACCCTCAAGTCAGGCCCGAGAACGAGCCCGGCGATGGATACCATGAGGTCGGCGGGCAAGCGCGGCCTCGTTCTCGCGCCGGTGGCGGCGCTGCTGCTGAGCGTCGCCGCTCTGCTGCTGGGCAATGGCCTGCTGAGCACGCTCCTGATCGTGAGAGCCGGCCATAAGGGGTTCTCGACCGGCGCGATCAGCGCGATGATGTCCTTCTATTTCGCGGGTTTCACGATCGGCGCGCTCGTGTTGCCACCGATCATCGTCTCCGTGGGACATGTCAGAACCTTCGCCGGCTTCGCGGCCATTGCCTCGATGACCGCCCTTCTCCATGTGGCGTTCGTGGAGCCGATCGCCTGGATGCCGCTTCGCCTGATTACCGGCTTCGCCTACGCGGGCATGATCCTCGCAACGGAGAGTTGGCTCAACGCCCACGCATTGCCATCCACACGCGGGCAGCTCCTGTCGATATTCGGAGTTGTCTCTATGGGCTCATGGGCAATCGGGCAGGCGTTACTCAACATCGCACCGCCCGCCGACGTGACATTGTTCCTCATCGTGTCGCTGCTGATATCAGCGGCGGTGGTTCCGATCACCTTGCTGCCCAGTCATCCGCCGGCCCAGGTGGAACAGGAATGGGTCGCGTTCAGGGACCTCGTCCTCGTATCACCTCTCGCTGCGGCTGGCGCTTTCCTGGCCGGCCTGGCTATCGGTGGTTTCTGGGGCATGGGCGCGAACTTCGCCCAGAGCATCGGCCTCGATGTGGGCGGTATCTCCGCCTTCATGGCTGCGGTTCTTGGTGGAACGCTCGCCTTCCATTGGCCACTCGGTTGGCTTTCGGATCGAGTGCCCCGGAATCTTGTCATCGCCGGTGCGGCGCTGGCGTCCGCAGCGTCTGCCATCGGCGTAGCGTTGGCGGTGGAAGCGCCTCTGCCGCTGCTCCTTGCGGCAGGTGCGCTGTTCGGCGGCTTTGGCATCCCGATTTATTCGTTGTGTCTCGCCGTCGCAAACGACGATCTTCCGGCCGGTCGGCTACTCGGCACCGCGCGCGGGCTTTTGCTGCTCAACGGGATCGGGACAGCCGCTGGCCCCCTAATAGGAGCAGCTGCAATGAATATCGTCGGCCCTGGCGGCCTGTTCCTTTATGCGGCGGCGTTGCTCACGCTCCTGGCAGTGCTGGCCATCGCCCGCAGGCAGCCGAGGCGCGCCAACCAGGCCAAGGCGGCCCCCCGTTCTCCGAGCACGCCGATGATAACCGGATCTCTCGATACGATGATATGCATGGAGAAGCGGGCGCAGGGCGTGCGGGATTAGCGCGGCACGGCGCCTGCACGAACCGCGGGGTCAGGCGATGATAGCTGTTACGCGAATTTCGATACGCATGGTTGGAAGCCCCAGCGCTTCGATTCCCAACTGCGTCCAGATTGGAGCGCGGTCGGGCATGTAGTGGCGATACAGCTTGGCCATTGTTTCGTTGATCACGGGAGGGAATCCACCGACGTGATAGGAATTGACGTGGACCACATGCGGCCAGCGTGCTCCGGCGGTCGCGAGCGTCCGTTCCACGTTCTTGAACGCCTGCTCGATCTCTTCCTCAATCGACTCCGGAATGACGAGATCGTCGTTCCATCCGCCCTGTCCGGAGATCTCCACGCGGTCACCAATGCGCATTGCCTGAGAATAATGAAGCGCGTCATGCAGGCGCGTCCCGTATCCGGGGGTGATGAAGAATGAAGGTGTTGTCATGAGTTTGCCTTTGATGAGCCAGGTCAACGCGGCTGCAAGTGACCGTATGCATGCAGAAAGAGATGCAGGGCGTTCGGCACTAGCGCGCCGGCTGCGGTGGAGGGCTTTATTCCACGTCTTCTACGGTGAGGTCCCGGCCGTTGAACTGCACGGTCTCCCCGGCTCGGGCACCCTCGATCGCTTCGAAGATCGGCGCCATCGTGGAAATGCCCATGAGCTCACGCCCCTGACAGGTAAACTTGCTCGTTGACACCGCGATCACAAAGTGGCGGCCGGACAGCTTGACGACAGCGCCTTCGTTGACGGCCAACTTGGGGCCGAAATCGATCGTCCTGAGCTTTTCGAGTTTATTGGCGTAGTCATGGAGCGTGTCATCGAGCGCTTCAGCGAAGTCGCTCGCGACCTCGGCCTGAGCTAGTTCGTCGTTTTCGATCGGTTCGCTCCGATCGAGCCGAGCGGTAGAGACATAGTCCAGGTAGTTTTCGCGAGCGCTGTGCAACGCTGCTGTCTCCAGCAAGAGCATAGTTTCTCGTATGTGGTCCTTGTTCCAGTCCATAATCACCTCCTAATTTTCGATGTTCTTAAAGTTCAGCCTGCAGATGTGTGGGCCAGGAAGGCCAGCCTTTCCGGCTAAGCGACACCGCTATTCGTCGCTGATGACGTCTTCGCCCTGGTATGGAACCCTGATCAGCCGAGGATCTCGAATGATGCTCGTGACGAGCCAGACATATTCCTGCTCGGCGGTATCGAAGCCGAGGATGCTGAAGGATTGGCCGAAAGGGCATGGCGGGAAGTCTGGAAAGCCCTCGCGCAGAACGTAACGCTCGGGATCGCTGTGAAACTCGCTCTTGTAGACTTTCCGTAGTCCGTGCTTGCTCGGCGCGTCCTGGTCACCTGCCGGTGCTGTTTCCCGATGCGCCACAAGGCGCTCGGACAAGTCGCGGGGGCAGATTTCGTGAAACACGTCGAAGGCGTCGATCAACAAGCCCTTATGCGCGGTCGCTGGATCGGTGATTGCGTAGATGTTGGAGGCGTCTTCGCCGTCATCCCCGCTCTCGAGGCGTAATGCCGCATCGACGCGAATGGTGCACGCGTCGAGGATCGATCCAAGTTCGAGATCAACGAGATTGCCGTCCTTGACGCGGTATTCGCGGTCATAGCCCTTGGCGATGAACGACTGGACTGCTTCTAGAACGTCGGTCACTTCGGATGTCATGCGCGCACTTTCATATCGAGTTGGATTGGACGCGCTTCCGCACAAGTCGTGCTTTGGTCCATCAGATGACGGAGAAGAGCGCGGAGTGCGGAGTTCATAGCCACTTGGACTTCTTGAAGCGCACGAACAGGATGAGGCAGGATATCGCCATCACCCCGAGTACGACGAAGTAGCCATAGGTCGTGTTCAGTTCCGGCATGTTCTTGAAGTTCATGCCGTATATTCCGGCGATCGCCGTCGGGACTGCGAGTATCGCCGCCCAGGCAGCGAGCTGGCGGGTGACCACCCCGATCCTTTGCGCTTCCAGAAGGCTGCTGGCCTCAAAGACCGTGGACAGGACAAGCAGGAGGCCGTCGACCATGGACTGCACGCGGTGGACATGGTCCGCGACGTCGTGGAAATATGGTGTCATTTCGGCGCTGATGCAGGGAAAGTGGCCGCGAACGAGCTTTTGCACCAGCTCGGCCATAGCCCCGAGCGTGCGCTGGAACCGCGTGAGTTCGGACCTTAGTTCGAAGATTCGCGCCACCTCTTCTGGCCCGAGGAAGTCGTGCAGCGACCGTCGTTCCATGGCCAGGACGTCGTCCTCGATCATTTCGAAGATGGGCAGATACTGGTCGACCACGCGGTGCAGGATCGCATGCAGCACATAGTCGACACCCTTGCCGAACTGCGTCGGCGATGCCTCGAGTTGCGCCCGAAGTTTGCCCAGCGCTCCGGCGTTGCCGTGCCGCACGGTGATGAGGTGATTGTGACCGGTGAAGATCGCCATCTTGCCGTAGCTGATCCGGTCGCCGACCAGTTCGGCGGTCTGCGCGACGATGTATAGCTCGCCGTTGTAGACGTCGAGCCTGGGCGGGCACAGCGGGTGCATCGCGTTATCGATTGCCAACGGATGGAGGTGATACGTCGCCTGAAGCGCGTGAAGTTCGTCGGCGGTGGGATCCAGAAGAGCGATCCAGCAGAAACCCGAGCGACCCTTGTCGAGTTGGACGCGCTCGTCGATCGCGATTTCCCGGATTCGCTTGCCTTCGTTGTAATAGTAGGCGGCGATGACGCTCATGCCGACCTCGCAGGGATTTGCAGGCCACGCTGCACTGCCGGTCGAGCCAAGCCACGGCCGAGCCATTTCTGGATGTTCGAATAGTCGCTGAGGCTAAGGATGTCGCCAGCAGCGTAGAGTTCAACCAGCGCATTCACCCAGCCGAGCGTCGCGATGTCCGCAATCGAATAGTCGTCGACGAGCCAATCACGGCCTTCCAGTTGGCGATCCAGGATGCCGAGGAGACGCTTGGATTCATCGACAAAGCGCTGCCGAGGCCGTTTGTCCTCATAGTCCTTACCGCCCCACCGCAGGAAAAAGCCAAGCTGACCGAAGATCGGCCCGATGGCCGACACCTGGAAGAATACCCAGGCCAAGGTTTCGTAACGTTGGGCGGGTGAACTCGGAATGAACTGGCCCGTCTTGTCGGCCAGGTAGATAAGGATCGCACCGGATTCCCAAACGGCAATGGGGTTGCCGTCCGGGCCCGCCGGATCGATGATCGCCGGTATGCGGCCGTTCGGGTTTAACGAGACGAACGCTGGGTCCTTCGACTCGTTGTTCGAGATGTCGATCAGGTGGGGCTCGTACGCTAGGCCAGTCTCCTCCAGCATGATCGAGGCTTTGACGCCATTGGGCGTTGGCGCGGCGTACAATTGCAGGCGGTCGGTATGAGAGGCCGGCCAGCGCTGCGTGACCGGAAATGATGAGAGGTCTGGCATAATTCTGCGATCCTGTTGCTACGACGGCGGCTGACTCAAATGACCACCTCATCAATGCGGGGTCCGATGACCGCGTCGTTTGACGACACGGTCAAGAAGAGTGCGAACCCGAGCGGCGCAGCGGCAACGTCAGTGAAGACTATTCCGCTGCGGTGTCGGCCGCAGGCTGCACATCGCCAGCCTTTTGGCGCTGTGGAAGCACCCAGCCGGGACGGGGGAAGTGACAGGTATAGCCGCCGGGCCGCTTCTCCAGATAGTCTTGATGTTCCGGTTCGGCCTCCCAGAAATCGCCGACCGGCTCGACCTCGGTGACGACCTTGCCATCCCACAGCCCGGAGGCATCCACGTCGGCGATCGTGTCCTCTGCGACGCGCTTCTGCTCCTCGTCGACGTAATAGATACCCGACCGGTAGGAGAGCCCACGATCATTGCCCTGGCGGTCCTTCGTCGTAGGATCGTGGATCTGGAAAAAATACTCCAGGATGTTCCGGTAGCTCGTCACTGCCGGGTCGAAGACGATCTCAATCCCCTCGGCATGCGTGCCGTGATTGCGATAAGTGGCGTCCGGAACATCCCCGCCGGTGTAGCCGACACGGGTAGAGACGATGCCGGGTCGCTTGCGGATCAGATCCTGCATGCCCCAGAAACATCCGCCTGCGAGAATTGCGCGCTGGTGCATGTTAGGCCTCCTCTACCTGGTTGAGATATTCGCCGTATCCCTCGGCCTCCATCTCATCGCGAGGAATGAAGCGAAGGGACGCTGAGTTGATGCAGTAGCGCAGACCGCCGCGGTCGGGAGGACCGTCGGGAAACACGTGGCCGAGATGGCTGTCGGCGTGCACCGACCTGACCTCCGTCCGGACCATGCCGTGCGCGCTGTCCCTAACCTCGTTCACGTTTGCTAGCACGATCGGTTTGGTGAAGCTCGGCCAGCCAGAACCCGAATCGAATTTGTCCGTCGAAGCGAACAGTGGCTCTCCCGACACAATGTCGACGTAGATGCCCGGCTCCTTGTTGTCGTTATACTCGCCCGTGAAGGGCCTTTCGGTGCCCGACTCCTGGGTAATCCGGCGTTGTTCGGGGGTCAGGCGGTCAACTGCTGCCTGTGACTTCTCAAACTTCATGATAGTCTCCAATAATTAATCTAGAGAGCTCGACACACTGTCATTTATCTTTGCAGTCATTGCGCCGACTATAGCAGTGCGCCCCAGATTTATCCAATACGCTGCGCGTATAGTTTCCATAGCGCCGAAGCTCTTCACGTCGTGATTCAGTTCCACTCATACCGGGCTGCCAGCTGCGCGATGTTCCGTATCTCGACCGTTGCCGTGGAGCCGGATACTGTCGCGATCACGACTTCGCGCTCCAAGACAAATCCGTCGATCGGCCGAGTGACGAGGCCTTGCACGGTCGGCGATCGTTCCGGAAGAATGCATATGGCGTGGCCGTCAGCGACGACCCGTTGCACCCAGTCCTCGCGATCTGATCGAAAGCGAGGTCGCATGAGCAAGTCCCGTCGCGCGAAGTGATCGAGGATCCGATCGCGAAACTCGCATTTCAGGCGATCGACGAAAGGAAACTCGAGCAGGTCTTCGCCGCGCACGATCTCGTTGGCAGCCAAGGGATGGTTTGCAGAACAGCCGAGCACGAAGCGCTCCCGAAATAGAGGATGCACATCCAGCTTGCGTTCCGGTCTTGTTTCACGCGGCATGATGCACGCGTGGTATTTTCCTGAAAGCACCTCCGATGTGTCCTCGTTCGACTGGAGCGAGTGCAGCTTGATTTCGATGGATGGCATCTCCGCCAATGCGCTCTCGAAGAATGCCGTAAATTCCTTTGGTCCGACGGTGGGCGCGACGGCGACATCCAGCACGCGGTGCCCCCCCATCGCCCAGTGCTCCGAGTGATTGCGAACGCTCTTCATCGCGACCACCATGCGCCGGAATTCTGCCTCGACGTCATGGCCAAGGCCAGTCAGGCGGCTGTTCTTCCCGTCGCGATAGATCAGCGGCCCGCCAAGCTCATCTTCCAAGCGGCGGATCGCGCGGGTCAGACTTGGCTGTGACACACCGCTCAAGCGAGCGGCCGCTGTGAAATTCAGCGTCTCGGCCAAGTTGATGAAATAGCTGACTTGATTGAGTTCCATAGTCCTTTGGCCCATGCGCCTGACTGATGCCTCTTCCGTGAGACCGCCTTCGGAGAGCAGGCCGCAGAAGTATGCTTGGCGCATATAATCACGATCTAGGGGCTTGTCTATATGCGCGAGGCATATAAATGATACCCTGAGATGACGATTATTCGTTTGGCGGCGCGCTCCGCTCAGTTCCGTCGAAGGTTCTGGGAGCGGAACGGCCAAGCCAATTGCTGGAGGTTCGATGGACATGGCAGAAAAAACATTCACGTTTGCTATTGGGGCTGGCTCTCAGCTTTCCGGGCACCTCGAACCGCCGGAAGGGACGCCGCGGGGCTGGGCGATCTTCGCCCACTGCTTCACCTGCGGGAAAGATAGTCGCGCCGCCGTTTACATCTCGCGCGCGCTGTCGCGTGCGGGCATCGGGGTCTTGAGGTTCGATTTCGCCGGGACCGGGATCGGCGGTGGGACGGGAGAACCTGTGAACTTCGCGTCGGACGTCGAGGACCTTCGGGCCGCCGCAAATGCGATGGCGGCGGCGGGCATGTCACCGTCCCTCCTCGTCGGGCACAGCCTGGGTGGCACCGCTGCGATCGTAGCCGCCGCCGACATGCCTGATATTGCGGCGGTAGCGACGATTGGTGCGCCGGCCGACCTTCAGCATATCTTGCGCCTCTTCGGACCGAATGATCTGGACACCATCGCGAGCGAGGGCGAGGCCTCGGTGGAGATTGCCGGTAGGCCCTTCCTCATTCGCCGAGGGTTCCTTGAGGCGGTTGAGGGGATCGACGTCGAGAAGGCCATTGCCTCCCTGCGACGGCCGGTGCTGGTCATGCACTCTCCGCTGGATCAGGTGGTCGGCATCGACCACGCGTCGCGCATCTTCGTCGCGTCCAGGCACCCTAAAAGCTTCATCTCGCTCGACAACGCGGATCACCTTCTCACCGACGTCGCGGACGCGAACTACGCCGCGGCCATGGTGGCGGTTTGGGCGAGCCGCTTTCTCCCACCACTCAGCGCGGATCTTCCGCAGGTCGAGGTTGCGGAGGGCGTCGTCTCCACCGAAACTCTTGCAGGGACGTTCCAGCTCAAGGTCCGCAGCGGCGAGCACACTCTGTTCGCCGACGAGCCAGCATCGGTCGGTGGCCTCGGGACCGGACTATCTCCCTACGAACTCGTATCTGCCGGCCTCGCAGCCTGCACGGTGATGACGATGCGTCTCTATGCGAACCGCAAGGGCTTTCCGCTCGAACGGGCGAGCACGACCGTGCAGCACGAGAAGGTGCCGGACATGATGCCACCCGACCGGTTCACCCGCACCATTGTCCTCGATGGGCCGCTGAGTGATGATCAGCGCGCTCGGATCCTCGCGATCGCTGATCGGTGTCCCGTCGATCTGAGTCTCATCCGGGGTTCGGACGTGCAGACCGAGCTCTTGAGCGCCAGTCAGGCTGCGGATCCCGCGAGGCTGGCTTGACCGTGGCGCACACGGAGGAGGGCGAACGGACTGTGAGCCAATCGCCTACCGGCAATAGGGCGGCCGCGACAGAGCGAGCAATTCTCGCAGGCGGCTGCTTCTGGGGCATGGAGGATTTGCTGCGCCGAGCCAGGGGAGTCATTTCGACGCGTGTCGGTTACACAGGCGGAGAAATGCCTGATCCGACCTACGCGAGACATTACGGCCATGCGGAAGCAGTGGAAGTGACCTTCGACCCTTCCGTTCTCGCCTATCGCTCGCTCTTGGAACTCTTCTTCCAGATACATGACCCCACGACCTACGAGCAACAAGGCAGCGATGTCGGTCCGAGCTATCGATCGGCGATTTTCTACACCACCGAAGTGCAGAAGGAAGTCGCCCTCACAACCATCGCGGAAATCGAGGCATCAGGAAGCTGGCCAGGCCCGGTCGTGTCGGAGATCAACCCAGAAGAACCCTTTTGGGAGGCGGAGCCAGAGCACCAAGAATACCTGGTGCGCTATCCTGGGGGCTATAGCTGCCACTTCGTGCGCCCGACCTGGCGGTTGGACCGCTCAGACGAACGCCCAGCTGTAATACTTGACAGAAAGAGTTGATGATGACCGAAACCGTGACTAATCAGGCCGCCTGGCAGAAAGCGCCGGGGCAGCCACTGAGGATCGGTGTCACCGCTCTGCCGCATCTGGCGGCGAACGAGATATTGATCCGCAACGCGGCCATCGCGATCAACCCACTCGACTGGATTCTGCAGGACGTCGCGCTTTTGCCATGGCTCGACTATCCCGCGATTCTCGGCAGCGACGTCTCCGGTGAGGTCGCGGCGGTCGGTGGCGCGGTCGAGCGGTTCAAGGTCGGCGATCGAGTCATCGGACAGGCGGTCGGGACAACCGTAAATCAACCTGCGCAGGGTGCGTTCCAGCACCACACGATCGTGCTGGACCACATGGCGGCGCCGATCCCCAACAACATTGCCTTCGCTGATGCGGCAGTCCTCCCGCTTGGCCTTGGCACCGCCGCAAGCGGGCTCTACGGACGGACACAGTTGGCTCTCGCGCCACCGTTACACTCGCCGACCGCGCGTCCAGAGGTCGTTCTGGTCTGGGGTGGATCGTCGAGCGTTGGCTGCAACGCCATCCAGCTCGCGGTGGCGTCGGGCTACAGGTGCGTCGCCACCGCTTCGGCGCGCAACGTCGGCCTGTTGAAGGAGCTGGGTGCAAGCGAGGTTCTTGACCACTCGAGTCCAGCCATCGTGGAAGACGTGATTGAGGCAATGCGCGGGCGCAGTCTCGCTGGAACGCTTCACGCGACCGGTCACATGAAAGACTGTTTTGCCGTAGTTGCGAGATGCGAGGGCTCGCGCCGGGTGGCAGCGACGCTGGCCCCGCCCGACGAGCGTTCATTTGGAGTCGAGGCGACGCACATCTCCGGGACGAGCCTCAAGGATGACGAGGTTGGTCCAATGATCTACCGCGAATTCCTGCCGCAGGCTCTCGCGGCGCGCACGTTCGTCCCCGCCCCTCCGGCGAAGATCGTGGGCCAGGGCCTTGAAATGCTCCAGGCTGCCTTGGAAGCCCTGAAGGCGGGTGTATCCGCAGCGAAAATCGTCGTTACCCTGCCTTGAGTGACCAGCCAGGCGGTTTTTCGCGTTCGCAGTCTGAGGTGGCCCGCACTTTGCCGATTGGGAAGCTCTACCGGGAAAACGCGTTTGGGACGCGCGCTGCGCTCCTGCCGGAGCATGCGTTCCCGAAACCTGTTCCCGACTGCTTTTCCCCGAAACTACCTATCGGACATAGAGAAATGGGAATGCAGCGAGTGGTTTGAACGGCCGCTTCCGAAACCGCGTTCCGATCAATTGAGCGGCTAAAAGTGGGGCGATCACCGACATATTAGAATGAGACCGCCATGCCCGATCGGCCGGCTTGACGCGTAGCCAAAAGAATGCGGCTGATGGTAGGCTCGCTGACATTATGAAGCCCCGCCATCTGAGCAGCGTTGAGCTGCCGCAATTGCGAGTCTCCTACGCGTCGTCGTTCTTCTCGCGGTCCACACCTCGCTCATGCAATTCGGCATCGACGGGGCAGTTCGTGCAGCCCTCGTAGCAGCACAAGCGGCAGATGCGGTATGACTGCTCGAGGTTTTCCAAGCGATTTCGGAGAACGCGTTCAGCGATGTCCGATAAGGTTTTCAGTTCGTCTGGATTAAGGATCGATAGCCCTTCGGCAATCACTTGATCGCGCGAGGCCAGGACCTCGTCGCTCGCGACCTTGCCAGTTGGAGTAAGATAGAGGGATCGCGCGCGCCCGTCTGTCGAATGCTCCCTACGCTCGATCAATCCCTCGCTTACCAATCTATCCACCAGGCGAACAGTTCCAGCATGTGAAAGGCCCACCCCGATCGCAAGCATACGGATCGAGAGCCCGGGCTTGTGCGCGAGCAACGCCAGCGCTGAGGCGGCGGGTCCAGCTTCCGGCGCCCGCGATGAACTAGCGCGAACGATGTCGTCGCTGATCATGAGTGCGAACGCCCCGAAAATGTTTCGATCTCGAGGTCCATCCATTGCCACATCTATATGTGCGCGGAGCATAGACAGCAAGCCATACCGTGGTCCTCTTCCTCCGCGCGGCTTGTGGAAAATGTCCTGTTTTAGAAGGGTTTCGGAGGATTTCGACTGATCGAGCGCGCCGAAAAAAACGGGTCCGGCTCGTTAAGGCCGCGGAACCGTTGATACCTGGCGGCTATAGGGCAAGCCTTTTCGCTCGGAATCGCCGTAGGTCGCGCCCGAGAATCACTCCGCGTCAGCGCTGTCATCCAGGCCGCGCAGGTGCAGATCAGCGAGACCTAGCTTGCCCCCGGCGTCGCACTTCCATCGTGTCACCGCGCGCGATCACGATTGTATCAATCCCATTGAGGAACAGTCCGTGCTCCACGACGTCGGGGATTGCGGCGAAACGGGCGAAGACCGCGTCGCCATGCAGCTGAGCGCCTCCGGGCTCGATATCGCGACGGAGCATCCATGCCCCGCGGAGGTTCTGCAGGATTTGCACGCCCGCCGTCACGAGAGGACCACAGTCACGAGAGCACAAGCGCCCCTCTGTGGCGGACCGAAGCACGCAGCAGCACGAGGGACGCCGCTAGCAGAACTGCGTCCTTCAGTAGAAACTGCCCTGGTGCAGCCGAAATCGCAGGAAAGCCGCCGGCAGTCTGCTCCGCGACACCTGGAGTGGTGATGAAAAAGGTCAGCGTGATCAGATAGGTCGCTGCTGACATTAGTGCGCCTAGCGCAGAGAAGAGTGGACGAAATGCACCAAGGATCAGAACGAGACCGGTCGATAACTCGATAACGCCGATGAAATAGCTTTGCCCCTGCGTCCCGAACATGCCGAGCCAATTCATGATCGGGCTGTGTTCGATAAACGGGGCGATACCATAGGCCTCGTACGCTGTGAACTTCATCGCGCCGAACCACAGAAATACGATCACGAGAGCCCATCTAAGCAGGCCAAGATCCCTCCGACCGTGCTCGGGGACAAGAAATTCATAACGGTCGAAAATGCTCATCTAAAATTCCTCAACAGTGGTCCCGTGGGAACGTCACGAACGTCGTCTACGTGCTTCGGGCAGGCGTTGCAGTATATGCGCGACGCATATACTAATAAGCGAGATATGTCGAGCGGCTGGCTCGCGCTTCGCTGCCTCACGAAGCCATCCTCATCGGCGATGCCTTTACCCAGCAAACGCGCGACCTTTGCGGGATTTTGACTTGATGGGGCTGGCGCTCCGGGTGGGCCTATAGCCCGTTGGCAAACGTCCAGCCTGTACGGATGGACGCGGCCCTGGACGAGATAACCATGCCCACCGAAATCGTAGCAGCGATCGGCGAAGGCGCGCTCGCTTATCGAGAGAGCGGCATTCTCTCACTGGCAGATGGCAGAGTATTCTCCGCGTGCCGGCAGTATCGCTATCGCTTGAGCGAGGACAGTGTTGTCGTCGAGTTCGCAGACGGACCTCATATCGGGACGCAGTTCCTCAGCTTGAGTTTCTCGCGGACGGATACCGGGTTGGAAGCGAGTGGCGTCTATGCCTGCGGAGACGACACCTACCATGCAACCTACAGGATTCTGGGGCCGGCGGCCTTTGAAGTGGTCATCATGGTCCAAGGGCCTGCAAAGGCATACGAGCTAGTCAGCCGATATTCCCGGTCGGGATAAATGCTCATGTCAGGAGGGCAAGTCCTCTGTTGCCCTTATCATGGCCGTGAAAGGCAGCGCCGGAATAACTTACCACGCGCTGCAAATCCGAAGACGATTGTCGTCGTCATCAGAAGGTAGGCGACTATCCCACCAGGTGAAAGAGTCGGAACCGCTGCGAGGATCAACCCATCATTCCCGCCGGGTATGAGCGCGATGCCGATACCCATCAATGTGCCGCCGACGACAGATCGCAGAATGCCATTGGCTGTCGGCAGTTGGAGACGCAGATTGCCTTGGCGAAAGGAGGCGGTTAGGGCGCCTGCGATCGAAGAGATCACCGCAGTGAGCGCGACCTCGCCGGCCGGGGACATTCTGAGAGGAAGGGCGCGTTGAATCACGTCTGCGAAGGTCCAGGCCGGCGAGAGTGCATATAGAAGTCCGCCAGTGATACCGAGTCCAATCATCGAAGCGCCGAACGACCAACCCGGCTTTGTTCGCAGAACGCTCTTCGTGGAAACGAAAACGAGTGCCAGCACGAGCACAACTAGGAAGGCTAGGAGAGTAACGAGGCCTGTTGCGCTCGGTTTGGAGATTAAGCTTGGCCATGTTGAATCGTAGCCGAACCTGCCATGGTCGGCAGCCAAGATACCAATCGTTAATCCCAAGGGTAGAGCTAGAAGTCGCATCTCCCCATCCCCAAGCCGCGCCAGCGATCCGAGCAGGCATGTGTCATTAATGAGTGCGCCGAGGCCGAAGGCGATGGCGCCGATGAGCAGGAGGAAATTGATGCTGGTCGAGGGTGCGAGTGTTGCGCCCAGTGTTCCCGTCCAGACTATCGGGACCGCAACCAGGCCTGCCGCTGCCGACGCTGCGAGAAATCCGACGAACATTTTCGGCGGCTGTCTTCTGTGTAACTCATGAGCGGCCACCACTAAACAGGTTCCGCCTTGGTTCGCCGCATATCCGAACCCGAAGGCAAGTACGCATAGAAGAAGTTCGAGCGCAAACGATCCCATTATTTCAAGCCTGCCTGATCATATCGTCAGCCTTCTGATGCGACGTTCCAGCGTGGCGAGCGCCCCGGCTTAGCTTTACCACGGGAAGGCGCGATCCTGCTGTAGCCGCACAGATGGCAAAGGCTGACCGAGCCATCTTTGTCGAAGCCGTTTGCCACAAGGAGCCGCTCCGACAGCATGCCTAGAATGTCGAGGTCATTGGGCGACAGGGGCGAAATACATTCGGAGATCACCTGCTCCCGTGCCTTGAGCAAGGCGTCCGTTATCTTCTTCCCCGAATTGGTGAGGTGAATGAAGCGCGCCCGCCTGTCGGTGATTTGTCTTCGTCGTTCCACCAACTGTTCGCGCTCGAGCCTATCGATCAATCGCACCGTCCCGGCATGAGAAAGCCCGATCGAGGTAGCCAAAACGCTGATCGGCAGTCCGGGCTCCATGCTGAGTAACACCATCACGGCGGTCCCCGGGCCGCTTGGTGAAAACGAGGCCGAGACACTGGCGATGCTGTCTGCAACGGCCAACGCGAGTGCACCTAAATGGTACTTGGCGACCTCAGGCTCCATACCGCAAGAATATATGCTTCGCGCATAGACTTCAAGCGTGTGAAAATGTATGACCGCCGCATGCATCTATGACAGATTCGGACATGGTCATGCTCATTGAGGGGCTCAGCTCGGATTCCACATCTGAGATCAACGGACGTGCTCGTTCCCCAGGCGCTAGCGGGGGTGGGCTCGATGAAAGTGGACGTGCATGGGTGCCGCTCACCGGGCGCAGGCGGTTCGCCGATGAGACCGCCGGTATGATCGGACGGGTCTCATGCCCGACCTGACTCTTGATCTCCGATACCTGAAGTACGCCGTTCAGGTCGCCGAGGCCGGCAGCTTCCGCCGAGCGGCGGAGCGCCTATCGATATCGCAATCCACCGTCAGCCGACGTGTGCAGCTGTTTGAGCGCCAACTTGGCTTTTCTCTCTTCAAGCGTACGCGAGCGGGGGCAGGGCTGACTCCAGAAGGTGAGCGCTTCCTTCAACAAGCGGTGGTGGGAGCGCGCTACCTTCGTAACGCCGCAACGGAGATCCGCTCCGCGCGGAAACTCAAGACCGGGCTCGTGAGGTTTGTGTCGTTTTCAGAAGACGACCGCACCATCTGACTGGATGTAACGCCTGGTGTGCATACGGCTCCTGACAGCCCAATATCAGGAGTCGTCTGCACCAATCTCGACTATGCTCAATACTCGTGTGCACCAAAGCGAGGTTTGGGCATGACATCAGACACTCCACCGATTGCCGCGCAAGGCGTGGCCACCCTGCCCGACGAGGCATGGGCGCAAGCCCGGCACCGGACGGAAATCATCGGGCCACTGGCAGCGCTTGAGGTGGTCGGGCATGAAGCCGCCGATGAGGCAGCCCAAGCGCTGGGCCTGTCCCGGCGACAGGTATATGTCCTGATCCGTCGCGCCCGGCAGGGTACTGGCCTGGTAACAGACCTGACGCCCGGCCGATCCGGCGGCGGCAAAGGCAAGGGGCGCTTGCCGGAACCGGTCGAGCGCATCATCCGCGAGCTGCTGCAAAAGCGCTTCCTGACCAAGCAGAAACGCAGCCTGGCGGCGTTCCACCGCGAAGTCGCGCAGGCGTGCAAAACCCAGAAGCTGCCGGTGCCGGCGCGCAACACCGTGGCCCAGCGGATTGCCGGACTACACCCGGCGAAAATAGCCCGCAGCCGGGGCGGGCAGGACGCTGCCCGTCCCTTGCAAGGCGCGGGTGGCATTCCGCCAGAAGTCACCATGCCGCTGGAACAGGTGCAGATCGACCACACCGTCATCGACCTGATCGTGGTCGACGAGCGCGACCGGCAACCGATTGGCCGCCCATATTTGACCCTCGCCATCGACGTGTTCACGCGCTGCGTACTCGGCATGGTGGTCACGCTGGAAGCGCCGTCCGCCGTCTCGGTCGGCCTATGCCTCGCGCATGCCGCCTGCGACAAGCGGCCCTGGCTGGAAGGGCTGAATGTGGAAATGGACTGGCCGATGAGCGGCAAGCCCAGGCTGCTCTATCTGGACAACGCGGCCGAGTTCAAAAGCGAAGCGCTGCGCCGTGGCTGCGAACAGCATGGCATCCGGCTGGACTATCGCCCACCAGGCCAGCCGCACTACGGCGGCATCGTGGAACGGATCATCGGCACGGCGATGCAGATGATCCACGACGAATTACCGGGGACGACCTTCTCCAATCCCGGCCAGCGCGGCGAGTACGATTCCGAGAAGATGGCCACCCTGACGCTGCGCGAGCTGGAGCGCTGGCTCGCGTTGGCGGTAGGCACCTATCACGGCTCCGTGCACAACGGCCTGCTCCAGCCGCCGGCCGCGCGCTGGGCCGAGGCCGTGGAGCGCGTTGGCGTCCCGGCCGTCGTTACCCGCCCCACCGCGTTTTTGGTCGATTTCCTGCCGGTGATCCGCCGCACCCTGACCCGCACCGGCTTTGTCATCGACCACATCCACTACTACGCCGACGCCCTCAAGCCGTGGATTGCCCGGCGCGAGCGCTTGCCCGCCTTCCTGATCCGGCGCGATCCGCGCGACATCAGCCGCATCTGGGTACTGGAACCGGAAGGTCAGCACTATCTGGAGATCCACTACCGCACCTTGTCCCATCCGGCCGTCACCCTCTGGGAACAACGCCAGGCGCTGGCCAAATTGCGTCAGCTCGGGCGCGAGCAGGTGGACGAGTCGGCGCTGTTCCGCATGATCGGGCAGATGCGCGAGATCGTGACCACCGCCCAGAAGGCCACGCGCAAGGCGCGGCGCGACGCTGATCGCCGCCAGCACCTCAAGACGTCGGAGCCACCGGCCAAGCCCATACCGCCGGATGTGGACATGGCTGACCCGCAGGCAGACAACCTGCCGCCGGCCAAACCGTTCGATCAGATCGAGGAGTGGTAGCCGTGGACGAATATCCCGTCATTGACCTGTCCCACCTGCTGCCAGCGGCACAGGGTTTGGCCAGGCTGCCGGCAGACGAGCGCATCCAGCGCATTCGCGCCGACCGCTGGATCGGCTACCCGCGCGCGGTCGAGGCGCTGAACCGGCTGGAAACTCTGTATGCGTGGCCGAACAAGCAACGCATGCCAAACCTGCTGCTGGTCGGCCCCACCAACAACGGCAAGTCGATGATCGTCGAGAAATTCCGGCGGGCGCACCCGGTCGGCACCGACGCTGACCAAGAACATATCCCGGTGCTGGTCGTGCAGATGCCGTCAGAGCCATCGGTGATCCGCTTCTATGTCGCGCTGCTGGCTGCGATGGGCGCGCCGCTGCGCCCGCGCCCACGGCTGCCGGAAATGGAGCAACTGGCGCTGGCCCTGCTGCGCAAGGTCGGCGTGCGCATGCTGGTGATCGACGAACTGCACAATGTACTGGCTGGCAACAGCGTTAACCGGCGCGAGTTCCTCAACCTGCTGCGCTTCCTCGGCAACGAGCTGCGTATCCCCCTGGTCGGGGTCGGCACGCGCGAGGCGTACCTGGCCATCCGTTCGGACGATCAGTTGGAAAACCGCTTCGAGCCGATGCTGCTGCCGCCGTGGGAGGCCAATGAGGACTGCTGCTCGCTGCTGGCCAGCTTCGCGGCGTCACTCCCGCTACGGCGGCCATCCCCGATTGCCACGCTGGACATGGCCCGCTACCTGCTCACCCGGAGCGAAGGCACCATCGGCGAGCTTGCACATCTGCTGGTGGCGGCGGCCGTCGCCGCCGTGGAGAGTGGCGAGGAAGCGATCAACCACCGCACGCTCAGCATGGCCGACTACATCGGCCCCAGTGAGCGGCGGCGACAGTTCGAGCGGGAACTGATGTGAAGTCCGCGCCGCGCTGGCCGCTGCATCCGGCACCCAAGGAAGGCGAAGCCCTGTCCTCATGGCTCAACCGGGTCGCCGCCTGCTACCAGATGGACGTGCACGAGCTGCTGGCCCACGATCTTGGTCACAGCCAACTTGATGACCTGGATACCGCACCATCCTTGTCGTTGCTGACGGCGCTCTGCCAGCGCAGTGGCGTCGAGCTGGAGCGGTTGCGCAGCATGAGTCTTGCAGGCTGGGTGCCGTGGCTGCTCGACAGTCTCGACGATTCGGTACCAGCAGCCTTGGAAACCTATACATTCCAATGCGCGGTGCTCCTGCCCAAGCGCACCCGCAAGGTGCGGTCCATCACTCGCTGGCGTGCCTGGCTACCGAGCCAGACGATTCGCCGGGCGTGTCCGCAGTGTCTGAACGATCCAACGAATCAAGCTGTGCTACTCGTCTGGCAGCTCCCCTTGATGCTGAGCTGCCCGCAGCATGGCTGCTGGCTGGAGTCCTACTGGGGCATGCCCGGCCGGTATCTTCAGTGGGAAATCGCCGATGCTGCGCCGCGCCCTGCCGATGACGCAATCGCCTGCATGGACCGGCGCACCTGGCAGGCGCTGACGACGGGTTTTGTGGAGCTGCCGCGTCGGCGTGTCCACGCCGGCTTGTGGTTCCGGCTGCTGCGCACCCTGCTTGATGAGCTGAACACGCCGCTCTCGCACTGCGGCAGTTGCTCGGCGAGCATCCGCCATGTCTGGGAGCGCTGCGGCCATCCGCTGCGCGCCGGGCAGAGTCTGTGGCGTCCCTACGAGATTCTGGCCCCGGCGGTGCAGTGGCAGATGCTGGAGGCGGCGGCCACCGCCATCACGCTGATCGAGTCAAAGGCGCTGATCCCGCGCGGGGAACAGGCCGCGCTGTTTCAGACGGAGCCGCACACTGGTTTCACCAACGGCCTGCCGGCGAAGGTGCCGAAGCCGGAACCCATCAACCACTGGCAACGAGCAGCCCAGGCCATCGATGAGGCCATCATTGAAGCGCGACACAACCCGGAGACGGCCCGCTTGCTGTTCACACTGGCGTCCTACGGGCGACGCGACCCCGAATCCCTGGAACGTTTGCGCGCCACGTTCACCAAGGAGGGCATCCCGCCGGAGTTTTTGTCACATTACGAGCCTGAATGGCCGTTTGCAGGTCTTAGACTAAATGACGGGTTAAGTGACAGTTTTTGACGGCGAGAACTTTCTGGCTCACACTGTCACATAATCGAACGTATACGTGACGGGTGAAAAGGTGCTGATAGGCTACATGCGGGTATCGAAGGCGGACGGCTCCCAGGCTACCGATTTGCAGCGCGACGCGCTGATTGCCGCCGGGGTCGATCCAGTACATCTTTACGAGGACCAGGCATCCGGCATGCGCGAGGATCGGCCCGGCTTGACGAGCTGCCTGAAGGCGTTGCGAACTGGCGACACACTGGTCGTGTGGAAACTGGATCGGCTCGGACGCGACCTGCGACATCTCATCAACACCGTGCACGACCTGACTGGGCGCGGCATCGGCTTGAAGGTATTAACCGGGCACGGCGCGGCCATCGACACCACGACCGCCGCCGGCAAGCTGGTCTTTGGCATCTTCGCCGCCCTGGCCGAGTTCGAGCGCGAGTTGATCGCGGAGCGCACGATTGCCGGCCTAGCCTCGGCCCGCGCGCGCGGGCGGAAAGGCGGCCGGCCGTTCAAGATGACCGCCGCCAAGCTGCGGCTGGCGATGGCGGCAATGGGTCAGCCAGAGACCAAGGTCGGCGACCTGTGCCAGGAACTTGGCGTCACGCGGCAGACCCTGTATCGGCATGTTTCACCCAAGGGTGAGCTACGTCCAGATGGCGAGAAGCTACTCAGCCGAATTTGATGCCGGCATGAGGCAACGTAGCGACAGCGTGGTTTGTCTCAATGGGAAGCGCTCATGATCGATCTTTGAAGGCCCGCAGCAGTCGTGTCACAGACAGGACGAACAAACCGGTCAGCGTGAGGGCTGCGATACCCCAGTACTCTCCGATGAACGCGCCGGCCGTCGTGCCGGCCAGCACAATGGCGAGAATCGGCAAATGGCAGGGACAGGTGAGCACGGCCAGCGCGCCCCACAGGTAGCCGGTGATCGGTTTGTGCGTCTCGGACGGCAAGCGCTCGGGGCTGTTCATGGCAGACTCTCCGCGTGCTGTGCCGGCTCGGTCGGCATGGTGGCCAACTGCACCTCCAGATCGGCCAACGCTTCGCGCCGACGCTCGACGAACTGGCGCAGAACGGCAAGCTGCGCGGCCGCTTCATCGCCGTCCGCAGCATCCAGCGCCCGGCACAGCCGCGCCAGCGCGTCCAGGCCGATGCCCGCCTCGAAGGCCGCCCGCACGAAGCACAGCCGTTGCAAGGCGGCATCATCGAACAGGCCATAGCCGCCCGGGGTGCACGCCACCGGACGCAGCAATCCGCGCAGCAGGTAGTCGCGCACGATATGCACGCTCACCCCGGCATCAAGGGCCAGCCGGGACACGGTGTAGGCGCTCATTGAAAACCTCCTTTTTTTATCCAGCGCAGCAGGAAAGCTGCTTCACGTCCTTGTTGAAGGTCTGCGCCGCAAGCTTCAACCCCTCGACCATTGTCAGGTAGGGGAACAACTGGTCGGCCAGTTCCTGCACCGTCATGCGGTTGCGGATGGCGAGCACCGCCGTCTGGATCAGTTCGCCCGCTTCCGGGGCCACCGCCTGCACGCCGATGAGCCGTCCGCTACCTTCCTCGATGACCAGCTTGATGAAGCCGCGTGTGTCGAAGTTGGCAAGCGCTCGCGGAACGTTGTCGAGTGTCAGCGTGCGACTGTCGGTCTCGATGCCATCGTGGTGCGCTTCCGCCTCGCTGTAGCCCACGGTGGCGACTTGCGGGTCGGTGAACACCACTGCCGGCATCGCGGTCAGATTGAGGGCTGCGTCGCCGCCGGTCATGTTGATCGCGGCACGGGTGCCGGCGGCCGCTGCCACGTAGACGAACTGCGGCTGGTCGGTGCAGTCGCCGGCCGCGTAGATGTTCGGGTTGCTCGTGCGCATGCCTTGGTCGATAACGATGGCCCCTTGCGCATTGACAGTGACCCCCGCCGCGTCCAGCGCGAGGCTGCGCGTATTCGGTGCCCGACCGGTGGCAACCAGCAACTTGTCAGCGCGCAATTCACCGTGTCCGGTGGTCAGCACGAATTCGCCGTTCACATGGGCGACCTGGCTGGCTTGCGTGTGCTCCAGCACCTCGATGCCCTCGGCGCGGAAAGCGGCTGTCACGGCCTCGCCGATGGCCGGGTCTTCCCGGAAGAACAAGGTGCTGCGTGCCAGGATCGTGACCTGGCTGCCGAGCCGGGCAAAGGCTTGCGCCAGTTCCAACGCCACCACCGACGAACCGATCACGGCCAGGCGTGCGGGAATGGTGTCGCTGACAAGCGCTTCGGTGGAAGTCCAGTAGGGTGACTCTTTCAGGCCCGGAATCGGCGGCACGGCCGGACTGGCACCGGTGGCGACCAGGCAGCGGTCGAACGTTACCTCGCGCTCGCCACCCTCGTTCAAACGGACGACCAGGCTCTGGTCGTCCTTGAAACGCGCTTCACCGTGCAAAACGGTGATGGCTGGATTGCCGTCCAGGATGCCTTCGTATTTGGCGTGCCGCAGTTCATCGACACGGGCCTGCTGCTGGGCCAGCAGTTTGCTGCGGTCAATCGCAGGCACAGTTGCCGCAATACCGCCGTCGAACGGACTTTCCCGGCGCAGATGGGCAATATGGGCAGCGCGGATCATGATCTTGGACGGCACACAGCCGATATTGACGCAGGTGCCGCCGATGGTGCCGCGTTCGATCAGCGTGACCGTCGCGCCTTGCTCGACGGCCTTCAGCGCCGCCGCCATCGCGGCCCCGCCGCTGCCAATGATGGCGATATGCAAACCGGCGCCCTCAAGTGCATCACGGATTTTTGGTTCATCTTTGAAATCACCAACCCGGATCGAGCCTTGATAACCCAATGCGGCGATGGCGGCCAGCAGTTGGTTGTGGCTCACGGCGGTGTCTGCCATGACTTGCGCGCGGCTTTCTGGATAGGACACCACAGCGGCATTCACGCCGGGAATCTTTTCCAAAGCATCTTTGACATGGGTGGCGCAGGATGTGCAGGTCATGCCATTCACGGTGATTTCGGTCATTTTTTTACTCCATTGAATTTCGGTGTGCAGCAGGCATCGGCTTGGCGTTTTCGTTGGATGGCGTAGATGGTCAAGCCGATGAAAATCGCCAGCGCAGGCAGCAGCACATAGTCCAGATAGCCGGTCAGCGCGGACAAGCCGACCACACCGAGCAAAATGACCAGAACAGGGGTGAAGCAACACAGCGCCACGAGGGTTGTGCCAATGATGCTGACCCGCAGCAGTGTCTTCGGGTCTTTCATGATCAGTTCTTGACTGATGATGGGTAGCCCGCATCCTCGGTAGCCTTGGTCAGTTTCTGCACGCTGGTCTTGGCATCATCGAAGGTGACCACCGCTTCGCGCGTCTCGAAGGTCACGTCAACTTTACTGACGCCATCGACCTTGGAAATCGCCTTCTTGACAGTGATCGGACAGGCCGAGCAGGTCATGCCCGGTACGGACAGCGTAACGGTCTGGGTGGCGGCCCACACGGGGGCAACAACGGCAGCGAGGGCAAGGGCGGAAAGCAGCTTTTTCATGGTGAACTCCTGTGATCAATAGAAAAATGGCACGACGTAGGGAAATCCGAGCGCGACCAAAACCAGCACGGCCACGCCCCAGAAAATGAGCTTGTAAGTAGCTCGCACTTGGGGAATCGCGCAAACCTCACCCGGTTTGCAGGCGGCTGACGGCCGGTAGATGCGCCGCCAGGCGAAGAACAACGCCACCAGCGCCACGCCGATAAAGATGGGGCGATAGGGTTCCAACACCGTCAAGTTGCCGATCCAAGCGCCGCTGAACCCCAAGGCGATCAGAACCAGCGGCCCGAGGCAGCAAGCCGAGGCGAGGATGGCGGCCAGCCCGCCAGTGAAGAGCGCGCCGCGCCCGTTTTGAGGTTCAGACATACGTTTGTCCTTTCGAATCTGAATTGGATAGCTTAAGCTTACTTCCGTAGTTATGTACGGAGTCAAGCGATATGGAAAACAATTTGGAGAACCTGACCATTGGCGTTTTCGCCAGGACGGCCGGGGTCAATGTGGAGACCATCCGGTTCTATCAGCGCAAGGGCTTGCTCCCGGAACCGGACAAGCCTTACGGCAGCATTCGCCGCTATGGCGAGACGGATGTAACGCGGGTGCGCTTCGTGAAATCAGCCCAGCGGTTGGGCTTCAGCCTGGATGAGATCGCCGAGCTGCTGCGGCTGGAGGATGGCACCCATTGCGAGGAAGCCAGCAGCCTGGCCGAGCACAAGCTCAAGGACGTGCGCGAGAGGATGGCTGACCTGGCGCGCATGGAGGCCGTGCTGTCTGATTTGGTGTGCGCCTGCCATGCGCGGAAGGGGAACGTTTCCTGCCCGCTGATTGCGTCACTGCAAGGGAAGAAAGAACCGCGCAGTGCGGACGCGGTGTAGCCCGAGGGAACTACGCCTTAGCGTGCTTTATTTTCCGTTTTCTGAGGCGACTCCAACGTCAGAAAAGACCGTGCGGTCGACTTTTGATATTTCGTGCTGTCGCCTTCTGAAAGTGACAGCGCGGCACGGGAATCAAGGCATTGCGATTCTCGAAAATAGTTCTTGAAATTCTATTCTTGATTGCATATCATCTCAACGAGTTTCGATAAGAAAGGATGCGCATGCGACCGTCTGTTGTGCTTGACATGAAGCGAAGCGCAGTGCGTGAAGCGGTAGGCCGCTTTCGCGCCGCGAACCCGCGCGTCTTCGGCTCGGTGCTGCATGGCACCGACCGGGATGGCAGCGACCTCGACCTGTTGGTCGATGCGCTGCCCGGTGCCACGTTGTTGGACTTGGGCGATTTGGAAGAAGAACTGAAATCGCTGCTCGGCGTTGACGTCGATCTGCTGACTCCCGGCGACCTGCCGCCGAAGTTCCGGGCCAAGGTGCTCGCGGAGGCGCAACCGATATGAGCGAGAACCGCCTGCCCGATTACCTCGACCACATTCAGCAGGCCGCAACCGATGCGCGCAGCTTCGTGGAAGGGATGGCCAAGGACGACTTCTTGGCCGACAAGCGCACCCAGCAGGCCGTCATCATGAGCCTGATCGTCATCGGCGAGGCGGCCACAAAGGTGATGGATGGCTACGTCGAGTTCACCCAGGCGCATGCCGACGTGCCGTGGCGCAGCATGCGCAATATGCGTAATCGCATGGCTCACGGCTATTTCGACATCAACCTCGATGTGGTGTGGGAGACGGTACAGGAATGGCTGCCGGCGTTGCTCCAGCAATTGCCCGCCGTGCGTCAGGATGCCGACGATGAAGACCGTAACGACAAAGGCATGGAGCCATGACCAATCAAGCCGCCGATGTTCGGCCCCTCTGGCGTGTTCGATCCCGCGACCTATGAGCCGCGCTCGGGCAAGACCTTCTGGATGGCCGCAACGGACGTGAGTTCGCTGGTGGGCAAGGAGGCAGCAGCCGACACGCTCATCGGCAACTGCACGACCGCACGACCAGCCTCCCGTTCAAATTCGAGTTAGAACTCATATCCAGCCTGTCTGGGGGCACTGTGAAAGAGGGATCTCCGATGACTGTTGAATCGAGAATATTTTCTGTAGCCGAGTATGTTCAGCCGTCCGAAGGCGAGCCTATTCGTTCCGTTGTGCTTGAAACCCGAGACTCAATTATCGTGGTTTGGCATGTCCATCCCGGGCAGGAAATTGCGGCTCACATTCATCCTCACGGCCAAGACACGTGGACTGTTTTGTCGGGAATGGCTGATTACTTTCAGGGCAATGGGATTGTTCGTGCCCTCAGGGAAGGTGAGATAGCCGTGGCAAGACCGGGCCAAGTGCACGGGGCGCGAAATACAGGTACCGAGCCATTTGTGTTCGTCTCGGTTGTGGCATCAGCCAATGCCGGTTTCGTATTGGCTGAGCGATAGAGCCCAATCTCTGGAGTTGGTCCAATGAGCGGTCGGGGAGATAGGTAACAGACATGCAGCGGACACGGCTGCTAAACCAGGTCGCAAACCTCCTTGCGTCGCAGCGTGCCGCAAGCGACGCGATCAATCGAATGGGGTCGGCATGAGACTGAACACCATCCAGTTCCCGACCGCGTAGCCGCCTGTCCTGCCGATCAGGTCTTGACCATCGACGCCTGGGATCAGTCCTGAATGTTCTTGGAGACCACTACGTTATGAGCCGCAGCCGCCGCAAAACACCCATCGTCGGGCACACGACCTGCGGCAGCGAGCGCGAGGACAAGAAGCTCTGGCATCAGCGCTGGCGCACCCGTGAGCGCACGGCGCTGACCAGCGCGTCGCCCGAAGCCCTGAGCGCCCATCTGCCCCTGCTGGAAAACCAGGCCAGCAGCGTCTGGTCGATGGGCAAGGATGGCCGCTCCTACTGGCCCGTCAAGCGCCAGGCCGCCACGGCGGATCGCATCGCCAATCACAAGGGACGCAACCCGCAAGAACGCGCCTCCCTGAAAAAGCGCCTGCTGCGCAAGTGGATGAGCAAATGAAGCTCTCCTTCCATCAGCACATTGCGCTGTTCTGGATGATCGGTGCTCCGGGCGTCTTCGCGCCCGTGATCGAGAACGCCAAGCGGCCCGATGCCGGCGCCGTCATGGCGTGGGGTGTCGCGATCGTGGCGGTGATGATCCTCTTCACCCCTTTGCTGCTGCGCTGTCCACCATTCCGGCGCTGGTATGGCCGGACGGATGCGCTGTCGGAGCGGCAGCGCCAGGCGCTTGCCGAGCGCGGCCTGCGCCGCTACTACCAGACCGCTTTCGATGACGGCTACGTGCCCCGCGTGATGCCCTACGTGTGGCGCATCATCTGGACGGTCGGCGGGTTGATGGCTGTGACCGCCGTACTGCCTACCAACACCGGACGGCCAGCCTTCGATGCCTTGGTGGTCTTCTCGACCTGGTATCCGATAGGCGTGATGCTGCTGGTTTTCGCGTCGAGGCCCCTTGGCCGGTTGATTCGCCAAAGAGCACAGGAGCGGCGGAAATGAGCACGTCAACCATCGAGGCGCTGGCCAGCGCCTGGGCAAGGATTGCCGAGGAAGCGGAATTCCCCGCTGACTACGAGGGGACTGCCACACCACAAGCGCATCGGGCTAGCGAAGCTATTCAGGAGCAGATTCGGGAGCGCATCGTCGCCACCAACGACATGCGGCTGTTCAGCCTGCTGCACCTGCTGGGTCAGGCGTCGCTGCGCATGGAGCAAGCGCTGTGGCCGGAGGATTACGAGCGGATGACGCGCGAGGTTGAGGAAGCCCTGCGGCAAGCCACCGACGCCAACGCCAGATCGTACACCCACGAAGAAGTGATGCAGGCGATGCAGGAACGCATCGACCGGGCGCGAGACAAGCCATGTTGATTGGCTATGCGCGCGTCTCGACGCAGGATCAGAACCTGGAGCTGCAACGCGAAGCCTTGAGCAAGGCCGGATGTAAAAAGGTCTTCGAGGACAAGGTGAGTGGCACGCGGGCAGACCGGCCTGGCTTGGCCAAGACGCTCGAAATGCTGCGCGAAGGCGATACTTTGGTCGTCTGGAAGCTCGACCGGCTGGGCCGGTCGGTCAAGCAACTGGTCGATCTGGTCGGCGATCTGCACAAGCACGGTGTCCAGTTCAGGAGCCTCACCGACTCCATCGATACCGGCACACCATCCGGGCGGTTCTTCTTCCACGTCATGGCGAGCCTTGCCGAAATGGAGCGCGAGCTGACCGTCGAGCGCACCCGCGCCGGGCTGGAAGTCGCCAAGCAGCTCGGCCGCAAAGGCGGCCGCAAGCCGAAGATGACCGACAGCAAGATCGAGTCGGCCAAGAAGCTGCTGGCCAGCGGGGTGCCGCCCAAGGACGTGGCCAAGAACCTCGGCGTGTCCATTCCGACGCTGTACCGCTGGGTGCCAGCCTCCACGCACGCTTAGCGTGCTTTATTTTCCGTTTTCTGAGACGACCCCTACTACACCTTCAACGACTCCGACCTGTCGCTGATCCGCCAGCGGCGCGGCGACGCCAACCGCCTGGGCTTCGCGGTGCAGCTCAGCCTGCTGCGATATCCAGGCTATGCGCTGGGCAGCGACAGCGAGTTGCCCGAGCCGGTCATCCAGTGGGTGGCCAAGCAAGTTCAGGTCGACCCAACGAGTTGGGCGAAATACGGCGAACGCGACGTGACTCGCCGCGAGCACGCCCAGGAACTGCGCACCTACCTACAACTGGCCCCGTTCGGCCTGTCCGACTTCCGCGCCCTGGTGCGCGAGCTGACCGAGTTGGCCCAGCAGACCGACAAGGGGTTGCTGCTGGCCGGCCAGGCGCTGGAGAGTCTGCGGCAGAAGCGGCGCATCCTGCCGGCGCTGAGCGTGATTGACCGGGCCTGCTCGGAAGCCATTGCGCGGGCCAATCGCCGGGTCTACCGCGCCCTGGTCGAACCACTCACGGACTCGCATCGGGCCAAGCTGGACGAGCTGTTGAAGCTCAAGGCCGGCAGCAGCATCACCTGGTTGACCTGGTTGCGGCAGGCCCCACTAAAACCGAACTCCCGGCACATGCTCGAACACATCGAGCGGCTGAAGACATTTCAGCTGGTGGATTTGCCCGAAGCTCTGGGCCGGCACATCCACCAGAACCGCCTGCTCAAGCTGGCCCGCGAGGGTGGGCAGATGACGCCCAAAGACCTCGGTAAGTTCGAGCCGCAGCGGCGCTACGCGACCCTGGCCGCCGTGGTGCTGGAGAGTACGGCGACCGTGATTGATGAGCTGGTCGATCTGCACGACCGCATCCTGGTCAAGCTGTTCAGCGGCGCGAAGCACAAGCATCAGCAGCAGTTCCAGAAGCAAGGCAAGGCGATCAACGACAAGGTGCGCCTGTACTCCAAGATCGGCCAGGCCCTGCTGGAGGCCAAGGAAAGCGGCAGCGATCCCTACGCCGCCATCGAGGCGGTGATTCCCTGGGACGAGTTCACCGAGAGCGTCAGCGAGGCCGAGCTGCTGGCCCGGCCGGAGGGCTTCGACCATCTGCACCTGGTTGGCGAGAACTTCGCCACCCTGCGCCGCTATACGCCGGCCTTGTTGGAGGTGCTGGAACTGCGCGCCGCCCCGGCTGCGCAAGGCGTGCTGGCGGCCGTGCAGACCCTGCGCGAGATGAACGCCGACAACCTGCGCAAGGTGCCGGCCGATGCGCCCACCGCCTTCATCAAGCCGCGCTGGAGGCCGCTAGTGATAACCCCGGAAGGCCTCGACCGGCGCTTCTACGAAATCTGCGCCCTGTCAGAGCTGAAGAACGCGCTGCGCTCCGGCGACATCTGGGTCAAGGGCTCGCGGCAGTTCCGCGACTTCGACGACTACCTGCTGCCGGCAGAGAGGTTCGCCGCGCTCAAGCATGCGCAGGCTCTGCCCCTGGCGATCAACCCGAACAGCAACCAGTACCTGGAAGAGCGCTTGCAGCTGCTGGACGAGCAGCTGGCCACCGTCACCCGCCTGGCCAAGGACAACGAGCTGCCCGATGCCATCCTCACCGAGTCAGGGCTGAAGATCACCCCACTGGATTCCGCGGTGCCCAATACCGCGCAGGCGCTGATCGACCAGACCAGCCAGTTGCTGCCGCGCATCAAGATCACCGAACTGCTGATGGACGTGGACGACTGGACGGGCTTCAGCCGCCACTTCACCCACCTGAAGGACGGTGCCGAGGCCAAAGACCGGACATTGCTGCTGTCAGCGATCCTGGGCGATGCGATCAACCTCGGGCTGACCAAGATGGCCGAGTCGAGCCCCGGCCTGACCTACGCCAAGCTGTCCTGGCTGCAAGCCTGGCACATCCGCGATGAAACCTATTCGGCGGCCTTGGCCGAGCTGGTCAATCACCAGTACCGCCATGCCTTCGCTGCCCATTGGGGCGACGGCACCACCTCATCCTCCGATGGCCAGCGCTTCCGCGCTGGCGGCCGGGGTGAGAGCACCGGGCACGTCAACCCGAAGTACGGCAGCGAGCCAGGACGGCTGTTCTACACCCACATCTCCGACCAATACGCGCCGTTCAGCACACGCGTGGTGAATGTCGGCGTCCGAGATTCCACCTATGTGCTCGACGGCCTGCTGTATCACGAGTCCGACCTGCGGATCGAGGAGCACTACACCGACACGGCCGGTTTCACCGATCACGTCTTCGCCCTGATGCACCTGCTGGGCTTCCGCTTCGCGCCACGCATCCGCGACCTCGGCGAAACCAAACTGTACGTGCCGCAGGGCGTGCAGGCCTACCCGACGCTGCGCCCGCTGATCGGTGGCACCCTGAACATCAAGCACGTGCGCGCTCATTGGGACGACATCCTGCGCCTGGCCAGCTCGATCAAGCAGGGCACCGTTACCGCCTCGCTGATGCTGCGCAAGCTCGGCAGCTATCCGCGTCAGAACGGCCTGGCTGTCGCCCTGCGCGAACTGGGCCGGATCGAACGCACGCTGTTCATCCTGGACTGGCTGCAAAGTGTTGAACTGCGCCGCCGCGTGCATGCCGGCCTGAACAAAGGTGAGGCGCGCAACTCGCTGGCCAGGGCGGTGTTCTTCAACCGCCTTGGGGAAATCAGGGATCGGAGCTTCGAGCAGCAGCGCTACCGGGCCAGCGGCCTCAACCTGGTGACGGCGGCTATCGTGCTGTGGAACACGGTGTACCTGGAACGCGCCACCCAGGGGTTGGTCGAGGCCGGCAAGCCGGTGGACGGCGAGCTGCTGCAATTCCTGTCGCCGCTGGGCTGGGAGCACATCAACCTAACCGGCGATTACGTCTGGCGGCAGAGCCGCAGACTGGAAGACGGGAAGTTTCGGCCC
>NZ_JARRAE010000020.1 GCF_030376605.1 Pseudochrobactrum sp. sp1633 | reverse complement strand
TTGCTGAAGTAATTGATGTAGGTACTCTTTTCGACTTTACAGCCAAAGATTTTAATGAGCTATCTCAGAAAATATGCTCTTCAATAAGAGATGTAGTTGCACAAGATTTACCTAGTGAACCAAACCCTTATTCTGAACTGGTATCATGGATTACCGGTATTAATCGAAAATACGCAGTTGAAATTTTTACAACTAATTATGACCTTTTAATTGAAAATGCATTAGAGAGAGCACGAACACCTTATTTTGATGGTTTCAGTGGATCAAAATGCGCATTTTTTGATCCTTCGAGTATTTCTAAGAATGACCTTCCACCCCGTTGGGTAAGACTATGGAAGCTTCATGGATCCATTGGCTGGGAATCAACAGAAAATGGCGAGGTCGTGCGCGTACCAAATTCAGACAATGCTAATATGGTCTATCCATCACACATCAAGTATGATCAGACACAAGCAGCTCCATTTTCATCTTTGTTCGAGCGCTTAAAAAATTTCATCCTGGAACCAGACACATTGATTTTATGTACAGGGTTTTCTTTTGCCGACGCGCACATCTCATCTCGACTACTTGAGAGTTTAATGGCAAACCCTACAGCAGCATTACTAGCATTCCAATTCAATAGCCTAGCGGACGAAAAAGCGGCTAAAGAATTAGCCTTGAGATGCTCAGGCGTGAGTGTTTTTTGTACAGATGGTGCAGTAATAAACGGCGTAGAAGCGAAATGGAAACTTGGCACTCCTCCAACAAAAAACTGGCCAGAAATTCGATCTGAATATTACCAAGAAAATAAATTTTTACTTGGAGATTTTGTCCGTCTCGCTCGTTTTTTAGCAACAGCGGGTAGTAATATATCTCAAGACATCGTGCAGCCAAACGCTCCAGAAGAAGAACAGAACACAGGGGCGTCAGACGCACATGAGGTGCAAGCATGACAACTCTGCAACCAACATTTTTAGGCGTTGTAAGCTCCGTTTCAAGTGCATCAGTAACGGTTGATCTTGCTGCGTCTGTTGAGTCAGGAATCGTAGTATTAGAAGGGCGCAATTATAGAATTGGACAGGTTGGAAGTTTTGTAAAAATTCCTTTGGGATATAATCATCTTTACGGTGTTATTTCCGAATCCAGTGAAACATCAAAGATTAATGCAGATTCCGAAATGGCCTCCGAAAGAAAGTGGATCAAAGTCGAACTCGTGGGGGAAGCCATTGGTGGTCACTTTGACAGAGGTATCAGTGAATATCCAAGCATTGGTGATCAAGTTCATTTTGTTGTCGATAGTGATTTGGAAACAATATTCAGCAAGCGCTTAAATAGTCATTTTCAAGTTGGTCGTTTATCTAGTTCAGAAGGAATTGAAATCAGTTTAGACTTGGATAAACTTATTGCACGACACTCTGCCATACTAGGATCTACCGGATCCGGCAAGTCCACCAGTACAGCAAGTCTTCTGCGATCAATGGTTATAAAATCTGATGAGACACCATTACCATCAGCGAGAGTTCTTCTAATAGATATACATGGCGAATATGGCCCTGCTCTCAGCGATGTAGCAAAAACATTCTCAATTTTGCCATCGGGAGAAAACCAACTTTACATACCCTTTTGGAGCATTTCACCCGATAAATTGATCGATTTTCTTTCAAACAATCCCAACGAAACTCAAAGAACTCTCTTTTTAGACAAAACTGTTGAAGAAAAAAAATTAAGTATAATAGAAAACAACATACAAAATATTGAGCCCGAAAAAGTAACCAACAATACTCCTCTTCCTTATCGATTGAAAAAAATATGGTATGATCTCTGCCATGAAGACGGCATAACCTATAGTGACAATGCCATGACTACACCGGCCTATACAGAAAATGGTCAAGGATCATTTGAAGAATTAGTTGCTCCTAAGTTCACCCCTCCTGGGATTGGTTCAGCATTGCCGAAAAAAGGTGGCACTGGGTCTATGAAAAGACAACTTGATTTAATGAAATCAAGATTACTCGATTCTCAATATTCATTTCTTTTGGAACCAGGTGATTGGAACCCAAATCCCGATGGAAAGATTAATAAAGACTTAGATCAACTTCTTGAGGATTGGCTTGGACATGATAAACCTATAACAATTTTTGATTTATCTGGGATGCCATCGGCTCGATTATCATTACTTCTAGGAGCCTTACTTGATATTATTTTTGAGGCAGCACTCTGGGGGAGAAATGTTGCGGAAGGAATGCGCGAACGTCCACTTTTAATTGTTCTTGAAGAAGCACACCGCTATCTAGGAAAGGCCGAAAATGGACATTCGAAAGAAATGGTACAACGGATTGCTAAAGAGGGACGAAAGTTCGGAGTCGGTGCAATGATAGTTAGCCAGCGTCCCTCTGAGATAGATGAAACAATCTTATCTCAGTGTGGAACTATTATATCCTTAAGAATTAATAATTCAACTGATCGTGGCATAGTTAAAGCAGCAATGTCAGATGGCTTAGCTGGAATTGTTGATTCATTACCTGTTCTTAGAACTGGTGAAGCCATAATAGTAGGTGAGGCAGCACAGCTTCCCACGCGTTGCAGATTCAATGTCTTACCAGCTGATAAATACCCCAACAGCGGGGATCCCCAAATTGGTGAAAAATGGAATACTGAACGAGGTGATGAAGATTACTCAAAACTTGTTCAGGCTTGGAGAAACCAAGATAGTGTACAGTAGGGAAAATCATGGATCGTCAATCCGTTAGTTCTTCGAATATCGCTTCCGTAGGGTATGATGAAATATCACAGACTCTTGAAATAGAATTCTTATCTGGGGGGATATATGAGTATTACAACGTGCCAGAGAATGTTTACCAGGAATTAATAAGCGCATCATCAGTGGGGCGTTATTTTGCACAAAGAGTAAGAAGTACGTATAATTTCAGTAGAGTTGGATAAACAAAAATACTAAATTCAATAATCCATTATAGTATTTTTTACTAATCAGAAGCCACTTCTGAAAGTTCCTCCCATTTTTTACGCAATGCTGCTTCGATCACATCTTCTATCTCATTAACTCTCATGCCCTTACTATGAGCTAATTGTGATATTAGTCTAAAAATATTTGGATTTATTGGCCCATAAAGGTGCCAATCGTCTAGTAAATGACTGTCCGGATGATGCTGCATACTGCCTCGTTAGAATAAATTATACATTGTAGAAAAATGGGAATTTCTGTTTATATCTCGACTTAAGAGGAACTCATAATAACTCTCTAAGTGCCATGCAAAGATTCTACTAGATTATTACGAATTCGATATTTTTATGATCCTGTGATAGATTGAAGCGATATGTCCACATCAAATCTATGTCGTGTTGTTAGCATCTATAATATTCAGTGTTTTTTTAATTCTTTCAAGCTCTTGCTGAAGAACTTTGCGCTGTAGTAGAGGCAAACGCCTTTCCTTCAACAACTCACTAATCTCATTGGCAGAACGCAACCAAGCCGGCCTATGCCTTGCCGTTATACATGCATTAGGACAATGTGTAGGTTGGCAAAGTGACGGCAAAGGTATCTTATCATTCGTAGAGCTCACTTGCTTCAAACATAGAGCTGTTCCGGGATCAAAGAAACAATCAGCTAAAACGCCAACATGTAATGTCCGTGCGAGACTTGCAAGCATAGTTCGCAATCGAGACCTGTCAGCAATCATAGCTGGCAACGCATCAAGATCGCCTGATATATGATCAAGTGTTTTCGCTATACGTGTAGCCGCAGGCCCTGACAACGACTCTCCCGCTTTTCGTTGATCGAAATAGATCAACAAATCATCAATCTGACCGAGACTGTGCTGACTCTCGACTTCCGCCTTGAAATCAGATCGACTGGAGCCAGCATATCCTTCAAAGACAGCGACGGACGCATGCTTATATTGTATCATGCCCGCAATAGTTCCGAACGGGCGGTTGGCAATGTGCCATGCGATCGTTCGTCTGAACTGCCGCGTTGTAATCCGCCATGGTTTTCCCTCTGCGTCATTCGGAATTACGGGCTGGTCAGGCGTGCCGAATAAATCATTAAGATGGTCACGGTAATGATTGAGCTGAGGAACGATTTCAGCCGAAAGGTGATCCTTACTAACCGATTTAGCCGCGAGTACAGGCCAGAGCGTTGTCAATCCGCGAGCAGATGCAGCTCTAAACGACAAACGCTCCAGAACTTGTATAGCTCTGGCAACAGGCTCAATAGTAATCCAATCAGCGGGTTCACCCTGACTAGATTTCCCCTTATAAGCGACTGAACGCACACGATGGCGCATGATTATACCGTCTTCGCTACGCGTCAGTGAAAGACACCCGCGCTGCATCGCTTGAACCTCGCAGTCCCGCATGCCGGTCAAATAGGCACAGACTATATAGGCAGCCGACTGCAACATCCTCTCTTCCTGGGCGAGAGCTTTAATATCAAAGCGAGATCGCCAAGGTTTGCCAGACTCCGCTAAATAAGAAATTGGTGTATTCATTCCACCAGCCTCCACACCAAGCTCGCTCACAGCAGCCTTGATCTGACGGGACATATCGCCTGACAATTGGATATGCATTTTGGGCTCAGCTTTAACATCAATCCCGATATGCAAATTTAGTAAATGTGAATTAATCGGTGGAGAGATATTGCCAGTTTGGGGATGTTGTAGAAACGTACCATTGTGTGTGTTTACCCAAATTGGGACCCCACGCCCATCGTTACGTAGACGTTCAAAATAATTCTTGAGCCGTTTGCACTGTCGTTCTCGACGTTGCTTGTGATCCAAAAATCGATCCGCTTTTACAATCGCTGCACATTTAGCTTCCAGACAGTCCATTTCATCACGAGCAGCGAATATATCGGAAGCGAATTGGTTCAAATATTGGATCGACCAAGCCAGAAGTGGCGATATGATCTCCTCGGGTATTCGCGGTGTTCGGTTCTCTCTGACATGACATCCCCCCGCAACTCGCGTTGGCGAAGTTCCTGCCCAAGGCTGAAATGACAAACCTCCAGAGGAAAGATGATCCCTATAGATATAGAGATCAGCAGGGATCTCCAGCAATTGCGCTATAATAATAGGGCGGCGATTACGATCAGCCATGAGGAAATGAGCATAGCGATCCAGATGGGACTGGCCAATACGTTGAAGATCAACAACACCCAGTTCCCTATGCACGAACTCAAAAAAACGTCGTGCGCGATTGAATACCTGCCGGACACTGGCCGGAGGGAGCATTTTGCGGTACCCTGGTATATTAATGTTGAGTCGAGCATAAAGAAATTCACGAACCGCCTCACGGACACTCGCATCATCTACCGAGCCAAAGTGCACAGTAACATGACAGCGCCGAGCGTTTTCACGAAACACAGCCGGCCCAAGATCCCAACTCGGATCACTGTAGCGCGACAGTGCACTTCGTTCAAAACCAGACTTTAATGGCGCCGTTAAGAGAACTGGGCGAAGATCAAGTTGCAAAAAAGTACGAACTACTGACCTCTGTCTCGTCATTGCCTAGCCTCCGGCGGGAGATAAAGGGCGCTCCTCTCCGCCTCGAGACGGGCGATAGCAATCACACTTTCGGGGAAAGCAGAGAGAATTTGCTTCACAATACGATCATGTACGCGGCCGAACTTCATTGCCCAATCCATTGCAGCCAGTCCTATCCGTTGATCTTCAATAAACTGCAAGAACGCGATTATCGCGGGAAGTTTGCGCTCGGTAATAACCGCATTACTGCATTCGAGACACCCCCAGAAGGGCTGCGGACAAGGAGCTCCCTGCTTTCCAAAAGGGCTACTGGTAAATCCGGAGCATGCAGCCAACCAGACATCCTGCTCACCATTTAGAAGAGTATCAACATTAGTGCCACCTTCGGAAGCAGAGTGGTTTTTGCGCCAAGAATCCTCGTTGCCGGAAGCCAAGATGGTCGGACCTAATACGGCCGCAGCCTCAGTAAATGCTTCCGCTACAGTGGCTTCGTGAAGAGGACGTAGTGAAGGAATATCAGCATAGTGGCGAGCTGCAATTTCAGATGTATGTCCGACAGCAAAACGAGCCATATGACCTTCGGTCTTAAGATACCAGAGCGCTTTATGTGTCTTACGTAGGCGAGAAAGGACAAGGCGAAGAGGTTCACCATTGTCATTAAGAATGTTGTGACTCCTAGTCCATCGATCAACAAGCTCATGCGGATAAGCGATACCTGCACGGAGCTGTTTCCTTCCTGTATAATAGTAAAGCCAAAGGCAATCACTCGGCACAAACTGCCTTGTAAAAGCAGTAACTTCGATCAATTTTCGGATGAGACCACCCGGCGTTCCGATTCCACCATCACGCACTCTAATATTTTTGTACTCGGAGCCACGGGCGCGGCGCTTTACATAAGCGATCTCGACTGTCCCAGGTCGAGGATTTTGAAGACACTCTATCGTCAATGTCTTACAGCACTCAATTTCCAAACCAGTTTCTAGGGAAAGAAAGCTTATGAGGGGAGGAATATCAAAGGCGCGAAGATGAAAACGCGCATGCAAATCTTCGGCTAAGGTTGACACAGAAAGACCGCGGCGCAGCCTCATGAAATAGACTTTTTTGAAAATGCGATCCCCACTGCTGATCCTGCCAGCGGCGGCAATCCGAGCGTTGGCCTCGTCGGTTATTTCACGAAGATAGGGATAGTCATCGTCTTCATCAAACGGCTTGCCAACCCGCTTGAATATGTTGGTAATATCAGCGCGGGCAGCATCTCGAAGTTGTCTTGCAACGAACGGACTATAGGCGTCACGCGGTTGCGATCGACCAATGGGATGCGCACTAGTGTAATTCAGCCGTCGACGCACCCCTTCAGCGAGAAGACCTGGATGATCGGCATCAATTGAGCGTAAGGCAAGAATAACCTTGGCGAGAACTGAGTGAAGGTGAATAGGTTTCATTCCTCCGCTCTTGAGAAAAGTTTCGTATCCTTCAATATCCTCAGCGCGCAGATCCTGCAGCGTCTTGATTATGGTGTGTTCACGCAGAAAGGCGAAAAACTTCAAATAACCCTGCAAGTGCTGTTTGATCGTGCTCCGCGCGCCCAACGACCCGCCAAGCTCAGATTGCCTACGAAGAGCACCGGCAAAAGCAATTACAATCTGCCGCGGATGCACATCTACAAGATCAATCTCGACAACCCCACCATAGCGCGCTTCGATATTGAAACGCAGACCCAATACCGTATCCCGCTCTTGCACCGGCGCAATACCATCTGTGGGCTCAAAATGGACTGAGGTTCCCTTCCTAGGCCGCCCCCTCATAACGAGACCTCCGAAGGAAGTAGTGCCAGTAACTCCTCAACCGCGGCATCCACAGTATCCGCTCGTGACGCAATATGATTGAGATAAATGTAGGTGGTCGTCAAGCTAGCATGACCAAGAAGCCTTTGTACCTGTTGGAGAGGATCGCCAAGGATTTGTCGGTAGCCTTCCATTGAAGGGGTCGGTTCCGGTATGGGGCGAAATGACACCCTAAGCGCCCGTCAAGCGGCGAGCGCGTTAAGGATCGGGCATTCCGGCACGTCTTCGCCAGAGCATTGCGAGATCATTGTCACGAGCACCGCTTCAATGCGCTGGAGGTCGGCAATCTTGGCGCGAACCTCGGCTAGATGCGGTTCGGTCCGGCGCTGCACCTCCGCGCAGGTCTGGCTTCTGCAATCGACAAGATGAAGCAGGCCGCGGACCTCGTCGATGCCAAAGCCGAGTTCGCGCGCCCTGAGGATGAAGCGCAGGCGGCGGACGTCGGTTTCGTCATAGATGCGATAACCGCTGGCGCTGCGCGGCGGGTCGGGTAGCAGGCCGATCTTCTCGTAATAGCGGATGGTCTCCAGATGGCAGCCGGTCGCACGGGCCAATTGGTGGCGCTGCAGTCCCTTGGCGGAAAGAAGAGAATTCATGGTGAAAATACCTCTTGAGTCTGTACTGGCTACAGAGCCTATCCTGTTTTCAGTCAGAAATCGAGGATGGTTTGCGATGAACGAAATTGGTAGCAAGACATTGAATTCTTCGAAGGCGGCCGCCGAACCGGATCGGCGCGAGGGCGGGCTCGCGGCGATAAGCGTTATCGGCGCTTTTCTGGCATCGGCCTGTTGCATCGTCCCGCTGCTCCTGGTGACACTCGGTGTATCGGGCGCATGGATCGGCAACCTGACGATGCTCGAACCCTATAAGCCCTATATCGCGGCGGCGACACTCGTGCCGCTCGGGTTTGGCTTCTGGCAGGTCTATTTCAAGCCCAAAGCCGCGTGCGAGCCGGGTTCCTACTGCGCCCGTCCGCGCTCCGCCATCATCACCAAGACCGCGCTTTGGATCGCAACGATCCTCATCGTGCTCGCCAGCACCATCGGCTGGTGGGCGCCGCTGTTCTATTGAAACGAGGAGATAACCACGTGAAATACCTGTCGAAACATCTGGTCGCCGCGGCTGCGCTTGGCTTGAGCGGTACTATTATGCTGCCACTTGCCCTTCCCGCGTCCGCACAATCCGCGTCGGAAACGGTTACCGTCAAGGAGCTGACGCAGACCTTCGCAATCGAGAACATGTATTGTGCCCTTTGTCCGGTCACCGTGCGCAAGGCCATGGAAGGCGTTGCGGGCGTGAAGTCGGTCAAGGTGGATTTCGAGGCCAAGACGGCGACGGTTGCCTATGACCCGTCGACCGCGACGGTCGCGGCCATTGCCGCTGCTTCCACCAATGTTGGCTATCCTGCCAAGGCGATCGGGAGTTGAGTCCGTGCCTGACCGGTCCATGCTTGGCGTCGGAGTGGTTGGCGTCTTGATCGCGGCGCTGTGCTGTCTGGTGCCGATCCTGCTGGTGGCGGCAGGTTTGATCGGCGTGGGAGCGCTGACAACAGCGGTCTACGGTCTGGTGCCAATTCTCATCCTCATCATTGCCGCAGCCGGTTACCTGCTGTGGCGACATCGTTCACACATCGATACCAGGAAACATTAGGAGATTTTCATGTCTGACTGCTGTGCGCCCCAAAAAGGCAATGGCCGCTACGATCTTGCGGTGATCGGTGCCGGTTCGGCAGGGTTCTCGGCCGCAATCACGGCCTCTGAGCAGGGGGCGAATGTCGCCCTGATCGGCCACGGCACGATCGGCGGCACCTGTGTCAATGTCGGCTGCGTACCGTCGAAGACGATGATCCGCGCTGCCGAGGCGCTGCATGGTGCACGCGCCGCGCATCGCTTTCCCGGTCTTGCCGGGGAAGCCAACGTCGCTGACTGGGGCCGTTTGGTCGCCGCCAAGGACGACCTGGTGACCACGCTCAGGCAGAAGAAATATGTCGACCTTCTGCCACAATACAACGGCGTCGCCTATCTGGAAGGGAAAGCGCGCCTGAATGGGCAGGGCGCTCTGATTGTGAACGGCGATCCGATCATGGCTGGCAAAATCATCATTGCTACCGGATCAGCGCCGGCCCTGCCGGACATTCCCGGCATTGGGGATGTGCCTTACCTCACCAGCACGACCGCGCTCGAGCTTTCCGAGCTGCCGCGTTCGCTGCTGGTGATCGGCGGTGGCTATATCGGCTGTGAACTGGCGCAGATGTTCGCCCGTGCCGGGGCGGAAGTGACACTTGTAACCCGCCGCCGCCTGTTGCCGGAAGCCGAGCCGGAAATCTCCGCAGCATTGACCGGTTATCTTCGCGACGAGGGCATTACCGTCCTAACCGGCCTCTCCTATCGCCGGATCGCGCGCACGGACCGCGGTGTCGAACTGACGGTCGCCATCGACGGAGCGGACGAAGTGATCGCGGCCGAGCAGGTGCTTTTGACCACTGGGCGGTCCCCGAACACCGGCGGTCTTGGCCTTGCCGAGGCGGGAGTTAAGCTATGCGGTAATGGCGGCGTCTTGGTTGATGAGCGGATGCGCACCTCAAAGCCTGGCGTCTATGCGGCAGGTGATGTCACCGGTCGCGACCAGTTCGTCTATATGGCAGCCTATGGCGCCAAGCTCGCTGCCCAAAACGCACTGAACGGTGACAGCCTTGTCTATGACAATGCGGCCATGCCGTGGGTGACGTTCACCGATCCGCAGGTCGCGGGCGTCGGCCTGACCGAACAGGCGGCTCGCGACGCCGGCTTCGAGACCAAGACTTCGATCGTATCTCTTGACCAGGTGCCGAGGGCGCTGGCCGCGCGCGACACGCGCGGGCTCATCAAACTGGTTGCCGACGCCAAAAGCGACCGATTGCTTGGTGGACAGATCCTCGCGCCCGAGGGCGCCGACAGCATCCAGACGGTGGTGTTGGCCATCAAGCACGGCATGACGGCGAAGGCGCTCGGCGAGACAATCTTCCCTTATCTCACCACGGTCGAAGGGTTGAAACTGGCGGCGCAGGGCTTCGGCAAGGACGTGGCGAAGCTGTCATGCTGCGCCGGATAGGAGGCTTCGATGGAACCTTCGAACGGATAGGGGTCAGAACAAGAGCTGCTCGAAATCGTACGCTAAGCTTGAACGGAGCGGGAACGCTTGATTGACCGCATTTCAAAAAGGGCATCTATGACCGGACATTCTGGAACCTGATCGCCGGTGCATTGCGCCGCCATATTCGACATGGCCCGCTCCAGACGCCGCAAATCGGCGATTTTCTGACGGATATCTTTCAAATGTTCGATGGTGAGCGCATGGACCTCCCGGCAGGTGTAGGTATGCCCATCGACCAGGCGAAGCAGGCCGCGCAACTCGTCCAGGCTGAAGCCGAGTTCACGGCCGCGCCGCACGAAATGCAGCCGCCTTGCGTGTTCAGTTGTGTAGATACGATAACCCGCTGCGCTGCGGGCGGGCTTCGGCATGACGCCGATTTTCTCGTAATAGCGGATCGTCTCTATGTTGACGCCGCTGCGCTCGGACAGCACGCCGATCGAAAATTCATCATTCTGTGTCATCACATAGCTCGCACAAATCCGTGAAAATTTCTCGCTTGACCCTGTAGTCGCTACAGGCACTAGGGTCACGATAGATCAATTGCGGGAGCATGTGAACGATGATGCAGGATGAAACACGGACGCTGGCAAATACAGTCACAGAGCCAGCCGAAAAGGGTTTTGATCGGGCAGCATTGCTGTCGGTCGGCGGCATCGTTGCGGCACTGGGCGCAGCAACCTGTTGCGTGCTGCCCTTTGCCTTGTTCTTCGCTGGCATCAGCGGCGCGTGGATCGGCAATTTGACCGCGTTCGAACCCTACCAGCCTGTGTTTATCACGATCGCGCTCGCCTGCCTCGGCTACGGTTTCTATCTCGTCTATCGCAGGCCGAAGGCGGCTGAATGCGCCGAGGGTTCCTACTGCGCGCGTCCATCATCCCATCGGAACGCCAAGATCGGCCTTTGGGTCGCAACTGTCTTGATCATTATCGCCGTGGGCTTTCCCTACGCCGCCCGCCTTGTCCTCGATGCTTAATCCCAAGGAGAATCTCATGAAAATCCTGCCCCTCATTGCCCTTACTGCGTCCCTGCTGACGGGTGGTCACGCTTTTGCCGCCGAGCAGACCGTAACCTTGAATGTTGCCAATGCCACCTGCGAACTCTGCGGCCCGATTGTGAAGCGGGCGCTCAGCAACGTTCCAGGCGTGCTCGATGTTGATGTATCGGAGGCGACCGGCGCGGCGATCGCGAAGGTGCGCTTTGACGACAGCCAGACGAATGTCGCCGCGCTGATCACCGCAACCACCAATGCTGGCTATCCGTCCGGCGTTTCGCAGTAAGGAGGTTCAGCATGACAGATGGAAAGTTCATCGGCCTTGGCGGAGTCGGGTTTCTCGCCGTCATCTGTTGCGCCGCGCCATTTCTTTTGGTCGCCGCTGGCTCTTTTGGCTTTTCCGCATGGTTCGCAGCGGCCGGCTATGTGCTGATCCCGATCGCTCTCGCCGCGATTGGGGCGTCCGCACTTTATCTTTACCGGCGTCGGCGTTCCGCCTCATCAGCGGATGCCAATTGCTGCTCGATGAATAACAAGACAACAAAGGTGAATTGAATGTGTGAAGCTTGCGACGTTCCAACTTCCAACAAAGGCAACGGCCGTTATGATCTTGTGGTCGTCGGAGCTGGCTCGGCCGGTTTCTCCGCCGCGATCACGGCCGCCGAACTAGGCGCCCAAGTGGCTCTTGTCGGGCATGGCACGATCGGCGGTACATGCGTCAACATCGGCTGCGTGCCCTCGAAAGCCCTGATCCGGGCCACGGAGGCTGTACGTCACGCCAACGATGCGGCTGCCCGGTTTGATGGGATCGAAAGCGGCGCGCGCGTGGTTGATTGGGCCGCTCAGATCGCCCAGAAAGACGCTTTGGTTGCCGGTCTGCGACAGGCGAAATACGCTGATCTGCTGCCGGAGTACAACAATGTGGTCTACCACGAAGGTCCGGCCCGCCTCGTTGACGGCGGTGTCCAGGTCGCGGGCCAGCACATCGGCTCCGAGCGAATTATCATCACCACCGGTGCGCGTCCGGCGTTGCCGGGGATTCCGGGGATCGCTGACGTATCGCCGCTCGACAGCACGACAGCGCTCGCCCTGACCGAGCTGCCACGCTCGATGATAGTGCTTGGCGGCGGCTACATCGGCGTGGAGCTTGCCCAGACTTTCGCACGGGCCGGTGTCGAAGTGACACTCGTGTTCCGCAGCCGGCTTCTGCCGGAGGCTGAACCCGAAATCGGCGCTGCGCTTGCCACCTATCTGGCCGATGAGGGGATTAAAATCGTCAGCGGCATTACCTACGAGTCCGCCCGCAAGACCGATGATGGTGGTGTTGCCCTCGCCATCGCGCGGGACGGACGTCCGGAAATCTTGACTGCCGAGCGGATTCTTGTGGCGACGGGACGCCGCTCGAACACTGAAGCCCTTGGGCTTGCTGAAACCGGTATAGACCTGACACCGGCCGGGGCCATCATCGTTGATGATCGAATGCGCACCTCGAAGGCGGGCGTCTATGCCGCCGGCGATGTAACCGGAAAAGATCAGTTCGTCTACATGGCCGCCTATGGCGCAAAGCTCGCCGCCAAGAACGCATTGAACGGCAACAGCCTGAGTTACGACAACACCGCAATGCCCGCCGTGGTCTTTACCGATCCGCAGGTGGCGAGCGTCGGCATGACCGAAGCGCAGGCGCGGGCTGCCGGACATTCGGTTCGCACCTCCGTCCTTTCCCTCGACAATGTGCCGCGGGCGCTGGCGGCGCGCGACACGCGCGGCCTGATCAAGCTGGTCGCCGACGGGTCAACCCGGAAACTCCTTGGCGCTCACATCCTTGCACCAGAGGGTGCTGACAGCATTCAGACGGCAGCCTTGGCCATCCGCTGCGGCCTGACGATCGATGATCTCTCGGAGACGATCTTTCCATATCTGACGACTGTCGAAGGTTTGAAGCTTGCGGCTCAGACCTTCGACAGGGATGTGAAAAAACTGTCCTGCTGCGCGGGGTGAGGCGAAAGGGAAACGGGTGCCTACTCAAGTCACGGCTTAAACGGAGCGGTCGCCCTCGATCCTGACACGCATGATGGTCTGGCGGCTGGTGTCAAATTTTCTGGCGAGTGCGGAAACGCTCATCCCGCCCGCCAAATCCGAGAGAACATCCAATTTCTGCTTCTCATTGAGCCGAGCGGGACGGCCGAGGGTCTTGCCTTCCGACTTGGCTCGTTTGAGGCCCGACTGCGTGCGTTCGATCAGCAGATCACGCTCGAACTGAGCGACGGCATTGATGACGCTCATCGTCATCTTCCCGGCGGAACTCGCCAGATCGACGCCGCCGAGGGCCAGACAATGGACCCGCACGCCCAGCTCCTCCAGTTTCCTGACCGTCGTACTGACATCGATCGCATCTCGGCCGAGCCGATCGAGCTTGGTGACGATGAGCACGTCCCCGGCTTCGAGTTTATCCATCAGTCGCGAGAAACCCCGGCGCTGCGCAATGGCGACGCTGCCCGAGATGGTCTCGGTGACTATACGGCGTGGCTCGACGTGGAAGCCGGCCGCTTCGATTTCCTGAATCTGGTTTTCGGTGGTCTGTCCGGTCGTGGAGACACGGACATAGGCAAAGGTGCGTGGCATAAGGTTCAATTTCGTCCGAATAGGTTGTCCGAAAGGTGATGCCTGTCCACAAATAAGTCAAGATAATTTGTGGACAGGGTGATTTAGGCCTGTACTCAAACGACCGTTTCCGGACATGCCCGGAACCATCGACGCAAGTTTGTATGGAGTAAAAAATGGCGCGGCGGAAGTTTCTCAAAATTCAGGATCAACAGGAGCTGTTCGGCGTACCGACCGATGAGGATAGTCTGATCCGTCACTACACTCTATCTCCATCGGACCGGCTGGAGATCGAAGTCCGCAGGCGAAAACATAACCAGCTCGGCTTTGCTGTCCAGCTTTGCATGATGCGGCATCCGGGCCGGGCTCTCATGGTGCACGAAATTCCGCCGAGGGCGATGCTCAATTATATAGCCGAACAATTGGATGCTGATCCGGAGAGTTTCCGTTCCTATGCCAGGCGGGAGGAAACTCGCCGCGAGCATATCGCGCATTTGCTTTCCTATTTTGGAAAACGAACAGCAACAGCACAGGACCGGCGCGCCGCCTTACTATCCGCCGTCGAAACGGCGACCGCAACGGACAAGGGCCATTCTATTGCCCAAGCTATTGTCACCACGCTGCGGGAGCGGAAGGTGTTACTTCCCGCACCTGACACAATAGAGCGGATCGGCTTTGCCGGCCGCGTAATAGCCCGCCGTCGCGCCGAGGCTGCCCTGATATCGGGCCTTTCAGCCGAAAAGCTCCAATCCCTCGATGATCTTTTGACGGTTGATCCCGAGATACGACAGACGCGATTCCATTGGCTGCGATCTGCGCCAGATGCTCCGGGAGCAACCAACCTGGTCACGCTGACCGACAGGATCGCTTTCATCCGCGCGCTCGATATCGATCCCCGACTACAAGCCCGCATCCACTCCGGTCGCTGGGAGCAGATGGTCCGGGAGGGCGATGTGACACCGGCATGGCTTGCCGCCGACTTCAACGCCAGTCGGCGGCGCGCGACGATCATCGCGCAGATCATCAAGCTTGGGCAAAAGCTCACCGACGCCGCAGTCACCATGTTCATCAAGCTGATCGGCAGGCTGTTTTCGCAGGCGAATAACCGCAAGAAGCAGCGCCATGTGAACACCCGGATGGAGACGGCTAAGGCACTACGGCTGTTTCTCGACACGATATCGGCTCTTCAGTGCGCCAATGACAATGATGAAGATGCAATTGAAACGCTCGACCGCCACGTCGGCTGGCATCGCTTGGTGCAGGCAAAGCCGACGCTTGCGGCGATGGTGGAAGACAATGACGCCTCACCCTTGCTTATTGCAGCTGAGCAATATGCCAATGTTCGCAATTATGCAGGCCGGTTCCTCCTGACCTTCACATTCCATTCAAGTCGTCGGTATGATCCTTTGCTGGCAGCGATCGAAACACTCAGATCCCTTTACGCGGAAGGAAGGCGCGTGCTTCCCGAACGTGTCCCGATCGCTCATCTCGGCGCGGCGGAGCGTAAACTGATCTTCGGGCAGGCAAAGGCCGATCGCCGTCTCTATGAGATTGCAACACTGGCAGCGTTGCGCGAGCGGCTTCGTTCGGCCGACATCTGGGTCGAAGGCAGCAGGGCGTTCCGGCCGATAAATGAAAATTTCATGCCCCGCCCTACTTTTACCAAGCTGAAGGAAACTGACCAGCTTGGGCTCGGTGTGCAGCGCGACGGGGTGGCTTGGCTCACCGAAATGCAACAATTGCTGGACTTCAATCTGAAACGTCTCGCCCATCGCGCCCGCAACGGCAAACTTGAAGGCGTCCGTCTCGATGCCGGAACCCTGATTGTAACACCGCTGGCGAGCGAAGTGCCCGCTGCAGCCGATGAACTAAATATCGAACTCAGCGAAATGTATCCGCTTGTCGAAGTGCCGGATCTCTTAAGAGACGTGCATGAGTGGACCGGCTTTGCCGACCAGTTCACCCATGTTCGAACGGGCGATTCACCGCAAAACATTCCGGCCATGCTCGCCGGCACGCTCGCGGACGCCACCAATCTTGGCCCGAAACGTATGGCCGGAGCCTCCAAGGGGATCAGCGCCCATCAGATCGGATGGATGCGCATGTTCCATGCCCGCACGGAAACCTATCGCGCAGCGCAGGCATGTGTGACCGACGCCCATGCGCGTCATCCCCACGCCCAGCTCTGGGGAACAGGGACGACCGCATCATCTGATGGTCAGTTCTTCCGGGCCAGTGATCGTGCCGCCAAACGCGGTGATATCAACCTGCATTATGGCAGCGAGCCAGGCTCGAAATTTTACAGCCACCTTTCCGATCAGTACGGCTATTTCAGCATTCTGCCGATCAGCCCGACCGAGAGCGAGGCAGCCTATGTTCTCGACGGCCTGTTCGACCACGACACCATCCTGGAGATCGAGGAGCACTTTACCGATACCGGAGGTGCGAGCGATCATGTATTTGCCCTCTTCACTCTGATCGGAAAGCGTTTTGCGCCTCGGCTGCGCAATCTCAAGGACCGGAAGTTCCATACTTTCGAAAAGGCCGACTCATATCCAGCACTGGCCAACCATATCGGCGCGCCGATCAATACCGCCCTCATTCTGGAACACTGGGATGACCTTCTCCATCTGGCGGCATCAATCACGACACGCTCTGTTGCGCCCTCAATGATCCTCAAAAAGCTGGCGGCATCCTCGAAACCGAGCCAGTTGGCGAAAGCCCTGCGTGAGCTCGGGCGCATCGAGCGATCCCTGTTTATGATCGAATGGTATTCCAACCCGGCACTTCGCCGGCGATGTCAAGCCGGTCTTAACAAAGGAGAATCCGCCCACAAGCTCAAGCGGGCCGTTTTCTTCCATGAGCGCGGCGAAATCCGCGACCGATCGTTCGAAAGTCAGGCATTCCGTGCCTCGGGCCTCAACCTTGTCGTCAGCGCCATCGTCCACTGGAATACCGTTTATCTCAGCCGTGCCGTAGCCCATCTGCGTCAAAGTGGTCGAACTATCCCCGACATATTGCTCAAGCATGTCTCGCCACTCAGCTGGGAGCACATAAATCTCACCGGCATCTATTCCTGGGACACCGAGCAGCAGATGCCCGAAGGCTTCAGGCCATTGCGACTTCCTGGAAGAATCCTCCGCGCTGCATGACGTTCCCGCTCCGTTCGGTCTTAGCGTACGATTTCGAGCAGCTCTTGTTCTGACCCCCTCATGGCGTTCGGCAGCCCGGAAGCATGGCAGCGGGTGGCGTCGGCCGACCAGCTCATTGAGGCGAACAGGGACTCGGTAGCGGCTTGTTGGGAGGCCGCGCGCACGTCCGGAGGATCAGCGTTGCACCATCACCGTGAAAGCGACGGAATGATCGGCGTTTTCACTCGGCAAACAAGTGTAGAGATCACTTAGGCTCCAAGTCACCGTTCGATTAACTGACCATCATCCGTTAGATACATACCATCTGATAGGTAAACTAGCCCATCTTCGTCGGCGGCATCGGAAAGCTCCGCCCATATCTCAGCCATATCCGACAGTTCCAAGCCGAGGGCATTTGCCAAGGATTGCCCTCCTTGCTCGATTTGGGTTTGGCTCAAGCCAGTAAATTCGACGTAGCGCCTGCCATGGAGGTCGCTTGCATGTCGGGCCGACGCCCCAAATGCGGAAAAGATGCTGGCCGCATGTTCGATGAGGCGTTCTTGATTTGGATATGGGGCTTTACTTCTGTCGTCTTCTCCGGCTGTCGCTGTCATAACAGTATAGGATGCTTGGAACCGAACTATTCTCAGAAGCACAAAACTATCTGACGACAAGCAGTATTGAGCCTGACTAGAATCAAATTTGTCCGACGAAGAAATTGTAGCCACAGGGTTTTCTCTTACGTTGCTGCACCTCTGCAAATGCAGGTGGGTGAGTTTTGTCTCGCTCGCTTGCAACAGCGCCTAGCGTCCCTTGTCGGAAAGGTGTCCATCGGGCGATATCCACAGACCATCCGAAAGATAGGCGTCGTCGCGGCCGTCTCCCCCGATCGCGTTATACAACGCATCCGTACGGTGTCCTAGAATAGGGCTGGCGCTCCTCCGGCTAGGTTTTCGATCTGAAATCGAGACGGCCATTTCGAAGAGGCGCTGTTCGGGATCGGAGCGATTGGTGCGTAAGAGGCGGCCGGCAGGATCAATCAACTCTCCTAACCGAGATGGATCAGATATCGAGGAGCGAACGGCTTCATGATCGTGCCCCAGGCTGACGAGATGTTGCGTTAGCCGCCCGAGCGCGCTCCTGGTTTCTTCTTCTGACGGCTCAAAGTCCTTTGTGATCACACGCAAGATTTTACCGCTCTGACCATCAAAAACGACTTGTCCTGCCTGCGATAGGTCGAACCGGCATGTCATGCCGCGAAAAGATTGCAATCCAGAAAGCACCGCAAGAATGCGCGAAAGCGAGGTGTTAATCGGCCAGTTCTCACGTTCGAAGAGCAAGGGTTTGTCGCTCTTCTGTTCAACTACGATCCAGGATCGGTGGTGAGAGGAAGCGAATGTGAGCCGCCCTGCCAGGAATTCGGGCCAAACAGCGGCCATGATCATAACGGCTTCTTGGACCCCGATGTACTGGTCTTCAGTCCATGAGCGGAGCTGCCGAACGAGCGGCCGCTTTTGATGATAATCTAGCGCCGCAGCGGTCAGAATATCGAAATTCGAAGCGACTCCTTGATTGTTACGGTGTTTTTCGAGCCAATTTTGCTCACTGTCGGCTCGATCTCTCATAAGAAGACGACGAGAGACGCCTATAACGTCCTGATTTGATCCGCCGTTGGCGAATTCTTCAATTATGAGCGGATTTCGAAACCCATCCGGAAGCGTGGTAATATAGCTGTTTTCCGGGTTATCCTCATCTTCATATGGAATGCCGAAGTGGCTTCGGAGGTAATTCTCGGCAACCTCATTCGACCGCTTCTTGCGTTCCTCCGGTGTTAGGTCTTGCTCGTCATCATCCCAGAATTCCTCACTATCCTGGTCGTCCTCTTCACCGTGTATTTCATATAATGGCTCGTAGATCGCCTGAAACGGACTGCCGCCAAAACTTGCCAGAAGACCTCTTGGTCGAACGAGAGCCCAAGTAGGGCCATGCGAACCATTCCCGTTCGAAGGCGAGGAATCACAAATTAGCAGTCCTATCCAATCCGCATGACGGAGATAGACCTTTATTACTTCTACGACATCGTTGGTCGTCATATGTCGTGCGTTGACGACATGCAGAAATATTTCGAAGAAAACGCGCTCTTGCACTTCGGACATGTGCCATGGGACGCGATCACCTTTCAAGCGATCCCATTCGGCAACAAACCTGTCCGATATCTCCTTGGCGACGGAAAATATTTCGTCATCACTCATGATCGCCCCTCTCACTAGCTGCCGCTACTTCTCGGCGCGGCCGTATTCGTATTGTTGTCGGATCAGACCAGAGCCGCTTGCGGATCGAGCGGCTTTCCCTTGAAGGGCGCGACGTTGATCTCCCCTTCCCGCTTGCGGGCTTGGGCAATGTCATAGCTGTTCTGCATCCGCATGAGCGTATCCATCGACACGCCGAAAGCCTTTTCGACCCGGAGCGCCATTTCCGGCGAAAGGTGCGCGCGCTCGTTCAGCACGGCCGACAACGCCGCCCTCGTAACACCGAGAACTTGCGCGGCGCTCGTGACCGAAAGGCCAAGCGGCTCGATGATCTCACTTTTGACGAAGCCGCCGGGGTGGGCGGGATTTTTCATACGGATGCCCTGCATCGCACTCATAGCCACCTCCTAGTGGTAATCTTCATAGTCGATGTCGATGATCTCGATTTCGGTTTGGTCGATCCGGAACGTGATCCGCCAGTTCTTGGTGACGAACAGGCTCCAGGTGCCTTTTCGATCGCCGGTGAGCTGATGGGCCTTCCAGCTCGGGACCGTGCGCAGCTCGTCTTCCCGCTCCATATCTTGGAGGAAGGTGGCGATGCGACGGACTTTCGGCACTACGGCCACCTCCAAGTCGGTGGCGTCATCATCTTCGATGAAGCGGCGTAACCCCTTATGGACCACGTTTCGGATTCTCATGTGCCGTCACTATCAAGCTAAACGTATAGTGTCAAGCGACGCTATACAGTTCATCACCTCATAGCCTTGTCGCGCAAGTCCTAAGTTTTAGAACACTTCACCCGCTCATTGTAATGATTGCGATTTTTCTGTTGCAAAAGTCAGGCGCAAAAGTAAAGTTATGCGAACGATTTTTGCAACGGATATGACATGCTTATTGGATATGCTCGGGTCTCCACCGACGACCAGAACCTTGAACAGCAAAGAGCTGCTCTCACTGAGGTCGGTTGCAAGAAAATCTATGAGGAGAAAGTCTCCGGTGCAAAACGCGATCGGGTACAACTCGAACGCATGCTTGATCAATTGCGTGATACCGATGTGGTGGTGGTCACCCGCTTGGACCGATTAGCGCGCTCAACGCGTGATCTCCTCGACATCGCCGAGAGACTGAACGTACTCGGCGCTGGACTGCGTTCAATCGCTGAGCCATGGGCGGATACAACGTCGCCAGCCGGGCGAATGGTGCTGACTATCTTTGGAGGCATCGCCGAATTTGAACGCGCGCTTATTCACCAACGGACAAGCGCCGGACGATCGATTGCCAAGCAGAAGGGTGTCCGTTTCGGACGGCCACCAGCACTAAAGACCGAGCAAATTGTACTTGGACAGAAGCTCCTAGTCGAAGGCAATTCACCCCGTGATGTCGCCAAGGTCCTCAACGTTCACTCCTCAACCATTTACCGTGTGCTTCGCAGCTCGATTTCCAGCCCGGATTGAGCTGCAATCCCAGCTGTTCGCCATCCGTTCTAACTTACCGTATGATTCCGCACAGTTCTTGTCGCTGCCCCTAAAGGCGCGATGATGATCGCGGTCACGATGCCGGCGGTCGGTTTGTCGTCCAAGGCGCTCTCCGTTCTGATCGCAGATCCATAGCATCGCTGCGGCGCGGTCCATTAATCACAAGCACGACCGCGTCGGGTATCCCGATGACGCGATCGCTGCCAAAGAGATTCGTTACACCCTGTACTCGGTACAGGGTCAAGACAAAATCTTGATCGCTTGGCCACGTAGGCACTGCGGAAACAGAGATTGGTAGCGCCACGGTTCATGATGCTTGAAAACCCCAGCTACGGTCTTCAGACGACAGCGACTGCTCAACGGGTTCCACTTTCCAACGCCCTCACAGAAGCGTGATCGCAAATCGTTGAAATCCCCCTTGAGTCTGTAGTGACTACAAGGCGTAGGCTACTTCGCAAATCGCTGTTCAACGATGCAGAAAGTGAGCAATTATGGAGGCATCATCAGGTCTCAAAGGATCCCGAACGTCGGCGACCGCCGCCATCCACGTGACATCGGAACACCAGCGGGGCGGACGCCAGCAACTGCTCGCCGCCGGCGGCATTCTCGGGGCGATCGCCGTCTCGAGTTGCTGCGTCATCCCGTTTGCCCTGTTCACCGTGGGCATCGGCGGAGCCTGGATCAGCAACCTCACCGCCCTCGAACCGTATCAACCGATTTTTGCCGCCATGACGTTCGGTATCCTCGGCTACGGGTTCTATCTCGTCTATCGCGAGCCAAAGGTCGCCTGCGCTGAGGGCTCCTATTGCGCCCAGCCCAAGTCGGGACGGATCGCCAAAGCCGGCCTCTGGGTTGCCACCGTCCTCGTCATCGTCGGACTAGGGTTCCCGAGACTTGCGCCCCTGTTCCTCTAAGCCAAAGGAGAATGATCCCATGATCCGCCCTGTCGCAGTTGCCGTTCTCCTCGCTCTGCTTTCCCCGCTCGCCGCCGTGGCCGGCGAGAAGACTGTTATACTGAACGTTGACAACGCCACCTGCGCGCTCTGCGCCCCCATCGTCAAAACGGCCCTCTCTCGTGTCTCGGGTGTCACAGCGGTCCAGGCAAAGGAAGCCGACGCAATGTCGGGTGCTGTCGCCACGGTCTCTTTCGATGACGCAGTCACCGGCGTACCGACCCTCATTGCTGCGACGACCAACGCCGGCTATCCGTCGCATGTGGCGCAATAGCCGCCGGCTGATTGGCGGCGGCGGGCGGAGAGCGGTATCACCTCTCTTCGCTGCTCCACATCGGCACGCTGCTGCCTCAAAGGGTGAACGGCGCCGTCGAAAATATCCACCCGGCGGGTGCGAAGTTGCAGGTGTGTAGGAGACTGCAGCTATGGCCGCGAACACCATCGAGCAAAGTACCTTTTGGAAACGGCACCTGGACAAATTCGGGGCCGCCGGATCGGTCTTCGCGGCGCTCTGCTGCCTCGGTTCCCCGGTACTCCTTTCGATTGTATCGGCCGTCGGGCTTGGCTTCATCAAAAGAGATGCGATCCTGTTCCCATTGTTAGCAGCGTTTCTGGCCGTCACCCTACTCGGGCTATATCTTGGAACACGCAGCCATCATCAACCGTGGGCTCTCATCATCGGGGGCTCAGTACGCTGGCGATAGCGGTCGTGTTTCTCGGTCTCATGCCAAGCCTTGTCCTGGCCTACGTCGGCATCTCTGGTTTGATCGCCGCCAGTTTTCTCAATGTCTGGCTCAGAGTACGCCAGCTAAGGAGCCGGTAACACCGAAACAATCAGTTCGCTTTTGGCGAACGGGAGACGATGTAGGCGTATCTCTGGTCATGGAGCCGGCGTTGCCCGGCGATCAACCGGCGTTCCGGTTCTCGCTCGATGTCATCGGGACCTTTATCGGGCTCAACGATTTGGCTCGCGAGCGACGATAGCGTTGCGGTTACGTTGCACGATATCGGAGACGGTGTTCTTGCTGAGCCCAAGTTCGCGACCAATGAGCCGATAGCTGCGGCCTTCAGCAACGAGCGCCAGAACTCGCGGAGCCAGACGGTCCGACTTCGGGCGCTGCCCCCGCTGTCGACCGAGTTTCTTGCCGCGCGCTTTGGCAACGGCCAAGCCCGATTTGACCCGTTCGCTGATAAGATCGCGTTCGAATTCAGCGATACCGGAGAGGAAAGTCGCCAGCATACGGCCATGAGGAGATGACAGATCGAAGGTCATGCCGTTCATGGCGATGACTGAGACCTTCCAGCTTTCCAGCTCGCGCAACGTGTTGAGGAGATCGATCGTCGAGCGTCCCCAGCGGGAGAGTTCTGTGACCAGGATGGCGTCGATATGTCTGGCCTGAGCGAGCGCCATGATCTTCTTGCGCTCGGCCCGGTCCAGCTTCACGCCCGAGCCCGTCTCTTTATATATGCCGGCAATTTTATATCCGGCACGTCCGGCGAAGGCGGTCAGATCTCGCTCCTGTCGTTCGCAGGACTGATCAGCCGTCGAAACCCGGCAATAGATGGCCACGCGCTGTCCCAATTGAACCCTCGTGGTTTTGTGGCTCGCAAAGCCTTGATTTGCATGGGGCGATTGTTGTCCAAAACAGACTGTACTTCAACAGGGACAACGCGCGCATGCCAAGACGACATATTCTCGCCGAGCGACAGCGCTCGGCGTTGCTCGACCTGCCGACGGACGAGTTATCACTGCTGAAGCATTACACATTGGGCGACGACGATCTGGCAAACATTCAGGAACGCCGCAGACCAGAAAACAGGCTGGGTTTCGCCCTGCAGCTTTGTGCACTACGCTATCCAGGGCGCGCGCTGGCTCCGGGCGAAATGATTCCGCATGAAGTCCTTTCCTTCATCGGAGCTCAGCTCGGCGTTCCGGCCGATGCGCTTCTCACCTATGCCGCCCGGCGTCAGACCCGCCAGCAACATATGGAGGCGTTGCGCGAGATCTACGGCTACAAGACATTCACGGGGCGCGGGGCCCGTGATCTGCGGGATTGGCTTTTCGATCAGGCTGAAGATGCCAGGTCGAACGAAGATCTGGCGCGGCGCTTCGTCGCGCAATGCAGGAAAATGGTGACCATCCTGCCGGCGGCGTCAACGATCGAGCGTCTGTGCGCCGATGCCCTTGTTGCCGCCGAGCGATGCATTGAGACACGGATAGCGGAAAGGCTCGACTTTAGTGTGCGCGAGCAACTGGACGGGCTTCTGACCGAAATGGTTGACGGAAACATCAGCCGTTTCATCTGGCTTCGCCAGTTCGAAGTCGGCAGCAATTCCGCATCAGCGAACCGCTTGCTTGATCGGCTGGAGTTCCTGCGCGGTCTGGAAGTCGATCCCCAGATCCTCCTAGGCGTACCGCCACACCGCATCGCGCGCCTGCGTCGGCAGGGCGAGCGTTACTTCACGGATGGCCTGCGCGACATCAGTTCGGATCGGCGGTGGGCGATCCTCGCCGTTTGCGTCGTCGAATGGGAAGCCGCGATCGCCGATGCCATCATCGAAACCCACGACCGCATCGTTGGGAAAACTTGGCGAGAGGCGAAACGGCTACATGACGAGCGGATTGCCGGTTCCAAGGCCGCAGTCACCGATACGCTTCGCGCTTTCACGGCATTGGGAGCCTCTTTGCTGGAAGCTCGCGACGATGGTGTTCCGTTGGACAATGTGTTGGCACGGTCGGCCGAATGGCATCAGCTTGAACAGCTGGTTGCCGTAGGGACGCAACTCACCAGTACATTGGCAGACGAGCCGTTGGCTCACGTCGGACAAGGGTATCATCGTTTTCGCCGATATGCGCCGCGGATGTTGCGATGCCTGAAGCTCAAGGCTGCGTCGGTGGCGGAGCCATTGATTGCAGCCGCGAAAGCCATCGGCGAAACACGTGCGCCGACATCAACAGGTATATCATTCCTGCGGCCGAATTCGAAATGGCATCGCCATCTCCGAGCGCAAGACCGAGGCGATGGTCGTTTATGGGAGGTCGCGGTGCTGTTTCATCTTCGCGATGCTTTCCGGTCTGGAGACATATGGCTGGATCATTCCCGCCGCTACGGCGATCTCAAGCAGGTGCTTGTTCCGATGACCTCGGCGCAGGCGAATGCCAGGATGGCTGTTCCTCTCGATCCTCAAGCTTGGCTGGCTGACCGCAAGGGTCGCCTTGCGGATGGTCTGAAGCGGCTGGCACGTGCCGCTCGCGACGGGACCATCCCCCATGGTAGCATTGAAGATGGAACGTTGCGGATCGACCGGTTGACCGCAGACGTTCCCGAAAGCGCAGAGGAACTGGTCCTCGATCTTTATCGTCGAATGCCGCCTGTGCGGATCACTGACATCTTGCTGGAAGTTGACGCGGCGGTCGGATTCTCGGACGCCTTTTCCCATCTCAGAACCGGAGCGCCATGCAGCGATCGGGTCGGCTTGCTGAACGTTCTGCTCGCCGAAGGGCTGAACCTAGGCCTTCGAAAAATGGCGGAAGCCTCGAACACGCATGATTACTGGCAGCTCTCGCGCCTTGCCCGCTGGCATGTCGAAAGCGAGGGCATGAACCAGGCGCTGGCGATGGTCGTGGCCGCGCAGGGCAAGCTGCCGATGTCCCGGTTCTGGGGCATGGGAAAAACCGCATCAAGCGATGGTCAGTTTTTCCCTTCGGCACGACAGGGCGAGGCCATGAACATGATCAACGCCAAGTACGGCAGTGAGCCTGGGCTCAAGGCTTATACCCACGTCAATGACCAGTTCGCGCCGTTCGCCTCACAGACTATTCCCGCAACCGTCAGTGAAGCGCCGTACATCCTCGATGGCCTGCTGATGAATGAAGTCGGCAGGCAGGTCGGCGAGCAATACGCCGATACGGCGGGGTTTACCGATCATTTGTTCGGGACCAGTGCCATGCTCGGCTACCGGCTCGTCTTGCGCATCCGCGACTTACCGTCGAAACGGCTTTATGTCTTCGATCCCGCGGGGACACCCAAAGATTTACGCAAGCTGGTGGGCGGCAAAATCCGCGAAGAACTGATTGTGTCAAACTGGCCTGATCTCTTCCGCTGTGCTGCCACGATGGCCGCCGGAAAGATCAGACCGAGCCAGTTGCTCCGGAAACTCGCATCCTATCCCCGACAGAACGATCTTGCGGCCGCGCTTCGGGAAGTCGGCCGCGTCGAGCGCACTCTCTTTATCATCGAGTGGATCCTCGATACCGATATGCAGCGCCGCGCCCAGATTGGCCTCAACAAGGGCGAAGCCCACCATGCCCTCAAGAGTGCCCTGCGCATCGGCCGTCAAGGTGAAATCCGTGATCGAACCACTGAGGGGCAGCATTACCGGATCGCCGGGCTGAATCTGCTGACGGCGATCATCATCTACTGGAATACCGTCCACCTTGGCCACGCCGTCGCCGAACGGCGAAACGAAGGCCTCGATGTGCCACCCGAACTTTTAGCCCACATCTCTCCTCTGGGCTGGGCGCATATCCTGCTGACCGGCGAATATCTTTGGCCCACGGAGGCAAACGCTTAGGGTGTCATTCCGCCCCCAGCCGGAACCGACCCCTTGAACCTGTAGGTAGTGTTGCGTCTCGAATACGGTGCTGAATGAGCATCGCTAGCATGTGGACAGCGAAGGTGTGACGGAGTTGGTGCGGGCTGATACAGATATTAAATTCAAAAGATTTGCACCGATTAGAGGCACGGGCAAAGATAACCTCCCAAGTGTTGGGCTGCACTGGCATGCCAATTTCTGAAAGCCACAATGCAGCCGGTTCGCTCGGTGTACCATCCTTCTCGCAAATAATGATCCGGCTTCGTTCCTCGGGATCAAGCAGATCGAGTGCTATATCACCGCCATTGAGCAATCGTATATGAGTAGTGTTGCGCTCTCGTCGAACAAAAATTGGTTGAACGATTGATCGCCACAACGAGCGCTGCTGGAATTTTGCGACCGCATAGGAACGTTCAACATCGACATAGGCTCGCACCTGTTCAAGCAGACGGCTAGGTATGAGAATCTGGCGACCACGATCACCTTTAGTCTGAGCATCTGGCAAATCAAGCCATATCTGTCGGCTTGAACGTTGATCAGTGAAAACAAAATCAGACGCGAAAAGGGACGAAGCTTCTTCAAGCCGAAGACCTGTCGTCACTAAAAGATCGGAAAACAGCGAATTGCGAATACCATTGCGATCTCGCGCTCCAGGTCGTGTTCGACCGTCTGGTAGAAGTGTTTTCAAACCGACATCCCGAAAACACCGATAGTCGTCAAGAGTTACAAAACTGACATCTGCCCTGCGCGCAGCTGGTTCATAAGCATCGTTTCGTGCTGTTATCTGAATTCGCTGACCTGCATATCCTTGCCGCCAAACTGATCGATGCGTAAATGGCGCTTGCGTTATTAAACCTTTTTGGACGCCCCATCTATATAGACGATCAAGGCAAGCGACAGCTCGATTCCAAGAAGCTCCGGAGATGCGCTGTTCAGCCACGACACGACGCCGAACACGATGATAGGCAAGAACATCATAACGGTCGGCTTGCCATATAGTCTTTTTACAAGCCTCTGAAAGAAAACGAACCCAAACAAGAACGTCGTAGCCATATGCGCGAAGAGAATGGCGAGAGCGGACGCCATTCAGAGGAAGATCACAGAAAAAGCGATCCAGCTCAGCATCGTAAAGTGCTCCGTTATGCAAAATCATCGGAATATAAGCATCTGGGCCTTCGCTAAATCTGCGTTCCTGAAGAGTGATATTCGAAGCTGTAATTCCCTTGCTCAAAAGCTGCCTAACCTTCCTCTGGCTCCCATCCAGAAAACCAGCTTCAACGAAGGAGTTCAACTTGTCCAGAGCAATTCAGGCCAGCCTCCGCCAGCTATGTGGGAGCGCTTCGGCTGGCCTGAATTGAACATCCTTCACTGCTATTACACCAAAATGAGTAGGGCTCTGGAGGCGGTACAGACTGTCAAGATAAGGCAACGAGCTCTTCGACCGCGTAAGCGTTGGTACCGAAGCGGCCAGACAGATCGCGATCAAGGCGATACTTTGCGCCTGACCAATGACCAATTTCGTGGAGAAGCGACGAGTACAGGTGGACGTCGCTTAAAAAACGCTCCCGGTCGGGCATGAGAATGTCGTCAGGTCCAGGACGATAGCAAGCCTTCGTGCCGCCATAGTGAATGACGGCTCCGGTCTGGCGAACAAAGGTGTCGACGGTTTCATTGTGAGGCACGGGCGCCATCGGCATCGGTTCGGCTGGGCTGTAATAGTCAGTCGGCAGGTTCTCGATCTGCTCTACGTTGAATACCGTGTAGCCCTTGAGATAAGGGATCGAACGGTAGTCATCGGCGTCCTGATCCTTCGGGGTAAAGGTGCCGAATTTGACGACAAGCGATCCACGTTCGCCCTTCCGGACTTGACCGCCGAGATCCTGCGCCTGACGATAGGTGATCCAGGTGGTCTGTTCGTAGCCGTTCATCTGCGCCGCGATCCAGAGCATGAGAACATTGATGCCGCGATAGGCTTCGCCGCTGGATCGGCGGGGGATGATGGAGCTCGGGCGGGTATTTCCGTGCCACGGGCGAACCCAAGGCTTGGTGCCGGCTTCCAGCGCCTCGATGATGAGGTCGGTAATGCGCTGATAGGTGTCGATGACGTTGTTCATGGCCGTCTCCATTCGTTGGTTGACGGCAAAAAACGGAGATAGCCGAGACGAGCCCATGCACCTATTGGCCGCAACGGAAGTGGAGGACCGCGAAGCGGTTGCATTGGGGAGGGGCTATCGCAGCTTGTCCGTCAATCAGCCAACAGGTGGGGCGGCCCAAATATCACCCACCGGAGCAAACGGACCAGATCTCTGCGCGGAAGATGTACCGCTTATCGTTCGCGGTCGTCGGAATCCCGCTCGGGCTGCTTGTGCGTCGACAGCTCTGAAAGCCGGGATGGGACCGCTGCGCTTTTCTGCTCTGGTGACATTCGCTCGACGGCGGGACCATCCGCATTTCTGACCTGATCCGGACGCAACAGGCGGGAGAAGTCAGAACGAGCGGTGAATGTGATTTCGGTGTTGTCATCGGGTAACCGTTCTGGAAGATCAGCGCGATCGACTGCGACAATCCCGTGGTCGGTAACAAGGCTGGCAACGCGGATATCGTGACCGAGAACCTGACCTGAAATCTGTTCGCCCGGCCTGGCGCTGCGCACGTTGTGCTCGAAAGCATTCTCACCGCGCATTTCCAGATCGATGAAAGCAGCTCTTATGGCTTCCTGCCGGTTTGGATCGATCGCGTCTTCAAAGACATGTTTCATAGCTGGACTGGAGGGGTCGTTGGTCGTCGCGATCGACGCTTCGATCATGCGCGGCTTGGTGATGACGGTGAAGTCAACATCATGACCATATTCGCGTCCGATGGATGCTAGCAGTGCCTCCTGCGCCCGTCCGTTTCCTTCTCGGAAGGGGTGCACATAATTCAACTCTGCCAAAACTTTACCGGCGATTTCGGCGAACTGCTCGACCGACAATCCATGCAATATTTCCGGATTCCTGATCGGTCTAAAGGCTTCGTCCAAGCCCATCTCGATGCGCGAGCCGTGAAGAAATGAGCTCCCACCTTTCGACAGATTGCCAATCGGCTCCACCCTCTGGCCATCGACAACAGGGCTTTCATTGCGCGTATGACTGGCCCATTCATAAACATCTTGGAAAATATGGTTATGGATGGCCTTCAGATGTTGCGCATCAAAAGCGCCCTTTGGACCGTCTCCTTCGGCGATTTCAGCCATCCGGAAAGCTGTCGCGCGATATTCTTCGACGCGTAGTTCCTTATGGAACCGGATTCCAAGTTTATTACGCAGCACGTCCCTGCGGTCGGGATCGTCAGATGTGTTTGGATAGGTATAGGAGCCCTTGGGTTCCGTTTCAGCCATAGCGAAGACCAATAAAAAGCCGCCTACTCAAGGCAGGCGGCATCAAATTAAAAAGGATAAGCGTGAGCTATTGCGGTTTGCGGACAACACGCTCTCTGTATTCGTCGCGTGTGATATCGCCCGCGACGTAGGCCGCCGTCGCTGCTTCCAACAGTGGGTCGTGGACATAGCCCTGCCGCATGTTTGCAGCACGCGCCTGATCCGTAGCCTTTTTGCGCTTGGCAACAGCTTCTGGAGATCGATCCGGACGGGGGGCATGAAAGTTCATCTTCAAAACTCCTATTGTGACAACTCCTAGCACAAAATGCGCACAAAATCCAGAAAACAAAGGGATTTCCGAGACTTTCGGTATAGTGCGCCCGGCACTCAGCCGGGCGCTGTTGCGCTATCAATTACGCGGTTCCCATTCGAGAACGGCCTGAAGGCTTGGGTCGTCCTGCCCCCCGAAGCGGCCTAGGTTGGCGTTGTAGTTCAGGCGGCGGATCGAGAGGTTCCGTTTGAAACCTTCGCCATCGGCCTTAGCTTTTCTCCAGATACCACCGACCTCAATATTGAAGCCACGCGGGGACTTGGCGAAAACGCGATGCGTAGGGGCGTCCGGGTTGTCCGAATTGAAGGGCACGACCTCGATGTCGATGTCGTCAGTCAGGGTGGAGATGCGACCTTTGCCGGATGCGGTGTCGAGGTCTTCGCTATCAAACTGGATGAAGTTGGTGATTTCGTTGGTCATGGTATTCACTCCTCTATGTGGTTGCGATGATCGTTCCAAGGCACGGCGGTAAGCAGTGTTGCACCCTTGGGCCGGAGCGCAGCGAAGGAAGGCGAGGGCCGAAAAATTTGTCGCGCGAGGAGCCGCACGCGGGGAAATTTTTCAGGCTTCCGGCTTTGCGGCAACTGCGTCGACGTGCGAACGAGCGTCAAAAGCAACCGAATTAGAGGTGTGCTCTATGCGCCAATATGGCAACTCTTCTCGTTGGCATAGACCGTTGATACAATACCGATTGTGCAACGCATGATAGCCGGATATAGCGCAATTTCAACGGGTCTTGTGTAATAGCGGCAAATTTCTATAACCATAACGGTTCTCCGCTCTGAATATTCGACAATGCCAATTTGGCTATGTTGGAGGGGCTTATCTGGAAGCTTGGGTCCGTCGATATAGATGCGGGCTCTCTACGTCCGCCGCCCATATTCCAAGCAAACGTTCGCGTGCTTCGTTCTCGGCATACCCATATTTGGCAATGTCGATGCCGTGGTTTCGCGGCAAGTAGCGCAACATCGCTTCAGCCTGACCCGCGCGCACCATTGCAATGCCGATATCCGTATTCCCGAGAAAGCACTGACCGACGGACCGGTTATAGCGATCGACGTCAATGATCCGGCAGGACACATGCATGCCGTCGATCATTATGCGAAGGTACCTGCGCGCAACCAAGCCGCACGGCCACGTCTTGCCGTTCACAAAGCCACTCTGCTTCTTTTCGCAAGCGTCGATTGCGGCAATCCGCACGCGCTGTTGTCGTATGCTGATCGTATCGCCATCGATGACGCGGGCGGTTCCGGCAACGGAACCCGACCATTGTTCAGCGGCAGCTAGCCCGACAGTCAGCAGCAGGGCTATCGCGGCGGAGAAAATGCAACGAAAGATCACTGTATACCCTCCATTCCATGTCGGGCAGCAAGCCCGAAAACCGAGCGGGCAAGATGCAATTCGCCGGCAGCGGCGCGCTCTGTCATGGCCCGCAAATAGCCGCCCGGCGACTTCACTTGCCTCTCGTCGAACTTCTGCAGCGTGATTGCGATAGCAATCGCGGCGGCCTGTTCCCCCATCTGATCGACCGCGCGGCGGCGTGCATCTTCGGAAATCCCGGCCATGCGGCAGATTTGCGGGGCGAGACGGGCAAAATCAGTCCAGGTGCGGGGGCGCGATATTCCATAGGTGTTCAGCGCCGGTATTGCCCGTAACAGATCCTGCAGGGCCACTAACGTTTGTGGCGGGTGGTGCGGTTGATTGACTAGGCTCGATTTGCCTCCCAGGCTTTTTTCGAAAGCCCTCTTACTGGCGAAGCCGGTCTTTAAGATACCGAGTTGTTCGGCATAAGCCGAACGCATTTCCTCACTACTATCCTCAAGGGAATAGGGGTTTGTAATCTGTTTGTGCATGTCGTTTCCGGCATGCGGGCATGTCGAATCTTCGTTTCTATCGGAAGACTGATGACGGCCAGGCAGCTGCATCACCCGCTCGACGATCCATTCAATCAAGCTTGTCGCGCGTCGCAGAACAGCGCTTGATGCCTTGCTCGCGATGCCTACTGCTTCGAGAACACGCGCAAAACGCTTCTCGATCATGGCGCGCAGCCGCGCGGGTAGGTCCTCGACGGAGGCGAGCGCGTAACGCAAATTGCGAACGGCGCCGCGATAGCGACGCAGGTTTGCAGTGAGTGCGTTCTTTTCCGCCTTTGCCTGCCGGACCATTCCGTCAAGCTCCGCGAAGCGGGCAATGAGAACGCGTAGATCAATACCGCAAGCGTCGGCAATACTGCCGTCCGCATTTCGGACCGGATAGCGCTTGTAGTTGCCGCTGTCCTGCATGGTGATGACACCGGCGTCAAACAGCCGAGACAACATTCGGCTGACGCGGCCCTCGGATCGGCCGACCTCGAAGGCAAGCGCTGCATTGGATTTGAACACGATCGGTCGTCCGCCCTTGTCATAGCTCTCGGCTGGAGCAGTATTGATCAGGGCCACAAGCAAGTGCGCTTCGATGCCATTGATGAGGCCAAGGCAAGGAAGAGACTGCGCAAGGCCGATCAGCTGGCCACGCGTCACCGATCCGATTTCCGTGGACTGGGCCAGCCGCCGAAACTCGGTTCGTTGTGGTGTCTGTTTGCGGCCAACCTGCCGCGCTGTCTGTAGGGTTTCCCCCATCCTCCTCGTCTCCTTATTGAGGACCAGGCAAAGCTTTCCCGTTCGCCGAAAAGCGTTTTTGTTTGACTTTGGAAGTTGGGAGTGCGATTTATGAAGAACTGAATGTTTGTAATTTGCACCCCGCTTCCGGATTTTTTCGGGAGCGGTTTTTCTTTTATAACCTGGTCAGATTTCTCCTTGAGATGGTTATGAATTGCATCGGATCAATGTTACCGATTTGGCCCTCTCCGACAACCCTAATTGTGCTATACCATATGGACGCTCTTGCTTTTATAGCGGACATTTCGGGATTTTATGGGTATTTCAAGGGAGAAACCGTAGTTATATGGCCGGCGATGCTCCTGGTGCCGTATCAGTCAATTTACCATTTCGGTAACTTTCATAAGCGGCGAGGTTTTCAATCTGTCGCTGCGCGATTCGGGCCTCCGGCAACCCTACAGCGCGATATGAAAGCGCGGGTGCCTCCGGCAACTACGTTCGCTTCGCTCTCTTCGTGTCAATTTGCAGAAAGGAATGAACAGATCCAAACTCTGTTCGCCGGTCACTATTGACATGGACCACAACATGGACCATTTCTTACGCTAAGTATGAACGAAACCCAAAGGAACATGGACCATGCGCGTATCTGTCAGTGACGCGAAAGGACAGCTCACCGAACTGGTTAAGCGGGCGGAAGCCGGGGATGAGGTCATTTTGACTCGTCGCGGCCATGAGATCGCACGCCTTGTAGCCGTTGCGGCAGCGCCCGGCCCCAAGGGCCGACGCGCTTTGATGGAAAGGGTGAGGGCAACGGCAGCGACTAAAGCATTACCCGGGGCTAATGCTGCGCGTAGCCAGGACTTTCTTTATGACGACGATGGGATGCCCGTATGATTGCTGTCGATACATCCGCGCTCATGGCGATCGTGCTCAATGAGCCCAAAGGCGAAGCTTGCATGACGGCAATCGAACAGGCTGATGAGCTATTGATTTCCGCCGGAACAGTTACTGAAGCCCTAATTGTTGCTGCGCGACGTAATGTCGGCGAAGAGGTTGACGCGTTGATTTCCGGGCTCGGCTTCGAAATCGTATCCGTGACAGCCGCTTCCGCACGCCGGGTGGCCAACGCTTACGCCAGATGGGGCAAAGGCATTCACCCAGCCTCGCTCAACTATGGTGACTGCTTTTCCTATGAAGTTGCTCACGAGCATGGCTGTCCATTGCTCTATGTAGGAGATGACTTCGTTCAGACGGACCTGCGCTCGGTTCTATAATGGTTGAGTTCAGCCAAAGCGATATCCGGTTTACCGTAGATGAAGTGTTTCGAACCACTCTGATTTCTTCCAGAAGACAGGGTCGTCCGGAAAACCCTTGTCTTACCCCTTCATTAGTCCTGAAATTGCGCTGCTTCCTGATGATGGCTCTTTTATCGAATTAGCTCTCATATCGAAGACTACAGAACGGAGGGTATCGATATCATCTGCATTGATAGCATGCTGTCCTTTTGCGACCAGCTCATCATGTATTATTTTATTTACGGCATTTGATCTTTCCACGGCGAGTTCTTCGAAAAGTCCTACCCAGAATCCTGGGTTTTTCGCTAGCGACGTAAAGGCAAGCGAACGCGCTTCTTGCAATGACTTAATGCTTTCCCCCAATGCCACTCCGCTATTGTCGTCCAATACAGTGCGAGCATGAGCAGCCAGGCGACCAATCTTCGCAGCGGTAGCTTCATCAATTAAATCACTGTTGAAAGACGATACTCGGTTAGCGAACTCTTCAATGTCGTCTTTGAGCACCAGTCTTACATTGTCAGGCCGGCTTTTAATGTTGCTAATTTCCTGCCGAATGGCTCGACAATCCTCTACGACTGACCGCCTCACGTCGGCATCGTTTGTCAGGGTTAACTGTTCTCTGCGCTTTTCAAAGCGCTTTCTAAGCTCACTTACTTCTTTACCGACCCTTACGCTAAGCGCCTGATCTAGCTTATTGGCCTGCTGCCGGTTTCATGGACATCGAGTTAAGATGCTTCTCGTGAAACCGGAGAATATGAATGTAGAGAAGAATATTCAGTCGCGAATATAAGCTTGAGGCAGTTAAACTGGTCAGAGAACGTGGGGTTGCAGTTGCCCAGGCGGCACGTGATCTGGATGTCCACGTGAGTGTCCTGCGCAAATGGGCTAGGGAATACGACGATGACCCAAGCCAGTCCTTTCCTGGAAAAGGACAGATGAAGCCGGAGCAGCTTGAAATTGAAAAGCTTCGTCGCGAGGTCGCAAAGCTTAAAGCGGAGCGTGATATCCTAAAAAAGGCCGCAGCCTACTTTGCCAGGGACGCGATATGAAGTTTGCGTTTATTGCAAAGCACCGCTCGATCTGGCCGGTGGCATGGCTATGCGAAACGCTAGGAGTTTCTCGTTCAGGCTTTCACGCCTGGTTCAATCGTTCTCCGAGTGAACGTGCACGCTATGATGGAGTGCTGCTGGAAATGATCAAGCAGAGTTTCCAGTCCAGTGACCGCACTTATGGTGCCAGGCGAGTCTGGCACGATATTCTGGCGGAAGGGTTATGCTGTGGTCTTCATCGTATCGAGCGACTAATGCGCTTGAATGCGCTGAGAGCCAGGCCGAGGCGGCGTGGTTTGCCAAAGGATGCCGGTGATCGTGCTGTCATCATGCCAAATGTGCTGGACCGCCAGTTCTCGGCAGAGCGTCCGAACCAGAAATGGGTAGCGGACTTCACCTATATTTTGACGGCAGAAGGTTGGCTGTATGTCGCAGCAGTCATCGATCTGTTCTCACGCCGTGTCGTTGGCTGGTCAATGAATGCCAATATGACGGCTCAACTCGTCACTGATGCACTGATCATGGCGATCTGGCGTCGAGGAAAACCAGATGCGCTCCTGCATCATTCTGATCAAGGAAGCCAATATACGAGCGAGCAGTTCCAGCGTCTCATAGGAGACCAAGGAATTACATGCTCAATGAGCCGATCTGGAAATGTCTGGGATAACGCCGCAATGGAGAGCTTCTTCTCATCGTTGAAAACGGAAAGAACAGCACGGAAGGTATATCGAACGAGGAGTGATGCCAAAGCAGATGTGTTCGATTACATTGAGCGCTTCTACAATCCTAAGCGGCGCCACTCGACACTGGGCTATCTCAGCCCCAATGACTTTGAAACCAAGGTGGGATTAGCTTAACCTCGCGTCCGAAAAACCGGCAGCAGGCCAATTCACTTGTGCTTGAGATGGATCCAATGTGTCCAAGGACATTCAAACGAGAGACCGGTGACAAAGCCAATGCCGATGACAACGTGTCCGAAGTATCGGTAGATTTACGTAGCCGCTTTAACGTATGTTGGGCTGTACGCTCTGGTGTATCTATCAGATAGGATAACTCAGCGCTCAAGCGCTGATTGGGAATAAGAAGAACTCTCCGAGAGTCGCGCAGTAATTGATCGTTAACGTCACCATCCGCTTGTTTTTCGTCATAAGCTTCGGCAACCTGTTCTTTCGTGGCCGACGGATTAATCGACAGGACGACAAAGGGGTTGAGAAGTATATTTGAATTATCGAAGACCGCCACTGCCGCCACCAAAATTAGAACTCACGCCAGCTATTAATTGAACTCTTTTGCATACACTGTATTTGGCCCCAAAATTCCCCTAACAAAAAATACCAAATATTTATAATTTATAATATCATATAATTATAATTAATTATACTACTTTCTATTAATTTAAAGATCACTTTTACTAAAAGTACCTCTTATATTTATGACTCTTATACATTCACCCCCCCCTTCTCTTTCCTGACTGGTAAAACCTAGAATATTAGAATATTATTATGCATAGCTAGCCCCCTAAAACCTTATTTATCAGTGTTTCCTATCGATTCCATCCTGAAAACGAGAGTTTCAGGCCATCGTTTTTTATTTCAACAATTATTTCATGCTTGCAATAAAAAGCAAGCGCCCAATTTGTGACGGCCTAGTCACTGTCCAAGAACGCATTGCCTATGCAGTGGTTTGATTGAAATTTCGGGACCTTTTTACATTGCGGTAACATCAACAACGGTCAAACTCTGCCCACATTCTATCCATAGGCCTCATCAGAGCATCCGACGCGGGGGGATATATGAAATGAACACTAACACCGCAGTCATCGCGAAGCCAATACGCGCGACAGAAAAGGATCTGCGTAGATCCAAGGCAATTGAAGCACTGTTGACACAGCCCCTGGGCGTTTTGCCCAGCGAGACTGGCGATCCGATCCGTTCCGTATCGATCGGCTTCTTTCAGCAGCTTTCGCCTCTCCTCAAGCCTGAAGCCAGCGTTAAGGCTCTTCGTCGTGCGATTGGCGCTTATGTTCGTTCCAAGCGCTACTATCTCAGCTGTAGCCATGAAGGCGCCATGCGTCATGACGGCGACGGCAATCCCGTTGAACCTGTGTCAGATGCTGACAGGCAAAATGCTCATAAGTGGCTGCAAACCTTCATACAGCAAACCAGCCAAGCGCCAGAGCCTGGAATTGTCACCTCCACTGTTCCAGCAGCAGAAAACAAAAGAGATTTGATCCGGGCCTCCCTCCTCGGGAGACTGCGTAGTTGATTTTTTACTCGTAAGGCTGACAAAGCTTATTGAAGCTGTCAAAAGGCGGCATACGTTTCGATGTGCGGTAGCGCTTGGCGATAGAGTTCATGCGTTTTCTGACACTCCTGCGTTCATGAATATTTTGCAAGCACAGTGTTCAATCGTGAGCTGTTTTTGAGGTTTTGCGCGCAATATGGACAAATGAACGACAACCATCCTCCGTCAAAGATCGATTGGATTGGCCAATCATCCTTCAGTCACCGGCGACACGTACGGCTATTCGTCGCCGTTTTTGTCATGTCGATGGCTTTGATCGCCATCATGGTTGTCGTGTACAGTCTGTTGACCTCAAACACGCCACTGCGCGGCATCCTTTAAGAAAGCGGACCACTGCGCACAGTTTGAATGAACTTTAATCACAACAAATAGTTCGCCTTCTGTGGTTTACGAAACACTGAATATCACACCACTCTGACGATCAATGTCCTCAACATCCAGCGATGGCAATCCATGGTCGCTGGAAAGTTTCAGTGCCATTCTTTGCGCGTCCATCGCGGTAGCAATCGCCTGCTTAATGCCCCAGAGTTTTCCGCGCCTCGTCTTATCTGCGCCAGTCATCGGTATAATCGATCCTAACCCTTGTCATTGTGGAATAGTCACCATCTAGTAGTCAGAACGTCGGAAGAGCGAGAGCAGGTCCAACAAACAAATCACCCCTAAACCGATCGTAAGGATTATGCCGAGCGCAAAAAACCCGCTTAGAGCCCAGAAAATGAAGGGGCTGTCGCCGATATAGACGTCAGGTCCCCGGCGATTAATGATCCTACCGTCTTGTATTATGCGCATGAGCCCGTGCACGCCCTCCCAAACCAACCAGAAAATCATTCCCACGACGAGGCCCGAGCCAATTTTGCGGGCAATTTTCGGAGAACGTTTCGCACTCATGCTTGGTAGAGCGCCTGGTTCGCCCTCATCCCGGAAAACAGAAGCTGACTGATTGAAAAGCCCCCTCGCCTTGCCTTCTGGGTCAGAGATCGCAAATAGCCGCCAGGCGAATTGATGGTTGCCAGTTTCTGGAGAATCCAGGCAATAGCGGTCGATGCAGTTTCCGCGCCCATGGAGGATATCGCTTCCTGATAGGCCGAGTGGCTGATGCCGAGGAAACCAGAGACCATTCGTGAAGCATCATGGAGATCACGCCATGAGGCAATCCCGTTTGCACCATATTCGCGGATATCCGGGCATGTTCGAAGCACCTGATCGAGAGAGATTGAAGGAGTAACCTGAACTCGGTCCTCTCTTTCGAGATTCACAGGAACAGTGGCTTCCGAAGAAAACACCTTCAAATCAATCTTTTTGCCATTTTGAGATTCAAAAAGGGATTCTGGCAGGGATTCATTATGCTGCCGCTCAGATTGAGCGACGCTGCCGCTCATTTCCGGAACATTTTCCATATTATTCAAAGCGATAGCTACTTCATCGCCAATAGCGTCAAGATTGGCCTTGATGACGGTCAGTTCGTCGAATGATGCACGGCGCGGAATGGCATCCACAACATGACGGAAACGGACAAACATCTCTTGAAGATCAACACTAAGGTTCCCGGAAATATCGGTGTTGTCTGCAAACGCCGCCGCAATATCTCGTCGTATGACGGATACTTCATCGCGAAGCCGTTTCAGGGCTTTTTGATCACTGAGAACCTGATCCGCAACGGTGGCGATTTCGCAGGCACGATCGAACAAAGGGGCAAAGGAAAAGCCGAAGGCAAGTTCAATGCCCCCTTCCCTATCCTTATGTGCATAGCGTTTGCGGGTTGGGCTGTCCTTACGCGCGATAATCCCTGCTTCAACGAGTGAAGCGAGATGGCGGCGCAATGTTGATTCCGGCATGCCATGGGCGCGCAGCGAAAGCTGACGATTGGATGGGAAAACAACCAGACCGGTTTTCTCATTCATGTCATCGTCAGGGAGAAATGACAAAAGCGAACTGAGTACCGCCAGGCACCGATCATTTAGATCAAAGGCTGACTTGGCCACACAGAGCTGTTTGTAGATCACCCATCTGTTTACCCCACTTCCCTGCTTCTTCGGCAGATCTGGATTTTGGGCAAACAACTTCAATCGCCCACGCAAAGTGGACGTGACAGTCTGCAGAATTTGCATTCCTTCTCACCTTTCAAAAGGCAAAAGAAATCCACCCGCCAAAATGACGTCTATGACTCTTGACACTGATTCATGGAAATGCGATTCTCAGACTTGCTAAAGATCGAGAGAGGCTTCCACGACGGCAACGTTTGGGGGCCTTTTTCTTTTGGTATTAAGCTCCGTTTTTTAGCTTTTCGGCACGTTTGAAATCCTCGTAGAGTGAATCGAGATGGTCGGATAACCATTCTCCGAATAGAACTCCACTTGGGTCGGACAACTCGATAGAGACCTTTTTCACTTTGTTGGTAATGCTGAAGGCTGCGCTATTATCATGTGATCTCCAAGACTTTGATGGCGCAGCAGCTTTTTCGGGACGCACAGTCAACGCTTTGAGGACAGTTATGAATCTATCATCAGTGCTAAGCTCTCTAAATTTTGGATCAGAACAGAGCGTGTGAGCATTTTCCGACCGCTTGCTATCATCAAGCAAATCGGCGAGTTCTTGCCAGCGACGCCGACCAGCTGCAGGAGCAGGCCCTATCTTTCTAATAAGATCGTCAGGCACGCGCTTGGCAACTGAAATGAGCTTTGAAAGCTCGCCTTTGTCTAGCGAAACTGCTTGTCCGATAATGTCACGCGAAAAGCCTTTATTCTCCAATCCGTATGCGAAGAGCGCCTTCTCGATGTAACTCAGATCTTTTCGGGCTGTATTCTCTACACCTTGTGCAATGACCAACTGCTCATCGCTCAATGTACGAACTACCGCCCGCACCTTCTTTCTAAGTAGTCGAAGGGCCGCCAAACGTCGATGGCCATAAGCGACCTGGAAGTGCTCAGGTTTTAAAGGGTGCTGTCGAACAAGAATGGGAACTTCTTGGCCATTTGTTAAAATGGATTGCACAAGTTCATCGCTCTCATCCAGGTTGCTGTCTAGACGATCACGAATAAATGAGCCTTCGATCAAATCTGTGTCGAGTTCTAAAACTGTTTCTCCCGCCGCTAGAGCTTCATGAAGTGCCTTACTTTCGTTCTCCATGCGATCAAGGGCTAGCCCCATAGTTCTAACCGAGCCAGCTAATACGCGTTTCTCTGTATGAGATGCGTTTTCCGAGTTGGCCATGGCCAACTCGTCAGACTTGTCGTCTTGTGATGCTTCATGCGCAGTGGTGGCAATGATGTCAGCGAGCATACTCTTGCGGCTCATGATCTCCCCCATGCTTTCTGTATTCCGGTGAGAATTTCACTGTTGACTGCATCTAATGACTCGATAGCTCGATCATATGTTTGACGCCGAACCTGGCCTTTTTCTATTTCGTACAAGGTCTGTTTGCTGAGACCGGCATCCGAAATCGCCGTTGATTTAAGTACCGTCGCAGCAAGAACTTCTTCGCCAAATAGGCTTCTCAGGAGCCCGACGATCTGAGCCTGAGGGCCGTCATGAGGTTCGTGTCGAGTGATAACGTACTTGATCATGTCGTGCTGAAGTTCACCGCCTGCTTTGTGCACAACGGAAAGCAGATCTGATGTCATCAGAAGGAATTGCGACATCGAAGCTACGTCTACCATTTGCGGGTGAACGGTAATTAGGATGCTAGTCGCGGCACAAACGGCACCGAGCGTCAGATATCCAAGCTGTGGCGGACAATCGATAACGACGATATCATAATCCGCTTCCACTTCACTGAGCGCATTCCCTACGCGCTTAAAAAATATATCGGTGTTAGAAGTCTTGCGTTCCAGAAGCGCCGTTGGCGTTTCGTGTTCAAACTCCATTAATTCGAGATTGCCTGGAACCAGATCTAGTCCGGTAAAGTATGTCTTGCGGATGATATCTTTCATCGGTCGTTTTTGATCGTCGTAGCGGATTGCACCATAAAGTGTATCGCCATCATCAAGGTCGAACTCGGGTTGAATTCCAAGCATAGTTGAGAGTGAAGCTTGCGGATCAAGATCGACGGCCAGAACGCGATATCCTTGCAAAGCTAAATACTGTGCAAGATAGATGGTCGTCGTCGTCTTGGCGCTGCCGCCCTTGAAATTAGACACTGCGATAGTTTGCAGCTTTTCGCCCGGCTGGCGGCGCGGGAGATAACTCAAAACGTCCTTCGGTTTCGCATTTGCCATATACTCTCGTAGTTCATTCACCTGAGCGAGTGTGTAGGAGCGGCGGCCAGAAGAAGATTGTTCAGGTATAGGTCCTCGCCCCTCATTTGATAGGGTACGAAGAAAACCATCGGACACGCCAACTAGCTGTGCTGCCTCTCCAGAAGTGAACGTCCGGAGAAGCTTTTCTGCTGTCGGTGGGAACAATCTCTCACGCAGCAGCTGCAATTGCTTAGACAGCTGTTTTGCATGTCGCTGAATGCGCGCATCGGACGAAAGTTGCGCAAAAGCGCTTTTGTCTTGTAGCATCGAATAACTCCTGTCGATGCGCTTTATAAGCAGAAATTGTGAATAATCCGTATCCAGTTTTACATGATTCGTAAACCATAGCAAATCGTAATGATTTCAGCAGGTTGAGCTTGATGAAAAATGAGTTGGCCATGGCCAACCTTCAATTTCCGATGCAAATAATTATTGTTGGCCATGGCCAACTTTTATAATCAACACCAAAATGATGCCCCGCGATATCGATTTTGCGCGAAGTCAGTCTTACGTCCGTTCGCTTAAGGTCGTGGTTGAATGACGATCTCCACGCCAATCGCATTCTAGTGCGTATAGTTGTGGGGCTCTTCTGTCTCTCCGACGAACTTGGCACGTTCTAAGATTGCGCTTGAGCTCGGGGTTGTTTCCTTGTTGATGGCAGCGAGAATGCTGACTGGAAGGCATCCGGCATCTCGGTTCGAAAAATTGAAGTTCTCCACAAAGCGATTATCGCCGTGAGCAATGGCTTCGGCCTTCTTCGAAGCTCCATTGATGTCGATCTGTATCAGCCCCTCCTTTTAACAGGGTATGATTGATGACTACGATAGCCATGCAGGGGCCTTCGATCTGCAAATTGCAACGTTCCATTATATGGCTGCTGAAGGCTCGAATGTTGAATATCCGCGTATAATCCGTCGGCGATTGTTAAGACGGATAGTCAAGAACAGCAACTCGCTGCTTTTCGCAATAAGGCCTCGAAAGAAGTTGATGGACCTTTGTCTCGCGGCGTGTTTTTGCCGGCCACAGCGATCGCCAGCCGTATCGTCAAAGCGGGACGCACCGTCGAGGTGGTCAGCCGTGCCCCCGCCAGGACCCGGGCGCTGGCCGACAAACGGACAGCCGGTGCGACCACGGGGACCTATGGCGCCACGCCGGCGGGCGACATCGTCATCCTTGCCGTGCCGTATTCCGGTGCGGCGGCAGCGGTAGCTGACTATGGAAGCGCGCTCGACGGCAAGACGATCATAGACATCGCCAATCCGGTTGCCCCCGACCTCTCGGGCCTCGTCACCTCCCACGACAGTTCTGGTGCGCAGGAGATGGCCAGGATCGTCGCCGCCGGTGAGAGTGTCGTTAAGGCGTTCAACACCATCTTTGGTCACATTCTTGCTAAGGGCGGCCCGCTCGACGCATTCAACGCGGCCGACGATGCGGAGGCAAAGGCGCGCGTCCAACGTTCCTCGAAAGTCTCGGGCTGCGTCCGTTCGATGTCGGCGGCCTGCACATGGCCAGACGCTGGAGGCGCTCGGCCTGATGATGATCGGTCTGGGCAAAAACGGGGTCGGATCCTGGGACTTCGCCATGAACGTCGATATTGGCTGAGGCGGCGACACGCATCTCGTGCCGCCCAGCACAACGCTCATGATCCTTTCCACGGGTCGTCCTAAAGCAGATCACAATCTATTGCTGATCTCCAAAAATTAGTTTGAATCTGATTTGCGACCCGAAAGGGTCTCTCAGAGCCTTAAGTCGTCACCACAACCCGGCCAAATCGACACTGCGTTTACGGCGTTGACGACATAAATTGCGTAAGTTCGCTGTTGGTAATCACGACATAGTCGCAATACCCCATGTGATATCATTCATTCAACACGCTGGCCCCAGTTCGATTTCTTCAGCGAAGATACAATTACTTGTGCGGGAACCGCTTGGGAATAAAGAAAGCCCTGCCCAAGTTTACAGCCCATCTCTTGCAGTCGTACGGCCTGTTCCCGCGTTTCTACCCCCTCTGCAATGCAATCAATACGAAGCCCCTTTGCGATATGCAAAACTCCCTCAATTATGCCATCCCCCGCGATGTCCAATCCAATATGTTCTACAAAAGATTTATCGATCTTGATGATATCTAGAGGGACGGTGAGCAAATGCGTTAGCGAAGCAAAACCTGTCCCAAAGTCATCGAGAGCTACTTTCACGCCCATTGAGCGAAGGGTTTCGATCTCTTCTGCTATTCTCTCGTCTTTGCGTCCAATGAAAAAGGACTCGGTCAGTTCGAGTACAACTTTATTAAGGGGGACACCGTGGGCCGTGAAACTAGATTGTAAAAATCTGCTGACAGTACCCTCTCGAATATCGACCGCAGAGACGTTTATTCCGACGTGCGCGATGTCGATGCCTTCGTCTGACCAAATCGATAAATCACGCGCGATCAGGCTGATCATTCGGCTTGTAAGTGCATTTGCAGCCTGAACATCTGCAGTAGCCTCGTGGAATTGCGATGCGGAGAGTACGGAGCCCTCCTCAGTCCGGATCCGTGCAAGCGCCTCGACGCCGACTATCTCTTGCGTGGCAAGGCGAATGATCGGTTGATACCACGCCTCGACGCGATTATCGCGTATGGCTCTCACAACCATTCGAATTTTCTCGCGCCTTTGAGAAATGGCGGTGGACATCGATTTCTCATAAAGCACAAAGCTGCCTCGAGAGATCTCCTTGGCATGATGAAGCGCCAGGTCGGCCTGACGGTAAAGCTCTTCAGTCGATTGCCTGTGTTGGGTTCTTTTAGCGACGCCAATCGTTATTGAAGGAGAAATGATACTGCCATGGCATGGGGCAGGTTGAACAATGGTGCCAAATATTTGCTTTAGGATCGTTTCTAGATTCTTAGAAGAGATCGATCTGACACACACCGCGAATTCATCGCCGCCTAGTCGATAAACCTCCAGTTTTGGATTTAAAGCTGCTAATCTGTGTGCAACAGTTTTAATTAAATCATCGCCAGCTGCGTGTCCAAAGGTATCGTTAACGACCTTGAGATTATCAATATCAATTAAAAGTAGCGTTAGCGGCGCGTCAGTAACCATGTTACTGACATTGCTGAAGGCTGCCCGGTTTCCCAAGCCGGTAGTGATATCGGTGAACGCAAGGTGACGCTCTTTCTCTCGACGTTCATGATGCTCCAGCACGATCATGCACAATGGCAAACATCCCTCTATGATGCTTTGCTCCAGTGCAGTCGGTTGCCGCGATTGCTTGTAATAAAGAGCAAGCGTGCCGATTACGTCGCTTGTCGTGCCGAATATCGGGCTTGACCAGCACGCTTTCAAGCCGTGCGGTAAGGCCAACTCCTTGTATTGTTCCCAACGAGGGTCCGTTGATATATCGAGAACAGCGATTGATTTTTTGTAATAGGCAGCAGCACCACAAGAACCGCCTTTTGTTCCAATCTTGGTGCCCTCCAAAGATTGAGAATAAGAAACCGGCAAACTGGGGGAGGCCGCGGGATGCAGCCGCCCTGCCTTGTCCACAGTCAAAACACTGACGATCGCGTCTGGTAATAGGTTTTCCACCTCCCGACACAAGGCTTCAAGGGTAGTCTCCAGCGAAACTCCCCTCGCGACCATTTTCAAAATGACATTCTGGAGCTCAAGGAGCATGTTCCCCCCAATATTTCGATGCAATAATAGGCGGAAAATAAGTAAAAACAACTCGCTTCGAACAGCCCGATCGACTGTTATTCAACATTCTCCTGAACCGTATCAGGATTGCCGGAGGCTGTTTGGTTTGAGTCATGCAGCCATAGCATGGTCGGTTGTCAGTCTGCCTGGTTAAGCGGAGACATTTCCATTGAATTGATAGTACTACTCGTTTTCCAGGATTACCGGAATTTGCCCAATTGCCTGGAATATATTGATCGTGCTCGTCGTTCGTTTGTCATGTTCAGCAAGCATGACAGCCGAAATAGAGAACCGGAACTCGGTGACTTCAAAAACGGGGTAGGGCAGCAAGGAGGGCGTTTGGCCGAATGATCCGTCAGGCGCTTAGCGACGAATGAGACCAAAACGATGGGTTTCATCCAAAATATGACGAACGGGGGAGGGCAGCCATTGCTGCCCGCCATATACCGGGCTTAAAATAGAGTTACCGATTTTCGGCTTCAAATCAATAACCTCCGATAACTATCCATCATGTCTGAGTACGCTACCACAAGCAACTATGTCCAGCTCGGCATTGCCAAGTTGTTTGAGCCTGGCGTTTCCGGTATCAATATGGCATGAAATTACCCAGCTCCTTTCCCCGGTTGAAGGGGTTTCGTTTTCCTCGTGAAATTATTGGCTACGCTGTCTGGACCTATCACCGATTTGCGTTAAGCACGGCCGATGTGGAAGATCTTCTCGCTGAGCGTGGCGTGCTTGTCGGTCGGGAAACCGTTCGCGTCTGGATTAATCGCTTCGGCCGCCATTTTGCCGACTGTATCCGCAGGGACCGACCAAGGCCGAATGATAAATGGCACATTGATGAGGCCGTCATCTCTATCGGAGGAAAGAAGTATTGGCTTTGGCGGGCAATTGATGCGGACGGCGATGTTCTTGATATTCTGGTTCAAACACGTCGTAACACCAAGGCTGCCAAACGCTTTTTCTCCAGACTGGTGAAGCAATTCGGTCAACCATGTGTCGTCGTGACGGATAAGCTGCGCAGTTACATTAAGCCAATACAAAATCTTTCACCAGATGCGGATCATCGGGCTCATAAAGGCCTGAATAACGCCATCGAAGTCTCGCATAGGCCAACGCGAAAACGGGAAAAGATATTTGGGCGGTTCAAGTCAGCGCGACATGCGCAAAGGTTCCTTGCCGCTCACGATCAGATTAATCTGATTTTCCGTCCACATCGCCATAAACTCACAGCTTGTTCCTACCGCCATGCACGTATCGATGCATTTGCATTATGGCACGACTACACTGCTGAAATGAACGCATGAGCAAAAGCTCAACGGGGTCGTGCCGCCTACCTCAAATAACTTGGCAATACCTACGGATGGTATCGACGGATCTGAGGAGAATGCAGGGGCGTTCATCGATGGGACGACGGCGAGGCGCATTCTGGAAAATGGCATGGATGCAAGAGACATGCTCTCACGGCACGATAGCTATTCTGTTTTTTCGATGCTGAATGATCTGTTCGTGACTGGACCAACAGGGACGAACGTCAACGATTTAAGGGCAATCCTGATCCTGCCACAGCAGAGATAGGTGGCATGCCAGCAGCCCTTGCGGATCATATGCGCCACTTCAATGCCGATATCACTGAGGATCAGGTGCTTCCGCTCATAGCCGACGGACTGATCGATCGCGTGCTTGATGATTGCTGTCCGCTGTTCCCGGGCTATTATCTCTATTACCCGAGCCGCCGGCAGCATTCCTCCGGGCCTCCGGGTTTTCCATGCTGATCCAAGCTCTACGCTTCCGGGGCTAAAGCAATCGTGACGCGCGTCCGCTGCGCCGCTTGGCATTGTTGTAATAGTCGGATGCCTGCTGCACGGAGCGATGGCGTGATTGTTCCATCGCTTCCGGGAGCGGAATGCCACGATTGGCCGCTTCGGTGAGATAGCCGGAGCGCAGCCCGTGCGCCGAAAACGCCTTCGGATCGAGACCGGCGCTCGCGGCCCGTGCTTTGACGATTGCATTGACCGTTTGGGCATCGATTGCCTGGCGTCCGACATTGTTCCATCGATCGACGGCGCGAAACAGACTGCCGCTTTCGATCTTCGCCGCTGCAATCCATGCATGGAGCGCGTCGACGGGGCGACCGGTCAGATAGACGACCTCGTCTTGCTCGGCACTGGCCGTCTTGGTGCGCCCGAGGCGGATCGACAAAGAGGGGAGGGGGCTGCCATCCTTGTCGATTACGGGCTCTTCCAGGGTGAACTGTTCCAGTGCGAGGCGTGCGACCTCGCTGCGCCTGCGGCCGCCAGAGGCAAAAGCGACCATCAGGATGGCCCGATCGCGCAGCGTGCGCAAATCGTCGCCAACACAGGTTTCCAGAAGTTTCGTCATGATGTCGCCGGTAATGGCCTGCGCACTCTTGCGGCTGCGCGGACGATTGGTGGCACGCACGGCAAGACGCAGAGCGGATTTGACGCACGGTGACGAAAACGATCCGTCCAGCCCGCGCCAGCGGGTCAATGTCGACCAGTTGGACAGACGCCGCCGCACAGTTGCCGGTGCATGCGGTCCGGATGCGCGCAAAAAACCCTGGCTGCGCAATGCCTCTTCCACGCCGGCTGGCATGCCGTGATCGGGATCGATCTCGCGTTGTTGGTGTCGCCACAGATGATGGGCGATGAATTTCAGCAACAGGGCTTCGGGCGCCGGGAAGGGCAGGGGGCTACCGGTTGCGGCCAGCGACCAGGCTTCGAGATAGCCCAGATCCGAGGTCAGCGCGCGGAGCGTATTTTCGCCCATGCCTTCCTTGACCAAATGGCGCAGCGTTTCGACATCCTCATCGGCCAAAATGCCTGCCAGCATGTCGCGCCGGTTCATCGGCAGGACGGCGGCAATCGTGTCGAGTGTTTCGGCGCGTCCTTCGACGGCGGAGACGGGCGCTGATGGCACGAGCAAAACTCCTTGATTGGCCGGAAAGCGGGCTTTCTGCGGCACGGCTTTGCCCCGACTTTCACTGATTTGCGGCTTCAAATCAATCACCATCGATACTGTATAATTATCGAAAGTCATAAGCCCAACCCAAGGCCATCATCAGTGCCGGACATTAAATAGATAGTGGATTCCGTTTAAGACTTCATTTATCATAAATTCAATGCGTTACGATCTCGACCAATTGCCTCTGAAGACCCTGCTATCGCCGTTGGCCCGCGCCAGTGAAGCCCTGGCGCGGCTCGACGAGCGGCTTGCCCATTCATCTGTTGGCAGGGGGCTGATCGAACGGCTTCATTTTGCCGACGCCTGCGCCTCGCTGTGGCTCGATGGCGAACTGGTCGAGATGGAAGATCTGGTGCTGCATGAAGCAGCCCGCGATATCCGCTCGCCCAGTCACGCGCTGACCATTGCCCGCGACGTGTTGCAGACAAGGCGGCGCATTGCCGCGCAGGCGCCGGACTGGGCACTGAGCCCGAACGGTTTGCGCAGCCTGCGACAGGCGGGGCAGGCGTGGCCTGCATACTCTCCTGGGGACGGCGGCACCATTGCGGAGAGCGAAAACGTCGCGGTGTCCGATGCGGCGGTCGATCGGCGGGATCAGGACGGGGAGGCGAGAAAAAATCGTCTGGATGACGGACTGGATCTGCCCGGCATCGATCTCGACGCCATTGACGCGGTACTGGCACGGTCCGAAGACGTTCTCGTCAAAGCGAGACAGCCGCATCGGTTTCCGAAACCCGAGGCCGACGCGCTGATCCGCGATCCCAACTGGGATGAAGACGAACGGCTCGACGAATGGCGAACCGTGTTGCGGTCGATCCGCGATCTGCCGCCGGTGTTACAAGCCGTCCTGGCGCTCGATGCCTGGAACGAGCTTGCGGTTTTGCAGCGGGCGCCGTGGCTGGGCCGTTTGTTGGCCGCCTCCTTGCTCCGGCGCGAGGGGCTGACAAGCCAGGCGCATCTCTTGGCCTTCAATGCCGGCCTGAAAACCATCCGCGTCGAACGGCGGCGTCATCGCCATTTCGAAACCCGGTTGCACGCTAGTCTCGAGGGGCTGATTGCCGGTATCGAGCTCGGGTTCAAGGAGCATGACCGGCTACTACTGGCGCGGCAGATGCTGGAACGGCGGCTTACCGGCCGCCGCGCTTCGTCCAATCTGCCGGGGCTCATCGAGCTGGTGCTGGCGAGACCGCTGGTTTCGGCTGGCATGATCGCGGCAAAGCTCGATATCACGCCCCGCGCAGCCCTTCGCCTGGTCGAAGAACTCAGCTTACGCGAAATGACCGGCAGGGGGCGGTTTCGCGCGTGGGGTATTCTTTAGTGAATTTATGTGGCAGACAGCACGCGATATCGGCCTGCAGACCCATATCTTTTGTGAAGATATGGCCGGTCATCCCGGATGAGTGTCGCCTTAGTGCGACAGTGCTCCGTAAAAATGTACCGAGGGAACAGGCATCCAGAATTCGCCATCAGGACGTCAAGCGCTTGTACGAATCTGCTGTCAGAGAGCTGGCGGCAAGTCGCGACCCGGCAGACAGATATTGGGCACACAAGGTGAATCAGTTTACGGAAGCGATGCCAGCGCCAATGTTTGCTCGGAATCTATACAAGGATGCCCTGGAACATCAGCTCGCAGCCAAGCTGGGGCGCGATCAATCCGGGCGAGAGGAAACGCGAGGCGGACCGGATAAATAGATGCGCAAGGTGGTTTTCGCTTGGCTGTCTTGACGTGGTGCAACGTATGCGATACGTGTATCGCATTAATGGCGGAGAGATAATCATGGCTATTTCGATTAGGCTACCTCACGATGTCGAAGCGCGCCTGAACGATCTTGCATCACGAACCGGTCGTAGCAAAACGTTTTATGTTACCCAAGCCATCGTTGATCACATTGAGGATCTGGAAGATCTCTACCTGGCAGAACAACGATTGGCCGACGTTAGAAATGGAAAGTCTGATGTCGTAGGCATTGAGGAACTGATGCTGCGTTATGGTCTGGCGGATTAAATTTGAGCGTTCAGCTGAGCGGGAACTGTCGAAACTGGACAAACAGGTAGCAAAACGCGTCTTGGTTTTTCTGCATGGGCGCGTGGCAATGCTGGAGGATCCGCGTAGCATAGGCGAAGCTTTAAAAGGCTCTTCGCTCGGGAGTTTCTGGAAATATCGGGTGGGGGACTATCGTGTGATCGCCAGTATCGAGGATGCCGAATTGTGCATTCTTGTCGTACGGATAGGCAACCGTAGGCAAGTATATCGTTGAGCAGGTGCGCGCGAAATCCCGCCAACAGCATCGGTTGCAACAAAGTTGGAATTGTACCTGCTTTCCAGATGTGGTCCATTGATACCGCATCTGGTTCCACTGCATGCCAGACTGTTGATTGCCGCTGAGAAG
>NZ_JARRAE010000002.1 GCF_030376605.1 Pseudochrobactrum sp. sp1633 | reverse complement strand
ACCGACAGCAGGTACGCCGGTCGCATCAATCACAACATCAATCAAATCATTTTCAAGAATGAGATTTGCGTTATCAGTAACGGCAACTTTGTGGGCTTCCATAGCCGCAGTCAGCTCAGAAGCGGTATTCGCTTCACGGCCATGACCACTTTCCTGAAAAGCAATATCAACCGCCTTCAGAGCATTCGGCACACGCAACTCAGAAATCGCGCCAATCTCAATGCCCGGCATATGTGCAACGCGGGTAACGATATCCGTTCCCATTTCACCGGATCCGATCAGGCCGATGCGAATTGGCCTGCCGGTATCAGCGCGGGCTTTCATATCACGGGCAAGCCCTGTCAGTGCAACATTGGTCGTCATGAGATCCTCCTGAAAACGTTCCGGATTGCACAGAAGCAGTCCGCCGCTCCATCTGAATTTATCAGCTTACCTAATCGGGTATTGAACATTTGTATCCAAGTCAAGACCTCTGTTCAATTTGATCATAATAAAACCGGCCCAATGTGCTTCAGCTCTGCCACGCCTTAACGGTAAAAACTCTGAAGATTTGACCTCTCAATTACCTCCAAACAGGTCACGCACATAAATTTTGGTCTCTTGAGCGCAAAAACCGTGCTTTTTGGCATCAAATTATGCCGACCACTTTTGCCCCGATTGACTTGGATATAAAATTCGCGGATAGACTTTGGTATTAAGCAGAAAACAAATGTTGTATTATAAAATACCAACCGCTTACATATCCCGGGAGGCATGGAGATATGAATGAATTCCTTAGTGGCCTGAAATCTGCGATTGATACGCTGGGACCTACGGTTCTGCTGCCAATTGTGATCTTTATTATCGCCGTCATTCTTGGTGCAAAGGTCGGCAAAGCATTTCGTGCAGCCGTCACCATCGGCGTTGCCTTTATCGGTATTAATCTGGTGCTTGGCCTGATGTTCACCTCTATCGGTGAAGTTGCTCAGGCAATCGTCACCAATACCGGCATCAAGCGCGATATTGTTGATGTGGGCTGGCCTTCCGCTGCCGCCATTGCCTTTGGCTCTTCTGTCGGCCTCTGGGTTATTCCGGTTGGCATCATCGTCAATATCGTGCTGCTCCTGCTGCGCTGGACACGCACACTCAATGTTGACGTGTGGAACTTCTGGCACTTTGCCTTTATCGGCTCGCTCGTCGTCGCTGCGACTGACAATCTGGCCTATGGTATTGCCATTGCCGCTCTGGTTGCCGCGCTGTCGCTCTTGTTTGCCGACTGGTCAGCACGCGCTGTTCAGCAGTTCTATGATGTACCGGGCATCTCGGTTCCGCATATTGCATCAGCACAAATCCTGCCGATTGCTATTGTTGTGAACTGGGTTCTTGATCGCATTCCGGGCATCAACAAAGTCAATATCAGCACAGAAACCATTGAGCGTCGTTTCGGCGTCTTCGGTGAGCCGGTTGTTCTCGGCCTGATCATCGGTCTGGTTCTGGGAACCATCGCCTTCTACAATGCCGGTGATTTCGGCACTGTACTGGCCAAAGTTCTCGGCACAGGTATGACACTGGCCGCTGTAATGTTGCTGCTGCCGCGCATGGTAAAAATCCTGATGGAAGGTCTGCTTCCGGTATCCGATGCCGCTCAGGAATTTGTGCGTAAACGCACCGGCGACCGTGAACTGCTCGTCGGTCTCGATTCAGCAATCCTGATCGGTCATCCGGCTGCGATTTCTTCGTCGCTGATCCTTGTGCCGATTGCGATCCTGCTGTCTGTTATCCTGCCGGGTAACCGCGTTATCCTGTTTGCTGACCTTGCAGTTATTCCGTTCATCGTGGCGCTCACCGCTCCGCTGCTGAAAGGCAATGTGTTCCGCATGGTTATTGTCGGCACGATTACGCTGGCAATCGGCTTCTATGTCGCCAATGCTCTGGCACCGCTGTTCACCAGCGCTGCGGTCTCTTCAGGCTTCAAACTGCCGGATAATGCCCTGCAGATTACTTCAGTAGTCGACGGCTTCCTGTGGATTCCATATGTCATCATTGAAGCGATCCAGTGGCTTGGCGCTGCCGGTATCGGTGTGCTGGCTGTGGTTGTCGCCGCGCTGTTCGTTCTCTACCGCCGCAATACGCTGGCCTGGGAACGTGCTGCCGGTGCTGCTGATGAACCTGCAGAACAGACTGCGGGCTAACAACAACCTGAAGCATTTACCCCGCTCTTTGCGGGGTAAATGCACAATACTCATACAAAACGGAGAAAAAAGATGGCAGACAGCCTCTTCAATTCCCTCACACCAGACGCAATTTTGCTCGGCGTTGAGGCAAAAACCAATGAGGAGGTTATCCGTCTCCTTGCAGACCGGCTCCACACACTTGGCTATGTCAAAGACAGCTATGCTGATGCCGTTGTGAAACGTGAGCAGTCAATGCCAACCGGTTTGCCGCTGGAGCGTGAGGATAATGTTGCTGTCCCCCATACTGATCCGGAGCATGTGCTGAAAGCGGCGATTGCGATGGCCACGCTGAAAACACCGGTTGATTTTGCGAATATGGAAGATCCGGATGAGACTGTTGCCGTTGGCACTGTGTTTCTGCTTGCCATTAATGACAAGGATAAGCAGATTGAAACGCTGCAATCCATCATGGGCGCAATTCAGTCACCGGAGATTCTCGATGGTCTGAAACTGGCTCAGACAACAGATGATCTTAAAGTATTGCTCGGTTAATTTATGTTATAAGGAACACTCCTATGGCCAAACAGAAAACCATTCTTTTTGCCTGCGGCACAGGTATTGCCACCTCAACAGCTGTGAATGCCGCTGTAACCGAGGAAATGAAAAAGCGCGGCCTGACTTTCAACGCCCAGCAGGCCAAGGCCACCGAAGTGCCTTCTCTTGCCGATAATGTTGATTTTATCGTCTCCACCACACCGATTTCCGCTTCTGTTACCAAACCGGTTATCAAAGGTTTGGCCTTTCTGACCGGGATCGGAAAAGACAAAATTCTGGATGAAATCGAAGCAGAATTGCGCAAATAATTCGCACTGCTGAAGTAACAAAAAGCCGCTCAGAATTTGAGCGGCTTTTTTCGTATCATATCATCTCACGCGAATGGCTGTGTGATGCTGAAGGCTGGCTCAGTGAACCATTCCGCACCCTGCTCTGTCATATAGAAATGATCTTCCAGCCGAACACCGAATTTTTCCGGCACAACAATCATCGGCTCGTTGGAAGCACACATACCTGCCTGTAAAACAGTTTTGTTGCCGCGCACCAGATAAGGTGCCTCGTGAATGGTCATGCCGATGCCGTGACCGGTACGATGCGGCAGACCCGGCAACTGATAATCCGGCCCCAGACCGTGACGTTCCAGCACCACACGCGCTGCATCGTCCACTGCGCCACAAGTGACGCCGATTTTGGCAGCAGTAAAGGCCGCGAGCTGAGCCTCTTTCTCAATATCCCAGATACGCTTCTGCTCGGCATCCGGCGTACCGAAAATATAGGTGCGGGTCAGATCGGAATTATAACCCTGCACCAGACAACCGGTATCGACCAGCACCATGTCATTTTCTGCCAGCACATCATCCTGCGGCAGGCCATGCGGGAAAGCAGTAGAGCGGCCAAACTGCACGGCACAGAAAGTGCTGCCGTTGCTGCCGATCGCCTTATGCGCTTCATGAACAAAACTACGCACGGTGCTGGCTTTGATGCCAACATGCAGGATGCGGGATGCGCGGCGCAGCACCTCCAGCGTCATCTGCATGGCCTGTTTCATGATTGCGATTTCAGCCGGTGACTTGATACTACGACAACCATCAATAATCGCCGTTGCATCCTGCAACTCAACAGAAGGTGCGGCTTTACCGATGCCGCTCGCCATGCCGAATGGCAGCGCCGGATCAATAGCCAGAACCTTACAATTCTCGTCTTTCAGGATTTGCGCCACGAGCTCAGACGGGCTCTCATGCTCTTCCCAGAGGCGGATACGTGCATCCATAATCCGCACGGCTTCCAGCGATCCCGCTTCAAAAGCCGGACAGATCAGATAGGGCTCACCTTTCAGTGGCAAAACCATCGCCACCAGACGCTCGATCATACCCCAGCCGATACCGGTGAAATAGTTCAGGCTGGTGCCTGCGCCAACGATCAGCGCATCTGCACCGCTCTCCGTCATCAGTCTGCGGGCTTTCTCAATGCGCTCCAGCCGCTCAGCGACTGATATTGCCGGTGCAATATCAGTCCACGGGCGAATTGCACCAAGCTCTGTTGCATAATCAGAACCACCAATCATCGGTCAGACCTTCCGTAGTTTCAGAATTTGCAATCTCATATATCAGCTTCATTTCACCGAATACAGCAGATTTCTTTTCTTTAATTGCAAACAAAGGTAGTTATTATTGACAACATATTTGTAGACAATATTTGCAAATATCCTTAAGTTGATACGACTCCACATGATATAAACAGGGGACGTGAATGGATTTCGACTTCACGCGTATGGATCCGCAAGACCGCTACAGACTGCTGACAAATTTTGTCGGCCCACGTCCGATTGCACTGGTCACAACCCGTGCGGAAAACGGGCAGGACAATGCTGCACCGATGAGCTTTTTCAACGTTTTTTCCCATGATCCGGCGATTGTCATTCTCGGTATTCAGACAAGGCAAGACGGACGGGAAAAAGACACGGTTCTCAATATCCGCCGCACACAGGAATTTACCGTAAATATGGTGGATATGGCGCTTTCTGATGCCATGCTGGTTTGCGGCCTCGGCTTTGAGCCGGATGTTGACGAGGTGGCAATGGCCGGCCTGTCATCGCAGGAAGGTGCACAGGTTTGCTCCCGTTGGCTGCCCGCTTCCCCCTGCTCGATGGAATGTCGTGTGGAGCGGCTGATTGATTATGAGCGCCGTGTGATTGTGCTTGGCGAGGTTGTGCATATGCATGTGCGCCGTGACTGTTTGGATGAGGCAGGCCGTTACGTCAATCCGGACACCTATCAGCCAATCGCCCGCTTGCATGCCGATAATTACATCGCATCCGATAACCAGTTTGTTCTGAAATCGCCAGGTCTCGATGCATTCTGTGACCGTCTGACCAATAAAGGCTAAGCCCTTGCGCATACTTCTTATCAACCCGAACTCCACCCAATCCATGACCGATCAGGCAGAACGCAGCGCCCGCCGCGCCGCGCTGCCGACCACTGCCATTGAAGCGATTAGCCCGACCGATACACCACGCAGCATTGAAGGTCATGCCGATGAAGCAATGGCTGTTCCTTCCATGCTGCAGCTGATCCGCGAGGGTGAAGCGAAAGGTTTTGCTGCCTATGTCGTTGCCTGCTTTGACGATCCGGGATTGGACGCCGCGCGTGAAGTTGCCGGAGGGCCGGTTTTCGGCATTTGTCAGGCCGCCGTGCAGGTTGCCATGACCATTTCAAAACGCTTTTCCGTCGTCACCACCCTGCCCCGCTCCGTACCGATCATTGAGGATCTGGTGCAGGAATATGGCGCAACCCATCATTGCCGCCGCGTGCGCTCGATTGATATGCCGGTGCTGGCTCTGGAAGAAGATGCCTGTCACACGGAAGAAATGCTGGTGCAGGAAATCGAGCGCGCCAAGAAGGAAGACCATGCTGAGGCGATTGTGCTCGGCTGTGCCGGTATGTCTGAATTGTGCGAGCGGCTGGAGCAGCGCTGCGGTCTGCCAGTGATTGACGGTGTGACAGCCGCTGTCAAACTCGCGGAGGCCTATGTCAGCGCCGGATACCGCACTTCCAAAGCCGGTGCCTATGATTATCCGCGTGTAAAATAACCATACCATCACCGCTATTAAAAAGCCTCCGGCCAGCAATGTCCGGAGGCTTTTTAATTGTCCACAGCATAAAATGTTAGAGCGACCTTTGTGCGCCAAGAGGGCGCACGGCGCTCTAAAAAACAAAAGACGACAGAGTGACCTCTGCCGCCTTTTGCCGGATGGTGCCGGAAGCATAAAACTTCCGGCACGGAGGGTTCTTCTAAATTTAAACCTTAAATCTCGCCGATGCGGTGACAGGCAACACGGCTGCCATCATCATAGGCTTTCATTTCCGGTTTTGTTGCCGAGCAGCGGCTGTCGGCGAAGGCACAACGCGGATGGAACGTGCAACCTGAAGGCGGTTTCAACGGACTTGGCACTTCACCGCCGCCGATCACACGGTCACGATGCGGCTCGGCAATATTCGGGATCGTTTCCAGAAGCAGCCGTGTGTAAGGATGTTTCGGATCGGAAAACAAAGTTTCCGTATCCGCTTCCTCAACAATCCGCCCCAGATACATCACCGCAATGCGATCCGACATATGGCGGACAACGCTCATATCATGGCTGATGAACAGAAAGGTCAGGCCGAGCTCATCCTGAAGCTTGCGCATCAGATTGAGGATTTGCGCCTGTACGGAAACGTCCAAAGCCGAGGTCGGCTCATCGCAAACCAGAAATTCCGGTTCACCGGCAAGCGCACGGGCAATAGAAATACGCTGACGCTGACCGCCGGAAAATTCATGCGGGAATTTTTTGCCGTCCGATGGCGCAAGGCCAACGATTTTCAGCAGTTCTTCCACACGGTCATTGATCTCGGCTTCGGTCTTGCGCAGCTTCAGTTCACGCAGCGGCTCAGCAATAATGCTGTGCACCCGCCAGCGCGGATTGAGGCTGGCATAGGGATCCTGAAAGATCATATGCGCCGACAGCGGCGCACCGTTTTTGGACGGAGCAAAACGGATTTCACCATTGCTCGGGCGATAAAGACCGGTCACCAGACGCGCCACGGTGGACTTACCACAGCCGGACTCGCCAACGAGACTTAAACACCCACCTTGCGGCACGCTGAAACTGATATCATTCACCGCATGCAGCATCTGGCGCGGTTTGCGCTCGATTACACGGTTTAGCCACGGTGCGGAAACATCAAAGCAAATGCTTAAATCTTTGACTTCAAGAGCGGCAGTTGTCTGTTTCATAGCAATATCACTCATCAGGCAGCTCCCGCATTGAGCCAGCAAGCGCTGACAGTTGCATTGGCACCATCGGCAACCGGCATCAGATCTGGCCGCTCTTTATGGCAACGATCAAAAGCCTTCACACAGCGCGGATTAAAAGCACAACCGCTCGGAATAGCATCGAGACGCGGCATGGAACCGTCAATCTGGTTAAGCCGTTCCACGCGTTTGCCCAGCGCCGGAATGGAGCTCATCAGACCACGCGTATACATATGGCTCGGATTTTTCAGCACGGTTTCAACTGGCCCGTTTTCCACCAGCCGTCCGGCATACATCACCGCCACACGATCAGCAGTTTCCGCAATCACGCCCATATCATGGGTGACCAGCATCACCGCTGTGCCATGTTCTTTGCAGAGACGGCGCAACAGCGAAGTGATCTGTGCCTGAATAGACACGTCCAGCGCGGTTGTCGGCTCGTCCGCAATAATCAGCTTTGGTTCTGCGGCCAGTGCGAGTGCAATCACCACGCGCTGACGCATACCACCGGAGAACTGGTGCGGATAATGATTGAAGCGATCTTCCGGTGCCGGAATACCCACTTCCTTCAACAGTGAAATCGCCCGTTCCTGTGCCTGTGTACGGTTTAAGGCTAAATGCTGAGTAATCGTTTCAACCAGCTGTGATCCGATGGTGAAAAGCGGGTTAAGCGATGTCAGCGGATCCTGAAAAATCGCACCGATTTCACGGCCACGAATTTTCTGCATTTCTTTATCGCTGAGATTATCAATCCGACGACCATTGAGAAACACTTCACCACCGGCAATATGCCCCGGCGATTCAAGCAAGCCCTGCACGGCCAGACCGGTCATAGATTTACCGGCACCGGATTCACCAACCACACCGAGAATTTCACCCGGCATAATCGACAGGCTGACATCGGACAAGGCGGTTAATGTGCCGCGTCTGCCCGGAAAATCCACCCGCAGGTTTTTGACCTCAAGGGTCGGTTTATTGGAAGAGGCTTCTGCCATATTATGCTTCCTCTCCATGCTTACCTGCCAGCGGATAGCTCGGCGGGAAAATCTCTGATACCGGAGGATTGTTGTAAGAACGCTCCGGATATTTAGCGATCAGGCCATCATATTGTGCCTGTGCCTCCGCGCGGGCTGCCTGCATATCAATGCCTGCAACTTCGCCGTGGCGCATCGACAGCCGGCCATCGACAAACACCGCCTTGGTGACTTTGCCGGAACCGCCGGTGACCAGCGTGGTGATCGGATCAATACTCGGCGCCATGAATGTGTCATCAAGACCAAACACGGCAATATCCGCCTTGGCACCCGCCTGCAGGCGGCCAAGATCATCACGATCCAAAGCTTTGGCACCGCCCAGCGTGGCTGCGTCAAACAGATCAGCGCAACGGATGCTTTCCGGCGTGCCGTCACTGATACGGCAGGTAATCAACCCGATCAGCAGGTTCATCAACATATCGGGCGGTGTGGTGTCGGTGCCCATAGCAATATTGATGCCGCGTTTTTTCACACTGGCAAAAGATTTCAGTATGCTGCCGCCACGGGCTGAAACCAGCGGACAATGAATGATCGACACATTATTCTGCGCGTAAAGTGTCAAGTCTTCATCGGTTGCATTGGTGGCATGAGGGGCAATAATCCGGTCATTGAGCACGCCAAAACTGTTGAGCCAGACCGGCGCAGTGGTGCCGTGAAGACTGCGCACGGTTTCCACTTCCATCTGACCCTGCGCCATATGCAAACGGATTTTACAATCCAGCTCACGCGCCACATCCTGTGTGCGTTTCAGCAGGTCAGCGGTGCAGGTTTCCACGCGATCCGGCGCCAGCATACCACGCACCAGATCACCATGACGGCCATTCTGACGGGCGATATAATCAGCTGCATCTTTGAGACCGGCAAAACCGCGCTCTTCGTTAAAGACCGGTACAATTTTGCCCGGTTCCGCTAGCATCATGCCGCCGGAGCGGTAAGCAGGGCTTAAATAAACGCGCAGACCCAGATCACCGGCCGCATCCGCTGCGGCATCAAACTCTGCAACAGTTTCACCCCATTCACGGTAGAACAGCGAGGCAATTGGTGCCGCTGTGGTGATACCGTTTTGCAGGAGCTGACCGAATGCAAAGCGCTTCTGGAATGCCAGCTCGGCCTCACTGTACATTTCATAAGGGCCACTATCGATATAGGATTTCGGCCAGACACGGCCTTTCGCCCAGCCCGGATGATGGTCGATACCGAGAATGGTTGTATCGAGATCGGACAGCGCATCAAGATCAATCAGACCTGGGCTGATAAGCGCATTGCCGAGATCAATGCGGCGGGCAACTTCACCGGCAAAATCGTGACCGACAAACAGCACCGTGCCGTCTTCGATCACCACTTCACCGTTTTTATACAGGCGATGCTGGCCATCAATATGCCCCAGCACCCATTGTGCTGTGAGCAGTGTGCGCCCGCTCGGACGCGCACCTAGTTTCAGGCTCTCAAGTGCAGTGAATTGTGTCTTGTCCGTCATGGCATTTCCACCACTGCTTTACCGTTACGAGCAGTGACACGACCGCCTTTGACCACCAGCGGGCGCGGCGCAACATCAACCACCGCATGTGCCAGTGTCTGACCGGTGAGCAAGGTCATATCGGCCTTGCAGCCAACATCCAGACCGTAATCTTCCAGCTGCATCACATCAGCGCCGCCCTGCGAGCAGATATGCAGCACATGTTCCAGATCGACATCACGGCGCAGGCCGTTCTTCATGCCAATCACTTTGGCACGGTCGATCATATCCGGCTGACCCCACGGGCCCCATGTATCGCGGATACCGTCACAACCGGCACCCATGCGGATGCCTGCTTCTTTGAGGCGCAGCACGGACGGCACCGGAACAGAAGGTGCGCCGGTGGTGAGAATGGCGACATCCAGCTCACGAAGCTCCTCAAGCAGAGCCGAAACGCGCAGATAATCATTCGCACCGAGCGTGAAAGCATGGCTGATTGCGACTTTGCCCTGCATGCCATTGGCGCGGATGCGCTCAAAAATCAGCTCCATGGTGAAAGCGCCGAGTTCTCCCATTTCATGGAGATGAATATCGATCGGCTTGCCATGTTTAACAGCCAATGCAAAAAGTGCATCCAGCTGGCCTTTCGGATCACGGTCGATGCCGCAAGGGTCGATACCGCCCAGCACTTCGCAGCCCTGTTTCAGCGCTTCATCCAGCAATTCCAGTGTACCCGGCATCACCATCAGGCCGGACTGCGGGAAAGCAACGATTTCGATATCGATCAGGTCTTTGAGTTTCTCGCGGGTTTCAAACACACCTTCGAGAATTTTCAAACCGTGGGTCGTATCAATATCCACGTGGCTGCGGATATGGCTAGAACCGTGAGCAATCAGGCCAATGGCATGGCGCATGGATTGCACATGCGGATCAAGACCGATTTCGAGACGCATTTCGCGTTCAAAATCAATACGCTCACGCAGAGAAGCCTGCTTACCATTCACATGCCAGTCCAGACCCCAATTGGTTTTATCCAGATGGGTATGGGCATCAATCAGACCAGGGATAACGATATGTCCCTGACCATCTTCAACAGCCACACCTTCCGCACTGAGGTTTGTGCCATATTCAGCGATACGGCCGTTGCGGATCAGAATATCAGTGGCGGCACCGGCATGAGGGCGTACATTGCGCAACAAAAGATCAGACATAAAACTTACCTCAGTTTTGGATTGAGAGCATCGCGAAGCCAGTCGCCGAGCACGTTAACGGCAACAACCAGCAGGCAGAGCTGCAGAACAGGGAAAACGGTGATCCACCACAGACCGGAGAACAGGAACTGATTACCAAGACGGATCAGTGTGCCAAGGCTCGGCTGGCTCGGCGGCATGCCGATACCAAGGAAGGAGAGCGTGGCTTCGGTGAGGATCGCCATGCCGAAATTGAGCGTTGCCGCCACAAGGATCGGCGTCAGCGTATTCGGCAGAATGTGATACATCATGATGCGGCGTGCAGGCACCTTGAGCAGACGTGCAGCCTGAACATATTCCTTGGAGCGCTCAACAATCGTCTGCGCACGCACGGTACGGGCATATTGCACCCAGCCGGACAATGTGATCGCCAGCACCAGAACACCGGCAGCCGCATAGTCACGCAGATCGGCAGGCAGCATCTGGCGCACCACGGCGCTGACCAGAATAGCGATCAGAATAGTCGGGATCGACAACAGCACATCACCGATACGCATCAGCAGATTGTCGATAATACCCTGCATGTAACCGGCGATCAGACCAAAGCTTAAGCCCACGATCAGCGACAGCACAACGGAAGCCACACCGATCAGGATGGAAATACGCGAGCCATAGAGAATGGCCGAGAGAATATCGCGTCCCTGTGTGTCTGTGCCCAGCAGATAAGGCCACTGGCCATCCGCATTCCAGATTGGCGGCAGTTCGGAATTCCACAGATCAAGCTGCGCCGGATCGAACGGGTTTTGCGGCGCGATCAGCGGTGCTGCAAAAGCGGTCACGATCATGAAAAACAGCAGAAAGGCTGCAATCATTGCTGGTTTATTGCGGGTGAATGACCACCAGAGATCGCTGTCACGCATACGCTGCCAGCGGGTTTGCGGTTTCACAATCGGGGCGTTTATTTTGTCTGTCATGAGAGCCCCTTAGCGTGTAGCGGCGCGCAGGCGCGGATCAATCACAGCATAGGTGATATCAACCAGCGTATTCAGCGCAACAAAGATGAAAGAAACGATGCAGAGATAGGCCGCCATCACTGGAATATCGATGAATGTCACCGCCTGAATAAACAGCATTCCCATGCCCGGCCACTGGAAAACGGTTTCCGTAATCAGTGCGAAGGCAATCAGCGAACCGACATTCATCGCTGTCATGGTCACAACCGGCATCAGGCAGTTGCGCAATGCATGGCGGAAATAGATGCGGTAGCGCGGAATACCACGGGCGCGGGCAAATTTAACAAAATCAGAGCGCAGGGTTTCCAGCATTTCAGCGCGCACCAGACGCATAATCAGCGTAATCTGATAGAGCGACAATGCAATGGATGGCAGGATCAGCGCCAGTCGTCCTGAATGGGTGAGAAAACCGGTTGACCACCAGCCAAGCTGCACCACATCGCCGCGCCCGAAAGCCGGTAACATGCCAAGGCTTACAGAAAATACAAGGATCAGCAAAATACCGACCACAAAACTCGGCAAAGACACGCCGATAATCGAGGTGAACTGAAACAGCTCCGTATACCATTTACCGCGATGGATGGCGGTAATCACCCCCATCGGAATGCCGATAATCAGCGACAGCAGCGTGGCGACAATCACCAGTTCCATCGTTGCGGGAAAGCTCTCGGCGATCAGCCCAAGCACTTCCTGACCGTTACGGTAGGAAATACCGAAATTGCCCTGAACAGCATCGCTGACAAATCGCGCATATTGCGTGATAAAGCCATCGTTCAAACCCAGCCGTTCCCGCAGATTGTCACGGTCGATCTGGCTCATCTGTTCATTGGCCATCAGTTCAACAGGATCGCCCGCAAAACGGAAAATCATGAAAGCCAGCAATGCAACAGTGAGCATAACCATCGCCGCATTTGCCAGTCGCTTGATTATAAATACAAGCATTCAGTTCCCTCTCCCAAGGATAATCACGCTATGCCGCAATCTGCATGATCGCGGCATAGCTAAATTTGTTATTTCTTCAAAACAGTCAGCCAATGACGCGGTTTGTTATCCGCCTGCTGGACTACGTTTTCCACTTTGTCGGTCATCACCCATGCAATCGGCTGCTGGTGCAGCGGCAGCTGAATGATTTCCTTCTTCACGATTTCCAGCGCCTGTGTTTGCAAGGCCAGACGCTTGTCACGATCCATTTCCGTGGAAGCGGTTGTCACCAGCTTATCCAGTTCCGGATAGGACCAGCCACCCCAGTTGAACACACCGGAAACACCGGACTTACTCTGGATGACCTGCATCAGGATGGAATAGCTGTCGAGCATCGGCTCATTCGCCCAGCCGAGAATATAGGCATCGGCCTGACCGGCAGTACGCTTCGGTGCCTGAACAGCTGTCGGCCCGATATCCAGTGATGGTTTGAAACCGGCGCGGGTCAGCATGGAGATCATGCCGTTGCACAGTTCTTCTTCGTTCAGATAGTTTTCATAGGTACAAACCAGCGTGAACGGGAAACCTTCCGCACCGTTTTCCTTCAAAAGCGATTTCGCTTTATCCAGATCATAGCCGTAGAGCGTATCCAGTTCTTTCGTATAGCCCGGAATTTCCGGTGCAATGATCGTACCGGCATTGCGGGATTTATCGCGCATAATGCGCTTTTTAATCAGATCCATATCCAGCGCATGGGCAAAAGCCTGACGCACGCCCAGCTTATTGAACTGGTTTTCATCGCCGTTGTGCAGTTTCTCACGACGCTGGAAACCAACAAAAACGGTACGCAGATCGGTGCGTTCCAGCAGGCGCAGACCAGGAGATGAGGCAAGACGCGCTAGATCCTGTGTCGGTGCGGATTCCGAGAAGTCCACATCGCCGCCAAGTAGCGCTGCGACACGGGTTGCAGCAGAGGTAATCGGGGTAAATTCGATCTTGTCGATATTGTGCTGCGGCTTATCCCACCAGCCCTCATGCTTGACCAGAATGGTTTTGCTGTCCGGTACGCGGCTTTCCAGCTTAAACGGGCCGGTGCCATTGGTGTTATAGGTCGCATAGCCTTCCTTCTGCCCGCCCACATCTGTCGGCAGCAGAGAATCGTTTTTCACCATCCAGTCTTCATCAAAAATATGAATATTGGTCAGGTCGTTGAGCAGCAGCGGATAAGGCCCTGTCAGCTCAATATCGATTGTATGATCGTCAACGATTTTAGCGGATTTATAGGCAGGCAGATTACCACGCAGTGGCGATGTCGGGTGGCTCACACGAGTGAGCGATGCCATCACGTCTTTGGCAGTAAAGTCTGCACCGTCGTGGAACTTCACATCTTTGCGCAAGTTAAAGCGCCATGTGTTTTCACCCACAACTTCCCAGCTTGTTGCCAGTGCAGGCTCGATCTTCAGATCGGCATTATAGCGCACCAGACCTTCATAAATATGGTTGAGAAACGCAATCGTGTAGCTGTCGCCGTAGGAATAAGGATCCATTGAATACACATCATGCGAGGCACCCCAGCGCAGGGTCTCAGCAGATGCAACATGTGCAGTATGGCTCAATGCAAAAACCATCAGACCCGCAAGGATCGACTTTCTGAATTTCATTGTTTTTTCCCCGATTATCCAGAGCGACACGCTCTGATTTTTATTTATTGGCGCATGCTGCCCTCGGAAAACCGGCCTCCACTTCTCCGAGACATGCTGAACCCGACCTTCACTCTTAATGGCATCTTGACCGGCAAGAATGAGTTTGTGGAATTCACGGTTCATTGTCAACTAAATTGTCTACATAATTTTTAACAACCCACTAAATGAAATACGCATCGCGCATTATTTTCTTTAAATACCTCATTCAAAAATGAAAAAACGCCTGCATGTGGTCCATACAGGCGTTGTAAATGTCGGGAATAGAAAGGAAATCTGCTTATTTAGTAATACGTGTCAACCAATGGCGCGGCTTATTGTCTGCACGAATGGTGACATCTTCCACTTTCTTAGTCATCCCCCAAGCCATCGGCTGCTGATGAAGCGGAACCATAATGACTTCAGATTTAACAATACCAAGGGCTTCAGATTCCAAAGCCAGACGCTTGTCGCGATCCAGTTCAAGCGCCGCCTTTTCAGTCAGCGCATCGAGTTCAGGATAAGACCAGCCGCCGTAATTCGCTACACCGGCCGCGCCTTTGCGCGATGACAAGACCTGCACCAGAATGGAATAGGCATCCAATGTCGGTTCATTCGCCCAACCGATCATGAACATATCGGATTTACCACTGGAGCGTTTCGGTGCCTGCACAGCACGCGGTCCGATATCCAGTTTCGGCTTCAGGCCGACACGGCTCAGCATGGTCACGATCACCGAGCAGACATCTTCTTCATTCACGCTCTCATCATTCATGCAGAGATAGGTGAATTCAGTGCCGACAGCACCGGCTTCTTCGAGCAATTTCTTCGACAATTCCGGATCATATTTGGTCGGAATATCCAGCTCTTTCGTATAGCCCGGAATTTCCGGCGCAACGACTGTACCGGCCGTATGGGTCATGCCGCGCATTACACGCTTTGCCAGCAGATCACGGTCAATCGCATGGTCAATTGCCTGACGCACGCGAATATCGTTGAAGAAGTTATCGCGGCCGTCTGCCAGTTTTTCCTTGCGGTTAAACACCAGATTAATGGTGCGCAGATCAGGACGCTGCTCCACACGAACATTCGGCGTGCTTTCCAGACGCTTCACATCCTGCAACGGCACACCGTCTACCAGATCAATCTCACCGGAAAGCAGCGCTGCTACGCGGGTTGCAGGCGATGCAATCGGCGTGAATTCAATACGGTCGAGATTGTGCTTTGGTGTATCCCACCAGCCGTCATGCTTGACCATAATGGTCTTGCTGTCCGGCACGCGGCTTTCCAGCTTGAACGGGCCAGTACCATTGGTGTGGAAGGTTGTGTAACCCTCAACCTGACCACCAACATCTGTCGGCATTTCAGAATTATTCTTCACCAGCCAGTCCGCATCGAACATGAAAATATTGGTCATGTCGTTGAGGAAAAGCGGGCTTGGCGAAGAGACTTCAATATCAACGGTGTAATCATCAACAGCCGTTGCACCGACAAATAGCGGAATATTACCGCGCAGTGGTGAAGACGGATGGCTGACGCGCTTCATGGAAGCGAGAACATCGGCAGAGGTGAAATCGGAACCGTCCTGAAATTTCACACCTTCGCGCAGCTTGAAGCGCCAGACTTTATTGTCGATCAGCTCCCAGCTTGTCGCCAGCGCAGGCTCGACAACAAATTCAGGCGTATAGCGTACCAAGCCTTCATAAATATGGTTCAGGAACGCCAGATTGGACGTACTGCCATAGGAATATGGGTCAAGTGAGAAAATATCGCGTGCGCCGCCCCAGCGCAGCGTTTCAGCAAAAGAAGCTGTGCTGATACAGGTCGCAACCGTGCATAATAATAGTTTTTTCAGTAGTGAAGTCATAGTCGTCCCTCTCGCCGACAGATAACCGCATCCTCCTTCTCCTCAGACCGGAGGGTGCAGAACAGGATTGGGACGATGTTTTATGCAGACATAATTGTCAACATATTTGTCATCAAATATTATAAACAATACAAAAAACTCCGGTAAACCTTTGGGTTTCCGGAGTTAAACTTTGTCGATAAAAGCTAAAATCAGAGCAGTGCAGCGCGCAGATTAGAGGCCTGATCTTTATCGTCTTCCAATTCCAGCTCGCATTCCACACGGTCGAGATGCTCAATCACGGCTTTGATCGCAACTTGCGTATCACCGCGAGCAATATGCTCGACTATCGCCTGATGCTCATCCGGCCCGCAATTATGCAAATGGCGCGAGCGATAAACGGCCGTAATCAGCGATGTGCGCGAAATCAGATCTTTGACAATACCATAGAGGAAAGATGACCCTGCAAGCTCTGCCAGCAACAGATGGAAACCACCGGACAGACGAATAATATCTGTGCGATTGCCCTGCCGGTCGGCATTGCGCTCTTCTTCCACATGCGCATTCAACCGCTGAACATGCTCTTTATTGATATTCTCACACAGGCGCTCAACAACCCGATGCTCAATGGCTCGGCGGGCATAGAACACATCGCGCGCTTCTTCCACCGATGGTTCGGAAACAAATGCACCGCGATTGGCCTGAATTGTCACCAGTCCTTCACGCTCAAGTGTTGCCAAAGCCTGACGGATACGCGCACGGCTGACATCAAAAATCTCGGCCAGCTCTTCTTCTTTTAAACGTGTGCCGGGCTTCAGCCGCCGCTCGGCGATAGAGAGCCATATCCTGTCAAATATCTGACTTGCCGGCGTAGCCTGGGCACTTTCTGCCTTGGACATGGAAACTCCCGTTATTTCACTTATCTCTCATCGTATCAGGCATGCATAGTCTTGCTCTGTTTAAATATTTTCGAGAGAATGTCGACATGATTGTTCTGAATGTCTGACAAATAGGTGTAAATATCAAGAAGGTAAAATAAAAGCCCGCGATCAGAGAGCGCGGGCTTTTACATTACAGATCAGACAAGTGCTGATTAACGCTCAATTGTGCGGTTCCAGCGGCTGTTCCACTCCTGACGGTTTTTGTTGACCGCATCCCAATCCAGAACATTTGCAGTTTCCATGTAGCCACGGAATGCTGTGAGCTTGGCAGCAGCAGCTTCCGTACCGGCTTTGGCATTCACGTTCGACGGAATGATATTGCCATTGTCGAGTGCAAGGCTCTGTGCATCGGCAGACAGCAGATACTGCGCCAGTTTCTGGCTCAGTTCCGGCTCGCTATTCTTGGCAATCACGCACTGGGTCACAGCGAGGACAACCGAACCTTCTTTAGGCTGGGCATATTCCACCGGAATACCCTTGTCCTTCAGATTGTTCACACCGGTTGGTGTCAGCGGGAAGATTGCAGCTTCGCCGGTCTGCACCATTTCAGAGATTTTGGCAGAGCTTGGAATGAACTCGATCACATTCTTGCCGATGGTGTCGGAGAATTTCTCGAAACCCGGCTCGACATTGTTTTCATCACCGCCCTGAATACGGTTAAACATCAGGAATGCGTGCAGGCCAAAGCTGGAAGCCGAAGCGGACTGGAACACAACCGCATTGGCAAATTTAGGATCAGCCATATCCATCCATGAGGTTGGCGCTGCCCAGCCTTTTTCATCAAACAGCTTTTTATTATAGGCAAGACCCGTCATGCCCATATCAACGCCGATCGCCATATCGTCTTTCATGCGCGCTGCAGGCTGAATTTCTTTCAGCACCGGAGCATCGGCAATCGGCTGACACAGACCACCACCGATAGCGCGTACCATCACACCGTCATCGAGCAGCATAACATGCATCTGCGGATTGTCTTTTGCAGCGGTTGCCTTGGCCAGAATATCGGCCGAAGTGCCCGGAACCACAACAACTTTAACATTGTTGGCTTTTTCAAAAGGCGGCAGAACATGCTCGGTATAAGCACGTTCAAAGTTACCGCCATTCATGCCGATATAGAGCGTTTTGGTTTCTGCCTGCGCAACACCTGATGCAACAGCCACAGCACCCAGAGCCAAAGCGGAAACCATAGTTAGCTTGTAATTCATTTCATATTACTCCCATTATGAAGATTAAAGATTGCCTTATCCGCCTGTTGTCAGGCAGGAAGGTTATGAAAACGATCGATGCTAAAAGCCCCGATCGGTATGTCGCTCCGGCCTTGTGTTACCAGATCACACAGCACCGACCCGACCGCCGGTGCGGTCTGAAAACCGGCACCACAAAAACCGAAAGCGTGGAAAAGTCCGTTCACCTTGGAACTGGCAGAGATCACCGGATTACCATCCGGCATTTCAGCCTCAGTGCCGGACCAGAAGCGGATAACATGGGCATGTTCCAGATGCGGAAACAGCGCAATTGCCCGCTGCATCACCGATGAAGCGGCAGTCACCGAAGGCCGTGAATAATCCGGATTATCCAGCACAATGCCGCGTCCGCCGCCCATCACATAATTACCGCGTGTGACCTGACGGCCATAGAAACTACCGCCCTCTTCGCCCATGCTCATTGGCAGGCGATAGGGCAGCGGTTCTGTCACCACCATCGACGGATAGATTTTCTTGAGCGGAACGCTTTCACCAAACTGGCTGGCAAACTGATCCGACCATGCACCGGCGGTATTGACCAGCTGGCGGCAACGGATTTCCGTATCCTCATCGGCCTGCAACACAAAACCATTGCCAGTACTGACCGCCTGATGCACCGGCATATGCTCCAGCACGGTGGCACCGGCAGCGCGGGCTGCACGGGCAAAGGCCGGAGAAACCAGACGCGGATTGGCATGGCCGTCATCATGGCACAGCGATGCTCCGGCAACATCGCCGGTCAACCACGGGAAACGTGTTTTGACAGTCTTGCCGCTGATGAGCTCCAGCTCCAGACCATGCGGACGCACACGCGCAGCATAGGTTTCCAGCTTGGCGAAATCTTCTTCTGTGCGCGCCAGTTTCAAATGGCCGCAACGCTGATATTCACCATCAATGCCGATCAGTTCCGGCAGGCGAGCCCAGATCTCATGGGAAAGTGCGGCCAGAGGCAATTGCTCGACACCACGCCCCTGACGACGCACGCCGCCATAATTGACGCCACTGGCCTGCGCCCCGCAGAAGCCCTTATCCAGCAAGATCACCGAGAGACCGGCCTTGCACATCGCCAGTGCCGCAGAGCTACCGACCAGACCGCCACCTATAATCGCAACATCCGCTTCCAGACGTCTGGTCATGACACCACCTCGTCTTCAGAAGTTGCCTGCTGCATCGCGCCGAAGCCAAGCGGCACCGGTTTCACCGGCGCTTGTGCACGCAGTCTTCCGATTTCAGATGCATCAATTTGTAATTGCGATGACAGAAGTTCCGTGGCCGCAGCGTTACACATACGCCCCTGACAACGCCCCATGCCAACACGGCTCAGGGCTTTCAGACGGTTGATCTCGCGGATACTGCCGCCGCTGATCGCATTCAGCGCCTCGCCCACAGTGATTTCCTCGCAGCGGCACAGAGTGACCTCCGGGCTGACAGTCTCAAACCAATCGCGCGGAAACGGAAAGGCTTTTTCCAGCAAATCGCGCTCGGTGATGATCTTCTGATGCATTTTTTGCAGAGCATTGATACGCACTTCATCAACGGGAAGTCCGCACTTCTGCACCAAAGCCAAAGCGCCCATTTCACCGGAGATTTCCGCTGCATCGGCACCGGCAATGCCGCTGCCGTCACCGGCAAGGTAAATGCCCTGTTCACTGCTCTGCCCCTGTGCATCACGCACCGGCAGCCATGCTCTGTCGCGGCTGTTGAATTCAAAGGCACAACCGGCGAGATCAGCCAGCTGTGTTTCAGGACGCAGCGCAAAACCATAGGCCACTGCATCGCAGGCCAGAGTTTTGACCTCGGACTTGCCCTGAATATGATAGCGGATGCCCTCAACATGGGTTTTGCCGACAATGCTGTCAGGACGTGCATTATAAATGGTTTTCACACCGGCAAGACGCAATTGCATGGCATAGAACATACCAAGCGCCACAATGCGCGGTGCATGGAGTGCCAGTTGCGCCAGATGCAATTTGGCTTTGAAAGGCGCCGTATCCAGCACAGCAACAACCTTGGCACCGGCTTTCATATATTGCCATGCTACCAGATAAAGCAGCGGCCCCGAGCCCATGAATACCAGCTTGTTACCGATGGTCACGCCCTGCGCTTTCAGTGCCGTTTGCGAGGCCCCGAGCGTATAGACACCGGGTGTTGTCCAGCCGGCAAAGGGCAGAACACGATCTGTCGCGCCAGTTGCCACAATCAGCTCAGAACATTCGATGCGGCGGTAGGTGCCATTGGAGATCACATCGAGAAAACGTGTGTCGCCGCTTGGCGAAATATTCCACACCAGCGTTTCCGGATGATAATCAATTGCCGATCTCAGCGCTTCAAATGTCTCATGCAGCGCTTTGGCTTTTGACGCTTCCGAACCGTAGCGCTTGGCATAGGAACGGCCATCATCAATCAGAGGCTGACGATAAATCTGTCCGCCTGCGCGCAACCCCTCATCCAAAACAACAGGACGCAAACCAGCCTTGACCAGCACTTCCGCCGCACGGATGCCCGCAGGCCCTGCTCCGATAATCACCGGCTGTAAATCGGCTTTGGCCATCATCACACTCCGGTTTCCGCAGGCATGGCTGTTACAAAACGCATACCTTCCTGCAACGGCGTGGTGCAGGCACGAAGGCGCTGCCCCTCTTCCGTCATAACATAGCAATCCTGACAGGCACCGATCAGGCAGAAACCGGCACGGTTCTCACCGGTGAACTCGGTTTGGCGCACATGAGACGCCACCGCCATAATAGCAGTCAGCACCGTGTCGCCGAGGCGTCCGACCTGCGCAACACCGTTCAGTGAAAAGCCGACCGGCTTTTCATCCTGACGGTAGCGGCGGTGAAACTGCCCGCCGCTATGTGAAGTTTGCGTTTGAGCACTCACTGCGGATCAGCCTTTTCCGACCAGAATACGATCCAGACCAAACAGGCGATCCAGAATGACCATCGCAACCGTTGCCACAAGGATCATCAGTGCAGAGACCGCAGCCATCATCGGGTCAATCGACTCGCTGGCATACATATACATGCGCACCGGCAGTGTGACTGTTGACGGCGAGGTCACGAAGATCGACATCGTCAACTCGTCAAAACTATTGATGAAAGCCAGCAACCAGCCACCGCTCACACCCGGCAACAACAATGGCAGAGTGATACGCTTGAACACAGTCCATTCACCGGCACCCAAAGTGCGGGCAGCATTTTCCGCATTGCGATCCATACTGCTTAATGAGGCCAGCACCAGACGCAGCGCATAAGGCGTGATGATAATCGCGTGCGTTGCCACCAGCCAGAGGAACGAACCGCTCATGCCCATCAGCGAGAACAGACGCAGGAAGGCAACGCCGAGCACCAGATGCGGAATAATCAGCGGCGACAGGAACAGCGCATTCAGCGCATCACGCCCCGCAAAGTCATAACGGCTGATCGCCAATGCTGACGGCACGGCCAGCAGCGTGGAAATCGTGGCCGCCAGAAACGCCAGTTTCAGACTGTTCCCGAAGGATGTCATGAAATCATTATGCTTGAACACCGCCTCGAACCAGCGCAGCGACAGGCCGTTCCAAGGCATTGTCAGCGTGTTTTCCGGTGTGAAGGCAACAAGGCAGACCACCACCATCGGCGCCAGCATGAAGATGACGACAAGGCTGTGAAAAATCAGAGCAACAGGACCATTTTTCTGCATGATATTACCCCAGCTTCCGTTTGGCCTGACCTTCAATCATACGATTATAGGCAATCATGATGATGAGGTTTGCGACGAGAACAATGATGGCAATGGCAGCGCCAAGCGGCCAGTTCAGCTCAATCATGAACTCGTCATAGACAACGGTTGCAGCCATTTTCAAACGGCGGCCACCGAGCAAGCCGGGAATAGCAAAAGAGCTTGCCGACAAGGCAAAGACAATCAGGCTTCCGGAGAGAATACCGAGCATGGCCTGCGGAAACACGATACGGCGCAGGGCCGTAAAGCGGGAAGCACCAAGGGTCAATGCTGCGGCTTCCACCGTCGGGTCAAGCTTCTGCAACACTGTCCAGACCGGAATAACCATGAATGGCAGCATGATATGCACCAGACCGATAACAATCGCGGTTTCTGTATAGAGCAGCTGCACCGGCTCAAGTCCGACCGTTGTCAGTGCGCCATTAATGAAACCGTTGCGCCCTAAAATCATGCTCCAGCCGAAAGTACGCACAACAACAGAAACCAGCAGCGGGCCGATAATCACCAGCAGGAAAATTGAGCGCCAAGGAGAGCGCATATTCGAGAGAATATAGGCTTCCGGCACACCGATCACCATGGCAATCACGGTTGTGATCAGCGCAAGACGCAAGGTGCGCCAGAAAATCGACAGGTAATAATCATCCTGCAGCACTTGCGTATAGTTGTGCAGGGTGAAGGTGTTTTGGATGCCGGTATCGTAATTGTAGCTGTTGAACGACAGAATGACTGTCAGTGCCAGCGGCAACAGCACAAGACCGATGAAAAGCAGCGTTGCAGGACCCGCCAGAAACAGCGGGGCGCGGCTGCGCTTTTCGTTAATTTTCACATCAGGAGTGGTTGCGCTCATGGTCAGGCCGCTCCGCCTGCAAGCATCCGGCAATCTTCATGCTGCCAGACCAGACCAACGGTTTCGCCTTCCGCAGGCGGTGGTGTGCCGACATTCGGCAGCGAGACAGACAGAAGACCTGCCGGCGTATTGACTGTTACAAACCACTGGCTACCCATAAAATAACGGGTGGCAACAGCGCCATCCACATGACCGGCACCGGCCGTGGTAAGATTCAGTTTTTCCGGGCGGATGAACAGCGAAACCTTGTCGCCGCTCACAGCCTGCTCCGGTTTGAAGCGTATCGCAGTATTTTCAATCGCCAGCATATCCGCTTCAACTTGCGCACTCAGGAAGTTGGATTTGCCGACAAAGTTGGAAATGAAATCATTCCGCGGATGTTCATAGAGTTTATAAGGCATATCAACCTGCGTGATATTGCCCTTTTCCATCACCACTATGCGATCACTGATCGACAGCGCTTCCGCCTGATCGTGGGTCACCATGATTGTGGTAATGCCGACGGCACGCTGAATGCGGCGCAGTTCAAACTGCATTTCTTCACGCAGCTGCGCATCAAGATTGGACAATGGCTCATCGAGCAACAGCACCGGCGGATTGATCACCAATGCACGGGCAATCGCCACACGCTGACGCTGACCGCCAGACATTTCACGCGGATAGCGATCTGCCAGTGCGGAGAGATGCACGAGAGCCAGCGTTTCTTTTACGCGCTCATCGCGTTCCGCTTTTGGCACTTTGCGCATTTCCAGACCAAAGCTGACATTCTGCGCAACGGTCATATGCGGAAACAGCGCATAACTCTGAAACACCACGCCGAGCTGGCGCTGTGCCGGAGCCGTATAGGTAATGTCGCGACCATCCAGCGTGACAGAACCGGCACTTGGCGTCACCAGACCGGCGATCATCTGCAATGTCGTCGTCTTGCCGCAGCCGGAAGGGCCGAGCAGAGAGATAAACTCACCTTTTTCCACAGCCAGATCGAAATCTTTGACCGCTGTGAATTTTCCATAAATTTTGGAAACCTGTTTCAGGTTTAAAAAGCTCATGCATACCTCCCTGAGCAGTACCGGCATTTCTGGGCTGCGGGTTATTGGTCGTTCACCGCTCTTTGGGTCGTCTGTTTTAAGGCGCGTCTGCAACCAGAACGTGAGGACAGTTTTTACCTTCGGCGGAATTTATCCAATAATTGACAGAACTTTTGCGAATTAGACAAATTCTATTTTCTATTGCGAAATTTTTTGTGTAGTTTAATCCACAATACGGAATTAACGCATTTAAGAGTCGCGCTATGAGTGAAAATACGAAATCCTCTGTGAATACCAGCCTCACAAAAGCCATCCAGATTTTAAAAGGGCTGGCCGCACATTCACGGGACGGAATGCGCCTTATTGATCTGGCGCGCGAACTGGACCTCAGTCAGCCTTCCGCCCATCGCCTGCTCAAAAGCCTGATCAGCGAAGGACTGGTTGAACAAATCAACGACAAAAAATCCTACCGCCTCTCGCTGGATTTTTTCTGCATTGCTGCACAAACCCGTCAGCGTGACGGTATACTGGATTTTGCACGTCCGGCACTGCTACGTCTGTCAGCGACATTTAATGACACTGTGTTTCTGCTGGTGCGAAACGGTTTTGATGTGGTGTGTCTTGACCGCGTTGAGGGGCCGTTTCCGATCCGCTCATTTACCGGCGATATCGGCGGCAAGGTTCCGCTCGGCATTGGGCAGGGCAGCATTGCCATTCTGGCTTTTCTGCCGGAGGAAGAGCGCGAGGCGATTATCCGTTTCAATATGCCGCGCATTCTTGACCGTGCAGCGATTGATGAAGTTGATCTGCGCATTATGATTGACAGCGTAAGACAGACCGGTGCGGCGCATATGAATTTTGAGATGATTGAAGGCATGGCAGGGCTGGGCGTACCGGTACTTGACCAGAACGGCGTGGCGGTTGCGGCGCTGAGCATCGGCACGCTTGCCTCACGCCTGACAGAACAGCGCCAGCGCACCATTGCCGATCTTTTGCAGAAAGAAGCCGCGCTGATCTCCAGCAAACTCAATCCGCTTGATCCGACATTGCGTTATCCAAGTCAGGCATTGTCACGATAAATCATTCACCGCTGCATCTTGCAAGGATGCAGCGGCTGCACAAAAGCTCAGCCGAAAAGCTCCGGCACATCCTGCTGCTTGCGCCGCAGAGCAACTTCTCTGAGCAACCAGTCGAGAAAGTCCTTTGTCACCGGCTTGGTACGAAACAGCTCTTCCGGACACACGAACTGGTAAGTTTCCTGCGGTTCAAAACAATGTTCCGATACCAGAAACATCTGGCCGGTCTTGAGTTCCTGCTCAACCAGTGCCTGATCAATCAGCGCCACGCCCTGCCCTTCTTTCACTGCTTCCAGAATAATATGCTGGTCGTCAAAAATCAGATCTTGCTGGCTGTGGCCAAGCATCAGGCCGGATGTGGCAATCCAGCTTTGCCACTCGGAAACAGAACGATAATGCAGCCGGTTGCTGCATAATAATTCAGCCGCACTCGTATAATGATTACGGATCGCAGCGCCGCAAACCGGCACCAGTTTTTCGCGCAACAGTTGTTTGGAGAATTTTCCGGTAACACTGCCCAAACGATAATCAATCACAATATCCGGCTGGCCAGATGCGGGCACATTGGTATCCAGATGCGACAGATGCAGTTGCAAGCCCGGATGCTGCGCCAGAAACTCTGAGATACGCGGCGCAATGATCTTCATCGAGAAAAACGGCCCGACTTTAACACGCAAGATTTTCTGCGCCGTGCGCGGGCTGATATGCCGGATTGTTCCCGCCAGATCATCAAAAGCCCGCTGACAGGCGCTAAACAGCAAACTGCCTTCCTGTGTCAGCTCCACACCATGCTGCCTGCGGAGAAAAACGCGCAAACCCAGATAGTCTTCCAGCAAGCGTATCTGATGGCTGACCGCCCCCTGCCCGACACATAACTCATCTGCCGCTGCCGTGAGGCTGCCACAGCGGGCAGCAGCTTCAAACGCACGCAATGTCTTCAGTCCGGGTAAATCACGCATCTGCCATCCTGCCGATATTGATTCAGATATGAATTATTTCGATACCTTACGTCAATTCTTTCACATTGCATACAGGTTTCAAATCCAGCATGCTCACTATTAAAGCAAGTTATAAAAATAAATAATCATTTAATATCAATATATTAAATGAAATATACAGATTTACACCCGGCGAGAGGAAGCGCCGGTTCTAATGCCTCAAACTCAAAGCAGGCATTAATAGAATAAAAATCATTAGGGAACATTCAATGAAAACAACATCCATAGCAACAGCAGCACTCATGGCATTCGGCTTGCTCGCAACTCAAGCGCATGCCGCTGAAAAGCTCCGCATTGGAACTGAGGGCGACTATAAGCCGTTCAATTATGTGACCGGCAGCGGCGAGATCAAAGGCTTCGACTATGATATCGGACAGGCCGTCTGCGCTGAGATGAAAGTAGAATGCGAGTGGAGCACGCACGAGTGGTCGGGCATTATCCCAGCTCTGCAATCCGGCAAATTTGACGTGATGATTGCCTCTATGGCGATCAATGAAGAACGCCAGAAACAGGTCGATTTCACAAACCCGTATTACTTCAATGCCATGCATTTTCTCGCCCGCAAAGATTTGGAAATTAAAGAAATTTCCAAAGAAGCACTGAAAGGCAAAGTCATCGGCACCCAGACAGGTTCCGTTGCAGTGGAAACCCTTCGTGAATATTTCCCCGACAATGAAGTGAAACTCTATCCGTCACTGAGCGAAGTGTTTCTTGATATGGATAGCGGGCGTCTGGACATGGTGCTGGAGAGCCAGATGGCGCTGAGCGACTGGCTGACACAAGATGGTGGTGATTGCTGTGAATTTACCGGCAAACCATTTATTCTTGATGCGGCCAAAGGCAATGCTATGGCTGTACGTAAAGAAAACGGCGATCTGGTACAGCGCCTGAACACCGCCCTTGATGCGATTATGAAGAACGGCACTTACGACAAAATCCGCCAGCAATATTTTGACTTCGACATCATGGTACGTCCGGTCAATGCCAGCGCTTATCTGAAGTAATTTACCCGCTGACACTCCTTTAAGGCCTGAAAGCAACGTTCCGTTTTCAGGCCTATTTTTTCTTACCCCGCTGAACTTCTTAAATTGCCGCACCCATGAAAGACCACAGACATGAGCTTCAAAGTCGCCGTTCTTGAACTCAATCAGGAAACCAACACTTTTTCCAAGCTGAAGACCACTTTGAAGGACTTCCATCTCTGCCATTATTTTAAGGGCCAAGAGATTGAGACGCACTGCCGCGGCACCAATTCGGAAATCGGCGGCTTTCTTGACTGCTGCACAGAATATGGCTGGGAGCCGGTCTATACGGTTGCCGCGCGTGCCGAACCGGGTGGTCTGGTTGAAAAATCCATGATCGAGCATTTTCAACGCGATGTCAGAGAGACGCTTGAGGGACAAAATCCGGACGGCGTATTCATTGTTTTTCATGGTGCCATGTGCACAGAAAGCGCGGATGACGCCCAGATAGAATTGCTGCAATTCATCCGCAGCATCGTTGGCCATGATATACCGATTGCCGGTACATTCGATCTCCATGCCAATAGTGCGCCGGAAATGAGTGTGCTGCTGGATATTGCCGTTTCTTTCCGCACTTATCCGCATGTGGATATGGCAGAATGTGGCCGCAAAGCCGGCAAATTGCTTGAAGAAGCCATGCGCGGACAAATCAGCCCTGCGATTGCCGTGCGCCAACCACCTATGCTCAATGGCTGTAATGATGGCCGCACCACCCATGCCTGCGCAATGACTGAAATTCTGGAAGTTGCCGATCAAATCGCAGAACAGGACGGTATTCTCGCTACCTCGATCAATGCAGGCTTCTATGATGCCGATGTGTTCAACACAGGGTCATCTGCCGTCATCTGCTATGACCGCAACAAAGTAACCGAAGCACAGGCTGTCAGCCATGCCGAGCAACTGTGTCAGGAAATCTGGAACCGCCGCGGGGATGAGGATAAGCGCTTGCAGGCTCCAGAAATGCCTGAGGCAATCCGCGCACATTTTGCCAGCAACACTAAACAAGGCCCGCTGGTGATTGCCGACTTCTCCGATAATCCGGGCTGCGGCGCTTATAGCGATGCCACAACCGTACTGAAGGGCTTATTGGAAACCAATACAGGGCGTGCGGCCTTTGGTGCGCTTTGTGATCCGCAGGCGGTTGAAGAACTCTCCGTTGCTGGTGTCGGCGCATCATGCACTGTCAGCCTTGGCGGCAAAGTTGACCCGAAAATCGGTGGCGGTGCAATTACCCTGACCGGTGAAGTTATTGCACTTTCAGACGGCAATATCACTTTTGAAGGCCCGATGTTTCAGGGACTGCCTGCCTCACTGGGCAGGAGCGTCTGCTTCCGTGTTGGCAACACAGATATCCTGATCTCGTCAGAACGGCAGCAAATGCTGGATAAAAACCTGTTCCGCAGTGTCGGCATCGAGCCAGCTGATTATGATATTGTGGTGGTGAAATCCCAGCAGCATTTCCGCGCTGCTTTCGGCCCTATTGCCTCGGCGATTATCGAAGTCGATGCCGATGGCCTGAGCACGGCTAATCTTGGTTCGCGCGATTATAAAAAGTTGCGCCGCCCGATCTATCCGCTGAATGCGGAAACAACATTCCGCACCTGACCAATAAACATCACAACAACAAAACCGGCTCTGCATCGCATGGCCGGTTTTGTTTTGTCTGCTTCAATCCTGTTTTAAAGCTGGTCATTTGTATTGAGGAACAGTTATAGAAAACTGTCCTGTAAAAACATGAAGCTGCACAGACCATGGAACTTCGCTCCCTCGCCTATTTTGTTCTGGCCTGCCAGTATTATAATCATGCAGAAGCGGCCAAAGCCGAGCAGATTTCACCCTCCACACTCAGCACCGCAATTTCTGCGCTTGAGGCTGAGCTGGGACTGGAGCTTTTTGTACGCGGCCCCAAGGGGCTTGCACCGAGCGAGGCAGGCCGTTGGCTGTTTCAGCACGCAACCGCCATCTTGCAGGCGGTGGAAACCGCGTTTTCCGGCAAAGCCATTTCAACCGCGTTGAAAGTCAGCTCACCGTTGCATTTTATGTTCGGCAAATTGTCCCGTGCGGCGACAGCTGCCGTGCGCCCATTCCGGCTTTCCCATCCTGAATATTATGCACAAGTGCATTTCCGCTCGCCATTGATCAGCGCCTTCGACACCAGCAAAACCGAGAATACAGATATACTGATGGGCTATGCCTCGCAAAATGGCAGCGAGCAGGAACAATTTCTGTTTGATGATGAGTGGATTGCCGTTGCAGGCGGCCTTGTGCCCGATGAAGATCAGGCTCCGCTCAGCCCCGATGATTTGCGCAATTACAGCCTGTGGCTGCCGCCGCTACTACCAGCCGAAGAAGCGCGTATCCGCGCCTATTGCTGCCAGCATGACCTGCCTGCGCCGGAGATGACCTCGGAAGATGTGGGGATTTTCACCCGTCTGAAACAGGCCAAACAGCCGGTACTCCTGCTGGCGCCCCATAGTCTGCTGGCCAGCGGCATCAGCCGCAATGATCTTGCAGTGCTGCAATTGCAAAACCCGCTGCATAGCCCTGTCACAGCCAAAATCACCACCAAAGATGAGCGGATCACAACTGTCGCGCAAGACTTCATCAAACTGGTACGCGAAGAACTGAACCGGCAGACCGTAACCCTCTATAATCCGCCGGTCTCGCTGCGTGATATTCAGAGTACTCTCACCCTCTATCATTGCCGTAATATGAGTGAAGCCGCCCGCAGGCTCAATCAGACTCAGCCTGCCCTTTCCGCACAATTGCGCAAGACAGAGCAGCTGATGGGCACAGCGCTGTTTGCCCGTCATTATAAAGGCCTGCACCCGCTACCAACAGCCGTACACAAAGCGCCTTTGCTACAAAGCGTGCTCAATCTGGCTGATGCGATCCGTCAGGGTGCGCAGCAAATTGCGGTGATGGACGAGCCGGTGATTTCTTTCGGCCTCAGCCCGATGGTCTTGCTCAGCCAGTCAAGCGCCACAGCGATTAGCAATGCGATGCGTGAATGGCAGCAACTGTGCCCGCATGTGCTGCTGAAAGTGAGTGAGGCACCGGCGCATAGTCTGCAGGAAAATTTGCGGCAGGGAGAGTGCTCTATTGCTTTGCTTGAGAGCACAATACATCCTGAAAACGCTGCATTCTTAACTGATCTGGGGCCGCTGCAATATATTTCCGATATGGATGCAGAAGATGCACCGCTGGCTTTGCCTGCCACGGGCGATAGTATCCGCAATGCCTTGATGCAAATGCCGGAAGCAGCAAACTATCAACCGACACTGGAAACCCAGTCTCTGCAATTATGCCTGACACTCGCAGGCAATGGCTACAGCACGATTATCCCTGCGGCGCTGGCAGACAATATCAGCTCCGCCAAGCCCTTGTTACAGCACATTCTGCCGGATGCGCCGCATTTCTATCTGACTGCGGGCACCAGCGGCACCCGCAATCTCAATGAGCCGGAGCATATTTTGCTCGCTTGTCTGCGCAAGGCGTTTCAGGCAGCCAACTGACGATAGGCTGCCATATAGGCCTCCGCCTGACCGAAACTATGCTCATTCACCAGCAGGCGCTTGACCAGCGGGGAAATCGCGCATTCTTCAGTCATGCCAATACCGCCGTGAAGCTGAACTGCCTCCTGTGCGATATGGCGGGCTGACCACAATGTCTGCACCCATGCGGCGAGCGTCAGAGCGCGGGCATCTTCCGCACCATTGTCTTGCGCTTCCGCTGCGGCTTCGACCAAGGCTTTTGCCTCATCCAGCGCCACAGACATATCCACGAGACGGAACTGAATGGTCTGAAAAGAGCCAAGCGCTTTGCCGAACTGCTTGCGCATCTGCATATAATCCAGCGTTTGACGGTAAAGATTATCCATCGCGCCAAGACTATCTGCGGCAGCGGCAATCAGAACATCTGCGGCGCAAGCCTCGATGCGCTGTTGTGCGTCACTGCCGGATAGCAGCACCTGAATATTCGCCGGTGCAATATCTGCCGTGATTTCACTCATCATCCGGCCGTCAATCATTGATAGTTGACGGAACTGCGCCTTTTCCGCAGAGACCAGACACAAAGCAACGCCACCGCCTTGCTGCACCAGACACAACAGCTTTTCCGGCTCCCGGCCGCCAAAAACCTGAAGCTTTTTGAGTGGCAAACCACTGCCGGTCAGTTCCGGCAGGTTAGCAGACTTGATGCCCTGTGCAGCTGTCGCCAGTTGACCGGCAACGCCTAAACGCAACTCACCGGAGAGAAAGCTTTCCAGTAATGGCGCAACGTCTGGATTGCTCTTTTGTGCTTCACATAACAGTCTTGCTACCAGTGCTGCACCGCAGGCAAAATCCACTGGTAAAGCAACGCTTCCCAGAGCTTGTGCCACCGCTGCCAGACCTTCTGCGCCCAGCTCCGCACCGCCTGATGCTTCCGGCAGTGCAAGACCAATCAGCCCCATTTCTGCAATTTGCGGCCACAGATCGAGTTCAGTCTGCGGCAAGCCGTTTTCCGGTGTGTGATCGGCAGCAAAGCGGCTCACAAAATCCGTCAGCATCCGCAATTCGTCTGCTTTTTCTTCACGTGTTTTCTGCATATCCGCTCTCCTCACCTTAAACCCAGAACCTGCTTGGCAAGGATCATGCGCTGAATTTCATTTGATCCGCCCCAGATCGTCAGCTTGCGCAAATTGAGCCATGCAGCCGCCGCACCGGCCGCAGCCGGATTTTCCACATCCACCTCACCATCAAGAAACGCCTCGCTGTATGGCAGCACCTGCGAACCAAAAATATCCAGCCGTAATTGCGCCAAAGCCTGTGCAATTTCTGTACCGCGGATTTTGAGTTTCGAGGCTTCGGGGCCCGGATTTTCACCCGCTTCACTCTGTGACAGGAGTTTCAATTCCATATGCTCCAGCGCGAGACGTTGGATTTCAATTCGCGTCATACGATCCTGCAACAGCAGATCATTCGCTATGCCGAGGCGTGCAGCATCTTCTTTCAATTCACCGAGAATACGCTTGGAACGCGCAGCACCGGACATGGAAAAACGCTCATATTCGAGCAGATATTTGCCATAGCCCCAGCCTTCGCCCTCGGTACCGATCAGGTTTTCAACCGGCACACGCACATCATTGAAAAACACCTCGTTAAACTCGGCTTCGCCGTCCAACGTGCGGATCGGGCGAACTGTAATGCCGGGGGTACGCATATCAATCAGCAGGAAGGAAATGCCCTGCTGCGGACGTTCGCCTTTGTGCGTACGTACCAGACAGAAAATCCAGTCTGCCCATTGCGCCCAAGTCGTCCAGATTTTCTGACCATTGACCACATAATGATCACCGTCACGCACGGCTGAAGTTGTCAGCGACGCCAGATCGGAACCCGCACCCGGTTCGGAATAGCCCTGACACCAGAATGTCCGGTTCTCACGAATGTCAGGCAGAAAGCGTGCCCGTTGTTCGTCATTACCAAAGGAATGAATGACAGGCCCCGCCATGGCAATGCCGAACTGACACGGATGCGGCGCGCAAATCGCACCATATTCCTGCTCAAACAGATAGCGTTGCACCGGTGTCAGACCGGCTCCGCCCATCTCTTTGCTCCAGCCGATTGCATACCAGTTGCGTGCTGCCAGCACTTCCTGCCAGCCGGTCAGGTCTTCTTTGGTCAGGCGAATATTGTGCCGAACCTTATAGGCCAGCGCTACCGGCAGATTGGCACGCAAATAAGCGCGTGCATCCGCTGCGAATGCGCGGTCGGCATCCGTAATCTGTAGTCCCATTCCCTTACTCCGTCCCTTAAATCACAAGGATAATCAGACGATTCCGGCGCCTGTCAGCGCACTGATCTGTGTTTCATCCATATCCAGAAATTCCCGCAGAATATCCGCGCCGTCTGCGCCCAGCTCCGGCGCCTGCCGGATGTCACCACGCGGCAAGCCGTCAAAATGCACCGGCTGCTCCGGCACCAGAAGTTTGCCCAATTGCGGATGTTCAACTTCATGCAGCAATTGACGATGCTGCGCATGCTTGCTTTGTGCGGCCTCGTCCACCGACCAGATTTCCGATACCGGCAGACCGGCTTTGCCCAACTTTTCCACCACTTCAGCGGCAGTGTAACGGCGCGACCAATCCTCAATCTCAGCCTGCAAAGCATCACGATTCTGGCTGCGCAACTGATCGGAAACAAAACGCGGGTCTTCCGCCAGATGCGGCTTGCCCAGCGCCTCTGCGAGACGGGCAAACAATGCCTTGTTGGCAACCGCGAGAATGAAAGGCGCATCCGATGCTGCAAAAGCACCAAAAGGCGCGGACAGCGGGTGTTGATTGCCGAAGCGTGCAGGCCGATTACCGCTGCCCTGCCATCCAGCGAGTACGGTCGGCAGCAGACTGAACAGCGCATCAAACATAGCCACGTCAATCCGCGCACCTTGTCCGGTGACGGAGCGGCGGTAAAGAGCGGCAGAAATTGCTTGTGCCGCATAAATACCGGAAACAATATCACCAATAGAGTCCCCAACCAGCGTTGGAGTGCCGTCGGCCGCGCCGGTCACGCTCATCATGCCCGACAGTGCCTGCGCCACCACATCGTAGCTCGGCATAGCGGCCATCGGCCCCTGCTGACCAAAACCGGAAACGGAGCAATAGATCAGATCAGGTTTCAGCGTCTGCAACTGTTCTGCACCAATGCCTAAACGGTCAGCCACACCGGGGCGGAAATTTTCCAGCACCACATCGGCTTTCAGCGCCAGTTCCTGCGCAATTTTCACCGCTTCCGGCTGGCGCAGATCGAGTTTCAGGCTGCGCTTATTGCGGTTAAACAGCTGAAAATTGATACTCTGATTATTGCGAACCGCGCCCATATAACGCTGATCGTCGCCCTGCGGTGGCTCGACCTTGATAATCTGTGCGCCCTGATCCGCTAGAATGGCCGAGCAAAACGGCCCTGCCAAAACACGGGAAAAATCCAGCACCGTAATACCTGCAAAAGGTTTCTGCTGCTTCACCATTCCAAATCCTCCATACCGGAGACAAGAATAAGAAACCGCGCTATGCCTTGTGAAATAGTGATACGGCAATCAGGCTATAAAATTTATCAAATTATCCCGTGTAATTGAGCAGTGCCGCGCCGCCTGTCAGTCCTGCGCCTGCGGCTGTCAGCAGGATCAGGTCGCCTTTTCGATATTGGCTTTGCCCCAGAGACAGGCTGAGTGGAATGGTTGCCGCCGATGAGTTGCCGTAATCCCTGATGGTGCGGGCAGTCACAACATTGCTCAATTGTAGCTGCTCGCCCACCGCATCGAAAATTCGTGCATTGGCCTGATGCGGCACAAAATGATTGATCGTCGTGGGTTCAACATCTGCCTGTTGTAAAACTGTTTTGCCGCATTCGGTCATAGTCTTCACTGCTTGCGCAAACATGGTGCGGCCATCGCGCATAGTCATCAATGTCTCACCTGCCGGAATGCCGATCAGATCATAATGACTGCCATCACTGGTGAGCGTGGAACTAACGAGACTGCAAAGCCCATCTTGGGTTGGTGCCAGCACCACAGCGCCTGCCGCATCGCCAAACATCACGGCAGATGCTCGCTCCTGCCGGTTGATACGGCGCGAGAGAATATTCGCCGCAACAATCAGCACTGCCCGCTCCTGCGTTCGCACCAATGCATCCCCCATCACCAGCGCATAGAGAAAACCGGAACAGGCACCGGCAAGATCGACTGCACCGGCACCCGTCAGCCCTAATTTATGCGCCAGCAAAGGAGCGGAAGGCGGCAAAAGATGATCGGGCGTTGATGTTGCCAACAGCACCATGCCGATTTCAGATCGAGCTATACCAGCATTTTTCAGCGCCATGCCGCCTGCCTCTGTCGCCAGATCCGTAAGCGTATCGCCATCCTCAACCCAGTAACGGCTGCGGATACCGGTGCGGCGTTCAATCCAGCCCGCTTCAAGCCCGAGCGCAGCTTCAATCTCCGTATTGAAAACCTGCCGCTTTGGCACTGCATGGCCAAAGCCGATGATGGATGACGGATAACAAACGCTCATAATTTGCCGCTTTGCAACAGGTCTACGGCCTCATCAATCAACTGATAGCTGCGCTGCAATTCTTGCTCGGTGACGCAATAAGGTGGCATCAGATACAGCACATTGCCAAGTGGCCTGAGCAGCACATCATGAGAGCGGAAAAATACCTTTAGCCGCAAGGCTATATCCGAGAGATAACCGCTACTTTGCGCTTTAACATCCAGTGCTGTGATGGTTCCGCATTGACGGACATTCTCAAAACGCGGGTCATTTTTGAAACGTACCAACTCACGGCTCTGCATCGCCTGCAAACTCTGTACACGCTGCAGAACCGGCTCATCGCGCCAGATTTGCACATTAGCAAGCCCTGCCGCACAGGCAATCGGGTTCGCCGTATAGGAGCTCGAATGATAGAAAGTACGACTGCGATCCGTCGAGAGATGCGCTTCGAATATTTCCGGTACACACAGCGTCACCGCCAGAGGCAGTGCGCCGCCGGTAATACCCTTAGAGAGGCACAAAATATCCGGCGTGATACCGGCCTGCTCACTGGCAAACAAAGTACCGGTGCGTCCCCAGCCCGTCATCACTTCATCGCAGATCAGCAAAACCCCATGCGCTTCAGCAATCGCTTTCAACTGCCGCAGCACAAAAGCCGGATAGATTTTCATGCCGCCTGCACCAAGCACCAGCGGTTCAACAATTAATGCTGCCAAGTCCCCGTCACGACAGAGCTGTTCAAACGCATCCAGTGTTTGCTGTTCACGTCCCTCGGCAGGAAACGGAATTGTCGCCACATCATAAAGCAGCGCGCCATAGGCTGCATTGAACACGCCGCGCTCACCGGCAGACATAGTGCCGATCGTATCCCCGTGATAACTGCCCGCCATCACCGCAATTCTGGAGCGCGGCTCGCCGCGATTATGGAAATAGCCCAGCGCCATTTTCAGCGCCACTTCCACGCAAGTTGAACCACTGTCGGAATAGAACACATGCGACAGACCGTGCGGTACAATACGGATCAGCTCCCGTGCCAGTTGCTCCGCCGGTTCATGACTATATTCCGCAAAAATGATCTGATCGTATTGTTCTGTTGCTTCACGAATGGCCTGCATAATCGGCGGCGTGCGGTGACCATGCGTAATCACCCACCAGGACGAGATCAAATCCAGAATTTGACGCCCGTCCTCATCAATCAGATAAGCGCCTTCGGTACGGGCGATCTTTTTCGTAACCGGCTCCAGCAGATGCTGGGTAAACGGATGCCAGACCGGCGATGAATAATGGCTCATCGGGCAGCTCCTGTAAAATCCTGCAGATTAAAGTTCTCTGCAAAAGCCTGCGCCAGCAATTGCGGCTTCAGATCATCCAGCACTGGCAACCGACCAAGACGGCTTACATTGCCCAGTTCACAGATGATCCCTTCACTGTCCTCATGCGCATGACCGATAAAGGCCACGCCGAGAACCGGAATATTACGGTTGCGCAGAGCCTCCAGCGACAAAAGACTATGATTGATTGTGCCAAGCTGCGTGCGGGCGCAGAGAATGACCGGTCGCTGCCAGCGGGTGAAAATATCAAGATAAGTCCGGGAGCGTGTCAGCGGCACCATCAAACCACCAGCACCTTCCACCACCAGCGGCTGGTCGCAATGCGGGATATTCAATACTGCGGGATCGATTTCCACCCCCTCGGCTTGTGCTGAGAGATGCGGTGAGGCGGGCAGTTGCAAACGCCACTGCTCCGACAGAACAGGACAATTCGGGGCCAAGCGACGCACAGTCTCGCTGTCGGTCTCTTCCTCAAGACCGGATTGTACCGGTTTCCAATAGCTGCCTTGCAGGGCTTGAGTGAGTGCCGCACTGAAGATGGTTTTTCCGATACCGGTATCGGTGCCGCTGACAAGTAATACAGGATTATTCATAGGAATTTGCAATCTGTTTCAGCACTTCAGCCATACGGCTGATCTGTGCTTCATCAATATTTAACGTGATGGAAATACGTAGCCGCGCGGTGCCGAGCGGCACGGTCGGTGGCCGAATAGCACGGATATCAAAGCCATGATTTTGCATGGCCTCGGCCATTGCGACTGCACGTTGATTATCGCCCACAGTAAACGGAATGATTTGTGATCCGCTTGGCTGCAAATTTTGCTCAGCATGGCGAATGAGTGCCTGTAATTTCTCACGCCGCTGCGGTTCTGCAGCCAACGTCTTCAGGCTGCCACGCACGATGGCTGCCTGCAAAGGCGATGGCGCAGTTGAAAAAATAAAACCCCTTGCACGATTAACCAGCACATCAATCAAAGGTTTGGCCGCGCAAAGCAGCGCACCGGAAGCTCCAAGCGCCTTGCCGCAGGTATGCAGGATCAGAACATTGTCCCGCCCTGCAAAATCCGCCGCCAAGCCCCGCCCGTCAGCACCGAACACTCCGGTCGCATGGGCCTCGTCAATATAAAAGAAACATCCATAGCGGTCGGCCAAAGCACTCAGCTCTGCAAGCGGCGCACGATCACCATCCATAGAATAGAGGCTCTCAACCGCCAGCCAGATATTCCCGCTTTTCTCAGTTGTACGAAACTGCCGGATGGCAGCTTCATATGCCGCAATATCATTATGCGGCACACTTTGTGTCTTCGCTTTGCCTGCCTGCATACCTGCATGAATACTCGCATGGATCAGCGCATCATAAAGCACCAGATCTCCGGCTTGGGGGAGCGTTGCAAACACCGCCTGATTGGCGTCAAAACCGCTGGCAAAGTAAAGAACCTGCGATGCTTTGAAAAAAGCAGCTGCCTCGGCTTCCAGAGCTTCATGTTCCGGATGATTGCCACGCAACAGACGCGAGCCACCGGAACCGACCGGCACACCTCGCACCAACGCCTCACAGGCAGTATTGCGCAAATATTCAGAGCCAGCCAATGCCAGATAATCATTGGAGGAGAAGTCCGTGCCCCGCGGCACTTTGAGACTGCGCAGCCGCCCTTTGCTTTCCAACCGCTGCAATACTGCATTGTAAGGCTGCATCAGCATGTGCAGCTTTCCTCGGCCACAGTCTCAGCCTGCATGCCCAGACGTTTGAGTAAATCAGCATCGCGGTCATCGCCGGCATTGGCGGCTGTCAACAGAACATCACCGATGAAAATCGAATTAGCACCGGCGAAGAAACACATCGCCTGCATTTCATCGCTCATATTGCTGCGTCCTGCTGTGAGGCGCACATGAGATGTCGGCATCATAATCCGCGCCAGGGCGATAATGCGGATGAAAGCAATGGAATCCACCGGCTTGGCATTGGCGAGTTTGGAGCCTTCAATCGTTATCAGCATATTAATCGGCACGCTTTGCGGCACTTCCTCAAGATTAGCCAGCGTTACCAGCATATTGACGCGATCCTGTTCGCTTTCCCCCATGCCGAGAATGCCACCGGAACAGACATTGATACCGGCCATACGCACATTATCCAGCGTATCCAGCCGGTCGGCGAAAGTGCGGGTGGTAATAATTTGCGGGTAAAACTCCTCAGACGTATCAACATTGTGATTATAATAATCCAAGCCCGCCGCACTGAGCTTTTGTGCCTGTGGCAGTGACAGCATGCCGAGCGTCATGCAGGTTTCCATGCCCATTGCCTTGACACCCTGAACCATCGCGACAACCATATCCATGTCGCGTTCTTTCGGACTGCGCCATGCTGCGCCCATGCAATAGCGCGTTGCACCAGCAGCTTTTGCCTGCCGTGCCTCGGCCAACACACGCTCGACTTCCATCAATTTGGACGCCTTCAAGCCCGTCGGATTATGCACTGACTGATTGCAGTAAAAGCAATCTTCCGGACAGCCACCGGTCTTAATGCTCAGCAATTTGCTCATTTGCAGGCGGTTCGGGTCAAAGTTCTGCCGGTGGATTACATGCGCTTCAAACATCAGATCATTAAACGGCTGGTCGTAAATGTGGCGGGCGTCTTCCGCAGTCCAGCGATAGCCCATGACATTCTGTTTTAAACCAATTTCCGGCATGAGATTTCCTTGCAATATAGGCCCACAATAAATTATAGATAATTTTATAAGAATCGTAATTTTTAACACCGATAAAATAGAGAAGCACTTAAGTCTATATAAAAATATCTATAATTTTAACGAAGCTATCAGAGATTGATAAATTTTTATCTATAATATTAAGGTCGTGGAAAATTCTGCCGCTGCTGCAATCAAAATTTTGTCAGACGCATGAAATCAGTGCCTTTTGATATATTTTTTGTATTATGCGTATGATCCGATCAGAGCCGCGGGTAAAACCTTATGATATCAGCACATTTCATACGTCACACACTATCAGTCCTCGTGTTAGCGGCTGCGACCGCTTTCAGCCTGCCCGCACAGGCGGCAGTCCAACTCAGCGGCCTTGATCATTTAAACAAAGCGGTTCAGGACTTCATCATCCGTCTGGATGAGAGCAAAAAGACGAAAATGCCGCCGCGTCTCTCCAACAGTCAGGATGCCCCCGTGCTGGAAGCCTTGTGGGATGTACCGGCGATTATCGGCAGCACACCCTATCGAGCGAGCGATCTGCCGGTCTTGATGGACATTATTCAGCAACAGGCACAGGTCTCAAAAGCCTATGTGATGTTCTCACCCGATCCGCAAAAGCAGGCAGATACGGAGAGAAACAGCACCGCATTTCAAGATGAGATCAGCCGATCATCCGCAGCCATGATCAGCTTTATTGCCGCCGCCTTAGAAGCAGCCGGAGATTATGCTGCGACCCTGAAAACAGACGACAGCGACAAAACGCGCTCCGACAGCATCATCAAGCTACGGCTCAGCTTACAACAGGTTATCAATGGCACAGCTTTGATGCTTCGCAACCCTGAGCTCAATGCGCATAATCAGGAACGGCTGGCACTTGCACTGGCAGACAATGCAGCGGCCATTACAAAAGCCATATCACTGCAAGACCGCACGATGCTGATCAATGTGGTTAAAGGCGCGCAGCCTGTGCTGCGCGACACTGCCCGCACTTCCGCAGATCGTTTTATCACTGCGCTTGAAAATAAAGACTGCACCGGTCTTTGTGCTCTTCACTGAGGCTGAAAGGAAAATAACAGATGAAGCCCCTATGGCTGGAAAAATTCTGGAGCTCCCTGTCTCTGATCGGGCTATTGCTCGGCACGCTTTTCTTTGCTGCCTCACTCACCCCTTCACTGGTGCCACGTCCCTATCTGATACAAGGCGTGCTGTCAGGCGCCTGCTTTGCCATCGGCTATGGCATCGGCGTGTTTTTGTTCTGGCTATGGAACTATCTGGAACTGCCTAAACTGAAAGGCAGGATTTCTCACGCCATTAAAATTGCGGCTATGGCCGTGACCATTATCACCGCTATGGTGTTTTTGTGGCATGCGGCGGACGGACAAAACTCCATACGCAGCCTTATGGGGCTGGAAAAGGTTGAGAGCGCGCATCCATTCAAAACCGGTCTGATTGCACTGATCACTTTCGTTATTCTGATCGCGCTCGCCCGCCTGTTCCAGATGATCTATCGCAACTCCAGCCGCTGGCTCGACCGCTATATCCCGCCACGCTTGTCGCGCTTCACCGGTTTTCTGGTTGCGGCCATTATTTTCAGCATGGCAATCAATGGTGTGCTGTTCCGTTTTGGCCTGCATGTCATGGACTCGTCCTACCGGCAATATGATGCGCTGATGGAAGCGGAAGTTCCGCAGCCGCAAGACCCGCTGAAAAGCGGCAGCGCTGCCTCACTGGTCAAATGGGATGAGCTAGGCCGCATGGGACGCAGCTATGTCAGCTCCGGCCCCGATGCGAAGCAGATCAGCGATTTCACCGGTCGTTCGGCGCAAGCTCCGTTGCGTGTCTATGTCGGCTTACGCTCCGCTGAAACGGCAAAAGAACGCGCGCAACTTGCCTTGCAGGAAATGATCCGGGTCGGCGCGTTTGACCGCTCACTGCTGCTCGTTACCATTCCGACCGGCACCGGCTGGGTCGATGAAATGGGCATTGATCCGGTGGAGTATCTCCATGACGGCGATATTGCCAGCGTTGCCGTGCAATATTCCTACCTCGCCAGCTGGCTCTCTCTGCTGGTTGAACCGGGTTATGGCAGTGAGACTGCGACAGCTCTGTTCGATGAAGTCTATAATTATTGGACGAAACTGCCGAAAGACAGTCGTCCGAAGCTCTATCTCTATGGTCTGAGCCTCGGTGCAATGAATTCGCAGCTGTCCTCGGAACTGTTTCAGGTGCTTGGCGATCCTTATCAGGGTGCCTTGTGGAGCGGCCCGCCTTTCACCAGCCGGTTATGGCGCTCCATCACCAATAACCGCAATGAAGGCACGCCGGAATGGCTGCCGGAATTCCGTGATGGTTCCTATGCGCGCTTCACCAACCAGAACAATGCTCTGAAACTGCCAAACAGCCATTGGGGCCCGATGCGGATTGTCTATCTGCAATATGCCAGCGATCCGATTGTGTTTTTCGACCCGAAAGACTTCTACCGCGAGCCGGACTGGATGAAGACACCGCGTGGCCCTGATGTGTCACCGCAGCTGAAATGGTATCCGGTTGTCAGCATGTTGCAGCTGGCCATTGATCTGATGTTGGCCACCACTACGCCGATTGGGCACGGGCATGTCTATGCACCGCAGCATTATATTGATGCATGGGTGGAAGTGACCAATGTCAGCTGGCCACAGGCCGATATTGACCGGTTGAAACAGCATTTCATCGCCAAGCTGCCAAAGCCATAACGTATAATATGGATGGCGCTGTTATAGCAGCGCCATCCATAAATCTCAGCTATGCAGATTACGGCCAAGCGCCGTAAAAGCGGCCTCCTGAAAGGCCTCGCCGCGTGTCGGATGCGCATGAATTGTCTGCGCCACATCTTCCAGAACAGCACCCATTTCCAAAGCCAGTGCAAAACCGGCAGACAGTTCGGACACTTCATGGCCAACTGCTTGTATGCCTAACACCAGATGATTATCCGCACGCGCAACGATGCGCACAAAACCCGTCTCATCCTGCTGTGTCATGGCACGACCATTGGCCGCGAACGGAAAACTGCCGGTGATAATATCATAACCCATTTGCTTCGCCTGATCCGGCAACAGACCGACACTCACCACCTCAGGATCGGTAAAACAAACAGACGGAATAACCGGATCATCAAAGGCCGTTTTTCTGCCCGCAAGATGTTCAGCCAGCATGGTACCCTGCGCCATAGCACGATGTGCCAGCATCGGCTCACCGGTCACATCGCCAATTGCCCAGACATTGAGCATGGACGTTGCGCAATGCCTGTCAATGCGGATGAAAGCGCCGTTCATCGCCAGATCAAGCCGCTCCAGCCCGAAGCCGCCGAGATTTGCCCGCCGTCCGACAGCGACCAGAAACTTGTCAGCTTCAACGACAACAGGCGCGCTGTTGCCATGCTGATGCACCAGCAATGCATCACCGTCTGCACTCAATCCCCGCGCTTCACTGCGCGTCATGACCGAGACCCCCAAAGCCGTCAGGCGCTTGCGCACCGGCATGGTCAGATCAGCATCCCACAAAGGCAGGATACGGTCTGCTGCCTCAATGATTGTCACCTGCGTGCCAAGTTTGGCAAAAGCTGTACTCAGCTCCATGCCGATATAGCCTGCGCCGATAACCGCGAGCCGCTTTGGTATCTGCTCCAGCGCCAGAGCATCGGTTGAGGAGATTGTTTTACCGCCAAAAGGTAAAGCCCCGATTTGCATCGGTACAGAACCGGTTGCGAGCACCAGATGCCGCGTGCGGATACGCGTTGTGCCTGCACTGCTATGAACCACGACAGTTTTGCCGTCAATGATCTCTGCAGTGCCTTTCAGCACCGTGACCTTATGCTTTTTCAAAAGCCCTTCAACACCGCCGGTCAGCCGCCGCACAATGGCACCTTTCCAGCTGAGTGTTTTGCCCCAATCCAGCGACACGTCTCCAACACGCAAACCGAGGGCAGAACCAGCCTGCTGGGTCAATGCACGGTGATAGGCATCTGACGCCTGAATCAATGCTTTGGACGGTATGCAGCCAATATTAAGACAAGTGCCGCCCAGCTGCTCCTTTTCAACTAAGATCACCGGCAGTCCTAATTGTCCGGCACGAATGGCTGCGACATAACCGGCAGGTCCGCCGCCGATAATCAGCACATGTGTTGCAATATCTTCCATCTCACACCTCGATAAAAAGTGTTGCGGGAACTTCAAGCAATTGCCTGATGCGGCGGATAAAGGCAGCGGCCTCATAACCATCAATCATCCGGTGATCAAAGGACGAGGACAGGTTCATCATCTTGCGCGGCACAAACTGGTTATTCTGCCATTGCGGACGCACAGCAATGCGGTTGATGCCGATAATCGCCACCTCCGGCTGGTTAATCACCGGTGTTGTCACCAGCCCGCCGAGATCACCGAGACTGGTGACGGTAATGGTTGAGCCGGAGAGTTCTCCGCGTTTCGCCACGCCTTCGCGCGCGGCACCGGCAAGCCGCGTGATCTCTGCCGCCAAGCCCCAAAGATCCATTGCTTCTGCATGATGCAGCACCGGCACCATCAGGCCGGATGGTGTTTGTGTTGCCATACCGATATGCGCCGCCTGATGGCGGGTCAGCACCTGCGCTTCTTCATCATAAAGCGCATTCATCTGCGGAAAATCACGCAATGCCACAACCAGCGCACGGAGAATAAATGGTAATACCGTCAGTTTACCGCGCCGCTCTGCATGGCTCACATTCAGCGAGCTACGCAGAGTTTCCAGCTCGGTCACATCCACCTCCTCCACATAAGTAAAATGTGCTACCTCGCGGGAAGATTTAGCCATGCGCTCAGCGATTTTACGACGCAGTCCGGTAATCCTGATCACCTCCGTACCATCACGGCGTTGATAGGCCGCACTCTGTGCGCCGCCGCCGCTGGCTGTGAAATGATCCAGGTCATCGCGGGTGATACGCCCCGCAGACCCGCTGCCTTTTACCTGTGCCAGATCAATACCCAGCTCCCGCGCCAGCGCCCGCACGGCAGGCGATGCAAGCGGCTTGTCATGCGGCATACTCAAAGAATGTTGCGCGACTGAGGAAGCCGTCTGCTCAGGCAAAACCGGCACATGCTCAGGAACCGGCGGCGGCGCTTTGGCAGCATGATGCGGCAGTGCATCATCCGCACCTGTCCCCTCAATTTCAATCTCAACCAGCATTGCACCAACGGCCATCACCGTTCCGGCTTCCGCACCGATTTGCAGCACCGTTCCCGCCACAGGTGACGGCACTTCCACTGTTGCCTTGTCGGTCATAACAGCGGCAAGGAGCTGATCTTCCGCGACAACATCACCAGCCTGAACATGCCATTCAACAATTTCAACCTCAGCAACACCTTCGCCGATATCCGGCATTTTAATGATCTTTTTCACCATTTATGCCTCCATCACCTGAATAAGTGCCCGACCAACCCGCTCCGGCCCGGGGAAATAATCCCACTCATGAGCATGAGGATAAGGCGTATCCCAGCCGGTCACGCGCAGGATCGGCGCTTCCAACTGATAGAAACAACGCTCCTGCACTTCTGCCGCCAGTTGTGTACCAAAACCGGAAAGCCGCGTGGCTTCATGCACGATCACACAACGACCGGTCTTGGCGACAGAGGCTGTAATCGTCTCAATGTCCAGCGGCACAAGTGAGCGCAGATCAATCACTTCAGCATCAACGCCTGTCTCGGCAACCGCTGCCAGCGCCACATGCACCATCGTGCCATAGGCCAGCACGGTCACTGCCGTCCCCTCCCGCCGGATTGCCGCTTTGCCAATCGGCACAGCGTAATATCCCTCCGGTGTCTCGCTTAATTCGTGCTTTGACCAAGGTACGACCGGCTGATCGTAGTGACCGTTGAACGGCCCGTTATAAAGCCGTTTCGGCTCCAGAAAAATCACCGGATCGTCATTCTCAATCGCCGAAATCAACAGGCCTTTGGCATCATAAGGATTGGACGGGATAATGGTCTGCAACCCCGCCACATGGGTAAACAGCGCCTCAGGGCTCTGGCTATGGGTCTGCGCACCAAAAATACCACCGCCGCATGGCATACGGATCACCATCGGCGCGGTATAATCACCGGCAGAACGAAAGCGCAGGCGTGCTGCTTCCGACACGATCTGGTCATAGGCCGGATAGACATAATCGGCGAACTGGATTTCCGCCACAGGTCGCAAGCCATAGGCGCCCATGCCGACCGCCACACCGACAATACCGGTTTCGGAAATCGGTGTATCGAAGCAGCGCGCCTCGCCATATTTGCGCTGTAACCCTTCAGTGCAGCGGAATACGCCGCCGAAAAAGCCGACATCCTGACCAAACACGACAACCTTATCATCGCGCTCCATCATCACATCCATCGCTTCACGAATGGCTTCAATCATAGTCCGTTTTGGCATGATCAATACCCCTTCTGCTGGCGCTGTTCGCGCAAATGCTGCGGCATATCTTTATAAACATCTTCAAACATGGTCGCAGGACTGGCTTTCGGCCCTTCATGCAATGTGCCGGATTTTAACGCTTCACGCGCTGCATCATTGATCTCTGCATCAATGCCCGCAAGCAGCTGCACATTGCGCTCCTCGCTCCATTCCCCTTTGCGGATCAGATGGTGTTTCAGCCGCTCCACAGGATCACCGAGCGGCCAGTTTTCCTCTTCTTCTTTTGAGCGGTATTTGCCCGGATCATCCGATGTGGAATGCGGTGCCACACGATAGGTTACCCATTCAATCAGGGTTGGCCCCAGATTGCGCCTGGCCCGTTCTGCCGCCCAGCTGGATGCCGCATAGACAGCCAGATAATCATTGCCGTCCACCCGCAAAGACGGAATGGCGAAACCATGCCCGCGGGCTGCGAAGCTGATATTCTCGCCGCCTGCCACACTTTGCGGCGAGGAAATCGCCCATTGATTATTGACGATATTGAGAATGACCGGCGGGCGGTAAACAGAAGCAAAAACCAGCGCCGCATGAAAATCGCTCTCGGCTGTGGAGCCGTCACCGATCCAACCGGCAGCAATTTTTGTATCTCCACGCAGGGCAGAGGCCATCGCCCAACCCACCGCCTGTACATATTGTGTGCCGAGATTGCCTGAAATTGAGAAAAAACCGGCATCAGGCACGGAATACATGACCGGCAATTGCCGCCCCTTCAGGTGATCTTTCTCATTGGAGAGCACCTGACATATCATATCCGTCAGCGGCCAGCCCTGCGCGATCAACAGCCCCTGCTGGCGATAGGTCGGGAAATTCATATCCCCCTTTTTCATGACCATCTGAAAAGCACAGGCAATCGCTTCTTCACCGGTGCATTGCATATAAAAAGAGGTTTGCCCCTGACGCTGCATGCGCATCATACGCCGGTCATAAGCGCGGGTGCGCAGCATAGCACGCAAGCCCTCTCGCAACTGTTCAGGCGAAAGATCCGGCACCCACTCGCCCTGCGCCTCGCCGTTATCATCCAACACACGGATCAGGCTATAGGCCAGATCATGCATATCATAGGGTTCGGCATCAACCGGCGGGCGGCGCATTTCGCCTGCACCCGCAAAACGCAAATGATTGTTTTTTGGCGGTGCGGCCTCTTCCCGCGTCATTCGAGGCATATGCAATGATAAGGATGGATACGACATAACTGCACTTCTCCATAACTTGTAATCTATGCTGTAACCTGTCTCTGCCGGTTAAAATTCCGGCCAGGGCCTTTGCTGCGGGCGAAGCTGCTCATAGGCATGGGCTACGCGTAAAACGCCGATATCATCAAAACGCTGCCCAATGATCTGTAAGCCGATCGGCATGCCTTTGGCTGTATAACCGCAATTCACCGAGATCGCGGGTTGCTCCGACATATTCATGGCCACCGTAAAAGCGATATGCTCAAAAGGCTGCTGCGGATCATTCAGCGGCGAGGCCTTATCCGCCGCATAAGCGGGCATCGGCGCTGTCGGGGAAATGATAAAATCATAAGGTGAGATGGCTGCCAGCGCTGCATTGCGCATGGCCTCAATCTGCGCAAACCCCTGATAGACCTGCGCACCGGCAAGTGCTTTGCCGCCTTCCGCCCACTGATAAATATAAGGCAGGATTTTCGCCTGATTATCCGGCGTCATTTTAGAAATATCGCCCCATGAACGCACACGCCAGAAATGATCCAGCCCGTCAATCATCTCACGGGTCAGATAGCCTGGCACCTCTTCCACATGAGCACCGGCATCGCCAAAAGCATTGGCCGCAGCTTGCACCGCGTCTTTAACCTCCCGCTCTACCGGCGCACCAAAACCGGCATCAAGCCACAAGCCGATGCGCAGGCCTTTCACATCACGCTGCAGATCTAGCCAGTCAATGTGGCTGTAGGGCAGACTCATTGCATCACGCCTGTCCGGCTTGGAAAGCACCGACATATAAAGCGCGGCATCCCTGACCGTGCGGGTCATCGGCCCCGCAACACGACCGATAAAAGGCGGATCAATCGGAATACGTCCGAAAGACGGTTTGAGCCCCACCACCCCGCACCAGCCCGCAGGCAGACGGATAGAACCACCAATATCCGTACCGATATGCAACGGCCCGTAGCCGGCAGCAGCGGCGGCACCCGCTCCAGCACTTGACCCGCCGGGATTAGCAGAAATGTCCCACGGATTACGTGCCAGTTCATGAAAACTGGAAAGACCGGAGGAGAGCATGCCAAGATCAGGCATTGTGGTTTTTGCTAGCAAAATGCCGCCTGCCTCGCGCGAACGTGCTGCCGCCGGTGCATCGCGCGGCGCGGGTGTGAGCGGGATTGCGGCACAGCCAAGCGGCACAGGCAAACCTTTGGTTGCTATATTTTCTTTAATCGTCAGAGGAACGCCGTCAATCGGCCCGCGCTCTTCCCTGCGCTTCCAGCGGGCATCCGATAATGTGGCTGCCGCCATTGCCGCTTCCGGCTCAAAAGCCCAGAGCGCATGAAGATGCGGCTCTGAGGCTGCAATACGGTCAATTACCGCCTCGGTCACTTCAATCGGTGACAGGCTGCCGTTTTTATAACCGGCAACCATTTCAGTGGCACTCAAATCAGCAAGGTCTGGCATATCAACTCCCATTTCTCTGTCTGATGCAACCTCTTGACGGGTTTTGTGCTGTCAGACAGACATTCAGTTGTTCATTAACGCTCTCTTTGCGGCTCTGTTGCGGCGTCCGGAAAAAGGCTTCGGCACAGCCTTCACCAGCGCCTGCGTATAAGGATGCTGCGGATTATCGAATACCTCCGCCGTCAGTCCTTCTTCCACAATCTTCCCCTGATGCATCACCGCCACGCGATCTGTCATCACCCGCACCACGCCCAGATCATGGCTGATAAACAGATAAGACAGATTAAACTGCTCCTGCAAATCCATCATCAGATTAAGCACCTGCGCTTGTATCGAAACATCGAGCGCCGACACCGGCTCATCGGCGACAATCAAAGACGGACGGGTAATCAACGCCCGCGCGATAGCGATGCGCTGTCGTTGCCCGCCGGAAAATTCATGCGGATACTTGTCCGCAGCAGAAGCAGACAATCCCACAGCTTCCAGCACCTGCGCGATCCGTGTTTCTCGCATGTCTGCGCTTACGCCTTTTTCCAGCGAGGCGACAGGCTCTGCAATAATACGGCGCACCGTATGGCGCGGATCGAGCGAGCCATAAGGATCCTGAAAAATCGCCTGAAACTCTTTTCGCGCCGTTTTCAGCTCTTTGCGGCCAAGCTGATAAATGTCTCTGCCGTTGAGCTTCACCGTTCCTGATTGCGGCTTTTCCAGTGCCATAACGGAGCGGGCAAGTGTGGATTTTCCGGAACCGGATTCTCCCACAATACCCAAGCTCTCCCCCGCTTTCAGACTGATGCTCACGCCATGCAACACCCGCAGAACTTGCGGCTTTGCCAGTAAGGATTGCTGCGGCAAGCGGTATTCGCGCACCAGATCACGCACTTCAAGCAGAGGTGTGGTTGATTGAACGGTCATCGTACCACCTCATCTACAAACGGGTGCAAACAGGCAATCTTCTGTCCGGCAGGTAAGAAATCCGCCCCCAGCAATGGCGGCACAGATGCGCGGCAATCATTTTCCACAAAACGGCAACGATCGGCAAAACCGCATTGCGGCAAACGGCTGAACGGATCCGGCACCACACCTGCGATAGCAGAAAGGCGCTGCCGTTTGCCACTTCGCGGCAACTGACCAAACGGCAGACTATGCGGAGAAGCAGCAAACAAACCACGCGTATAGGGATGCGCCATATGACGAAATACGTCCTGCGTTGGCCCTGTCTCAATCACACGGCCTGCATACATCACCGCAAGCCGGTCCGTCATTTCAGAAACCACGCCAAGGTCATGGGTAATCAGCAGCAAAGCTGTACCGCTCTCTTCAATCAGCTCATCCAGCAAATCGAGAATCTGTGCCTGCACTGTCACATCAAGCGCCGTGGTCGGCTCATCGGCAATCAGCAACTCCGGCTCACAGGCAAGCGCCATAGCAATCATCACCCGCTGGCGTTGACCGCCGGAAAGTTGGTGCGGATAGAGCCCAAGGTCAAAACGCGGAGCACTCAGCCCCACCCGATCCAGCAGGCGGCGTGCCATATGTTCCGCATCCGTACGATTTTCACCCAGATGCAGACGGCGCCCCTCACTAATTTGCGAACCGATGCTTTTAATCGGGTTCAGTGCTGTCATCGGCTCCTGAAAAATCATCGCCATCTGACGGCCACGCATTTTGCAGCGGTCTTTCTCGCTCAGCGATGCCAGATCCTGCCCGTTGAAAGAAAGCCCGCCGCGCATATCCATATGCTGCGGCAGCAAACCCATCACCGCCAGCGCCGTAATTGATTTACCCGAGCCGGATTCACCGACGATACCCAGCCGCTCGCCGCGCGCCAGCGTGAGGCTGATGCTTGACAGAATTTCCGCTGTGTTTTTACCCGCAGACAACAGCACGGAGAGATCACGCAATTCCAGAAGCGGTGCGGTCATCTTTCCCTCCTGATACGCGGATCAAGCATATCACGCAGGCCATCGCCCAGCATATTCAGCCCTAAGACCGCGAGCGTAATCGCCAGCCCCGGAAAAATTGCCAGATGCGGCGCATCATAAATATAGGTTTGTGCATCATTGAGCATTTTGCCCCAGCTGGGCATCGGCGGCTGCGTACCAAGCCCGACATAGGACAGCCCCGCTTCGGCAACAATCGCCAGTGCAAACTGAATGGTTGCCTGCACAATCAGCACATGGCCGATATTCGGCAGAATGTGATCCAGCGTGATTGCCACATCCCCCCGCCCTGCGCAGCGCGCTGCCAGCACATAATCGCGCTGCCACAACCCCAGAGAAGAACCGCGCGTAATGCGGGCAAAAACCGGAATATTGAAAATACCGATGGCAATCATGGCATTGACCGCGCCGGGGCCGAAAACGGCTGTGATAATCACTGCCGTCAGCAATGCAGGAAAGGCGAAAGCCAGATCGGTCATGCGCATGACAAAACCGTCAATCATGCCGCCCCGCGCGGCCGCATAGCTGCCCAGCGGCACCCCGATCCCCATACCCACAGCAACAGCAATCAGCGCAACAGACAAAGAGTTGCGCGCGCCCACCATCAGCATCGACAAAACATCGCGCCCCAGCGCATCGGTTCCCAGCCAATGCAAAGCTGAAGGTCCCTGTAATTTGCGCAAGATATTCATCGCTGTTGGCACATAAGGTGTCCAGATCAGCGAAAGCACCGCCAGACCGATCAGCAAGAGTGTAACCGCCGCGCCGATTAGCAGGCTGCGGCTCATCAGCAATGATGATAACAGACCTCTTACGGGTTTTCGGCTTTCCGTGACAATGCTCAAGCGCGCCCTCCTGCCCTCAGGCGCGGATCAAGAAAACCATAGGCCAGATCCACCAGAAAATTCACTGCGATGACACTTGCCGCCAGCAATGTGACCAGCGACTGCACCACGATCAGATCACGCTGAGCGATGGACTGGAAAATCAAACGCCCCAGTCCGGGCAGATTAAATACGTTTTCTATAATGATCGTACCTGCCAGAAGAAAGGAAAATTGCAGACCCAGAATGGTCACAACCGGTATCAGCGCATTCGGGGTTGCGTGTTTCCACAAGGCAGCCTGACGGCTCAAGCCTTTGGCGCGTGCAGTGCGCACAAAATCTTCGTTTAAACTTTCCAGCACAGCCGAACGGGTCACCCGTGCCAGAATTGCCCCCAACGGCAAGGCCAGTGCCACCGCAGGCAGGATCAATGAACGGGTTCCCGTCCATAAACCATCTTCCCAACCTGCAAAACCCGAAGCGGGAAACCAGCCAAGATAGAGCGCAAAAAACAGGATCAGCAAAAGACCAAGCCAGAAATTAGGAACAGCGACACCGATCTGCGCCACACTCATGCCAACCACATCCGCGGCCTGACCACGTTTTGCAGCTGCCATGACACCAAGCGGTATGGCAATAACCAATGAGAGGATCATAGCCAGCACAGCCAGCGGCAATGTCACCAGCACCCGTGGTGCGACCAGCTCGCTCACAGGCACAGAATATGTGTAGCTGGTGCCGAAATCTCCGGTGAAAAATCCGGAAATCCAGTTGAAATAACGCAGCATCAACGGCGCATCAAGACCAAGCTGTTTTTGCAAAGCCGCCAGAGTGTCGGGCTGCGCATTAATCCCCAGCATCACCGCCGCCGGATCACCCGGCAAAACCTGCATCAGCAGAAACACCACCACAGAGGCCGCAAGCGTTGTCAGGATCAGCGCGATCAGACGCCCTGTAAAATAACGCAACAAATGCGGCCTCCTTTAAAATGCAAAATACAAAAAACGTGGTTATTCAGACCAGTAAACACGGGTCAGATCATTGGCTGGTATGGTCTGGTTTTTCCACATACCAATGAGCTTTTTATCCCAGACACCGATCTTTGGCAGAGCATAGAGAAATACATTCGGCTCATCCTCCGCCAGTTTGCGCTGCAACTGCCCCAAAAGATCAAGCTGCTGTTTCTCATCTGCGGCCTCAGAGAACTGCTTATAAAGTGCCTTATAGTCAGCGCTGTTATAGTTGAAATAATATTTATCCCGCGCGTAGATATCGAGATCGCGGGTTTCCACATGGGCGATAATTGTCGCGTCAAAATCGCTGCGGGCAAAAACCTGATCCAGCCATTGCGCGAATTCAACCGGCACCAGCTTTGTTTCAATCCCGACTTCAGCCAGCATGGCGGCAATCACTTCACCACCACGGCGCGCATAGGCAGGCGGCGGCAGCATAATCGTGACGGATGTACCCGCCGGCACACCAGCCTCGGCCAGCAATGCCTTGGCTTTTGCCACATCATAAGGATAGGTATTGCTCAAATCCACATAACCGGGTTCAGCCGGTGTGTAATGCGCACCAATGATTTTCGCCAGACCGGTTGTAATGGCTTCCTGCACTACATTGCGGTCAATCGCATGTGCCAAAGCGCGGCGCACGCGCACATCATCGAAGGGTTTGCGGGCATTGTTCAGCGACATGATGACTTTGCCAGCCGTTGAACCAATCTCAACCGCAAGCCGCGCATCATCGCGCAGACGGCTGATCAGCTCCGGTGCCGGAAATTCCGGAAATGCATCGATGTCACCGGCCATCACTGCAGCTGCGGCTGCGGACGGATCACTGATAAAGCGGAAGGTGACAGCGGAGAGTTTGGCCTGCTCACCCCAATAATCAGGGTTGCGCTCGAATTCGATCCGGTCGCCCTGCACCCAGCGTTTGAATTTAAAAGGGCCGGTACCAACCGGATTGGTTTTATTACCGGCAATACTATCGGGTGCCATCATCACCGCATCTCCCCAGCCCATCCCAAACAGGAAGGTTGAAGACGGACGCTTCAATGTTATCACGGCTGTCGCCGGATCAGGACATTCGGTTTTCGCAATCGGCGCAAACAGCGCCTTTTGCGCATTGGTTGAATCCGGTGCCGCCGCACGGTCATAGGTAAACTGAACCACAGAACAGTCAAAAGCCGTACCGTTGTGGAACTTCACCCCTTCACGCAATTTGAAACTATAGGTCAGGTTATCCGGTGAGATTGTCCAGCTCTCCGCAAGACCCGGCTGCACCATGCCGTTCTCATCAATTCTCACCAAACCTTCGTAAAGATTATTCAGCGTCAGTCTGCGGATGGAGGCGGCAGCATTGGCCGTTGGATCCAGCACAGGCGGTTCCAGAACTTCACCAACGACCAGCTTGTCTTTTGCAAAGCCTGCACCGGACGCAGCCACAACAGCAATCCCCGTCATTGCTGCCAGCATTATCTGTCCGGACAAAAATTTAAACCGCATTGCCTGTCCCCCTTGTTGATGATTATTGCCTGCCAACTTTATCGCGAACTCTTGAGAGTTCAAATGCTTATCACATTCAGACATAATAGTTTTAAATTGATCTACCTCCGTCCACATCCAATGCAACGCCGGTAATCATATTGGCTGCGGATGAGCAGAGAAACAGGGCGCTTTCTGCCAAATCTTCCGGTTGCAGCAGACGACCAAGCGGAATTGATGCGCGAAATTTCGCCCGCATTTCCTCACTATCCTCCCCCATAAAGGTTGTGAGTAATGGTGTTTCACCAGCCACAGGATTAAGCGCGTTCACACGGATATTATGGGCTGCAAGCTCTATGGCCAGCGCCTTTGTGGCTGAAACCACCCAGCCTTTTGTCGCATTATACCAGGTCAGATTGGGACGCGGACGCGCCGCGCCGGTGGATGCAACATTGAGAATGACGCCGCCGCCATTGCCTTTAAAATGTGGGATCAGGGCACGGGTCATCAGATAAATCCCGCGAATATTAACTCCGACAATCCGATCAAACTGATCCGGATTGATATCTTCCGCCGGTTGCGGCTTATGGCCGATACCCGCGTTGTTGATCAGAATATCAATCCTGCCAAACTTCATCTGTGCCTGCCGCACGGCTTCCGCGACATCATTTTCCGATGCAATATCCGCTTCAACGGCCAGTGCTTTTTCACCGATTTCAGCCGCAACGCGTTTGGCACCTGCCATATCACGATCAACAATCACCACGGCTGCCCCCTCACGGGCAAATTTACGCGCCATAGCCTCGCCGAAGCCTGACCCCGCGCCGGTGATTACAGCTGTTTTATTTTCAAGCATACCGCTCATCACAATACCCTTTTTACCCGCTTACCCGCGCACTCATCCGTGAAACACAGAAATGGTTTTCATCGTGGCAAAACCATACAGCGCTTCAAAACCCTTTTCGCGCCCGTGACCAGAGCGTTTTACCCCGCCAAAGGGCAGTTCGATACCGCCGCCTGCCCCGTAATTATTGATAAAAACCTGCCCCGCCTGCACCGCATGAGCCATGCGCAGCTGACGCGCACCATCTCCCGTCCACACCCCGCAAACCAGCCCGTACGGTGTGCTGTTGGCAAGTGCCACCGCCTCTTCTTCCGTATCAAAGGGCATGATCACCTGCACGGGGCCGAAAATCTCTTCCTGTGCCAATCTGTGCTGCGGCGGCACATCGCGGATCAGTGTGGGGCGTACATAGCAACCACCCTGCGGTGCATCTTCCGCAATCGCGCCCTGTGCCGCGATCTGCAAACCATCCTGCTCGGCCAGTTGCAGATAGCCCTCAATAATCATCTTCTGCCGCCGCGATACCACAGGCCCCAGATCATAATCATTCAGCGCCGCGCCTGCCTGTAAACGGCGATACCGTTCACTCATACCGGCAATAACCTGCTCATAGATTTCACGCTGCACCAATATGCGCGAAGATGCCGAGCAGGTCTGCCCCGCATTCTGAATACCTGCATTAACGAGAAACGGCAGCGCCCGCTCAATATCTGCATCCGCAAACACGATTTGCGGAGATTTTCCGCCGAGTTCCAGCGTTACCGGCACAGCATTTTTTGCCGCGGCGGTCTGCACTGCGGCACCGGTTTGAAGCGAGCCGGTGAAGGAAATATGATTGACATGCGCATGGGAAGACAAAGCAGCGCCAGCCTCTGCGCCCAGCCCCGTCACCACATTCAGCGCACCGGCAGGCAACCCTGCCTCAAAGGCAATACGTGCGAATTCAAGAATGCTCAGGCAGGCTTCCTCCGCCGGTTTCACCACGGCCGCATTGCCCATTGCCAGCGCCGCACCAAGACTGCGGCCAAGAATCTGCATGGGATAATTCCAGGGAATAATATGCCCCGTCACACCATGCGGTTCAAAAACGGTCAATACCGTAAAACCGTTTTGATAGGGCAGCGTATCGCCGTGCACCTTGTCGGCCGCTCCTGCGTAAAACTCCAGATAGCGTGCCAGCGCCACCACATCAGCGCGCGCCTGCACTAAAGGCTTGCCGACATCGTGCGCTTCAAGCTCGCTGAGAGTATCAATCTCGCGCAATACTGCACCTGATATTTTATGCAAGATACGGCCGCGTTCCGTTGCCGTCAGTTGTCCCCATGTGCCGGACAAGGCATTGCGGGCGGCATTCACAGCCAGATCAATATCGGCCTCAGTACCGCGCGCGATCACAGCAAGATCACTGCCGTCTGACGGATTTTGCAGGATTAAAACTCCGCCCTGAACGGCATCCTGCCTCACATTATTGATGAAATTTCCGTATCGCCGCATGTGCACCTCTCCCCCGACTAACATTACCTGTCAGCTCTTATCTATGCAGAAAAAACGGATCCCGTTTTTCAATAAAAGCACTCATCCCTTCTTTCTGATCATGATTTGCAAAACCGGAATGAAACAGACGGCGCTCAAACCTGATGCCTTCTGCCAATGTTGTCTCATAGGCAGTGTTAACAGCTTCTTTCGCCATCATCACAACCGGCAAGGATTTTTCTGCAATGGAGGATGCCACGCTTAAAGCTTCTTCAAGCAACTGGCCTGCCGGAATGATACGGGAAACAAGGCCGCAGCGCTCGGCCTCATCCGCCTCCATCATCCGTCCCGTCAGGCACATTTCCATCGCCTTGGACTTGCCGACAAAACGAGTAAGCCGCTGAGAGCCGCCCATGCCCGGAATAACGCCAAGACGAATTTCCGGCTGGCCAAATCGGGCATTATCTGCCGCCAGAATAAAATCACACATCATCGCCAGTTCGCAGCCGCCGCCCAGCGCATAGCCCGCAACGGCCGCGATAACCGGCTTCCGGCATGCGGTAAAACGCTCCCACTCGCCGAACCAGTCTGCCGCGAACATGGTGCTGAAATCCTGCACCTGCATTTCCTTAATATCCGCACCGGCGGCAAAGGCTTTGGCAGAGCCGGTCAGTACAATACAACCCACATGCTCATCTTTATCCGCCGCCTCTGCTGCTACGATCAGCTCTGCCGCCAATTGCCGGTTCAGCGCATTCAGCGCTTGCGGGCGGTTGAGCGTTATCAGCAACACACGGCCATGCATTTCAGTAAGGATCGTTTCATAACTCATGATGCATCCTCCTTGCCGCGCAATAGACGGATAATACCGGAGAAATCCTCTCCGCCAGAACCAAGCGCGTTGAACAGATTATAGAGTTGCGCAGCCTCCGCCCCCAGCGGCGTAGTTGCGCCCACGGAAGCGGCAGCCTCCTGCGCCAGTTTCAAATCTTTCAGCATCAGACTTGCGGCAAATCCGGGTTGATAATTCCTGTTGGCAGGCGAAGTTGGCACCGGCCCTGCCACCGGACAATTGGTGGTCAGCGCCCAGCACTGTCCGGAAGATACGGATGCCACATCAAATAAAGCCTGCTGGGACAGACCCAGCTTTTCACCCAGCACAAAAGCCTCGCACACCCCGATCATGGATATGCCGAGGATCATATTGTTGCAGATTTTCGCCGCCTGCCCTGCGCCCGCATCACCACAATGCACGATGCGTTTTCCCATTGTGCTGAGAATAATCTCCGCCCTGTCAAAAGCGGATTTTTCGCCACCAGCCATAAAGGTAAGCGTTGCCGCTGTTGCACCAACCACACCACCGGAAACCGGTGCATCAATGCTTGGCAACCTATGCTCTGCGGCCAATTGATGGGCTTTTCGGGCGCTATCGACATCAATGGTCGAGCAATCAATCAACAGTGTATTCGGCGAAACCAGCACCAGCAATTCGCGCCAGACATTCAGCACATGAGAACCCGCAGGCAACATGGTGATAATGGCACCTGCGCCTTGCACAACTTGCGCTACATTCTCCGCAATCTGAACACCGTTTTCTTTAGCTGCTTGTTTTGATGCTTCGACCAGATCAAAGCCACGCACGGCGAATCCTGCCTTGACGAGATTGGCCGCCATTGGCCCGCCCATATGACCGAGGCCGATAAAACCAATAGTCTTGCTGCTCATTTGCCTCTCCCGTTTAGTAGCTCACGAGCGATAATCACCCGCATGATCTCATTGGTGCCTTCCAGAATTTGATGCACGCGAAGGTCGCGCACCAGCTTTTCCACGCCATACTCGCTCAAATAACCATAGCCGCCATGCAGTTGCAGCGCCTGATCGGCGACGTTAAATCCGGCGTCGGTGACAAAACGCTTGGCCATAGCGCAGAGTTTCACCGCATCGGCATCGCGCCGATCAAGGGCACGGGCGGCACGGTGCAAAAATGTGCGCGCCACTTCAAGTTCCGTGGCCATATCGGCAAGACGGAATTGCAATGCCTGAAACTGATGCAGTTTTGAGCCGAACGCTTTACGCTCATCCATATAGGTCAGCGCTTTGTCAAAAGCGGCCTGCGCCCCGCCAAGCGAGCAGGCTGCAATATTCAACCGCCCGCCATCAAGCGCAGACATGGCTATTTTAAAGCCCAGCCCTTCGGTGCCGATCAGGTTCTTTGCGGGCACGCGCACATTATCCAGCATCACCGTGCGCGTTGGCTGGGCTTTCCAGCCCATCTTCCTCTCATTGGCTCCGAAGGAAAGACCTGCTGAATCTTTCGGCACAATAAAGGCCGAAATGCCCTTTGCTCCTGCCACGCCGGTACGCGCCATCACGATATAAATATCACTTACACCGGCACCGGAGATGAATTGCTTCTGCCCTGTGATCAGATAATCATCGCCGTCACGAACAGCTTTGGTGCTAAGATTGGCCGCATCTGAACCACAGGCCGGTTCGGTCAGACAATAGCTGGCAATCAGTTCCATTGGGTTCATTCGTGGAAGCCATTGCTCACGTTGTTCATCCGACCCGTAAGAATCCACAATCCATGCGCACATATTATGGATCGAAAGGAACGAAGCGATGACCGGACAGCCCTGCGACAGCGCCTCAAAAATCAGCGCGGCATCCATACGGGTCAGGCCGGAACCGCCGACATCATCACGGATATAAATACCGCCCATGCCGAGTGCTGCTGCCTTGCGCAATACATCGACGGGAAAATGCTTATGCTCATCCCATTCCAGAGCATGAGGCACCAGCTCCTGCGCGGCAAAATCCGCAGCCATAGCAAAAATACTACGCTGCTCCTCGCTAAGTTCACCGGACATGGTTCTCTCCTCTCCCGTCATGCTCTTGCTCTGTTACGGCCAACGCTCAGTTCCGGAAATTCAGTTTCGCAGAAGGCAACACCGCGAAAAACATCGTCCTGCACGCCCTCCCGCTCAAAACGGCGCAGCTGCACACGGCGGATTTTTCCGGAGATTGTCTTGGGTAATTCGCGCACAAATTCCACCGAGCGAATACGCTTGAAGGGTGCCAGACGCTCATTGGTATATTGCAACACAGACAGTGCAGTCTCACGCGTGGGCTCCTCACCGGCGCGCAACAAAATATAGGCTTTAGGTACAGATAAACGGATCGGATCATCCACCGGAATAACCGCCGCTTCGGTTACTGCATCATGCTCCAGCAGCACACTTTCCAGTTCAAAAGGGCTAATGCGATAGTCCGAACATTTAAACACATCATCGGCGCGACCGACAAAATGCAAATATCCGTCCTCATCCTGATAGGCGACATCGCCGGTGCGGTAGACTGTGCCATCTGTGCCGGTTAATGCACCATCCTGCCCCTGATAGCCCTGCATCAAACCTGCCGGATGTTTGTCACCCAACATCAGACAAACCTCCCCTTCCTGCGCAGCATGACCATCGCCATCAAGGATCACCACCTCATAACCCGGCAATGGTCTGCCCATAGCGCCACTCTTGACCATTTGTGCAGGGCTGTTGGCGACCTGTGCAGTCGTTTCCGTCTGGCCATAGCCGTCACGAATGGTCAGCCCCCATGCTTCGCGCACCTGATCAATAACCTCAGGATTGAGCGGTTCACCGGCGCCCACCACTTCACGCAGGCTCATTTTGCAGGCTTTGAGGTCTTCCTGTATCAGCATGCGCCACACGGTCGGCGGAGCACAAAGCGTGGTCACGGCACAGTGCTGCATTTGCGCCAGCAAGACCTTGGCGCTGAAAGCAGGCTGGTTGATAACCAGCACTGTGGCTCCGGCATTCCACGGTGCAAAAAACGAGCTCCACGCATGTTTCGCCCAGCCGGGGGATGAGACATTGAGATGGATATCAGCCGGCTGCAACCCCACCCAATACATGGTCGAAAGAGAACCAACCGGATAGCTGCGGTGACTGTGGCGCACCAGTTTTGGCTTGGCAGTGGTGCCGGAGGTAAAATAGAGCAGTAGCGGATCATGCGGCTGTGTTTCACCATCCGGTGTAAAATCAGACGATTGGGTAAATGCCTCGTTATAATCGTGCCAGTTGCTGCTCTCTGCCGCGTGACCGTTTGGCACCTGAATGCGCAGCACATTCCCCCCTGCCAGTCCTTCGCATTTCAGCAGTTGATCGCCGGTTGCCAGCACAGCACGGGCACAGCCACGCTCAAGCCTGTCTGACAATTCGTCCGCTGTCAGCAATGTGGTCGCAGGAATAACAATGATACCAAGTTTCATCGCTGACAACATCACCTCCCATAATGCAGGCACATTGCCAAGCAGTACCAGAAGATGATCGCCGCGTTTAAGCCCTAGACTGCGCAGATAATTGGCAACCTGATTTGAACGCCTGCTCAGACCGGCGAAACTCTGTCTGATCTCGGTTCCTGTTGCCGTATCAACAATCCACAGTGCCGTCTGGTCGCGGCTTTGCGGATTGCTTGCAAGTTCCACATCAAACCAATCCAGCGCCCAGTTGAAAGGCAGCGCCTCCGGCCAGACAAAACCGGCCTTTGCGACAGTATAATCCTCGCGGTGCTGCAACAGGAAATCACGTGCATTTTTAAAATTTTCTGTACTCAGTCTCCTCATGCAATCCTCCCAAAATGCATAAATCACTGTGTCTGCGACCATATAAAGCCGCGCTGATTTTCAGGTGAAACGCTCTACCGCTATGGCTGTTGCTTCACCGCCGCCGATGCAGATACCGGCAACGCCGCGCCTCAGATCATGGGTCTGCAAGGCTGCCAGCAATGTCACCAGAATACGCGCGCCGGATGCACCAATCGGATGACCAAGCGCGCAGGCACCGCCATGAATATTTACTTTCTCTGCAGGCAGGTTCAGCTCCTGCATCGCAGCCATCGTCACCACGGCAAAAGCCTCATTGATCTCAAACAGATCAACATCATTCGCAGTCCAACCGGTTTTGTCGAAAAGCTTACCGATAGCGCCAACGGGCGCGGTCACAAACAAACGCGGTTCATGGGCATAGCTGGTCTGTGCAACAATCCGTGCCAGCGGGGTCAGCCCGCGCTGTTCCGCCTGCGATAAACGCATCAGCACCAGTGCCGCCGCACCATCGGAAATTGAACTGGAATTGGCTGCCGTGACCGTGCCATTTTCCCGAAAAGCAGGGCGCAGAAACGGAATTTTTTCCGGCCGTGCTTTAGCCGGTTGTTCATCCATATCAATCAGATGTGCAGAATTGCCACTTCCCGCAATCACCGGCGCAATCTCCCACGCAAAATAACCGCGCTCCAACGCGGTCTGTGCACGCTTTAACGAGCGCAGAGCAAATTCATCCTGCGCTGTGCGGCTGAACTGAAAAGCTTCTGCGTAATCCTCGGCAAAACTTCCCATCAGACGGCCTTTTTCATAGGCATCTTCCAGCCCGTCGAAAAACATGTGATCGGTAATTTTGCCATGTCCCATGCGGTAGCCGCCACGGGCTTTATCCAGCAAATAAGGTGCATTGGTCATGCTCTCCATGCCACCGGCCACGATAATATCCGCACTATCGCCTGCCAGCATATCATGCGCCAGCATCACTGCTTTCATGCCGGAGCCGCACATTTTATTGATGGTTGTCGCACCCGATGCCACGGGAATACCGGCAGCGATTGCGGCTTGCCGTGCGGGTGCCTGCCCCTGACCGGCAGATAGCACACAGCCCAGCAAGGTCTCCTCAATATCGTGCAGCGTTATTCCTGCCCGTTCAATCGCGGCTTTGATTGCCGTTGCGCCGAGATCTGCCGCCGGCAATGCGCTGAAAGCGCCCTGAAAAGCACCCAGAGGCGTGCGTGCCATGCCAACAATAACCACCGGATCGGCCATCTGTGCTTCCTTCCAAAACTGCAAATTCGGATGAAGAAGCGATCAGCCTAGCCCCAAGGTCTATGGTAAGGGATGACAGTTTATACTTTATTTTTTGATCGGTTTTGCCATACTGCTGTTGAGGGGCGGCAGGAGAAGACAATGATCGGCAGCGGTTTTGTTGATGATGCGCTGGCAGCGTTGCAGCAGTATGCGCCTGCGAAAACTGACTCTGCGCTGGCTGCTGCAGGTATTAATGCAAACGCCTTGCTGCAACCGGATTTTAAACTGGATGCCGCGCATTATGCCCGCCTCTGGCTGGCGATTGCTGATGAAATTCAGTGCGAGTTCTTCCGCTTCGGCCAGCGTCCGATGCCGCCCGGAAGTTTCGCCATGCTGTGCCATGCCGCTCTTTCCAGCGACAATCTCGAACATGCCATCCGCCGCTCTTTACGGTTTTTCACTCTGCTCATCGGGGAGCCGAAGGGAGAACTTATCCTGCGGGACGGGCTTGCCGTTATTGTCTTGCGCGAGGTTAGCCCCGCGCGTCCGGCCTTTGCATACCGCACCTTTTTTCTCATTCTTTACGGCGTGTTGTGCTGGCTGGTAAAACGCCGTCTGCCTATCCACGATATTGGCTTTCGCGGGACACCACCGGCAGAACGCCCCGACTATCTTGATTTTTTCGGCACCAGAGTGCGTTTCTTCAGTCAGGAAACCAGCCTTGCTTTTGACCCCGCTCTGCTGTCCCTCAAAATTCATCGCAGCAAAGCGGCATTGCGGCAGTTTCTGGCACAGGCACCAGCCAATATTCTGCTGCGCTACCGTTATGATCGCGGTAGTGCCTCAGCGATCCATAAAATGCTGCGCGAAACCCCGCCTGCCGACTGGCCGGATTTTGCCGGAGCAGCAAAAATCCTGCACATATCCGAGCCGACTTTACGCCGCCATTTGCAGGCAGACGGCATGAGCTACAGCAGCCTCAAAGAAGAATTGCGCCGCCAATATGCGCTGAGCTGGTTGCAGGAGAGCGACAAATCTGTAGGAGTGATTGCAGCGGAACTCGGTTATGCGGAGCCGAGTGCTTTCCACCGTGCTTTCAAAAAATGGACCGGCACCAGCCCTGCACTTTACAGATCATCACGGCTGGAACGGGAGATATGACGGCGCAATAAAGCCGCCGCAAAATTAATATCCCCGTCCTGAATAGCCCGCAAAATGGCGATATGATCATGGCAGGCATCATGCAGGCGCTTCTCACTCAGCTTACTGAAATCCGCATACTCTGTCATGCGGCGCAGGCTGCTTTGCCAGCGCACGGACTGGGTGAAAAACCGGTTATTCGCCCATGAAACAATGGTCTCATGAAAAGCCGCATTGGCATGGAACCATGCATCCTTGGTCAACTGCCCGACCGGCAGGTCAAGCAATGCCTGCTGCTGCCGCAACAAAGCCTGTAACTGATCCTCCTGCGGGGCATAATCCGGCTGCATCAGTGCACCGCACTCCACCACAAGGCGGAATGTATAGCTCTCCTGAACCGCGCGTTCATTGTCCAGCGACTCTGTAAAACGCCAGCCATGCCCGGGCAGACGCTCTGCCAGCCCCTCCGCTGAAAACCGCATCAAAGCCCGCCGCACGGCACCCCGTGTTGCCTTGAACTGCTCAACGAGCTCCGTTTCCGAAACTTCAGCACCAATTGTGCCGTTTGCCCGTGCTGTCATCAGATCATTATAGAGATTGGTATTTTCTGATTCAGGGATCAGCTGGTCAATCAGCTCTCTCTCGGACAGCATACGGATCAGATGATACCCCTTGCCCGCCACATGTGCGACAAGGCCGTATTCTGTGAGCAGGTTCAGTACATAGCGCACAGGCGAGCGGGAAACATTCAGTTCCCGCGACAAGGCCGCATCAGACATGCGCTCCTGTATCTGCCACTTACCTGAGCCGATCAGCGCCAGTATTTTGCGCGCGACATCCGCCTGCAAGCCACTCAGCTCCCAGTCAAAACCGGCTGCTTCAGCTGTATTTTCTTTGGATTCCTGCCGTGCGCTCATGAGCCATTTCTGTTTTTTGTTAAAACATAATCCAGACATCGTATTTTGCACAGCTATGCACGAGCATCAGCTCATCCGCAAGAGAGAGGATTATAGTCCGCCAAAATCAAAAACGGGAGGAGCGTATGCGTTTTCCGATACGCACAACTGAGCGGTCAATCTGTAGAGCATGTCGCTGAAAAACCGGCCATAACCAAGCCATCACGATAGCTACAAACAACCATGACAAAATAACATCCGATAGAAAATGCGCGCCCATAACAATCCGGTTCAGCGAGAAAATCAGTACCGCAACCATCGTCAGCACCAATAGCGGCAGACGATAAAACCCGCTTAGAACAAGCGGAATAGTCAGCATAGCCATAGCACTTGCGGATTCCCCTGACGGGAATGAACAACTACGCTGACAGCTATTGGCAATTTGCCATGCCGGACTAAAAAGCAAATTGCCGCCAAACTCCATAATCTCATTCGGACGGGCACGGCCAACCAGATATTTCAGACCATGAACAATTGCCGCTGCCCCGATGGCATAGACTGAAAGAATATAAAGCAGCTTATGCGGCGCGGGCAAATAACGCCTGTTGAACAGTGCCTGCATAACCAGCGCGAACAATAAAGCGGGAACAATGATCGCTGGCAACGTGCGATGCAGATCACGCAATGCCAATAGATACTGGTTATCATGAAGATTAAAATTACCGGTTGCATCAACAAACCAGCCGGAGACGGTAATATCCGTCAGTGGTACGATCATGAATGCAAAGCTGACGAGGATTGTCGTCCGTATTAAATAGTTGCACCAGAGGTTGCCACCCTCGCGGACAGCTTTCTGATCTGATGCATAGGACACTGTTTCCCTAACAGCTGCCGGTAAATTATGATTCATAGCCATAAAAACTCACGCACAAAAAAATATAATAAAAACAAAACATAAATATAGATCACGAGGTAATTCTCTCATGTTACTGCGGCTCGAACTGCAATGACCATTCGTTTTCCGGTCAGCAAAAACGCTGATTTACAAAGATCGCGTTGCGTCGCCTCCTGAGGAAACTCCTGATTGCGCAACTGCAAAGCAAAGCCAAAGCGAGTGCAGGGTTGCCCGCCGCGTTCTATCCAGTAGCGATCAAGATCGGACACCATTCTTCTGCGGCGCATATTGCTGCGGAAATTGATAACGTGATTAGCATTGCCGACGGCCAGAAAGTGCTCAGCACCTCTTTCCCGGGCTATGCCTTCGGCAATCAGCAACATTGCATCTTTAGGACGAAGGCCATGCAGATCGCGCGTAGCATCAATCATCGCGCGCTTGGCACCGTCACCGCTTGCACCCTGCAAGCCACCGATTGCCACCGTCACGCAACTCTCATGGCTGGCATCATGACCGGATACAAAAATGAAACTGAGCATGCACAACAATGCCTGATCTCTGCAACGGCTCAGGCTGATCGTAAAAGCACCTTCATGGCGCGCACCGGCATGATCAGAGAGATGGAGCAAAATTTCATAAGTCTCGCGCTTGCCCTGCACTGTAGCGCAATTGATCTGCCCGCCCTTCCAGAGTTGATGCAAATCATCAACCGCCATCACTTGTCCGGCGAGAATAAAATGGTTTTGCAGCAAGTTCAGCCGTTCGCGGGGCGACGCCCTGTAATGGAAAAAATTCGGAATTGCTTTGCGCATCAGATCATCATGCGGCTGGCTCAATTGATACCGTATTGCAAAATCATTCAGGAACCGGAACCAGCGCAGTGATAATAGCGGGTTTGCTGTCAGCCTCAGGGTGAGTGCTGCGGCCTTTCTGAAGCGCATCCGTGAGCACAGACCAAGCACCTGCCTCAGTACACGCCCGTAGCGCACAGGAGACAAAGCTGACACCGGTGCCGTCCATTGCGGGCGTTGCTGTGCAACGGGCAACCGGTTTTCAGTTTTATGACATTCGGTATGATAGGACACAGCACAATCTCACGTTTCACAAACGTGATGTGCAGCAGGACTGTCAAGATTTAACCGGCAAATTATGTGAGCCGTTTTAAGGCATATTGCAGAACAATATGCTTTTGGATTTTTTATGTTTTGCCATGTTTGCAACCGACAAATCTGCCAGTTGCATGAACTTGTTTTGTATTAACAGAGAGGGGTTTTCTCAGGCTGTTTCGCCCGTAATTTTACTCTCAGGCATATGGCGCGGAAAAATCATTGTGACGGATGCACCGCCTGCTGCAAATGTAGCCTGCTCCATCCGGCCACCATGAGCTGTAACGATAGCCTGCACGATAGACAGACCCAACCCTGAACCGCCGGTTGCTCTGGAGCGCGACGGCTCACCACGCCAGAACACATCAATAGCATGACCTGCAAATTCCTGAGCAAATCCGGGGCCGCGGTCAACCACCCGCAAAAACGCCTCATCCTTATTCAGATAACCACACTCACAACGCAAATATTTTCCTGATGCAGCATAGCGGCAGGTGTTTTCAACCACGGCCAGTAAAGCCTGTCGTAAACGCTGACTGTCCGCCGGTATGATTGCTTTTTTCAGATTGGTTTCCAGCACCATCCCTGCCTCAGACAATAACGGGCGGGATGCCTGCAGAACCTGTTCGGCAGCCTGCGCAATATCCACATCACAGCGTTCCGTCACCAGCTTCTGGCTCGCAGCCAGCGATAATGTACGCAGATCATTAATCAGCCGTGACAAGCCTTCAACCTGCGTCAGCAAATCTTCGATGCGACCGTCATCGCGGGGGAAAATTTTATCCGCCATTCCCTGAAGCGTACCCTGAACGATTGTCAGCGGTGTGCGCAACTCATGCGCGACAGCCATTGTATTAAACCGCAACCGGCGCTCCATATTTTCCAGCTCTTCGGCCAACGCGTTAAAACGGTTGATGAGTAAGACCACCTCTCCTGTTCCCTTGACGGTCTCAGGAACACGAACCGAAAAATCCCCCTCGCGCAGATTATTCACAATCCGTGTTAATTTCTCCAGCGGGCGGCTGATCTTGCGGGCAAGCCAGAAGCCGATCAGACTGCAAATAAAAGCGGCCAATAATCCGAATTTAAGTACCAGCAGATAAAGCTGTGCCTCGCCTTCCTCATGAAGCGGTTCTAATTGCTGGACAAGCGCAAGAAAGTCCGCCTCTTTCGGCAGCTCGCCTTTTTCCAGCTTATAATATGCCTGCCGGGCATTCTCGGTCAGCATACCCAGATATTCCTGCTCTTTCAGCTCCTGCACCCACATGATGCCGAAAAAGATGATCCCCAGACTTAGAAGCAGCATAGCTGCTGTGACAAGCGCGGAAACTGTGCTCAGAGACAGGCGTGATATTTTCATCGGGGCTCCGCCAGACGATAGCCAATGCCGCGTACAGCAGGGAACAAATCTGACGGCCCGCCCGCAAGTTCAATTTTCCGGCGCAGATTGGCGATATGCGTATCAATCGTGCGAACCAGCGCATCACTCTGTGGCAGGCAGGCATCCAGAAGATCATTACGGGGGAACGCATGCGTAGGCCTGCGGATCATATGCGCAAGAATACGAAACTCACTCAGGGTCAAAGGCAGAAGCTGCCGCTCTGTCTCCGTATCTGTAAACGCTGCATGGGCGTCAAAATCAACAAGGATATTCTCAAACCGGATTGTGCTGCTGCCGGCATTATTCCGCGTGCGCCGCAGCACTGCATTAACACGCGCCACCACTTCCTGCGGGTTAAACGGCTTGATCACATAATCATCCGCACCCAGACGCAGACCGGAAAGGCGGTCAAGATCCTCAGCCAGCGCACTGACCATAATCACCGGAATATTGCTCTCGCGCCGCAAACGTGCCAGCACCTCAAAACCATCATGTTTAGGCATGCGGACATCCAGCAAAACCAGATCCGGTGTCAGCATCGTATGATGACGCAGCGCGATTTCTCCGTCGGCCGCACAGACCGTGCGAAACCCGTCACGGATCAGATAAGCTTCCAGAATACCGGCAATAGCCGGTTCATCCTCAACAATCAGTATCAGGCCTTTATCAAGCATTGCGCACCTTCATACCCTGATCTCACTTCTCTAAAGCTCTGTGTTTCCGGTTTCAGTGTCATCCTGTCCGGAAAAACAGTTGCAATTATAAGACGATTGTCAAGATTGTGTCTGCAAATGCTGAGTGATCAGATAGCAATACAAAACTCTCCGCGCCTGAAAGACTGAATTATGTATCAGACGGCCGCTTTTCGTCAGTTTCCCGCTTCGGATACGGGGGCATATCGCGTGGTCATTGTCAGTGTTTTTTGCAACGCACCCAGCATAGCCAGCGGCGTATCAACCGAGCTCTGTGGTGAGAAAGCCGGATCAAATTTGAGATTGATATCTGCCTCGGCTTTCGGATGCGGCAGATCAGAGATCAGACGGCTAAGTGCCTGTTTGCTCTCAGCATCAATCATTTTCGCAGACAGGCCTGCGACAAAGGCCAGCGCCATTGCACGGTATTTTTCAACTTCCGGCTCCGGATCGTCGTTATGGCCAATCATCGCCACAACTGTCGCCATAACATAATTTGCAAAGAAGCCCTGATCGTCGAGTTTGGTCGAAATCTCGCGAATTTTCATAGTTTCCAGAGAGGAGGTCTGCGCTCCGAGAATATCGAAACGCGGCAGTTCAGACAATTCGACAGTTGCAGATGACAGCACTTCACCAATATATTTTCCGGAGAAGCGCGCTTCATTCACGCGAAAGGTTTTGCTGCTCTCATCCCATTGATAAGCCAGTTTCAGATCAAAACCATTCTGCTGAATTTTGCTCAAATACCGCATCCCAGGAAAACTGGTCGGCCAGTATCCGACAGACTTGATCGAGATTTCACCCCATTCCGGCCAGTATTCAGCGTCTTTTTCCAGCGGAGCACTACGGATTTCAACGGTTTCGGCTGACCAGCTCTGATAGGTTCCGGCATCGATGGTGACATTGCTGAGTGTGCAGCCATCTGCGCGATAGGCAATTTCTGCACCATTCAGCAGTGAAGACAAATCCGCCTCAGCGAAAATAGCCGCGCAAGGGCCTTCCGCCTTAACCTGTTCCTGCTTCTGCGGTTCTGCCGGATTTTGTTGTGCAAGCACTGTACCTGTCCATAAAGCAGACAGAAGACAGGCAGACAAAACCGGACGCAAAACAGACATAACAGGCTCCTTAAAATGCAACGTCCCGCCGGTGTAACACTGGCAGGACGCAACAACAATTCTTTTCAACCGCAAACGGCTTACTGTCCGAGACCGATAACTTCCAGATATTTCATCGATTTTTTGATGTCGTTATGGTCACGCATTTCCAAAATCAGACGCGGATTGCTGTCATATTGCTTGAGTGCTGCAAAAACGGCTTTCCAGTTCACTGTGCCGTCACCGGTTGCCCAATGGCGGTCTGCATAGCCGTCTGCATCCTGCAAATGCACATGCTGAAGACGGTTCGCTGCCGCATGAACAAAATGATCAACAGGCGCCGCACCGGTATTGCCATGCGCATAATGGGCATGACCGGTATCAATCGACACAGCCACGGAAGACGAGTTAAAGCTGTCCGCCAGTTTCAGACGTTCAAACGGATTGATGTCTTCAATATTCTCGATAACAAAAGTCACGCCCATATTTTCTGCACGGCGCAAAGCCGGTGTCAGTGCAAGATGAGTATTTTCAGTGATTTCTTCACGTCCTTTAAAACCATCATCCAGATGATTGTGCGCCCATGTGGTGAACGGGCTATGGATCACGATCTGATCTGCACCGAGGAATTCACAGACATCCAGCGCCTGATTGAGACGCTTCTGCACAACGGTGCGTACATCCGGATCCGGCGTATCAATAGTAAAACCCCAGAACGGGCCGTGAATGCCCAAACGTCCCTGATGACCGTCCAACTGTTTTTTGACTTCTTCAGCCATAGGCTTCCAGTCGCCGCGCAGAATGTCTGCATCAATAAAGCTCTGGATCTCAAGATCACGCGGCTTTTCCAGATACCAGTCGCGATGAACCGGCATTTCCTCAACCAAAAGAGCAGCACCAATAATCGGCAATTCAGACATTGTTTCGTCCTCGGGTAATAATCAGATAGCCACACTTTTTGAAGAATGGCGCCAAAATGCGATGCACAGAACAGTCCTATCATATGCACCGATATAACGGCGCTGCAACTCTGCCAGCAACCGCATGGCGCGCTCTTGCCTGCACTATGTGTCAGGCGTTTTACAGGCTTGTGCAAAGTTGCATGCAAAACTCCTTAAATACAAAAAATTCATAAATAATTCATACGGTTGCACGGAACAAACCCGCTGTCAGCAGAATGTCACGAAACGATAAAATCAAATTTATACCTCTGTCACACAGGGCGCCTATTCCGCTGCCAGCCCATGCTGACACCGGTTTTACCTCCCTATTCTTAATGGCCGGACGGCGTGACATTTCTGTCAACAACGGGAGACCTTTGATGGTTTCGATTAACCGGCGCAATGCACTTGGCCTGATCGGCTTCGGCGCAGCCTCTTTGACCCTGCCACGCTTTGCCATTGCGCAGAGCAATGACCGTCCTTCCATCACCATTGCGGTGCAGAAAGTATCCAACTCCAATACACTTGATGTGTTGCGCGAGCAGTCCAATGTGGGCGAGCGCGTGTTCTTCTCGCAATTATGGGAAGCACTGATCGAGATTGACTGGATCAACAATCTCGGCCGTATTCCGGGTCTTGCCACCGAGTGGAAGCGCATTGACGATCAGACTGTTGAACTGAAACTGCGTCAGGGCGTGAAGTTCCACAATGGCGATGAAATGACCGCCGAAGATGTGGCCTTCACATTCAGCGCCGACCGCATGTTTGGAGACACCAAGCCGAATACCGGTGAAACCCTGCGTGTGACAGAGGTCAACCCGACCAACCGCGAGAGCAAAGAACTGCCACCGGAAGTGCCCGCCACTGCGCGCCGCAATTTTCCGTCGCTGCTCGGCGTTGAGATCGTTGATAAATATACCGTGCGTTTTAAAAACGGTACGCCGGATATCACACTGGAAGGCCGTATTTCGCGTTACGGTAGCCAGATTATGAACCGCCGCGCCTATGAAGAAGCCAGCAGCTATCTGGACTGGGCACGCAAGCCTGTGACCAGCGGCCCTTATAAAATTGTGGAATTCAAGCCGGACAATTACCTGCAACTCGAAGCCCATGACGACTATTGGGGCGGTCGCCCGCCGCTGAAAAGCATTCGCTTTGTCGAAGTGCCGGAAGTGGCTTCCCGCGTGAATGGTCTTCTGTCCGGTGAATATGATTTCGCCTGCGATATCCCGCCGGATCAGATCGAAAACATCGAGAAAAATCCGGAATTTGAAGTTCTCGGTGGCGCGGTTCTGAACCATCGTCTGACCGTGTTCGACAAAAATCATCCGCAGCTTGCCAGCCCGCTGATCCGCCGCGCCTTCACCCATGCGATTGACCGTCAGGCCATCGTTGAAAGCCTGTGGGCAGGCCGCACGCAAGTTCCGGCCGGTCTGCAATGGCCTTATTATGCGGATATGTTCATCAGTGACTGGACTGTGCCGGAATATAATCCGGACCTCGCCCGCCAGTTGCTCAAAGAAGCCGGTTATAAGGGCGATCCGATCCCTTATCGTCTGCTCAACAATTACTACACCAACCAGACCGCAACCGGTCAGATTCTGGTGGAGATGTGGCAGCAGGCCGGTCTCAATGTTGAGATCGAGATGAAGGAAAACTGGCAGCAGGTGCTGGAACAGACCCCGACCCGCGCGGTGCGCGACTGGTCGAACTCTGCTCCGTTTAATGATCCGGTTTCCTCTATCGTCAGCCAGCACGGTCCGAACGGTCAGCAGCAGCAGGTCGGCGAGTGGACAAACAAAGAAGTGAATGAACTCTCTGGCTTCCTTGAAACCAGCATGGATCAGGGCAAGCGCCGTGAAGCTTTCAAGCGCATGCTGGAAATCTGCGAGCGTGAAGATCCGGCCTATACAGTTCTGCATCAGAACGCGACCTTCACCGCCAAGCGTAAATCCGTGAAATGGAAAGCCGCACCGGCTTTCGCTATGGAATTCCGCAAAAACAACTGGGGCTAAGGCCTGTGAGCCATGCGGGTGTCAGCATCCGCATGGCTTTTCTTTTTTATTTTCTGCTTCGGCACAGAGTGCCGCCTAATATGACAGGAGCGCATCGATGACTTTGGTCGAGATCGCCGATCTGAAAGTGGCTTTTGACGGCGTGCAGGTTTTGCACGGTATCAATCTGAAAATCGAAAAAGGTGAAGCCGTCGGGCTGGTTGGAGAATCCGGTTGCGGTAAATCCGTAACATGGCTCGCGGCACTTGGGCTGTTGCCGAAGAAAGCCACAGTCTCCGGTTCGGTTATGATTGATGATACCAATCTGGTCGGCGCACCACGGCGTAAACTGGAATCGGTGCGCGGATCACGCATTGCCATGATTTTTCAGGACCCGTCCTCTTCGCTCAATCCGGTGATCCGCGTCGGCAAGCAGATTGAAGAATCTGTCAGGCTGCATCGCGGTATTTCCGGTGCGGCTGCGCGTAAAGAAGCGCTGCGCTTGCTGGAACTGGTCGGTATTCCCGATGCTGCCCGCCGCCTTGATAATTTTCCTCATGAATTTTCCGGCGGTCAGAACCAGCGTCTGATGATCGCCATGGCCTTGGCCGGCGAGCCGGATCTGCTGATTGCCGATGAACCAACCACGGCGCTGGACGCCACTATTCAGGCGCAGGTGCTCGACTTGCTCGCCCGTATCCGTCAGGAAACCGGCATGGCGATTGTGTTTATCAGCCATGATCTCGGCGCAGTATCGCAAATCTGCGAGCGGGTCTGCGTGATGTATGCCGGTCGTATGATCGAGAAAAGCTCAACTGAGGCATTGTTTGCCCAGCCGCGCCATCCCTATACACGCGGATTGTTTGATGCGATCCCGCGCATTGACGGTGGCCGTGAGCGTCTTATTCCCATTGAAGGCACAGTGCCGGAACCGGGTAAATTGCCGAAAGGCTGTGCTTTTTCTCCGCGCTGCAACCGTGCAGAAAACCGCTGCAAAAGTGATCTGCCGCCTTTGACCGGCAATCAGAATGACCGGTACGTCGCCTGTTTCCGCCCTGTCGATATACGTGACACAACTATTCCTGCGGCACCGGTTGTGCCCGCCGCATTCATTGCCCCTGCGCTTGCAACCCAGCACCAGCAGGTGCTGTCATGAACAAGCCGCTGCTCGAAGCCAAAAATCTAAGTAAAATCTACACCTCTAAAAGCGGTTTATTTGCCAAGCCGACAGAGGTGAAAGCCGTTGATGCGGTGAGCCTCTCCTTACAAAAAGGCAAGACGCTGGGCATTGTCGGAGAATCCGGTTCCGGTAAATCCACCACCGGCCGGTTGCTGCTTGGATTAGAACCGGCCAGCACCGGCGAAGTGCGTTTCGACGGAGAAACTCTACCGCCTGCGCGCACCAATGAATGGCGCGCTTTACGCAAGCGCATGCAGCTGGTTTATCAGGATCCGCTGGCTGCCCTCGACCGCCGCCTGACCATCGCCACGCAAATTGAAGAACCACTGCTGATCCACAATATCGGCGACAAAGAAAGTCGTGCGGCACGGGTGAAAGAGCTGATGCAATCGGTTGGTCTGATGCCGCATCATGCAGCACGCTATCCGCATGAGCTTTCCGGCGGGCAGCGTCAGCGTGTGGTGATTGCCCGCGCCATTGCCTGCAATCCTGAACTGCTGGTCTGTGACGAAGCCGTTTCTGCACTGGATGTTTCCATTCAGGCACAGGTGGTCAATCTGCTGCGCGACCTGCAGGAGCAGCAAGGCATTGCCATGGTGTTTATCAGTCATGACTTGAAAGTGGTGCGCAATATCAGCGACCGCGTGGCCGTGATGTATCTGGGACGGATTGTCGAAGAAGCACCGTCCGATGTGATTTTTCAGGCACCCCAGCATCCTTATACGCAGGCACTGGTTTCCAGTATTCCGGTGCCCGGCACCGTGTTGAGCAACCGTATTATCCTGCAGGGCGAACCGCCAAATCCGGCAGCAAGACCAAACGGTTGCGCCTTTCATCCGCGTTGCCGTTTTGCCTCGGAGCGCTGCCGCACCGATGTGCCGGAAACCCTGCAATCCGGCAAAGAGCATAGTGTTGCCTGCCATTTGTACGACGCTCAGACACAACCGATAGCATTAGCCGGATAACAGGACAGACAGATGATTTCCTTTTTCCTTACCCGTCTGTTGCGGGCGTTCATTACCATCGTTCTGGTCGTGAGCTTTGCCTTTATCGTGCTGCGCATGTCCGGTGATCCGGCCCAGATTATTCTCGGCCCCGATGCCCCGCCGCAAGCTGTGGAAGCGTTCCGTAAGGCATGGGGGCTGGATCAGCCGATCCTTGTGCAATATTTCAGCTATTTCGGTGCTATTTTTCAGGGTGATCTCGGTGTCTCCATGCGCGACGGGCAAAAAGCCATTGATCTTGTTGCCGAGCGCATTCCTGCCACGCTGATGCTGACCATTCCGACATTGCTGCTCAATCTGGCAATCGGCATTCCCGCCGGTGTCTATGCGGCTCTGCACCGCGACAGTATCATCGACCGGCTGGTGATGATGACCGCCATTATCGGCTTTACCCTGCCGAATTTTGTACTGGGTCTGGTGCTGGTACTGATCTTTTCTGTGACGCTGAAATGGCTGCCATCGGGCGGTAGTGATACTTGGATGCATGCCATTCTGCCGGTGCTGACCATGAGCATTGCCGGTGCGGCTATTCTCGCCCGTTTTGCCCGCAGCGCCATGATCGAAATTCTCGGCCAACCCTATATTCGCACCGCCAGTGCCAAGGGTGTACGCTGGGGCGATGTCATCCGCAATCATGCGCTGCCCAATGCAGCTATCCCGATTGTAACACTGGTCGGCTTCATGGTCGGCTCACTGGTGGCCGGTGCAGTCGTCATTGAATCCCTGTTCTCATGGCCGGGTGTCGGACGTTTGCTGGTGGTTGCCGTCTCCAACCGCGATCTCGCGGTGGTGCAATGCATCCTGCTGCTGATTGCCTCGACTATGGTGCTGTCCAATCTCGTTGTTGACCTGCTCTATGGTTTTCTCGATCCGCGCCTGCGCGATAATCAGGCCAAAGCGTAAAGGAACCGGCTGATGTCTGAACTCTCAATTAGTGACAGTGCCGCCGTTCCAGTGGTAAACGTCCAGAAGCGCAAAAAGAAACGCATACCCCTGTTGGTCATGCTGTCGCTGATCTGGTTTGCCGCGATGATCATCATCGCTATTGCTGCCGACTGGATCCGCCCTTACAGCATTACCGCGATGGATCTCAAAAGCCGCCTCGTTATGCCCGGCCATCCGTTGCATTGGCTCGGCACAGATGAGGTGGGGCGTGATGTGTTATCCCGCCTGATTGAATCCATCCGCGTCTCTCTTCTGATCGCCTTTGGTGCCACAATTATCTCCACCCTGCTCGGCACCACCGTCGGCTTTCTTGCAGCGAATTTCCGCAAGACCGTAGAACAGGTGGTGCTGACACTGGCCGACTTTCAGGCGGCACTGCCATTCCTGATCCTAGCCCTTTCCGTGCTGGCCTTCTTCGGCAACTCCATGATGCTGCTTGTCTGCCTGATGGGGCTTTATGGCTGGGAGCGCTATGCGCGTATCGCCCGTGGTTTGGCGATTTCCGCCAGTTCACAGGGCTATGCCGCCGCAGTCACGCAACTTGGTGCCAAGCAATCATGGGTTTATCTGCGCCATATCCTGCCGAATATTGCCTCGACACTGATCGTCTCCATGACCCTGACTTTTCCTGAAATCATTTTGCTGGAAAGCAGCCTGTCTTTCTTGGGTCTTGGCGTGCAGCCACCAAAATCCAGCCTCGGCAATATGGTCGGCTATGGTCGTGAATATCTGACCACCGCGCCGTGGATCATGCTGGCACCGGCCTTTGTCATCATGTTCACCACCCTGTCGATTTCCATCCTTGGTGACTGGCTGCGCGACAAGCTCGACCCGACTATTCGCTAAAAGGAATATCTGTAATGACACGTATTATCGGCCATCGCGGTGCGCGTAATCTCTGGCCTGAAAACTCCCTCTCCGGTTTTCGCAAAACCGCTGAGCTCAATATTGCCGGTGTGGAATTCGATCTGCATCTGACCAATGCCGGTGAAGTGGTTGTGCTGCATGATCCGACTTTGGAGCGCACCACCAACGGCATCGGCGATGTCGCGGAGCTCTCCAAAACAGCGCGTGTGAATACGTTTCTGCGCGAAAGCATGGATGAGCATATTCCGTTGTTTGAAGAGGTTCTGGAAATCTTCAAACCGACCGGCATGGAATTGCATGTGGAACTGAAGAACCGCGTCAATGGCGATCTCTATGACGGTCTGACTGATGTGGCTGTGCAGATTATCCGTGCGCAGGGTATGGAAGACCAGTGCATACTCACCGGCTTTACCCGTCAGGTCTTACAGCAAGTGAAAGACGTTGCACCGGAAATGCGTCGTCTCGCCTCGCTCAATGCTTTCAGTGCCACTATTCTCGGTGGTTTGCAGGAAGCGCTCGACTATTTCGACACGTATGCCGACATTCTGGCCGTTGAAAAAGCTCTGCTCGCCCATAGCTGGGATGCAATTACCAACCGCATTGCACCGGAACGTCTGGGCGTTTGGGTGCCCAATACCGAGCCTGAACTGGAATTCTGGAAGAACACAGCAATCCGTCAGATCACCACAGACCGGCCTGATCTTGCATAATTGATGTTCTGTATCCCGTTTATCGAAAAGGTAAACGGGATATTATATACAATATTGTCGACAATTTATCTTTTTTAATGATAATCCCGTTATCCCTCTTGCAGAAACGCCGAAAACCGGCCTGACTGCGGACTGAGGGTAAAAGTAACGGGAGAGATTATGACTGAGCGCACTTATTACGCCCCAAAGGGCGGCGCACCGATGCAGACGCAATTGCTGAGCGACCGTGCCGTATTCACCGAAGCCTATGCGGTTATCCCAAAAGGCGTGATGATGGATATTGTTACATCCTGTCTGCCATTCTGGGATAAAACCCGCGTCTGGATACTCTCCCGTCCGCTCTCCGGTTTTGCCGAGAGTTTTGCGCAATATATTGTGGAGCTGGAGCCGCAGGGCGGCAGTGACAAACCTGAACCAGATCCGGATGCCGAAGCCGGTATTTTCGTGGTTGAGGGCAATATTGTCATTACGCTTGACGGCAAAGACCATGCCATGCGCGCGGGCAGTTACGCTTTTCTGCCGCCGAAAAGCCTCTGGACTGTACGCAATCAAACTGATGCACCGGCACGTTTTCACTGGATCAGAAAGAGCTTTGAATATGTAAACGGGCTGGATGTACCGGAAGCCTTTTTCAAGCATGAATCCGAAGTCGAGCCTGTTGCTATGCCGGACACGGACGGCAAATGGGCAACCACCCGCTTTGTTGATCCGAATGATCTGCGCCATGATATGCACGTCAATATCGTTACCTTTGAGCCGGGTGCAATTATTCCGTTTGCCGAAACCCATGTGATGGAACACGGCCTCTATGTGCTGGAAGGCAAGGCAGTCTATCGTCTCAATCAGGACTGGGTGGAAGTAGAAGCCGGTGATTATATGTGGCTGCGCGCTTTCTGCCCGCAGGCTTGCTATGCCGGTGGCCCCGGGAAATTCCGCTATCTGCTCTATAAGGACGTAAACCGCCACGTAAAACTGAAGCTCTGACGACAGCGCACCCGACAATTTTTATAACAGCCGCCGGTTTTACACAGACCGTGTGGCTGTATCTTTTTGAAAACTCTAATTTTAATCTCCCTAAAACATAGATTTGCAAATATTGACGAAAAACTATGCAATGACGGGTAATATCAGCTAAAAGCGCTCTATAAATTCATATTTTTCACAAAACTGCATATTCACCTCTGCGCCAGGTGCTTTGGAGCCGCAATACAAATGAATACACTCATTGCATTTGTGAACATGATCCTATGGGAATATGTTCTGGTTTACGGATTGCTCGCTGTCGGGATTTTTTTCTCCGTCCGCCTCGGCTTTCTGCAGATTTTCCATTTTCCGGAGTTTTTCCGATCCGTCATGCGTGCGCCGAAGCGCGATGCAAGCGGCATCACACCGTTTCAGGCGCTGTGCACCAGTCTCGCCTCACGCGTCGGCACCGGTAATATTGCCGGTGTAGCAGTCGCGCTTTATCTCGGCGGTGCCGGAGCGATTTTCTGGATGTGGGTTGTCGCTTTTGTTGGTATGGCAACCGCCTATGCCGAGAGCACATTGGCGCAGCTTTATAAAACCCGCGATAATGACGGCCAGTTTCGTGGTGGTCCTGCCTATTATATTTCCAATGGTCTGAAAGCCCCGTGGGCGGCTGCAATTTTCTCTGTCTGCCTGATTATCGCATTCGGGCTGGTGTTTAATGCTGTGCAGGCCAATGCCATTGCCGATGCCATGAATGGCTCCTTCGGCTTTTCCAAAATTGGTGTCGGTGTAGTTATTGCGCTGCTGGCAGGTATCGTGATTTTCGGTGGTATCCGACAGATTGCGCGCGTGGCTGAACTGGTGGTGCCGTTTATGGCAGTGATCTATCTCAGCGTTGCCATCTATGTGCTGCTCGCCAATATCACTGAAGTGCCGGCATTGTTTGCTCTGATTGTCAAAAGCGCTTTCGGCATTGAAGCCGCTGCCGGTGGTATTATCGGCGCGCTGATGAACGGCGTGAAACGCGGGCTGTTCTCCAATGAAGCCGGTATGGGCTCCGCCCCGAATATTGCAGCTTCCGCCACACCCAATCCGCACCATCCGTCCTCACAGGGTTTTGTGCAGGCTCTGGGCGTTTTCATCGACACAATTCTGATCTGCTCGGCGACCGCAATCATGATCCTGCTGTCTCATAAGCTGGTTCCGGGCTCCGGCCTCACCGGCACGATGCTGACACAGGAAGCCATGACTGTGCATATCGGCTGGTTCGGGCGCTATTTCATCAGTATTGCGATCTTCTTCTTCGCCTTCACTTCCATCATCGGCAATTACGCTTATGCGGAAAATGCCATGATTTATCTGGGTGCAGGCAAACATTACTGGCTTACAATGCTGCGCTGCGGCACGTTGGCGATGGTGGTCTGGGGTGCCTATGAAAGCATTCTCACCGTGTTCAACGCAGCCGATGCCGCTATGGGTCTGATGGCCACCATCAATCTGATCGCCATTGCGCTGCTCTCCGGCACAGTTGTCAAAGTGACCAAGGATTACTTTGATCAACAGAAGCTTGGTACACCGCATTTCACGCTCAAGGATTATCCGGAGCTGAAAGGCAAAGTCGACGGCGAAATCTGGAAATAACCACCAAACAAAAAACAGGCCGCTTCAGAAATGAAGCGGCCTGTTTTGTTTTAAACTCAACTCTTTTTAAGCAGCCTGTTCTTTTTCTGCCCGCTTCTTAGCGAACAATCCCAGACGCTGCTGTAACTTCTCCGCACCGGAAGCGAAATGCGCGGCATGTTTGAAGACAGGCACCTGAGCTTCAAAATGGCAGGCGACCTGCTGACCTGTACCTAAATCTTTCAACTCAGGCACCTGCTGCTTGCACAAATCCTGCGCCAGCGGACAACGGGTATGGAAACGGCAACCGGACGGCGGATTGAGCGGGCTTGGCACATCACCGCCCAGCACATTCCACGAGCCGCGTGAGGCCGGATCAGGCTGCGGGGCAGCAGACAGCAAGGCCTGCGTATAGGGATGACGCGGATTGTTATAAAGCTGATGCTTATCGGCAATCTCCACAACTTGTCCGAGATACATCACCGCCACACGGTCAGCCATATGTTTGACCACCGGCAATCCGTGCGAAATAAACAGGTAAGACAGCCCCATCTCTTTCTGCAAATCTTTGAGCAAATTGACGACCTGCGCCTGAATGGACACGTCGAGCGCCGAGACAGGCTCATCGCAGACAATCAGTTTCGGGGACAATGAGAGCGCGCGGGCAATACCAATACGCTGACGCTGACCACCGGAAAATTCATGTGGATAGCGTGCGGCATGGTAAGGCGCCAGATCGACACGGCGCAACAGTTCAATCCCCCGCTCACGACGCGAAGCATCAGTGCCGACACCATGCACCAGCATCGGCTCGGCAATCAGTTCACCCACAGTCATACGCGGATTAAGGCTGGCATAAGGATCCTGAAACACCACCTGCATCTGGCGGCGCAAATCACGCAACTTCGCGCCACTGGCATGGGTTACATCTTCACCTTCAAACAGCACCCGACCGGCGGTTGGTTCCAGCAGTCGTAATGCCAGACGGGCAGTGGTTGACTTACCGCAACCGCTTTCGCCCACAATGGCCAGTGTTTCTCCGGCCATCAGCTTGAAAGAAACTTCATCCACGGCGCGGACTGTGCCGACCACTTTTTGACGGATCAGGCCTTTTTTGACAGGGAAATGTTTGGAAATGCCCTGCAGCTCCAGAAGTGGTTGTGTCATACGAAATCCTCCACCGGAGCTTTATGGCAGGCAACAAGGTGATTGGCTTGGAGTTCATGCAGAGCAGGCAGAGTTGCTGTGCATTCCTCATCAGAAAACGGGCAGCGCGGATTAAACCGGCAGCCGGAGGGCAGCCTAAACGGCGGCGGCACTACACCGCTGATTGCTACCAGCCGGTCAACATCCTCATCCATACGCGGCATCGAGCCCATCAGACCAATGGTATAGGGATGCTGCGGGTCTTTGAAAATTGCATTGACGGAAGCGCGTTCCGCCACTTTACCGGCATACATTACCGCCACATCATCAGCGACCTGCGCCACCACACCCAGATCATGGGTAATGAGGATGATGGCCATATTGGTTTCTTGCTGCAACTCGCGCAGCAGATTGAGAATCTGCGCCTGAATAGTCACATCGAGCGCCGTTGTTGGTTCATCAGCGATCAGCAGAACCGGCTTGCAGACCAACGCCATCGCAATCATCACACGCTGACGCATACCGCCGGAGAGCTGGTGCGGATATTCATCAAAACGGCGCTCCGGCGCAGGAATACGTACTTTACGCAGCGCTTCAATCGCTTCCTCGCGCATTTCCTTGTAAGGCTTTTTATGATGCGCCTGTATCGCTTCAACCAGCTGATAGCCGATCGTATGCACCGGATTGAGCGAGGTCATCGGCTCCTGAAAGATCATCGCAATGCGGTTGCCGCGCAGCCTGCGCATATCATCCGGCGAGAGCTTCAGCAGATCCTGCCCTTCAAAAATCACCTCACCGCCGGCATTTTTGCCCGGCGGCGGCACCAGCCCCATGACAGACAGTGACAGCATGGATTTGCCGCAGCCGCTCTCCCCCACAATACCCAGTGTCTTGCCGCGCTCGACTTTCAGCGAAATACCGTCCACCGCACGGATGACACCGTTCGGGGTTTTAAACTCTGTGACGAGATTGCGGATTTCGAGTACCGGTTCTGTCATATGGTCTTCTCCAAGCCGGTCATATTTCCATATGACCGGAATATTGCTTTGGCCTGATTAATCGAGGCCGGAAAATGAATGCGGGGCGTAAGCAGTAACAGGGCGCTTCGCCCAGTCTTCCTGCGGTGCCCGTTGAACTGTGCGTTGTTGTGCGGCGTGGAGGTCTTCTGCGGCCTGCTCAAAATCAATCGTCAGGCATTGGCCCTTCTCGACCACTTTCTCACCGCCGACATAGACCGTATCCACCGCACGCTCGGCTGCGGCATAGATCATGCTGCGGATCGGATCATAGCCCGGCCGCATCATCGGATGCGCGAGATTGACCAGCACCAGATCGGCGTTACAGCCTACCTCCAGACGCCCGATATCATCACGCCCGAGAAGATCGGCACCGCCCACCGTTGCTGCGGTGAAAATCTCGCCGGATGTAACTGTGCGCGGATTTTCAGCCATCATCCGCGCCACATAACCGACATGGCGCATCTCTTCGAGCATGTTATGCGGATAGGTATCGGTGCCGATGCCAAGGCGCACACCGGCGCGCAGGTAACGGCCGAAATCACGCATGGCTATGCCGCGGCGCATGAAAACAGTCGGGCAATGGGCAACCGCTGTGCGTGTTTCCACCAGCAGATCAAGGTCGCGGCGCGTATGCCAGCTATTGCGCGGATAATCGTCGAGGAAAATCCCGTGACTGACAATGCTAGTCTCGCCCAGCACATCAAGCTGCTCCAGCCATTGCACCGGCGATACACCGTGACGGCGGGTAATCTCATGAAACTCTACAGTCGATTGTGCGGCATGAATCTGCCACGGAATTTTGCGACGTTGTGCTTCCGCATAGCTCTCTTTGATCAGGCCTTCGCTGCACGTATCAATCTGTGCCGGACACAACATCGAGAACAGGCGACCTGACGAATGCGCTTCAGCGGCATCCACCATTTCCAATGCCTGCGCCATGGCTTTTTCGCCAACGGCCTCGTCCCATTCATATTCAACCACATGACCGTTTTTGGTGTACCAGCGAGCCGTGCGGAACATTGGCGTAATGCAGACACGCAAACCGCTCTGTCCTGCCAGATCAATCCATGACGGATGGGCAACGGAGAGATCAGCCAGTGTTGTGACACCGGATTTCAGCAGTTCCGCATAGGCGACTTTCCACGCAGCTTCAGCACCTTCCGCATCAGGACGGATGATCGGCATAAATTCATAAAGCGCGGAATTAAAGAGGCCCGGAGAACCGAGCTCATCAAGGATACTCTTATTCAGCGGCTCGCTTGCAGGATGGGAATGAATATTGACCAGACCCGGCATGACCATGAAACCACGGCCATCCTGCTCTGCATCAACGGCACCGGCATAGCCCGTACCAACAAAAGTCAGCTTACCGTTTTCAAAAGCGACATCGGCATTTTTCACATAGATATGGCTTTGGCTGTCCTTATCCCATGCAACGACAATATCCGCATTCCTGATAACTGTTACACTCACCGCATCACTCCCCTGCGCCTGAATTCCGAATGCTTGCAGGCGCGGCTGATAAAACCGCGCCTGTTTTTGTCTTTAGCGTTTCAGAGAAATATCCAGACCTTTATAGATACCGGCACCATAGATACCGTGTGCCTTGGCACCTTCCACGCGGTCACCGGCGATCAGCCACATTGGCTCGGACGACAGAGTGACCCAGACATTGGCCTCGGTCAGGTTACGCTGCAGAGTTGCCAGCGCTTCGTGACGTTCTTCCTTGCTGGTGGTGGTTGCTGCCTTGCGGATCAGCTCATCCGTTGCCGGATCTTTCCAGTTCATGCGGTTTGGTGTCGGTGCCTGACGGCTCGGGAAATAGAGACCAATCGCTTCAAGGGCGGTCAGCGCCGGATAGTTCATATAGAACGCATCAAATTCCTGCGTTGCCATCTTGCCCCAGCCGACAGTCGCATCCCAGAGCTGGATTTTCATGTCGATACCGATCTTGCGCAGATCAGCCTGCATGGCTTCACTCACAGTCGGGTTGGTGGCATTGCGCAGACCATAAACAAGGAAAGTGGCTTTCTGGCCGTCTTTTTCACGGATGCCGTCGCCGCCCATTTTCCAGCCGGCTTCATCCAGCATTTTATTCGCTGCATCCTGATCAAAAGCAGGCATCAGTTTGGCGGATTCAGGATCGAAATCAATAATCGCCGGATTAACAAGCGACTTCATTTCCTTACCATGGCCGAAATAAACCGCCTGAGTGATTGCCGCTTTATTGGTTGCCATATTCACGGCTTTACGGATCACCGGATCAGACACCACAGGCTTGTCGATCTTGAAGCCCATGAACATGTCATAGATATAGTTTTCCTGCTTGGAAACGCTGAGACCCGGCATGCTTTCCATCGTGGTCAGCGCAATCGGCGGCATATAATAGGTCATATCCGCCTGACGTGCCTGAATAGCGGCCATCAGCGTATTGGCTTCAGGGATCACGCGCCAGACGATCTCATCAACCTGCGGGCTTGGATTCTTATAGAAGGAAGGCCCCCATGTGTAATGCGGGTTTTTCTTGAGCTTCAGTTCCTGACGCGGCTGCCAGCTGACCCAGCAATAAGGGCCGGTGCCGTTGAAGCCCTGCACACCGAAATTCTCGCCCAGCTTTTCAACCGTTGCTTTATCCACAATGGACGAGAACGGCATGGTCAGCTGCGGCAGAAGATCGGAATAAGGCTCTTCCAGTTCATAGATCACAGTGTAATCATCTTTAGCCGTGATGCTTTTTACCTTACCGCCACGGAAGGCAGTCGGGGAGCGTTTTTCTGGGTTTTGCCAGCGCTCAATCGTATAGACCACATCGGCAGCAGTCATCGGGCGGCCGTCGCAGAATTTGACGTCTTTGCGCAGGTTGAAGGTATACGTCTTACCGTCATCGGAAACAGTCCATGTCTCAGCCAGACCCGGCTTGACGGTTTTCATGTCGAAATCAAGCGAGACGAGCGTATCACCAAGCATCGCCATCACTTCAACCATAGCGGTTGCGGTGGAGCGGATCGGATCGTAATTATCCGCATCGATCACGCGCAGGATCGACAATGGCGCCTTGGTTTGGGCATAGGCTGCACCGGACAAAACGGCACTGGCAGCAACACCGGCTATGAGCGTGGAAGTCAGATATTTTCTCATTTAGTCCTCCTGATGAGGCGCCCACTGTTCTGTGCAGTGATCCGCCGCCAAAAATGATTATTTACGTAATTTCGGATCGAGCGCGTCACGCAGGGAATCCCCTAATACGTTAAACGCCAGAACGATAATGAAGATCATAAGGCTCGGCAGCACCGAGACATGCGGTGCGAAGAACAGAAAGTTACGTCCTTCCGATGCCATAGCACCGAGCTCCGCTGTCGGCGGCTGTGCACCAAGGCCAATGAATGACAGGGCAGCACCGAGCAAGATCACCTGCCCGAAACGAAGTGTTACGAACACGAAGATCGACGACAGGCAGTTCGGCAGCACATATTTGAAAATGATGCGGCTGTCGGACATGCCGAGCGAATGCGCGCTCTCGATATAATCCTGCTGCAACACGACAATTGCACCGCCGCGCACCACACGCGCCATCAAAGGCACGGTTGCAATCGACAGCGCAATGATAACGGCAGTGAGACCCGGACCGAAGATTGCAGCGATTGCCAAACCGAACAGAATGGCCGGAAAGGACAGCAACACATCCATGAAGCGCATCAGCACGCCGCTCCAGCGGGTGTAATAAGCGGCCACAAAACCGATCAGCCCGCCAACCAAGCAGCCGAAGAAGACCGAAACAAAGCCCATGAACAAAGTGGTGCGGATGCCATAGAGCAAACGTGTGACCATGCCGCGCCCCTGCCCGTCGGTGCCGAGCAGATAGCCCGCTTCACCGATTGGCTTCAGCATCATGCCGAGATTACCGCCATAGGGATCTTCCGGTGCCAGCCACGGCGCGAACAGGCCACAGAACAGGGTCAGCACCACCAAAGACAGAGCAATCACCGAGCCGGTATCGGAGAGCAGCATGCGCAACACGCTGACGCGCTTGAAGGCAATTTCCTGCTCTGCCGGTTGTGCTGCATTCGCAACAGTTGTTTTTGCAAGACTGGTCATCATGCACCTCTCACACGCGGATCGAGCACAGCGTAGAGAATATCAACGCCCAGATTGACGAGAATAAAGCCGAGAGACATCACGATAATCGTGCCCTGCGCCATTGGCAGATCACTGGACAAAATCGCACCGACTGCCAGACGACCAATACCCGGCCATGAGAACACAGTCTCAACCACCACAGCGCCACCCAGCAGGAAGCCGATCTGCAAACCGATCAGTGTCACCACCGGCACCAGCGCATTGCGTAGCGCGTGACGGGTGACAACTTTGCGCTCTTTCAGACCTTTGGCGCGTGCGGTGCGAATATGATCTGCGCCCAGCACATCCAGAACAGATGTACGCGTCATACGGGCAACAGGGCCGACAAACACACCGCCCAGCGTGATCGCAGGCAGAATGATGCTGGTGAAACCTTCCCATGTCCATAATGGCCCGAGGCGACCGGTAAACGGCAGGATCGGATATTTGAAGCCGAACAGCCAGACCAGCACCAGACCTAGAAAGAACACAGGGATCGACACACCGGCAACGGACACCGCCATAATCGAGCGATCCAGCAGCGAACCGCGATAATATGCACCAACTGTGCCAAGCAGAATGCCCAGAGGAATTGCCCAGATCAGAGATGCAACCATCAGCTCCAGTGTCGGGCCGATAGTAGCACCGAGTTCCTGCGAAACCGGCACATTATTGATGATGGAAACGCCGAGATCGCCCTGCATCAGGCGGCCGACATAATAGAAAAACTGTTTCCACAAGGGTTGATCAAGGCCAAGATCGCGGCGGATAGCCTCGACCAGTTCCTGTGTCGCGGTAGGCCCTGCACGCACCTGCGCCGGATCGGTCGGCACGACCTGCATCAGCAAAAAGCCGAGCAGCAAAACGCCGAACATGACCGGTAATGCGAGGAGCAGACGTTGTAACGTGTGCCGAAGCATAAATTCGCCTTTCTCTGGCTGTCTGCCCGAGGTGCTTTGAGCACCTCAAACAACAACAGTTACACCTGCCGCTCAAATACGACTTTACCGGCCAAAACGGTCATATCGCAGACCACATCACTGCGGATTTCTTCCACATCACAGGTGAAAATATCCTTCGACAGCACCGCAACATCTGCCGCCATGCCCGCTACCAGACGTCCGATGTCCTGTTCCGCAAACTGCGTATAGGCACCGAAATGTGTATAAGCGTGAATGGCCTCTTCCCGTGTCAGGCACTGGTCGCCGCCGATCACCGAGCCGACTTTGGTCTTGCGGGTGACGAGCGTGTAGATATTCTGGAACGGATTGGTAGAGGTGACAGGCGCATCGGAAGATGCTGCCGGATGCAGACCTGCATCCACCCATTTGCGCATCGGATAGGATGCATGGGCGCGCTTTTCACCCAGATTAGCTACATAAAGATCACCAAATTCATAGATGAACATCGGCTGCGGCACCGGATCAATACCGGCCTTTGCCATACGCTCAATCTGCCCGTCGCTCAGAAAGCCGCAATGTTCAATACGGTGACGACGGGAGTTAATCGGATGTTCTGCGCTATCAGCATTTTCAATACCGGACAGCACCTGTTCAATCGCCGCATCACCAATCGCATGAATGGCCAACTGATAGCCAAGCTCGTGATAATGCTTGAGGGACTTGTGCATCTCCTCTTGGCTGTAGCAGAAAATACCAAAATTATTCGGATCGCCTGCCACATATGGCTCGCTCATCGCGGCCGTCAGGCCACCGGCACTACCATCCGAGAAGACTTTCATCGCGCCGTAGCGCAAATTGCCTGTCTGGCGCTTGGCACGGAAACCCTGTGCATGCGCCTGATCGCCAATACCGTCATGATTGCCATAGATGCAAACCCATGTGCGGATCGGCAACTCACCGGCGGATGCCAGTTCCTCATAGGCATGAAGTTCTTCCATACCATAGCTCATGCCGACAGCGGCATCCATCACGGAAGTGAAACCTTGGCTCAGCATAAACTCTGCTGCACGGGTAATCGCGGCTTTCAACTCATCACGGCTTAGTGGCGGGATTTTATCCGTGACTACGCGCATACCGGATTCTGCCAGCAGGCCGGATAATTTGCCGTTGCGCTTTTCAATCAGGCCACCGGACGGACTTGGCGTGTCATGGGTAATATTTGCCAGACGCATTGCCGCGCTGTTGGCAATGCCGACATGACCGCAGGTACGGGTGATATAAACCGGATGATCGGGCGCGATGACATCCAGTTCCTCAATCGTCGGATGGCGCTGCTCAGACAGCTCATAATGATCGTAGCCGCCACCGCGGATCCATTCACCCGCAGGCTTTTGCGCAACGTCTTTGGAGATACGTTTGAAAATTTCTTCGAGACTGCGCACACCGGATTCAGGGCGCAGATTGATCTCGTTCATGCCGACACCGAGCATCAGCAGATGCATATGCGCATCATTCAGTCCCGGAACTGCAACACGGCCGCCTAAATCCACCCGTCGCGTCTTTTCACCAGCGCGCGCTTCAATTTCAACTGCGGTACCTGCTGCCAGAACCTTACCATCTGCAATCGCCAGAGCCTCAACAAAACCTTCGTTAAGGCCGCAAAAAATCCGCCCGCCCGAAAGGACGAGATCTGCATATTTCATATTCTGTTTATCTCCCAGACGCCTTGCTCCATTCAGAATACAAGACGTAATTCAGCCACCCCTACCGATGATCAATATCGGGAAGGTTAATCATTGAGCTGAGGAAAAGCCTCACTCATTTGAGATCCGGCGGCTTTTTATTCCCCTGTGCTGTCCGGATACGATTTTGCCGTTTTAACCGGCCCGTCCGTCAGCAGTTCTTTTTGTTTGTTAGTTCATGCTTGCAAAAAACTGGTCCCAAGGCAAGAGCCCGCGCCAGAAATGTTGACAATTTGTCAGACGAAAATTGCATAGATTGATAGCAATGTTGCATGATGCAAATTACGGGCAAATCCTGTCGAAATGATATAAATAGCGTCCGCATCGCCATATTCAGACCATAGAAACAAAGTTACAGCTTTGAGAATCATTCCAAACTGAGTGCATAGAACAGGTCAGCCTGCTGCAAAGCGGTCCGGAAAGGGCATATTCCAGCTCTCAGAACAGGGCTCAGCGACAATCAGCCCCACCCTTTCCGGCGCATATCGGCGAGCTGTTTCTGATCCTAATATTTTCCAAAATATGCTTGATTTTCAACTGCGGTTTTCAGTGGGCAATGCGCGCAATCAAATGCATTTATTTCAGAAATTACTGTAAATACAGCAATTAAAGTAACTGTATATTTAATGTAAATATATAAATTATAACAATAATTTCTTAAATCGTAACTTCATAATTAAGTTTTCACGCAATCAAACACATTACTAAAACTGCTTTAAAAACAATCCGGCACTATCAGCACGAACGCGTTGAAAAAACGGCTCGTTTTCATGGCGGTGGCGTTGCCCCCTGTTTGATTTAAATCAATGACTAATTTTTTTCGTAGCATATAATATCCCTATATTGCTCGAATTGCAGGCATTTCTGCGATTTTCGGGCAGAATTCGTTGCGCGCGCGAGGGGATTTTTCATGAATTACGCTGCGGGAATTGTAATCTCGGGGCTGGGTGCTTTTTTAGCGCTGCTGGCTGCCGGTTTTACACATGATCCTTTGTTCAGAAGCCATATGTGGATTCTGTTCTTTACGCTTGTCATTTTCACAGTGTTGCTACTTCGTAATGCTGATTACAGCCTGAAGCCTGTAAAAGAAGACAAGTCCGTCTATATGGACGGTCCGATCCGTTACGGTGTTATTGCCACCGTATTCTGGGGTGTTGTCGGTTTCCTCGTTGGTGTTTTCATTGCCGCGCAGCTTGCTTTCCCTGATTTGAATCTGGGACCGTGGCTAAATTTTGGCCGTGTGCGCCCTCTGCACACATCAGCCGTTATTTTTGCCTTCTGCGGTAACGCCCTGATTGCCACCTCTTTCTACGTGGTGCAGCGTACCTGCCGTGCGCGCCTGTTCGGCGGCGATCTGGCATGGTTCGTGTTCTGGGGCTACAACCTGTTTATCGTAATGGCAGGTACCGGCTATCTGCTCGGCATTACCCAGTCGCGCGAATATGCAGAGCCTGAATGGTATGTTGACCTCTGGCTGACTATTGTCTGGGTTGTCTATCTGGTTATCTTCATGGGCACGCTCATGAAGCGTAAAGAGCCGCATATTTATGTGGCGAACTGGTTCTACCTCTCCTTCATCATCACTATTGCAATGCTGCATGTGATCAACAATCTGGCAATTCCGGTCTCGTTCCTCGGCGTGAAAAGCTATTCGGCTTTCTCCGGTGTTCAGGATGCGGTGACCCAGTGGTGGTACGGCCATAATGCTGTGGCCTTCTTCCTGACCGTGCCTTTCCTTGCGATGATGTATTATTTCGTACCAAAGCAGGTTGACCGTCCGGTCTATTCCTACCGCTTGTCGATCGTTCACTTCTGGTCGATCATCTTCCTGTATATCTGGGCCGGTCCTCACCACCTGCATTATACAGCGCTGCCTGACTGGGCGCAGACACTGGGTATGGTCTTCTCGATCGTGCTGTGGATGCCGTCATGGGGTGGTATGATCAACGGTCTGATGACGCTTTCCGGCGCTTGGGACAAAATCCGTACCGATCCGGTTGTGCGTCTGATGGTTGCTGCTATTGCCTTCTACGGTATGGCAACATTCGAAGGTCCGCTGATGTCCGTTAAGGCCGTCAACTCGCTGTCCCACTATACAGACTGGACCATCGGCCACGTTCATGCGGGTGCTCTCGGCTGGAACGGCATGATTACCTTTGCTGCCGTGTACTTCCTTGTACCGCGCCTGTGGAACCGTGAACGTCTCTACTCGATCCGTATGGTCAACTGGCACTTCTGGCTCGCAACACTCGGCATCGTGCTTTACGCCGCTTCCATGTGGGTTGCCGGTATCCAGCAGGGTCTGATGTGGCGCGAATATGATGATCAGGGCTTCCTGGTTTACTCCTTCGCTGAAACTGTACTTGCCATGTTCCCTTACTATGTCATCCGTACACTTGGCGGCGTGATGTACCTGGCCGGCGGTCTGGTTATGGCCTGGAACGTCTACAAGACGATCAAAGGTGATCTGAGAAATGAGGCCATCATTCCGGGCTCCACTCCGATCATTCACAGCAATACCGGTCCATACCTCCGCCCTGAAGTTTCATCGGGCTCCGCCCTCAGGCATGCAGAATAAGGAGCAGGTGAGTTATGTCTATTCTCAAAAAACACTCGCTTATTGAAAAAAACGCTACTTTACTGCTGATCGGATCGCTTGTTGTGGTCACCATCGGCGGCATCGTGGAAATCGCTCCGCTGTTTTATCTGCAAAACACCATTGAGAAAGTAGAGGGCATGCGCCCCTACTCTCCTCTGGAACTGGCAGGGCGTGATATTTATGTGCGTGAAGGCTGCTATACCTGTCACTCACAGATGATCCGCCCGTTCCGCGATGAAGTGGAGCGCTACGGCCATTACAGCCTTGCAGCTGAAAGCATGTACGACCATTCCTTCCAGTGGGGTTCCAAGCGCACAGGGCCTGATCTGGCGCGTGTCGGCGGACGCTACTCCAACGAATGGCACGTACAGCATCTGATTGAACCGCGCGATGTTGTGCCTGAATCGGTGATGCCGAGCTATGCGTTCCTGCTCAACACACCGCTCAACATGTCGGGTGTTACGGGTAACCTGAAAGCCAATATTGCTGTCGGCGTGCCTTACAATCAGGAAATGGTTGATAATGCGCTGGCTGACATCAAGGCGCAGGCTGATCCTGATGCAGATACTGAAGCCCTGCTTGCCCGCTATCCGAAAGCCAAGACCGGCGACTTCGACGGCAATCCGAAGGTCGTCAGTGAAATGGATGCGCTTGTCGCCTATCTGCAGATGCTGGGAACTCTGGTTGATTTCTCAACTTACGACCAGTCACCGAAGTCGCGTTAAGGAGGTACATCATGGATTATAATACCATGCGTCACTTTGCCGACAGCTGGGGACTGTTAGGCATGTTCCTTTTCTTCCTCTTTGTTGTCCTATTCGCCTTCCGTCCAGGCAGCAAACAGGCTGCCGATGCTGCGAAAGCCATTCCGTTCAAGGACGAAAACAATGACTGATAAGCAAATTGACGACGTAACAGGCGTTGAAACAACCGGCCATGAATGGGACGGCATCAAAGAGCTTGATAATCCGATGCCACGCTGGTGGCTCTATGCCTATTATGCCAGCATTGTCTGGGCTATCGCCTATACGATTGCCTATCCGGCATGGCCGCTGATCAACGGCGCCACATCCGGTGTTCTGGAATGGTCGAGCCGCGGGGATTTCTGGAAAGAAAACACCAAAATTCAAGGTGAGCGTCAGGAAACTCTGGCAGCCATTAAAGAAAAATCCGTTCAGGATATTATGGCTGATCCGCAGCTCAACCAGTTTGCGATTGCAGGCGGTGCGGCGGCGTTTCGCGTGAACTGCGTTCAGTGTCACGGCTCCGGTGCTCAAGGCGCTCCCGGCTATCCGAACCTGAATGATGATGACTGGCTGTGGGGCGGATCTATTGATGAAATCCTGCAAACCATCCGTCATGGTGTGCGCGCAAAAGATGATGACGATACACGTATCTCGGAAATGCCTGCATATGGTGATATACTTGAACCACAGCAGATCCGTGACGTGGCAGCCTATGTCACCAGCCTGACATCAACACCGCATGATGCCAGCCTCATTCCGGCAGGAAAGCAGGTCTTCGCAGAAAACTGTGCTGCCTGTCATGGCGAAAATGCCAAGGGCAACAAGGAATTCGGCGCACCTGATCTCACAGATGCGATCTGGTTCTACGGTTCAGGTGAAGCTGAGATCGCCAAGCAGGTCAAAAATCCTAAACACGGCGTCATGCCTGCATGGGAACCACGTCTTGGCGACACAACAGTGAAACAGTTGGCCATCTATGTGCACTCGCTGGGTGGCGGTGAATAAACGCTGAAACTTCAGCGGATAGATCTGCTGGCCGGGGCCCCGCGCTCCGGCCAGCTCCAAACGATAAAAACGGCTCAATTTTAAGGCTCTGAAATCAGGTTTTTCATTGAAGACTGATGGATCAGGCCGGAAATACTCCAGTGCGGCTTTCTTTTCATAAACCGAAAACGCTCTGGTTCTTTATTTCAGCGCAGTACGGACGAAACCGGCTTCAGCTTTTTGCCCAATCTGCACGACAGCATATCGCGGAAAAGTGGGGAGCGGTTTTCCGGTAACGACATGCTTCTAAAACAAGAATACGAGCATGTTGTATGATTATGCTTAATCACAGAATGCTCTAGCCCCCGGAGTATAAAATGTCAGATGTCGGTGAGTTTGAACGTATAGATGCACAGGCGGTCAATTCGTCTGCAAAACGCAACTCTCTTTATGCTGCGCGCGTCAAGGTTTTTCCAAAAAGAGCGAGTGGTGATTTCCGTCGCTTTAAATGGATCATCATGTTCATCACGCTGGGCATCTACTATCTCACCCCGTGGCTGCGTTGGGATCGCGGGCCTTATGCGCCCGATCAGGCTGTCCTGATTGATATTGCGCATCGCCGCTTCTACTTCTTCTTCATCGAAATCTGGCCGCAGGAATTCTACTACGTTGCGGGCATGCTGATTATGGCTGGTATCGGGCTATTTCTGGTCACCAGTGTCGCGGGACGCGCATGGTGCGGCTATACCTGCCCGCAAACTGTCTGGGTTGATCTGTTTCTGGTTGTAGAGCGCGCTATTGAAGGCGACCGCAACGCCCGCATCAAACTCGACAAATCGCCGATGAATGCCGACAAGCTCGTCAAGCGTGTCTCCAAGCATACAATCTGGCTGGCAATTGCAGTGCTGACCGGCGGCGCATGGATTTTCTATTTTGCGGATGCCCCGACACTGCTGATGGATTTTGTGACCGGTCAGGCCGCGATGGTTGCCTATATAACCGTAGCAATTCTGACCGCCACCACCTATGTTTTCGGCGGGTTGATGCGTGAGCAGGTCTGCACCTATATGTGCCCGTGGCCGCGTATTCAGGCTGCCATGCTCGACGAAAACTCCCTGACCGTTACTTATAATGACTGGCGCGGTGAACCACGTAGCCGCAACTCCAAAAAAGCAATTGCTGCCGGTGAGAGCGTAGGCGATTGCGTGGATTGTAATGCCTGTGTTGCGGTTTGCCCGATGGGCATTGATATCCGTGATGGCCAGCAGCTGGAATGCATCACCTGTGCGCTCTGCATCGATGCCTGTAACTCCGTTATGGACAAGATCGGCAAACCACGCGGGCTGATCTCTTATTCCACACTGTCGGACTACGATGCCAATATGGCACTCGCCACCAATAACGGCACTGCACCGATTGAACCTGCACGGATTTATGAAGCCAAGAATACCTTCAACGACAAAGTTCAGCAGCTGAAGTCCTCAAAGATCTTCCGCCCGCGCAGCCTGTTCTATTTCTCGGTCTGGGCGCTGATCGGCGTTGCTCTGATAACAACGCTGCTGATGCGTGAACGGATCGGTATCAATGTGCTGCAGGATCGTAACCCACAATATGTGCTGTTGTCTGATGGCTCCATCCGCAACGGCTATACGGTCAAATTGCTGAACATGGTCACTGAGCCACGCCAGTTTGAGCTGATTGTCGGCGGCCTGCCGCAGGCAGAAGTGCATGTGGCTGATCAGGCAACAGACGGCGCCGGCAGACATATCTTCAATGCTGAGCCAGACCGCCTGAAAACATTGAAAGTGTTTGTTGTTATGCCAAAAACCGCCGTTCCTCCGGGCAGCACACCATTCACCATGACAGTGCGCGATGTTAACGGAACGGAATCGGCAACTTATAAAGCCACTTTCATTGCCCCTGAAAAGCGCTGATAACGGAGATATGCTGATGATCAAGCAAAACACGTCCTCCCCTGCCCCTCAGGGTCGCGAGTTTACCGGCTGGCATATGCTCGGCATTATGATTGCGTTTTTCGGCGTCATCATCATTGTCAACGTGATCATGGCAACATCCGCGATCAGAAGCTGGTCCGGCCTTGTTGTGAAAAACTCCTATGTGGCCAGTCAGGAGTTCAATGAGAAATCCATCATCGGCAAAGCTCATGCCGCGCTCAACTGGCAGGAACATCTGAGCTATGAGAATGGCGTTGTCAGCTACCGGCTGACAAATGCCGATGGCACAGCAGTGAAAGCGGTAGGCGCTACGGCTGTCTTCCGCAGGCCGGTGAATGAAAAAGAAGATCAGACCCTGAATATGATGCCGGTCGCAGAAGGTGTTCTCACCGCAGAAGCATCATTAAAAGACGGCAACTGGGTTGTGGAAATCAACACCTATGCAGGGCTGGACGAGCCTTATCGTCAGGTCAGCCGCATTAATATCAGCAATGGCAAGTTTGTGGTCAAAGATGCAGACCTCAATGTGAAGGGAGCAGCCCAATGAGTTGCTGCGGCTCCGGCATTCAGTTTTCTGCCGCCGACTATCATCCGGAAGAATTGTTGCTGGCCAGCCGCACTCTTGGCGATGGCCAGCGTCAGCTTGACTTGTCAGTCCCTTCAGTTCACTGCGGTTTGTGCATTCAGACTGTTGAAACAGCATTGAACGCGCTGCCGGAAGTAACCTATGCGCGCGTCAATCTTTCGTCCAAACGCGTGTCTGTGCGCTGGAAAGACGGCATTGAACCGCCGCATGTGATTGATGCTTTGCAAAAAGCCGGATATCCCGCCCATATATTTGAACTGGGTGATGACAAAGACCCGCAGCTTTCCCGCCTGCTGATTGCGCTGGCAGTTGCCGGTTTTGCCTCGATGAATATTATGTTGTTTTCCGTCTCGGTCTGGTCCGGTGCGGATGCTGCAACGCGCGATATGTTCCACTGGCTTTCCGGCCTGATTGCGTTGCCTACATTGGTCTATTCCGGTCGTATTTTCTATATGTCCGCATGGAATGCATTGAAGCACGGCCGCAGCAATATGGATGTGCCGATCTCGCTGGCGATTACGCTCGCCTTTGGCATGAGTGTCTATGAAACGCTGAATTCCGGCCAGCATGCTTATTTTGATGCCTCGGCCACATTGCTGTTTTTCCTGCTGATCGGGCGCACACTGGATCATGTGATGCGTGAGCGCGCCCGCTCCGCCGTCAAAGGCCTGTCCCAACTGGCCGCACGCGGCGCCGTGGTCATCGGTGATGATAATCAGCACAGTTTCCTGCCAATTGCCGATATCCGCCCGTCTATGCGCATTATTCTGGCTGTCGGTGAACGTGTGCCGGTGGATGCTGTTGTGGAAAGCGGCCGCTCTGATCTCGATTGCTCGATTGCCACAGGTGAAAGTCTGCCGGTTCCGGTAACGCAAGGCTCAAAAATCCGCGCCGGTACGATGAACCTTACCGCACCGCTGACGATTAAAGCCACCGCCTCAGCCGACAGCTCTTTCCTTGCAGAAATGGTGCGCCTGATGGATGCCGCCGAAGGTGGCCGCGCCCGTTACCGCCAGTTGGCCGACCGCGCTTCCGCGCTTTATGTGCCGCTTGTCCACACCACTGCATTCCTTGCTTTCGTGGTCTGGTTCTACCTGACAGGCGACTGGTATCAGTCAACCTATGTGGCGATCACCACACTGATCATCACCTGCCCTTGCGCCTTGGCTCTGGCCGTGCCGATTGTGCAGGTTGTGGCCGCACGTCGCCTGTTTGAAAACGGCATCATGGTCAAAGACGGTTCCGCGATGGAACGCATGGCTGAGATTGACAGTGTGATGTTTGACAAGACCGGTACACTGACGCTTGGTCAACCACAGCTCATTGAGCGCGGCAGCCTCAATCAGGATGCACTGGAACTGGCCGCCGAACTGGCGCTCTATTCCCGCCACCCGCTGTCTCGTGCATTAACTGCTTTCACCAATCCGGCAAAGAATATCCGTTTCGACCTGATTGAAGAGGTCAGCGGGGCAGGGATTGAAGCCCGTATCGGCAAGGATATTTATCGTCTTGGCCGCCGCGACTGGGCAGATCAGGGAGCCGTGTCTGACAATAGTCACTCCGGCACAGAGACCGTGCTGTCTCTTAACGGCACTTTGCTGGAAACATTCCGTTTTGAAGACAGCCCGCGCGACGATGCTGCACGCTCTGTTCAGGCGCTGAAAAATGAAAAACTCAGCGTGGAAATTCTCTCCGGCGACAAAGAGCAGGCGGTCAGCGCCCTCGCCCGTCAGCTGGGCATTGAGAAATATCGTGCGGAAATCCTGCCTGCGCATAAATCGGAACTGGTGACCGAGCGCACCAATGAAGGCCATAAAGTGCTGATGGTTGGTGACGGGCTGAATGATGCGCCTGCGCTGATGTCTGCCTATGTGTCGATGGCTCCGGCAACAGCTGCGGATATTGGCCGTAATGCTGCGGATTTCGTGTTCCTGCATGACAGCCTGACCGCCGTGCCGCTGGCAGTGGCCATCTCCCGCGAAGCCGGAAAACTGATCCGCCAGAACTTTGCATTGTCGCTGATTTATAATATTATTGCTGTGCCAATCGCGCTGTTCGGCTATGTCACACCGCTGATTGCAGCGCTGTCCATGTCACTGTCTTCGATCCTCGTCGTCAGCAACGCCCTTCGCCTGAAGGCAGGTAAAAAACAAGACCAGAAATCGGTCTCTCCTTTAAGCCTGCTGAAGCGACAAAAGGCCTGAGATTATGAATATATTGATTTTCCTCATACCCATTGCCCTGTTTTTGGGCGGCATGTGGCTCGCAGCATTTTTATGGTCACTGAAAAGCGGGCAATATGAGGATATGGACGGAGCCGCCAACCGGATTTTCCTGCCGGATGATGATGACAAACCGGCACCGGAAAAACCATAAACATCAGGGCAGTTTCGTTTTCCCGAAACTGCCCTGAAATGTTTTCATCATGCGATTAGCACAGGTTCAGCTACGACAGGTATTCAGCTGGCTGGTAAAAGCTTCACCCGCTGCGGCTACATCACCGGAATTATCAATCACCCAAACCGGCACATCACCGGCCTCAACCGGTTGCTGACGCTGCAAGCGCAGGGCAATGGATTCCGGTGTTTCGCGCCCGCGCGAGGCAAGACGCTGTGCCAGCACTTCCGGGCTTGCGGTAATATGGGCAATCGCCACACGCGGGAAACGCGCGGCCAGTTGCGGCAGAACTTTGCGGGAGAGATTGGCAATCACCACGCCGCCATTCTCAATCACCTGCTGCACTGAGGCAGGCAGACCGTAATAGAGGCCATGTGCCTGCCAGTGCATGCAGAATTCTGACCGCTCGATCGCTTCCAGAAATGCCGTTTCTGTCAGCGTATCATGATCTTCCGTATTGCCATGGGCATCACGGGTCACAACACGGCGCACAAAATGATAGCTACCATCTTGCGGCAGGCGTGTGCGTGCATAGTCAATGATTGTGTCTTTGCCTGCGCCGCTCGGCCCCACAACAGCAACAAAAATACCGGTCATTCCATTCATTCCGTCACTCAATATTGCAACCGCACTTAGAGTACGCGCTGCCCTTCCCGCCAGACTGAGCGTACCACCGGTATCGCATTTTGCATATGAACGCGAACCATATCAGCACGCTTGCCCGATGCAAGAGTGCCGCGATCATTAAAGCCGACAGCCTTGGCCGGATTGCGGGTCACCAGATTGATCGCCTGCGGCAGCGTATAGCCATCCACCAGTTGCGGCAGTGTATAAACCGCCTGCACAAGGCTGAAAGGAATATAATCGGACGACAGAATATCGAGATGACCGGCGGAAGCGAGATCACGCGCCGAAACATTGCCGGAATGGGATGAACCGCGCACGATATTCGGTGCGCCCATCAGCACAGCCATACCGGCTTCTTTCGAAGCTTTGGCTGCTTCCAGTGTTGTCGGAAATTCTGCCACATGAATACCCTGCTCAATCGCTTCATCCACATGGGCAAGCGTCGCATCATCATGGCTGGCAAGCGAAATGCCCTTCGCCTGACAACGGGCAGCAATCTCTTTACGGAAACGGTCTGCATAGGCCACAGATTCCGCCACACGACGATCACAGAACGCATCAAACTCGGCCTGTGTCATTTTCTGCTTGCCCATATAATAGGTCTTATAGGCCTCAAGGCTGGCAAACTGGCGCTGTCCCGGCGCGTGATCCATTAAGGAAGCAATCTTCACCTGAGGATTGTGTTCAAACAGTTCAAATGCATCGAGGCAATTCGGGGAAGATACTTCGCAGCGCAAATGCAGATAATGATCTGCACGCAGGCGGCCATTGTTCTGGCCATCGGCAATCGCATCGGCAAGAAGCACCATGTCGTCGGAGTTAATATCCGTATCCCCGTCCAGACCAACGCGCAGCGCATCAAACACTGTGGTGATGCCGGAAGCCGCAATCTGCGCGTCATGCGCCATCAGTGCCGCATCGGCATTCCAGCGCACTTTCGGGCGCGGTGCATAATGGTGTTCAAGATGGTCGGTATGCAGTTCCACAACACCCGGCATCAGATAATCGCCGCCGAAATCTTCGCCGCTAATGCCGTTACCTGCACTGATATCAGCGATTTTTCCGTCACGGATCTGGATTGTACCGGTAATAACTTCATCCTCAAGGATGATGCGGGCATTTTTAAAAACGATATCGGAAGGGCGCGTGTCGCGTGTCATCGGAATTTTCCTGCTAACCAAAACTGTCCTGCATGATCGCTGTGATCATGCAGGACAGCTGTGGCCTACAGGAGTTTTGTGACAATCAGACAACGCTGATTTGAAGTTTTTATCTCATTTCTGTGAGACGCGGCGATCACCGGTCAAACGTGAGCGCAACGCATTGGAAATGGCATCGAAAATGAATACCACAATCAGAATGAGCACCACCATATAGGCAACATTTGCCCAGTTGGAATTGGTACGCATGGCTTCCCAAAGTTTCAGACCGATACCACCCGCACCCACGGCACCAATGATCGTTGCCGAACGGGTATTGGATTCCCAAAAATACAGCATCTGGCTAAGGAATACCGGCATCACCTGCGGGATAACCCCGTAACGCTGCACATTGGCTGGCGATGCACCAACCGACTTCACACCTTCGCGCTGCTTATCGTCGATATTCTCCAGCGTTTCCGAATAGAGCTTACCCAGCGTACCGGTATCAGTGAAGAAGATCGCGGAGATACCAGCCAGAGGGCCCGGGCCGAAAGCACGGGTGAAGAACAGCGCCCAGATAAACATATCCACCGAGCGCAGGAAATCAAACAAGCGCTTGGTAATCTGGTTGGCGAAGAAATTCGGTGTAATATTCCGAGCCGCAATAAACGCCAGCGGCAGTGCCACCAGACCGGCAAAAAGCGTACCGACAAAGGCCATAACAATCGTCTGCAACATCTTTGTCCAGACATCGCCATGCTGCCATTCCGCATTGTTCCAGATATTGTTGAAAGCCAATGACAGATTGGACATTTCCGGCTTGATACGTTCACCGGAGGTGATCATCGACGTGACTTCACCAACCGATTTACCCCAGAAAGGTGAATTGGTATCGAACACAAAATTCGGCCAGCCAAGGAACCGGCGGTTAATGGTGATGCGTTCCGGCATGATGCGGACCGAGCCGGAAAAACCGAAATCGACCTGTACTTCGTCATTCTTCAGCAATGCCCATGACGGCAGCGGCTTGTCATCCGCAAGGCGGGCGGCATCGGCATCAATACGCACATTCAGCGTTTCGCCGTCTTTTTCGACGATCACTGTATTACCGCTGAGATGCAGCGCTTCTGAGCCACCAAAGATTACGCTGGTACGGCCATTGAGCTGTTGTATCCATTCCGGATCAGGATTTTTTCCCAGCACCGAAAAGCGCGGATAGGTGACTTTTGCCTCATCGCCATTGATGCGAATGGTCGGACGCACCTCATAGGAGTACCACTGGCGGGCAGTAATACCGGCGCGATCCCATTGGCCTTCTGACAAAACCGTGCCAATGGCAAAGAACCACCAGCTATAGGCCAGATAAACCAGCACACCCAGAACGATCAGCGGCAGCGTATAGCGTTTGGAAAACGGACGACGGAACACATGCGGATAGCGGTTTTCATAATCAGCAACTTGTGCAGCATTTAAAGTCAAAGCTGTCATCGTTTATGCTCCGAACTGAAAGGCCTGTGCGCCGACAAGACGGCCACGCAGCCAGGCGGAGATCTGATCCACCGCAATGATTGTTACGAGCAGCAAAAACACAATCGCCAGTGTTTTAGCCTGATGGCCGTGACCGATCGACAGACGCAGTGCCTCACCGATACCGCCGCCGCCAACCGCACCGATAATGGTGGAAGCGCGGACATTGATCTCAAAGCGCAGGAAGGCATAGGACATGAAATTCGGCATAACCTGCGGCACGATACCGAAGCCGACACGCTCAAACCAGTTGGCACCAACAGCACGCAGGCCCTCTTCCGCCTTCATATCGGCATTTTCGACGACTTCGAAAAACAACTTTCCTAGCGCGCCGATGGTATGAATACCAACCGCAAAAATCGCAGGAATTGGTCCCAGCGACAGAATGGCAGCAAAGAAACCGGCAATCACGATTTCAGGAAAAGCCCGCAGAATTTCCATATAGCGGCGTACGAAGAAACGCAGCGCACGGCTGGTTGTCAGGTTTTTAGCCGCGAGGAAGCACAGGATAAAACCAAAGAAAAAGCCGATCAAAGTTGCCATCATGGCAATATTGAGCGTCTCCAGCATCTTGTAAAAATATTCAGGAATATAAAACCCACTGCCGAACAGATAGACACGGCCTGCCTCATAATCATATTTCTGGCTACCGTCGAAATAAGGCGATGGCAGATCAAACAGCGCCCGCCAGACTTCCCAGCCGTCACGCGGCACCATATCACCGACAAAATCGAAGAAATGCGGCAACCGCTCCCAGAATTTACCGGCATTGGTTTCATTGGCAAACCACAAGGATGCGGAAAGTGCCAGCAACAAACCGCCGATAATCAGCAGCGTATAGGTACGGCGTCGGGAGGAAAGCTCCTGCCAATGTTTTTCAACCAAGGCCGCTTCACCGGACAGGGTTCTGGTAACAGACGGTGTAAAATCAGAATGGGTCATCGGGCCCGCCTAAAAAGGATACAAAAATGCGGCCAGCATCATTCTTTGACACTGGCCGCAACTTAATCTTACTGACCGATCTGCGACTTACGTGCGTCGATAACCGGCTGGTAGAAATCTTTGTTCACTTCGATATAGGACTTGAAATCGCCGCCCATTGTGGAAGCAAAGCACTCAGGATCGTTTTTCGGCAAATCCAGCATATAGGCTTTGAACTTGGCTTTCAGATCAGCATCAATAGCGGTACGGATAACAATCGGGCCGTTCGGGATCAGCGGGGATTTCCAGACTTCTGTAAAGTCTTTCATGTCGATCAGGCCTTTATCGACCATCTTGCGCAGGTTACCGGATGTATAACCTTCATCAAAGCTGCCAACACCGGAACCAAAAGTTGTACCGGCATCAAACTTGCCGTCTTTAACTGCCAGAACCAGATTTTCATGACCGCCGCCAAAACCGGTTTCACTGAAATAATCTTTAACAGTCGTGCCGCTCAGGTCTTTTGGCAGCGAGGTTACCGGAATGAGATAGCCGGAAGTGGAATCCGGATCAGCAAAACCAAGCTTCTTGCCTTTCATATCAGCAACAGTCTTGATGCCGCTGTCTTTGCGGGCAACCATGATCGAATAATAACCGGTCGAACCATCGGTCTGTTCAGTGGTCAGGATCGGCTCAACAGCATCTTCTTTGGTCAGATAAATTTTGGCATAGCCGGAAGCGCCAAGCTCTGCATAATCCAGTGTGCCGCCGAGCAGACCCTGAATAACGCCGTCATAATCAGCAGCAGGAAACAGTTTAACTTCCTTAACACCGATTGCCTTTGGCAGCTGGTCGATAATGCACTGGTAATTGCGCAGACGGTCAGCTTCGTTTTCACCGCCGATAATACCAACGCGGAACACTTCAGGCTTATCTGCCTGCGCTGCAGTTGCGGTTGCCACTGCGGACAGCGCAACGGCGCCGAGCAAAAGCTTCTTGAAGGTCATGAACCATTCTCCTGTTAAACGATTATCGTTTCTGGTTGGGATTAGTTTATTGTGCGTCTGCAACGAGCTTTGCGACCTGTCGTGCAACTTGCGGGCTGACCGGAGCTTCCGGTGCAGGCTGCTCCAGAGCTGTTGAAGTCACAGCTTCCGAGAAACTTTCATCATCGGCTTCGGCACCATAAATGCGGCGCGCTGCCAGTTGTGTGAGTTCAGCCGGTGTTCCATCGAACACAACGCGTCCGCCCTGCATACCGATGATCCGGTCGCAATAGGTGCGCGCTGTATCCAGCGTGTGAAGATTGGTGATAACCGTCAGGCCTTCGCGCTTATTGATGTCGCGCAGAGCGCTCATCACCACCTGCGCATTGCGCGGATCCAGCGAGGCAATCGGTTCATCTGCGAGGATAACTTTCGGGTTCTGCATCAGCGCACGGGCAATCGCCACGCGCTGCTGCTGACCACCGGAAAGTGTGCCCGCTGGCTGCAAAGCGGTTTTAACAATGTCCAGACGCTCGATATTGGCGATAGCCTGTGCGCGCTCTTCACGGGAGAAAATACCCATCAGGCTTTTGACCGTTGAACGCTGATTAAGACGGCCGAGCAGCACATTGGTCAGCACATCGAGGCGCGGCACCAGATTGAACTGCTGGAAGATCATTGCGCAATCACTGCGCCAGCGGCGCAGCTCGGAACCACGCAAACGTGACACGTCCTGATCTTTGAAAACGATAGAACCGTCCGATGTATCAATCAGACGATTAATCATACGCAACAAAGTGGATTTACCGGCACCGGATGCGCCAATGATCCCCACCATCTGGCCCTGCGGAATTTCCAGATTAACATCTGCAACCGCAGTATTGCCGCCAAAACGACGGGTTACATTTTCAAGCTTCAGCATCAGCGCCCTCTATCAATTTCCATGCGAAATTAGGGGCGTCATATGAAACGAAAATGTAAGTTATATTACATCTATATGAAAATTCTGAATCAGATTTTTGACAAAAAAGCCGCCGGAAATTCCGGCGGCTCTGTTCTACTATTGAATTCAGCGGCTTGGCTATCAGCCGCCGTACTTTTCAAGGAAAGCTTCAATTTCAAGTTTGCGGAAGTCATCCAGTGCATCACGCAGGCGCTGATGATCCCAGTCCCACCATGCGAGTGCCTCCAGACGCTCAACAATACTGTCTGAAAAACGCTGACGAATGAGTTTGGCAGGCACGCCGCCGACAATCGTATAAGGAGCCACGTCTTTGGAAACGACCGCACCGGAACCGATGACCGCACCATTACCGATTTTAACACCGGGCAAAACAGTCACGCCATGTCCCAACCATGTATCATGCCCAATGGTCACTTCATGAGCGCGGCGCCATTCAAAGAAATCTGCCTCCTGCTCGGCATCCGGCCAGTAATCATTGGCGCGATAGGTGAAGTGATGGAGCGTTGCGCGCCACATCGGATGATTGGTGGCATTGATACGCACTGATGCTGCGATATTCGCAAATTTACCGATCTTGGCACACCAGACCATGCCGTCGCGCTCAATATAGGAATAGTCGCCTATTTCCGTTTCAGAGATACGGCAGCGGGTACCAATTTCCGTATAGCGGCCGAATGTGCTGTCGGAAATTTCCGTGTCTACATGGATGAACGGCTGCTCTGACAATCTGGTCATGCGTCCGCTCCCTGACGTACATAACCCGGAGCAAATTCCGTCACGTCGATAATACGGTCAGCCACGGCTTCGCGCACATCTTCGTCATGGAAAATGCCAAGCATCGCCACGCCCTCTGTTTTTTTGCGACGGATCAATTCCATAACAACTTCACGGTTTTTGGCATCGAGCGAAGCAGTCGGCTCATCGAGCAACAACACCGGATGATCAGTGATAAAGCCACGGGCAATATTCACACGCTGCTGTTCACCGCCAGAGAAAGTGGCAGGCGGCAGATCCCACAGGCGCTGCGGCAGGTTAAGCATTGCCAGCAATTCACGGGCTTTGTCCTGCGCCTGCTCGCGATCAACACCACGGGCAAATAACGGATCGGCCACCACATTTAATGCACTGACACGCGGCACAGTACGCAAAAACTGGCTGACATAACCAATCGTATCGCGGCGTACAGCCATAACCGTGCGCGGATCAGCCGAGGCAATATCAATCTGTTTGCCGTGATGGCGAAGAATGATCTGGCCTTCGTCCACGGCATAATTGCCATAGACCATTTTCAGGATCGAGCTTTTACCGGCACCGGACGGGCCACCGAGCACAGCACATTCACCGGCTTTCAGCGCAAAGAATACATTCGTCACCACCGGCAGCGCGATACCGCCCTGCAAATGCATGGTGAAGCTCTTTGCCACTTCCGAAACAATAAGGGGCATAGTCATGATTAAACCTGCAAAATCGAGGAAACGAGCAGCTGCGTATAAGGTGCCTGCGGATCATCCAGCACGCGGTCAGTCAGACCGGCCTCAATGATATGGCCGTCTTTCATCACCATCATGCGATGCGACAACAGACGAGCCACAGCCAGATCGTGGGTTACGACAATCGCTGCCAGACCGAGATCAGCCACCAGACCGCGCAACAGATCGAGCAAACGTGCCTGCACAGATACGTCCAGACCACCGGTCGGCTCATCCATGAAAATCAGGCGTGGTGCAGTCACCAGATTGCGGGCAATCTGCAAACGCTGGCGCATACCGCCGGAGAATGCACGCGGCTGATCATCAATACGGTCGGCGGAAATTTCCACACGGCCAAGCCAGTCGGTCGCTGTCTCACGGATTTTGCCGTAATGGCGGTCACCGACAGCCATCAGACGCTCGCCGACATTGGCACCGGCAGAAACAGTCATACGCAAACCGTCAGAAGGGTTCTGGTGCACAAAGCCCCAGTCGGTACGCATCAGGAAGCGACGCTCGGCCTCACTCATGCGATAGAGATCACGGAACTGGCCGTCACGCATCCGGTATTCCACGGCGCCGACAGAAGGCTGCAAACGCGTGGCGAGACAGTTGAGCAAGGTGGTTTTACCGGAGCCGCTCTCGCCGACAATCGCCAGCACTTCACCCGGATAAAGCTCAAAGGACACATTGCTGCAACCAAGACGATTGCCATAGAATTTCGACAGTCCGTTTACACGCAGCAAAGGCGTATCATGATTTATAGCGCTCATTGGGCTGCCTCCAGACTTGAGGACACTTGTTCGATATCTTTATTATTTGCAGACAAGTGTCCGACATGACCATCGGCCTGTCGTGTTTCGCAATAATCGGTATCGGAGCAGACAAACATGCTGCCGCCCTTGTCATCCAGCACCACTTCGTCGAGATAGACGCCCTTGGCACCGCACATAGCGCAAGGCTGGGCGAATTTCTGCACCTCAAACGGATGATCTTCAAAATCGAGGCTCACCACTTTGGTGTAAGGCGGCAGAGCGTAAATACGCTTCTCGCGCCCTGCACCAAACAGCTGCAAAGCCGGTGACATATGCATTTTAGGATTGTCGAATTTCGGCGTCGGTGAAGGGTCCATCACATAACGGTCTTCGACTTTCACAGGATAGGCATAGGTCGTGGCGATATGGCCGTGGCGGGCAATATCCTCGTAGAGTTTGACATGCATCAGGCCATATTCTTCCAGCGCATGCATTTTGCGGGTTTCGGTCTCGCGCGGCTCCAGAAAGCGCAGCGGCTCAGGGATTGGCACCTGATAGACAAGGATTTGGCCTTCTTTGAGCGGTGCTTCCGGAATACGGTGACGAGTCTGGATGATGGTTGCATCTTCAGTGCGGGTCGTCACTTTAACCTGCGCCGTCTTTTCAAAGAATGCACGGATCGACACGGCATTGGTGGTATCATCCGCACCCTGATCGATCACTTTCAGCGTATCATCAGCGCCCAGCACCGCAGCGGTTACCTGCACACCGCCGGTTCCCCAGCCATAAGGCATCGGCATTTCGCGGCTTGCAAAAGGTACCTGATAACCCGGCACTGCAATCGCTTTAAGCAATGCGCGGCGGATCATCCGCTTGGTCTGCTCATCAAGATAAGCAAAATTATACTGCATCAGAACACTCATTCTGCGGCTTCCTTCTGTTCATCTTTCTGGACAGTGTTGTGGCTGGCATATTCGGCACGCATGCGGCGGATCAGATCAAGCTCGGCCTGAAAATCTACATAATGCGGCAGTTTGAGATGTTCGACGAAACCGGTCGCCTGCACATTGTCGGAATGGGAAATCACAAATTCCTCATCCTGTGCCGGAGCGGTAATGTCTTCTTCAAATTCTTCGCTGCGCAATGCACGATCACAGAGCGACATCGACATCGCCTTGCGCTCGCTTTGGCCGAAAACCAGACCATAACCACGGGTGAATTGCGGCGGGCGGGTAGCAGAACCGGCAAACTGGTTGACCATCTGGCACTCAGTCACCTGCACTGCGCCCAGCGATACCACCCCGCCGAGTTCCGGCACATCCAGCTCAACTTCAACTTCACCGATACGAATTTCACCAACAAAAGGATGTGTACGGCCATAACCGCGCTGTGTGGAATAGCCAAGCGCCAGCAGAAAACCTTCGTCGCCACGCGCCAAAGCCTGCAAACGCAGATCGCGTTCCATCGGGAATGTCCACGGCTCACGGGTCAGATCGCCCGGCACATGGCCCTCCGGCATTTCGCCATCCGGCTCGATCATGCCATTGGCACCGAGAATATCGGTCACACGCGGCATGTGCTCACCAGTCGTCTCATCATCGCGCTGTATACCTTGCGCCACCGGATGATCTCCGGCCATTTCAGGATCAAGCAGGCGATGGGTATAGTCGAAAGTCGGCCCCAAAAGCTGGCCACCCGGCAAGTCTTTAAAGGTTGCGGAGATACGACGCTCGGTCAGCATCTGCGCTGTATCAAGAGGCTCGGAATAGCCGAAACGTGGCAGGGTTGTGCGATAGGCGCGCACCAGAAAAATCGCTTCGATCAGATCACCGCGCGACTGACGAATTGCCAGCGCTGCCAGCTCACGGTCATAAAGCGCACCCTCGGCCATAGCACGGTCAACAGCCAGACCCAGCTGCTCCACGATCTGCTCAAGCTGCAATGCCGGCACTGTACGGTCACCACGACGGCGATCACCCAGCAACTGATGTGCATTTTGAATAGCGGCTTCACCGCCTTTAACTGCAACATACATGGTTCAATTTCCGTTTTTGATAAGTTTGGTACTGCGCGGCAGTGCGGCAACGGTTTTAGGCGCTGCAAAAACCAGATCCACACCACGCGGGAACAAGGCAGCATTGGCCGCCCATTGTTCATTGAAACGTACCGGCAAAGCACTTGGTGCAAAGTCACGGACATGCTCAATGCCAGGCCCCTGCAGCTGCAAGGTCTGTGCGCCCTCGAAACCTTCAACTGCCATGACGATAGTGGCCGAGCGATCCGGATATTCCGACGTGCCTTTGGCAAAAACATCCAGCGGCGGCATGTGGGTAACATCGCTGACCAGCGCAAAATTCGCCTCACCAACTTCGGAAACCAGCTCAAAGCCGGTCTGGAATGCGAGCCATTCACGCACGGCGCTGCTTGCAGCCAAACGACTGTCGAGCCAAACCTTGGTATCATGGTCAAACAATGCCTGCGCAATAGCACCAAGCTCCGGCGTTAGCGGCAATGGCGGCTGCGTTTCTGCTGTCAGTGGCTGGATCGTGCCCGGATTGGCAAGCGCATCCATCAATGCGCGGAAACAGGTCTGCGCATCATAAACGGCATCGGTGAAACCACCTTCAAAAGCCTGATTATCAAAAGCCATTAGTCGTCTCCCCGAACCATGGTGAAGAAGTCCACTTTCGTTGCCGCCGCTTCACGGCGACGCTGGGTGCTACGTGCATCAAGACGTTGCGCAATTTTCTGCAACAGATCGCGCTCGACGGTCTCACGGCTCTGCGGTGCTTGCCACAAAGCATCGGCAATCGCTGCCAGACGTGCTTTTTCATGATCGCGACCGAGCGCATAGGAGTGACCGACCAGCCCTTCCGAGGAAGTGCCGGACGATACACGCACAGTCGCACGGGTTACAGTCGTTTCGCCCAGATTGAACGGTGCTCCGCCGCCACCGATACGGCCGCGCACCATCACCAGTCCGGTTTCAGGGCCGCGCAGCACATCGACCTGTGGCTGATCTGATTGATTACTCCAGAAGAAAGCCAGCTCCTTCAATTCTGCCTTTGCCAGCAAAGCAGCAACCTTGCGCCGCTCGTCTTGTGATTTTTCGGTTTCATTCTTCATTTGACACACCGCTCTAAATTGTCTATTTATCTATACAACTAGACATTAATTATTGTCTTAAACGCTCTTAGTGACAAGCGCATGACAATCAGCGAGGCTGCGGCAAATTAAATGGCAGAGACAACAAAAATCGCCCGAAACAGCGGTGTGGCTGTGTGGCGGCAGATCGCTGATGAAATTCGCGGGGAAATTAAACACGGGCATTTCAAGCGCGGCGAGAAGCTGCCGCCGGAAATGACACTGGCTGCCCGCTTTGGCGTCAACCGCCATACGGTGCGCAGTGCGATTGCGGCACTGACACAGGAAGGCGTTTTACGGGCAGAGCAAGGGCGCGGAACTTTTATCGCCAATGCCAAACGCCTGACCTATCCCATCAGCAAGCGCACGCGCATGTCCACCAGTCTGGCAGAGCAGATCACACAACAGGAGCGGATCATCCTCTCACACAGGATTGAAAAACCCTCAGCCGAGGTCGCCCATGCTTTGCAACTCAGTGATGAGAATGCGCAAGTGCATTATTTTGAAACCCTGTCTATTGCCGATGGCCAGCCGGTTTCCATGTCTGACAGCTGGTTTGACCAACAGCGCTTTCCGCAATTTGATGAATTTTACAAAGCCAGCGGCTCGGTTACACAGGCGTTGAAACAATCCGGCGTTGAGGATTATTTCCGCAAATCCACACTGATTTCCGCTCAGCATGCCAACGGACAGGATCTGTTACACCTGAAGCTCACACCGGGCGCAATTGTACTCACGGCACAGTCGGTCAATGTCGATACCAATGGCGTGCCGGTGGAATATTCAGCAACACGCTTTGCGGCAGATCGCATGGAATTCTCCATTGAAAGCATGTCGCTCACTGAAGAATAAAAACTATTGCTTGCGATAAATTTCTGTCGTTAGCTGCGGCCTGTTCATAATTCCACTCACAGGATCAACAGCATGGCATTTTATCTCGGTCTCGACCTCGGCACGTCCGGCCTTAAAGCACTGCTGATTGATGAAAACCAAACGATTATCGCCTCTGCCCATACAGAGATTCATGTTTCGCGCCCGCATCAAAGCTGGTCTGAGCAACAACCGCAAGACTGGATAAAGGCTGCAGAAACAGCCATTACCCAATTAAAAACAGAGCATGGAGCTGCATTCAAAAATGTGCGTGGCATCGGGCTTTCCGGCCAGATGCATGGCGCAGTTCTGCTGGACGCGCAGGATCAAGTGCTGCGCCCCGCCATTCTCTGGAATGATACACGCAGCCACGCCCAAGCCGCACGACTGGATTCTGATCCGCTATTTCGCGCCCTGACCGGCAATATTGTCTTTCCGGGTTTTACCGCGCCGAAATTGCTCTGGGTGAAGGACAATGAACCGGAGATTTTTGCCCGCATTAAAAAGATCCTGCTGCCGAAAGATTATCTGCGTCTGTGGCTGACCGGCGAACATGTCAGCGAAATGTCCGACGCTTCCGGCACATCATGGCTGGATGTGGCACAACGCAAATGGTCCCCAAGCCTGCTGGCCGCAACAGGGCTTGATGAAAGCCGGATGCCGCGCCTTGTCGAAGGCACAGATGTCTCCGGCACATTGCGCGCAGAGCTGTACCGGCAATGGGGCATGGCACCGAATGTAGCAGTTGCTGGTGGTGCCGGAGATAATGCGGCCTCCGCCTGTGGTATCGGCACAGTGAATGCCGGGCAGGCTTTTGCCTCGCTCGGCACATCCGGTGTGTTATTTGCCGCAAATGACAGTTTTCTGCCGCGTCCTGACAGTGCCGTTCATGCGTTCTGCCATGCTCTTCCGCAAACATGGCACCAGATGGGCGTTATCCTCTCGGCAACCGATGCCCTGAACTGGTACAGCACCATCACCGGTCATGAGGCTGCAGCGCTGACGCAGGAACTCGGCGATGACCTGCAGGCGCCTTCAGGAGTGACCTTCCTACCTTATCTTTCCGGCGAACGTACTCCGCATAATGACAGCCTGATCCGCGGCAGTTTCACAGGGCTCAGCCATAGCGACAATCGTGTGGCGCTCACTCAAGCCGTGCTTGAAGGCGTGGCTTTTGCCTTCCGCGACAATCTGGAAGCTCTGGCAAAAGCCGGTACGAAACTTGAAAGTGTCATGGCTATCGGCGGCGGCTCGCGCTCGACCTATTGGCTGAAAGCGCTGGCCACCGCTCTGAATATGCCGGTTCACCTGCCTGCCGACGGTGATTTCGGCGCGGCTTTCGGAGCTGCGCGTCTTGGATTAATTGCTGCTGAAAAGGCCGATGCGCTGGCTATTTGCACCGCACCGCAGATTATCAAAACCATTGAGCCTGATAAGAAACATCATGCGGCTTATGAGGCTGCCTATCAGCACTACACGGCATTGTATCAGGCATTAAAACCGTAAAGCCTCAAACGCCAGTTTCGGCACGGCATCGACCAGTTGCCGTGTCGGTTCTGTCTGCGGGTTTTGCAGCACGTCATCCGGCACGCCCTGCTCGACGATCTCGCCCTCATGCAGCACGATCATGCGGTTACAAAAAGCCCGCACCAGCGCCAGATCATGCGAGATAAACAGATAGGCGATGCCGCTTTCCTGCTGTAAATCGGCGAGGAGATTAAGGATTTTCGCACGCACGGATACGTCCAGCGCCGAGACCGGCTCATCCAGCACAATCAGATCAGGCTTGCACAAAATCGCACGGGCAATTGCCACACGCTGGCGCTGACCACCGGAGAGTTCACGCGGGTAGCGATCAGCCATCTCCGCAGTTAACCCAACCCGTTGCAGCACCTCGGCAATTTGCTGCTTGATGTTCTGTTGACTACCATGCAAAGTCAGCGGCACCTGCAAAATCCGGCTGATCGTATGGCGGGGATTGAAAGCCGCTAAAGGGTCCTGAAACACCATCTGGAACGCAGCCCGTTTTTCCCGCAGCGCACTGCCGTGAAGAATTGTAATATCAGTACCGTTGAGAATAACCTTGCCGCTATCCGGCTCATTCAGCCGCATAATCAATCGCGCCAAAGTGCTTTTGCCGGAGCCTGAACGCCCGACCAGCGCTAATGTCTCACCGGCACGGAGCGTCAAGTTGATATTCTTCAAGCCTTTTGACGGATCTTTGCCAAAGGCCTTGTTGAGACCGGCAATCTGCAAAACCTCTTTCATAACACACCGTCAATCTCAGGTAGACGCGGTTGTTTCACCCAATCCAGCCCAACATGGGTTGCCAGCAAGGCTTTGGTATAATCATGCTGCGGCGCGGTTATCACTTGTTCAGCCGTGCCGATTTCCACTATCTGCCCGCGATAAAGCACGGCAATCCTATCAGCCAGTTGTGAGGCCAGCGCGATATCATGGGTCACAAACAACATTGTCAGCCTTTGTGCCCGCACCAGACCATCGAGTAATTTCGCTACATGATTTTGCACCACCGTATCCAGCGCACTGGTCGGCTCGTCTGCGATCAGTAATTGCGGCTGTGCGGCCAAAGCTGCGGCAATGACAATACGCTGTTTCTGCCCGCCGGAGAACTCATGCGGAAACTCACGTAATCGGTGCTGACTATCCGGTATCTGCACCTGTTGCATCAATTCCGCCGCTCTTTGACGCGCCTTGTCCCAAGAGGTTTTGAGATGCGTGACAATCACTTCCGCAATTTGGTCGCCGACCCGCATCATCGGATCAAGCGAGCCGTCAGAATCCTGAAACACCACACCAATATCGCGCCCCGCACGCGGCTCATGCGCTAAAGCCGGAAAGCGGATTGAACCGGCAATCTTAGCACTGGCAGGCAAGAGACCTGCAATTGCCATGGCTAATGTGGTTTTACCGGAACCACTCTCCCCGATCAGTGCCAGTCTTTCACCTTGCCTTAGTTCAAAACTAACAGGGTACAACACCTGCTGCACACCATAACGAACTGTCAAATCCTGTACGACAAGAAAGACCTCAGACATTGCTGCGCTCCCTCACTGATGATGGGCGGCGCGTCAGCGCCTGTCCGGTGAGATGCACAGCAAGAACAGTCACCACCAATGCCAGCCCCGGAATGATTGAAAGATAAGGCGCTGAGCGCAATACGCTGCGTCCTTCGGCAATCATCGTGCCCCATGTCACGCTGTTCGGATCGCCAAAGCCCAGGAATGCCAGTGAGGCTTCAATCAGAATAGCCGCTGCAACCGAAACGGCTGCCAGCGAAGCCGCTGGCCCGAAGGCATTGGGCAGGATTTCCCGAAAAGCAATGGAGAACGGCCCCTGCCCCAAAGTGCGGGCAGCGGCAACGAAATCGCGCTCACGTAAGGACAGCACTTCCGCCCGCGTCACTCGCGCAGCCTGTGTCCAGCTGCCAATGCTGATTGCAATAATCAGTGTCGGAATGCTTGGCCCCAGAACATTGATCATCGCCAGCGCCAGCAAAAAGCCCGGCACAGTTTGAAACGCTTCAGTGATCCGCATCAAAACATTATCGGCAAAGCCGCCAAGAAAACCCGCTAATGTACCAATCAGACTACCGGCAATCAATGCAGCGGCTGCTGAACTCAGCGCCACCAGCAAAGTCGTCCGTGCGCCATGAAACAGTCCCGCCAGCACATCACGTCCCAGCCGGTCTGTGCCCAGCCAATGGGCATGATCTGTGAATGGCCGGATGAGCGGTTCTCCGGCGATCGCCAGCGGATCACCGGCAAACAGCAATGGTGCAGACAGCGCCATCAGACCCAGAAGTATAAGAAGGCCAATACCGGCCTTGCCCTGTCTGTCTAAAGTCTGGAAAAACTTCATTGGCGCTGGCTCCGCACCCGCGGATCAAGCCTCGCATAGGCCAGATCAACCAGCAGATTGGCGATAATCACTGCAACAGCACCAAACAGAATAACACCAAGCAGCAAGGCCGTATCGCGCTTGGCAACGGCCTCTGCCGCGAGACGTCCAAAGCCTGGAATAGCAAAGACACTCTCAATCACCACACTGCCGCCGAGCATCACACCAGCCTGTAAGCCTAACATTGTCAGCACAGGCAACACGGCATTGCGGGCAATGTGCCGCCAGATGATCCGGCGTGAAGAAATACCCCGTGCTTTAAGCGCCTGCACAAACATTTCCTGATGCAGATCGGCCATACGATCCCGCATCAGCCGCAGATAGAGCGTGAGATAGACGCTGGAAAGAGCAGCAATCGGCAGGATCAGATGTCGGCTGATATCCGCCGCTCTTGCCAACCCTGTTTTGCCGGACGCAATGGTTTCCAGCCCGCCGATTGGCAACCAGCGCAATGACACGCCAAAGACCACAATCAGCACCAAGCCCAACCAGAAACCCGGCACGGCATAAAGCGCCAGTGAGGTCAACGACAAGAACCGGTCACGCTTGGAATGCGGTTTGGCCCCGGCCACGACACCGAGCAGAGAACCGGCAAAAAATGCCAGAAATGTCGATACCCCCATCAGCAATAATGTTGCCGGAAGCCGCTCCAGAATGACATCCAGCACCGGACGCTGAAAGGCCGAAGACCAGCCGAAATCACCGGAGAACAGCGCCGTGACATAAGCAAAAAACCGCTGCAACGGCCCCTGATCCAGCCCCCATGACTGGCGCAAAGCTTCAAGCTGCTGCGCATCCGCCCCGCCCATCTGCGCCACATAAGCATCCACAGCATCACCGGGGGTAGCTTCCAGAATAAGGAAGCTACCCACCAGAACAATACCCAGAACCGGAAGGATACTGGCAAGACGGCGGAGGAGAAACGGCACTGATACTTACTCTTGCAAACCGGTATTCGCCCAGCCGGAAACCGCCCAGCGCGGATTATCCGAAACATTCTGCACGCGCTCACTGGCAACCGTAATGAACGAGAAATCCGCAACATTAATCAGCGGCAGGTCTTCCGCAACCAGACGCTGCAAATCCTGATAAATGCCTGCACGCACCTTATCATCAAGCGTCACCGCACCTTTAGCGATCAGTACATCGACCGCATCATTCTTATAGCCATATTGATTGGTGAATGGCGCACCGGCAGGTAATCCACTCTGAAACAGCACTGTCGTCGAGATCGCCGGATCAGAGCGGTAAACCGGCATGGCCACGGCAATATCAAAATCATGATCGGTGTAGACCGCTTTGAGATGTGCCGGTGAATCATTGGCAACGATCACCGCATCAATGCCGATTTTCACCAGAGCCTGACGCAGATAATCACCGAATTGCTTGGTCTCATTGAAGAATGGTGCAGGCAGCAGCTTCAGCTTAAAGCGAAAACCGTCAGCGCCCTTCTTATAACCGGCCTCATCCAACAAGCTTTCAGCCTTGGCAATATCAAAAACATATTGCTGCGTATCCGGCGCATAAAACACCTTGTCAAAGGCAGGCACCGGCCCTGTCGCCGGTTTGGCATAGCCGAGGAAAATCGTCTTAACCACAAAATCCTTGTCAATCGCATGGGCAATAGCTTGGCGCACTTTAAGGTCAGCCAGTTCCTTGCGGCGATGATTAAGTTCCACGCTGAGCTGATAGGTCAGTGCCTCATAACCATTGGCATAGACTTTCAGCCCCGGCACTTTGGAAATTCGTTCCAGATCCGCCAGCGGCACGGCAGAGAAAGCGGCCAGCTGAATCTGATCGGCTTCCAGCGCATTGCCCGCAGAAGCACGATCCGGCAGCACCTGATAGATAATCTCATCCAATGCAGGTGCTTGTTTGTCCCAATAATTTTCATTGCGCTTCAGCAGGTAATATTCACCCGGTTTGTGATCGCCATAGACAAACGGCCCCGTGCCCACCAGTTTCTCATTAGCAGGGTTTTTCGCAATCTCTGTGCCTTCATAAAGATGTTTCGACAGCACTGAAGTCACCACCGGCAGCGCATTACGGATCAGCTGAAACGGTGTCGGTTCTGAGAAGCGGAAGACAGCTGTATGCTCATCCGGTGTCTCAACGCTTTCCAGATTTTTGAAAACCGAGCGGCCGAGATTTTGCAGTTTCTTCCAGACTTCCAGCGCCGAAAAAGCCACATCAGCAGAGGTGAACGGCTTGCCGTCATGCCATGTCACACCTTCGCGCAGTTTGAACGTGGCCGACAACCCGTCTGCCGCGCCTTCCCAACTGGTGGCCAGCAGCGGCTTCAAGCCGTCCGGATGCTGAGCATCGACATAGGCCTGCTCGGCCAAAGTCTCGATAACTTTGCTGGCAACAAAAAACACACCATTAGAGGCCACAATTGCCGGATTGAGATTGGCCGGTTCGCTATCTGCCGCGACCAGCAGACGCCCACCGCGCACAGGCTCAACGGAGGCCTGCTTTTCAGCTGCCTGTGCGAAGGCAAAACGCGGCAAAACAGAAAGTGCCGCAGCACCAGCAGTTCCCGCCAGCAGAGCGCGTCGATTAAGCGTTAATCTTGTCATAATACCCTGTCCCTCTGTCACGGATTAATCCGCAATAACCCCAAGCTTCTTCAATGCACCGGCCAAAGCTTCAACAGCTTTTGCCGCGAATTCCGATTGCGCTGATGCCCCCATATGACCGATACGCAAAACCTTACCCGCCGTATCCTTGCGACCCAGCGACACCAGCACATCATAATCACGCAGCATCAGATCGCGCAAAGCCACATCGCTGATGCCATCCGGCACTTTGAACACTGTCGCAGTCGGTGCCGCAGTAGCTTCCTGACGCGGCCATAATTCCAGCCCCAGTGCTTTGACACCTTCACGGGCAATTTGCGCCGTTTGCGCATGACGCGCCCAGACATTTGCAGCGCCTTCCGCCAGATAAAGATCAAGTGCTGCGTTAAGAGCATAAATTTCTGCAACGGACGGCGTTACCGGAAAAGCATTGCCTGCACGCCATGCCCCTTTCCAGTCCAAAAGGCTCAGGAACGATGCCCGTGGCGCATCAGGGTTCTCTGCCATTTTTTGCCATGCACGATCACTCACTGCTGCGAGCGTCAGCCCCGGCGTACTGCCCAGACATTTGGACGGAGAGGTAATGAAAATATCCGCATGCACAGCTTCCGGATGCACATCCATGCCACCAAAAGATGAGACCGCATCCACAATCAGATAAGCGCCGTGACGCGCGGCAATGCCACCGATTTCTGCCAGCGGGTTGAGCGTGCCCGAAGGTGTATCGTGATGGCAAACGGCAATAATGCTGATGTCAGGGCGTTGTTTAAGCACTGCCTCTATGGCCTGCGGATCAATCACATCATCATAATCCACAGCCAGTTCAATGACTTCGCGGCCATAGCGCGCTGCCCAAGGGCCAAAGCCTTTGCCATAAACACCGGAGACAAGATTAAGCACCACATCCTGTCGGGAAATCAGACCCGCAGCTGCCGCCTCAATGCCGAGAATAGCCTCGCCCTGCATGATGACCGGCTTATTGGTTGTACGCATGACCTGCGCCAGCTTCTCTACCACGCTTTGATAAAATGCCTGAAACGCATCGGTATAATCATACAAAACCGGGTGCCCTAATGCCCGAAGAACTTCCGGATAGGCAGGAACCGGACCGGTTGTGAGCATATAGGCGGGCACTTGCAGCATGAGATCATTGACCAGTTTAAAAACCACATCATAGGAGCGGTTTTATGCTTCTCCAAGAGGGATAATTTTCCATGATCCGCAATTATTGAAATCTGATTTCATTTTCCGTGCAGATTAGCAAACGCAATACTGCATTGTTTTTATTAGCATAAACTATCACAGCAAAACGCATATAAAGCAGGCCACCGAATGGAATCATGACATGGCATTTAACTTGATTATAAAAATCATGTTTTATATAAGCGGTATTCATCAGGCATTCCGGTATTTATGGGCGGCATGGACTTTTCAGATCCCGATGCGCCGCATGGCAACGGCACAGACAATCATTCAGGTCACAGTGAACCGGCACAAACAGCCGCCGGTCATTATCGTGAGTTGCATAATTTTGCCCGTGCAAAAACCGGCGATACTATTCTTGCTGAAGATCTGGTGCAGGAAACATATCTGCGCGCCGTCAACGGCAGCACTGGTGAATTGCGGAATATGCGCGCCTTTTTGTTTCACATACTCAACAATCTGGTAACTGATCATTTTCGCAGGCTGCGTCGCACACGGGAACGCTTCAGCGAACACGAAGCGCCGGATATTGCCGCTGATTATCACGGCGCAGAAGAACAGCTGATTGCCAGACAACGCCTGCAAATATTGCAGGATGCCATTGACGAATTGCCGTCGCGCTGCCGTGAATGCTTCATTTTGCGGCGTTTTGAAAATCTTTCTCATGCAGAGATTGCTGCCCGCATGAATATTACCAAAAGCGCCGTTGAGAAACATCTTGCTGCCGCAACAGTGCATTGCACCAAGCGGATGCGGGAGCGCGAATAATTATTTTACAAAAAAGCAGAGAACTTGCGACTCTCATTCGTCTTAATAAGTAGGAAGCATATAGATACCGCCAATACAGGGAACCAGACAGAGCATTTCATGACAACAGAAACAGAGCATCATATCCTTGAGCAAGCGGCTCTGTGGTTTGCCCGACAGGAAGACAATGCGCTTTCTGAGGCAGATCAGCATGCATTTGACGACTGGCTTGCCGCCAGCGCAAGGCACCGTGCTGTCTATCATGAGGTGTCCGGCATCTGGTATGAGACTGCACGACTGCCAAAACCGGCCCTACAGGATAATGTTATTCCGCTCTCTGCAAAAACTGCACATCAGTCCCGTTCTGTTTTCATGCGCTGGCAGTCGGTTGCCGCCGCAGGATTAATCGCAGCGCTCTCGCTTTCAGGCCTTTATATTTACGATGTACCGACCCGTATGCAGGCGGATATTTACACCGCCAAAGGCCAAAGCGAGCGCATCACATTGCCGGACGGTTCAATCGCCGAACTGAACACTGCGACCGCACTCGAAGTTCTCTACACGCCACAGGAGCGCAGAATACGCCTGTTGAAAGGCGAAGCGCTGTTCAAAGTGGCTACCGATAAAAATCGTCCGTTTCGCGTCGAGACGAACGAGGGAGAAGCCACGGCTCTGGGCACAATCTATGCCGTGCGTCAGCAAGTGTTAAGCACAGAAGTGACTGTGCTTGAAAGCAAGGTAGAGATCAAAGGCAGTGCAGAGAATGCACCTGCAACAGTCCTCAATCCGGACCAGACAGCACATTTTACCCGTAGTTCAATCTCTGACATCAACACCGTTGATGCCGATAGCGCAACCGCATGGCGGCGCGGCAAACTGATTGTCACAGATCGTCCGCTTGGTGAGGTGATTGACGAGCTCAACCGCTATCATGCGGGGCTGATCCGCATCACCGATCCGGAAATTCGTGACCAGCGTGTGAGCGGCGTGTTTGATACAAAAAATACATCAGCGGTTATCAATGATCTGGAAAATGCACTGAATATCAGCTCCACACGGCTCAGCAATTATCTGATTTTGCTGCATCGCTGAGTGCAATAAAATATTTTTGCAAAAATATGATTATTTATATCCGGTTTTAAAGCATTCGCTCGTCTACCGCTATGAAAGTGCCTGTTGCACAGATTTACAGCGGAATTTGACACTATGACTACGCGGATAAATACCGGTTTGCGCCCTTCACATTTTCTGACAGCTTTACTGCTGAACTCGGCAGCCATTGCCACTTTGTCCGGCGGTACACTTCTGTACGGGCTTGCTCCGGTTGCAGCGCAGCAAAGTGCCAGTTTCAGCTATGCAATTGCATCCGGTAATCTCAGCGCGGCGCTTAACCGTTTTGCTGACACATCACGCATTCGTCTGGTCTATGACGCTTCCATAACCCGCGGGCTTTCCACCGGCGGCGTCAAAGGTACCATGTCTGCGGAAGCTGCCCTCAGCCAGCTGCTTTCAGGCAGCGGCATCAGCTATCATTTCACCTCGCCGACATCTGTCACGCTCAATGCACCGGCAGCAACAGGGAATACGGGGGCTGTGCCGGAAGGTACAATCGCCCTCAATACAATCACCATTGCCGGAAACAGCACAGTTGCTGCGGCTGATGCCACCTATTCCAGCCCCAGCTCATCCACCTATCTGTCGCAGGAAAAAATCGAGCTTTTTCGCGGTACATCCACCGGCGACTTTCTCAAAGGTCAGGCCGGTATCATGACCGGTGACAACCGCAACAGTGGCGCGATTGATATCAATATTCGCGGCATGCAGGGCTTTGGCCGTGTTCCGGTGGTCATTGACGGCGCCCAGCAGCAAAATACCGTCTATCGCGGCTATTCCGGCGTGGCGTCGCGCAACTATGTTGATCCCGATATGATCGGCGGCGTGGAAATCGTCAAAGGTCCCTCTGCCGGTGTATATGGCGTTGGCGCTACCGGTGGTGTCGCCGTTATGCGCACACTCACAGCCAATGACATTATCAAAGACGGTCAGGATATGGGCTGGCGGGTGCGCGGTAGCCTGATGAGCAACACCTCATCCCCGCCGCCGGCAGGCACAACCGGCGGTCTCTACGGCGTCAGCAAATCCTATATCACCGGCTGCAATACAAACTGCACGATCCAGCCGATACCGGATGATATCGCAAAAATGGATCTGAGCAGTTATGGCAGTAAAACCGGTTTTGACCGCCCTGCCTTACTGGAACCAAGTTCCGGTTCCGGCAGCGTTGCCTTTGCCAAGCGCTGGGAGAATTTTGAACTCGTTGCCGCCTATTCCCGTCGCAAGACCGGCAATTATCATGCAGGAACACGCGGTGAAACACCGGAGATTAAAAAGACCGTCAGACGTGTTGTGCGCCCCGGTCGCGGCGGACGGCCGGATACATGGACGGAAACGACTTCCTTTGCTCTTGACGGGCTGAACCGTTATCGCGCCGGTGAAGAAGTGCTCAACACCTCTCAGGACAACACCTCCTATCTGCTCAAGGGTAAGTTCATGTTTGAGGGCGGGCACACGCTTGATCTCGGCTATATGAAATATCAGAGCAAATTCGGTGAGTTGATGCCCTCTGTCATCATTCGCGGTGAAGGCGCAGTACAGGCGCCGCTCAGTGATGTGGATGTCGACACCTATACCGCGCGCTATAACTGGAAGCCGGATAATAATGATCTGATCAATCTCACCGCAAATCTCTGGCACACCAAAACCGAAACCGATATCCGCACGCCTTATGAATTTTTCGGCGATGACTACACGCAGGGCTATTCGGATGTGGCCAAGCGTACCGGTTTTGACCTTTCCAATGAGACGCTCTTCGATACGCGCTGGGGTGATGTGACACTGAATTACGGTGGCTCTTACACTTATGAAACGCTGGCGCCGTCGAAAGATCGTCCCAATACACCGGACGGCGGTACACTCAATGCCCGTGACGGCTGGCGCAAAGAGACCAGCGGTTTTATTTCCGGTGAGTGGAAACCGCTCGACTGGCTGAAATTTGACGGCACGCTGCGTTATACGAAAACCCATAGCTACGATAATGCCCTGACCCGTATTCCGACGAAAAATCCGGCAGATGCCTATTATCTGAACAATGAGGAAAAGAGCTCCGGTTTTGCCCCGATTGCTGCGGTGACGATTGAACCGCTGGACGGGCTGCAATTCTACGCCCGTTATGCAGAAGCGATCCGCGCACCGAACCTGTTTGAGACAACATCGGGCTGGTCGTTCGACGCTTCACCTCTGCTGACGCTCAAACCGGAACATGCCAAAAACTGGGAATTCGGCTCCAACCTGAAACTGGACAGCGTGTTTGACGGCGGCGATGAGTTGCGTTTCAAAGTCGCTTATTTCAACAACCATATTAATCATTATCTGACCCGCACCATTGAGAACAAACCGGGTGAGAATATCGGCTCGACGACCATGCGTAATCTGGATTATGCCAAGTTCAAAGGTTATGAAATTTCAGCCCGCTATGACAATGGCCGCTTCTTCGGTGAGGCTTCCGGCATCTATTATACCGGCACAGAATTTTGCACCACAGAACAAACCAGCGGCACCTTGCGTCCGGCATGTTTCGGTGGCGGCGTGCCAAGCGGTTATGCACAAATGCATCTGCCGCCTAAGAAATCCGGCTCTGTTACCTTGGGCATCCGCTGGCTTGATGAAGCTCTGACAGTAGGCAGCCGTGTGACCTATACCGGCACACGCGCCACGGAGCTCGGCAATGCCACCAGCGGCGGCTATACTGCCGGTATTGAGTGGGGCCAATACACATTGGTGGATATCTTTGCGAGTTACAAAATCAACGAGGATACGACGTTCGATTTCAACATCGATAACCTCACCGATGTTTATTATATGGATGCGCTGACGCTCGGTCTGATGCCTTCACCGGGGCGGACATTCCGCGCCAGCCTGACAGCCAAATTCTAAAATGAACAAGCCGGAAATAATCAGCTTTCCGGCCTGTTTACTCTTATTTGAATTTGCTGTTTTCTTATCTGCGCAGATGACGTAGAAAGCGCAAGATCAGTTTCTAATCAGCCAGTGCAACCGGCAGAGCCTGATCGCCCAATGATCTCGCAATGCTTTGTACTGTACCTGTTGAAACTGACCCGTGTCATATCATCAAAGGTATTCCAGATTGCGCTCTCTCATTCTCCCTGCCTCTGCTCTCGCTGCCCTTACAATCTCAACTGCTCTGACCGCGCCCGCATTGGCGCAGGACGCCGCTAAAATTGCACCGAAAGTCATGGTCATCACCATGTTCGGTCAGGAAGCCAAGCCTTGGTCAGAAGGTGAAAAATTCACGCAGAAGATCAAAGTTGCCGGACTGAACCCTGAATATCCTGATGTTGACTGCACCGACGAAGGTCTGTGCCATATGACAACGGCGATGGGCTTTGCCAATGCGGCAAGCTCGGTTTCTGCTGTTGCTCTCAGCGAAAAATTCGATCTCTCCAAAACCTATTTTCTGATTGCCGGTATTGCCGGTGTTGATCCGAAACACGGCACACTCGGTTCCGGTCATTGGGCAAAATTTGCCGTTGATGCAGACCTGAACCACCGCATCGACCAGAGCGAAGTGCCGGATACATGGGAAACAGGCTCTTTCGCGCTTGGTGCCAGCAACCCGACTGAAAAAGCCAAATGGTCAGCTGGTACAGAAGTTTATGCCCTGAATGCCAAACTCACCGATTATGCTTTCAGTGTGACCAAGGATGTAGAACTGCTGGATGGTGACGGCGCAAAAGCTTATCGCAAACACTACAAGGGCGATATTGCAACCGGCGCACCGATTATCAGCATGTGCGATACGCTGTCCAGCGACACCTACTGGCACGGTGCCAAAATCGCCGGCTTCATGGAAAAATGGGTTGAACTGCTGACCGATGGCAAAGGCACCTATTGCACCTCGCAGATGGAAGACAATGCAACGCTGACCGCGCTGAAACGTGCGTCTGAAGCAGGCAAGCTTGATTTTGACCGTATTGCCCTGCTGCGCACCGCCTCTAATTTTGACCGTCAGGGTGAAGATCAGGACGCTCTGGAATCACTGAAATCAGAATCCGGCGGCTTTAAACTGGCAACCACTAATGCCTATCGCATTGGCAAAACCTATGCCCAGACAATTCTGACCGGCTGGGACAAATGGCAGGAAGCTCCGCAGACGGAAAGCGCCAAATAAATCTTTCTGAATAAAGAAAAAGCCCCGCGCAGAAGGCTCTGCGCGGGGCTTTTTAGTTTTTGCATCAGGCAGCGCGGTTGATCGCATCACCAAGGATGGAGACGATCTTGCCAATCTCTTCCTTACTGACGATCAGCGGCGGCGACAATGCAATCACATCACCGGTCACGCGGATCAGCAGGCCTTTCTTAAAGCAATCGGTGAACACATCATAAGCGCGCGCACCAACAGCACCGTCTCGGGAGGACAGTTCAATACCGGCAACCAAGCCAAGGGTGCGGATATCAATGACATTTTTCGCAGGTTTCAGCGAATGCATTGCTTCCTGCCAGTCATCCGCCAGTTCTGCCGCACGGGTGAGCAATCCCTCTTCCGCATAGATATCCAGCGTTGCAATACCCGCAGCACAGGCCGCAGGATGACCGGAATAGGTATAGCCGTGGAACAGCTCAATCGCATTTTCCGGTCCGTGCATCAGCCCGTCATAGACCTGACGGCTGGCAAAAACCGCGCCCATCGGAATAGCACCGTTGGTCAGGCCTTTTGCGGTGGTGATCAGATCCGGTGTTACACCAAAATGATCTGACGCAAATGGTGAACCGAGGCGGCCAAATCCGGTGATCACTTCATCAAAGATCAGCAAAATGCCGTGTTTTTTGGCAATGGCTGCAAGGCGTTCCAGATAGCCTTTTGGCGGCACCAGCACACCGGTGGAACCGGCCAGCGGCTCCACGATCACAGCGGCAATGGTTTCCGCGCCATGCAGGGCAACCATACGCTCCAGATCATCCGCCAGCTCGGCACCATGTTCCGGCTGGCCTTTGCTGAAAGCATTTTTCTCAAGATCATTGGTATGACGCAGGTGATCAGCCCCCGGCAGAAGCGGGAATACGCGGCGGTTATTGACCAGACCACCAACGGAAATACCGCCAAAGCCCACACCATGATAACCGCGCTCACGACCGATCACACGAGTACGTGTGCCCTGACCAATCGCACGCTGATAGGCAATCGCGATTTTCAACGCAGTATCAACGGATTCAGAACCGGAACCGGTGAAGAAAACGCGGTCGAGAATTTTGCCGTCACCGCGTGGTGCAATATCACCAAGGCGGGTGGCAAAATCGAAAGCAATATTGTGCCCCATCTGGAATGTGGGGGCGAAATCCATTGTTGAGAGCTGCTTTTCGACGGCGCTGGCTATCTGCTTGCGGCCATGACCGGCGTTCACGCACCACAGGCCTGCCGTGCCATCCAGCACAGAATTACCGTCAACATCGGTGTAATACATGCCATCAGCAGCAGCCAGCATGCGCGGCGCCGTCTTAAACTGACGGTTCGCTGTAAAAGGCATCCAGAAATTATCAAGCTTAGGGGTATTGGTCAGATCAGCCATTGTCTCACTCCTCATTAAGGATGAGTTGGCCATGCTTCGCAGAGCGAAACAAGTCTATTTCTGCTTGCGTCCAGCCAATTGATTTATTTGAATACAGAGATAAAATGTTTAATATATTTAACAAGAATAACAGGGAAATTCAGCCCGATGACCAGTGAGATTGATATTGGCGGCCGGTTGCGCTTTATCCGTGAAAAATCCGGACTGTCCCAGCGCGAGCTGGCAAAACGCACTGGTGTCACCAATGCCACGATTTCACTGATCGAAGCCAATCAGACCAACCCTTCTGTTGGCGCTTTAAAACGTATTCTTGATGGTCTTCCCATCGGCATGTCTGAGTTTTTTGCCTTGCAACCGGATGCCCCGCAAAAAGCATTTTATCAATCAGAAGAACTGGTTGAGATCGGCAAGGGGAAAATTTCCTACCGGCAGCTGGGCGACAATCTGTTCGGCCGCGCCTTGCAAATATTGAAAGAGCGCTATGAACCGGGTGCGGATACAGGCAAAGTCCCCTTGGTGCATGAAGGCGAAGAAGGTGGCATAATCATTGCAGGCCGCCTTGAAGTGACAGTGGACAGCGAGCGGCGCATTCTCGGACCAGGCGACGGTTATTATTTTGAAAGTCGCAGGCCGCATAGGTTCCGCTGCGTCGGGCCGATTGCCTGTGATGTGATCAGCGCCTGCACACCGCCGACATTTTAAAAAATCTGCGTATCGTTATTTTCAAGACAAGGGGGAAACAATGGCATCACATAAAAACACACTGCTGAAGCCGGTACTGCGCATTGATTTTCCGGAAAATGCGCGTCTGGGGCGCGGGAAAATAGAGCTTCTTGAACATATCCGCGATACCGGCTCCATCTCGGCAGCGGGACGCGCGATGGATATGTCCTATCGCCGTGCATGGCAGCTGGTCGATGCGCTGAACTCCATGTTTTCTGAGCCTTCGGTCAACTCTCAGCGCGGTGGAAAACAAGGCGGCGGTGCGGTTCTTACACCATTTGGCGAGGAGCTGATCCGCCGCTTTCGTCATATGGAAAGCACCCTTGCACAAGCGCTGAGCGATGACCTCAACTGGCTGCAATCGAACCAGCCTGAATAATGCACGCCGCTATTTACGCCGCAGATGCGGCACGACAGCATGCAAAACTGCAACAATGATCAAGCCGCCGATAACCGACATATGCTCGACGGCAACATGCATTTTGGCAACCGCTTCCATGCCCTCTGCCCGCCAGAAAGCGTGAGAGACCGGAATAGTCATGGCGGTAAAAACACCCAAGGCACCCGCGCCGAGCCATACCAGCGAACCGCCCCAGATCACCAAAGCAGAGCCAACCAGTTGAACGGCAATCGTTATAGCTGCAAACAATGCCGGTGCGGGCAGATTGTTGGCCGTCATTTCCGCAACGGCGGAGGGAAAGTCGAACAGTTTGGCAACGCCGCTCAACCAGAATGTCATGGTGAGCAGAATACGTGCCAGCAACTGAACAACAGGCATCGATAAGATTTGATAAATCCAAGACGGGTTCATGATTTTCCTCCGTTTAAACAATCACGTTAAACAAGCTTGTTTCCGGCATTCATGCTTTAGTCCGGTCGTGCAGCCCAGCCGCACAATAATGTCTGCAATGCATCTTCGACGGCTTTGTGCTGCACCGCCTCATCAATCACCTGCCCGAGCAGTGCTAGACTAAGCAGATTTTCCACAATCATATCGTGGAAATGGCGCGCCATTATTTCCGGATCACCCTGCCGCAAAAACCCGCTCTCAATATGCGGAATAATCGCTTTGGAAAGATAATGCCGTGCCATCTGCGGGCCTTTTTCAAACCATGTTTTGGCAATGGCCGGAAACCGTCCGGATTCCGCAATGACCAGCCGCTGAAAGGCCACATGGTGCTCTTCCATCAGTACGAGCAGCAACTGGCGCCCCAGTCTCTCCAGCCCCTCTTTCAAAGGCAGTGCAGAGACATCGAGATCTTTAATGTCTCGTGTAAAGGTTTCACTCATCTGCGAGATAACAGCCATAAACAGGCCTTCTTTATCTCCGAAATGATTGTAGAGATTGGTCTTGGAGCCACCCGCCTGCCGCATAATTTCGTCAACGGAGACACCTTCATAGCCGTGCTCCAGAAACAATGTACCGGCAATTTTTCTGATCTGTTCCCGCCGCTCCAAACCACGGCGGGTAATGCGGATAGCCTTCTCTTCGATCATTCAGCAGCCTCCGGCTGTTTATCAGATGCGTTGATTTTATGATGATGGCGGGCAGGACGAAATGATCTGCGATCAACCAGCTGACCATAAAGCAGACTGCCAAGTACCAGCAAAATACCACCGAGTTGCAACCAACTTGGCACCATATCGTTGAAAACAGCATCCATCACAAAAGCTGTCACCGGTGCCAACAGGAAGAACGGTGCAACAGCCGAAGGCCCTGCACCCTCAATACCGCGAAACCACAGGGCAAAAGCGAGAGCCGTAAGAAACAGCGCCAGAATAACAAAACCCGTGACATTAAGCAGGCTTACCGAAGACGGGATATCCTGAAAAATCACAGCAAGAATTGCCAGTTCAACGCCGCCAATCACAAGCTGCCAGCCTGTGAAAGCCAGCAGGGAACACGGGCGACCCCATTTATGGACATAAATACCGCCGAGTGCCACTGCAAGTGCTGCTCCAAGACCTGCCAATACACCGAGCATATCCATCTGCACACCACCGCGCAACACAACAAGGCTCACACCCAGCGCACCAAGCAAGACACTGAAAATCTTATGGCGGGTAGGAATGACATGCATCAACGGCCATGCAAGCAGAATTGTAAAGAGCGGCCCCAGAGCCTGAATGGTGGCAGCCACCCCGCCCGGTAAACGCAAGGCAGCAACGAAGATCAGTCCGAAAAACAGACCGGCATTCAATGTTCCGAGTACGGTGATTTTCCACCACCAGTCACGCGGCAGCATTGCACCGGCGAATATTAAAAGCGGAATTCCGCCGCCCAAAGCACGCACCGCACCGATAAATAACGGATTATGCGGCAGCATATTGGATGAAACAATGTAGGTAAAACCCCACAAAATGGTAGCCATCGCGGCTGCAAGTTTTGGATTCATGATGTGACCTGTCCGATTATTTATCGCATCAATATCATACCATACGGTATCGTATCAATTCGTGTCTATGAAACACAGTGTTCATTATCGCACTCCCAATCCCAATATTGAGAACAGGGATACTAAACAGCAGAGCGGCTCTGTGCTTCCAGCAACTGGCGGTAGAGGCCGGATTTCGCTTCCAGCAACTGCTGGTGACTGCCCTCTTCCGCCACGCTTCCGTTTTGCACCACCACAATGCGGTCAGCATTGGTGATTGTTGCTAAGCGATGCGCGATAACCAGTGTTGTGCGCCCGACTGACAACTCTGCCAGCGACTGCTGAATGGCGCGCTCGGTTTCTGTATCCAGCGCGGAGGTGGCCTCATCCAGAATAAGGATTGGCGGATTTTTCAGGAAAATACGCGCAATTGCCAGACGCTGCTTTTGCCCGCCCGAAAGTTTAACCCCGCGCTCGCCGATAATCGTATCAAGCCCCGCAGGCAAACCTGCAACAACATCGCCCAGCCGTGCGCGCTCCATCGCCTCCATAATGTCTGCATCGCTCGCATCCAGACGGCCATAGGCAATATTCTCCCGGATTGTTCCGGCAAACAGAAACACGTCCTGACTGACAATACCGATATTGCCTCGCAGGGATTTCAGCGTCATATCGCGGATATCAATATCATCAATGCTGATACTGCCGCCGGTGACTTCATAAAAACGCGGCAGCAGCGAACAGATTGTTGTCTTGCCTGCTCCCGAAGGACCGACGAAAGCGATCGTCTCTCCCGCCTGAATATCAAGGTTCAGACTTTGCACAATCGCACGATTATCCTGATAGCCGAAGGACACCTGATCGTAGCGGATATTGCCCTGCAATTTACCTGCGTCACGGGCATTGCTGCGATCAGCAATATCCGGTCGCGTATTCAGGAACTCTAAATAGCGCTGAAAACCGGCAATCCCTTTCGGGTAGCTCTCGATAACCGAATTGATCTTATCAATCGGGCGGAAAAACACCCCGACCAGCAGCAGGAAACCGACAAAACCACCGGCGGTCAGATCGCCGCGAATAACGAAATAAGCACCGCACAACATCACCACAACCTGAATGAAGCGCATCGACAGATAGCTCAACGATGTGGAAGCCGCCATCACCTTATAGGCTTTAAGTTTGGTGCTGCGGTAATTCTGATTGTCTTCTGCAAACAGCGCCCGCTCATGGTCTTCATTGGTGAAAGCCTGCACAACACGGATGCCGCCGACATTCTCCTCAATCCGCGCATTGAAAGCAGCAACACGGCCATAAAGCGCGCGCCATGTCGTCGTCATGCGGCCGCCATAGCGCAATGTTACCCATGCGGTTACCGGTACGATCAGCACGGTAATCAGCGCCAGTGTTGAATGTTCCCAGAACATCAGCATGAAAGCGCCGATCAGGGTCATAATCGCTATGAACAGATCTTCGGGACCGTGATGTGCGACCTCACCGATTTCTTCAAGATCTTTGGTCATACGCGCTACAAGATGGCCGGTTTTCTGATTGTCAAAATAACCGAAAGACAGCTTCTGCAAATGATCAAAGGCTTTGCGGCGCATCTCGGTTTCAATATTGATCCCGAGCATATGCCCCCAATAGGTCACCACCACCTGCAAACCGGCATTAAAAATATAAACGCAGAGCAGACCGGCAGCGGCCAACGCAATCAGCCCCCACTCATTGGTCGGCAACAGCCGGTCGATGAATAGAGTGACAGCCACCGGAAAGGCCAATTCCAGCAAGCCTGACAACACTGCACTGCAAAAATCGACGGCGAACAGAAGCTTATGCGGGCGATAATAGGCAAAAAACCGTTTCACGATATCCGACATTACAATCTCTCCCGCCATACATCCGCATAAATATGATATTTCAATTCAACTTACTTGCGGTTTTAGCTAAAAACCTTCCGCTTGCAACAAGATAAATGTCTGCATGTCAGTAAATCGGCCGGAATGATCTATCAAAAACCAACCATGACGATAACCGGCCAGAGTATTTTACAAAGAAGCGGAAAACCGGATGGCTGCGAGCAGCCCGTTGCTCTGCATTGCTTTTTGCAGGATCAGATGACCGCCATGCAAAGCTGCAATTTCCTCAACAATCGACAAGCCGAGACCGCTGCCCGCTGGCGGATGGCCTGTGATTTTAGAAACAGAGCCGCGGTCAAAACGATTGCGGATCAGGGCAAGCTGTTCCTCAGGCACACCTTTACCATTATCCTCGACCTCAAGGAAAACAAGCTCACCCTGCCTGCGGGCACGAACGGTCACCACTACCTCTGTACCGGCATAAAGCAGTGCATTGCTAATCAGGTTTTTCAAAGCTTCTTCCAGCAACAGCCTGTCACCCTGCACTGTCAGACTGTCTTCCCCTTCATAGCCCAGATCAATATTATTCTGCGCCGCCTCACGCACATAATCGCCGGTTATCTCCCGTGCCATTTCAGCCAGATCAACAGATCCGAGCATTTGTACAGTCTGGTCGCCGGAGGCATCAATTTTTGCCAGCATCAGCAATTGCGCCAAAATACGTTCCGCATGAGCCACAGCCTGATCGGCTTGCGCCACCGCTTCCAACATGGCCTCGCGGTCACCACTGCGCTGAGCAAGAGCAAGCTGGGTGCGCACTATAGCTAAAGGCGTGCGCAGCTGATGGCTGGCATTGCCGGTGAAATGGCGCAAAGCCTCCAGTGCCGATTGCAACCGCACCATGAAAGAATTAACCGTCTCCACCAACCCCTGCACTTCATTGGGCACATATTCGCTGATCGGGTGCAAATCCTGCGGATTGCGCTCGGCAATGGCATCGCTCAGGCGATAAAGCGGGCGCAAAGCATAGGTTACAGCCACCCAGACCACCAGCGCCGTGCCCGCAATCATAAACAAAAGCCGCAGTGCTGAGCGTAGCAAAATGGTTTGCGTCAGCTGTCGCCGTGCCATTGTGGTTTCAGCAACCGTAACCGTAAAAGGCACCGAATTCACGCCGGTTGAGGCCGAACGGCGCAATAAGGCTAGCCGGATCGGTTCCCCCCGATAGATACCGTCTCCGAACTCAAGATTTTTGTTGTCCGGATTTTTCAAAAGCGGCAGGTTTTCATAGCCTGTAATAAACTGCCCCGGCGGGCCGTCCACGCGATAAAATACACGGTCTTGGGCAGCGGAGGTTAGCATTTCCAGCGCCACATAAGGAATATCCACCTCCAGATCGCCATGCTCGGACACGACAACACGTTCGGCAATCGCCAGAGCCGAGCCGCTCAGCACGCGGTCGGCCACGTTATTCGCCGTATTAACCGCTTCCTGATAGGTATCCGCCAGCGCAATCAGCCCGATCAGCATGGTTGAAACCAGCAACCAGCCAAGCAAACGTCTGCGCAGGGAATAGGTGGTTTCTCTCATTAAAGGTCCTTGGAAAAGTCCTTAGGCGTGTCCGCAGCTGCGACCGGCTGCACACCGGATAAACGATCCAGATAATAACCAAGCCCGCGTGCGGTTTTCACCGTCAGTCCGTAAGGCGCAAGCCTTTTACGCAGACGGCTGACATATTGCTCAATGGCATTGGAACTCAGATCATGGTCGAAACCGCTGAGCGATTGCACAATCGCCTCTTTTGCCACCACCTTGCCGCCACGCACAAATAACAGTTCCAGCAGACCAAGCTCGCGTGCCGGAATATCAATCGATTGTCCGGCTGCGCTGCCCGAAGCGCTGAATGTGCGTGTATTCAGATCAAGCGTAACTGCACCAAAATGCACCAGCGCATGGCGCAACCCCGCCTGCCGCCGTAACAGCACACGGACCCGCGCTTCAAATTCGCTGATATCAAACGGCTTAATCATGTAATCATCGGCACCAAGATCCAGCCCGCGCACCCGCTCTTCCGGCGTGCCACGTGCTGTCAGAATAAGCACTGCCGCCTGATTTTGCCGCGCACGCATAGCGCGCAAGACCTCCAGCCCGTCCATTTCCGGCAGGTTGAGATCAAGGATCACCAGATCAAAATTTTCGGCAGCGGCGGCAGCATGGGCAGACGCACCATCCTCCACAATATCAACCGCATAACCACTGCCGCGCAGCAAGGCGCCAAGCCCTTCGGACAGCGCCTTATTATCCTCAACCAGCAAAATCCGCACGCAGCAAATCTCTCCCCGCTATTATCAGAGCCTATTCTGATGTGTTTGAGCCATCGAAAATGCCCGAAACAGCCCGTATTGTTTCTCCCGCTTGCAGCATATAATGATTACGCTTCATGATACTACGGGCAATCTCAGCGCCGCACATATAAATAATCCCGCAAAAGGGTCATAAAGTGCCGCGTATTTTTGTTTTGCCTGATCATAATCCGGAGGGAATGAGCGCGTGCACCGTTTTTGGCTGAGTGTGATTTTAAGCTTGCTGACATTGCAATTTCATACCAGCGACACCCGAGCCACACCCATGTTGTTCCCCGCTGTCAACGGTAACAAGAGTGCTTCCGTTCTGGTGGTTTATTCTTCACTGGATGAGCCGCTTGCCCGCCCGATGATTGAAGGCTTTCAAAAGAACAACCCTGATATCGCTGTGCGCTATGAAGATCTGCTCACCACAGAAATTTACGAGCGGATTGTCCGTGAGACAGATGACGGATTAAAAACCGCTGATTTTGCCTTTTCCTCGGCAATGGATTTGCAGGTCAAACTCACCAATGACGGCTATGCGCAAGCCAGCCTTTTGCCTATGAGCGAACGCTGGCCCTCATGGGCAAACTGGCGCAATACGGCTTATGCCCTGACCTTTGAGCCCGCTGTCTTTGTCTATCACAAGCCGGAATTTACAGACCGCAAACCGCCGTCAACACGCGCCGAGTTCGTTGCCTATCTCAAAGAACGCGGCGAGGCTGTGTATGGCCGCATCGGCACCTATGATATTGAGCGCTCCGGTGTGGGCTTTCTGTTCATGGCACGCGATCAGGAACAGTTCGATGATATATGGACTGTTATTCAGGCGATGGGGGCGGCAGGCGTCAAACTCTACTCCACCAGTCAGGCCATTGTGGAACGCGTTGCCGACGGCCGCTTTGTGCTCGGCTATAATATTCTTGGCTCCTATGCCGCAGACTGGGCGGCGCGTAATCCGGATGTCGGCATCATTTTGCCCAAGGATTATACGGTCGTCATGTCACGCATCGGACTGGTGCCGGAAGCTGCTGCATCACCGGAACTGGGACGGCGTTATCTTGAATTCTTCATGTCGAAAGAAGGCCAGACAATCCTCGCCCGCCAATTACAAATCCCCGCAGTCAGCCCTGAGGTCGCAGGAGACAATACCGCGCTGACCATGCAGGAAATACATGGCAGCCAGTTGAAACCGGTTCCGGTCAGCCCCGGACTGATGGTCTATCTTGATCAGGTCAAACGCAGCCGTTTAATTGCAAAATGGAACAATGTTCTGCGCCAGCATTAAAAATAACATTGATTTTAGCCGAAACAGGCTCACAATCCTGAAACAACATATGAACTTTTAAATTTGTGCGCAAAGCATAAGGTGTCAGGTTCATGTCAGCTTGATATGGTGGATTGGCAGGGCTGTTGTCCGTGGAGGCGGTTTAACAACAGCACCGGGGAGGAAATGTCATTTGGTCGGGGGCACCGCATGCCTGATCCTTCCCGTGCGTTTTATTAAAAAACCACAGCCTGCGTTTCAACGCAGCATCCGGAGGATCAGACTTGAAAAAAATTCTACTCGCTTCCCTCTTCGCAGGCGCTTTGGCGCTGCCTGCCTATGCAGCAGATTACACCATCATTGCACCGGCTAATCCGGGCGGCGGCTGGGATCAGACAGCCCGTTCCCTGCAGACAGTTCTGCAGCAGGAAGGCATTTCCGGTAAAGTTCAGGTACAGAACGTACCGGGTGCCGGCGGCACAATCGGTCTCGCTCAGTTTGCCAGCCAGCAAAAAGGCAAAAGCGATGCTCTGATCGTCGGCGGTTATGTCATGGTCGGCGCAATTCTGACCAATAAATCGCCTGTAACGCTGAAAGATGTTACCCCGATCGCACGTCTGACCGGTGAATATGAAGCAATCGTTGTACCTGCTTCTTCTCCTTTCCAGACAATGGGCGATCTGGTTGAAGCACTGAAAAAAGATCCGGGCGCAGTTTCATGGGGCGGTGGCTCTGCAGGCGGCACTGACCATATTGCTGTTGGTCTGATTGCCAAGGCTGCAGGCGTTGACCCTAAGAAAATCAACTATATTGCCTATTCCGGCGGTGGTGAAGCACTCGCCGCTATCCTCGGCAGTCAGGTTTCCGCCGGTATTTCCGGTTACGGCGAATTTGAATCGCAGGTCAAATCTGGCACATTGCGTCTGCTCGCTGTCTCCAGCGCCGAACGTATTGAAGGCATTGATGCACCGACTTTGAAAGAATCCGGTCTTGATGTGGTTGTGGAAAACTGGCGTATGCTGGCCGCAGCTCCGGGCATTTCAGCCGAGCAGAAAGCTGCAATCAATGCTGACATTGAAAAGCTGGCCAAATCCAAATCCTGGCAGGATACGCTGAAAACCAAAGGCTGGGCTGACACCTATCTGGCAGGCGATGCGTTTGATGCACAGCTCGACAAAGATATTCAGGCAACTGAAGGTGTCCTGAAAGATATCGGTCTTGTTCAATGAGTGAACTGAAACCTGCAACACAGCGTCGCCCCGATCGGGCGGCGCTTTGTATCGCTGCCATATTGCTCGTTATTTCCGGCATCATGTTCTGGGATATGGCGCGGCTTTCCGAGGCTGCCGGCTACTCGCAGGTCGGCCCCGCGACTGTGCCGAAAGCAATTGCCTTTGGTCTTGCCGGACTGGCGATCTGGACAATTATTGCGGCTTTTCGCCATGATTTTCCTGAGCGCGAGCCACAGGAAGTCAAACCGGTTCTCTGGATTGTCGGCGGGCTTACCGCGCAGATGCTACTGCTCAACACAGCAGGCTTTTCCATTGCCACAGGTATTATGTTTGCACTGACAGCCTATGGCTTTGGTAAACGCAAATTGTGGTTCTCGATCCCTGTCGGAATTGCTGCCTGTTATGTGATCTGGCTGGTTTTTGCCAAATTGCTGCAATTGTCACTGCCTGCAGGGCCGTTAGAACGGTTGTTCTTCTGAGCTTGCACCGTCTTTTCTTCTCGTTGCCGCAACGTCTTTAAAACAGCGAAAACGGCACAGCACGGGAAAATGCTTAAATGTCTACATTTGAATTTCTCATGCAGGGGGTTATGGTTGCAACGCAGCCAATGAACCTGCTCTATGCGCTGATCGGCGTGACGCTGGGCACCGCTGTCGGTGTGCTGCCGGGCATCGGCCCTGCCCTGACAGTCGCTTTGCTGCTGCCTGTCACCTATCAGCTTGATGCGGCAGGTTCGCTGATCATGTTTGCCGGTATTTATTACGGCGGCATGTATGGCGGCTCCACCACCTCCATCCTGTTGAATACGCCGGGTGAAAGCGCCTCGATTGTTACCGCTCTGGAAGGTAACAAAATGGCGCGCAAAGGACGCGGCGGCCCTGCTCTTGCCACTGCGGCGATCGGCTCTTTTGTTGCCGGCCTGATTGCCACGATCGGTCTGGCTTTCATTGCGCCTTATATTGTTAAGCTCGCGCTGGTTTTCGGCCCCCGCGAATATTTTGCATTGATGGTGCTGGCTTTCGTTACAGTCTCCTCAGCTTTCGGCGACAGTGCTCTGCGCGGGCTGACCTCGCTGTTTATCGGCCTTGCTCTTGCGACCATCGGTATTGACCAGCTCACCGGTCAGGCACGTTTGTCATTCGGTGTGCCGGATTTGCTTGACGGTATTGAAGTGACCACGCTGGCCGTAGCCATGTTTGCAATTGGTGAAACTCTGTATATTGCAGCTCAGGGATCACGGGCACCAGACAAAGTGGAAGCGGTAAAAGGCTCGCTGTGGATGTCACCCGCCGACTGGGCACGGTCATGGAAACCGTGGTTGCGCGGTACATTTATCGGCTTTCCGATTGGTGCCATGCCTGCGGGCGGCGCGGAAATCGGTACATTTCTTTCTTATGCAGCCGAGCGCAAACTCACCAAGCATCCGGAAGAGTTCGGCCACGGTGCGATTGAAGGTGTTGCAGGACCGGAGGCCGCCAATAATGCGTCTGCTGCCGGTACGCTTGTCCCTCTTCTCACGCTCGGCCTACCGACAACAGCAACCGCTGCAATCATGCTGGCCGGTTTCCAGCAATATGGCTTACAACCGGGGCCATTGCTGTTTGCGACCAATCCGCAGCTGGTCTGGGGTCTGATTGCCAGCTTGCTCATCGCCAATTTCATGCTGCTGGTGCTGAACCTGCCGCTGATCGGTCTTTGGGTCAAATTGCTGACCATCCCTAAACCGTGGCTTTATGCCGGTATTTTGATGTTCGCCACCCTTGGTACAATCGGTGCCAATCCGTCGGTGTTTGAACTCGGCATGCTGCTGGCATTCGGCCTGATGGGTTATGGTATGCGTGTATTCGGTTATCCGATTGCACCGGCAGTCGTTGGCCTGATCCTTGGCCCGCTGGCCGAGCAGCAATTGCGCCGCGCTTTGTCGATCAGTCAGGGTGATGTGACCGTGTTGTTCACCTCCCCTATTGCAGCCGTCCTGCTGACCATCGCAGCTTTGGCGCTGATCGTCCCGCTGATTATGCGTGCCCGTGGCCGCGGTCAGGTACTCTCCCAGCTTGCGGCGAATGAAGACTAAATCTTTATACCTCCAAAAGTAACGAGCCCGCCGGCATAACCGGCGGGCTTTTTCTTTACTTGTCATCATTATTTAACCGGCCATGCGATTCATGCATGGCAGCTCTGTCATTCTGTCAGTTGTGAAAACGGCTTCGTGATCCCATCTTTGGAGTATCAGATTACGGCTTTGCAAAAAGACAAAGCCCCAAACACGGAGAAGCAAGATGACAGAACGTACAAAGCATTCCCGTAATTTCATCAGCCGCGCACTGGCTGTTTTCGGTGCCGCAGCTTCCGCAGCCGCTGCTGTTGAAGGCCGTCGCCGCCCGCATGAAAGAGACCTGCGCACCCTCGGTATTAATCCGGCCGATTTCAGCTAATCTGCTTTATCTATAAGATTTTAAGCCATTCAAGCCCCGCGCTTCGGTTGAAGCTGCGGGGCTTTTTTGTCAATGTAGCCTCGGAATTGCGGAATCAATCATGATTGCCGGAGGGGAAATATGAGAGTCTATATTTGTGCGGATATTGAAGGTGTGGCCGGTGTTGTAACATCGCAGCAAGGTCAGCCAGGCAATCCGGAATATGAACGCGCGCGCCGCCTGATGACAGAAGAAGTCAATGCTGCCATTGAAGGCGCACTGGCAGGCGGAGCAGACTATATTCTGGTCAATGACTCGCATGGCCCGATGGTCAATATCATTCCGGAAATGCTGCATCCGGCAGCAGAACTGATCCTTGGCCGCCCGAAGAAGTTCAACATGGCTGCCGGTCTGGATGAAAACTTTGACCTGTTGTTCTTTACCGGTCATCACGCCAGTGCCGCGCAATATGGCGTGCTTGCCCATACCACCAATGGCTTCGCCTTCCGCACCATCAAACTCAATGGTCAGATTGTTGGCGAGCCCGGCTTTTATGGTGCCTATGCCGGTGAGCTTGGTGTGCCGGTGGCACTGATTACCGGCGACGATCAGACCGAACTGGAAAACCGTCGGTTCTTCCCGCAAGCTGAATTTGCCACCGTCAAAACAGCATTAGGCACCCGTGCAGCGCGACAGATTTCCGTGCAAAATGCCCGCGCTATGATCCGTGATCTGGCGAAAAAGGCCGTTGAGCGCAAAAATGAGCTGAAAGTCTGGAAACCATTTACCAGCCGTATCCATGCAGAGTTCATTATGAACTCCCCGCTGCTGGCCGATCAGATGGCAATTATCCCTTGCGCCAAGCGCACGGACGCCACCACCATCAGCTTTGATTGTGCAAATGTAGCGGAAGCTGTCGGCTGGATGAGCGTTCTTTCCGGCCTTGCCGCCAATGTGAAATAACAAAAAAAGCCGGCACTGCCGGCTTTTCTAGAGTATTTCCTGTTTTGATTGAATCATCGGAAATACTCTATTTTTTTGTTTTCACGCATGTCTTTATCCCAAAACCGGTTCCCACTTTTGGGAGACATGCTCTAAATCAGCTTCACAATTTTCCGCTTACTGAAGATGAAATAATAATAGCCCGATTGCAGGCACAGCATCGTGGCGAAGGTCAGCGAATAGGCCCACCAGATCCCGTCAATGCCGATCCAGCGATTGAATAAATAGGCTGCCGGAATTTCCACCAGTAAGATAGCGCTCATAGTCAGAACAGTTGGTGCATAAATTGCTCCGCTTGCCCGCATGGAACTCATAAACACGCTGCTCATGCCAAACAAGACAATCGTCCAAAGCACGATATGCAGCAAATGCGCTGCCAGATCGGCCACAACCTGCTCGGTCAAAAACGCACTGGTGATATAACCCGACAGCAAATAGGCCAACGTCACGCAAGCGCCCGTTACCAGCCAGTTGAGCTGCAATCCCGCAATCACAATCTTATGCACCTGCTCATTACGCCCTGCCCCCACAGCCTGCGCGGCCAGAATGGAAGCGGTGATCCCGATAGAAATAGCCGGAAACTGCACCCAGCCCAATGTCTGCACAATTGCGCCATAGGCGGCGGTTGCCTGAGTACCATGCCCGTTGACCAGCCCCAGCAAAACGATTTCCGCAAAAGCGATGGTCAGCATCTGCAGTGCTGTCGGCAGGCCAACCCGCAAAATGGTTTTACAATAGGTGCTGTTAAACCGGATCAGAGCCAGAAAACTGCGTGTAAATGCCATAGGATGATTGCGCCGATTCCAGAACCAGATCAGCCAGACCAGCGCAACAGCGGAAGCAATCACTGTGGAAACGGCTGCACTCATCACACCGAGCTGCGGAAAGCCCAGCCAACCTTCAATGAAGACCGGTGTCAGCACCATTGCAACACCCGTGGCAATCACCAGCGCCCAGAGCGGACTGACCGCATCACCTACGCCGCGGCTCATATTGCTCATCAACCAGAGCAGGAAAATCACCGGCATGCCCATCATCATGATACGGGCATAATGGGAAGACTCGTATAATACAGCCTGCGGTGTGCCCAAAAACTCCATTAGCTGTGTGGCGAATAATCCGCCCATTATTGCAACAGTGACAGACACAGTCATCACCATAGCCACTGCACTGCCCGCAATGCCATGCAGCTTGACCATATCGCGGGCACCCCATGCCTGCCCGATCAGCACAGTGGCACCGGCACCAAGACCGATAATCAATCCCAGAAACAAAAAGAACACCGGAGCAAAGGCGGACATTGCCGCCAGCGCATCAACGCCCATCATCCGGCCAACAAAAATACCATTCAGCGTACCGGAAGCCGCCTGCAAAATATTGGACAGCAGCATTGGCAGAAAGATCAGCATATAAGAGCGCCACAGACCATGCTGTACCGGCGGCTTAACAGCATTAATGCTCACAGAAACAGCTTGTTTGTCACTCATATTCTGTCCGCCTGTTTCCATTGCCTCTTCCGTTCTTGCTATCCGTACATGCTGCTTCTCATCAATGAGCAATAATCGCAGCTTTGCAATCATGCAAAATAATAAAGCCGCCGGAGTGATCCGGCGGCTCATAATTACGTGAAGGTGATGAAACAGCTTACTCGGCTGCTACAGCTTCAGCTTTTGCTTCTGCATGTTCTTCACGACGGTTATGACGAACCGACGCCCAGAACGCGATACCAATCAGTACCGCACCGCCAAGACCGGTAATCACTTCCGGAATATGCACGAGTGTCTGGAAATACATCACCACCGAGAGGATCAGGATCGCATAGAATGCACCATGTTCCAGATAGCGGTATTCGCTCAATGTGCCTTTTTCGACCAGCATGATGGTCATGGAACGCACATACATCGCACCGATACCCAGACCGATCGCGATCACGAACAGGTTCTGCGACAGAGCAAAAGCACCGATCACACCATCGAAGGAGAAGCTGGCATCCAGCACTTCAAGATAAAGGAAAGCACCAAAACCACCCTGTGCCGCAGCATTCAGTGTTTTCTGCGAAGCATCAAGAATACCGCCAACCACTTCCACAGCAAGGAAGGTCAGAAGACCGTAAACGCCGGAATAAAGGAATGTCGTACCTTCAACTTCACCTAGAATTGACGAGAAGGTCAGAAGCAGGATCAAAACGATTGCAACTTCAACCCCTTTGATTTCAGCCAGACGCGCCATTGGGCGTTCCAACGGGCCGAACCAATGCACATCCTTGTCGGAATTGAAGAAATAGGTCAGTCCCACCATCAACAGGAAGGTACCACCGAAAGCGGCAATCGGCAGATGCGCATCAGTCATGATACGCGCATATTCTTCAGGTTTCGCAGCAGCCAGAACGATTGCTTCAATCGGACCGATACCGGCAGCAATCACCACAACCAGCAGCGGGAAAACTATACGCATACCGAAAACGGCAATGATGATACCCCATGTCAGAAAGCGATGCTGCCATTCCGGCGTCATGTCTTTCAGCTTATTGGCATTCACCACCGCATTATCAAAGGACAGCGAGATTTCCAGCACGGCCAGAACCGTGCAGATAAAAAAGATCGAGGCCATACCACCGATCGTACCGGTGGACTGCCAGCCGAGCCATGCACCCAGCGCCAGACCGACTACGGTGACAATAAATGCCCAGGTAAAATAGCTGAGAACAGTTTTCTGAGATGCAGGCGTGCTCATTTCACGATCTCCTTAGTGGCCGGAGACCGGTCTGTACGATACGCATTATCAATATAAGAACAAAAGTTAAAAGCGGAATCGGCCTGATGACCTTCCGCAAAAAACATGAAAGAATTTTTCATGATCACATGTCCGCCGGCTATATTTGCGGCAGTACCGACATCACGAGAGCGCCGTAAAACTCTCGCCAGAGGGGCCCGGTACTGTGTTCGTTCCGTAGTGGTTAGCCCAGCTGTTAAAAAAACAGATGCAAGGCGGATGCCGGTGCCTCTCACCAACAAAAACCTCCGCAGCCTTCATACCACAGATGCTCCTTAATTAATCATTGTTGCGTCAGCTTCAAGAGGGGAGATCCGATTTTCAGCAGAAAAAAGGCATATTTAAAACATGATTGCTTCAAACTCACCGGATTGTGCAGTTGTGATTATTCAGAAATCGAAATCGGCGTACCATTCGGCACCATTGACCAGATTTCCTGCATCTCGCGGTTGGTGACAGCCACGCAACCATCCGTCCAGTCCCAGAGGTGATGCACAGCACTCAGGAAGCCCCAACCATTGGGCAAGCCGTGGATCACAATATTACCGCCGGGAGACACATTCGCTTCTTTGGCTGCCGCTGCATCCTGCTCATTGGGGTAAGAAATATGCAGGCTGAGATGCGCCATAGAACGGGGATTGCGCCAGTCGATCACATACTCGCCAACTGGCGTTTTCTCATCGCCTTCCTGCAATTTATGACCTTCCGGTGCTCCACCCAGCGCAATCTGGTAAGTGCGCAACACATCATCCCCGCGCAGCAACTGCATTTCACGGGTGCTTTTGCGCACCACAATCTTGTCTGCCTGCTGCTCCGTGGCGGCCATAGCCGGAGCCGTACCGGAACCAACGCGTCCCAGCACTTTGGTGTAGCCATAAGCACTGGCGGGCAGAACTACGGCTATAAGAAGCAATACTGCCAGATATTTTGTACGCTTTGAGCTCATTGTACCCGTTTGCAAACTTTAAGATCAGGAAGCAATCAATTGCTTCAGAACCTGCAAAGGATGCTGAATTTGCGTCTTTTCCATGATCTCAACCTGCGAGCGGCAGGAAAAACCTGTGGCCATCACAATTTGCTCTCGGCCATGCGTCTGCATTTTCTGCCGCCAGCTCAGATCATAGATATTTTCCGATAGTGCGCGGTTGCGCAATTCATGACCGAAAGTACCGGCCATACCACAACAACCGCTTTCGCCAATCACCATATTGATGCCGAAATGTTTGAAGATCGCTGACCAAGCCGCAATTGTCGGCGTGGCATTGGTCTTCTCAGTACAATGCGGCAGCAACATATAGTTTTGCGCGGCACGCTCTAGCGATGGCTTAATATGCGAAGCGATTTGCCCCAGATGCTGCGCCAGCCATTCCTGCGGCAACATCACTTCCGGCACCGTCTCATTTGGCAGCGCGGAGCGATATTCACTGCGATAGGTCAGTGTCATCGATGGATCAAGACCAACCAGCGGCACACCACTTTTGGCAAGGCTGTTGAGATAAAGACTGGTATTGCGTGCCGTGCGGGTGAAGGATTTCAGATAGCCATGCACATGCTGCGCTTTGCCGTTCGGTTTCAGCTCAGCCAGATAAGGCGTGAAGCCGAGAGCCTTCAGCAGATCCAGCACATCCAGCAGCAATTGTGTATCGAAGAAACTCGTGAAACTGTCCTGCACCAGAATAACCGCTTTGGCTTTCTGCTCTGTGCTCAGGGTGTTCAGAACATTTGCATCCGCCATCTGAATATTGCGGGCGCGCAGTTCTTTTGTCAGGCTCACATCACTCAGCGACGGCAAAGCTGTGAGGCCAACCTGTTTCATACCCCAGCGACCAAGACCACTGCCCATCACGCCATTATAAAGCCTGCCGGTTTTAGCAACCAGCGGCATCATATGTTCAATTGAGGCAATCAGCGGGTCTTTCAGCGGACGCAGATAGCGGCCGTAATAAAGTTCAAGGAATTTGGAGCGGAAGGCCGGAACATTGACCTTAACCGGACATTGCCCTGCACAAGCCTTACAGGCAAGGCAGGTATCCATCGCATCACGCACCTGATGGGAAAAGTCATCGCGATTTTTAGAGCCGAGACTATTGCGGATACGGCCTAGCAAACCACTCCATAGCGGCTTATCCCGCAGAGCCTGTGCCGAGCGGCGCGGATCAATGCCTTTTTCACTCAGCAGGCGCAGCCATTCGCGGATCAGCGAAGCACGGCCTTTCGGAGAATAGCGCCTGTCACCGCTGCCTTTAAAAGACGGACACATGGCGGAATCCGTATTGAAATCAAAACAAGCGCCATTGCCGTTGCAATAAGGCGCATTGTCATAAGCATTGCGCACATCTGCAGGGATGATGCGATCTTTCTGACCACGGAAGGCCAGTTCATCGATCTTTGTCAGCGGCTGATCATCCGGCGTGGCGATCTTACCGGCATTGAGCTGATTATAAGGATCGAAAGCTGCTTTGATGCGCTGCAATTGCGGATAAAGCGGACCGAAAAATTCCGGCACATATTCCGAACGCACACCTTTGCCGTGTTCACCCCACAGCACGCCGCCATATTTCAGCGTCAGCGCCACCACCGCATCAGAGATACGGCGGATCATTATTTCCTGCGCAGGATCGGACAGATCAAGCGCGGGACGCACATGCAGCACACCCGCATCGACATGGCCGAACATGCCGTAATCCAACCCTTCACCATCCAGCAGCGCGCGGAATTCGAGAATATAATCGGCCAGATTTTCCGGCGGCACTGCCGTGTCTTCCACAAATGCCACCGGACGGCGCGCCCCTTCGACATTACCAAGCAAACCAACGGCGCGTTTGCGCATTGTCCAGATCGCTTCAATATCATCCGGTTTTTCTGTGGTGGTGAAGCCATAACGACCACTTTGCGGAGAATCTGCCAGCGACTGGCTAACAAAACGAATTTTCTCGGCCAGTTCCTCAGTGCTATCGGCCAACACCTCAACAATATTGATACCGTCTGTTCGCTTACCTTCTTCGGACGGGAAATAATCCGCAATGCGATTCCAGATAATATCGCCACGCGCCAGTGACAGCACTTTCGCATCAATCGTCTCAACCGAAGCCACCTGCAATCCGGTGAGGAAACGGGCATCGCGCAGCGCAGTGTTGAAATCATCATAGCGGATATTGATCAGTGCCGCGAAACGCGGGATCGGTAGCAGATTGAGATCAGCCTCGGCAATAAGCGCCAGCGTACCTTCCGCCCCGCAGAGCAGAGAATTGAGATTAAGCCCGCCGTCTTTCTCGCGTAAATGTGCCAGATCATAGCCGGTGAGAAAGCGGTTGAGCTTCGGGAAAGTCTTGTCGATCAGATCGCGGTTATCGTGCTCGATTTCATCAATCAGGCGATAGATTGCACCGCTACGGGTGTCCGGTTTTTGCAGGTCTTCCAGCTCCGGCTTTGTCATCGGTCTGGTATTGAGTTCGCTGCCATCCATTAAAACAGCACGTAAGCCCAAAACATGATTAGAGGTCTTGCCATAAAGGCAGGAACCCTGCCCGCAGGCATCGGTATTGATCATACCGCCGATAGTCGCTCGGTTAGACGTAGACAATTCCGGCGCGAAAAACAGACCGTAAGGCTTCAGCGCTTTGTTGAGCTGATCTTTGACCACACCGCTTTGCACACGGGCAATGCGTTTTTCCGGATCAATCGAGAGAATGCGGTTCATATAGCGTGAAGTATCAACCACAATCCCGTCGGTCAGCGACTGGCCGTTGGTGCCGGTGCCGCCGCCGCGCATCGCCATTTTCAGATGGCGGAATTCTTGCCTTTGCAGAAGCTGCGCAATCTGCTGTAAATCTTCAAACCCGCGCGGATAGATCACGCCCTGCGGCTGCACCTGATACACAGAATTGTCGGTTGCATAGACGGTCGTCGTCGCCGCGCCGAACTCAATATCTCCGCCAAAGCTGCTCAGCCGCAACGCATCGTAAAAATCCAACGGCTCCGGTTTTGCCAGAACGTCTGCCTGCAGGAATGGTATCACGCAATTCTCTCCGCATTTGCCGGTTGCATCGCGCCGCAAGCAACCCGTCTTTCGCAAATGTCATAGCGTTTTCAGCCGCTTTTTCCAATCATGCGCAACCGTCTACTTTGTCACGCATTGGCATGAAGTCATGCGAATTATCTTATATAGCTTTATTCTGCGGCATTGAACTGACCGTCAAACGGGACAAACAGGGCAGAATCTGCAAGAAAGCCTGTTCCAAACTCTTATGAACGGTGCTCCGATGGCAAAAAACATTCACTCCATGATCCGCGTGCTTGATGAAGCCCGCTCCCTTACATTCTACAAAGCTGCTTTCGATCTCGACATTGCTGAGCGGCTTGATTTTCAGGCTTTCACGCTTGTTTACCTGAGCAATGCGGAAAGCGAATTTGAACTTGAACTGACCATCAACAAAGACCGCACTGAACCTTACAATCTGGGGGACGCCTATGGTCATCTGGCGGTTTCGGTCTCCGACCTTGATGCGGAACATGCCCGCCTTGAACAAGCCGGCCTCAATCCGGGCAAGCTGATTGAATTCAAACCGGATGGTGTGCCGGTCGGCCGTTTCTTCTTCATTACCGATCCGGACGGCTACAAGATTGAAGTTTTGCAACGCGGTGGCCGTTTCAAATAAATATGAAACGCTTGGCATGAACCTCCCTGTATAGCTTTGTCGCAGCGACGCTAACACCAGCCTTGCTGCGACAAAATTCAGCTAAAATAGCGCGCAGATACAATGATTTAATCAAGGTGTAGTTATGCGCATTTCTGTCAAAACAATTATCGGGCTTTCACTTCTCTCCGGCCTCGCTTTTACCTATCCGGCACTCGCGGAAGGTGATGCTGATAAAGGCAAAAAAGTTTTCGCAAAATGCACAGCCTGCCATACGGTAGAAGAGGCAAAGAACCGCGTCGGCCCGCATCTGGTGAATATTCTTGATCGCAAAACAGCGAGCATTGAAGATTTCAAATATTCACCTGCGATGACCAAAGCCGGCGAAGAAGGCATGGTCTGGGATGAGGCCACACTAACCTCTTATCTCACCGCGCCGAAACAATTCATGCCCGGCAATAAAATGGCTTTTGCAGGATTAAAAAAAACCGAAGATATCAGCAATCTGATTGCCTATATCCGCTCGAAATCAGCGCAATAACAACAAAAAGGCCGGTGAATTTCACCGGCCTTTTGTCTAGAGCATTTCCAGCCCATCTTATATTGAAGGAAATGCTCTATCTATTTGTTTGACGCGTATCTTGTCCGAAAACCGCTTCACACTTTTCGGGATACGCTCGGTTTATTTCTTCGTCACTTCGGCGAAAGCCTCGTCCAGCACATTGAGCAGATAATCAGCATTGGCCTTGCTGAAGATCATTGGCGGACGCATTTTCAGCACATTATCAAACGGACCTTCTGTCCCCATCAGAATACCGCGACGGCGAGCGACATTGCACACGGCGCGCGCAATGTTGGTTGCCGGTTCTTTGGTGTAGCGGTCATTGACCAGTTCAATGCCAAGGAACAGGCCAAGGCCGCGCACATCGCCGATCACTTCATAACGGTTCTGCATCTCACGGAAAGAATCCATCAGATAATTGCCGATTGTCAGCGCATTACCGCGCAGGTTCTGGCTCTCGATCACATCCAGAACAGCAAGGCCAACAGCACAGGACACCGGATTACCGCCGAATGTGTTGAAATATTCCATGCCATTATTGAAACTGTCAGCGATCTCACGGGTAGTGACCATCGCCGCCATCGGATGACCGTCGCCGATCGGCTTGCCCATGGTCACGATATCCGGTGTCACGCCCTGTGTTTCAAACGCCCACCAATGGCTGCCCACGCGGCCAAAACCGACCTGCACTTCATCGGCAATGCAGATACCACCGGCATCACGGATCATCTTGTAAACTTCTTTAAGATAACCATCCGGCATGAAGACCTGACCGGCAACACTCGGAATGGATTCAGCAATAAAGAAGCCCGGACCTTCACCCTTTGCCTGCATAAGTGCAATCTGCTCAGCCACGCTTTCCGCATAGAGCTTTGCATGGTCTTCCGGTGCCCAGTCTTTCGGCGCACGATAGCTGTCCGGCACTTTCGCTACATAAACATGCGGTTTGGCACCCTTGCCACCCTTGCGATTGAATTTATACGGGCTGATATCAATCAGCTCCTGCGTGGTGCCATGATAGGACCAGTCGAGCACAACCGCGTTTTCACGCCCTGTATGCACACGCATCATGCGCAGTGCCAGACTATTGGCTTCTGAGCCGCTATTGGTGAAACCGGCAACGGTGAGATTATCCGGCAAGGTAGCCGTCAGACGCTCCGCATAGGCGACAATATTATCATGCAGATAGCGGGTATTGGTATTGAGTGTTGAAGCCTGCTTCGCCATAGCTTCGACAACCGCCGGATGGGCATGGCCGATATGACAGACATTGTTGAAGCAATCGAGATAGGCGCGGCCTTTATGGTCGATCAACCAAACGCCGTCACCGCGAACGAATTTGATCGGATCTTCATAGGAGATCGACAGGTTCGGCAGCAGCATCTCGCGGCGCATAGCCACGATTTCGTCCTTGCTGCGACCGGACTGGTGGTAGAACTCTTCAGCCATACCAGCAAAATTGCGGGCATCCGGAAACAGCTCTGCCCAGACATCGAGATAGGCTTCTTCACCCACGCCGATAATATCCATCGCAGTCAGGCGGGTATCGGTGCAGATCTGCAAGTGCAGATGCGGCGCCCAATGGCCGTTTTCGGTTTCATCACCCATATACGCAACGAGATCACCAGCGCTCAAGATATCTCCGGCTTTGAGGCGGTTGCCTGCCTCATGCGCCAGATGCCCCCAAAGCGAGATGAATGGTGCGCAGCCAACTGGGCGATGTTCCAGTGTAATCAGGCAACCATAGCCGAGCGGATCCGGCTCAATATCCACGCTGCGGACAATCGCATCGAGCGGGGTATAAAGCGGCGTGCCGGAAGCCATGAACAGATCAAGGCCTAAGTGGTAGGTACGGCGCTTGCCCTTCACAAGTTTGGATTCAAACATCGCGCCCGCATAGACCGTGCGTTCTTCACCCCAAGGGCCGATACCGACTTCCGTGCCGGTAACAGCGCAATGTTCTTCCCACATTGCCTGTGCAATAACCGGCTGCTCTTCCGCCGATTTGATGGTCATCGGATTGGTCGGATCGCCATAAGGCACCAGTTCCGCCGGATAGGCAGCCACCGGTTTATCCAGCAGCGGCAGCAATTTTGAGCGGTTGTTTTTCAGCCAGCTGACCGTTGCAGAGGCACCGGAAACCGCATCAAAGCCGCAAGCCTTGCGCAGGATTGCCGTTGCAAAAAGCGGTTCCATCCGGTCGAGCTTGCGCAGGAAATCCCATGCTGGTTTTTCACTGATCGCCAGATACGGATTGTCTTCCGCTTCTGCGTGGCGCGATGCGGAAATCGTAACTGAAGTCACCAGACGCATGGCGATCAGATCATAAAGCAGATTCAGTTCTTCTTCGCGCAGCGGGTAATATTTGTGAAAACCTTTAGCGATAGCGGCAGCGGCGCTGATCGGTGCATCATGATCCAGACCGGCATAGGCGGCCGCAATCGCGACCTCCGCAATCACTGGTGTATAGAGCGCATCACCGAAATCAATCAGACCGGCAATCACATCATGATTGTCATTGCCAACCAGCACATTCCAGTCATTCGCATCATTATGGATCACGCCGGAGCGAAGTGTGCCGAGCTTTGGTGCGACCTGTGTTTCAAAACGGGCGATAAAGCGTTCCAACAAAGCGCGGTCATCAGCATTTTTCACAAAATGCAGACGGTCTTTCGAGCGGCCTGCATTTGTCATATCCCAGTCGAGATCACGCAAAGCACCGGCATGCATGAAGCCCTGCAAAGCCGCATCGAACTGGCCGAGCAATTCGCCAAGACCTTCCAAAGCATGCAATGAGCGCGCGGATTCTGCCAGCGGCAGACCATCTACCCAGCCGACCAGACGAATATTATGCACATCGCCATTGACGGAAAGCGTATCGGCAAGGCTGTCGCCTTTCAGCGTCGGCACAATATGCGGCACTGGCAAATGACCGGCATGGTCACGGATGTGGTTCAACAATGCAGTCTGGAAACGGCTTTCAACAACCGGCTCAGACGCATTGACGATTTTCAAAATGAAGACTTTACCCTCAGCCGTCACGACCTTGTAATTCTGGTCGCGCTCGCTGTTGAGCGGCGACAAATCTCCGCTCAGACCATAATGGGTTTTAAGCAGGGAAGCGGCATCGGTAAGTGAAAACTGCGGCGCGGTATCAAGCATGATTGTTCCGTTTCAGTTGCCTCTTTCAAGGCAAGAGGCTTTGCATCTGTATCATTGTAGATTTGCACAGCACAAAAAGATGCGCACCAGACAAAGTGCCGGTTGCACCGGCACTTTGTTTCAAGTAACCGTCACTTTGCCGGCGAGGTTTTTCATCGTAAAAACCATGCAGTTTCAGAGGGGAAATGATGCAGGATATTGACGCAACGGATCAGAAAATTCTGACCATTCTGTCTCAGGAAGCCCGCATTCCGATGAAGACGCTTGCAGGGCGCGTCGGCCTGTCCCGCAGCGCCACCAGCGAGCGCGTGGCCCGTCTTGAAAAGAACGGTGTCATCCGTGGCTACCGCGCTGATATCGGCCTGCTGGATGATGCGGCGCTACAGGCTTTTCTGATGATTACGCTGAAACGCACGCCGAGCATTTCCATTCTCGATATTCTGGCTGGCCTGCCAGCCGTGCGCAAAGTCTCCTCAGTCAGCGGTCAGCTTGATTTGGTGGTGGAAGTGGAAGTAGCATCCATCAATGCATTGAACGAAATCCGCAATAAAATTGCTGAAATCGAAAATGTGGAAGATCTGACCACCAGCATCGTGCTGCGCCGCGAAATCCTGCGTGATAAATAAAATTTCTGCCCTCACAGGAGGCATTAGTTCCATGAACAAGCGAACCGCCAATCCGCTGCAACTTGCACAAAACTGGTTTGAACAGGAGCGCAAGCTGGCTCTGGTTACCGTGCTTTCTGTCTGGGGTTCTGCACCGCGCCCTGCGGGCAGTCATCTGATCTGCGATGATCAGGGTAATTTTGAAGGATCGGTCTCCGGCGGCTGCATTGAGGCGGAAGTGATTGCACAAGCCTTAGACGTACTGGCTACAGGACAAACCCGTGATCTGTCTTTTGGTATCAGCGATGAAACCGCTTGGTCCGCAGGATTATCCTGCGGCGGTACGATCCGGCTGCTGATTGCTCCCTATGATGCAGCGATGCATGAGATGGTGACACAGATCGTGCAGGCACAGACTCAACGCCAGCGCGTTACCAGCCACACTGTTCTCACAAACGGACATATCTCGCTTATTCCCACACCCGATAATGCCAAAATCACGCAACTGGATGAAACCGGCTTCATTCAGACTTACCGGCCGCAGCCACATATTGTGGTGATTGGCGCTGTGCATATTGCGCAGGCGCTGGCACAAATGGTGAGGATCACCGGCTATGACCTCAGCATACATGATCCGCGCAGTGGTTTTGCCACGGCAGAGCGTTTTCCGTCTGTAAAGTTACATGAAACATGGCCGGAAGAATTTTTCAAAACCCATCAGCCGGACAGTTTTACGGCGCTTGTTGCGCTCAGCCATATTCCGCATCTTGATGATCCGGCCTTGAGCGCCGCCTTAAACAGCGATTGTTTTTATATCGGTGCATTAGGCAGCCGGAAAACCCATGCCAAGAGGCTGGATCGCTTAACAGCAGCAGGTTTTGAAGCGACCAATTTACAGCGCATCCATGCGCCGATCGGTCTTGCGATCAGCGCACAGGAACCGGCAGAAATTGCGACCGCAATTCTGGCAGAGACTATTCAGGCCTATCGCAAGGCCTGAATAGGTCACGCTTAACCAACGCTCAGGCGCAGGCGTCCGTCGCTGTCCTGCATAATGCCGAGATTAGCAAAGTCACGGAACTCAACATTGCCGCCTGTCACCACATGGCTATGGGTTTCGCTGATCACTACAACATCGGAGTCGGCAGCCTGACCCGCAGCAATTCCGGCTGGCGCATCTTCAAAGACCAGACAATCGGCAGCATCAAAACCCAGACGCTGCGCACCCAGACGATAACCGGACGGATCAGGCTTACCGGCAGTCACATCCTCAGCCACCACGATTGTTTTCGGGATCGGTAGCCCTGCGACGGCCAGACGCGCTTCAGCCAGCTCACGCGGCGCGGAGGTAACAATTGTCCAGCGATCAGCAGGCAGACTGGCGATAAAATCTTTTGCACCGGCAATCGCGCGGATACCGGCAAAATCGCGCATTTCCTCTGCCAGAAAAGCCGCAGCAATCGCTTTAGGATCAAGGTGAGGCATATTGAGCATTTTGATTACATCGACAACGCGGATGCCATGTACTTTTTTGAGTAATTCCGGCCCGTCAATCCCATGTTCTGCTGCCCATTCCAACCAGATCCGCTCAACGACAGGAATGGAATTGACCAAGGTTCCGTCCATATCAAACAGAAAACCGGAATAGGAATTTAGAAATACAGAATTATCGCGCTGCTTCACTTTCAGGTCCTTTATAGCCAAGGGATAAACGGGGCAAACAAACAGACAAAGCTCTTAGAACTCCTGCCCTCTACAAAAATCATGCTTTGCAAAAGCGGATAACGCACTATTACACCATATTGTTACAAAACAAACATTTATAATGTTTCGATCAAAACAAAATAACGAATAGTGATTTTCGCGCCGACGATATAGCCCGAACGCGGAATACGGAAATGAATTTAATAAATCTGGAAAAAGAAAAAGGCCGCGCGGGGGAGGAGATGCGCGGCCTGATCATGGATGCGGCTGGGAGGAGGAGTGCCGCATTCCGTCATCGGGCTCAATTGGGAGGAGGAGAACGAACCCGATGGACACACTTATAACGGCAGGAGAAAAAACCGACAATAAACAATAATGCATAACAGTCATGCAGCATTGCAAGGCATTGCCCCCGCGCATCGCTCTTGAAGGTAGTGCACGCGCGCAAAATTCAATTGCTATGCCCGTCCGGATTGTTTGAGTGACTGCATTATCACGCGCTACAACTGAAATCCTTGGATGCGAAATGCTCTGAAGTACAGGCGCAAAGCGCTTCGTTTTACCCGACTCAAATCAGCACCTGTTTGCTAAAAAATATGCGCGTTCCGGAAGGTTTATTCGTTCTGAAATCACATACTTAACAAAACATTCAGCAATTATTGAAATTACAGATACTTCATAAATTACAGTATAAAAGTAAAATTTATTAAAATCATACAGTTAACTCTCAAAACGCAGATCTACAAACACGGATAAATCAATAAAATTCACATATAAAAGGCCAGCGAAACAGCTAATACCATCATTTTCGTGTAATTCAAATCTATTTATATTCAGTATTGCAGTATTTCTCATTCGGATCATAATAAACCCATCAAGACATATCGGAGGAGACCGGCAATGTATGATGGTGTACCTGCTCAATGGCAAAAGCCTGCCGATCACACGCGAAACAGCACGAATGATGCAGCATTTGTTTTCTTAGGGATTTTTCTGGCCGGTCTGGCTGTTCCTGCTGCATTTATCGTCTGGGCAATCGCAACAAGTCTGATTGCAGTCATCGGCTGATATACTTTAAAAAACATCAAAGCAGAGGGAATACATAATATTCATTTCCGGCAGTCAGTTCTGCATAATAACGGCTAATAAAGACCAGCCTATATGTGCCCCGTGTATCCTTCAGATACAATTGTGCGGCCTGCATTTAAGCTGAGACTGCACGGAAAAGACTGAAACGGGCATATGCGCCTTGCAGCATATGCCCGTTTTTTTATATGCACCAAACGACCTGCATAGGATACGCCGGTTGCAGAGTGTTTTCAGCCCTCCCCGCCATTACGATCCGCATAACGCAAATGATTGATCATATCGATGCGGGTGATAAGCCCGATAAATTCAGCACCCTCGACAATCAGCGCCACTTCATCACGATCAAAAAAGCTCTGCAATGCGCTGAGCGGCGCATTCACCTGCAAAACACGCGGTTGCGGGCTCATGGCCGTTGATACCGCCGCTGCAAAGCGCGACCAGCGCCCCTCAGACGGCCCCTCCACTGCTTTCAGAATATCGCTTTCATCAATAATTCCGACCAGCCGGCCACCATCCAACACCGGCAGTTGCGATACATCATTGCGCCGCATCCGCCCGTAGGCCTCCAGTAGGTTTTCATCCGGCACTGTCACCTCAACCGCACCATCCTGATGACGCCGCGAGATCAGATCTTCCAGATTGCCATGCACGATGCGCTCGCTCAGATGCCGGTCACGCAGCCAGTTATCATCAAACATTTTCGACAAATATTGAGAGCCGCTATCACAGATCAGCGTCACCACAATTTTCGGTTCCGTTTGCTCACGGCAATATTGCAGTGCAGCCGCCAGCAAAGTACCTGATGATGCCCCCGCAAGTATGCCTTCACGCAATAATAAATCGCGCGCGGCCTGCATCGATTGCCGGTCGGATATTGTATAGGCGCGAGCAACAAAAGAGAGATCGGCATTCTCAGGAATATGATCGCCGCCAATACCTTCAACCGACCATTGCCCGGCATCACCCACCCGCCCCGTCCCGATAAACGGCGCGAGAACCGAACCTTCCGGATCGGCGAGAATAATCTGTGTGTCCGGTGCAGCAACACGGAAATAGCGTCCCAACCCAGTCAAAGTACCGCCGGAACCAACACCAACAACCACTGCATCAACCTGATGACCTGTCTGCTCCCAGATTTCCGGTCCCGTTGTTGTTTCATGGGTCAGCGGATTGGCAGGATTTGAAAACTGATCGGCAAAAAACGCATCCGGAGTTTCTTCTGCAATGCGCCGCGCCAGATTTTGATAATGTTCCGGATGATCTTTGCCCACATCCGAGCGCGTAAGCCGCACATCAGCACCAAGAGCCCGTAAATGGCGCAGTTTTTCTTTAGCCATTTTATCAGGAACAACCAAAATCAACCGGTATCCGCGCAAAGCCGCAACCTGCGCCAGACCAAGCCCTGTGTTTCCGGCCGTGGCCTCCACAATCGTACCACCCGGCCGCAACTGACCGGACTGTTCTGCCGCTGAGATAAGACTTAATGCCACTCTGTCTTTGATAGAGCCGGACGGGTTCTGGCTTTCCAGTTTCGCAAACAGGCGGCATTGGCCTGTTTCAAAGCCGTGCAATTCAACCAGAGGCGTACGGCCGATCAATTGTAAAACAGATGGGAAAGCTGCCGGAAAGCGCATTGCGATTGGCTCCTATACAGATCATAATAGCTGCGTGATGCCCGAAATCACTCAGCAATCAGGTGATATCTGTCTTTGGAATCTACTTTTCAGAGCATAAAGCTTACGCGGCGCATCAAAAGACACATAATTTTATAACACTGCTATTAACTTCAGTTTTTTGTTTATTTATGAGAGATTTATGAGATTACCATTTCGAAAAGCCTCGTCCGCAGAAATTTTATTGCGCTCAGCACACTATGTCCGTAGTGACGAAAAATTGTCTGCCAATCCGATATTCAAAACGGATAGTGTTGTCAGGCATATTGCCTGATAAAGAATTTACGTTTACGTCAATGGAAAGTTTATGTCCGGATATTGATCTCGGCATAATCTTGGTTAAGTTGTTGGCAGCCCGGTTACAGCGAGGAGAGCCGGAACACCGGATTATTCTCCGGGGGCATATGCCGACACAACAGGAATTCTGGGAGGCAGAATGACACGTTCGAGTGATGGGAATGCCAAAGCCGGTGCAACCAAAAGCACTGCAAAGAAAGCCGGAACTACTGCTGCAAAATCAGCCGAAGTGAAACCGGTCAAAGAAACCGCAGCTAAAAAAACAACAGCGACAAAAGCAGCGCCAGTAAAAGCCGCGCCAAAGACTGCGGCCAAAAAAGCAGACGCGGCTGCAAACACCACCAAGGTAAAAGCTCCGGCCAAACCGGCAACGGAGAGCAAAGCAGCGGCGAAAACCACTCCAAAAAAAGTGACAACCAAAGCCGCAGCAACCAAACCGGCCGTCGTTGAAAAAAAATCTGATGACGTGGCAGTGACCGCTGCATCTTCCAAAAAAACGGCTCCTGCGGCGCAAAAAGCCGCCGTCCGTTCCAGCCCTTATGACGCAAAGCCGTGGCTCAACAGCTATCCACAAGGCGTGGCGCATCAGCTGGAACCATCACCCTATCAGTCGATTGCCGATCTGATCCTGACATCCTGCAAAAAATACGGTGACCGCCCTGCTTTCACCTGCATGGACAAATCGCTGTCCTATAAAGAGTTGGATGAAAAATCCGAGGCACTTGCTGCATGGCTGCAATCACGCGGGCTGGTCAAAGGCGACCGCGTGGCCGTGATGATGCCGAATGTGCTGCAATATCCGATTGCGATTACTGCTATTTTGCGCGCAGGCCTTGTTGTTGTGAATGTGAACCCGCTTTACACCCCGCGCGAGCTGGAACATCAGCTCAGTGATGCCGGTGCCAAAGCGATCATCATTCTTGAGAATTTTGCCCATACACTCGAGAAAGTGCTGGCCAACTCACCGGTCAAGCATGTGATTGTCGCCTCTATGGGCGATATGCATGGCCTGAAGGGTGCGCTGATCAATTTCGTCGTGCGGCGCGTCAAGAAAATGGTGCCTGCATGGAACATTCCGGCACATAACAGCTTCAAATCTGTTCTCGCCTCCGGTGCAAAACAGACTTTAAAGCCGGTCAGCATCGCGCCGGATGATTTGGCTTTTCTGCAATATACAGGCGGCACCACCGGTATTTCCAAAGGTGCCATGCTGATGCAAAGCAATATCCTCGCTAATGTGGAGCAGATGCGGCTGTGGCTGGATGTTGCCTTCCGGCGCAAAGGACGGCCGGAAAATATCAGCTATATCTGCGCCTTGCCGCTCTATCATATTTTTGCACTCACCGTGAATGCAATGATGGGCATTCAGCAGGGCGCGCGCAATGTGCTGATTCCTAATCCGCGTGATATTCCGGCTTTTGTGAAAGAGTTGCAAAAAGCGCCGTTCCATATTTTTCCGGGTCTGAACACCCTGTTCAATGCCCTGATGGAGAATGCGGATTTCCGCAGGCTGGATTTCAAACCGCTGATCCTCACACTTGGCGGCGGCATGGCAGTACAACGTCCTGTTGCCGAGCGCTGGGAGAAAATGACCGGTTGCCTGATTACGGAAGGCTATGGCCTTTCTGAAACCTCGCCGGTTGCCACAGCCAATGTGCTCGATGCCACGGAGTTTTCCGGCACAATCGGTCTGCCGGTACCGGGTTCCGATGTTGCTATCCGCGATGATGACGGCAATGACGTGCCATTGGGCGAAGTCGGTGAGGTCTGCGTGCGCGGCCCGCAAGTCATGAAAGGCTATTGGAACCGGCAGGATGAAACAGCCAAGGCAATTTTTGCCGATGGTTTCTTCCGTACCGGCGACATGGGTTTCATGAATGAAGCTGGTTTCACCAAGATTGTCGACCGCAAAAAGGATATGATCCTTGTCTCCGGCTTCAATGTCTATCCAAATGAGATTGAGGAAGTGGCTGCGGAACATCCCGGCGTTGTCGAAGCAGCCGCTATCGGCATTGCCAATGAACATTCCGGCGAAGTGGTGAAACTCTTTGTCGTGCGGCGCGACCCCGAACTGACCGAGGAGGCACTGAAAGCTTTCTGTGCAGAACGGCTGACCAATTATAAACGCCCACGCATGATTGAATTCCGCGACAGCCTGCCGAAAAGCAATGTCGGTAAAATCCTGCGCCGCGAATTGCGCTAAAAACAATTAAAGGCCGGTGCAAAACACCGGCCTTTAATTTTAATAAAAACAGAAATTACTTTCCGGCCAGATAGTCCGGCAAATCCGCAATAGACGGCAGCACAATATCGGCCAGCGGTTCAAGCACTTCACGCGGACTATTGCCCGTCAGCACGCCAACAGCGAGACCCGCTTTGGCCGCTCTGGCGCATTCCATATCATGCGGATTGTCGCCAACCATCGCCACCTGCTCCGGTGCCACACCGACTTCTGCCGCAAAATGCAGCAGCGGATCGGCATAAGGCTTAGCACGCGCTGCCGTATCATAGCCGATGAAGCCGGAGAACAGATCACTGATGCCAAGCGCTGCAGCCGTTGCCCGCGCACCGGCCTCGGAGTCATTGGTAGCAATGCCAAGGACAAAACCGGCATCTTTCAGCGCCTGCAAGGTCTGGCTCAGCGCCTCAACGGCAACCGCCTGCTTTGCGCCCTCTTCAACACCGTAAGTGTCATATTCAGCCACGCGTGCACGGCGTTGCTCGTCTGTATCCTGCGGATGCCAGAGCGCGACAATATCCTCAACCGTACCGGCCGCGATGACTGAGTTGGCGCGGAATTTTTCCGCCTCAGCATCATAACCACCGGCATTCAGCAAGGATTGTGCCAGCACATCATCACCGGCAGCAGAGCGTCTGGCCAGTTCACAGGAGATGGAATACCAGGTCCTGTTAAAATCAACCAGCGTGCCATCCTTGTCGAAAAGAATGGCACGGATCATCTTTTTAGAGCCGGACGGCACTGCTACAGTTTCTGACATTATGCCTCCAGCGAGCCCGCAGGTTTTGCCTGCGCCGATGGTTCATCACCGATCAGCTTCATCACATCATCGCCACGGCGCAGATAGCGCAGGCTGCGATAGGTTAAAACGCGACCGGCCTGCGGCGCGCAGAGCTTGATATCATGCTCAGGCTCACCCGGTACGGTTACAATCGTTGCCAGCAGATCGCCTTTTTTGACAATCTCACCCAGCGCCACATGATACAGCACCATGCCGCCCTGCGGGGCACGGAGAATCTCTACACGAGAGAACGGTGCAATCGGGCCGTTAAATGCTTCGCCAAGCTGGCTGGATGCATCTTCCACCACGCCGCGATGCACGAGGAAACGATAGAGCCCTTCCGCATCAGCCAGACCTGTGGCCGGATCAACATCATTGAGACCACGGAACTCAACAGTTGTGACCGCGCGACGGCGCATATCGCGCTCGCCCTCCTTCATATGCAAAAGCGGATTAACGCAGGCCTCTTCAAAAGCCGCGCTGACAGTTGAATCGCCCGCGAGAATAGCGGTCGAGCGCAGTGCCGTTGCCAGATCACGCAGATCTTCCGCATAATTCTCATGCACATAGAGATAGTTTTCGCTCTCATCATCGCAATGCAGATCAAGCACAATCTCATGTTTCAGCGCCATGCGGACAAGCATGGCCTTGATGCGTTTATCAAGCGAAATCGGTGCATCAGGCTGTGGCAGTGCAGAGGTGTCAAAATTCTCCAGAAGCGGGAAATTACGATTGAAATTCACACCAGAGAAGAAATCAAAACGGCCAAGATGCTGATGGCTCTGCCACTGATTGGAAGCCACTGGATTGGCCTGCGGCACAATTGTGATATCGCCTTTGATGCGGCCTTCATCTGCCGCTTTGCGCAGCATCGGAATCAGGAAATGCAGCGCAGCCTGCCCTGGCAATTCAGCGCCATGCAATGATGACTGCAAATAAGCTGTCGGCGCGCTTGTATCTGTGCCTTCAAAACGCAGCACACGCAATTCGACCTGAATGCCCGGCACATCACCGGCAAACTGTATCCGATCAGTTTTCATAATGTCTTCCACCCATTGACCGCCGGACAGGATTTTCAATCACCTTATTCCGGCGGTTACTCCATAAACCATTATCAACAAACACGAAAAACGAATGATTGTCACGTCTCGACGAATAATTTTTCAGTGTATGAGGATCAGGTTTTTACATCTGTGATGCCTGATGCACATGCGCAATCAGACCTTGCGTTGAGACATCACGATTACCGGCACTTTGTTGCCCTGTAACGACATCCAGCAATTCTGTTGCCAGTTCTTTGCCAAGCTCAACACCCCACTGGTCAAACGCATTGATACCAAAGAGCTGTGCTTCAACAAAAACACGGTGTTCATAAAGCGCGATCAGACGCCCAAGGGCAAAAGGTGTCAGCTTGTCATAGAGAATAGTGACCGACGGGCGATTGCCGGAGAAAACACGATGCGGGGCAATGCGCTCCACTTCTGCTTCCGGCAATTTGCGCGCGCGCAACTGCGTCTGCGCCTCTTCCAGTGTGCGGCCTTTCATCAAAGCCTCGCTCTGGGCAAAACAATTGGCCAGCAACATCTGATGCTGTTCCAGCAATTCCGGCTCATGCGTATGCACTGCGATCATAAATTCCAGTGGGATTGTATCGGTTCCCTGATGCAAAAGCTGGAAGAAAGCATGTTGCCCGTTGGTGCCGGGTTCGCCCCAGACCACAGGGCCGGTGACACCGGAAACCGGCGTACCGTCACGCTTCACACTCTTGCCGTTGGATTCCATATCCAGCTGCTGCAAATAGGCAGGTAAACGCGCCAGATGCTGATCGTATGGGATAATTGCGCGGCTGCCAAAGCCGCAGATTTCACGATGCCAATAGCCGATCATGCCCAGCATCATCGGCAGATTCTGCTCAAACGGCGCGGTGCGGAAATGCTCGTCCATTGCATGGGCACCGGCTAGAAATTCTTGAAACCTATGCGCACCAATCGCCAGCATCACCGGCAGACCGATGGACGACCACACGGAATAGCGCCCGCCAACCCAGTCCCAGAAACCGAACACCCGCTCCGGTTGAATACCGAAGGCAGCAACCTTATCCAGCGCTGTCGAAACGGCGGCAAAATGCGCGCCAACAGCTTTTTCGCCCAGAGCATCTGCCACCCATTTGCGGGCAGTTTTCGCATTGGTCATGGTTTCAATCGTCGTGAAAGTTTTGGAAGCGATGATGACCAGCGTGGTTTCCGGATCAAGATCGCGCAGCGTATCGGCAATATGCGCCGGATCAATATTGGAAACGAAATGGGTATTCGGCCCGTCATGATACGGCGTCAGTGCGAGCGTTGCCATCACCGGCCCGAGGTCTGAACCGCCGATCCCGATATTCACCACATCAGTGATTGTGCGTCCTGTTGCACCCGCCAGTTCACCGGCACGGATTGCCTCGCTAAAAAGGCCCATACGGTGCAGCACATCCTGCACCTGCGGCACGACATTTTCACCGTCTGTTATAATCACATCATCCTGCTTTGTCCGCAGCGCCACATGCAATACCGCACGGTTTTCCGTGGTATTGATCGGCTCTCCGGCAAACATGGCATTGCGCTGGCCTTCAACATCGCAGGCCACAGCCAGATTTTTCAGCAGCGCCATAGTCTCATCATTGACACGACACTTCGACCAGTCGAGCAGCAAATCATCCAGTTTCAGGGAATAGCGGGCAAAACGCTGCGGATCTGCGGCAAAGGCTGTACGCATATTTTGCTGCTGCGCAGCTGTCTGCCAATGTGCTTTCAGCGCAGCAATACCTGCCGCAATTGCCGCTTCATTTCCTGCCATGCCAACCACTCCCGAATAAAGAATAACTGCTTCTCAAATAAAACCTATAACACTTTAAATATGAACCGATTGAAGTGTTTTAAGGGTATGATAAATAAAAACAAAATTCAGACGTTGTTTTCTTGTGATTGAAACCGATATCATTAACAAGATAGCGGGTTAAAAATATTCTGCACTACATAAGTTTTAAAGGATGGATATGGATCTGACCGGTGAAGAACGCATTCAGGCACCAAGACAGGCTGTATGGGATGCGATGAATGATGTAGACGTTCTCAAGCCCTGTATTCCGGGTTGCGAAACACTGGAGCGGCTCTCGGAAACCGACATTCAGGCGGCCATTCTTGTTAATCTCAGCCTCATCAAAATCCGCTTTCACGGCTTGCTGATCCTCTCCAATCTCAACCCGCCTTTTTCCTATACGATCAGCGGTGAAGGTCAGGGCTCGCTGGCCGGTTTTGCAGCAGGCAGTGCCGACGTGGAACTAATCGAAGAAAGCCCTGATGTGACCATTCTGCGCTATACCATCAATGGTGATGCAGGCGGCAAAATTGCCCAACTCGGCACCAAACTGCTAGGCAATGCAGCACGCAAAATTGCTGACCGGTTTTTCGCCAATATCGGCGAAGCCGCAGCGCAAAGCGTGCGTCAGAAAACCGTATAAATCAGCGCTATTTCATGAGTATAATTGTCATATTTGACCATATGATAAAAAATTTGACCTTCCGCAAAAATCTGTCATGCTGAGTGTACAGAAGCAAAAAGCACACACACCAAAAAGTGCTCGGCTCTGACAGATTGCGGAACCGGCGTTCAATAAGGGAACCACGCCGCTTCCCCACCATGCAGCAATGAACCACTGCGGGACGCGCATCACTATGCGTTCTGAGACAGCATTTGCATAACCGGATTTTGCCCAGTGCGTCAGCGCAAGCAGCCATCCGGCACCTCTGACATTTATTATAAGTGCATGACCGCTAGTTTAAACTGCGACTATGCCGGGAGGAGTGACAGGAGCATGAGTGACCAGCATTCGCATGACAGGCACAACAATACAGCAGCAGATATCCGACCGAACCGTCTCGATAATTATCAGGATGTGTTTGCCGACCTACATCCGCCGCTCGACAAGCATGAGGCACTGGTAGAGGCCGACCGCTGCTATTTCTGCTATGATGCGCCATGTATGACGGCCTGCCCGACCCATATTGATATCCCGCAATTCATCCGCCAGATCGCAGGCGGTAATCCGCAAGGCGCAGCGCGCACCATTCTGAGCGAGAATATTCTCGGCGGTATGTGCGCCCGTGTCTGCCCGACTGAAACCCTGTGTGAAGAAGCCTGCGTGCGTGAAACCGCAGAAGGCAAACCGGTGCGCATCGGACTATTGCAGCGGCATGCCACCGATCATCTGATGGAAAGCGGCGTCCATCCTTTCACCCGTGCGCCGGTTACGGGAAAAAGCGTGGCTGTTGTCGGTGCAGGCCCTGCCGGTCTTGCCTGCGCCCATGCGCTGGCACGCGAAGGCCATACGGTGACGATTTTTGAAGCGCGCCCGAAAGGCGGCGGCCTCAATGAATATGGCATCGCCTCCTATAAGAGCGTCGATAATTTTGCTGCCCGTGAACTGGAATTCATTCTAAAAATCGGCGGCATTACTATTGAAACCGGCAAAGCGCTCGGCAAAGACATCCAGCTGGATGCCTTACGCTCCGGTTATAATGCGGTATTTTTAGGGCTAGGCCTTGGCGGCACAAACCGGCTGCATATTGCCGGTGAAGATGCCGACAACGTGTTGGATGCTGTGCGCACCATCGCTGAGTTACGTCAAAGCTCCGACCTTTCTCGCCAGAATATCGGCAAAAATATAGTCGTTATCGGCGGCGGCATGACCGCAATTGATATTGCTATCCAGATCAAACGGCTGGGCGCAGAGAATGTGACGCTGGCCTATCGCCGTGACCGCGAACATATGAATGCCAGCCTCTATGAACAGCAACTGGCGCAGACCGAAGGCGTGGGGATCCGCGATTGCCTGCAACCGGAAGAAATCCTGCTCAACGAGCAGGGGCAGGCTGTTGCCATCCGCTTTGCTCACACTGAGCAACGTGACGGAAAACTCGTTGCAACGGGTGCTACACTCACATTGCCCGCCGACCAGATTTACAAGGCCATCGGCCAAAAACTCGATGGTCAGGGCCTTGGTACCTGCGGCATAGAAATGAGTGGCGGACGCATCAAGGTCGATACAGAAAACCGCACCAGCGCCAAAGGTATCTGGGCTGGCGGCGACTGTGTGGCAGGCGGTCAGGATCTCACTGTTGCCTCCGTGCAGGATGGCAAGATCGCGGCGCAATCCATTCATCAGCATCTGATGCAATTGCCGGAAGCGGTGAGCGGCTTTGCCGAAGCGGTTCTGGCAGCCAATCGCAAAGATCTGCCGAGCCTCCATCCGCATGCACCGTCAGCTCACAATCACACGACCTCATCTTCGGCAAAGGATCACTGACATGGCTGATCTGACCACGAATTTTCTCGGAATCCGTTCACCTAATCCGTTCTGGCTTGCTTCTGCCCCGCCAACCGATAAAGCCTATAATGTGGAGCGTGCTTTCAAAGCCGGTTGGGGTGGCGTTGTCTGGAAAACGCTGGGCGCGGAAGGCCCGCCGGTCGTCAATGTCAACGGCCCACGTTATGGCGCCATCTGGGGCGCTGATCGCAGATTGCTCGGTTTCAACAATATTGAGCTGATCACCGACCGCTCTCTGGAAATCAACCTGCGCGAGATGAAAGAGGTTAAAAGCCGCTGGCCAGATCGTGCTCTGATCGCCTCCATCATGGTGCCCTGCGAAGAAGAAGCATGGAAAGCCATTCTGCCACGGGTGGAAGAAACCGGTGCCGACGGTATTGAGCTGAATTTCGGCTGTCCGCACGGCATGAGCGAGCGCGGCATGGGCGCCGCTGTCGGTCAGGTACCGGAATATGTGGCGATGGTGGTGAAATGGTGCAAACAATATAGCCGCATGCCGGTTATCACCAAGCTCACCCCGAATATCAGCGATATCCGGATGCCAGCGCGGGCTGCTAAAAATGCCGGAACCGATGCGGTATCGCTCATCAATACCATCAATTCCATTGTTTCCATTGATCTCGACAATTTTGCCCCACAACCGAGCATCGACGGACGCGGCTCGCATGGCGGCTATTGCGGCCCTGCGGTCAAACCGATTGCGCTCAATATGGTGGCGGAAATTGCCCGCGATCCGGAAACACGCGGATTGCCGATTTCTGGTATCGGCGGCATCACCACATGGCGCGATGCGGCGGAATATATCTCGCTCGGTTGCGGCACAGTGCAGGTCTGCACGGCAGCCATGACCTATGGTTTCAAGGTTGTGCAGGAAATGATCGACGGTCTCTCCGACTGGATGGACAGCAAAGGCTATCAGTCACTGGATGATTTCCGTGGCCGTGCAACCCCGCAGGTCACCGACTGGCAATATCTCAACCTTAATTATGTCACCAAAGCGCGGATCGATCAGGATGCCTGCATCAAATGCGGCCGTTGTCACATTGCCTGTGAGGACACCTCCCATCAGGCGATTACTTCGATGGTGGACGGCGTGCGCCATTTCGAGGTGATTGATGAGGAATGTGTCGGTTGCAATCTCTGCGTGAGCGTCTGCCCTGTGCAGGATTGTATCACGATGGAGCAGGTCTCCGGTATTGATCCGCGCACCAAAGAGCCGATCAGCCCTGATTATGCCAACTGGACGACCCATCCGAACAATCCGATGGCAAAACACAAACAGGCTGCGGAATAGGAGCGGTAAACGGTGACAGGACAGGCGGTCATCAGAACCCGTAAAACTGAGAGCGGCGGAGAATATTCTGCCGCTGTCTTTCCCTGCTCAACCCCTTCCTGCTTAACGGGGACGAATACCGTTGAGCAGAATGGCGCTGACCGCCTGCACCGTTTTCTCACAACAATCCGGCGCATCAAATTTTTCACCGAGCACGGCACGCAACTGCGTTTCAAAATCGGAATAATGCTGGGTCGTCGCCCAGATCGTGAAAATCAGATGATGCGGATCAGTCTTTGCCAGCCTGCCCTCCTCCATCCATTGCCCGATCATGGCCGCTTTTTCATCCACCAGTGCGCGCATATCCTCTTGCAGGAAAGTGCCGATTGCCGGTGCGCCATGCATGATTTCATTGGCGAACAGGCGCGAAGCAGCAGGATTGCGGAACGCCATTTCAATCTTATTTCGGATATAAGAGCCAAGCTCTTCCAGCGGCTCACCCTGCGGGTCAATGGCCTGCATCGAGGCCAGCCATTCTTCCATCGTCTGCTGCAAAACGGTGTTGTAAATATCTTCCTTGCGGCGGAAATAATACAAAAGATTAGGCTTCGACATGCCGGATTTCAGCGCGATCTGGTCTATGGTGGAGCCACGGAAACCATAGGTCGAGAACACATCCAGAGCGGCTTCAAGAATGAGCTTGCGGTTCATCTCCTGAATACGCGACAGGCTTTCAGGCTGTTCCTGCTGCATCACGGAAATGTCTTTAGCCGGTTTAGATTTCCGTACCATGCTGCTCTTCCCCGCATTTTCATACTGCCTGCAAATAGTGTGCGTTACAGGCAAATTCCGTCGCTGATATTCTCTTGTCCTGAGCGAATTTTAGTGAATGATACGCTAACCGGTTATTCGCGCAAGCGATTGGCTGGCCACATAAAATACTCCGCAACAGAACGGAGCTGTAATCAACGTTTTTTTGGGGAAACAATCAAGGCTCTTTTTACTCTGCGGCTTTGAAACAACGCGCATCAGAACACGAGAACCTGTCACGGTTTTCGGAGCATGCGCTTATGAGGAGGAAATCCACATGCCGTCTCCCCGTGCCTTTATGAACCTGACATGATCAATACAGACCGCATACGGAAACAGACATGAACACGCATCTGAACAGCAATCTCAAAACCAATGCTGACCGCCTCTGGGACAGCCTGATGGATATGGCTAAAATCGGCCCTGGCATTTCAACGGGAAATAACCGCCAGACCCTGACCGATGAAGACCGCGAAGGTCGGCTGCTTTTTCAGAAATGGTGCGAAGATGCCGGAATGACTATGGGCATCGACACGATGGGCAATATGTTTGCCCGCCGCGAGGGCAGTGATCCGTCCTTGCCGCCGGTGATGCTCGGCAGCCATCTGGATACACAGCCGACCGGCGGTAAATTCGACGGTGTGCTCGGTGTGCTCGGCGGGCTGGAAGTGGTGCGCACCCTCAATGATCTCGGCATTAAAACCCGTCATCCGATTGAGGTGGTGAACTGGACCAATGAAGAGGGCGCGCGTTTTGCGCCAGCGATGCTGGCCTCCGGCGTCTTCGCCGGTCTTTTTGATGAGGCGTGGGCGAAATCCCGCACGGATGCGGAAGGAAAAACCGTTGGCGACGAGCTGAAACGCATCGGCTTTGAAGGTTCAATCCCGACAACTAAGCGCCCGATCAAAGCCTATTATGAGCTGCATATTGAACAAGGGCCTATTCTGGAAGATGAAGGTCTGGATATCGGCATTGTCACCCACGGACAGGGGCTGAAATGGTTGCAAATTACGCTGACCGGTAAAGAAGCCCATACCGGCTCAACACCGATGCGCAAACGTGTGAATGCAGGGCTTGGCATGGCGCGCATCACCGAGCGTGTGGATGAGATTGCATGGGAACACGCACCAAATGGCGTGGGTGCCGTGGGCTATGCCCATATCAGCCCGAATTCGCGCAACATTATTCCGGGTACTGCTGTTTTTGTCGCCGACTTCCGCCATCCGGATAAAGCAGAACTCGCCAAAATGGCTCAGAAACTGGAGAAATCCGTTGTGGAAATCTGTGAGAAAATCGGCCTGACCTATCAGATTGAAGAGGTCGGCGCGTTTGATCCGATCAGCTTTGATGAAACATGCCTCTCGACCATTCGTCAGGCAACCGAGCGTCTCGGCCTCTCACACCGCAATATTATTTCCGGTGCCGGTCATGATGCCTGCTGGATCAATCAGGTCGCACCGTCGGCCATGATTATGTGCCCTTGTGTTGATGGTCTGAGCCACAATGAGGCGGAAGACATCACCAAAGAATGGGCAGGCAATGGCGCGGATGTGCTATTGTATGCGGCATTGGAGACCGCTGAAATCGTATAAATATCTGCTCCGGCATAAGTCATTTGTGCCGGAGCCCTCACCCTTCTGATTAATCCGCATCTGTTCGCAAAAAACCATAAGGGGAAACGAACAATGTCATATTCCGGATCGCATACTAAGTCACAGGCAGATAAGAAAACAACACTGATTAAAGGCGGGAAAATCGTTACCGCAGACCGCTCTTACGATGCGGATATTCTGATTGCAGATGGCAAAATCGCCGCTATCGGCCATGATTTGCAGGGCGACACCACAATTGATGCCTATGGTTGCCTGATTATGCCGGGGGGCATTGATCCTCACACCCATCTGGAAATGCCGTTTATGGGCACCCATAGTTCCGATGATTTTGACAGCGGCACCGCTGCGGCACTGGCTGGCGGCACCACAATGGTGGTGGATTTTGTGCTGCCCTCACCGGAGGGCAATCTGCTGGAAGCCCTACAGGACTGGTTTCAGAAAGCAGGCAAAGCACGCACCGACTATTCCTTCCACATGGCCGTCACCGGCTGGAGTGAGCGCTGCTATAATGAAATGCCGGAAGTGGTGGCTCGCGGCGTCAATACATTCAAACATTTCATGGCCTATAAAGGCGCATTGATGGTCAATGATGACGAGATGTTTGCTTCCTTCCGCCGTTGTGCGGAAATCGGTGCCATGCCGCTGGTGCATGCCGAAAACGGTGATATTGTCGCGCAATTACAGCAAAATCTGCTGGCAGCAGGCAATACAGGGCCTGAAGCGCACAGCTATTCCCGCCCGCCGGAAGTGGAAGGCGAAGCCACCAACCGTGCTATCATGATTGCCGATCAGGCAGGCGTGCCGCTCTATGTGGTGCATGTTTCCTGCGAACAGGCGCATGAAGCCATCCGCCGTGCCCGCCAAAAAGGCATGCGCGTTTATGGTGAACCCTTGATCCAGCATCTGACACTGGATGAAAGCGAATATCAGAATAAGAACTGGGACTATGCGGCGCGGCGCGTGATGTCACCACCGTTTCGCGACAAGATCAATCAGGACAGTCTATGGGCAGGTTTGAGCGCCGGTAGTCTGCAATGTGTGGCCACCGATCATTGCGCTTTCACCACCGAGCAGAAGCGCCACGGCGTTGGTAATTTCACCAAAATCCCGAATGGCACAGCAGGACTGGAAGAGCGTTTGCCGGTGCTCTGGACGACCGGCGTGCGCACCGGTCGCCTGACTGAAAATGAATTTGTCGCTGTTACCTCTACCAATGCGGCGAAAATTCTCAATATTTATCCGCGCAAAGGAGCGGTGCTGGAAGGCTCGGATGCCGACCTCATCATCTGGGATTCGAATGAAACCAAGACAATCTCGGCGAAACATCAGCATTCGGCGATTGACTACAATGTGTTTGAAGGCATGAAAGTCACCGGCCTGCCACGCATGACTATCAGCGGCGGACGCGTTGCCTATGCGCAGGGAAAAATTCTGGCAGAGCCCGGTGACGGGCGCTTTATTGAACGCGCGCCGAATACACCGCAACAGCAGGCTTTGTCTGTCTGGAAAGAGGTCGTCGCACCACGCAAAGTAGAACGTGATCCGGCGCTGATGCCGATTGGTGTGTGATCACATATAAAGCTTATAAAAACGGCGAGTATTTATCCCGCCGTTTTCATTTATTCCGGTTTCATTTCCAGCGTGGCCGCATGAGCCAGCTCGCGATCCAGACGTTTTTCTTCATCGCTTTTCGGCTTGGTGAAACGGCCGAGCAGCAGATAGGCAACCGGTGTCACATAGAGTGTGGCAATGGTTGCCAGACCAAGACCGCCGACGATAATCCAGCCCAGCGCAATACGGGCTTCTGCACCGGCACCGGAAGCGATGACCAGCGGAATACCGCCAAGCACCGCACAGATCATTGTCATGCAGACAGGGCGTAGGCGGATATTCGATGCTTCTTCCACGGCCTCCCGCAAAGACAGGCCGCGGTCGCGCAACTGATCGGCAAACTCCACGATCAGAATACCGTTCTTCGCCATGATCCCGACCAGCAGCACCAACCCGATCTGGCTATAAACATTCAGACTGGTGCCGGTGAGGATCAGCGCCACAATCGCACAACCCAGCCCCAGCGGCACTGTCGCCATCACGATCAGCGCACTGACGAAGCTTTCAAACTGCGCAGCCAAAACCAGCAGAATAATCACCACCGCAAAGCCGAACACCAGAAACAGACCAGTTGAGGTTTCACCCAGCGTTGCAGCTTCGGCCAGCGGCACCATTTGCACACCGGCAGGCAGCAATGGCGCGGCCAGTTCCTGCACAACCTTATAAGCATCGCCCAAAGCAAAATCACTGCTCAGACCTGAGGTAATCGCAATGGAGCGCAGGCGCTGTTCACGCGCCAGCTGCGGCGGCACCGCGATTTCGCGGACCGAAGCAATCGTTGCCATAGAGACATAACGCCCGTCACCGGTGCGCATGAAAACATTTTCCAAATCCGTCGGATCATTGATCGGATTGGAGGTTGCCATCATTTTCACGTCATAGGAGCGGTCGCCGATATAAACCGCGCCGATCTTGCGGCCATCGAGCACCGACTGTACCGCATTGGCAAGGCCGGTAATATCAATGCCGAGATCCGATGCCCGTTCACGGTCAATCTGCACCGAGAGCTGCGGCTGTGTTGCATCCACCGACAGGCGCGGTTGCTGGAAGCGCGGATCTTTTTCCATCTCTGCAAGCAGTGCACGGCTCACCGGCTGGATCGTCGCATAATCATTGCCGACCAGTGTGAATTGCAGACCGTTACCGGCACCACGGATACCCAGACTGTTCGATTGCAAAGTGAAAGCACGCACGCCGGTGATGGGGCGCAGGCGTTTGTTGATATCGGTAACAATATCCTGCTGTTTGCGCTCACGCTCTGACCAGTCGGCCAGTGTCAGCACCATAAAACCGTTATTGGATGCACCACCGGAACCGGCAATGGCATAGGAATTTACAATTTCACCACTATCCCGCAGCGGCTTGAGCGCCGCATCAATCTGTTCAAGCTGCGAACGCAAAAAGTCGATACTGATGCCTTGCGGCCCGGAAATACGCAGCATAACGGCCGAACGATCCTCATTCGGGGTCAGTTCCTGACGCAAAGTCGTATAGGCACTTAACGAGAAGAAGGCGAAGACCAGAGCCGCCGCAACCACAATCCACGGCGCGTTAAGGCACCAGTGCAGACTGCGGCGATAGAATGAGGCCAGCCAAGTGCTGATACGATAGACAAACCCGCGCGGTTGATCTGCGCCGGTTTCATGTGCCACAGCTTCAGCGGTGAGAAACCGTGAGGCCAGCATCGGACACAGTGTTAGCGCCACCACGGAGGACAGCAGAACAGCAATTGCCAGCACAAAACCGAACTCGCGGAACAAGCCGCCTGCCTGTCCGGGCAAAAACGAGATCGGCACAAACACGGCCACCAGTGTCAGCGTTGTGGCGATAACCGCAAAGAACACTTCCTTCGTGCCGAGCACCGCTGCCGCACGCGGCCCCAGCCCCATTGCACGACGGCGGACAATATTCTCCAGCACCACAATCGCGTCATCCACCACCAGACCGGTCGCCAGAACCAGCGCCAGAAGTGTCAGAATATTGATGGAAAACCCTGCCAGATAAATCGCCGCAACAGTACCGACCAGCGCCACCGGAATGGAAACTGTCGGGATCAGCGTCGCACGGATATCGCGCAGGAACATATAGATGACAGCAATAACAATGAGGATCGCCGCAGTCAGCGCGATTTCCACCTCATGCATAGCGCCACGGATGAAGTTCGCATCATCACTGGTCACACGCATTGTCATGCCTTGCGGCAATGTCTTGTTCAGGCGTTCGACTTCGGCGCGCACACCATCGGAAATATCCAGCGTATTGGATTGTGCCTGACGGATAATACCAAGGCCGATACTGTTGCGGCCATTGTTGAGCACTGCCGAGCTTTCAATATCCGGCCCCAGCGTGACATTGGCAACATCGCGAATGCGGGTCTGCCCCTTGATGATGATATTCTCGAAATCCTGCGGTGAGGACACGGATGCCGTTGCCCGCACCACAATCGCCTGCGAGGCACTACGCAGCGATCCGGCAGGCTGATCCAGCGCCATTGAAGCCAGCGCTGAGCTGACATCGGCAAAGGTCAGGCCGTAGCTGGCAAGACGTTTATGATCAATATCAATACGGAAAATCTTGTCACGGTCACCATAGGTTTCCACATCGGCCACACCGGGCACGGCGGAAAGCACATCGACAATCTGATCCTCAACAATCACCGTCATATCATCAACGCTGAGTGTTTCAGACGCGATTGCCAAACGCATTACCGCATCGGCATTGGAATCCGCCTTGATGATACGGGAGGCATCGGCCTCTTCCGGCATCTGGTTGGCCACACGCGAGATCGAGTCACGCATGTCAGCGGCGGCAACATTGATGTCCACGCCGTCATTGAACTCAACCGTTACACGGCTGCGGCCAAAGGAAGAGGTTGAAGAAATATTCTTCACACCGGAGACACGGGCAACTTCATTTTCCAGAACCTGCGTGACCTCACGGTCAACAGTTTCTGCAGATGCACCGTCAAAAGTCGTGCTGATGGAAATCACCGGCCGGTCAACGTCCGGCAATTCGCGGATATCCACGCCGGTGAGAGCGGCAAGGCCTGCCACTACAATCAACACATTGAGCACAAAAGCAAAAACCGGACGGCGGATGAACAGCGCCGTAAAGCCGCCGGTCTGCGGATTATGCTGCGGCTCGGCCTCAACCTTAGATTCGGCCTGCGCTTCGATCAGTTCCGGTGATTTGTCTGTACCGGTGGATGACTTGTCTGAATTCATCATCATCCCGCCTGCTTACTATTTGCCTGAGCTGTGGCCGGTTCTTTCGGGCTGGCAGTGTTACCCGCGCCCTTAATGGTCACGCTGCCGCCTTCACGAACATTCTGCACACCTTCGGTGACGATCGTATCGCCCTCAGTCAGTGCGCCATCAACCAGCACCGCATTGGCATTGCGCTGGATAATCCGTGCAGCTACGCGCTCGACCTTACCGTCTTTGGTAATACGCCAGACATAAGAGCCGTCGCCATCCCACTGTATAGAAAGCGGATCGACCGCCAGATACTGATCACCAGGGAAGAGAATACTGATGGTGAAAGACATACCGGCGCGCAGCACATCGCTCGGATTGGTAATTTCCGCCCGCACCCGCAAAGTCCGGCTGGCCGGATCAATCATATTATCAACAGCACTGACCTGCCCCTGAAAGCTCTTACCCGGCAGGGCTGTCGGCATAGCTGTTACAGCCTGTCCGATGCGCAATTGCGGGGCAAAACGCTCCGGCACCCAGATATCAATCAAGAGCTTTGAGCGGTCATCAATCGTGGCAATGGTTGTGGAGGATGTCACATAATTCCCCGCATCCACCGGCAAAATACCAACAATACCGGCAATGGGCGCAGTAACCGAACGGCGGCTCAGTGCCAGTTGCGCATCTTTTACAGCCAGTTTCGCAGTAGCAAGTGCCAGATCGGCGGCAACCACCTGCACCTGCGTAGCCGTATTGGATGCGCGCAAAGTTGCCATGCGCTGCTGTGTGATTTCTGCGTCTTTCAGCAGCACCTGCGCTTTTTCAACGGCAATCTGCTCATTTTCCGCATCAAGCTCGGCAATGACCTGATCTTTCTTCACAACAGTACCGGCACCGACCAGAAACTGACGTATCGTTCCGCTTGTGTAAGGCGTAACAGCAACTGTATTGAGTGCCACACCAGTACCGATTGCACTCAGCTTGTCATTGACGACTTGCTTCTGAGCAGGCTTCACCACCACCAGTGGTGCATTGCGCGCGCCGCTGTTCTGCCCTGCAGATGGCGCCACACTTGCCGTTGACTGCGTTTCGGTGCGTTCAGCATTATACCAGCTCCAACCGCCAAAGGCGGCAGCTGCCACAACCACACAAACTGCAATCTGCTTCCAGTTTTTCATCATATTCCGATCTTGCCGCAGCGTAATTCGATGCCTGCAAAAGCAAGCCCGCTATCTTCGACCTTTAAAATGCGTAATCTGCGCCCGCAGGTCTAATTAAATTTCTGTAATCCTGTTGCGGCAAAGTGCCGGAAAGCCCGTAAAACCAGCATTCCGCCCTGTTTGAACCACGTCTCATGCCCTGAGATGAGGTGATATGGTTAATAATATTTAAATATGACCACCATCTGACAAAGTAAAACGGGCGGAAACATGATGTTCCCGCCCGTTTTCATAAAAGATACGCCTGCGACTTATACGAGAGCCTTATAGGCAACGGCCATACGGGCTGCCAGCTTGGCGTTATTCAGCACCAGCGCAATATTGGCTTTCAGGCTGCGGCCTTCCGACAATTCATTGATGCGCGCCAGCAGGAACGGTGTCACATCTTTACCGCCAACGCCCTGATCGGCAGCTTCCTTAACAGCGGCTTCAATCGTGCCGTTAATGAATTCCGGTGTCAGTGCATCTTCTTCAGGGATCGGATTGGCAATCAGAATACCGGTGCCGGAACCAAGCGCATGATGCAGCGCCATTGCTTTCGCAATTTCTTCAGCGCTGTTCAGGCGGTGATCGGCTTTGCAACCGCTCGAACGGGTGAAGAATGCCGGAAAATCATCGCTGCCATGCGCAATAATCGGCACGCGCTGGGTTTCAAGATATTCAAGGGTTTTCGGAATATCGAGAATGGATTTCACACCGGCGCAAACCACAGTAGTGTTGGTCATTCCCAGCTCGTTCAGGTCGGCGGAAATATCGAAGCTGTCTTCCGCACCGCGATGCACACCACCGACGCCACCGGTTGCAAAAATTTCAATACCGGCCAGCGCAGCAATACGCATGGTTGCCGAAACAGTGGTACCGGCAGTCAGTCCCTGCACCATATCAGCGGCCAGATCACGGCTCGATGTTTTCACCGCATCGGTTGTCTGCGCCAGTTGTTCCAGCTGAGCATCGCCGAGACCAACATGAATTTCGCCTTTCAGCACAGCGATTGTGGCAGGAACCGCACCGTTTTCACGGATAACGGCTTCAACCTTACGCGCCATTTCCAGATTTTGCGGATAAGGCATGCCGTGGGTGATGATTGTTGATTCAAGAGCAACAACTGGTGCGCCCTTATCAAGGGCGGAGCGGACTTCGGCGCTAAAATGCATAGTCAAACGGGTCATAGCTGGAGCAGCCTTTCTGAGGGAGTTTAATTGAGAGTAATCAGTTGCGAATGCGGTGAAGGTTCGCTTCGAGAAAATGCGCGGACAAATACGGATGGACGCTTGCGTCGCTTTCGGTTGTCAATGTGGCAAGCAATGTGCCGGTGCGCACTGCATCGGGCAGTTCCTGCCGGTTGAGCAGGCAATAAAGCGTGCCTGAGATCAGAGCATCGCCCGCACCGGTAATGTCCACGGGTTGCGCCGGTACACTGGCAATATGCCGGATGCCGGTTTCATCGCCGATATGAACGCCTGCTGCGCCCATCGTCATAACAATTTTGGCTACGCCGCGCTCACGCAGTGCGCCGATGGCCTGTTCAGCAGTCAGGCGTGGCGTGCCGGCCGGATGGCGCAGCAGACTATGCGCCTCATCCAGATTGAGGAACAGCAGGTCAACGCCGCTGAGATCTTGCGGCAGACGCAGAGCTTTGGGCGCTGACACCGTATCAACTGCCAGGCGGAAACGACTGCCGGTTTTCTTTGCCAGCAACAATTCAAGCGTTGCCTGCGGCAGATTGCAATCGGCAAAAACCCAGTCGGCGGAAGCCAGATGCGGCCAGATCGTCTCCAGCATTTCCGGTTTAAACAGGTCAAATATGCCCATATCGGCAATACCAAGTGCCAGCTCATTGTCCGGCCCCAGAATTGCAGCATATTCAGCGGTCGGCGCTTGTGTAGTGACAATTGCACGGCTCACATCAACACCGAGCACACGCAAATGATCCAAGATAGCACGACCGGTTTCATCATCGCCGAGGATGGAAACAAAGCCGGTATTGACGCCGAGGCGCACCAGATTTTCCGTCACATTACGGGCAACGCCGCCATGACTGCGATAGCCGCTCACAGGATTGGAGGTTTCGCTGATGAGCGGGGCATGGGCATGATATTTACGATCAAAGACCGCGCCGCCAAGGCAGACAATCCGTTTAGTGGCAGGCAGATAATAACCGCGCCCCAGCACAAAGCCTTTCTGCGTCAGCTGCACAATATGCGCGGCAACTGTTGAACGTGCCAGCTTCAGCGCATCGGCAATCTGCTGCTGACTGACAAAAGGATTGGCAATAATCATATCAAGAACGGCGCGTTCCTGAACCGAGAGATCCTGCAAGGCTGCCGCACCGCTGATATCCGGCTGGTTCGCATCCTGATCGCTCTGTACCATCGCCACTCTCCGTTTCATCATCTTTAGTGATGCGGCATATAGCATGCGAATTTGAAACAATCAAAACAAAAGTTAAAATAAAAACTTTTGTTTTATAGGCATTGGAGGCGCGTATCAGCAAGACAAATAATTAATATGACAAACACACGGAAATTTGAAATTTCGCCTTAAAGCTCTTATATTGAAACATTGCAGGATTTTAGCCTTTGGGGACGGGCTTGCGGTCAGGCATATACATGTAATTTGGCAGTCCGAGACCTTTTCGGGTCCGTGGGTGGATAAGGGTAACGGCAAAAGGCCGGTTAGCCTGACGGATGGATAAAATGACCTTCATGAAAAATGAGGATTTTCAAAGGCCTGCCGGCAAGACCTCTGCGGAGACAGAGAAAAAACGCGCGGAAGAATTACAAACGCGCGGTCGGGAGCAAACTGATGTCGCGGCAACAACCGCTGACACAACTTCCGGCACACCGCCACAAACACCCCTGCCCGCCGTTGCTGCCAATGCATCTTTGAGCACGACTATCCCGCCGGTTTTCACAGATTCCGGATCAAGACTTGCCACGGATGATCCGGATGACCTGCACATTCCCCTGCGTCACCGGCTATCCAGCAAATTACTCCTGATGACCATTCTGGCGGTTTTGATCGCCGAGGTCATTATTCTCGCACCTTCACTGGCGAATATGCGCAATCAGTGGCTGAATGCAAAACATACCATGATTGCCACATCCAGCCTGTTATTGCTCGATGCAAATCCTGATACGACACTGGAGTTGCATATTCAGGATCAGCTTCTGCGATCAACCGGTGCGCAGTCAATTACAGTGACCCGTAACGATAACGGCCGTGTACTGGCCGCCTCGCCCGAAGCAGCGCAGATCGACGAATATATTGACCTGACAACGGCCACACCGCTGAGTGACTTCTGGGGAGCTTTGAAAACCCTGACAAGCGGCGGCAACAAAATCATGAAGGTTTCAGGTCCGCCTGATTATACCGGCACCACGGTTGAGTTTGTGATGAGCGATACGGCCTTGCATAACAGGCTGATCAAAAACTCACGGATCATCGCCGCTGTCTCCCTGCTGATCTCGTTGATTGCTGCCGCTCTGATTTACTTTATCATTCACCGCCTGCTGCTGCGCCCTGTCGGCCATATGTATGAGAATATGTTTGCCTTTGGCCAGAAGCCTGATGATCCGACGCTGATTATTGACGGCTCTTGCCGCAAAGATGAGCTCGGCTACGCGCAGAACCGGCTGGCACAGATGCAAACCCATCTTCAGCATTTGTTTCATGAGCGCAAACATCTGGCAGATTTGGGTCTGGCCGTATCCAAGATCAATCATGATATGCGCAACATTCTGGCTTCGGCACAGCTGATGTCAGACAGCCTTGCCGATACGAAAGATCCGGTTGTCCAGCGCTTCTCACCCAAACTGATCCGCACGCTGAACCGTGCCATCACTTATTCTGAAACAGTCATTGCTTACGGCCGCACACAAGAGGCCATACCGGTTCGCCAGCAACGCCTGTTGCGTCCGCTCATGCATGAAGTGGAAGATATGCTGGTGATTCCGGCGGATGTGCAGATTACATTCCGCAATATGATCCCTGTCGATTTTGAAGCCTATATCGACAAAGAACAGATGCTGCGGGTGCTGAATAATCTCTGCCGCAATGCCATTCAGGCCATGAGCACCCACACCAGGGCACCGGAAACAGAAAAAAGCCTGACCATTAGCGCATGGCGGATAGGCACCAACTGTTATATCGCGGTTGCAGATACAGGGCCGGGACTGCCTAAGAAAGCGCGGGACAATCTCTTCACTGCTTTTCGCGGGTCTACACGCAGCGACGGCACCGGTTTGGGGCTGGTCATTGCGCAGGAACTGGTTCGCGCTCATGGCGGAACCATAGAATTGCGGGAAGATTACAAAGACGGCGCATTATTTGAGATTCGTCTCCCCGATATGCCGGTTTATCCTCATCCCTCACAGCGAATTCACCGCAACACGATATAGCAGCACTTAATTATTTTGGTGAAGAGCCGAACCCAAGCATAACAAAGCCACGCAACCGCGTGGTTTTCTTATATTTATCCCCAAGCTTCAAAAAAAATACAAATTTCTGAAAGTTTTTCTGCATAAGCCCTTGCAATGCCACGGAGAACCCTTTAGAGAGCGCTTACCGCACCGAAACGGAGCGGTTCTAGGGCAAGCACCCGTAGCTCAGCTGGATAGAGCACCAGACTACGAATCTGGGGGTCAGAGGTTCGAATCCTTTCGGGTGCGCCATTAGACTTATGATCGGTTATTAACTGAGATATAACCGATCATCAAATCTCCCAAAGCAACATTACATATATCTTGTAAATCGTCCGCACGAAATAATCATTGATGATTATAGTGTCGTTGCGTCACGCGCCGGTTCATCAACAACTGGCTTGTTGCAAGAATCAGTTTGATTCGCCTCAAAAGCGTGGTGTGTTCACTCTGGATTCTTTGACTGATCGCATTATTATATCCCTCATACAGATTGATGCTGAAATGCTCTGGTTAAACACCAGCGAGCATCAAATTCCGGTTTCAGGGCATTCAAACCCTCACGGATGGCAAATCAGCAGCAAAGGGAGCGCATTTTGAATATTTTACTGTTCAGCCGAATGCGTATTTCGAAAAAAGCGCCCCGTGCCCTAGCGAGACTTCGAAGATTCTCCGCGATAAGTGTAATACTCATCATATTGACCGCACTTTACCCGCAATATGCATCAGCAACCTCCGTCAGCACGCCAGCAGACTGCAAACCTGCCGAACCGAATCAAGCGCAGCAGTTTGAAGCCAATGGTAGTGCGGAAACCTCTCCTGACCTTATCTGGATGGTAGACGGTGTTAAGGGTGGCGCGCCTGCAATCGGCACCATAACAAATACCGGCCTTTACACAGCACCAGCCAATATGGATGAGGCCGTTAACGTCACCATTACCGCTGTCTCGGCCAAAGATGATACCGAACTTGCCAATATTAAAGTTTGTAATGCTGTCTATAGCCGCGCCGGTGCAACCTATTTTGTTGCAACCACGGGGGCGGACAGCAATGCAGGCACGCAGTCTGCACCTTGGCGTACAATCCAGCACGCTGTCGATCAGGTACAGGCCGGAGACACCATTATAGTGCGCGGCGGGATCTATAATGAAACAGTGACAATCAACAAATCCGGCTCAGTAGAAAAGGGATTTATCACGCTGGAAAAATATTCCGGTGAAAATGCCATTATCGACGGAACCGGCCTCGCGACACAACCAACAGGGATGCGCGGTTTAATAAGCCTGAACAATGCCAGTTATATACGCATTAAAGGCTTTGAAATCCGCAATTACAAATCCGCCACGGAGTTCATAGCCATTGGCATTCTCGCGCAAGGCTCCGGAGAGCGTATCGAAATACGTAATACGACCATCCACGCGATCGAAGCCAATAATCTGCCTGCAAACGGTAATGCAAATGCTTTGGGTATTGCCGTTTACGGGCAGACTGCAACTCCGATACGCAATGTTATCATCGACGGAAATGAACTTTTTGACCTTAAAACGGGAACGAGTGAATCTCTGACCGTCGGGGGCAATATTGATGGCTGGCAAATTACCAACAATCTGGTTCACGATAATAATTTCATCGGCATAGATGCAACCGGTTACTACAATAATCCGGCAGAATATAACCGTGCCCGAAACGGCTGGATTGCCGGTAACACGGTGTATAATCTTTCAACCGCAGGCAATCAGGCCCTCACCTTCGCTGCGGCAGCCATAGGCATCTATGTCGATGGCGGGCGGGACATTACCATTGAACGGAATGATGTTTTTGCCAATGACGGTGGCATCTGGCTCCTGAGTGAGCAACCCGGCAAAGCCACCGAAAATATAATAGCGCGCAACAATATCATACGCCTGAACCGCGACGCCGGTATTCTTGCAGGCGGATATGATGCCACAGGCTCAGGCGGAATCGCGAATACCACAATCACCGGAAATACTTTATCTCAAAACAATACACGCGATGTTGCGGGCATCCATGCCGGTGAGTTCCAAATCGGCCACAACGTCAAAAACATAAAATTTGGCAGCAATCGTCTCAGCGCCGGATCAAAAGGCTACGTCATCACCAAGTTTGCCCCTGCTGAGGCAGGCTCCGTCACATTGAGCGATAATATATATTATACACTATCAGGTAGCGAGCTGACCCGCTGGTTCTGGAGCGATACGAATTATTATAATGACGGAAGCACTGCGAATGACTTCAGCGCTTTCAAGGCAATCAGCGGTGACAGCGGCAGCGTGGTCAACAATCCTGAGACGGTTCAAACCCCTCAGGCACAGCCTGCACCTTGAACGGTTCAGAACAGACGGCCATTGATACACCGCCAAGACGCAGTGTCTCAGATTCAGCCCTGTTTCCCGTTCACAGCTGCCCTATATTGAGTCCAACAAGCCGGATCACTTCTGTTTACAAGTCCGGCAAAAGGAGGACATCATGTCACTCAATCTGACAGGCATTCATCACCTGACCGCGATTACGGCACAGGCAAAAGAAAACAAACAATTCTATACAGATTTGCTAGGCATGCGGCTGGTTAAGAAAACCGTCAATCAGGATGACACCAGCGCTTATCATCTGTTCTATGCCGATGGCATGGCTTCGCCGGGCTCCGATCTGACCTTTTTTGACTGGGCAACAAGACCGGAAAAACGCGGTACCCATTCCATCAGCCGCACAGGTTTACGAGTGTCCGGTCAGGAAACACTGGAATATTGGCGCAAGCGTCTGAGCGATGCCAATGTCAGCACTGCGGATATTCAGCTCATTGACGGACGCGCCTCTCTCGACTTTGAAGATTTCGAAGGGCAGCGTTTTCGTCTGCTGGATGACGGAAATACGGGTGACGCACATCCCTGAGAAAAAAGCACAGTCCCTGCTGAGCGCCAGATCCGCGGCCTTGGCCCCATTACGATCAGCGTTCCCGATCTGAAATATACTGAGCCGTTTCTCATCAAGCTGATGAATATGCGCAAAAGCCGCGACTATGCCTCACCGGACGGTCAGGGACATGTGCATGTTTATGAAATGGGTGAAGGCGGGCCTGCTGCTGAACTGCATGTTGCTGTGCAGCCTGATCTGCCGGTTTCCAGCCAGGGCGCAGGCGCAGTGCATCACGTTGCCTTCCGCACACCGGATGAAGCCGGCATGAATGAATGGTTGCGTGTGCTCAACGACCATAAAATAAACTCTTCCGGCGAAATTGACCGGTTCTATTTCCGCTCGCTTTATTTCCGCGAGGGCAATGGTATCCTGTTTGAAATTGCCACCGATGGTCCGGGTTTTGCAACGGATGAGCCGATGGAAAGCCTTGGCGAAACCCTTTCGCTGCCACCGTTTCTTGAAGGCCGCCGTGCCGCCATTGAGCGCAATCTGAAGCCGCTCTCTTAAATAAAAAACGGAGGGGAAACCCTCCGTTTTTCGTTTCATATTGCCAGCTTCAATTATCTCAGCCAGCAAGCGTATAGGCAGTTTTAACCGTTGTGTAGAATTCGGCCGCATAGCGCCCCTGCTCACGGGAACCGTAGCTGGAGCCTTTGCGTCCGCCGAACGGCACATGGAAATCCACGCCAGCAGTCGGCAGATTGACCATCACCATACCGGCTTCAGAGTTCCGCTTGAAGTGTGTTGCATATTTCAGGCTGGTGGTCGCGATACCGGAAGACAGACCAAACGCCGTATCATTGGCTGTTGCCAGCGCTTCTTCATAGGATTTAACGCGGATCACACTGGCGACTGGGCCGAAAATCTCCTCACGGGAAATGCGCATCTGATTGGTCGCCTCAGTAAACAAAGCAGGGCGCAGATAGAAGCCTGGAGTACCGCGCTCCAGCTGTTCTCCGCCAAAGGCCAGTTTCGCGCCTTCCTGCGTGCCAAGTGCAATATAGTCCAGATCCTGCTTCAGCTGGCTGTCATCCACCACAGGGCCGATATGCGTGCCGGATTTCAACGCATCATCAATCACCAGTGTTTTCATGCGATTGACGAGAGCATCAACAAAACGGTCATGAATGCCTTCCTGCACGATCAGACGTGAAGAAGCAGTACAACGCTGACCGGTTGAGAAGAATGAGGAGTTCAGCGCCGCATCAACAGCAACATCAAGGTCTGCATCATCGAGGATGATAAACGGGTTCTTGCCGCCCATTTCCAGCTGGAATTTGCGGTTATGGACAATGGAGGCTGCCGCTACGCGCTGGCCTGTGCCGGTAGAACCGGTAAATGTCAGTGCATGAACATCAGCGCTGTCCAGAATGGCCTGACCAACGACCGAGCCCTTGCCCATCACCAGATTGAGCACACCTTTCGGCAGGCCTGCGCGGTGCAGAATATCCACAATCGCATGAGCACAGCCCGGCACCAGATCTGCAGGCTTAAACACGACAGTATTGCCGTAACAAAGGGCCGGTGCAATCTTCCATGCCGGAATAGCAATCGGGAAATTCCAAGGCGTGATGATACCGACAACACCAACCGGCTCGCGGGTGATCTCAACACCAATATTCGGGCGCACCGACGGCAGCACTTCACCGGCAAGGCGCAAGGCTTCATTGGCAAAGAAGTCAAAAATTTGCGCCGCACGCATTGTCTCACCAATGGCTTCCGGCAGTGTTTTGCCTTCTTCACGGGCAAGCAATTTGCCAAGCTCGTCCTTGCGGGCAAGAATCTCATCCGAGGTTTTGCGCAGGATTGCGTGGCGCTCCATGATGCCTGAACGTGACCATGACGGGAACGCAGCTTTTGCCGCAGCAATCGCATTCAGCGCATCGCTCTGCGTGGCGCGGGCATATTCTCCCACGACATCATTGGTATCAGACGGGCTGATATTCGGGATCGCTTCACCGCTGATCCATTCACCGTCAATCAGATTTTTATGCAATGTCATATTCTGCAAACTCCCCTTTGCATGCCGCCCGGATGACCCGTACTGCCAGCATAATGCCCGTATATGATGCATCAAACTAATACCATTTGATGCATGCTGACTATGGATCAGGCGTCATTAAGCAATGATCATTCGGAATGATCGTGATATATCAGTCATTACAGGAAAATTCGGGCTCTGTCACCACGCAATATGAATTTTAAAAGCTGTCTAACGCGGTTTACGTCCAGATTGGATCATGGTGCTCGCTCTAGACTCTTTAGCTTGTCGCATTATCACTGCCGTCAAGTTGATCCAACTTGACTGTGAAATGCTCTTGATGAGTCCTTTGATAATGCGCGCCACACCCTATATAAACAGGACTATGACTGATCGGAGCGAACCATGATAATCGGTGAAGCAGAAAAAGCATCCGGCATTTCCGCCAAGATGATCCGCTATTATGAATCTATCGGGCTGATTGATGCGGCAAACCGCACCGCTTCCGGCTACCGGATTTATTCTGACCGCGACGTGCAAAACCTGCGCTTTATTCGTCAGTGCCGGGATTTGGGGCTTTCTCTGGAGCGTATCAAGCTGCTTTTGAACCTGTGGCGCAACGATCAGCGGGCTTCATCCGAGGTCAAGCAGATTGCTCTGGCCCATGTGGCGGAGTTGGAAACAAAAATTGCGGATATGCGCGCTATGGCTGATACACTGCAACAACTGGCCAACCGCTGTCACGGCGATAATGATCCGGATTGTGCCATCATCAATGCCCTGTCGCTGCAAAACCAGATGACCTTAAACGGCAAAAATGCCGCCGTTAAAAACAGAGCGAAACACTAAGACAGCTTCACTCAACCGGATTTTCCGCAGTCTCTACAGCGGAGAATCCGGCAGCGGTAGCTGAATGATGCAAACAAGCCCTTTCCTGTCCCAAATTTCCTTAAACGACCCTTGCATCTGCACATCAATACTCAGTTGCTTGAGCCGTGAGCCAAAGCCGCGCTGCGCTGGTTCTTTCAGAATTTCCGGCCCGTCACTCTCAAGCCACTCCATACGCATGAATGCATCATGTTTTGACAGGCGGATTGTTACGTGCCCCTGAGGCACTGACAAAGCCCCATGCTTGACAGAATTCGTCACAAGTTCATGGAAAACCAGACTCATCGGCGTTACATGCGAGACAGGGCACAGCAGTGCATCCCCCTCAACCTTGATCCGTTCCTGCTCTGAAAATGCATAAGGGCGTGCAAGGCGGCTGAGCAGATCATTCAGGGAAATATGCGTTTTATTGACGAGCCCCGGTGCTGATTTCTGATAGGTCAGTTCGAATGCACCCGCCAGCGCAGTCATACGCTCCCGCATCTGCCGGACATAATCCTCGACATCCGACTTACCCCGCGCAGAAAGGCTCATCAGGCTGATAATAACGGCAAACATATTCTTGAGCCGGTGGTTCAGCTCCTGTGCCACCACTTCCCGCTGCTCCAGCGCCATCTGTTCGGCCGTAACATTGACAATCAGCCCAAGCACCGACGGCTTGCCGCTGTCGGTATAGATACGCCGCCCTATACCGGTGACCCAGAGCGTATGAGGATCTGTATCGTAAACCCGAAAAGTTTCGCGCACGACATCGCCTGACTGCAATGCATTCTCCATTGCCGATTGCACACGAAGCTTATCCTCTTCATGCACCACGGGTAGGAAATCTTCGACAAAGCTGATCTGCCGCCTGCCCTGAAATGCCAGCATATGGCTGGCGCGCCCGTCCAGGGTTACTCCGGCATCTTCAGGATTATACTCCCAGACACCAATATTGCCGGCATCCAGCGCCATTTGCAGGCGCAATTGTGCCTCAAGAAGTTTGAGTTCTTTGTTCCGGTTACGCTTATCGGCCTCAATCAAAGCATCACTGACAACATCCAGCTCACTGATCCCTGAATGCAACGGCCTGATCGACTGCACATCACCCACGGCCTTCGCCTGTGCCGCCAGCTTTTTGACCGGCGCAGAAATTTTGCGCCCGAAAAAACCGGCCAGTAATGCGCTCAGCAACAATGTTCCCAGAAGCAGAAAAACAAAATAGCCGGATGCGACCCATACCGGTTGATTATATTCAGAACGGCTGACACCGATAGCAACACGCCAGTCGTTCAGTGCAGAGCGGATATAATAGCCGAAAACTTCTTTGCCATCGAGGATCTTACCGCCCCAATGCCCTTGCATATCTTGCGTTACGGCACGCAGATTACTTGGTATCAGCTGCCCCGTATAATCAATGCTGTTGCTGCTGCGCGCCAGCACCTGATCATTCTGGTCAACAACAATCGCAATCCAGTTTTTGGAAAGCCCGCCCATATTCAGAAGATCGCTGATGCGCTGTGCTTCCATCGTCAGCGCCAGAAAATACCGGATTTTCCCGTCTGCAAAAACCGGCCTGATGACGCTAAAATAATAAGGGGCTTTATCGTGAGCACGTCTCACCCCTGTAACATAAGTTGGCGCGGCTCTTTGAGCACGCTCCAGATCAGCTGTACTCAAAAGCGGCACATCCCCTGACTGCGCAGGGTCAGAAGCCACAAGGAGCTTCGCTTCAGGATCATAAAGTGTGATATTGATTTTAAGCTCCCGCGCCATTTCACGCAGGGTATTTTGCAGAATATCAAATCTGCCGTTCTTCAGAATACTGGAATAGCTGATAATTTCTGCGGCACGCTGAAGCCCATAAATCTCACGGTCTATTGTGATTGTTAAAGACTGCGTGACTTCAAAGGTTTGATTTTCAATATGATTTCGCTCCTGCAAAACCAGAAGCCATAGAAAAAAGCCAATCAGCACGATCAAAGGAAGCAACAGAGCCAGCGCGAACTGCGTGAGATGTCGCCTCAAATCTGCTTCTCCCTATTACTTCTGCTCCGGCATCCGGTTAAACGGACACAACAGCCTCGCTTTCAGCGACACAGAAATAGAATGATAATCGCATTCTTTGACCAAACATAAAAAAATTATCCGGCCATAGCAAGTAAGCAAAAATGCGAAAAATCTTATTCTAATATTGGGATGTAACCTGCGTTTTTTGGCCTTGATCCGAAGGCGTATAAACTTCAGCACTCAGAAACGGAAACATCTTTTCTTTCGAAAAACTATTTCCGAAAAGCATATCATATTGCACCTGCCGGTAGTCCTGCAAAATTTGCGGCATGACCGGTTGCTGCAACCAGCCTGTATGAGGCATGTAATCTTTATCCAGCAACATATGACCGTCGATTACACTATATTCCTGATGCACTTTACCTAAAAATCCGGTGTAATACGGATGCTGAAACCCAGCCATTTCCAGAATATACAGCGGCAGGAAAGACGGGCTGATTGTACCGGCACCGCGCAAGCTGTCCGTGCGGCTCGACCACAGAACCAGCGGTGTTTCATGCTGCGCAAGCATATGATCCGCTGTGTCGATGCGGCTGGCCGTGCGGTTTTTCATAAAACCGCTCTCAACATAAACATCACCAAGCGGCGGCAGATGATCGCCGAAGAAGACAATAATCGTTTCGCGCTTCCGTTTTTTCGCCCAGTCCATCAGCTGTTTCAAGCTGGTATCGGCATCCTGTGCACCTTGCGCAAAAGAGCGCACGGACCCTTTGGAGGCCTCACTTACAGCACTGTCGGCATTTGTGACAACCTTGATCTTGCTGTCAGGATAGCGGCTCGGCGCATATGGCCCATGCCCTTGCAAGGAAACCCCGAACAGGAAAAGCGGGCGCTCTGCCTCTTCCGCCGCCCGAATGATCTCACCCGCGAACTCTTCATCAGAGGCGAGATGCCCCTTCTTGGTCAATGTTGGCAGATTTTCCTCAGACAGGAACTTATCGAAACCGAAATTCTCGTAGACGGAGCTGCGGTTCCAGAACCACTGCCGGTAAGGATGCAAAGCGCGTGTTTCATATCCCTGATCGCTGAAGAACGACGCCAGCGAGGGAACAGGACGACGGATATATTGCTGATAGGGAATGCTGCCATAAGGCAGAAACGCGTTTGAAAAACCTGTCAGCGCTTCAAACTCGACATTCGCTGTCATGCCGCCAAATTCCGGTGAAAACACATTACCGGACTGATTAGAGCGCACATTGCTGATCGGATCTTCATCAAAAGCAACACCCGGAAGACGGGTCGGATCCCAGAAGGATTCGCTCATAATGACAATGACATCAGGCTTTTCGTCATTGCGCGCAGCGACAGGAACAATCGTATTTCCATGCACAGCACCGGTGCCGTTGAGCAGATCGTTCTGCGCATCGGCAGGGAACAAATATTCCGCAATGCTCTCAATCCGCGACTGTGAATAGCCGTTCGGTGCAGACACATTGGCCATCGGAATATTGAAGATGAAAGCGACAACAAGCCCGTTATGGGCATAATTTTCCTTTTGATCCCACATCATCGGCACAATGCCCATGCGGTCACGGATATAGGAAAATGTCGAATAATCAGAAATGCTGCCAAACCAGATCAACACCGGCAATGCAAAAGCCAATCGGCTCAAACGCGCAACGCGGCTAAGACGCGGCATTGTACGCCGGAAATAACGCCAGAAGAAATACAGAGCCGCAATCGCAGCCAGTGATGCCAGTGTAATCAGCACCGCATCAAGCGGCCTATCACGCACCAGAAGCGGCATCAGGTCCACAACCTGACGGGTATAAAGCAAGTCGCTCGGATAAAGCGGATCGCCGAGATACATGCCTTTTTGCCGGCTGAACCATGCCAACCCAAACAAAACCGGCGCAACAATCAGCATACCCTGCCACAAACGCCCCAAAAGACCATCCAGCACCAGCAATGTCAGAAAAATCAAGCCCAGTGTTGTCCAAAGCGGACGATGCGACAAGGTGAAATATTGCTGCCAGGATGCAACAGAGCCGCGCATCAGCCACTCGGTCAGCATCAACACAGACAGAGCAATTACGAATGTGCCGCCGGTTGCAATCAGAGCGCGCCAGAGCCAATGTCTGCGGGAAAAATATGCACAAAACCGCGCGGTCTGCGCACCAGCCCTCTGCCTGCCCGCGTCACGGGTGACGCTTTCAGTATAAGGAGCGGAGTGTAATGCACTCTCATTATACAGAACAGAGTGTGGTGCACTCTGCTGAACAGGCGTCGCGATATTGCTCAATGGGCAGCTTCCAAAATGACAGGAACCTTCCGGTGCCTGCAGCGTTAAAGCCTTGCACCGCCCTTTATCCCATTTGTGTGCACAGGTTTAACCAGTGCATTTCGGGCAGATCGGCAGTCACGTAAGCTTCATAAAAACGTCACACAAGGCCTAGCTTTTAGGTAAACCGGCCGCCCGAAGCAAGATGGAACAACAGCGCAAAAGCGCAAATTTCGCCACCGGACAGAGTTCAGGACTGATCTGTATTGAAAAAAACAAAACCGGCAAATATTTTGCAAAATACGAAAAATGGCCAGTCGAAAAATTTACATTATTTTTCAACTGGTTACATTTTTAAAATGTTATTTACGTCTGATAAACCAAAAAAAATATTATCGCGGCGTTGTAATGTGGTTTTAAGATTTGTGATGAGTAGTATAGGCTCAGGACTGCGGAAAAACATCCGTCCGGCTCTGTCCGGTCTGATGTTCGCCAAATAAATAACATGGAGCCTTTATGACAACTTTCCCGGTGAATGGTCAGACTGACTCCTGGCCTTATTTTCAGGCACCATTTTCAGAAAACGATTTTCGTCTGCTCTTTACGCAGCACCCCATACCCATGTGGCTTTACGACCCCGTATCCCTGAAATTTCTGCTCATGAATGATGCAGTCTTTCAGTTCTACGGCTATTCCGCCGAGCAGATGAGCAAGATGACTATGCTCGATATCCGGCCGGAATATGAATATGAGCGGATGCTCGCTGCAATCCACGCCGAAAATGATTTCGGAAAACCGCAAATCTGGAAACATCTGAAAGCAAACGGGGAAATTGTCGAGGTTATCACCTATGGCAGGCGCGCAACTTTTAATGGCAAACCTGCGATCCTTGCCATTATTCAGGATCAGACAGAAATCCGTCAGGCGCGCGATGAAATCAGCCAGACCCGTTCATTACTCGACAATCTGATCAAGAATCTGCCCATCGGTGTTTTCGTTAAAGATATGAAAGATAACGGGCGCTATGTGCTGTTTAATGAAGCGGCCAGCTCCATTACCGGCAAGGAAGCGGCGCATGTCATCGGCAAACCCGATGATCAGATTTTCAATGAAAAAGATGCCAGCTGCTTTATCCGGCAAGATCAGCATATCATGGATAATGACAGCACTCTTACCATTGAAAATGAAATTCCTCTGCACAACTACACGCGCCATGTGCGGGTTGTGAAAAGAACCATCCCCGCCCAGAACGGCGAGCGCCCGCGCTATCTCATCGGACTGATGGAAGATATTACCGAAGAGCAGGCTTTGCAGGCACATCTGACCTACACCGCCATGCATGATGCCCTGACCAATCTGCCCAACCGTGTTTATTTTTCGCATCACACAGCCGGATTGTTTTCCGCTGAAAAAACGCAGCAAGGCCATGCGCTGCTGTTTCTGGATGTTGATCATTTCAAGCATATTAATGACAGCATCGGCCACGCGGCAGGTGATGCCCTGCTCTGTCAGGTTGCACGCCGTCTGACCGGATTTTTGCAACCACAGGATTTTATCGCCCGCCTCGGCGGCGATGAATTTGCCATCATCCACCCTTTTGATATGAGCAATCCCGATCACCGGCAGGAGATTGGGCGTTTTGCTGAAGAACTCACCGATCTGTTTCGCCAGCCCTTTCATCTGGATGGCAGCCCTGAATATGTCGGCTGCACGATCGGTGTTGTGATCGCGCCTTATGACGGGCAGGATATTGATACGCTTCTGCGTAATGCTGATCTGGCGCTTTATGCCGCCAAGGCAGACAGGCGCGGCATCTACCGGTTTTACGAACAGGCAATGCGGGACGCCGTGGAAAAGCGCCATCGCACGGCATTGGAACTGCATGCAGCCATGCAGAACAACGAATTTGTGCTGTTTTATCAGCCTATTTTCTCACTCACGACCGATCTTATTACCGGCTGCGAGGCTTTATTGCGCTGGCAGCATCCGACACGCGGGCTGGTTGCACCGGATGATTTCATTCCTGTCGCCGAAGATACCGGCATTATTTCCGCAATCGGCGCATGGGTTTTGCGGCAAGCCTGCAAAGATGCAATCCACTGGCCGGAAAAGATCAAAGTCTCCGTTAATCTCTCGCCGGTTCAGTTCAACAGCCGCGGCATGCTGGACATGGTAAAATCAGCTCTGGAAGAAAGCGGACTACCGGCCAAACGTCTGGAACTGGAAATTACCGAGACTGTTTTGCTGTCCAATACCGAGCATAATACTGAACTGCTGTTTGAACTCCGCAAACTCGGCGTGAGCATTGCGATGGATGATTTCGGTACCGGCTATTCATCGCTCAATTATTTGCGGACATTTCCTTTCGACAAAATCAAAATTGACCGTAGTTTTGTCTCCGACATCGATAATGACAAACGCAATCTGGCAATCATTCAGGCTGTGGTTTCGCTGGGCAGCGCCTTCAATATTGTTACAACAGCCGAGGGCGTAGAAACGCAGGAGCAGCTCACCCGTCTCAAGGATGAACAGTTTGGCGAAGTGCAGGGTTTTTTCACTGGCAGGCCGATGCCACAGCAGGAAATGTGCGATTTTATCGCCAGCCGCGACATCGGAAATGTTTTAAATTTAAAAAAACACAGTAAAAACAACGCTGTAAAATAGTTCATAATTTTTCAGACAATGGCCTTGACCTTCCCATGATGGGAAGCCCTATCTTTCTGTCAGATATCAACAAGAGCACACCTGATGCGCTCATAACTGGCAAGAAAGGCAGGGCTTTCACCGGAATTCAGCTTCCTGTGACTTCTTCATAGATTCCCGCCCTGAAAATCGACATGACCAATTCCGCCTCTTCTTTCGTTACCCTCTCCGTTGGTGGCATGGGTTGCGGTGCCTGCGTGGCTAAAATTGAGAAAATTGCCAAAACCGTCGACGGTGTGAGCACGGTCAGTGTTGATCTGCCAAACAAGCAAGCCAGCATCGGTTTTTCGGCACCGGCAGACGCCGCAACTATTGCCAAAGCCATTGATGCCGCCGGTTATGAAACGCAGATACTCGGCTAAGCAGCAGAGGGTTCATCCATGACAAAACATAATAATCCCGAGCAGATACGTTCTGCCCTGCCTGTCGTTACACTCGATATTGACGGCATGACCTGCGCATCCTGCGTGGGGCGCGTTGAAAAAGCGCTGCTGGCTTTGCCGAATGTGAACAGCGCTTCTGTCAATCTGGCAACGCAGCAAGCAACCGTGCGCTTTGATAATAAGCCCGATGCAGCTCTGGCAGCGGAAGCCGTTAAGAAAGCCGGTTATACAGCGCATGTCCCGCAACCTGCGACACAGATTGTGCTCGATGTTGACGGCATGACCTGCGCCTCCTGCGTGGGACGCGTTGAAAAAGCGCTGCAATCCTCAGCCGGTGTGGCTTCTGCCTCCGTTAATCTGGTGACCAAACGCGCTAGCATCACGGTGAGCGATCCGTCGGTGACAGCGCAAATGCTGGCGGATATCATCACCAAAAGCGGCTATCCGGCACAACCTGTGACCGCTGCCGCTCCTGCGAGCGGTGCGGAACGTCGTGCAGAGAAAAATGACGCCGAGATTAAAATTCTCAAGCGTGATGTGCTGATTGCCGGCCTTTTGGCACTGCCGGTTTTCATCACGGAGATGGGTTCACATCTTTTCCCGCCGCTGCATCATTTCATTGCCGGCACAATCGGCATGCAGAACAGCTGGTATCTCCAGTTCATTCTCACCACTATCGTGCTGTTTGGCCCGGGTCTGCGCTTCTTCCGTATCGGTATTCCGGCATTGCTGCGTGGCGGACCGGACATGAACTCGCTCGTGGCCGTGGGTACACTGGCAGCTTGGGGCTTCTCGGTTGTTGCGACTTTCATGCCCGCCGTGCTGCCTGCACAAACCGTCAATGTCTATTATGAAGCAGCCGCGGTTATTGTTACGCTGATCCTGATCGGCCGCTGGATGGAAGCCCGTGCCAAGGGCCGCACATCGCACGCCATTGCCCATTTGCTCGGCCTGCAGGCCAAGACCGCACGCGTTGTGCGTGACGGTATGGCACAGGATATTCCGCTGGAAGACGTGCGCGCAGGCGATCTGGTGCTGGTGCGTCCGGGTGAAAAAGTGCCCGTCGACGGCGAGATCACCGAGGGGACATCTTATATTGATGAATCCATGATTACCGGCGAGCCAATCCCCGCCACGAAGAATGTCGGTGATACGGTTGTCGGCGGCACGGTCAATAAAACCGGTGCTTTCACCTATCGCGCCACCAAGGTCGGTGCGGATATGGTCATCTCTCAGATCATCCGCATGGTTGAAGACGCACAGGCTGACAAGCTGCCGATCCAGAACCTGATCGACAAAGTGACGACATGGTTTGTGCCTGCCGTTATGCTGGCCGCCTTTGTGACCTTCCTGATCTGGCTCGTTTTCGGTCCTGAACCTGCTTTCACTTTTGCACTGGCCAATGCCATTGTGGTGCTGATTATCGCCTGTCCTTGTGCGATGGGTCTGGCAACACCAACCTCGATCATGGTCGGCACCGGTCGTGGTGCAGAAATGGGTGTGCTGTTCCGCCGTGGCGATGCCCTGCAAAGCCTGCGTGATGCCGATATTATCGCTTTTGATAAAACCGGCACGCTGACCATCGGCAAACCTGTGCTGTCGCAATTCCATACATTCGGCAATCAGAGTGCTGACGATATGCTGGCTTTGGCAGCCGCACTGGAATCCCGCTCAGAACATCCGATTGCCACTGCTGTCGTACAGGCTGCAGAAGACAAAGGATTGAAACAGCCCGAAGTCAAAGACTTTGAAGCCATTCCGGGCTTCGGTGTCAGCGGTATGGTTGGCGGTCAGTCCGTCCATGTCGGTGCAGAGCGCTTCATGAAAAAGCTCGGCATTGATATTGCGATTGGTGCGGAAGCTGCAGCGCTGATGACGGCAAAAGCGCAATCCGTGCTCTATATGGCTCGAAATGGTGCACTTGTTGCTGCTTTCTCCGTGGCCGATGAGCTGAAACCAACGACCAAAGCCACAATTGATGCCCTGCATAAACTTGGCCTGAAAGTGGCAATGATCACCGGTGACAGCAAAGTTGTGGCCAATGCCATTGCCAAGGAACTGGGCATTGATGAAGTCTCGGCGGAAGTTCTGCCCGATGGTAAGGTCGAAGCGCTGAAACGTCTTGCAGGCTCTGACCGTAAGATCATCTTTGTCGGCGACGGCATTAATGATGCACCGGCACTGGCTGCGGCTGATGTGGGGGTGGCTGTGGGCACCGGTACGGATATCGCTATTGAAAGCGCCGATGTGGTGCTGATGAGCGGTGATCTGACTGCCGTTGTTGATGCGATTGCTCTATCCAAAGCGACCATCCGCAATATCCGTCAGAACCTGTTCTGGGCGTTTTCCTACAATACAGCGCTCATTCCGGTTGCGGCAGGCCTGCTCTATCCGTTTTACGGCATCCTGCTCTCGCCGGTACTGGCTGCGGCCGCCATGGCACTGTCGAGCATATTCGTGCTCACCAATGCGCTGCGCCTGCGCAGTTTCACCAGCACACGCACATAAAAGCACCATCCTCCCAAGGCCAATGCTTTTAAACAAAACGCCGCCCGTAACAGGGCGGCGTTTTCATTGATTACACAATTGATTTACTTATCATTTTACAGAATTGTCTGCGCTTTTTCCTGTCAGAATTAACTGTATCTGTGTCGATTCATTTATTCTATCTTCAAATAAATGTTTCGAAGCACTTCCCACTGTGCTTTACTGATCTATATTTTTCCCCATTCAATAAAGAAGGGGTAGCATTGTGTTGATTTCTTTGACAGCCATCCTCTTTGCGTTCATCGGCATCGCACTTGGTTATGGTGGCATAAAACTCGCCCTGCTGGGCGGAAGCCTTTATTACATTATTACAGCGGTCGGTTTTCTGCTGACCGCCTTTCTGCTCTTTACACGCCGTGCTGCGGCACTCTGGGTCTATGCGCTGATTATTATCGGCACATTGGCATGGGCAATTTTTGAAGTTGGTTTCGACTGGTGGCCGCTCGGTTCACGCGGCGGCATTATTGTGCTGCTCGGTCTGTGGCTGTTATTGCCGTCGATCCGCAGAGCTCTCAGTCCCGCCAGCACAGAAATTGCGCCAACTGTAGCGCAGGCGCGCGCAGGCAGTGCCAGCCCTCTGCCCCTGCTGGGAGCAATTGCAGCAGCACTGATCGTAGCCGGCGTTTCAATAACAAAAGATCCGCATAATCTCGACGGCTCTCTGCCCGTGGAAGAAGTGGCGGCAACACCGGATACCGGTAATGCTGTGCCGGATGGTGAGTGGCATCAATATGGCCGCACGCAATATGGTCAGCGCTATTCGCCGCTCACACAGATCACACCTGAAAATGTGGCCAAGCTTGAACTGGCCTGGCAATATCGCACCGGCGATGTACGCCAACCGCAGGATGTGACTGAAACCACCTATCAGGTGACTCCACTCAAAATTAACGACACGCTTTATCTCTGCACCCCGCACAATATTGCCATTGCGCTGGATGCGGATACGGGCAAGGAAAAGTGGCGGTATAATCCGGAGGTCAGCGCCAATACCCAGCGTCAGCACCAGACCTGCCGTGGCGTGACCTATTGGAAGGATCAGACCGTAGTCGCCGATCAGGCCTGCTATGAGCGCGTCTATCTGCCGACATCGGACGCACATCTGATCGCGCTGGATGCCAAGACCGGCCAGATCTGCGAGAGCTTTGCTGAGAAAGGCGTGCTCGATCTGACCCGCGGCATGAAATATAATCCGGCCGGTTATTATTATTCCACCTCGCCGCCAACCGCGATGGATGGGAAAATTATTGTCGGCGGTGCGGTCAATGACAATTTCTCGACAACAGAACAGTCGGGCGTTATCCGCGCCTTTGATATTTTGACCGGCGCATTATTGTGGAACTGGGATTCCGGCAATCCCGATGTTACCACGCCAATTGCGGAAGGTGAACATTACACCACCAATTCCCCGAACAGCTGGTCGGTGTTCAGTGCAGATGAAAATCTGGGGCTGATTTATCTGCCACTTGGCAATCAGGTACCGGATCAACTCGGCATGGGTCGCAGTGAAGCGGTGGAGAAATATTCCTCCTCCATCGTCGCTCTCGATGTGAAAACCGGTCAGGTGCGCTGGGTACGCCAAACCGTGCACCATGATCTGTGGGACATGGATGTGCCTGCTCAACCTGTGCTGCTCGACATCACCAACAAAGACGGACAGGCAGTGCCTGCTCTGGTCGGCCCAACCAAGCAGGGCGATATCTACGTGCTTGACCGGCGTACCGGCGAGCCGATTATTCCGATAACGGAAGTACCGGCTCCTTCCGGTGCAATACCGGAAGATTTCTCCGCGCCAACCCAACCGCTTTCCGGCCTCAGCTTCAACCCACCGCCGCTGACGGAAGCCAATATGTGGGGGGCGACCATGTTTGATCAGCTCGCCTGCCGCATCCAGTTCCGCTCATTGCGCTATGAAGGCCGCTACACACCGCCTTCCCTACAGGGCACGATTGTCTATCCCGGCAATTTCGGGGTGTTCAACTGGGGTAGTGTGGCGGTCGATCCAAAACGTCAGGTGATGTTCGGCATGCCGACCTATCTGGCCTTTACCTCACGTCTTGTGCCTGCGGATCAGATTCCGCCGAAAGGTCAGGATGAAAAAGCCAGCGAACAAGGGCTGAACCGCAATGACGGCGCGCCTTATGGCGTATTTATGGGGCCGCTCCTGTCACCGCTCGGCATTCCGTGTCAGTCGCCTCCGTGGGGCTATGTGGCCGGTGTTGATCTGCGTACAGGCAAAATCGCCTATAAACATAAAAACGGCACGGTTGAAGATATGGCACCGGTGCCTGTTCCGCTGAAACTCGGCGTGCCGGGCATTGGCGGGCCGATGATTACCGCAGGCGGCGTTGCCTTCCTTGGTGCAGCGGTTGACGACTACTTGCGTGCCTATGATCTGACCACGGGCAAACAATTGTGGCAGACACGCCTGCCAGCCGGTGGCCAATCCACGCCGATGAGCTATACCGGCAAGGACGGCAAGCAGTTTGTGCTGATTGTTGCCGGTGGTCATGGCTCAGTGGGCACCAAGGCCGGTGATTATGTGATGGCTTATAAACTGCCGCAATAAACGCGAAAATCGCATTACAAAGACTGAAAAAGGGCGGAAATTCCGCCCTTTTTCGCACCCCGCTCTGTGTACTCTAAAATAAAGCCTGCTTTGCTGATCCGGCTTGAATAGAAAAACGCTCCCGCAATCAAACTTTACAAATTGTCGAGCGGGTCAGAAAACGCACTTCACGGCCATTATCGAGCGAGAACATACCGCCCCGCCCCGGCACCACATCAATAATCAGATCAGTATGTTTCCACGCTTCATATTGAGACGCGCTGATATAAAAAGGCGCACCGCCAATCTCGCCCAGTTGCACATCCTGATCACCAACCAGAAAATCTCCTTGTGCATAGCACATCGGGGATGATCCATCGCAGCAACCGCCGGATTGATGAAACATCACCGGTCCGTATTCTGCCTGCAACTCGGTAATTAATTTCAGGGCTTCCGGTGTCGCACTGACTTTATTCAACATTGCGGATGACCTCCCTGTTACATCAAAGGCAACCTGAAGCATTTCACAGTCAAGTTGGATCAACTTGACGCCCGTGATAATGCGACCAAATAAAGAATCTAGAGCGAGCACTATGATCCAATCTGGACGTAAACCGCTCTAGACTGCCTTTGACTGATTTCACCTTTAGAAGAAACCCAGTTTCTTCGGGCTGTAGCTCACCAGCATATTTTTGGTCTGCTGGTAATGATCGAGCATTTTCAGGTGGTTTTCACGGCCAATACCCGATTGCTTGTAACCACCAAAAGCCGCATGCGCCGGATAAGCGTGATAGCAATTCGTCCACACGCGACCAGCCTGAATACCACGGCCGAAGCGATAGGCACGGTTACCGTTACGCGTCCACACACCGGAGCCAAGGCCATAGAGTGTGTCATTGGCAATGCTGAGTGCTTCTTCATCTGTTTTGAAAGTGGTGACCGAAACCACAGGACCGAAAATTTCTTCCTGAAAAATCCGCATCTTATTGTGGCCTTTGAAGACCGTCGGCTTCACATAGAAGCCACCGGCCAGATCACCGCTAAGCTGGTTACGCTCACCACCAATCAGCACTTCCGCACCTTCCTGACGACCAATATCCATATAGCTGAGGATTTTTTCCAGCTGTTCCTGCGAGGCCTGCGCACCGATCATGGTTGCCGGATTGAGCGGGTCACCCTGCACAATTGCCTCAACGCGCTTCAGCGCTTTTTCCATGAATTTGTCATAGATTTTCTCATGGATCAGCGCACGGCTCGGACAGGTACAAACCTCACCCTGATTAAGCGCAAACATCACAAAGCCTTCAATCGCTTTGTCCAGATAATCATCATCTTCCGCCGTCACGTCTTCGAAGAAGATATTCGGCGATTTGCCACCCAGTTCCAGCGTCACCGGAATGAGGTTCTGACTGGCATATTGCATAATCAGGCGGCCGGTGGTGGTTTCACCCGTGAAAGCAATTTTGGCAATGCGCGGGCTGGAAGCCAGAGGTTTACCGGCTTCAAGGCCAAAACCGTTGACAATATTGAGCACTCCCGCAGGCAGCAGATCACCGATCAGTTCGGCCAGAACCAGAATGGAGGCCGGTGTCTGTTCAGCCGGTTTCAGCACCACGCAGTTGCCGGCAGCCAGTGCCGGTGCGAGTTTCCACACCGCCATCAGGATCGGGAAATTCCACGGAATAATCTGCCCGACCACACCCAGCGGCTCATGGAAATGATAGGCAACCGTATCGTGATCTATTTCGGAAATACCGCCTTCCTGCGCGCGGATGGCTCCGGCAAAATAGCGGAAATGGTCAATCGCCAGCGGCATATCGGCATTGGTGGTTTCGCGGATCGGCTTGCCGTTATCCCATGTTTCAGCTTCTGCCAGCAGTGCCAGATTATCCTGCATCCGGTCTGCGATTTTGTTGAGGATCAGGGCACGTTCTGCGGGGCTGGTGCGCCCCCATGCTTCTTTCGCAGCGTGGGCAGCATCGAGCGCCAGTTCCACATCAGCGGCATCAGAACGGGCAATTTCACACAGAACCTGACCGTTTACAGGTGAAATATTCTCAAAATAACGTCCGGATTTTGGCTCCACCCATTTTCCGCCGATAAAATTACCATAGCGTTTGGCAAATTTCGGATGAATGGTCCGGCTCACTTCGACCTTATTCATTTTCTCTCTCCCTGTTAAATATCCGTATGGACACCCGCATTTCTCCTCAAATGCGGCTTCATACTTACAGATAATGTTGCGGGAATTACTGCCCTTGTCATGGGGTCAGCGGACGCTCATAACGAACAGCTTCCGGTTATGTCGCAAGAATGAGACAGTATCCGGCCGGAATACACATCCCGTCACTCCGCACCTTTGCAGGTCTCAGATCTGCGGGCGGCCGATCTGCAAACGATTAAGCTTACGATGCAGCGTTGCACGGCTCATACCAAGTATTTTTGCCGCCAATGAAACTTTACCCTCAGCACGGGCAAGTGCGCGGACAATCACGCCACGTTCGGCTTCCGCCAAATCCGTATCCCGCTCGCATCCTGCGGCGAAAAAATCTGCGGCAGGCACCGGATCTTTCAATCCGTCATCCCGCAATCCCAGTGCAACACGGGCACTGCGGCTGGCGCCTATCACCATATCGTCGCGATCAATCGCCAGAAGCGCACCGGCATTATGCTCCGCAACCGGCGCAAGTACAATACGCGCCTTCTGAAACTGATAGCGGAAATAGTCCGTCTCGATTTTGCGCGCCGCATCATTGACCGCAGCGAAAATCAGTCCTGCATATGCCTCTGTCAGGTCAGAGCGGCAGGAAGACACATCCAATACAGCGATCAGCCGCCCCAAATGGTCATGAATTGGCGCAACAGAGCAGGACAACCCTGCATTTCTGGCATGAAAATGCTGATCGCGATGGATTGTCACCGCCCGCTGCTCAACAATACAGGTGCCGATGCCATTGGTTCCCTCACAGGCTTCACTCCAGACTGCGCCGATCCATAATCCCCATTCATGAAAAATATCATCATCGGCAACAGCCCCGCGTCGCTCCACCGGCACACCATCGCTGTCAGCCAGCAAAACACAGCAACCGATACCGCCGACGGACAAAAACAGGCGATCAAGCACCGGCTGCGCCAGATGCGTCAGCGGTTCGACATACTCCTGAACTTCACGCAATTTCTGTGCAGTTATGGTTTGTGGTTTGCCGGAATCCTGCGGTCTCAACCCGTGCAAACGAGCAGAGCGCTGCCAGGAGGCAACGAGGGCAGAGCGTGCTGCGCCATTGCCACGGATGGCAGAGTGAACCCGCTCTGCATGAGCGCTGAAGACTGACTGACCTGCCGCGGCGGATATTTCGCCTGACTGAATGCTCATCCTTTGCTCTCCTCCAGAGCTTCATTCAGAGACTGCACAGAGAATGGTAGTCCAGATTTATGCTGCTGTGAAGAGCATGAGGATGAGACTGAAAGGAGGAGAAACTATGGCTGAAAATGCAAACACCGCAGCCGGATAAATCAGGCTGCGGTGTTTGCTTAAACCAGAGCAAAAGAACCGAGTTTACGCTGCTTTTTCATCATAACCGGTTTCAGTTTTCATGAACTGATCCAGTGCAGCGATCTCATGTGTCGTCATCACTAAGCCGAGTTTGCTACGGCGCCACACAATATCTTCTGCCGTCAGCGCCCACTCCTGAACCATCATATAACGCACTTCCACCTCATAGAGGTCTGCACCAAAATGCTGTCCCAGATCTTTGTAATCTGAGGCATTGCCCAATATCCACTGAGCGCGCGTGCCATACATGCGGAACAGACGCGCGGCATGAGATGGCGTCAGAAAAGGATAATGCGTGCTAAGCTTCGCGCTCATCCGGCTAAAATCCTGCACCGGAAAATCACCGCCCGGCAGTGGCGCTTTATTTGTCCACGGCGCACCTTTTTTGCCCAGAAAATGCTCAATCTTCTGCATCATATGCTCGGATAAACGGCGATAGGTCGTGATTTTACCGCCGAAAATATTAATCAACGGGGCTTTGCCCTCTCCGGCATCTTCCTTCAGAACATAGTCGCGGGTTGCTTCCTGCGCCTTATCTGCCCCGTCATTATAGAGCGGACGTACACCGGAATAGGCCCAGACAATATCCTCGCGCTTCACCGGCTCACGGAAATATTCACTGGCCGCAGAACACAGATAATCGCTTTCGGCCTCCGTGATTTCCACTTTCGCCGGATCACCGTGATAATCCTGATCCGTGGTGCCGATCAGCGTGAAATCATTTTCATAAGGAATGGCAAAAATAATGCGTCCGTCATTATTCTGGAAGAAATAGGAACGGTCGCCGTCAAACTTCTTGCGCACCACAATATGGCTACCCTGAACAAGGCGCACATTATGCATCTCTGACAATCCTTCCATACCTGCCAGCACGCGATCCACCCAAGGACCAGCGGCATTGACCAGCAAGCGCGATGTCACTTCGCGGGTTTTATCCGAACGCAAATCCTGAAGCGTAATGTGCCAGATATCCTCAACACGTCTGGCACTAACCACCTTGGTGCGGGTGCTGATCGTTGCACCGCGCTCTTTTGCATCCATCGCGTTCAGCGCAACAAAGCGTGCATCATCCACCCATGCATCCGAATATTCAAAAGCCTTGGTAAACAGGTCTTTGAGCGGTGCCGCAGCCTTATCGGTCTTCATATTCAATGTGCGCGTTGCAGGCAGTAATTTGCGCCCGCCGATATGGTCGTACAGGAACAATCCCAGACGCAACAGCCATGCCGGACGCACACCACCACGATGATAAGGCAGAATGAAACGCATAGGCTTAACCAGATGGGGCGCATTCGCCCAGATCACTTCGCGCTCCATCAGTGCCTCACGCACCAGCCGAAACTCGTAATGCTCCAGATAGCGCAAACCACCATGAATAAGCTTGGTTGCACGGGAAGAGGTTCCGCTTGCCAGATCTTTCATTTCGGCCAAGCCGGTGCGAAAACCACGCCCTGCAGCGTCACGCGCTATGCCGCAACCATTAATACCGCCGCCAATAATGAAAATATCGTAGTCTGTATTTGCAACCACGCCGCAAGCTCCGCCGAAAATCATGTCAATTCAATACGTAACTGCTTGAAGCACGGTAAATTGACACGGCTGTGACACATGAAAAACAGCGCACCGGAATCGTCTGCAATCAAATAACGGCCGCCATATGAAAGCAATATAGTAAAAAACGAAACTAAATCGAGTGAAAAAACGAAACTTCACAAAATTTCGAACAGTGGAAAAACAGGCTCACCCTCAGATTAAACCTGTATCCTGTCAAAGCTTCACGGTCTCGACCAGCTTTACATCATGGTCAGCACAAATCTGGCGCAAAGACGGCTCGATACACTGATCGGTGATGAATGTATCAATCTGCGACAAGTGCCCCATACGCACCGGAGCGGTGCGCTCCATCTTGGTTGAATCAGCCACCAGAATAACATGCCGTGCATTGGCAATAATGGCTTGCGCAACCTTCACTTCGCGATAGTCAAAATCAAGCAAAGCGCCATCTGCATCAATCGCGGAAACACCGATAATCGCATAATCAACCTTGAATTGGCGGATAAAATCAACAGCCGCTTCACCGACAATGCCGCCATCACTGGCACGCACCACACCACCGGCAATAATCACCTCAAGTCCCGAATAAACACGCAAGCGACTGGCGACGTTAATATTATTGGTAATCACCATTAACTGGCCATGCGAGAGCAAATGCTGGCTCACCGCTTCTGTGGTGGTGCCGATATTGATGAAAAGCGAAGCCCCTTCCGGTATCAGCGCTGCAGCGGCCTGCCCGATTGCCTGCTTTTCCGAGGCTGCAATCTGCCTGCGCGCTTCATATTCAAGATTTTCCACGCCGGAGGGAAACAGCGCCCCGCCATGCGTGCGTGTCAGCAATTGTGCGCGGCATAAATCATTGAGATCTTTACGGATTGTCTGAGGGCTGACCTGAAATTGTTCAGCCAGATCATCAACCAGCACCTGACCTTTAAGCTTGGCCTGTTCCAGAATGGCACGATGACGCGGTGAATGCTGCATAAAAATCTGCCTGATAATACCCATTGAACGGACGGCGCTCAGGATAGCTAATCATCAGCTGAACACAAGCAGATGAACATCATATTCAATCAAGTTTATCGCGCTTTAAGATAATTCCACAGGCAATCGCTTTGATTTCAGGCATGCAAAGCCATTCTCTCCGCTCGTGCCGGCGGGCAAGGCTCAGTTTTTCTCAAGCTTTCTCGCGTGAATTGTAGATAAAGCGTCAACGCACCAACAAGATGATAAAGAATAGATGCTGGCACATGATCCGAGCAGGCTAGCCCACCAGCATCAACACGATCCATCCATAGGCCTTTACCTGCCGGATCAAGATGCCGGTAAAACAAATTGGCAATCCGCGCCTCAATCTCCGGTTTCAGATCATGGCCATTATAGCCATCGAGCATAATCGCCGCCTTGATACCTTCACATTGCTGCCAGCTCCGGCTCGCTGTATCCAACGGCCTGCCCTCACGGGAAACAACATTATAGGCAAGGCCAGTTGCACGGTTTGCTCCGCTGGACAGCGCGCAAGCATAAAGCCGGTTTGCCATTCGACGTGCTGCATTGTGGCCAGTACGGTTGGCGTAATCGCAGAGCAATGCCGCCCATTCATAAGCATGGCCGGGCTCGGTATGATCGCCCCGTTCATCCGACGGCCGATGCCAGTTGGCCGTGAAAAACTCTCCCAGACACCAATGTTCATCATCGAAGAAATGACGACTGCAAAGATCGATCACCTCTGCGGCGCGATTTAAATATACACTGTCGCCGCTGACCTCATGCCATGCCAGACAAGCCTCCAGATAATGCATATGCGCATTGCTCGTCAGCACGGCTTGCGGATTATTACGATCACTCGTCGTTTCAAAAAAACCGCCTTCAGCGTGCCTCAATACAGTGTCCAGAAAAGCGAATGTTTCCTGCGCAAGCTGCAAGGCATGATTATGTCCGGCTTTATAGGCATAAGCGAGTGCCAGCAGCATACAGGTCTGATCATAGAAATTTTCCTGACTTTCCGCGACACGCCCGTCAGCATGAAAAGACTGCACCCACCCGCCACTCCGGCTGCGCCCTTTTGCCTGCATGAAGATCAGACCATGTGCGATCAGGCTTGCAGCCTCTCCGTTCCATCCCGCAGCCTGACTTTTAGCAAAAGCATAAATCTGCCGCGCCATTGTCCGTGTACGACGCAAATCTGCAACCGGCAGTCCTTGCAAACTCAGTTTTTCATGGAAACCTCCATAGTGACGATCAACGCCTTTTTCTGCCCAGTGCGGCAATGCCTTTTCAAACAGCCAATCATGGACGCGCTCACGATTTCCTGCATAAAGCACCGGCGGTTTGTCATAGTATAATTCTCTGCGGTTTTGCCGCGTCAACTGAGCGACAATTGCCTGCACATGATGGCTCTGTGTAAGTGGCGCGATAAATGTCGCATCCTTAGTGGCGATAACAGCCATATCCTTCACGCCGGAAATGGCTAGCAGGCTGCTCTCGCTGCGCAAGTAACTGTTGTGACAATCATGGGCAACAACATCGCCGGCCACCACATTGCCGTGCATATCCTGACCGGCTTTATCCTGCTGCAATTGCAGCAAAGCTTGCCATGACCCCAGATCGCTCCAGCAAAAGGCTGCCGGGATCAACACACGGCTGGCCGCCTTTTCCATAATTGCCCGATCGAAAGACTCGGAAGGCACTACACAATAGAATGCCTCAGGCAGCGATGTAACACTGTCATCGCGCTTGGAATTTTGCAGGGCGCTATATGCAGTGCGCCAAATCTCCAGCGCATGTTCAAGAAATGCATCCCGCAGCACAGAAGCACGGCACAGAAAAATGCCGGAATTCCAGAAGAAGTTGCTCTGCCGGATAAAAGCCAGCGCCGCGTCATGATCGGGCTTTTCAACAAAGCGCGCGATTTCATAACCATGCCCGCTGAGCTGCCCTGTCTCAATATAGCCGTATCCTGTTTCAGGCCGCTCCGGTAATAGTCCGAATGTTACAATTGCCCCCTGCGATGCCGCCGGCATGCCCTGCGCCACAGTTTGCCAGAATTGTTCGGTGGTAGAAATTTCATGATCTGCCGGACAAAGCAGAACCAAGGCATCGTCATATTCAATCAAGGCAGAGGCAGCTGCCAATGCTGCGACTGCCGCAGTATTGCGCGCCACAGGCTCAAGGATCATCCGCACATTATTTTCATACGCCGCCCCAGCATAAATACCGGCATGGGCATTATGTTCCGAAATTGCATCTTTGATCTGCTCAAAATGACTTTGTACGCCAATCACGCAAATGCGGCTGGTTAAAGCCTGTATCGAATTCAGACGATTAAGAGTGCCTGCCAGCAAACTAACCGCACCCGACAATCTGTGGAACTGCTTGGGCTTGTCGAGCCTTGATAATGGCCACAAGCGCGAGCCACTGCCGCCGCTCATCACGAAGCTCAACAAAGGTAAATTCGTGCCGTTTATTGCTTTAAATCTGCGACTTTCCTGATCGAATGCCATAGCCATTGCCCCCGCTAAGCTATTAACAATATTATGTATTAATCCCGATTACCGGTCAGTTCTCCTACCCCGAAACTCTGCAAGATATTCTCCAAGGCAGTCAGCATCGCGTTACGTTTTTCAAGCGACACCGGACTCTCAACCACTACAACCAGTTCGGGCTTGTTTGATGAGGCCCTTATCAGCCCCCATGTACCGTCAGCCAGAGTGATCCGCACCCCGTTTATGGTGAGAAGATCAGCCACCGCCTGACCGGCAAACGAGCCCCCCGCATTGACCAAAGCAGCGAGGTTCTCCTGTATCTGCGCAACAATTTCGTATTTTTTCCTGTCACAACAATGGACATTCAGTGTTGGCGTGGCGAAACTGACCGGTAATTGCCGATGAAGCTCTGCCAATGTCTGATGCGGGTGTGCAGCCAGCATTTCACAAATTGCGACTGCCGTTGCCAGACCATCATCATAACCCAGCCCTAAAGGTTGGTTCAGAAACACATGACCGGATTTTTCGAAGCCAGCTAATGCATTGCTCACGCCCATACGGTGCTTGATGTAGGAGTGGCCGGTTTTCCAATATTCAACCGTCGCCTGATTGGCCTGCAAAACCGGATCACTGCCAAACAAACCGCTGGATTTCACATCAACAATGAAATGCGCGCCGCGATGTTTTTGGGAAAACTCCCGCGCCAGCAACAAGCCGATACGGTCGGCGAAGATGATATTCCCCTCATTATCAACCACACCGCAGCGATCACCATCCCCGTCAAAGCCGAAGGCCAGATCTGCACCATAGGTCTTTACCGCCTCCACCATCGCGTTTTGCATAGGAGCGGCTTCCGGATCGGGATTATAATGCGGAAAGTTCCAGTCCGGCGAGCAATCCACCGCCACCACATCACAGCCGATCCGGCTCAATATCTGCGGTGCGAATAGTCCTGCCGTGCCATTACCGCACACAACCGCGACTTTCAGACGGCGTTTTAAAAAGCGCCCCTTGGTCAGAGCAGCAGAGTAAAGCTTCTCCATATTGTCGATAGCGTGATAAGTTCCGCCCTGAGCCGGCTTCGCCTCAGCCTCAAGCACAATGGCTTTCAACTCTGCCATATTCTCCTGCCCGAAGGTGTAAGGGCGAGCACAGCCCATTTTTAAACCGGTCCAGCCATTTTCATTATGCGACGCTGTTACCATCGCAACAGACTGAATATTCAAGGCAAATTGCGCGTAATAAGCCATTGGCGACAGCGCAAGGCCGATATCGTAAACCTGCGCACCACCGGATATCAGTCCTTTAACAAGTGCCGTTTTAACCTCAAACGAATAGCTGCGCAGATCATGCCCGACAATGATTGCCGGATCAGCACCACGCTGCCGCAACATATGTGCCAGCCCTGAACCAACAGCCTGCACACCGGCCGGATTAATCTCAGCTGCGCGGTCTGAACCGGCAAAACCATACCACCAGCGGGCATCATACTCACGAAACCCTTCCGGACGAATGAGCGGCGCAGCGTCGGAAGAAACTTCGTCTGCAAAGTGATTTGCGTATCGCTCTCTATTTATCGCACTCGAATGCATTACCTGCCCCCGAAAAAGAATCAAAGAACATGCATGACCTGAACGGATGTCATCCGCACCGGTGGAAAATCGCTCTAAAACTGTTTTGCATCAATAATCCGAGCATAGGCCTGAGAATTAAATTTTGCCAAGCAATATTTTATGAAAAACCGTGAAATCCAATAAATTTTAATTTGAAAAATTAGATATTAAATAATTGATTATATTGGTTTATTTATAAATTGATAAACAATTTCATTATGCATATTCGCCGAATAAACAGGGGTTTTCACCATCCTAAAAACACCTCAAAAACACAAATGACAGCACTTTAGGGATAGTAAAAATCAACAATAAACAGTTGTTTTGATTTTTTTGCATAATTCGCTTGCAGGGAGCAAAATGCAACGCTATAACCCGCCTCACGGTCAACGGAGCGTAGCGCAGCCTGGTAGCGCACCTGATTTGGGATCAGGGGGTCGGAGGTTCGAATCCTCTCGCTCCGACCATTACACCTCAAGCGGTGTTTTTAAATTTTCCTTTAAAATTCAATATTATGAACGTGGATGAATTCTTCATCGCACGTTACTTTTGTTTTTATATCATCAATAATGGCAATGGCAGAATTAACCGTAGATTAACTACGCCAGCAAACATAACCACTCAAAACCCGTTTGCACCACATTTTGCCAAAATTTTTCACGTTATGATTTTCAACATTATCACTTTGACCTGCTGCGGCTGTTTTATACCGCAGTAAGGAACATATTTGTTGCCCCCGAGAGATGCCCTGCCATGAAAAAATTTATTCTTATCTTTGTTGTTTTTCTGGCCGGTTGCGCCTCTGCACCGAAGTCTGTCAATAATGCCTGTGCGATTTTTGACCAGCGCGATGGCTGGGTGAACAATTGGCACAAAGACGCGAAGAAAGCCGAGCGTGACTTTGGCGTGCCAATCCCGATTATGATGGCGACCATTTATACAGAATCAAGCTTCCAGCCTTATGCGCGTCCGCCGCGCACCAAACTGCTCGGTTTTATTCCGTGGAAGCGTCAGTCATCAGCCTATGGTTATTCGCAGGCACTGGACGGCACATGGGATCGCTATACGCGTGAAACCGGACGCTTTGGCGCAAGCCGCACCAATTTTGGCGATGCGATCCATTTTGTCGGCTGGTATCACAAACAGAGCAATATCAGTAACGGCATCTCTCTGAACGATCCGTATAATCTGTATCTGGCTTATTATTCCGGTCATGGCGGCTATGCAAAAGGTAGCTGGCGCGGCAATGCAATGGTGCAGCGCGCAGCCAAAAAAGCCACCAATATTTCGCAGCGTTATGCGGCTCAGCTGCGCAATTGCGGGCGTATGTAACTAGAGCGGCTTACGTCCAGATTGGATCATAGCGCTCGCTCTAGATTCTTTATTTGGTCGCATTATCACGGGCGTCAAGTTGATCCAGCTTGACTGTGAAATGCTCTAGAGCGTACCCCGAAAAGTGTGAAGCGGTTTTTGGATAAGACACGCGTAAAACAAAAAAGATAGAGCATTTCCTATGATCCAAGATAAACGGAAATGCTCTAATACTTGAGCCGGTTCACACCGGATCGGCACCGCCATAAGCAATGAAAGAAGGGTTAGCATAGTCGCTTTCCGGCAGCTGGTTCCGTTTGCCATAGGTCAGCGGCTTATCATCAAGTGTCAGGGTTTTTCCGCCTGCAGCACGCAGCACGGCATCGCCTGCGGCTGTATCCCACTCCATCGTGCGGCTAAAACGCGGATAGACATCGGCCTGCCCTGCCGCAAGCAGACAAAACTTCAAAGACGAGCCGACCGACACGCAGGAAGTGATAGCCTGCTCCTGCAAATAGGCAGCAGTTTCCGGTGTATTATGGGAACGACTGGCAACCGCCGTTTTTTGCGCACCACAGTCTCGCACTTTTAAACGAGTTTCATGGGTGGGTGCATTTTGCAGCACATCATACTGATAACCGCCGGACGGCGAACCGCAATAGAGCCTGCGGCTGACCGGTGCATAGACTACACCGCTCACAGGAACGCCGTCTTCAATCAATGCAATATTGACCGTAAAATCCCCGTTACGCAGCACAAATTCTTTGGTGCCATCCAGCGGATCGACCAGAAAAAACCGCTCTCCAATATCCGCGGGTTCATTCCCTGCCGCCATTTCCTCTTCCGCAACAACAGGCACATCAGGCAGAAACGCACGCAGATGCTTTAAAATAATAGCCTCAGCGACATGATCGGCCTCACTCACAGGCGACGCATCGGATTTAAGCGTAATCTCACAACCGGCTTCATAAAGCCGCATAATCGCAAAGCCTGCCTCAAGCGCCGCCTGTTGCATCACTGCCATCAATGCATCATTGGCAAGTGACGTCTTTTCAGTGCTCATTCTGCTGTTCCTCACACCCGATCAGGCGACATATAGCATTTTCCCCGTCGAAGGAACATGGATCTCTGACAAGGCTAAATCGACCAGCCCTCATCGACAAAACTGTGAATGATCCCGCGCTGATTGAGATACTTCTCTATCTTGTCTGCCAGATCCTCGGCGCTATGGCTCTGTCCGTTCAAATGCAGCTCAGGCGTTTTCGGCCGTTCATAGGGGGCATCAAGACCGGTGAAGTTTTCGATCTCACCGGCGCGGGCTTTAGCATAAAGCCCTTTCACATCTCTGGCCTCACAGACCTCAATCGGCGTATCAACGAAAATCTCGATAAAATCATTGTCGCCAGCAAGGCGACGCCCCAAAGCACGATCCCCTGCCAATGGTGAAATAACAGAAACCAGCACAATCAGCCCTGCATCCAGCATCAGACGGGAAGCCTCTGCCACGCGGCGGATATTCTCGCTGCGATCCTGCACACTAAAACCCAGATCACTATTCAGACCATGGCGCAGATTATCACCATCGAGAATGAATGTGTGTTTTCCGGCAAGATGCAGACGCTGCTCCAAGATTGTTGCAATGGCGGATTTACCGGAGCCGGAAAGGCCGGTGAACCACAATAAGGCCGGTTTCTGGTGCTTTTGTGCAGCACGTTCAGCCACTGTCACTTTTGCTGCCTGTAAATGAATATGCGAGGCTTTGCGCAAAGAGTGGTCAATCAGCCCTGCCGCGACTGTGGCATTGGTCAGCCGGTCGATCAGAATGAAAGAACCGGTAGCGCGGTTTTGCCCGTAGGGGTCAAAAGCCAGCGGTGCGGAAAGCTGCAACGATGCCTGACCGATCTCATTCATCTGCAACTGATCAGCCGGTAGCTGCGCAAACTGGGTTTCGGTATTTTCAATATCGATCCGGTGGTTGAGCGCATTGATCGTCACGCTCACCTGATCCGTCTGGCTGCGCAACCAATATTGCCGGCCGGCACGCAGCGGATCATCCGAGAACCAAACCAGCGTAGCCGCCAGCCGGTCGCTCACCTGCGGGCGCGACTGCGGATGCGCCAGCATATCCCCACGGGAAATATCGCGCTCTTCCTCCAGAACCAATGTCACGGCCTGTCCGGTGCGTGCAGTCTCCAGTTCGCCGTCTGCCGTCACAATATAACGGATTGCGGCACTCACACCGGAGCGCGCAACAATTACCGGATCGCCGACACTGATCTGCCCCGATGCAACAGTGCCCGCAAACCCGCGAAAGTCCGCATGCGGGCGATTGACATATTGCACCGGAAAGCGAAACGGCGCTTCGGCATCCTGTTTAAGCTGACCGGTCTCAGGCGCAATGGTTTCCAGCCAGTCGAGCAATGTAGGGCCTTTATACCAGCGCATATTCTGCGATGGCGTGCGAATATTATCGCCAAAGCGTGCCGAAAGTGGAATGGCCTGAATGGTGCTGAAACCCAGCCCTTTCGCAAAGGACTGATAGTCCTGCACAATCCGGTTAAACACGGCCTCATCATAACCAGCCAGATCAATCTTGTTCACGGCCAGAACGATATGACGAATACCCAAAAGTGACGCAATAAAACTGTGACGGCGTGTTTGTTCCAGCAGACCTTTGCGGGCATCCACCAACACAATGGCGAGATCAGCGGTGGAAGCGCCGGTCACCATGTTGCGTGTATATTGCAGATGCCCCGGCGTATCGGCCACGATGAAACGCCGTTTTGGCGTGGCGAAAAACCGGTAGGCCACATCAATGGTGATGCCCTGTTCGCGCTCGGCCTCAAGGCCATCCACCAGCAAGGCAAAGTCAATATCATCACCTGCGGTACCGTGATTGCGGCTGTCCTGATGCAATTGCGAAATCTGATCTTCAAACAGCGTTTTAGCATCATAAAGCAGCCGTCCGATCAGGGTGGATTTGCCGTCATCCACTGAACCGCAAGTGAGAAAACGCAGGAGGGATTTGTTTTCCTGTGCTGCCAGATAAGCGGTCATGGCTGCTCCGTTGCCCTGCACCTCGGCAGAGGTTGCGGCAAATTCAGTACGAATAATCGTATCAGCCATCAGAAATATCCTTCCCGCTTTTTCTTTTCCATAGAACCGGCCTCATCACGGTCAATCAACCGTCCCTGCCGCTCGGATGTGCGCGTCAGCAGCATTTCTTCGAGAATTTGTGGTAATGTTTGCGCCTGCGATTCAATCGCGGCAGTCAGCGGGTAGCAGCCCAGCGTCCTGAACCGCACCATGCGGGTTTCAATCTTTTCACCGGCACGCAGCTGCAACCGCTCATCATCGGCCAGAATGAGCATATTATCGCGCTCGACCACCGGACGCGGCGCTGCAAAATAAAGCGGCACAATCGGGATATTTTCCTGATAAATATAGTGCCAGATATCGGCTTCCGTCCAATTGGACAGAGGAAACACGCGGATCGACTCTCCTGTCGTCACCCGCGTATTATAGATATTCCACATTTCAGGTCGCTGATTTTTCGGATCCCAGCTATGGGTCGCATTGCGGAATGAAAATACCCGTTCCTTGGCACGGGATTTCTCCTCATCGCGCCGTGCACCGCCAAAGGCAGCGTCAAAACCATATTTATCCAGCGCCTGACGCAAGGCTTGCGTCTTCATCACATCCGTATGCACGCCCGAACCATGCACAAACGGGCTGATGCCAGCCTCAACGCCCTGCTTGTTAATATGCACCAGAAGATCAAGCCTGTGCGCCTTGGCCTGCGCATCGCGAAAGGCGATCATCTCTTTAAATTTCCATGTCGTATCCACATGCAGAAACGGAAATGGCGGCGGTGCCGGATAGAATGCCTTGCGCGCCAGATGCAGCATCACGGATGAATCTTTACCCACCGAATAGAGCATCACCGGCTTGGTAAAATTTGCCGCCACTTCACGAAAAATATGAATGGCTTCCGCTTCCAGTCTTTGCAGATGGGTGAGCGGCTGCAATTGCGGCGCACGCGCGTGCGAGGCCGGATAATCAGTGACAAGCGGCACAAGATCCGCGACATGCAGGGCAAGGCTCATGCTATATTCCGTATTTTGTCCGTTTCTTTGTTTTCACGCTTTGAAGAACGCTGATCCGGAAAGGAAACATTGCCATCATCATGCCTAAAGCCAAGGCAAGAGAGAAAGGATGATATCTTGAAGTTCGGCGGCTAATGTCATTTTCATTGCTTGAGGGCGCCTAAGCATGGAATGCTGTTCTCATAATATCTGTGCGCTGTTTTCCTGCGCTTTTGACTTGCGCTCACTCTGCCGCTCAGCATAACCTGCCCGCCGGAGAGCAGACGGGGGGAATAATGGAAAAGACAGCTTGCGTGATTGCCGGTGCCGGCGTGGTTGGTCTGGCAATTGCCCGCGAAATGGCAATGCGCGGTTTTGAAACACTGGTGCTTGAAGCCGAACATATGATCGGTACACAAACCTCGTCGCGCAATTCCGAAGTCATCCATGCAGGTATTTATTATGAGCCGAACAGTCTGAAAGCCCGTTTCTGCGTTGAAGGTAAAGAACGGCTCTATCTTTATGCGCAGGCGCAGGGCATTCCGCATAAACGCTGCGGCAAGCTGATCGTCGCCACCTCTGAAGCCCAGCACACAGCACTGGACACAATCGTTGAACGGGCAGCAGCTTGCGGCGTACATGATCTGCAACGATTGAGCGCGGCGCAAGCACAGGCGCTGGAACCGGCGGTGCAGTGCACTGCAGCCCTTTTCTCCCCTTCCACCGGCATTATTGACAGTCATGCCCTGATGCTGAGCCTGCAAGGCGATGCGGAAAATCACGGGGCAGCCATTGCCTTCAACACCGAAATTCTGAGCGTTGAACAGATTGACGGCGGCTTTTCCATCACCACCCGCGACCGTGAAAGCGGTGAGGAATTCACTCTGACAGCCGAGCGTTTTATCAATGCCGCGGGCCTTGGTGCGCAGGCTATTGCCGCGACCATCAACGGGCTGGCACCGGAGCATATCCCTGCATTGCACCTTGCGAAGGGGAATTATTTTTCTGCATTGGGCAAAAATCCCTTCTCCCGCCTGATCTATCCGGTGCCGGTAGACGGGGGCTTGGGCGTGCATCTGACGCTCGATCTCAACGGGCAGATGCGCTTTGGTCCAGATGTCGAATGGCTGCATCAGGTCAACCCGCAGGCAGGTCTTGATTATTCCGTTGATCCGCAGCGGGGCGACAGTTTCTATGCTGCGATCCGCCAATATTGGCCGGAATTGCCGGACGATGTTTTACAAGCAACCTATAGCGGCATCCGCCCGAAACTGAGCGGCAAAGGGGAAACGGCAGCAGATTTCCACATTTCCGGCAGTGACGACCACGGCATAACAGGGCTGATTAATCTGTTTGGCATCGAAAGCCCGGGGCTAACCTCAAGCCTCGCTATTGCCGCTCATGTCAGCACTCTCATAAAATAAGAAAGGCACAAATACCGCGATGATATTTGTGCCTCTTCTCTGTGAACCCTCTGAGAAGACCGGTTGGGAAATCCGGCTCTCTCAAAAATTCAAATTATTTTTTAACCTGCTTGGCAGCAACTTTCTTCACAGAATGACTGGAAGTCTTGTGCATAGCGGTGGTTTTGCCCTTAACAGTTTTATGGGCTTCAACTTTCTGAGCAGCAGGCTTATATGTCTGAACCGCAGCGGGAGCATGGGTTGCAGGGGCAGCCTGAGCGGCAACCGGAGCGATCATGCCAAGAGCAGCAATTGCGAGAATAAAACGTTTCATAATGAGTGACCTTTTAAGCTGCAGACACCGGCATCCTGTTGAAAATACTCAACAATATTAATACCGATGGATCTGGTGCAATCTTGTGATTGCGCAGCTGAACTATTGCTTATTTTAGCTGAACGGCACATGAACAAGTTTTATAAAAGCCTGCAACAAATTGCGAAACTAATGTTTTATCTCATCTCAGTTCATTGACAGGAAAAGCACAAATACCGTGACGATATTTGTGCTTTGTAGCCTGAATGGAGATAGTCAGATTTTATTTTGCCGGCTGTTTCGGGACAGATTTACTGCCGTCCTTCTGAGCGGGTTTCAGGTTGTCTGCTGGTTTTGCTGATTTCGTTTTATCCTGAATGGTGCCTTTACCATCAATTTTCTTCTGGTCAGCCTTTGGAGCCAGTGGTTTTGCTGGCTGAACTTTCTGACTCTGTGGCGAAACAGGAGCAGGTTTTGCAGTCTGAGCAACGGCAGGAGCAACAAAACCAAGGGCAGCAACAGTAATAATTAAACGCTTCATAAAAACACCTTTAAATAATAAAATTCTCAAATAAAATTAGTTAATTACATTATCGATTATAGTTTTTATTCACACCAATACGTTTTGTTCTAGGTTTCGCTTTCTTTTTTGAAGAAACCTTGTTCTTCTTGACTGCTGACGATGCGCTTTTCTTAATAGTCGTTTTCTGGGAAGACGCCTTGTAAGTTTTAGCACCGCTCGAAATTGGTGCGGTTTGTACGGCCGGCGCTGCCTGAGCAACAACCGGCGCAGCAATTCCAAGGGCAGCAACAGCAATAATTAAACGCTTCATAAAAATACCTTTCAATATAAAAACACTAAAAAATAATACTAAAACATAATTAAATACATTAAAGAATAAACAATCGATAATGTATTTAATATTTACTACTTATAAAATGAATATAAGATGAACATAAAATTCATAAAACTTAATTTATTGTTTTATGTGAATTTTATTAATTCAATCAATATTACTAATCACCCCGGTATATAATTCAGGATCGGCCCCAGCCAACGCTCTACATCCGCAACCGGCATGTTCTTACGCGCGGCATAATCTTCCACCTGATCACGTTCAACTTTCGCCACGCCGAAATAATAGCTGTTGGGGTGCGAGAGATAGAGACCAGAAACCGAAGAGCCCGGCCACATGGCATAGCTTTCTGTCAGCTCAACACCGGTCGTTGCCGTGGCATTGAGCAGGCGGAACAGAGTGGTCTTTTCGGTATGATCCGGCTGTGCCGGATAGCCTGGTGCCGGACGAATGCCCGCATAAGGCTCACCCACCAGCTGATCGGGCGTGAAAGTCTCACTTGTTGCATAACCCCAGAATTCTTTACGCACCCGCTCATGCATCGCTTCCGCAAAAGCTTCCGCAAAACGATCTGCCAGCGCTTTGACGAGAATGGACGAGTAATCATCATTGGCGCGTTCAAAACGCTCGGCAATAGCCACTTCCTCAATACCGGCAGTGACGACGAAACCGCCAATATAATCCGCTTTACCGCTGTCGTTTGGTGCCATGAAATCGGACAGCGCCACATTCGGGCGGCCATCACGCTTCGATAGCTGCTGGCGCAGCGTGAAGAATGTATCCGTATGCTCCTGACGACTGTCATCCTGATAGAGATGAATATCATCCCCCACCACATTGGCAGGCCAAAAGCCGATGACCGCACGCGGTGCAAACCACTTCTCGTCGATGATCTTTTTCAGCATGGCTTGCGCATCTTCATAAAGCTGACGCGCGGCAGGACCTTGTTTTTCATCATCGAGAATGGCTGGGAACCGGCCTTTCAGTTCCCATGTCTGGAAAAATGGCGTCCAGTCAATATAACGCGCCAGCTCTGCCAGATCATAGGTTTCAAAGACCTTGGTGCCGAGGAAAGATGGTTTAGGCGGGGTATAGTTTTCCCAATCCAGCTTTTCGCTATTTTCGCGGGCACGTGCCAGCGGCAGGCGCTTCTTCTCCGCCTCACTACGCTCATGAGCGGCAGTGACCTTGGCATATTCCGCGCGAATATCGTCGACATAGCCGCTTTTTTGCTCCGGCGACAAAAGTTGCGACACAACACCGACAGCACGGCTGGCATCCAGCACATAGACGGTCTGGCCGCGCTGATATTTCGGATGAATTTTCACCGCCGTATGCACCCGGCTGGTGGTTGCGCCACCAATCAGCAACGGCAGATCAAAACCTTCGCGCTCCATCTCTGCAGCCACATGCACCATTTCATCCAGCGACGGCGTGATAAGACCGGACAGACCGATAATGTCCACCTTCTCATCTTTTGCCACCTGCAAAATCTTTGCCGCAGGCACCATCACACCGAGATCGATGATTTCATAATTGTTACAGGCTAGTACAACACCGACAATATTCTTGCCGATATCATGCACGTCGCCTTTCACGGTGGCCATGAGAATTTTACCGGCACTCTGGCGACCTTCCCCGCCGTTCTGTGCCTTTTCCTCTTCCATGTAGGGAAGCAAAACCGCTACGGCCTGCTTCATAACGCGGGCGGATTTCACCACCTGCGGCAGAAACATTTTACCCGAGCCGAACAGATCACCGACCACATTCATACCGGCCATCAGCGGGCCTTCAATCACATGCAGCGGACGCTCGGCGCTTTGGCGTGCTTCTTCCGTATCAGCTTCGATATATTCGGTAATACCATTGACCAGCGCATGCTCAATACGCTTCTCAACGCTCCATTCGCGCCAGCTTAAATCTTTCTCTTTGGCTTCTTTACCGGCAGTCCCGCGATAACGCTCGGCAATTTCCAGCAAGCGCTCGGTTGCATCGTCGCGGCGGTTCAGCACCACATCTTCACAGGCCTCACGCAATTCCGGATCAATCGATTCATAAACCGCCAACTGTCCCGCATTAACGATCCCCATATCCATACCAACCTGAATGGCATGATAAAGGAACACCGCATGCATGGCCTCGCGCACCGGCTCATTACCGCGGAACGAGAAAGACAGATTGGAAACACCGCCTGAAATGTGCACATGCGGCAGGGTTTCTATGATTTCTTTCGTCGCATCGATGAAATCATTGCCGTAATTATTATGTTCTTCGATCCCTGTCGCCACAGCGAACACGTTCGGATCGAAGATAATATCTTCCGGCGGGAAACCGACCTGTTCGGTCAGAATTTTATAGGCGCGGGTACAAATCTCGACCTTACGCTCTTTGGTATCAGCCTGTCCCACCTCGTCAAATGCCATCACCACCACGGCGGCACCATAGGCACGCACCAGCTTGGCGTGATGAATGAAGGCTTCTTCGCCCTCTTTCATTGAGATGGAATTGACCAGCGGCTTGCCCTGGACGCATTTCAGACCAGCCTCGATCACATCCCATTTCGATGAGTCAATCATCACCGGAACACGGGCGATATCCGGCTCGGCAGCGACCAGATTGAGATAGTCTACCATCACCTTCTGGCTGTCGATCAGGCCTTCATCCATATTGATGTCGATGATCTGCGCGCCATTATTCACTTGATCGCGGGCAACATCCAGCGCCGTCGTGTAATCACCGGCAGTGATCAGTTTTTTGAACTTGGCGGAACCGGTGACATTAGTACGCTCGCCAACATTCACAAACGGAATATCTTTGGTCAGTGTAAACGGCTCAAGACCGGACAGGCGCATTAATGGAGCCAGTTTCACCGGCTTGCGCGGCTCATATTTGACCACGGCTTCAGCAATTGCGGTAATATGCTCCGGCGTCGAACCGCAACAGCCGCCCACCACATTGACCAGACCTTCGCGCGCAAAATCTTCCATCTGCACCGCCATCACTTCCGGCGTCTCATCATAACGACCGAACTCATTCGGCAGACCAGCATTCGGATAGGCGCAGACAAAAGTATCAGCGACACCTGAAAGCTCTGCCAAGTGCGCGCGCATCGCATTGGCACCCAGCGCACAGTTCAGACCGATGGTGAAAGGTCGTGCATGACGCAGCGAATACCAGAAAGCTGTCGGCGTCTGACCGGACAATGTGCGGCCGGAAAGATCGGTAATGGTACCGGAAATCATCAGCGGCAAGCGGATGCCTTTTTCCGCAAAAACCTGCTCGCAGGCAAAGACAGCAGCTTTGGCATTGAGTGTATCAAAGATAGTTTCGATCAGAATGATATCCGAACCGCCATCGATCAGACCATTAATCTGCTCGGCATAGGCGATGCGCAGATCATCAAAACTCACGGCGCGGAAACCCGGATTATTCACATCCGGCGACAGCGATGCGGTGCGGTTTGTCGGCCCCAAGGCGCCAGCGACAAAACGGCGGCGGCCATCTTTTTGCTGCGCACGCAAAGCAGCGCGGCGGGCAAGGCGTGCACCATCACGGTTCAGATCATAAACCGCCTCTTCCATGCTGTAATCGGCCTGCGCAATGGAAGTGGAAGAGAAAGTATTGGTTTCGAGAATATCCGCGCCGGCCATCGCATAGGCATAGTGAATTTCTTCAATTGCCTGCGGCTGGGTCAGGGTCAGAAGGTCATTATTACCCTGCAAATGGCATTCGCAACCGGCGAAGCGCTCACCACGAAAATGCTCTTCGTGAAAGCCAAGCCCCTGAATCTGCGTGCCCATAGCACCATCAAGAATCAGAATTCGTTCCCGTGCGGCTTTTTGCAGAGCGGCAAGCACTTCCGAACCATCCGGCTTTACAGCGACGGGCCCAAACAGATCATCCAGTGAAGTGCTCATTTTATTTCCTGCCTGTTACTCAATTTTATTGAGTTGATGACATAAACATATCTTTATGTCAAACAAACTATTGCACTCTGACTGCTCACCAAAGTCACCACAATGGTTATGATTTGTGACAGCATGCGGCACAAAATTGCCTCAGTTTTTTTGCTCCATAAAGACAGAAGTCATGCAGCGTTCATCTCGTGAACAGTAACATGCTCTGCGTGCATGTCACAAAACGCTTTATGTATTACAATATATGCGCCTTGATCTGAGGAGAAACAGAGATGAAAAAACTGATTTCTTATTTTACTGCGGCGCTGACAGCGCTGACGATGAGTATCTTGTCATTCGGCACAGTTGCGCAGGCACAGCCTTCAGCGATCACACATAGTGCTGTTCTGCAGGATCTGGCGTCGTCCCGACAAGGACTAAGCCAGAATGTACAATATTATCCTGAGCGCCGTCACTATAGCGAAAGACGGCATTATGATCGCCGTTATGACAGGCGCTACGACCGGCCCCGTCACTGGGACGGCCCCCGTTGGGACCGGCCGCGTTACCGGCCTTACTACAGGCCGTATTATCAGCCGCAATTCCGCTACTACCGTCCGGCACCGCCACGCTATTATCGTCCGGCACCGGTTTACCGCTCCGGTCGTAATGCGCATATCAACTGGTGCTACAACCGCTACCGGTCTTACCGCGCGTCCGACAATACATTCCAGCCGAATTACGGCCCGCGCCGCCAGTGCTACTCACCTTACATTTAAGCTGTGAGCGCATTGTAACAAACAAAAACGCCGCCCTGTTGAGGCGGCGTTTTACAATATGAATGATATGATTGATCAGGTTACATAAGAGCCGATTGAAGCTGCTACCAGACCGATTGCAACAGCAATCAGTGCACCATAAACACGCGGCTTATCCAGCAACACTGCAAAGGCCGAAAACCACGCAACAATTGCAGCGCCCAGAGCAAACAAAAATCCGGCCTTGTCATAAACCACCAGATTGACAGTCATCAGCGCACTGATAATCACGGCACCGAAAACAATCATCATGCCCATGGCATATTTTTCATAATCGTCCATATGCATTTCCTATATACGAACCGGCTGCTCCGGTCTTTCAGCAGCTTTAACACAAGCTGCGGTGAAATCACGGCCACACTATGCCTGACTTGTCATTTTCCCAAAATCAGACAATCATTATTTTGCGTAATCTTCAATCGCTGATCATTCTGAAAACAGCAATATCACCGCTTTTCAGGGGATTATATTCAGGAAACAGTGGATGTGAAATCAGCCGAATAGCGCAATTCACGCAAAGGGCGCACAGCCTGCGTTGTTGCATCATAGGTCGGATGCGCTTTAAAAGCCGCCAAAGCCGCCTCATCGCGAAACTCACCATAGACGACCAGATCAATCCGGTCGCACATCGGATCAACCTTACTGTTAACAACAACTTCAAAAACTTCGGAATGCGGAATCGTCGCTAATGCGCGCAGACGGCGGCATACATCCTCTACGTCCTGATCTTCTTTGACGCTGAAAAACACAATATGCCGTATCACGATCTTTTCCTAACCAGTCGGTTTGCATGAAGAATGGCTATCTATCACACGCCAACCGAAAAAGTCATCTTCAAATCAAGGTGAACAGGATCACTTAAAGCTTAAGCCGCTTCAAGGTCAGCTTCAGTGCCCGGAGCAAGCCTGATTTCAAGGCCGTTCAGCTCTTCAGTCATGATGATCTGGCAGGAAAGACGCGAATTATCTTCAATATGGAAGGTCTGATCGAGCTGATCCAGCTCTTCGTCCTGCGGCTCATAGAGCTTGCCCGCCCATTCAGGCGTTACATAGACATGGCAGGTTCCGCAGGCGCAGGCACCGCCGCATTCCGCTTTAATATTCAGTCCCCAGTCGCGGATGACTTCCATCACACGAAACCCTTCAAGGGCTTCAAGCGTATGGCGCACACCTTTTTGATCAGTCACATGAATGAGAAGCGTATCAGAACTCAAAACGATGCCTTTTGAACAACGGAGGACAGGGGGATCATTACCGTAGATAATGTTTTCGGCACACAAAACAAGCATTTTTCCTGTTTTGCTACCTTAGAGCGACGAATTGACAACATCTGCCAGAACTTTGGCTGAAACGAACAACAGACATCACACGGTCTGGCGACGGCGCCAGGTAAAGCGTTCATTTGCCTGCTCAGGAGCTGCGACACCACCGGCAGCAGGCTGGTAATAAACCCCTGTATCATACAGCTCACCATCCTGAAGGCGCTTCAGGGTCAGGCTGTCACTGATCTGCAAACTGTCAAAACCGGCACGTAACATGGCCGTAACCTGATCAATGCGCACAATACCCGCAGCCCTGATTTCACCACCAAAACCGTAATGGGAACGCAAGCGCGCAGCTTTGGAAAAAGAACGCCCGTCATTGAAAGCCGGAAAATCCAGCACCAGCAGATCAATATGGTCAAGATCAACAAGCAGCACATCAAGCGGCTCTCCGGCCTCAACCCGCACACCAATGCGGATATTGCTGGTACGCAGCCGCTCGGTATTCATCTCCGGCCACAGTTTCAGCGGTACAATCACCGCATCATGCTTTGTGATTTCTTCAATTGCCTCAACATCCACAAAAGCATCATCGTTCAGACCGGATCGCGACCAGAGCACCGGAAGTTTTATCTCTGTCATGCCCCTGCTCCCTTGATTCCGTTATGCTGTAAATGCTGTTCCAGACCGTTCAGATGAATACCGCATTCGGTTTTCACCGAACCCGCCCAGCGCCCTGCCCTCTGATCTTCACCATCGCTCACGGCACGGGTGCAAGGCATGCAACCAATGGAACGATAACCCTGTTCCACCAGCGGATGCGGCGGCAGATGATGCGCTTCACGGTAAGCTTCCAGTTGCTCCGTGCCCCAGTCTTTCAGAGGATTGATGCGGATATGCTGCCCCACCGCTTCAAAAGCCGGTAAGCTATTGCGCGTTGCTGCCTGAGACTGCTTGCGCCCCGTAAACCACGCCTGAAAAGGTGCGACACCAAGCGCCAACGGCTGGGTTTTACGCAAATCACAGCACCGGTCTTTATCCGTCAGACATAAAGCGCCCAGCGGATCATGGGTTTTCAAGGCGCTCACATCCGGCAAAAGATCGCGGACATCTGTCAGCCCCAGCTCCTGCACCAATTGCGCCTGATAGCGCAATGTCGCCGTAAAATGCTTATTGGTTTGCAAAAACAACACCGGCAGCGATGGCTGCACTTGGGCAATCAGATGCAACAAGATTGCAGAATCCGCCCCGAAAGATGAAACCGCAGCAAGCCCCGTGCCAAACTCCTGAAGGCTCACCGCGATAATACGGGCGGCATCCGCCTCACCGTAAAACTCATTCAGGCGTTGCGCTTTAAGATGTGCCGGTTCAGGGATTTCAGGCAGCATGAGCAGCCTCACCGTAAAGTGCAGCTTTAAACGGCTGCGCGCCCAATCGCCGGTAAGTCTCCAGAAAGCTTTCCTGCGGCGCGCTACGCAAACCCAGATAGGTGTTCACCACTGTTTCAATGGCATCCACCACGTCTTCAGAAGAAAAACCACGACCGGTAATATCGCCGATAGAGGTCTGCTCATCACCGGAACCGCCGAGCGTGATCTGGTACAGCTCCTCGCCCTTTTTCTCTACGCCGAGAATACCGATATGGCCGACATGGTGATGACCACAGGCATTGATGCAACCGGAAATTTTGATCTTCAGATCACCGATTTCCTCCTGCCGCGCCTGCGAGCCAAAACGCTCGGAAATACGCTGCGCCACAGGGATGGAGCGGGCATTGGCAAGTGCGCAATAATCCAGACCCGGGCAGGCAATAATATCGGTAATCAGCCCTGCATTGGCAGTTGCCAGACCGGCCTGCTGTAACTGCGCATAAAGCACAGGCAGATCCGTGAGCGCCACATGCGGCAGCACCAGATTTTGCTCGTGGCTGACACGGATTTCGGCCTGCGAATACTGCTCAGCCAGATCTGCCACAATATCCATTTGATCGGCAGATGCATCGCCCGGAATTTCCCCGATGGCTTTGAGTGAGATTGTCACCACGCCGTAATCCGGATGTTTATGCGCAGTCACATTGCGGGAAACCCAAGAAGCGAAAGCGCCGTCGGTTTTGCGTGCCAGTGCCAGCGCGCCATACCCGTCTGCCCGTTCATGCAATTGGGGCGCAGCAAAATAGGTATTGATGGCCGCGATATCAGCCTCAGGCAGTTTCAGATCACTGTCTTTAATCGCCTGCCATTCACTTTCAATCTGTGCCTGCAAATCCTCAAGACCGGTTTCGTGAACCAGAATTTTGATGCGCGCCTTGTATTTATTATCGCGCCGCCCGTGGAGATTATAGACCCGCACAATGGCAGTGATATAGGTCAGTAAATCGGCTTCAGGCAGAAAATCCCGCACCTTTTTGGCGATCATCGGGGTGCGCCCCTGCCCGCCACCGATATAGACTGCAAAGCCGCGCTGTCCCTGTGCATTTTCCTTCAGATGCAAGCCAATATCATGCACCTGAATGGCCGCACGATCCGCCTCTGCGCCCGTCACCGCAATTTTGAACTTACGCGGCAGATAGGAGAATTCCGGATGCAATGACGACCATTGGCGCAAAATTTCCGCATAGGGACGCGGATCGGCGACTTCCTCGCGGGCAGCACCGGCAAAATGATCGGCTGTCACATTGCGAATGCAGTTACCCGATGTTTGGATAGCATGCATTTCCACTTCAGCCAGCTCTTCCAGAATAGCCGGAATATCCGTGAGTTTCGGCCAGTTAAATTGCAAATTCTGCCGTGTGGTGAAATGGCCGTAGCCACGATCATAGACGCGGGCGATATGCGCCAGCTTACGCATCTGGAGAGAGGACAGAGTGCCGTAAGGAATCGCAATGCGCAGCATATAGGCATGGAGTTGCAGATAAACGCCGTTCATCAGCCGCAGCGGTTTAAAATGATCCTCGCTCAGCTCACCGCTTAAACGTCTTGCCACCTGATCACGAAATTGCTCCACACGGGCAAACACAAATTCGCGGTCAAACTCATCATACCGGTACATAAAAAAGGCCTCCCGACAGTCGCCCCAATAGGCGTATTGTATAAATCTCAGCCGGCGACAGAATGCAGTCGCACAACGGGTGTGATTGTGGGGCCGGACAAGCGGATACGCTCGCGCAAGCGCACTGGGAACAACTGATCGCCGTGCTCCTCCACATCAATCAGATTGATATCCACCACCTCATCGGAACGGCTTGCCTGCTGACCGGCGGCTTCCAGCGCCGCCACCGCCTCAGGGTGACGCGCAAGTAATGCCCCGCGAATGGAGTTTGCCCAATGACCGTCAGCGGCGAGCCACACCGACATGCCGTCGCTCAAACGATTGGCACTCAGAACCTTGACTGTCATAATGCTTTCTCCTGTGTTTTAGAGCGGGTTACGCGTAAGCTCGGCGCATCAGAAACTTGCTGCTGTTGCTGCGCCAGCGGGCGGGCATGCTCAAGTGAAGCGCCTGCAACCGCATCGCCGATAATCACCATCACCGGCCCGCTCAGTTCTTTATGATTTTCCAGATGTGCCAGATCTTTCAAAAGACCGTGCAGCATGGTGCGGTCATCACGTCCGGCATTTTCCACCACCGCCACGGCTGTGTCCTCATGCAGACCGGCATTCATCAGCCTGCCTGCTACCGATGCGGCAACACTCGCCCCCATATAAACAGCAATCGTTGCGCCGCTGAGAGCAAGCCGCGCCCAGTCCGGCAGCTCATCGCCCGCCATATCGTGACCGGTCGTGAAAATCAGGGAGGATGCAACGCCGCGCAATGTGAGCGGCAGGTTCATATCGGCAGCCGCAGCAAAAGCAGAGGTAATCCCCGGCACCACTTCAAATGCGATACCGGCAGCGCGCAAAGCGGCCATTTCCTCACCGGCGCGGCCAAAAATCAAAGGGTCGCCGGACTTCAGCCGCACTACGCGTTTGCCTTGCATACCCAACTCGACCAGCAGATGATTAATCTCGCTCTGGCTTTTGGAATGGCAGCCCTTGCGCTTACCTACCGGAATGCGCACAGCATCGCGCCTGCCCATTGCCACCACGCCTTCCGGCACCAGCGCATCATAAAGGATAACATCAGCCTGCATTAAAACGCGTTGCGCACGCAATGTCAGAAGGTCTTCAGCACCGGGGCCTGCTCCGACCAGCCAGACATAACCGGACGGAATACCCGCTTCGCTTAAAGCTGCATCCGCACTATCACGCGCAGCTTTCAGATCGCCGCGCTCAACAGCACGCATGACCGCACCGTTAAAAAATTCGTTCCAGAACTGGCGGCGGGCTGCACCTTGAGGAAGGGTATGCTCCACTTTTTCACGATAGTCAGCGGCCAATTGCGCCAAGGCGCCTATCTGCGGAGAAAGCGCTGCACCGATCTCACGACGCAGCTTCTGCGCCAGTACCGGCCCTGCACCTTCAGTACCGATTGCCACCGCAACCGGTGCATGTGCCACCAGCGCAGGCGTGAAAAAGTCACACAGGTGCGGCCTGTCCACCACATTAACCGGAATGTGCCGCGCCCGTATCTGCGCTGCAATTTGCCCATCGCGCACGGCATCACCGGTTGCCACAAAAGCCAGTTTTACATTGGTAAAATCATAATCCTGCAAGGTACCGGTGCGCAGGCTGTAACCGCCATCCAGTACAAATTGTACCAGTCCGGCATCCGGTTGCTCACCCTCCGGTGCAACAATACGGATTTGTGCTGTTGTTTCCGCCACCAGACGTGCCTTGTTCAGCGCTTCCTCGCCGCCGCCAACAATCAGCACCACCGCGCCGTCAACGCGGAAGAAGGCCGGAAAAGCAGTTAATCTGGCAGGATGAGCACGCACAATCAGCACCTTTTACAAAGGAATTAGAACTGTGCTGAGTATCCCTCATTGTGCGAAGGCTTATAAGAAACAGGCTTGCGGGATGAAGCCAGCCATCCGCATCGCTTTTGCGAGTTTTGCAATTTTCGTGAAATTTAGTTCCGGAAACTCACTGCGGCCGGTATATGCACCGGCCAGCGACGCGGTAAGACCGCGACCAGATCAAAGCGCAAAGAAAGCCGGTGATGACCCGGCTGACGGGCAAGCCAGTGATCGGCTGCCGCTTCGATGCGTTGTAAATTTGTGTAGCTGACAGCTTCCATCGCCGCCTCGACGGAGGCACGCGCTTTGACCTCAACAATCAGCACCAGACTGCCACGCTTGGCAATCAGATCGATCTCGCCAAAGCGGGTTTTATAGCGCCGCTCAACAATGCGAAAACCTTTGAGCATCAGGGCAAAAGCAGCCAGCCGCTCCGCCCGTATCCCGCGAGAAAATGCCTGCTGCTTTTTCTCACGAGAGTTGCTCATCAGCCCTTCGCCTTCAGGCTCATCAGGCGCTGATACAATTCGCCCTTAGGCTTACCGGTCATACGGGAAGCTTCACCGGCAGCTTTTGACGGTTGTAATTCCTGTGCAAGCGACAGCAGCAAGGCATCAATATCCTGCTCGGTCACCGGCACGGAATTTTGCAACGGTGCACCGACCAGCAACACCACCTCACCGCGAATACGGTCTTCACCGTCATATTGCTCGCACAGTTCGCCCAAAGTCGAAGTTGAGAAAGTCTCATAGGCTTTGGTCAGTTCGCGGCACAGCGCAGCGGGACGATCAGCACCATAAACGGCTGCCATATCCTGCAATGTATCCGAAGTACGATTGGGCGATTCAAAGAAAATCAGCGTCGTATCAATGGTCTTATAGGTTTCGAGCTTATTGCGGCGCTGTCCCTGCTTTGACGGCAGAAAGCCACAAAACATGAAACTGTCAGTCGGCAGGCCGGAGGCCATCAAAGCCGCCATCACCGCAGAGGCGCCGGGCACCGGCACCACTTTATAACCGGCATTGCGGGCTTCTTCGACAAGACGATAGCCCGGATCGGACACCAGCGGCGTACCCGCATCAGACACCAGCGCCACACTTTTACCCGCAGCCAGAGCTTCCAGAATTTTCGGTCCTGCTTCAGCGGCGTTATGCTCATGATAGGCCATCGGGCGGCGGGCAATGGCAAAACGGTTGAGCAACACACGGGTAACCCGCGTATCCTCGCAGGCCAGCATATCGCACGATGCCAGCACTTCCAGCGCCCGCAAAGTTATATCACCCAGATTACCAATCGGCGTGGCGACAATATAGAGCGCAGGCTCAATCGGGCGGGCGCGAAAGTTCTTTTCGCCCACCACATAGCTGCGCGTATCCTGTAAATTGTCTTCCACAACTTATCCTTATCTAAGATTTACAGCGGTTCCAGTTAAGACTGAATCGTTGGAACCGCTGTAACTATTTGTTTTGACGCATTATCCGACGCAAAACCGCTTCGCACTTTTGCTGGAAATGCTCTAAGCTGTCAGTTCTGCGACCAGCGTATTGAGCAGCAAAGCACCATCCGGCGTTGCACGCAGGAAACGCTCATCGCGCAGTTCCAGCAATTTTTGTTCCACAAGCTGCTGCACCCGCTGCGGGTTGAGCCCGTGGCCGGTCAGTTTCTGATAGCGGTTGAGATCAACACCCTCTTTCAGGCGCAGCCCCATCATCAGAAACTCATCGCCTTCCTGCTCAGAGGTCAGATATTCTTCTTCGATAATACCGTGGCCGGAGGCTTCAACCTTATCCACCCATGTTTCAGGATGCTTCTCGGTAATTGTCACCGTACGGGTGCCATTCTCGCGGAACCGCCCATGCGCACCGGGGCCGATGCCGACATATTCGCCATAGCGCCAATAGACCAGATTATGCTGGGACTCGCGCCCCGCAACCGCATGATTGGAAATCTCATAGGCAGGCAGACCAAGCTCTGCGGTCACCCGCTGCGTTTCTTCATAGAGCGCAGCCGCATGGTCAGGCTCCGGCGTGGTCAGCTTGCCTGCTTTCCAGAGATTATAGAACTGCGTGCCTTCCTCAATTGTCAGCTGATAAAGCGACAAATGATCAGCAGCGAGTGCTATCGCCTCGCGCAATTCTGCATTCCAGTCAGCAATCGTCTGGTCAGGGCGGGCATAGATCAGATCAAAGGACAGGCGCGGAAAAATCTCACGCGCCAGACCAATCGCCACTTTCGCCTCAGCCACGGAATGCAAACGCCCGAGACGCTTCAGATCGCGGTCATTGAGCGCCTGTACGCCCAGCGAAACACGATTCACACCGGCAGCGCGGTAGCCGCGAAAACGGTCTGCCTCCACACTGGTCGGATTGGCTTCCAGCGACACCTCAATATTATCGGCAACGGACCAGTATTTGGCGATACCGTCCAGCAAAGCACCGACGGTCTGCGGCTGCATCAGTGATGGCGTACCACCACCTAAGAAAATACTGGTGACAGTGCGAGGCCCTGTCCGCTCGCGCAACGTCGCCATTTCGCGCAAAAAGCTCTGCGCAAAACGTGGCTGATCCACCGGCTGATGGCGAACATGCGAATTAAAATCGCAATAAGGACATTTGGCCATACAGAACGGCCAATGCAGATAAATGCCAAAGGCATGATCCCCGTCTGCCTGCAAGATGGGCAACGCGTTCACCACGGCTGGATTGGCAGCAGACAGGGACTGCATCAATTTACATCCGCCGCTGCAAATTTCGCCTCAGCAAAGAGTTTGAAAGCACGGGCACGGTGCGACAGCGCATGCGTATCACCCGGCTTCCAGCCGTGTTTTTCCGTTGCAGTCATTTCACCAAAAGTCTTGTCATAACCATCCGGCAGGAACAGCGGGTCAAAGCCGAAACCGTCATTGCCGCGTGGTGTCACAATCTGACCTTCCACTTCTCCGCGGTAATATTCCGCATGACCATCCGGCCAGCACAGGCAGATCACGGAAACAAAGCGGCCTTTGCGTTGTTCAGGCTGCATCGCGCCTGCGGCTGCAAGCTTATCGATGACTTTGCCCATCGCCATGTTGAAATCACGACTGCCATCCGGCAGTTCTGCCCAGTTTGCAGTATAAACACCAGGCTCACCGCCCAGCGCATCAACCATCATGCCGGAATCATCCGAGAGAGCAGGCAGGCCGGTTGCCTCAGCAGCAGCGAATGCTTTGATATAAGCATTCTGCTCAAAGGTCGTGCCGGTTTCATCTGGCTCCGGCAGACCAAGCTGGCCAGCGGACTGCGTATCAAAACCGAAAGGTCCGATCAGATCGGCAAACTCTTTGAGCTTACCCGCATTGTGACTTGCAACAACCAGCTTGCCTTTGTTCAGCTCTCTCATCAGTTTATCCATTATTCCATAATTTGGGTTCAGCGAATTCCAGTGAATTACCGGAAGGATCGCGGATGTAAAGTGAGCGCGCGCCATTCGGCCAGTCAAATTCGCGCTCAATCTCTATGCTATGCTGCGTAAAATGCTGTTTCCATGCCGCAATTTCCTCGCGGCTGGCAGCAAAGCACATATGACCTGCGCCTGTCGTGCCGTGGGTCGGAATGGGCAATGCGCCTTCCGGTGCCGGTTTTACTGTCTCTTTGGCATCAAAAACCAGCAAAATCCCCTTACCGCAACGGAAAAATGCATTGCGGTGATTATAAGGAAGCGCCAGTTCCAGCCCCAGAATACCGCGATAAAAATGCACCGCTTCCTCGATATCGCGCACATAGAGTGCAGATTCAAGTATTTGTTTCGGTTTCAACTGTCCGGTCTGCATTATGAATATCCTTTCGATAATCATCATCGTGCAAAATGTTCCGGTCTGTTTATAGCAGGTTCCGGAACATTCTCTGCTCACGATCAGGTGAGTTATCCAAGTGTATTATTGGATAATTCACAATGCAGTCAGAAACGCTGGCAGCAGCTTAAGCGACAGCCATTTTCTGCAGGTTAACCAGACGTTTGATACCGTTGCGTGCCAGTACCATCAGCGCCGCGAACTCTTCATCCGAGAATGGTTCACCTTCGGCAGTGCCCTGCACTTCAACGATACCGCCGCGACCAGTCATGACGAAATTCGCATCGGTCTGCGCAGATGAATCCTCCGGATAATCCAGATCAATCACCGGTGTGCCTTCGTAAATACCGCAAGAAATAGCAGCAACATGGTCTTTGAGAACCTTGTCCACTTTCACCATCTGGCGGGCTTCCATCCAGCGCAGGCAATCATGCAAAGCAACCCAGCCGCCGGTAATCGCCGCAGTGCGGGTGCCGCCGTCGGCCTGGATAACATCGCAGTCAACGGTGATCTGATATTCGCCCAGTGCCTGCATATCGACAACAGCACGCAATGAGCGGCCGATCAGACGCTGAATTTCCTGTGTACGACCACCCTGCTTGCCGCTGGCAGCTTCGCGGCGCATACGATCGCCGGTTGAGCGTGGCAGCATGCCATATTCCGCTGTGACCCAGCCCTTGCCGCTGTTGCGCATCCAGCCCGGAACTTTTTCTTCAAGGCTCGCGGTGCAAAGCACATGGGTATCGCCGAATTTCACAAGGCACGAGCCTTCTGCATGTTTGGAAATACCGCGTTCAAAAGAGATGGCACGCATTTCGTCCGGAGTGCGCTTGGATGGACGCATGGATTTTCCTTTTAAAACAATGCCGCGTCAAAACATGGCGGCAGCCTGATTATAATCTGATGACACCTTTGAAAGGCAGTTATCCTGCTTCTAGAGCAGTTTCAGGAAAAGTGGAACCGCCTTCGCGGGGAAAATAGTTCGCCGGACTATTTCCCTACCCCGCTGCGATCCGTCCGAAACTGCGTCAAGCAAAGAGGCAGAGTGGTTTTAAAATAAACCACTCTGTACCGAACCGGCCAAATTTAAAGGAAAATCGAAAAGCAATTACGCAAACAGCGGATCCTGCCCTTTGCCCCCGCAGCACAATAGCCTATATATTGCTCATACAAGGAGCAAACCAGCGAATGATCAGATCAGACCGTGCAGACAAGATACACGCCCCTTTTCAGGTGCTGGATCAGCGTTCGCGCGATATTTTCCAGCGCATTGTTGAAAGCTATCTGAATGATGGCGAGCCTGTCGGCTCGCGCAATCTGTCCCGTCTGCTGCCTTTATCCCTCTCTCCGGCAACAATCCGCAATGTGATGAGCGATCTGGAACATCTGGGGCTGGTCTATTCTCCTCATGTTTCCGCAGGCCGTATGCCGACCCAACTGGGCTTACGCTTCTTTGTCGACGCCTTCATGGAAGTCAGCGATCTGCCTGCCGCTGAACGCAGTAGTATTGAACATCAGGTGCGTGCCGCAGGGCATAACAATTCTGTCGAGCATGTGCTGACGGAAGCGAGCCAGATCCTGTCCGGCCTGTCGCGCGGTGCCGGTCTGGTACTGGCCACCAAAGCCGAAGGCGCACTCAAACATATCGAGTTTGTGCGGCTTGATCCTGTACGCGCTCTGGCGGTGATGGTCACCCAGAGCGGCGACGTGGAAAACCGTGTGATTGATCTGCCGCCCGGTGTAACCGCCTCGCAGCTGATTGAAGCCTCGAATTTTCTGAATGCCCATATTCATGGCAAAACTCTTGCTGAAGCCCGCATCCAGATTGAAGCCCTGCGTGAAGAAACCCGTCAGGCTCTCGACAGTCTCTCTCAGCACTTGGTGGAACAGGGGCTGGCCGTGTGGAGCGGCGCATCAAGCGACCAGCAGACAAGACTGATTGTGCGCGGACGCTCAAATCTGTTGGAAAACATTTCTGCGCAAGATGATCTGGAGCGGTTACGGCTGCTCTTTGATGATCTGGAAACCAAAGAGGGCATGATCCAGCTGCTGGATCTTGCCGAAGCCGGATCGGGTGTGCGGATTTTCATCGGCTCGGAGAATAAATTATTTTCCCTGTCCGGTTCCTCCCTCGTTGTTGCGCCCTATCGGGATGCTGAACAGCGGGTGATCGGCGCGCTCGGTGTCATTGGCCCCACAAGGCTCAATTATGCCCGTATCGTACCGATGGTGGATTATACCGCTTCGCTGGTTTCCCGCCTGTTACGCGGATAAAGCGGTTTCCGCTTTCCTGAAACGGCTCTAAAATCTGATTAAACCTGTTATTTTGCCGCGTCACAGAGCAACGGCCTTGATTTTCAGGACACAAACATCGATATCCCAGACAATATGATTCAAGACGGAAGAGACTAATGGCTGACGAAAACAAAAACAGCGAAAACCCAGATCTTGGCCAGCGCGACCTTAACAATCCGCGTGATCGTGATGCTCTGAAGCGTGCCGCTGATGATTTTCTGAAAGCACGCAAGGACGAAGCAGTTGCGGAAGCTGAAGAAGATGCAGCGTTAGACGACGATGCAATCAGCCCGATGGCTGAGTTGCAGGTTGCGAACAATGCACTGAAAGATCAGATGATGCGTCTGGCTGCGGATATGGAAAATCTGCGTAAGCGCACCGCCCGTGAAATGCAGGATGCGAAAGCCTATGCGGTCACTAATTTTGCCCGTGACATGCTTTCAGTATCCGACAATCTGCGTCGTGCATTGGATGCTATTCCTGCTGATGCGCTCGCTGAAGACACAGGTCTGAAAGCACTGGCTGAAGGCGTGGAAATGACTGAACGCGCAATGCTGAACGCTCTTGAGCGCCACGGCGTTACCCAGCTTTCACCGGAAGGGCAGAAATTCGACCCGAATTTCCATCAGGCGATTTTTGAAGTACCGAATCCTGATGTGCCGAACAACACAGTTGTTCAGGTCATGCAGACCGGTTTTGCAATCGGTGACCGCGTTCTGCGTCCGGCAATGGTCGGCGTGTCACGCGGCGGTCCGAAAGAATAAAAACATTCTGATATTGCGGCTTATCATCAGTCGCTCAGGGTAAAGACAAAAACGGGCGCAAGGCTTTCCTTGCGTCCGCTTTTTATTAGGGCACCCGCTTTTTATTGGACTGAATTTTCATAAAATTGCGCTACACAGACATAAGCAATCCGGGAAGATCTGCTTTTAAACGGGAGGACAAGACGTGACATTTATCGATTTTATCGACTATGCCGGTGTCTTTGTCTTTGCCGCAACCGGAGCGCTGGCAGCCTCGCGCTGCCGTCTGGATATTATCGGCTTCATCTTTCTTGCGAATATGACCGCAGTCGGCGGCGGTGCTCTGCGTGATCTGATGCTCGGCAATACGCCGGTCAACTGGGTGCGCGAACCGCTTTATCTGCTCATCGGCACCAGTGCTGCTGTGCTGGTCTATTTCACAGCACACCGTGTTGAATCCCGCTATCGTATTTTGCTCTGGCTTGATGCGATCGGCATGGCAATGTTCAGCGTGATGGGCGCAGAAAAAGCACTACATCTGGGTTTCAATGCATGGGTTGCCATCGTTGCCGGTGTTTTCACCGCAACAATGGGCGGTGTCTTGCGCGATGTGGTGGCGGGCCAACCGTCAGTCTTAATGCGCCGTGAAATATATATTTCCGCAGCGCTTGCCGGTTCCTGTACATTCGTGGCTCTGAATGCTCTGGGTGTACCCATCACATTTTCTGTGCTGGCCGGTACAGGCATCGCTTTTCTGATCCGCGGCGGGGCTCTGTATTACGGCTGGATGCTACCTGCGCACAAAGCGCGGCGCGGACGTACAGAAGAAGAGCTCAAACGCGACGGCATTGTGCGCTCTGAATAAGATGATGTGACGGGTAACATTGCCTGCTACCCGTCCTGTCGCTTTAATTTTTCAAAAGCCCGGCCTGACCCGCAATATCTTTCAGATTATTCTGCGGGCGCGGGCCAATTTGCTGGATGACAATGCCCGCAGCAAGAGAGCCGAATTTACCGCTTTCTTCCAGACTGTAAGCATTGGTATAGCCGAACAGAAAACCGGCAGCATAGAGATCACCGGCACCGGTTGTATCAACCAGCACGTCAATCTCAATAGCTTCCACTTCCACTGTCTCCTGCCCGCGCAAAATAATCGAACCAAGCTCCGATCTCGTAACAGCGGCAAGTTTACAGTCAGCACGCAGTGCCTCAAGCGCCATTTCAAACGATGACGTCTGATAGAGCGACTTCACTTCTGCCTCATTGGCAAAAACAATATCGACGGTACCGGAGCGCATCAGGTCAAGAAATTCATCGCGATACCGGTCCACACAGAACGGATCGGACAGGGTCATGGCAACTTCGCGCCCGTGCTCATGGGCAATTTTTGCCGCCAGCAAAATTGCCTCTTTGGCGCGCGGCGGGTCCCACAAATAGCCTTCGAAATAAACAACTTTGGACGTACTGACTTTAGAGCTCTCAATATCCTCAATGCCCAGCTCAACGCAGGCGCCGAGATAGGTATTCATCGAACGCTCACCATCCGGCGTCACAAAAATCATGGAGCGGGCTGTCGGTGCGCCTTCCTGCAAAGGTGTCGTGTCAAACGCCACACCCTGACTACGAATATCATGCGTAAAAATCTTGCCTAGCTGATCCATAGCCACTTTGCCAAAATAGGCCGAGCGACCGCCCAGACTGGCAATGCCTGCTGCCGTATTACCCGCACTGCCGCCCGACGCTTCAATAGCAGGGCCTTTGCGGCTGTAAAGCAGCTCGGCTCTTTCGCTATCGATCAGATTCATAGCACCTTTGATGATGCCGTTATTGACCAGAAAATCATCTTCTGTGCGGGAAAGAATATCGACAATCGCATTACCGATACACAATACATCATATTTAGGGACAGAAATGGCTTTTACTCCCATAAAACGCCTGCGGACAGCAAAACACAGCATCCGGCATTGTTTGCGGGTATAAGCTTTAATCGCTGCCTGCTGTTTTTTCCAGCGATGAAATATTTTCATTTTTCTTAAAGCACGCCTTTGATAACAGGCGGGTCATCTTGTGCAGAACAGTCCGGCTGACTATTTAACTGCTGACACAGAAACGGAGCCCCGATGATTTTTGACGCTGCGCTTACCGCACTTAAACGCCTGCCCTCGCCGGAATTTCGCTCCGTTTTATGGAAATCCATCGGCCTGACACTGCTTGCCCTGATCGCCTTATGGGCGCTTGTGCGCCAGTTCTTTTTCTGGCTGGCATGGCCGTGGTTTGAAAATCTGCTACCTGCCATGCCGGACTGGACAAGCTGGCTCGGCCTGTTCGCCGCGATTGCAGCCGGTTTCGTTCTGGCGCTGTTGCTCGCCTTTTTGATCGCGCCGGTTACTGCATTGATTGCAGGTCTGTTTCTCGATGATGTGGCCGAAATTATCGAGCGCGAGGATTACAGCGATGAACCCGCAGGCACGCCGATCCCTCTTGGCCGCTCGCTCGTCTATTCGCTCAAGTTTTTATGTATCGTGCTGCTCGGCAATTTGCTGGCGCTTTTCATGCTGCTGATCCCGGGCGTTAATCTGATCGCGTTTTTCATTGTGAACGGTTATCTTCTGGGGCGTGAATTCTTTGAATTTGCCGCCATGCGCTATCGCGGTGAGGCCGGAGCCAAAGCTTTCCGCGAGCAAAACCGGATCAACGTCTTTCTCGGCGGTCTGGTGATTGCCGGTTTTATGGCCACTCCGTTCATTAACCTGCTGACGCCGCTATTTGCTGCTGCCATGATGGTGCATCTGCATAAAGCCCTGAGCGGCAAAAAGCCGGTTCCACGCATACAACACGGTTGAAAAACACATGCGCATCGCCTGCCTGCATACGGCCGCCAGCAATATTGATATTTTTGAACGTGCAGCTGCCGGTCTGCAGTTGAAAGCCGGACAGTTAAGCCATACGGTTCACAATGAGCTTCTTGATGAGGCCGAACAACACGGCGGCATTACGCAGGCGGTTGAAACAAAAACACTGCAAATCGTGAATGCGCTGATCACGCAGGCCGATGCCGTTCTCATTACCTGCTCAACGCTGGGTTCCATAGCGGATAATGCACGCACTCTCTTCGCCAAACCGGTTTTACGAACTGACCGCGCTTTGGCCGAACAGGCCGTGCTAACCGGCCAGTCAGTGACCGTGTTGTGCACGGCACCAACCACAATGCAGCCGACGACAGCGCTGTTCCGTCAGGTCTTTGCCGGGGCGCAGGTCGCACCCGATATCAGGCTGATTGATGGCGCATGGGATTTATTCCGTGCCGGTGAGATCAAAGCCTATGAGAGGGCAATCGCAGATACTGCGAACGCCGCTCATGATGCCAGCAGCCAGCTGGTCGTTCTGGCGCAGACGTCTATGGCAAATGCCGCAGCACTCATCCGCCACGAGGAACGCGTACTTGATGCACCGAGCGCAGCCCTGCGCCAGCTTCTGCTCCGTGTTTAATCTTCAATCCGCACCAGTGGTGCGGGAATAGCATTGGTTTTCTGCGCCGATTTGCAGATATCAGCGATCACGCAATTGGCACAATCCGGTGTGCGTGCTTTGCAGATATAGCGGCCATGCAGGATCAGCCAGTGATGGGCATGCATCATAAATTCTGCCGGAATGATTTTGACCAGTTTGGCTTCAATCTCATCAGGCGTTTTATAGGGTGCTAGACCAATCCGGTTACCAATACGCAGAATATGCGTATCCACTGCCATTGTCGGCTGACCGAAAGCCATATTGAGCACGACATTGGCAGTTTTTCGCCCTACCCCCGGCAAAGTCACCAGCGCATCACGATTGCCCGGCACCTCACCGCCGAAATTATCAATCAGCGCCTGTGACAGTAAAATTGCGTTCTTTGCTTTGTTGCGCCAAAGACCGATGGTGCGGATATAGTCGCCCACCACATCTTCACCCAGATCCACCATTTTTTGCGGCGTATCGGCAATGGCGAACAAAGCCCGTGTTGCCTTGTTCACGCCTGCATCCGTTGCCTGTGCCGACAGCATCACCGCCACCAGCAATGTGAATGTATTCACATGCTCAAGCTCGCCTTTCGGCTCCGGTCGCTGCACAGAGAAACGCCGGAAAATCTCGTGGATTTCTGCCGGCGTATAAAGCGTGCCGCTGACACGACGCTGAGGTTTCACAGGAATATTGATCTGGTTGTTCTGCATGGCATTTATATAGTAAGCTAAAATCAATAAGCCTATCTGCAAGCTTGCCGCAGCCAGAGCTTTTATCGGTTCCGGTTCGTAAAATTGATAAAAAGATTTGACCATGAACGCACCCCACCATCCGGACGGTGCTGATCCGGACGCCTATGGCGCACAGTTTTTCAAAGCGACCTTACTGCCCTACCGTTCCTTAAGTGCGCGCGGTTTTCAGATCATGATCTTAAGCCTGCTCTTGCTCTGGGCCTGTATCGGCATGGTTTTTATGCAGATCGGCGCATGGCCGGTTGTCGGTCTGTTCGGACTGGATATTGCCCTGATTTATCTGGCATTCCGTGTCAATTATTATGCAGCACGGCAACGTGAGGAAATCACGGTGTCGCGGGAGCAATTACTCATCCGGCAGGTCTCCGCTTCGGGACATATCCGCGCTTACCGGTTCAATCCGTTCCGCACACGGTTTCACATTACCCGCAAAGATGATATCGGCATTACCAAGATGCAGTTGCTGACAGACGGCAGGACTTTGGATATCGGCAGATTTTTGCCGCCAGACGACCGCGAAAGTTTTGCAACCGCCTTTTCCAATGCTTTGATCCGCAGCCGCCGCTGACGATCATTTTTAAACCGGATGTTTTATGATTACGATTATCGGCTCGATTAATTTTGACCTCATCGCCCGCAGCCCGAAGCTGCCGGAGCCCGGTGAAACACTCACAGGCAGAGATTTCTCTACAGCTGCTGGCGGCAAAGGTGCCAATCAGGCGCTGGCCGCAGCACGCGCCGGTGTGCCGGTGCGCATGGTTGGCGCTGTCGGCAGCGATGCTTTTGCGCCGCAGGCCGTTGCTCTGCTGCGTGCAGAGGGTGTTGATCTGACGCGCGTTGCCACACGCGGTGATGCAACCGGCATTGCGCTGATCACGGTTGAAGACAGCGGTGAGAATACTATCATCGTTATTCCGGGTGCCAACGGGCTGGTCACAGAAGATGATGTGAACGTCGCTGATCTGGATGGCGGCTTTCTGCTGCTGCAAATGGAGGTTCCGCTGCCTGCACTGGAAAAAGCCATTGCCACATCTGAAACCAGTGACACGACCTGCATTCTCAACACCGCGCCTTGGCGCGATGATGCCGCAAGCCTGCTGCCGCGTGCTGATATTATCGTTGCCAATGAAACAGAGTTTGATCTGGCGAGCATTCAGCTGGAGCTGAACGGTGCAGACCGTAAAGCGAAAATGATTGATTTTGCGGAGCATTATGGCCGCACAGTTATTGTGACGCTAGGTGCTGAAGGTGTGATGGTTGCAACGCCGGATGAGCATTACAGCCTGCCAGCTCTGGCAATCAAACCGGTGGACACGGTTGGCGCGGGAGACACATTCTGCGGCTATCTCGCAGCCGGTCTCGACAGCGGCCTGACCTTGCGTGATGCCTGCCAACGCGCAGCCAAGGCTGCATCGCTTGCCTGCCTGAAAGCCGGTGCACAGCCTTCCATTCCTTACGCCGCTGAGGTTCAGTAAAAAAATAAGGCCGGAGAAATCTCCGGCCTTTTTCATAGTCTTCTATATTTTAGAGTGTTGCGATACGCTCGGTCAACAGCGTGAAGAAACCTTCATGGTCAACATCACGCATAACAATCGCATTTTTCGGGCGCTTGGTAACACCCCACCAGTCGATCACCGACATGCCAAGGCAAAGCTCAGACGCGGTCTCAATCTCAACATTGCAATGACGGCCTGAATAAAGTTCCGGCTTCAGCAGATACGCGATCACATTCGGATCATGCAGCGGGCCGCCGTCCGTACCGTATTTTTCCTCATCAAAGCGCTCGTAGAATTCCAGCATTGCCACGCAGGCATCGCCCACCTTATTGCCAAGCGAGCGGAAAGCCTCGATACGTTTTGCCGTCGTCAGCACCTTATGGGTGACATCCAGCGGCATCATCACAATCGGCACACCGGAGGCATAGACCACTTTGGCCGCTTCCGGATCGACATAGAAATTAAACTCAGCAGTCGGCGTGATATTGCCGCCTTCAAAGAACCCGCCGCCCATCAGTACGATTTCCTGAATGCGGGAAGCGATTTCCGGTGCCTTGTTCAAAGCCAGCGCAATATTGGTCAGGGGACCGAGCACACAGAGCGTAACCGTGCCGGCCTCTTCACGCAGCACAGTTTCAGCGATGAAATCAACACCATGCTGTTTGTGCAGCTTCATCACCGGCTCAGGCAGATCAGGACCATCGAGGCCGGTGCGGCCATGCACTTCCTCTGCGGTGACAAGCGGACGGATCAGCGGCTTGCAGGCACCGGCATAGACTTTTGTTTCAGGCTTTCCGGCCAATTCCGCAATTTTCAAAGAATTATTCTGGGTCAGCGGCAGCGGCACATTACCGGCTACAGCAACAATACCCAGAACATCCAGCTCCGGACTTGCCAGTGCCAGCAGAATTGCCAATGCATCATCCTGTCCCGGATCTGTGTCGATAATGATTTTGCGGGCCATAAAAGCCATCCCTTTCATCGAAAAATCTGCACACTGAATAGTGAGAATTCAGGCGCACTATAAATGTAGTGAAATTATTTTCAGCACGAATCGTAAGTGATAACGCACATATCAGCTGTTCCTCTTGAAGTGGAGCTTTTCCCGAGCCATATAAAGACTAAGAAAATGCCGGAACGGGTTTTCGATATTACGGTCGCTTTTACCGAGGACTGAACAATGACCAGAATTACACCTTTTTCCAGCCCTTTGCTGCTGGGTTTCGATACGATGGAAAAAACGCTGGAACGGATTGCCAAATCCGGTGACGGCTATCCGCCTTACAATATCGAAAGATTACGCAGCGCTGCAAAAGATCAGGAACAGCCCGTTCCGGAAAAACTACGCATCACACTTGCTGTCGCCGGTTTTTCTGATGATGATCTTGAAGTCACCACCGAAGACAATCAGTTGGTCATCCGCGGCCGGCAGAATGATGAAGCAGAGCGCGAATATCTCCATCGCGGGATTGCCGCACGCCAGTTTCAGCGCGTTTTTGTTCTTGCGGATGGTATGCGGGTTGTGGCTGCCGAGCTTAAAAACGGTTTATTATCGATTGATCTCGACAGACCGGAACCAGAACGCCTCGTCAAACGTATTAGTATAAACGTGAAAGAGTGACCGTTCTTACGATTATAAAAGAACTGTAAAGGGTTCGTCGTTATAATCAGTTCCGTAATTGCAGCACTATCTGCTGATAGGTGCAATTGCAAATGCTCTCGACAGGCAGCGTCAATTTTGAGCTGCCAAGACAGGAGGCCTAAAATGACTGCTGACAAACACATTTTTACAGAATTCGAATTTGCCCATCTTGGCGAAGGTGAAATCGCTTACTTGCGCAAAGTTCGCTCCGAAGATTTGTCACGGCGCTTCCCTGCTTTACCACCAATGGCGCCGGGCATGGAACTCTGGGCTCTCTTTGGTGCCAGCGGCACCCCGATCATGCTTTCTGACGTACGCGCAACAGCATTGGCTGGCGCTCACGAGCATGAACTGCACACAGTCATGCTGCATTAAGCCTTGAGTTTATAAGCTAATCCCCTGCAAACCCGCCTGCAGCGCGCAGGCGGGTTTAGTGTTTCTTAAAGCGCTTCAAAGCTGCTCAAGCCATTGATCCTATAAAAGGGACCTCAAAAAAATGCCGCGCTGCTGAGCATGCGCGGCATTTTTTATATTTCAACACTGCTTTTCAGAAAGAAACAGAACGGCCTGCCTGACAAAACTGTCAACCGCCTTCTCTCTTTATCTCAGCAGCTTTTCAGGCCGCATTGGATGCAGGCGGCGCAATCAAAAATGAATGCAATGCCTGCGCATCAACCGTACCACGCAATTTGGCAACCATATCCGGATCGCGCAGCAAACGCGCAATGCGTGACAGAGCCTTCAAATGATCTGCCCCTGCATTTTCAGGAGCGAGCAGCAGAAACACCAGATCGACCGGCTGATCATCCAGCGCCTCAAAATCAACAGGCTGCTCAAGACGCGCAAAAACACCGGTAATCTTATTAATATTCGGCAGTTTTCCATGCGGAATTGCGATGCCGTTGCCGACACCGGTAGACCCCAGACGCTCACGCTGAGTCACAGTTTCAAAAACTTCACGCTCAGAAAGACCTGTGAGTTCGGCAGCTTTTTCAGCCAAGATTTGCAGTAATTGCTTCTTGGAGCTTGCCTTCAGCGAAGGGATAATCGCCCCTGGCTGAATCAGATCGCTAAGATCCATTTTCTCCATTCCTTCTCTCATGCGGAGTATTCATCTCCGTAACCGGGAGGTGCAGTGATCTACTGCCCATTCAACAGATACTCAAGTCAAATTCGCGATTCTACTCACACTTTTCACGCATCAATCTCATAACGCATTGATTTCACTCATAAATAAAAATTTAAAAAAGAACCCAATTCGCCGTCATTAACACCTGATTTGCGGCATTCCGCTCAAGGTACACCAGTCACGCAAGAATTCCTATCTCTAGATAACGTGAATAAACCCGCGAGAATCCGCTGAAGAGAGCGTATTTAAACCACAGCAATATTAAATATGAAATTTCAATAAGTTAAAATATATTTCCCGCATCGGGGCTTTTACATTCAAGCCTTTTTTGCGACCAAAGCATAAGAAATAACAGTGCATAAAAAAGCACCACAACTGCACATATGCAGTTGTGGTGCCTGTTACTAACATATTATGCCCGCGCTGCCTGCGCTACTTTGGACGGGTCAATCCAACCGATATTACCATCCGGACGACGGTACACGATATTGACTTCTTCACTTCCTGCATTGCGGAAGACCAATACAGGATGCTCTGTCAGATCAAGCTCGAAAACAGCAGACGCAACACTTAAGGTGCGCAGGGATACTGACGATTCAGCGACGATTGTCGGTGCGTAATCTTCCGGCAGATCATCCTCTTCATCAGGAGCCGGTTCCATCACGCTATAAGCAATACTCTGGTGATTATTGCGCGCTGATTGCACCAGTGAACGTGACTTAAGACGGCGCATATACCGGCGCAGCCGCGTTTCCAGCTTTTCAGCAGCTGCGTCAAAAGAAAATTGCGGATCCTGCGCTTCTGCAGAGGACTGCAAAGTCGCACCGGTATCCAGATGTAATGTACAATCCGTATTAAAACGGGAACCTGATTTAACGACTGTAATTGTTCCGGAATAGCCACCTTCATAATATTTGCTAACAGCATCACGGACGCGATCTTCAATCCTGATACGGAAAGCTTCGCCGATGTCCATATGTTTACCTGAAACGCGGAGATTCATGTGGCAGTACCTCGCTGTCTATATTCGAACACAGCAATCTAATCACAAGCGAAGGCGTTGCGCAAAGCGAACTGACATAAAATAAAATAAACTTTGCATGCCACTAAAGATTAATGGGCATGCTCTTTGATTGCCACAATCAATACCTATATAGGCGCCCGCCGTATAATCGCGGCAAAACACGCCAAATAGCCAAAATCATTAGGATTTTAAAGTGTGAACTGATCGCCCAGATAAAGCCTGCGCACATCCGGATTGGCAACGATCTCTTTAGGGCGGCCATGCGTCAGAACTTGTCCGGCATGGATAATATAGGCACGGTCAATCAGGCCGAGCGTTTCACGCACATTGTGATCTGTGATCAAGACGCCAATGCCACGGCTGGTCAGATGACGCACAAGCTGCTGAATATCGGCAACCGCAATCGGATCCACACCGGCAAAAGGCTCATCCAGCAACATAAAGTTCGGGCGTGAGGCCAGCGCGCGCGCAATTTCAAGACGACGGCGCTCACCGCCGGACAGAGAAATAGCCTGCGCCTTGCGCAAATGCGTAATATGAAACTCTTCCAGCAACGCATCCAGCTCAATGCTGCGCTTTTTGCGGTCTTTCTCAACCACTTCCAGCACAGCCTTGATATTATCTTCTACTGAAAGACCGCGGAAAATCGAAGCTTCCTGCGGCAGATAGCCGATACCAAGCCGGGAGCGGCGATACATCGGCATTGAGGTTACATCAAAACCGTCAATCTCAATTGTACCGCTGTCAACCGGCACCAGACCGGTCACCATATAAAAGCAGGTAGTTTTACCGGCCCCGTTCGGCCCCAGAATACCAACCGCCTCACCGGCACGCACGCCAAATGAAACACCATTTACAACCTGACGACCACGATAGCTCTTGCTGATGCCACGGGCGACCAGAGTTCCCTTAAGACGCGACAGCTCCTGCGGCGGACGCTGCCCTTCCATCCCGGCCTCCTGCGCAGGCGCAGCAGTCCCGTCAACAGCATCATTCAGAGCATTTTCAGTTGGTGCGTTAAAAGAGGACAAGAGCGATCCAGACCGGTTATTCAGCGCTGTGCCTGCAATCAGTCACAGCGAAATTAAATCATATAAGCTTTGGCGCAGGGCAAGCCTGCGAAAGCTCTTAGTTTTCTTTCGGTGAAAGAATAATGGAAACGCGGCCGGACTGGCCTTTGCAGCTTTCGAGAAAGGCTTTACCCGTTTGGGTATTCGCGGTGAGCTTGCAACCCGTGGCGATATTATCACCATCGGACAGCACAACCTTCTTACCGGTCAGCACCATTGTCTGCGCTTTCGCATCATAGACACCGGCATCACCGGTTGCGACCTGCGTACCTGATTTCAGATAGACCTTGCCGTCCACTTCAAGCTTTTCAATACCGCCGGCACCAAGACCCGCGCCGCTCAAGCCGCCGATACCGCCTTTTGGCTTATCGTCGCCTTCTTTGGATTTTGCATAAAAAACCTGCATGCGACCGGCACGCAGCATAATATCGCCCTGTTTGACAGCAACATTACCCGTGAAGACGGCAACGCCTTCTTTGTCCCGCATTTCCAGCTTTTCAGCATCAATAGAAACCGGATCTTTGCTGTCAGACAATTTCAAACCATCAAAGGGAACTGCCTGCTGCGCCTGAGCGGCATATACAGACAATGGCAAAGCCAATAAACCTGACACCAAAACAGCAGCAATTCGCTTCGCGCCGGACAGGCGCAAATCAAAGAGTTTCAGCATTGTATTTTGTGAGCCTTTTTTCAGCCCGCTGCTTGCTTGTTGCCGCATCAGATTCATCCCTCGAAAATCACCCTTGTTATAAATCGCAAGTTTGAGAATAAAACAACAAACTTCTGAACACATCCCAGCTGCCGGTCCATATATCTTACCGGAATATATATTATCCGCCAGCAACCATATAACAGGGGTATTACTTATTTATGTAAATCACCGCCACATCAGCGCAAACTGTATCAGCTGCCTTTTTTGGCAGCCGGTGTTGATGCTTCTTTAACCGGCTCAATCGTCAGCTGAACCTTGTTTTCAAACACCATCACCTTACCGTTTTCCTGAATCTGCATTTTCTCCGCGCGGATATGTGCATTTTCAGTACGGATATCGACCGGCTTGTCCGTAGACATCTCGCCGCTCGTCATATTCACATTCGCAGAGCGTAGTTTCGCTTCCATGCCGCTGGTGGTTTTAACCGTGAAATCATTATCAAACTGCAGATGGCCGTTAACGCTATCATAAATACCTGATGCAGCATCAATCTCGGCTTTATCTTTATCGCCGACCGGCAGTTGCGCCATAATGCCTTCAAGCACGATAACGCCGCTCTGTTTGGCATCCTGCACAGCACGCGCCGCAACCATAGAGTAAGGGCGGTTATCCTTGGTATAGCCATTCAGCTGGGGGCTGGTCATGACCAGTTTGCCGCTTTCAGACGGATCAAGCTCGACTTTTACCGTCGTGGCAGGTGCGGCCAGAAATGTATACCATGAAAAGACAGCAGCCACCCCAAGAGCAACGACCGGCAAAGCAGTCTTCAACACGCGCACACGCATACTGTGTCTGCGTGCAGCATGAAACACAGCGGTACTTTTTTGCGACGCTCCGAAAACCATTTTATGGTCTGACAAGTCCAAAACTCCTGAAACCGGCATTTGCCAGCTGCCTACACGTAAGGTATTAATATTTATCAGTGAAATGTACGACTATTAAAAACAGTGCGCTCAAATCGCCTTTTATTGTGGTATAAATGGGATGACACCGCGTTCAAAACAAGCTGAATTGCGCAGGTTCAATCCTCCGGAGGGTTAACTCAGATCACTTTTTCATGAACCGATTTAACAAAAGTGCCTGACAATGTCATTTTGCCGGTCTTTTTGTTTATTATCCCTGATCCAATATGTTGCAGTAAAACAATCATTGTCTCCTTACCGCAACATGACGCATCATGCCCATGCGACATTCTATGACCGAATATAAGCCCAAGAACGGACATATCCTATGACTTATACTGCCGATGCAGTTCTCGAACGTCGACGTATCCGCCGTAAGCTGACCTTCTGGCGCGCTGTGACATTCCTGCTTGTCGCCGCAATGATACTCTTTGCAGCGCTTTACATCAACGGCAGTAAGCCATCCCGCAATGTTGCTCATATTGCGAAAATTTCTATTACCGGCACCATTTATAACAATGAAGAGCTTTTGGAACGTCTCAAAGATGTCGCAGAGAGCGATATGGTCAAAGGCGTCATTCTGGATATCAGCTCTCCCGGCGGCACAACAACCGGCGGCGAAGTGATTTACGATGCCGTGCGCAGGATCGCAGATAAAAAGCCGGTCGTCTCGCAGGTCGGAACACTGGCCGCCTCCGCTGGCTATATGATTGCCATCGCCTCAGACCATGTGATTGCCCATAAAACCTCAATGATCGGCTCTATAGGCGTCTTGTTTCAATATCCCGACATCAGCGGTCTTCTGGATAAAGTCGGCGTAAAATTTGAATCAATCAAATCAAGCCCGCTCAAAGCCGAGCCTAACTTTTTCTCCCCCGCCAGTGAAGAAGCCAAGGCCATGATCGATAATACGGTCAAAGACACCTATGACTGGTTTGTCGGTCTCGTTAAAGAGCGCCGCCCGATGATTACTGCCGACAAACTGCCGGAACTCACAAACGGCTCTGTCTATACCGGCCGTCAGGCATTTCAGCACAAATTGATTGATGCGCTCGGCGATCAGGAAACCTCAATTGCGTGGCTTGCAACCAAAGGCGTCGACAAAGAACTGCCGGTTGTGGAATGGAAAGCCGAACCATCATCCTACAATGAATTGCTATCCTCTGCCGCAATGAAATTCATGTTACGCAACATGGGCTTGTCTGAACAGGGAAGCACACTATTTGATGAACAGATCGGTCAGCGTATCTTCCTTGACGGCATGCTTGCAGTTTGGCACGGTAACAGCGGGCAAAAATCGCAGCCGTAACGGAGAAATGCGCTGAATATTAAGGATATAGTGCGTTTTTCAGGTTTCAGCGCGATGAAACATTGATAGCATGGCAGTATTATTCATAATAAGCTGCCCCTAACCAATTAAGGGGCAGTTCGCATACAAGTTCTGAGAGCATTACTTTTAATATATTGCAGAGAGGTCGAACGCAGTGATTAAATCTGAACTCGTGCAGATCATCGCCAGCCGCAATCCGCATCTTTTCCAGCGTGATGTGGAAAATATTGTCGGCGCGGTCTTCGATGAAATTACTGAAGCTCTGGCGGAAGGAAACCGCGTGGAACTGCGTGGTTTCGGCGCTTTTTCCGTTAAAAACCGCCCTGCCCGTAACGGGCGCAATCCCCGCACCGGCGAATCGGTCGATGTTGAGGAAAAGTGGGTACCGTTTTTCAAAACCGGTAAAGAGCTTCGCGACCGCCTCAATATCGGTAACGATTAATCGCTCATAACTGTAGCGCATGCACAACCCGTCTTTATACGGAGCATGCGAAGCGGGATATAAAATCAGGCACTTCAGCCATCAGGTATCATCAATGCCTGATGGTGGATATGATGTATGGAGTGCAGCATAAGAGATAACGGGTAATTTAAAATGACCAACCGTTTCCTGACACTTGTCATTGCGCTGCCGCTTGCGGTAATTTTAATCGTGCTCTCAGTGGCCAACCGCAGCGCAGTCAGCGTCACGCTTGATCCTTTTAATCCCGGAAATCCTGCTCTGACCTATACAGCGCCGCTGTTTCTGTGGGTGCTTGGTGCTTTTCTTTCCGGCATTATTATCGGCGGGCTGCTGATCTGGTTCACCCAAGGGCGCCACCGTAAACTGGCGCGCAAGCGTAAAGCGGAGGCCGATGCGCTTTTGAACCGCGCCAAACAGGCCGAAGCCAAAAACCTGCCATCCGCATCATCTCTGTCCTGATCTTAGTACTGCATCCATACAAACCACATATATTATCAGGCTTTTTCATAAACTCAGCACAGATCAGTGCTTGTCTCCCACCCTCAGGCGTGGGAACAATCTGTTGTTGTGAATGAATATAAATGCCCGTGCATTGCAGGAGACAATGGGCGGCATCATAAAAGGCCTGATAAACAATGCTTCATATTTCTGCCGCTGCCGTTGATAACCTGATGACCTGGCCGGAACTGGTCGATGCGCTGGATAGCGCTTTCCGTAACGGTATGATCCAGCCTGTGCGCCATCACCATCCGGTTGAGCGCCCTGAAGGCAGCCCGTCCATGCTGCTTCTGATGCCTGCATGGTCAGATTTTCACAAGCTCAGCGATCCGTCGCAGGGCTATATGGGTGTCAAAATCGTCACTGTCTCCCCTGACAACGGCCTGATCGACAAACCGGCGGTTATGGGCGTCTATCTGCTGCTGGACGGCATTACCGGCGAACCAAAAGCCCTGATCGACGGCCAGAGCCTGACCCGCTGGCGCACTGCCGCAGCCTCTGCCCTTGCCGCCCGCTATCTGGCGCGGGAAGATGCTTCCCGCCTTGTGATTATGGGTGCAGGTGCTGTTTCTTCCAATCTCGCCCGCGCCCATAGTTCCGTGCGCCCGATTACCGATATCGCGTTATGCGTGCGCAATCCGCAGCGTGCCGAAGCAACAATCAAAGAACTGCGTGATGAAGGCTTTAATGCCTATATTGCCGAAGATCACATTGCCGCCATTCAGCAAGCTGATATTGTTGCCGCCGGTACTCTGGCAACTAAACCATTGATTCACGGGAAACATTTACGCCCCGGAACCCATGTTGATCTGGTTGGCGCTTTCACACCAGATATGCGTGAGAGTGATGATGAAGCCGTGCTGCGTTCGCGTGTATTTGTCGACACCAAAGACGGCGCATTGAAAGAAGGCGGCGACATTACCCAGCCTTTGCGTGACGGTATTATCAAACCGGATCATGTTCTCGGCGATCTGTTTGATCTGGCGCGCGGAACAGTCAAAGGCCGCGTCAGTGATCAGGATATTACGCTGTTCAAATCGGTCGGCGCAGCGATGGAAGATCTCGCAGCCGGTATTCTGGTCTATGAAAAGAGCCGCAAACAACACGGCTAATCATGCCCGTTATTTTGCCCTGAAAAGCCGAAAACACTTAGAGCATTTCGCATTTAAGATTAATCATTCGAAATGCTCTATTTTTTGTTTTGACGCATGTCTTTGCCCCAAAACCGGCGCCCATTTCTGGGAGACATGCTGCCGCTTTTCAGAGCAAAGATGCATTTATAAGTCACTCCCGTTTAAATTCAGCTTTCCCAAAAGGCTGCCATGCTCTACGAAACAGAAAATATTGCACCATCTGATGGTATAATACCTTCTGTTAAACAATTTCCGGAGCACACAGGGTGAAACCGCCAAAAGGAAAAACCGCAAAATCTCATAGTGGTTCATCAGCGCGATCTGCGGGAAAACCTGCCGCACAGTCACGCGATAACCGTAAAGCGGTATCGGCTGCACCTTTGCAGGGTTTTAAAAAACCACGCCCGAAATTTGCAAAAACAGAGCAGAATGCTGCGGCTTTTGAAAACGCAGCGCCTGCAGCACCTAAAAAAATGACTGCTGAACCGGCGGTTGCCAATCGCCCGCTTTTGAAGCTGACAGGCACACGCCCGCGCCAAAACTTGCCGGTTATTCTTGAGACCAGCCCGAGCGAAGATTATGCCCTGCTCGACAGCGGCAACAGTCTGAAGCTTGAACAATACGGCCCTTACCGCATCATCCGCCCTGAAGCGCAGGCGATCTGGCAGCCTGCATGGCCGCAGAGCGAATGGGACAAGGCCGATGCAATCTTCACCGGCAACACCGATGAAGAAGGCATGGGACGCTGGCTTTTTCCGAAACAGCAGCTGGGTGAAACCTGGCCAATGGCGCTGCAGGATGTGCGCTTTTTCGGCCGCTTCACCTCGTTCCGCCATGTCGGCGTATTTCCGGAGCAGGCTGCACACTGGGCTTTCATGGCACAACAGGTGCGCGATGCCCGTAAAAAACAGGTCAATCGTTCTGTGCGCGTGCTTAATCTGTTCGGCTATACCGGCGTTGCCTCGCTGATCGCCGCCCATGCCGGTGCCGAAGTCACCCATGTTGATGCGTCCAAGAAGGCGATTAACTGGGCGCGTGAAAATCAGGCGCTGGCCGGTCTCGATGACAAGCCGATCCGCTGGATTTGCGAAGATGCGACTAAATTTGTGGCGCGCGAAGAACGCCGCGGCAATACCTATGACATTATCCTGCTCGACCCGCCTGCCTATGGTCGCGGTCCGAATGGTGAGGTCTGGCAGCTTTTCGACAATCTTCCGCAAATGGTTGATATGTGCCGCGCCATCCTCTCACCGGATGCCCTCAGCGTTGTGCTGACTGCCTATTCAATCCGTGCCTCGTTCTTTGCCATTCACGAGTTGATGCGCGACCGCTTTACCGGACGCGACGGCGTGATTGAATCGGGCGAGCTTATCCTGCGTGAACGCTCAGCCGAGCGCGCGCTTTCCACCTCTATGTTCTCCCGCTGGATTGCCAATTCATGACTAAAGACAATGATTTTTCCCGCAAAGATGCGCCACGCACCGGTAGCGTTAAAGAAGTTACCAGTCTGACCAATCCGATTGTCAAAGACCTGCGTGCTTTGTCGATGAAGAAATTCCGCGACCAGCAGGGCGTGTTTCTGGCAGAAGGTCTGAAACTGGTCATCGACGCGATTGAACAGGGCTGGCGCATCCGCACTCTGGTCTTTTCCAAGGCGGGTAAAGGCAATCCGCTGGTGGAGAAAGTTGCAGCCCGCACCAAAGCCGGTGGTGGTCTGGTGCTGGAGGCTTCAGAAAAAGTGATTGCGGCAATCACCCGTAAAGACAATCCGCAAATGGTCGCCGGTGTTTTTGACCAGCGTTTTGAACCGCTGGAAAGACTGCGCCCGCAGGGTAATGACACCTATATCGCGCTTGACCGCGTGCGTGATCCGGGCAATCTCGGTACCATTATCCGCACGGCCGATGCAGTGGGCGCCAAAGGTATTATCCTGATCGGCGACTGCACGGATCCTTATTCTATGGAAACTGTGCGCGCGACAATGGGCTCGGTTTTTGCCGTGCCGCTTTACCGTGCCAAGCACGACGAATTCATCAACTGGCGCAAGTCCTATAAAGGCGTGCTGGTGGGAACGCATCTCAAAGGTGCCGTCGACTACCGCACTATTCCCTATAATAAGCAGCCGGTTATGCTGATGATGGGCAATGAGCAGCAGGGATTGCCTGACGATCTTGCTGCAATTTGCTCGCATTTAGCACGTATCCCTCAAATTGGCCGTGCGGATTCGCTTAATCTTGCTATTGCCACCGGTGTCATGCTCTACGAAATCCGGCGTGACGCTCTGGTTCTGGATGATCGCTAATATAAAAAGCGCAGGAGTTTAATGCCCCTATGTCCCAACGTGCCACTCTCTGGTCAGTTCTGATTATCGTTTTTGCTGTCACTTCAGACCAGTATATCAAATTTCTGGTTGAGAGCGGCATGGACTATAATCAGCAGATTGATCTGCTGCCATTTCTGGCACTTTACCGTACACATAATGAGGGCATCGCTTTCTCCATGTTGTCCTGGCTGCATGACGGCGGGCTGATAGCGATGACAGTTGCTGTGATCGGTTTCGTCTCTTATCTGTGGTGGACAACCGCACCGGAGCGGGTGATCAGCCGTCTTGGTTTTGCGCTGATTATCGGCGGTGCGTTGGGCAATTTGATTGACCGCAGCCTGCTTGGTTATGTTGTCGACTATATTTTGTTCCACCTGCCAAACTGGTCTTTTGCGGTGTTCAACATGGCTGATGTCTACATTACCACTGGCGCGGGACTGATTATTCTTGATGAAATTATACAATGGAAGCGTGCGCGCTCTGCCGGATAAGGAAACGCCTCACTGCGCGCCCTGAGTGTCTTCATCAAAAACTGATTATTTCCTGACCTTCTCATGTCACATGGCTGACGCAGACAAGCTATATAAAGACTCTCTATAAAACGTGGCTGAACAGGCACGCGGTTACAGACGAAACTCAGGCATTTGAATCTGGCGGAGGATATATCTTGCCACAGGCTCTTGGAATTTTTTCACAAACCGCGCATGATACATGCATGAAGCAGACATCTCCTGACACGCTTGAAATAGGCGCCATTCTGGCAGATACCGGTTTTTCCTCCCTGACCGGCCAGATACTGGGGCGCATGGGCAGTCTGATTGTGCGGATTGCGGACAATCAGGAAACCATCCGTATTGCACAAAAACTGCGCTATGATGTGTTCTATACTGAGCTCGGCGCACAAAAATCACAAATCACAATGCTCGAAGAGCGCGACGCAGATCATTATGACGCGATCTGCGATCACCTCGTTGTTTATGACACAGCAATAGCCGGTGGTGAGACCGAACAGCTCGTTGGCACTTATCGTCTGATGCGCAGTGATATGATCACCGCAGGACGCACATTGTATTCTGCCGGTGAATATGAAATCGGCAAACTTATAGACCGCAAACCCGGCCTGCAATTTCTGGAACTTGGCCGCTCCTGTGTGAAGCCGGAATACCGCTCCAAACGCACGGTGGAATTGCTGTGGCAGGGCATCTGGTCCTATTGCCGGCAGCACAAGATTGAAGTGATGTTCGGCTGTGCCTCTTTCCACGGCACAGTGCCGGAAGCACATGCAGTGTCGCTTTCGTTCCTGCAACACAATTGCCGCGCCGATACGGAATGGGATGTGCGGGCGCTTGAGCAGCATTACCGTTCAATGGATATTGTCCCGCAGGAAGCAATCAATCCAAAAGTGGCACTGTTTTCCATGCCGCCGCTAATCAAAGGTTACTTACGCCTTGGTGCAATGATCGGTGACGGTGCAGTCGTCGATCACCAGTTCGGCACCACCGATGTGCTGATTGTGTTGCCCGTTGAACGTATTTCCAGCCGCTACATCAATTATTACGGCGCTGAAGCCGACCGGTTTGTGTGAACCGATGGAATAAAAAAGACCGGCAATATACCGGTCTTTTTTATTTCTGATGTGATAAGATATTTATGACATATCCAAGCGGATCGCGGACGTAGAAACACTGCACGCCCCACGGTTCTTCCGTGAGCGGATAGGTGATCTCAAATCCTGCAGCCTGTGCGCGATGGTAGACTTCATCCAGATTATCGTCCTCAATGGAAAGACGGGGCACATCCGTTCCGCAGCCACCCTCTGTCGCTAAACTGAGTTGTTGGACAGGCCTGTTTTCTGTGGTCACTCCGGCAGCCAGTGTCACTATCCAACCATGATCCATAATCACATCCAGCCCCAGCAGTTCCTCATAAAAGACCCGTGCGGCCTGAAGATCAGAGCCTGCTAGATTAGCTACGATCCTCAGAACTGCCATATCGATCCTCCTGCCAGATCTTAGCTTTTAACCGACAATTGCTTCAGGCGGTACAGCGCCTCCAGCGCCTCGCGCGGTGTCAGATCATCCGGATTGATCTCGCTCACGGCACTCAGCAACACGCTATCCTGAGCCGGTTTTGCCACTTCACGCGGCTTGGCAACGACTGCAAAAAGCGGCAGATCATCAATGATCTTCTCAGCCTTGCCGGAGGTTTCACCCTCTTCTAAGCGATGCAGCACATCGCGCGCACGCTCAACCACGGCATCAGGCAAGCCTGCCAGACGTGCCACCTGCACGCCGTAAGAACGATCAGCAGCCCCTTTGGCCACCTCGTGCAGGAACACGACATCGCCTTCCCATTCCTTCACCCGCATGGTGACATTAGCAAGCCGTGCCAGTTTCTCTGACAGAGCCGTCATTTCATGGAAATGCGTAGCAAATAATGCGCGGCAACGGTTCTTCTCGTGCAGATATTCCACACTCGCCCAGGCAATCGACAAACCGTCAAAGGTTGCAGTACCACGGCCGATCTCATCGAGAATAACCAGCGAGCGCTCACCGGCGAGATTGAGAATGGCCGCGGTTTCAACCATCTCCACCATGAAGGTAGAACGGCCACGTGCCAGATCATCTGATGCACCGACACGACTGAACAGCCGGTCTACAATACCGATATGGGCAGATGTGGCCGGAACGTAAGAGCCCATCTGCGCCAGAATGGCGATCAGCGCATTCTGGCGCAAGAAGGTCGATTTACCGCCCATATTGGGACCGGTCAAAAGCCAGATCGCGCCGAATTTCTGACCACCCAGAGGCGACAGATCACAATCATTGGCAACAAACGGATTACTGGCCTGTTTTCGCAGCGCCTGCTCCACCACCGGATGACGCCCGCCATCAATGGCAAAGCTCAGACTGTCGTCCACCTTCGGGCGGCAATAGCCCTGCTCACCCGCCAGCACACTGAGCGCTGCGGACACATCCATGATACCAAGGGCAGCAGCACCGGCACGGATAGCATCGGCATTTTCAACAGTACGGCTGACCAGATCTTCAAAAATCGCCAATTCAATCGACAGCGCACGGTCTGCCGCATTCGCGATTTTGGTTTCAATCTCCGCCAGTTCCGTAGTGGTGAAACGCATGGCGCTGGCCATTGTCTGACGATGGATAAACCGCGCTTTGGCCGCATCTGTATCGGTCAGCGCACCAGCATTATTGGCCGTCACCTCAATAAAATAACCCAGCACATTATTATGTTTGATCTTGAGCGATTTAACGCCCGTCTCTTCCATATAATTGGCCTGAAGACCGGCAATCACGCGGCGCGACTGATCGCGAAGGCTGCGCATTTCATCAAGTTCGGCATGAAAGCCCGCGCGGATAAAACCGCCATCGCGCTTCAGCAGTGGCAGTTCTTCTGCCAGAGTCTGATCCAGAAACTGGGCATAACTCTCCGGCAGAGCGAGAATGGACTGACAGGCCTGCGCCAGCTCCTCGGGTAATTGCTTATCCTGAAATAACTGCTGCACCAGATGTGCCGCCTGAAAACCGGCATGCAATGCGCCGAGATCACGCGGGCCACCGCGTCCGACGGCCAGACGTGACAAGGCGCGCGGCATATCCGGCACACCGCGCAAGGCAGAACGCAAGCCCTGTGCCAATGACGTTTCACTCAAAAAGAAAGCCACAGAGTCCTGTCTTGCTGCAATCTGCGCAGGGTCAGTCAACGGCGCTGTCAGGCGCTCGGCCAGCAGCCGTGCACCGGCACCGGTGACCGTGCGGTCAACAGCTTTGAGCAATGAGCCTTCACGATTGCCGGAGAGCGTGCGCATCAGTTCCAGATTGGCGCGGGTTGCCGGATCAATAAACAGCGATGCGCCATCCGTCTCACGTTCAGGACGCATCAAAGGCGGGCGTTCGGCAATCTGGGTTTTCTCGAGATAGGCAATGGCACCGGAAATCGCCGAAAGCTCGGTGCGGTTGAACTCACCGAAACCATCCAAAGTTGCCACACCGTAATAGCGCTTGATACGTTCTTCTGCCGTAGAGCTTTCAAACAGGCTCGGATGCTGCGGCATGACAATGCGCCCCAGCAAATCCAGAACCGGACGAATTTGCGGATCCTGGAAGGCTGTTTCCGGCACGATCAGCTCGCTCGGATCAACGCGCATAATATCGGCATAGAGTTTTTCCGGTGTGGTTTCCGTCATGCGGAACTGGCCGGTGGAAATATCAATCCATGCCAGCGACAGCCTGCCCTCTTCCACACCACGCACACGGCCAAGGATCATCAGATAATTAGCCTGTGCCGGATCAAGCAGCTTTTCTTCCGTGATCGTGCCCGGTGTGACAAGACGGATCACATCGCGCTTGACTACAGATTTGGAACCGCGCTTCTTCGCTTCAGCCGGATCTTCCACCTGCTCACAGACGGCCACGCGAAAGCCCTTGCCGATGAGACGCTGCAAATAATCATCGGCAGTATGCACCGGCACACCGCACATCGGAATATCTTCACCCAGATGCTTGCCGCGCTTGGTCAGCGTAATACCCAGCGCTTCGGATGCCTCAATCGCATCATTGAAGAACATCTCGTAAAAATCGCCCATACGATAGAACAACAGGCTGTCCGGATAGGCAGCCTTGATCTCAATATATTGTTCCATCATCGGTGTGGGACGTGCGTTCAGACCTGCATCATAAGTGCTCTGCGGCTCGTCAGCGAGTTCGGATGTTTGGGGAGCTGTTTCATGCTGCGTCATAGGAAATACACATGTTCCTGAAATAATTTTTCAAAATCTTATTGCCAGTTTAAAGCGTTGAGCAAAGCTCTGTGAAGCAGTCAGTTGCTTATATCCCCGTGAATCTCGCCGGAATGCATTGATCTTGCGAATATTATCTTTAAACACCAAAATCTTTTCAGATATTGCGCTACCCAAATAAGCAGTCTTGATATAAACACACTGTCCAAACATTCGGGCCAAAACATTCGGGCCAAACCATTCAGGCCCAAACACTCAGGCCAACCATCCGGCAGGATGATTAACATAATAAGGCAGTTGCAGCCCCTCAAAGCAACCGCCACGCAGGAAAGATCGGAGCGGTCAATGACCAACGACAAGAGCACCCAGAAGCCACAAACAGGAAAAGGCCCGTCCCTGACAGAACAGGAAGCACTGGACTTTCACGCTCGCGGCCGTCCGGGCAAACTGGAAATCACTCCGACCAAACCAATGGCAACGCAGCGCGACCTGTCGCTCGCCTATTCTCCGGGCGTGGCTGTACCGGTTAAAGCGATCGCGGAAGATCCGAGCAAAGCCTATGACTATACAGCCAAGGGCAATATGGTTGCCGTGATCTCCAACGGCACCGCCATTCTGGGTCTCGGCAATCTCGGCGCACTGGCTTCCAAACCGGTGATGGAAGGCAAATCCGTGCTGTTCAAGCGCTTTGCCGATGTGGATTCCATCGATCTTGAAGTCGACACCACCGATGTGGAAGAATTCATCAATTCCGTGCGCTATCTGGGGCCAAGCTTCGGCGGCATCAATCTGGAAGATATTAAAGCGCCGGAATGTTTTATCATTGAAGCGCGCCTGCGCGAGCTGATGAATATTCCGGTTTTCCATGATGACCAGCACGGAACCGCGATTATCGCAGCTGCCGGTATGCTCAATGCACTGCACCTGACCGGCCGTGACCTGAAGACCACGAAAATGGTTTGTAATGGCGCTGGTGCTGCCGGTATTGCCTGTATTGAACTGGTCAAGGCAATGGGCTTTGCATCAGAGAATGTAATCCTGTGCGATACCAAAGGCGTGGTCTGGCAGGGTCGCACCGAGGGTATGAACCAGTGGAAATCGGCGCATGCGGTGAAAACCGATAAGCGCTCGCTGGCCGAAGCAATGGAAGGCGCGGATATTTTCTTCGGCGTTTCCGCCAAAGGCGCATTGACCGACGACATGGTGCGCTCAATGGCTGACAATCCTATTATCTTTGCTATGGCCAATCCTGATCCGGAAATCACACCGGAAGAAGTAGCAGCCATCCGCTCCGATGCGATTGTCGCAACCGGTCGCTCCGATTATCCGAACCAGGTCAACAACGTGCTTGGCTTCCCGTATATTTTCCGTGGCGCACTGGATGTGCGCGCCACCACCATCAATGATGCGATGAAGGTCGCCGCTGCCAATGCGCTTGCAGAACTGGCACGCACTGATGTGCCGGATGATGTGGCTGCTGCCTATCAGGGCAACCGTCCGCGTTTTGGCCCGAATTACATTATTCCGGTGCCGTTTGATCCGCGCCTGCTCTCCACCATTCCGGTGGCCGTCGCCAAAGCGGCAATGGAAAGCGGCGTTGCTGGCAAGCCTATTGACGATCTCGAAGCCTATGCCCGCACACTCTCTGCGCGCCGCGATCCGATCGCATCAACCATGTCCGGCATTTATGATCGTATCCGTCGTCACACCAAACGTGTGATCTTTGCTGAAGGTGAAGAGCCGCAGGTGATCCGCGCCGCTGTTTCCTTCGCTAATCAGGGCTTGGGCAAAGCCATCCTGCTCGGCCGTGAAGACCGTATCCGTGAAACAGCTGAACAGACCGGTGTTGATCTCGACAAGCTCGGCATTGAAATCACCAATGCCCGTCTGTCAAAACGCACCTCGGAATATGCCGATCACCTTTATGAAAAGCTACAGCGCAAAGGCTATCTGTTCCGCGATTGCCAGCGCATGATCAACAATGACCGCAACCATTTTGCTGCCTGCATGGTGGCGATGGGTGATGCGGACGGCATGGTCACCGGCGTAACCCGCAATTATGCCACCAGCATTGAAGATGTGCGCCGCGTGATTGATGTGAAACCGGGTCACCGGATGATCGGCGTATCTCTGGCTCTGTGCCGTGGCCGCACCGTTTTCATCGCCGATACGGCGATGCACGAGCAGCCGACAGCAGAAGAACTGGCTGATATTGCAGTGGAAGCCGCCAATGTTGCACGCCGCATGGGCTATGTGCCGCGCGTTGCCATGCTGGCTTATTCCACCTTCGGCCATATGTCCGGTGCGCGTTCTGAAAACATTCAGGAAGCCGTGCGTATTCTGGAAAAACGCCATGTCGACTTTGAATTCGACGGTGAAATGAGCGCGGACGTTGCGCTTAATGCCAGCCTGATGGAAACCTATCCGTTTACCCGCCTGACGGCTCCTGCCAATGTACTGGTCATGCCGGATTATCATACGGCATCCATTGCCGCGAATATGTTGCAGGAACTGGGCGGCGCAACCCTGATCGGCCCGCTGCTGACCGGTCTGGACAAGGCCGTGCAGATCGTACCGCTCAGCGCCAAGGATTCCGACATTACCAATATGGCGGCCTTCACCGCTTATGCGGCAACCAACTGATTATATCAGTAGCCAAACTCAAAAGGCCGGAACATCAGTTCCGGCCTTTTCTTGTTTAGAGCAGAATGCAGACTTACCGTTGCGTTCGGCTTTCATCCATGCTCAGTTTTCTGCATCGTAACTTTGATACTACGGAACCATGATCCATGCGCTTGTCCGATCTCCATCTTGACCGCATCATCGACAGACAGGCACTTACTGCTGCTCTGAAACAGGCTGCAGAAACAGAGACAGTCAAAGATCCGGCGCGCAATCAGGTTCTGAAAACGCTTAAATCCGCATGGAAAGACGGCAAAACCCGTGCGGAAACCCTGTTGCTGGAAGATGGCAGCGGCATCGCCTGCGCACGGCGGATCAGCGGATTGATGGATCACATTATCGCCGCGCTTTATGATTTTACGGTTGAGAACATTTATCCCGCCATTAATCCGTCCAAGGCTGAGAATTTGAGCATCATTGCCGTTGGCGGTTACGGACGCGGTGGGCTGGCACCGGGTTCTGACATCGACCTGCTGTTCCTGCTGCCCTATAAGCAGACACCGTGGGGCGAGCAGGTTGTGGAATATATGCTCTATATGCTCTGGGATATGGGGCTGAAAGTCGGCCATTCCACGCGCAATATTGACGATGCCATCCGCCTGTCGCGGGAAGATATGACCATCCGCACCTCGCTGCTGGAAGCGCGTTTCCTGACCGGCAGCCGTGCGCTTTATAATGAACTCACCGCCCGTTTTGATCAGGAAATCGTCGCTGACAGCGGCGCGGAATTTGTGCAGGCCAAGCTGATTGAGCGCGATATCCGGCACAAAAAAGCGGGCTCAACACGCTATCTTGTGGAGCCGAATGTCAAGGAAAGCAAAGGCGGCCAGCGCGATCTGCAAACCCTGTTCTGGATTGCCAAATATATTTATCGCGTTCATTCCACGGAGGAGCTGATCAAGCGCGGGGTCTTCTCCCGCAGCGAGGCAAGACTGTTCAGCAAGGCTGATGATTTTCTCTGGGCGGTGCGCTGCCATATGCATTTTCTGAGCGGCAAGGCGGAAGAGCGCCTGTCCTTTGATATTCAGCGTGAGATCGCCACCCGCCTCGGCTATACTGACCATCCGGGGCAGACAGCTGTTGAGCGCTTCATGAAGCATTATTTTCTGGTCGCTAAAGATGTCGGCGATCTCACCCGCATTATCAGTGCCGCGCTGGAAGAAGAGCAGTTCAAAGAAACACCGGGCACCGGCCAGATTTATTCCACGCTGGCACGCAAAAAACGCAAAATTGCCGGCAGCACAGATTTTATTCTCGATCATAACCGCATCAATATTGCCGATGATGAGGTGTTTCAGCGCGATCCGGTCAATCTGATCCGGCTGTTTTATCTCGCGGATAAACATGGGCTGCAATATCATCCTGATACGATCCAGCGCGTGAGCCGCTCGTTAAAACTCATCAAAAGCGACGTGCGCAATGACAAGGAAGCCAACCGACTGTTTCTCGAAATTGTCGCCTCTCCGCGCACGCCGGAACGCACATTGCGGCGCATGAATGAATCCGGTGTGCTGGGGCAGTTTATTCCGGATTTCGGCAAGATCGTCGCGATGATGCAGTTCAATATGTATCATCATTATACAGTTGATGAGCATCTGTTGCGTTGTATTGCCATCATGTCCGAGATTGAACATGAGACGCTGAAAAACGAGCATCCGCTCGCGCACAGCCTGTTGCCCACCATCAAGAAAGACCGGCATCTGCTCTATGTGACACTACTGCTGCACGATATTGCCAAAGGCAGACCGGAAGACCACTCCACGGCCGGTGCCAAAATCGCCCGCAAACTAGCCCCACGTTTCGGGCTTAATCCGTCCGAGACGGAGCTTGTCGCATGGTTGGTTCAGGAACATCTGACCATGAGCAAGGTTGCGCAATCACGCGACCTCAATGACCGCAAAACCATTGCCGATTTTGCTGCCATCGTGCAGACCACCGAACGGTTGAAACTGCTGCTGATGATCACAATCTGCGATATCAAGGCTGTCGGCCCCGGCGTGTGGAACGGCTGGAAAGGCCAGCTGCTGCGCACGCTTTATCAAGAAACAGAACTGCTATTGACCGGTGGCTTTTCTGAAGTGAGCCAGACCGAGCGCAGCAATCAGGCACGCTGCCAACTGGCTGAGCAGATCCGCGACTGGCCGGAGGATAAGCGCGATCATTTGCTGGCGCTGCATTATGATAATTATCTGCTGACTGTGCCGCAGGAAGATCAGAAACGCCACGCGGATTTCATCCGTGCCAGCGATGAAGCAGGCAAAATCCTCAATATTCTGGCACGCCCACATGAGTTTGAAGCGGTGACCGAGCTGACAATCCTGTCGCCCGATCACCCGCGTTTGCTGTCGATCATTGCCGGTGCCTGCTCGGCAGCGGGTGCTAATATTGTTGATGCGCAGATTTTCACCACCACGGACGGGCGGGCGCTGGATACCATCCTGATCAGCCGTGAATTTGACACCAATGATGATGAGATGCGCCGTGCCGCCCGTGTTGGCCAGTTGATTGAAGATGTGCTGACCGGCACCACTTATCTGCCGGAAGTCCTCGCGCGAAAGACAAAAGCGCGGCGCTCCGCCCGCGCTTTCCATGTCACGCCACGCGTCAACATCAATAATAGCCTGTCTGAAAAATTCACGGTGATTGAAGTAAAAGGACTGGATCGCACCGGATTGCTTTCAGAAATTACCAATGCGATTTCTGATCTTTCCCTCAATATTGCCTCCGCTCACATCACCACATTCGGTGAAAAGGTCATTGATACATTTTATGTCACCGGCCTCGACGGGCAAAAAATAACGACCGCCACCAAACAGGCCAATATCCAGAAACGCTTGCTTGGCTTGTTTGAGATGAGCGGGAGTGATAGCAGGGCAGCGGAAATTAAAAACAGTGATCAAAAGAAAACGCGCGAAACGGCAGGTTAAACCGGCATCCGCATTTTTAAGATTTGCCACACTGCCTGCCTGTTACTCCCTATCAACGAGATGAATTCATGAGCCTGCTGAAAAAATTCGCAACTGTTGCTTCCGGCACGCTGATGAGCAGGATCTTCGGCTTTACCCGTGAAATGCTGATGGCGGCTTTTCTCGGCACCGGCCCTGTGGCGGATGCTTTCAACACCGCTTTCCGCTTCCCGAATACTTTCCGACGCTTATTTGCTGAAGGTGCATTCAACGCTGCTTTCGTGCCGCTCTTTGCCAAAGAGATCGAGCAGAACGGTATGGATGGCGCCCGGCGTTTTTCTGAAGAAGTGTTCGGCGTGTTGTTCACCATTCTCCTCGGCCTGACCATCGCGATGGAACTGTCCATGCCGTTTCTGGTCAGCACGGTGATTGCACCGGGTTTTACCAATGATCCGGTGAAATTCGAGAACACGGTCAATCTGGCGATGATCATGTTTCCCTATCTCGCCTGTATGTCGCTGGCGGCGATGATGGGCGGCATGCTCAACAGCCTGCATAAGTATTTTGCCGCGGCCATTGCACCGGTTTTCCTGAATTTCATCCTGATCGGCGCTCTGCTGCTGGCATGGGTGCAGAATTATGATCCGCTGCAAATCGGCTATGCGCTGTCATGGGGTGTGATGGCGGCGGGTGTGGTGCAGCTAGGTATTGTCTGGTTTGCCGTGCGCAAAGCAGGGATGAAAATCGGTTTTCGCCGCCCGAAACTAACACCCAATGTGCGCCGTTTGCTGGTGCTGGCGCTGCCTGCGGCGATTACCGGCGGCATCACCCAGATCAATCTGCTGATCAACACCAATATTGCTTCGGGACAAGACGGCGCTGTGTCTTCTCTCGTTTATGCTGACCGGTTCTATCAGTTACCGCTCGGCGTGGTCGGTATTGCCGTTGCCACGGTTTTGCTACCGGAATTATCGCGCGCACTGCGTGGTGGTAATTTAAAAGAAGCCGGAAATCTGCAAAACCGCTCGGTCGAATTTACGTTATTCCTGACATTGCCTGCTGCGGCTGCCTTACTGGTTTTCTCCGAACCACTGGTGCGCCTGTTGTTTGAACGCGGCCAGTTCGGTGCTGAATCCACGCTGATCGTGTCGCAAATTCTTGCAGTGTATGGTCTTGGCCTGCCTGCCTTTGTGCTGATTAAAGCCTTTATTCCGGGCTTTTTTGCCCGCGAAGATACCCGCACGCCGATGATTTTTGCTGGCATCTCAGTTGTGGTGAATGTCTCGCTGGCGCTGACATTGTTTCCGCGCCTCGGCCCTACCGGCATTGCCACAGCGGAAATCACCGCCGGTTGGGTCAATGCCATTTTGCTGTTCGTCGTGCTGATCTGGCGCAAACACTGGGATTATGATGCCGGTCTGATCCGCCGCATTCCGCGTCTGATCATTGCGGCTGCCATCATGGCCACGGCCTTGTATTTTGCATCCCAGTATTTTGAAGCCTATTTGAGCAGACAGGCCGGATTTGCGGTGCAGGCCATAACACTCGGCCTGCTTGTTACCGGTAGTATGCTTGTCTATTTCACAACAGTTTTTGCCATTGGCGGCGCCAGTCTGTCTGCCCTGAAAGGCAATATGCGCCGCCGCAAAAAAGCAGTGGCAGCACCGGACGACACAAATATTTCCGCTTGATTGCCGATCATCACTCTGGCAGTAATACCGCATCCGGAAGACAGGATTTTGCGCCTGCCTTCCGGATATTTTTTATAATCCGAAATTTTTAGCCAAGACCGGCAGCATGCGTCCAAACCACATATGCCGATCTTAAAAGCAACCCCAGAGCATTCTGATTATCAATATACGAAAAGCACGATAATCACGCTCGACCGGCTCTCCACCAGCTTCAGGATTTAACAAGAATGAACACCTTCAAAGAACGCATTTTCTCCGGCGCACAACCAACCGGCAATCTCCATCTCGGCAATTATCTTGGCGCTTTGAAGCGCTGGGTTGCCTTGCAGGATGAGAATGATTGCATCTATTGCGTTGTTGATATGCATGCGCTGACAATTCTGCCGGATCCGGTGGAACTTTTAAATTCCACGCGTGAAATCACTGCGGCCTATCTGGCTGCCGGTGTTGACCCGAAGAAAAACATTGTCTTCAACCAGAGCCGTGTGCGTCAGCATGCGGAACTCGCATGGGTGTTCAATTGTATTGCCCGTATCGGCTGGATGAACCGCATGACGCAGTTCAAGGACAAAGCCGGTAAAGACCGCGAAAATGCTTCGCTGGGTCTGCTGGCCTATCCGAGCCTGATGGCTGCCGACATTCTGCTCTACCGCGCCACCGCCGTGCCGGTTGGCGACGATCAGAAACAGCACCTTGAACTGACCCGCGACATCGCGCAGAAATTCAACAATGACTATTCCGACCGCATTGCCTCGCTTGGCATTGGCGTGGAAATGGCCGTTGGTGATGAAACTGTATCGGGCTTTTTCCCGATCACAGAGCCGCTGATTTCTGGTCCTGCGATGCGCATCATGTCGCTGCGTGACGGCACCAAGAAAATGTCGAAGTCTGACCCGTCCGACCTGTCGCGCATCAATCTGATTGATGATGAAGACACCATCACCAAGAAAATCCGCAAAGCCAAAACCGATGCCGACGCCATTCCTTCAGAAGTCGAAGGGCTGGAAGGTCGTGCTGAGGCGGACAATCTGATCGGTATTTTCGCAGCGCTATCGGGCACAGATAAAGCATCCGTATTGCGCGACTTCGGCGGCAAGCAGTTCTCGGAGTTCAAAGCCTCGCTTGCAGAACTCGCAGTTGCGCAGCTGTCACCAATCACCCATGAAATGCGTCGTTTGGTGGCTGATCCGGCCTATATCGACAGTGTTCTGCGTGACGGTGGTGAACGCGCAAGCGTCATCGCCGAAGATACCATGCGCAATGTGCGTGATATTGTAGGCTTCTTACAAGACTGATTGCAAAAAGGCAGGGAATTCCCTGCCTTTTTTATTTCTGCAAAAATCTACGCTGCTTCAAATGTCAGGGTACTGACTGGCCCCGTATCAACAGCGCCTGATTGATAATCGCCGAAGATTTTAACCTGCGTAAATCCGGCCTCGCGCAGAGCCAGTTCCAGCTCAAACATCCCCCACCAGCGCAGGCTGAATAATTCCATCTCTGTTGTTACCAGGTGCGTGTCCCGCCATAATTCATAACGCAGATGGGATGTCACAATCTGTTTGGCATAATCTGTGGCAGTGCGCATTTCCTGCAAAGTCAGCAGATCATCCCCGTCCTGCCAGTGACGCACCCGCGGGCTGTGATCCATGAAATCACCAACCACAGAAATATCCAGCAGCAATTTGCCGTTTGGAGCCAGCGCCTCTTTGCTGCGCCGCAAGAAACTCATTGCATCAAGTGGATCGGTCATCAGCTGGAATGAACCTGTTGGCAACACGATTGCTGCAAATTTCTGCTCATAGGCAAATGTCGTGAAATTCTGCTGGCTCAAACCGGCTTTTACACCGTGTTTCTCACAATTCATTTTACACAGATCAAGCATCTCGGAAGACAGGTCAAAACCGCTGACGCTGTATCCGGCCTGTGCCAGTGGCACCAGCATACGGCCATTGCCCGTTGCCGGTTCCAGTACCGGCCCCGCCACTGTCTTCAGTCGTTCGAGATAGAACTCCACATCACCAAAAGAGCAACCAACTGGTTTATCCAACTCGTAAACGCGTGAAGCCAGCTTGCCATATGTCTTAGTCATTTTGAGTCTCAGCCCTCTCCCGCAGCCTGCAGAAATCCGGTTTGAAGCCGTGAGAACTCTGCTGCACATAAAAAACCATTCCGCCACACAGCAATGTGAAGCGGCAATTATACAGGACGATAGCTACACTCTTCGGCTATAAAAAGCCTGAAAATACAGCAGGAAAGAAATCTCACATGATTTCAGCAGCACCATTCAGGCTGATACCGGCGCAATTTTTCACATCCAAATATTAAATTTTTCGCCGCGCCACAAAATTGTCATCTTGCAGTCGGGCGCATTGAATGGCAAATTCCCGCGCATGGTTTCAAAACGTCTTAGCCGGGAAGCCGGCCACCGCCGTAAATTTCTTGTCTCAATTGATGAAACGCCCGAATGCGGGCGTGCGGTGGCTTATGCCTCACGGCGCGCCAGAAATACCAATGGCGCATTGGTGTTGCTGTTCGTCATCGACCCGTCAGATTTCCAGCAATTCCTTGGTGTCGGCAATATTATGCGGGCAGAGGCACTGGAACGGGCGCAGACAGCACTGAATAAATATGCAACGCAATTACGTGAGCAATACGGCATTGAGCCTGAGCTGATTGTGCGCGAAGGGCAGACTGCGGAAGAAATTCACAGCCTGATTGAAGAAGATCAGGATATAGCCATTCTGGTACTGGCTGCCGGTTCCGGCAAAGAAGGTCCGGGACCGCTGGTACAGTCGATTGCGGGACGCGGCGCATCCTTCCCTGTTCCGGTCACAGTCATTCCGTCAGATCTTTCTGACGATGACATTGATGCCGTCGCCTGAAACACCTATATTAAGAGCAATCACGCAATTCTATCGCCATGATTGCCGTATTTTCTTTACAGCCCTCATTTAACACGGGAGAACTTAAATGTTCATCCAGACTGAAGCCACGCCTAATCCGGCAACCCTGAAGTTTCTGCCGGGTAAAGTGGTTATGCCGGAAGGCACCGCCGACTTCCGCGATGCAGACAGCGCCGCCAATACCTCACCGCTTGCTGCCAAACTCTTTGCAGTTCCGGGCGTAAATGGTGTGTTTTTTGGTTATGATTTCATCACTGTCAGCAAAGATGGTGCGGAATGGCAGCACCTCAAACCGGCCATTCTCGGCACGATCATGGAACACATGATGTCCGGTGCGCCGGTTATGGCATCGGAACAGTCCAAAGGCCACGATCATACCGAAGGTGAGTTCTTCGCTGATGCGGATGCGGAAATCGTTGAAACCATCAAAGAGCTGATTGAAACCCGTGTGCGCCCTGCGGTTGCACAGGACGGTGGCGACATCACCTTCCGCGGCTTTGAACACGGCGTTGTCTATCTGCATATGAAAGGCGCCTGCTCCGGCTGCCCGTCTTCAACTGCAACTCTGAAGCATGGTATCCAGAACCTGCTCAAGCATTTTGTGCCTGAAGTTCAGCAGGTCGAAGCAATCTGACGCTTCGGACAAATCACAAATACAAAACGCGGCTGTTTAGCCGCGTTTTGTATTGCCTGTGACAAAAAGAATTACAGCACTACGACTTTAGCACCGACATCTGAGCGCTCATACAGATCCATAATATCCTGATTAATCAGGCGAATGCAGCCGGATGATACATTCTTGCCGATTGACCACCATTCCGGCGTGCCATGCAGACGGTAGCCGCTGTCACGTCCGCCCTTGTAGAGATAGAGCGCACGGGCGCCCAACGGATTGGTCAGTCCCGGCTTCATACCACCGGCATATTTTGCCAGTTCAGGTTGCCGCTTAATCATCGGTGCCGGCGGTGTCCATGTTGGCCATTCACGTTTCATGGCAACTTTGGCGCTGCCCTTCCACTGAAAGCCTTCGCGTCCGACACCAATGCCATAGCGCATTGCTTTGCCGTCCGGCTCAACATGGTATAAAAATTTGTTTTGCGTATCGACGACAATTGTACCCGGCGCTTCTGCCGTCTCATATTTAACCCGCTGGCGGCGATATTCCGGCGCAATTTTCTGTACAGGAATAGTCGGAAGCACATAAGCTGCATCCGACACGCTGGAATAGGATGCGGTACTGGTCTGAAATGGTGTTGTTGTTGAACAACCGGCCAGCGCCATCGTCAATAAAAGACCGGCGACTGTGAAAGTGTTTCTGAATACCATTTTTCCCCTCAGAAAACCGTAATGACAGTGAACATTTGTTGAAAACAAGTTAACCAGTGATCCTTAATCAAACATTAACCATGATTATCTTTTCTGCGGGAACGCATACAAGCAAACACAGCCACCAATACTGACGGAAAAACATGCCTATCATCTCACCATTCCAGCAACATCCGCTCAGTGACGGCCGTCAGTCTGAACTGGCATTACTGGTGCGCCGTGGTGTGCAACGTCTGTGTTTTGATCTGAATATTACTGTATTGCCGGAAATTTCCCTGCGCTCAGGCAGACGTGCCGATCTAGTGGGGCTGACCCGCAAAGGCGAAATCTGGATTATTGAGATAAAATCTTCTGTCGAAGACTGGAAGGCAGATCAGAAATGGCCGGATTACCGTAATTTTTGCGACCGGCTGTTTTTCGCCACCCATGCTCAGGTGCCGCGCGAACTCTTTCCGGAAGACTGCGGTTTTATTCTTTCGGACGGTTATGGCGGAGAAATTTTGCGCGATGCGCCGGAACACAAGCTTGCACCAGCCACACGCAAAGCTTTGACCCTGCAACTGGCGCGCATCGGCGCCAACCGGCTGACACTGGCAGAAATGGCAGGCGTATCCATGCCACTTACCGATGCCGACTGATATGTCTCAGCCGGCATGACTATGAAATATAAGGCTTAACGCGGAGCGCGCTTGGCAAGAATACGCTGCAAAGTACGGCGATGCATGTTCAGACGACGCGCAGTTTCAGAAACATTGCGCTCGCACATCTCATAGACGCGCTGAATATGCTCCCAGCGCACCCGATCCGCAGACATCGGATTTTCCGGTGGCGCAATTTTTTCACCATCGCGGCGGGTGAGCGCTGCAAAAACTTCATCGGCATCCGCAGGCTTGGAAAGATAATCAATCGCGCCGATTTTGACAGCATTGACCGCAGTCGCGATATTACCGTAACCGGTCAGCACGATTGCGCGCGTATCTTCACGCTTCGTGCGGATCGCCTCAATAATATCAAGGCCATTGCCATCACCAAGCCGCATATCAACAACCGCATAAGCGGGTGCTGCCAGCTTCACAGCAGCAATACCTTCCTCAACGGATTCAGCCGTTGTGACTGTAAAACCGCGGCTTTCCATAGCGCGGGCAAGCCGCTGCAAGAACGGTTTGTCATCGTCAACCAGAAGAAGCGAAGGATCACTGCCGATGGCAAGGTGATCATCCTGATTCATATCATCCATCAGGTATTCCTTACTCGTCTTTTGTCTTTTTACTTATTGCTGCGCCTGCGTCAAAAAGTCAAATATGCAATGTAAATATTAATGTAAAACGCCTAAATTCATCGCATTTCACAGAGAATTTACTCAAAAAGCAGCTTTCAGACCACCAATTGAATCACAATAAAACGAATCTTTTTAAATGCCCCCAGCCTGAAAGAATCGCCTTTACGCTGTGAGCGCCTGACGCGGCCAGACAATCGTAATCTCAGCGCCGCTTTGTCCCGGCTCCGGACGATTATTAAAGCTGATATGTGCGCCTGAGCGCTCCAGCAAAGTCTTGGCAATAAACAGCCCCAGACCGAGCCCGCCGCCATTACGCTCATCACTGCGGCGCGACATATAAGGCTCACCAATCCTGTCCAGCATATCCGGCGAGAAACCTCTGCCGTCGTCGCGGATGGTAATACGTACCGATTGCTCGTCCCAGCCCCAGATCACCTGCGTTTCGTTCTTCGCGAAGTCCACCGCATTTTCAATCAGGTTGCCAAGACCGTAAATCACACCAGGATTGCGGCGGACAACCGGCTCAGTACCGGTGTTTTTTGCTGTAAGCTTTTTCTCAACATCAATCTGGATGCCGAAATTACGATGCGGCGCAATCACCTCTTCAATCAGGGAAGATAATGCCAGTTTCGACATATGCTCTTCGCCTTCCGAGGACAGGCTGGTGAGACGTCGCAAAATCTCACGGCACCGCTGCGCTTGCGAAGACAGCAACTGAATGTCCTCCGCATAACGGTCATCATTTTTCAAAGCGCGCTGCATTTCCTTGACTACCAATGTGATCGTCGCCAGCGGTGTTCCCAACTCATGGGCAGCAGCTGCGGCAAGACCATCCAGTGCCGATAAATGCTGCTCACGCTGCAGCACCAACTCAGTGGCGCTCAAAGCATCACCCAGCAAACGAGCTTCTTCGGCAATCCGGTAAACATAAACCCCGCTAAAAATCAGCGTCGAGGCAATGGCACACCACACACCGACCACGAACATCAGCGGCAGCTCCAGTACAACGCCGCTATACCACGGCAGCGGCAGATGCCAGACCACGAGAAAACTGGCACAGCTGATTGTCAGCAAACCGAGCAGCAAAATACTGCGTACAGAAAGCGCGGTTGCCGCAATAATCACCGGCACAACCAAAAGCACGGCGAACGGATTTTGCAAGCCACCAGTTAAGTAGAGCAGACCTGTGAGCTGTAAAATATCAAAACCCAGCACCAGCAGCACTGTGCGCAAATCCAGCCGATGATTGAGCTGATAGCGGAAAGACAGGAACAGATTGAGCCATGCCGACACGGCAATCAGCGCGAAGCTGATACCAAGCGGGAACACAAAATTCAGCGATAAGGAGACAAACAACACGGCTGCAGTCTGGCCGGTAATAGCAAACCAGCGCACACGCACCAGAGTAGTGAGACGCAGGCGACGGGAAAGCGACGACGCCCGATTAATCAGATCACCATTCGCCATTCTGTCTTTCCCTATAAGCGCTGCACAGAATTGCCTTATGCGGCAAAATCTGTGCTCACGCAAGCAAATCTGCGCCATCCTGCCGCAGGCTAATTTCCCCCGAACGCTCCCGCCATATTTTGGTTATGGCGAGCCGAAAATGGTGCTCTGCGAGAACCGGAGCGGAATGTACATTAAGGTACATGAGCACCGGAAGCGGAGAAGAGTGCCATTTGCAGGCCGCCAAAGCCGAAATATCTCACGTGCCCCGTGGTTTGGCACGCCGCGTCGGATCCGCCTCTGCAGGATTTTCCGGCCAGACATGGCGCGGATAGCGCCCGCGCATATCAGTGCGCACATCTGCCCATGAGCCTTTCCAGAAATTCGGCAAATCACGAGTAATCTGGATCGGCCGGTGCGCCGGAGACAGCAACTCCAGCAAAAGCGGCACCGTATCGCGGGCGATGGAAGGGTGGTTTGTGAGGCCAAATAATTCCTGCACACGCACGGCAATCACCGGCTCATCCCCTTCATAATTAATCGCGATATTGGAGCCGGTCGGCACGGTAAAATGTGTCGGTGCCAGCGTATCAATTTGCCTTTGCAGATCGAATGGCACAAGCGAGCGTAAGCCGTTCATTAAAGCCGATTGGCTGATTTTATCCAGCCGCGCTTCACCAGTCAGAAACGGCAGCAGCCAGTCTTCCAGTGTCGCAAGCAAGTGCTCATCATCCGTTTGTGGCCACGGCTCACCCAGCCCGCGATAAAGCCAACCGAGACGACGGCGTAGAGTCTGCGCTTCCTTGCCCCAAGGTAAAATATCCAGTCCGTATTGGCGTACCGCCTGAACAACACCCAGATCAGCTGCCTCCCCCGATGGTGCCGCCAGATTTTTCTCCGACAGGGTTATTGCCCCCAACCGTACCGCCTCGCGGGCACGCAAGGCTTTGCGCTCAGGGTCGTAAATGACCTGTTGGCCGCCCTCAATCTGGGCAGTCAGCGCCGTGCGGATTTCGTCCTCACTCACCTCAGCGGTAGAGAGAATACGTTGCGCCCCTGCCCGTCCGGTCAGGTCAGCCACAACCAGCCATTGTGCGCGGGAGAGATGCTGGCTTGCATCCAGCTCACCACCGCGCCCATTGGCCAGAATAAACTGCCCGCCATTGCCCCGCGCTTTGGCCACACGATCAGGATAGGCATCCAGCAGCAGACGACCGGCATGGGCATCCTCTTTGTTTTGTGCATATGCTGCTGGCAAACCTTTAATCAGCGAGCGTGCCAGTCCACGTGCCTTTTGCGCACGGTCACCGCGATCACGGCGGAAACGGGAAAGCCGCGCATCGAGATCAACATCATTACCGCCAAGACCGCGCTCGGTCATCAGCACGGCAAGCTCTGCCGCCTGCAATGCCTCTCCGCGATTGGCAGCCTCTGCCACCATATGGGCAAGCCGCACCGGCAATGCGAGTTTCCTAATCTGCTCGCCGGATGCTGTCAGCCGTCCGTCTGCATCCAGCGCACCCAACCGTTTCAGCAATGTTGCCGCTTCTTTCAGGCTGGCCGCCGAGGGTTGATCCAGCAGCCGCAAATCGCTGACATTTTGCACGCCCCATGCGGCACAATCGAGCAGCAGCGACGACAAGTCAGCTTCCAGAATTTCCGGCGTAGTAAAACGCGGCAGTGAGGAAATCTGCCCCTCATGCCAGAGCCGGATGGCAATGCCCGATTGAGTTCGTCCCGCGCGCCCTGCCCGCTGGGTAATCGCCGCTTGCGATGCGCGCACGGTTTCCAGCCTTGTCAAGCCAGTTGCCGGTTCAAAACGCGGCTGACGCGACAGACCGCTGTCGATCACCACGCGCACACCATCAATGGTGATGGAGGTTTCAGCAATTGAGGTTGCCAGCACCACTTTGCGTTTGCCTTCCGGTGCCGGTTTGATCGCCGCATCCTGATCGCGCCCTTCCATCGCCCCGTAGAGCGGGCAGAGCATCACATGTTCAGCTACCCGCCCTTCAAGAGCACGAAACGTGCGCTCAATCTCGCCTTGACCGGGTAAAAAGCAAAGCAGACTACCCTGTTCATCAGCCAGAGCAGCACGAATTGTTCTTGCCATCGCATCTTCAATCCGTTCATCGGCTTTACGTTCCTGATAGCGGATTTCAACCGGAAAACTACGGCCTTCGCTCTCCACCACCGACGCATTATCGAGCAATTCCGCCACCCGCGCCCCGTCAAGCGTAGCCGACATCACCAGAATTTTGAGATCAGGGCGCAAAGCTCCCTGCACGTCCAATGCGAGAGCCAAACCAAAATCGGCATCCAGACTGCGCTCATGAAACTCGTCAAACAGCACCGCACTGATACCGGACAATTCCGGATCATCAAGGATCATGCGGGCAAACACGCCTTCCGTCACCACCAGAACCTGCGTCTGCGCATTATAGCGGCTGTCGAGGCGCATCCGGTATCCGACCGTTTTGCCCACTTCTTCACAGAGCAGACGCGCCATTTGTGTCGCGGCGGCGCGCGCTGCCAGTCTGCGCGGCTCCAGCACAATAATCCGCCCGTCCTTCCGCCAGTCTGCCTGCAACAAATGCAAAGGCACCAAGGTCGTCTTACCCGCACCGGGAGGCGCAACCAGAACAGCAGAACCACCGGCCTGCAAGGCACGATCCAGTTGCGGCAGAGCCTCACGCACGGGCAGAAGCGGCAGGGAAACAGCAGAAGAATGAGGCAAAGGCACGGACCTGATCGTGATTTTAAGAACAGTCAATTATAAGCGATATTTTGCAGTATACTATTTTCTGTGATGCAGCATCAGGCCGCACATGACAATCAATTGACATACTCCCCCATAGTATATATTTTTATGATAGCAATCAGCAACGGAAAACCATGCCCCATTCACCGGAAGCCAAGAAACGCGTCATGACACGCCTGCGCCGGATTAAGGGTCAGGTGGAGGCACTGGAACGCGCCGTTGAAGAAGGCACGGAATGCGGCGCGCTTTTACAGCAGCTTGCCGCAATGCGCGGCGCTGCCACCGGCCTGATGGCTGAGGTTCTGGAAAGCCATCTGAAAGAAACATTTCAACAGCCGCAGGCCACAGCTCTGACACCGGCTGATATGGATAGTGAAATCGACCAGCTTATGCGGATTATCCGCTCTTATCTGAAATAAAAGACCACTGATTTAAGAGGAACAAAGCCATGAAATCGCGCGCAGCCGTTGCCTGGGAGGCCAATAAGCCGCTCACTATTGAAACTATTGAAATCGGCGGCCCGAAAGCCGGTGAAGTGCTGGTGGAAGTCATGGCGACCGGTGTGTGTCATACCGATGCCTACACGCTGTCCGGCCTTGATTCCGAGGGTAAGTTTCCGGCCATTCTCGGCCATGAAGGTGCGGGCATTGTGCGTGAAGTCGGTGCAGGCGTCACCTCACTGCGCCCGGGCGACCATGTGATCCCGCTTTACACGCCGGAATGCCGCTCTTGCAAAACCTGCCTGTCGCAACGCTCCAATCTCTGCACCTCGATCCGCGCGACGCAGGGTCAGGGCCTGATGCCGGATCGCACCTCACGCTTCTCCTGTGACGGTGGCGAAATCTTCCATTATATGGGCTGCTCGACTTTCTCGAACTTCACTGTTCTGCCGGAAATCGCACTGGCCAAAGTGCGTGAAGATGCACCTTTCGACAAGATCTGCTATATCGGCTGCGGTGTCACCACCGGTATCGGCGCTGTGCTTTATACTGCCAAAGTCCGCCCGGGTTCCAATGTTGTGGTGTTCGGCCTTGGCGGTATCGGCCTCAATGTTATTCAGGGCGCGCGCATGGTTGGCGCCGACAAGATCATCGGCGTTGATATCAATCCGGGCAAAGTAGAAATGGCGAAGAAATTCGGCATGACCGACTTCATCAATCCGCGTGAAATCGGTAATGACAAGGTTGTGCAGGCCATTCAGGATCTGACCGACGGTGGCGCTGATTACTCCTTCGATGCCACCGGCAATACCGATGTGATGCGTCAGGCGCTGGAATGCTGTCATCGCGGCTGGGGTGAAAGCATCATCATCGGCGTTGCGGAAGCCGGCAAGGAAATCGCCACCCGTCCGTTCCAGCTGGTGACCGGACGCGTCTGGAAAGGCACTGCTTTCGGCGGCGCGCGCGGTCGTACCGATGTGCCGAAAATCGTTGACTGGTACATGGAAGGCAAGATCAATATTGATGATCTTATCACCCATAAAATGCCGCTGGATGAGATCAACACTGCGTTTGATCTGATGCATGAAGGCAAGTCGATCCGTTCGGTGATTACATTCTGATGAAACAGTTTGTTTCCCGCTGGAACGAAATCGACGATCTGACACCACGCGCACTCTATGCAATGCTGAAACTGCGCATGGATGTCTTCATCGTCGAGCAAAATTGCGCCTTTGCAGAGATCGACGGCAAGGATATCGGCGCATTTCACCTGAGCATTCTTGATGGTGAGGAACTCGCAGCAACGCTGCGGGTTCTGCCGCCGGAGGAGAATGAAGCAGTGAAAATCGGCCGTGTTGTCGTTGCGCCTGCCTATCGCGGCTATAAACTCGGCCAACGCCTAATGCAGGAAGCCGTTGAATTTGCGCAAGCACGTTTTCCTGACCAGTCTGTTGAGCTGGGCGGACAAAGCCATTTGCAGAAATTCTACGGTTCCTTTGGCTTTGTTGCCATCTCAGAGGAATATCTGGAAGACGGTATTCCGCATATCGACATGCGTCTGGAACCGGCAAACGGAGCCTCTGTATGAATTTTCTGCTGCGCCGCCATATGTCCTTTTATATTGCAGCAGCATGCGGCGCGGCAGTCTTTCTGATCTGCATGCTTTTTTCCCTCTCACCGGCACCGGTGATTGCGGTCAATTGCTTCTTCATCCTCTATCTGCTGATGACTTTCAGGGCATTGCCGCATTTAACTGCGGCTTACTTGAAAAAACATGCTGCGAGTACAGATGAGCCAGTATGGATCATTTTTCTCGTCACTTTTGCGACGGTGATTTCCTCCATCACCTCGCTGTTCATTCTGATAAACCAGCAGCAACAACAGCATGACCTGTTCACATTTGCCGCAACACTGGCAGCGGTGCCGCTTGGCTGGTTTACCATTCATATGATGACAGCACTGCATTATGCCCATCTTTATTGGGAGCCGGATCAGGATAAATCTAATAGCGGAAACTCAGGGCGATCCCATAAAGGCGGCTTTGAATTTCCGAATACGCCGGAACCCTCCGGTTATGACTTTGTCTATTTCGCTTACGTGATAGGCATGACCGCACAAACCTCCGATACAAGCGTCACGACACCGGCCATGCGCAAGGTCACTCTGCTGCACAGTATCGTCTCCTTTTTCTTCAATACCGTACTTGTGGCCGCAGCCGTCAATGTCGCTGTAGCTCTGGGGAGTTAGTTCATGGAAACCATTTCAAAGGCAAAAGCCTTCGGCGGCACTCAGGGCGTCTATCGACATAAAAGTGAAGCATGCCAATGTGATATGACTTTTGCTTTGTTTCTGCCACCGCAAGCAGAGCACAGCTCCGTGCCTGTTCTCTGGTATCTCTCCGGCCTCACCTGCACACATCAGAATGTGATGGATAAAGGCGAATATCGCCGTCTTGCTGCCGAGCTTGGCATTGCGATCCTCTGCCCTGATACCAGCCCGCGTGGGCCTGATGTGCCGGACGAGCCGGATAACTGGCAGTTCGGCAAAGGTGCAGGCTTCTATCTCGATGCCACTGAAGCCCCTTTTGCCAAGAACTATCAGATGTATCGCTATATTACGGAAGAGCTGACGGAACTGGTGGCTAAAGAATTTCCGCTGGACATGTCCCGTCAGGCAATTACCGGCCATTCGATGGGCGGACATGGCGCCATCACTATCGCGTTGAAAAGCCCGAAGCGTTTTAAATCCGTATCTGCATTTGCACCAATTGCCCAGCCTTCCACGGCCGGATGGTCAAAGCCTGCCTTTGAGAAATATTTGGGGCACGATCAGAGCGCATGGCGCGCCTATGACACTACCAGCCTGATTGAAGACGGCCACCGGATTGAAAGCCTGCTGGTTGATCAGGGCACAGCGGACAGTTTCCTCGATGATGGTCTGCGCCCGTGGTTACTGGAAGAGGCCTGCGCCAAGGCTGCCATCCCGCTGACGTTGAATATGCAGGAAGGCTATGACCATTCCTATTATTTCATCTCGACATTTATGGATGAGCACTTACGCTGGCACGCCGCCCGCCTATGATATTTCGATTTTGACGGTCTGCAAATGGCGCGTTTCTGCGCTTCCGGTGCTCATGTACACACGGCACCGCACGCCCAACAGGGCGTGCAAAGGATGCCGTGATCTAAATAGCTGCATAATCTTATCTTTAATCAAAGAGGATTAAAGGATTATGCAGGGTACACTGCGCTCCGGTTCTCGAACCACACCATTTTCGTCACGTCAAAAACGGAATATGTGTCATGTGCCGCGCTGAAACTCAGCGCGGCAAAACCTTCATCAGCAAGCCGTTTTTCGGTTGGGTGGTCAGTTTTTGCACCGGCCACGGCTGTGCATCCCCTACCATGTCAAAACGGTGTTTTGACAATAGTACCACGAGCGCGATAACCGCCTCCTGCATCGCAAAACTGCCGCCGATACAGACGCGCGGGCCCGCACCAAAGGGCAGATACTGAAAACGGTCGATCTTATCGCGGTTTTGCGGATGGAACCGCGCCGGAATAAAGGCCTCAGGATTTTCCCAATATTTCCGGTGCCGGTGAATTGTCCACGGCATCACGATCACCGCTGTGCCTGCCGGAATTTTCAGATCACCAAACTGGTCATCCTCAAGCGCCTCACGGTTGATCGAAGGTGCAGGCGGATAAAGCCGCATCGCTTCTTCGAAAGCGGCACGGGCCAGCGGTAGTTTTTCCAGCCATTGATGTGGCGGCAGATCTTTACCTTCACCGGCCATAAAGTCATCAATTTCCGCCTCAACAACAGCACGCTCCTGCGCATCCTGCGCCAGCAGATAAAGCGTCCAGCCCAGAGCGCGCGCGGTCGTTTCATGCCCCGCACCGATGAAAGTGATAAGATTATCCTCAATCTCATCCCGCGACAGGCCATCAGGTTTGTCCGGTGCTGTTTCCGCCTGCAACAGCAGGGTCAGGAAATCATTCGGCACGGCTTCACCGCGATCCATCCGCTTTTTGCGCAACTCAATCGTCTCAGTCACAATAGAGCGGAAAAAGCTCAATGAGCGGCGACCGCGCAACTGTGTCAGACGCGGCAGCCAGTCCGGCGCGCCCAAAAGATCAAACGGATCAACCCGCCCCATTGTTTCAAAAAGCTTATCTGTCTGACGGGCAAATTCTTTTGGATCTCCGGCGATTTCGCCGGAAAACAATGTCTCGGCCAGAATGTCATAGGTCAGCAATGTCATATCCCGCGATATATCGGTGACAGTGCCGGAAATCCGGTAGCGGCTCGTAAAATCCTGCGCGCTTTTCAGCATAGCTCCGGCAAAACCATGAATATGGCGTGGCGTGAAAACCGGCGCCATCGCCTTGCGTGACCGCCGCCATGTCGAGCCCTCAGCGGTCAGCAACCCGTCACGCAGGATTGGCCGCAACACGCGCTGGCGAATGGTACCCATCGGGTAGTTTTGTGGATTATCCACCAGAACATGACGGATCAGCGCCGGATCATTGGCAATAATCGTGCGCATGCCAAGCCAGTTCACCTCAACCCACGGTTCATTATAGGAAGGCTCGCCCCAGAGTTCCAAAGGGTTGCGATACACAATCCGCATCAGTTCCAGCCGCCCGACCGGTTCTTTACGCGGAACCGGTGCCGGTGGCACAAAAGGATGCCTTGCCGGAAGCGCACCGGAGTTTGAAGGAGAAGATCGTGTCAATTCAGTCATGATGCCATCCTGAAAATGTTTCATCATGCTGCTCTGGTATCAGCCTGACGCCCTCAAAAAAACGGCCCCGGAAGCAGCGATTACCCCAAACAGATATAAGAAAGACAATAAGGCAAAACAGCGGTCCCGTAAATTTCGCCGTAATTATCTGATATGAAACTTTGAAAGCAGGTATGGTCAAGTAAGACCTGTCTGCCTATATGTGCTGTTAACTTCAGAGAAAAATGAAAGCCTGCTTCTGTGTCATCCGCAATCAACAGCATCATCAGACTGCCTTACAGGCTCGCGCTGTTTTTGCTCGCGTTTATGATGCTGCAACTCTGTGCTTTTCAGATGTCCGCTCAGGCTTACGCCCCTGCTCTCTCTGTTGCTGCCAACCTTAGCACAATGGCGGCTCCGGCGCATAAAACAATGAACCACAGCGCAGAGCACAAAGCTCCGTCCACTGACCAGCATCACAGCACAAAAGGCATGGCCTGTTCGGTCAGCGGTTGCGTTGTTCCTGTGCCGGTTCCGCCGGTCATGACGCAAATAGATGCAATTCCACGCGTATTGACTGCGCCTAGCATGCAGACTTTGCATGGTCTTCCGCCTGCGCTTTCTGACCGCCCTCCGATCTCAGTTTCTGCCTGAAAATGACAATACATCACGCGCTGACAACCAGCGCGGATGAACACTCTTTTCTGACATAAACGGAGTATTCCGATGAAAACCATTAATCGTCGTCAGGCATTGCTGTTCGGCCTCGGTGGCCTATCCGCTGTTGCTTTGCCAGCTTTGCACCTCAATCGCGCAAGCGCACAGGGTGCACATGACATGCACAATATGAGCCCTGCCGCAGCTGCCGCGCCAAGCGGAGTAAAACTGCCACATCCGGCCCTGCTGGAAGCGGACAGCAGCGGGCTTATCAATCTGAAAATCGCCAAAGCCCGCCACAGCTTTCAGGCCGAAACCAGCGCTGCCTCTGCCGGTATTAACGGCAATTATTTCGGCCCTGTTGTACGCCTGAAAAACAAATCCCATGTGCGCTTTACAGTTCAAAACAACATGGATGAGGCCACAACCCTGCACTGGCACGGACTGATGATCCCGTCTGACATGGATGGCGGGCCGCATAATGTGATTAAACCAGGTGCACTATGGCAACCGGAATTTGATGTTAATCAGGCTGTATCCTTCAACTGGTTTCACTCCCATATGCATCAGGAGACCGCACGTCAGGCACATATGGGCATAGCGGGACTTCTGCATGTCAGCGATGGCGGCGACCGTGAGCGTGGCCTGCCGGATACATTTGGCACGGATGACCTGTTTCTCGCTTTTCAAGACCGCCGTGTGATCGACGGTGACACGGTCTATGCGCCGGACTTTATGGATCTGATGCATGGTTTCCGCGGTCAATATCTCACCGTCAACGGTGCAATTGCACCAGTTGCAACTGTACCTCAGAGCATTGTGCGCCTGCGCCTGCTCAATGCATCTAACGCACGCAACTACCATTTCCGCTTTCAGGACGGGCGCATGATGCATGTGATTGCATCAGACGGTGGTTTCCTCGCCAAACCGGTTGCAGTTGATATTCTGACGATTGCACCGGGTGAGCGCTACGAAGTGCTAGCCGATTTTTCCAATGGCATGGCGGTCGATTTTGTAAGCCTTGCTGATGACGGCTCCGGCAGAACACCAAAACTGAACGATGCTCCAAATCTTGAGCATCTCATGCGTTTTGAGGTCAGCGACGGCCTGAAAGCGGATGTGACAAAGCTCATCTCCGTACTGGAAGAACCGGCTGCTGCTGATCCTGCAAAATCCGTTCGTTCGCGTTCTTTCATCTTTGATGAAAACATGGCCGGTAACATGGCAATGATGCGCAAAAAAATGATGGGCGGTGAGACCGCACCAATGGGGCAAATGGACCATAGCCAGATGGGGCAGATGCAGATGCAACCGCCAACCAAAATGCAGGAGATGATGTCCAACAGTGCAAATGGCGCAATGGATCACGGCGAACACTCTGCCCGCTCAGCGGATCAGATGGGGCCGACACTGACCGCTGCCACATCCGGCATCACCATGTCTATGGCTGACAAGCCTTTTGATATGAACCGCGTGGATGTGGAAGCCAAGCTCGGCTCGATGGAAATCTGGAAACTGAAAGCTGTTGAAATGGGGCATCCGTTCCACATTCACGGCGCGAATTTCCGTGTTCTCACCAAGAACAGTCAGGCCGCACCGGATTATCAGCAGGGCTGGAAAGATACTGTGCTGGTTGACGGGGAAGCCGAACTGCTGGTGCATTTCAAAGCAGAGGGCAAACGCTCACATCCGTTCATGTTCCACTGTCATGTGCTGGAACATGAAGATACCGGCATGATGGCACAATTTGTGACTGCCTGACGCTGAATAAAGCCTGAAACACAGTGATCCGCGCCTGCGGCAGATGCGCTCTTGCAAAGCCTTCTGTCGCAGGTGCGGATTATTGCATAAAAGCTGGTAATTGTGCCGATTTCCTGCCGTAAAATTTGGTAAAATGCCCCGCAGCGACTATATTAAACTTACTATTTCAGCCTGATTCGTTTCAGCACCTTTCGGTTCATTCCGCGTGCAAAAACTCCGATCAGCCCAAATTTTTACCGGAAGGCACAGGCCTGACGGCAACGCTAACGAAAGTCTTTCATGAGCGAGACCACAGAAAATCCTCAAGGCGAGAACCTTTCCGCAGATATCAATGCGACTAACCCTGAATATGGCGCAGATTCCATCCGCGTTCTGAAAGGGCTTGATGCGGTGCGTAAGCGTCCGGGCATGTATATCGGTGACACTGATGACGGCTCCGGTCTGCATCACATGGTTTACGAGGTAGTGGACAACGCGATTGACGAAGCGCTTGCCGGTCATGCTACGCTGGTCACCGTTACCCTGAATGCTGACGGCTCCTGCACGGTTACCGATAACGGCCGCGGCATTCCGACCGACATTCACAAAGAAGAAGGCGTGTCTGCCGCTGAGGTTATCATGACCCAGCTTCACGCGGGCGGTAAATTCGACCAGAACTCCTATAAGGTTTCTGGTGGTTTGCACGGCGTGGGTGTCTCCGTGGTGAATGCACTGTCTATCTGGCTGAAACTCAAAATCCGCCGCGCCGGTAAAATTCATGAAATGAGTTTTACCCACGGTGTGGCCGATGCCCCGCTGGTGGAAACCGGTGATGCAGGCAGCGAAACAGGAACAGAAGTGAGCTTCCTGCCATCGCCTGATACTTTCACTATGGTTGAGTTCGACTATGAAACGCTGGAGCGCCGTCTGCGTGAACTGGCTTTCCTGAATTCCGGTGTGCGTATCAAGCTGGCCGATAAGCGTCATGCAGATGTGATTGAGCAGGTTCTGCATTATGACGGCGGCTTGCAGGAATTCGTCAAATATCTTGACCAGTCGAAAAAACCGCTCTTGCATGAGCCGATTTACATCATCAGCGAAAAAGACGGCATGACCGTTGAAGTCGCGATGTGGTGGAACGACACTTATCATGAGCGCGTTCTGTGCTTCACCAATAATATTCCGCAGCGCGACGGCGGAACACATCTGGCCGGTTTCCGTGGCGCACTGACCCGTCAGATGACCGGCTATGCGGAAAGCTCAGGCACGACCAAGAAAGAAAAAGTCAATCTGACCGGTGACGATTGCCGCGAAGGTCTGACAGCTGTGCTCTCGGTCAAAGTGCCTGATCCGAAATTCTCGTCCCAGACCAAAGACAAGCTGGTTTCCTCGGAAGTTCGCCCTATCGTGGAAAGCCTTGTCAATGAAGCGCTGGCCACATGGCTGGAAGAGCATCCGAGCGAAGCCAAGGTTCTGATGGCCAAGGTTGTGGAAGCAGCTGCCGCGCGTGAAGCGGCGCGTAAAGCCCGCGATCTCACCCGCCGCAAGGGCGCGCTCGACATCACCTCGCTGCCGGGCAAGCTCGCAGACTGTCAGGAACGTGATCCGGCGAAATCTGAAATCTTCATCGTTGAGGGTGACTCTGCCGGTGGCTCTGCAAAGGGCGGACGGTCGCGTCAAAATCAGGCCATTCTGCCGCTGCGCGGTAAAATCCTCAATGTGGAACGCGCCCGCTTCGACCGGATGCTGTCATCCGACCAGATCGGCACGCTGATTATGGCTCTTGGCACGTCTATCGGCAAAGACGAAACAACTGGTTTCAATCCTGATAAACTGCGTTACCATAAAATCATCATCATGACAGATGCTGACGTCGATGGCGCGCATATCCGTACCCTGCTGCTCACGTTCTTCTTTCGCCAGATGCCGGAACTGATTGAGCGCGGCCATATCTATATTGCGCAACCGCCGCTTTACAAAGTGACCCGCGGCAAGTCCTCGCAATATATCAAGGATGAGGCCGCTTTTGAGGATTTCCTGATCGAAACAGGTCTGGAAGAAGCCTCATTGCAGCTCGGCAATGGTGAAGTTCGCGCCAGTGCCGATCTGATGACTGTTGTCAGTGATGCGCGCAATTTGCGCACGGTTCTCGCCGGTTTGCACACACGCTATGACCGTGCAGTGGTTGAGCAAGCTGTGATTGCCGGCGCTATGAATGTGGAAGCTTCGAACGATCCGGCCAAAGCACAAGCTCTGGCTGATGCGGTTGCCAAGCGCCTGGATATGATTGCCGAAGATATGGAGCGCGGCTGGAGCGGCTCTTATTCGCCGGAAGAAGGCTTCCGTTTTGAACGGATGCTGCGCGGCGTGAAAGACACTGCTATGATTGACATGGCTTTGCTCGGTTCTGCAGATGCCCGCCAGCTTAATCGCTTCAGTGAACGTCTCACTGAAATTTACGCCACGCCGCCGATCCTGCGCCGTAAGGATAAAACCGAGACTATTTCCGGTGCAATTCAGTTGCTGGAAGCGATTTTTGCAACCGGACGCAAAGGTCTGTCGCTACAGCGCTATAAAGGTCTTGGCGAGATGAATGCCGACCAGCTGTGGGAAACCACGTTGGATCCGAATGCCCGTTCGCTTCTGCAGGTGAAAGTACCGGATGCGACCAGCGCCGATGTTCTATTCTCCCGCCTGATGGGGGACGAAGTAGAGCCCCGTCGCGAATTCATTCAGGACAATGCGCTCAGCGTTGCCAATCTGGACGTGTAATCGCAGGTCATACACATTTAAAAAGCCGCCTCAAAACTGAGGCGGCTTTTTTTATTTCACAATATATGTCGGCTGGATAATCAATCCGTCCGATGTTTGTGCGCGATAAACCTCAACACCATAGAGATCGCGGATCACGTCTTCACGCAAAATATCCGCCGGTGCACCATCAGCCACCAGACGACCATCTTTCACCAATAGCAGTCTTGAGCACCAGCGTGCGGCCAGCCCCAGATCATGCAGGGTACAAATAACACTGCGGCCAGTTGCGGAAAGCTCCCGAAAAATCTGCATTAAGCCAAGCTGATGTGCCGGATCAAGCCCTGCCACCGGCTCATCGGCCAGCATCAAAGGCGTATCCTGCGCAATGGCACGGGCAATCAGAACCCGCGCCTGCTCACCGCCGGATAATTCCCGCGCCGGTTTATCGCGCAGATGCCCGATCTCCAGCGCTTCTATGGCAGAATTAACCTGCTGCTGATCCTGCACACTAAGACCAGAAAATTGTGACAGGCGGGCAAGACGACCAAGCTGCACCACAGCCTCAACACGCATATTCCAGCTGATCTCACGATCCTGCGCAATATAGGATAAGAGCTGCGCTCGCTTGACACTTTTAAGCTGCGCAGTTTCCTGCCCGCTCAAATTGACAGAGCCCTCATAAGGCAGTTGCGCAAGAATAGCGCGCAACAGAGTGGATTTACCCGCGCCGTTCGGGCCAATCAGACCGATAAACTCCCCCTCACCGACGGAGAACGAAACTCCGTCAATGATGGTACGCTTCTGGCGGGAAACCGAGAGATTTTTGACGGCTAACAGGCTCAAATTTCTGCTCCTTTGCGCAATCTCCACACCAGATGCAGGAAGAATGGTGCGCCAATCAAGGCTGTGAGGACTCCGAGTTTCAGATCTTTCTCCGGCATGATAATGCGCACGAAAATATCAGCCGCCAGCAGCATGACCGCACCGCCAAGTGCCGAAGCCGGCAGTAGGCGTGACGGGCGGGAACCTGCCAGCGGGCGCAAGATATGCGGCACCACCAGCCCGATAAAGCCTATGGCACCGGCCACCGCCGTTGCTGCTCCAACGCTGACCGCAGTACCCGCGACAACAAGAAACTGCACTTTTCGCAGATCAACACCCATGCTGGCAGCGGTTTCCTGCCCCAAAGTCAGCGCATCCAGTGAACGGCCGGACATTATCAGCATGAGCCAGCCAAGACTCATAAACGGCAGCACCAGCCAGACATGGCTCATGGACCGGTCATTTAAGGAGCCTAGCATCCAGAAGACAATTTCCATCAGCGCAAAAGGATTGGGCGCAAGGCTCAGCGCCAATGATGTCAGCGCACCGGCAAAGGCAGAGACCGCGACCCCCGCCAGAATAACGGTGATGGTTGAGCCGCTGCCACCGGCCAAAAACTGCACCAGCACTACAGCCACAAAGGCAAAGCCCAACGCCATCAATGGCAGACTTAAAGGAAACAGCAAAGACAAGCCGCTATAGAGTGCCAGAACGGCGCCAAGCGAAGCAGAAGAGCTGACGCCAAGCAACCCCGGTTCAGCTAAGGGGTTACGCAAATAGCCCTGCAAAGCCGCACCGGACAGCCCCAATGTCAGCCCGATCATCGCGCCAAGCAATGCACGGGGCAAACGCAATTGCTGCATAATCAGCACTGTATCAGTATCGCCAAAGCCAAACAGGCCGGACAGCCCCTGCGTCAGGCCAATAGAAGAAGTGCCGGTCAGCAGCGAGATGACGAACAGGACAATCAGCAACACGCTCAGCCCAAGCAGCAGACTATAATAGCGCCGGTTCTGATCCATCATCGCTCTCCGTTTGCCTGTCTGGCACGCTGCAAAATTCTCACCGCTTCCAGCGTATAGACTGAACCGCAAGACCAGCTGCGCGCAGGCACAGCCACATGCTGCGTTTTGCGGCCTTGTTTGCTGACCAGTGTTTTCATAACCGGATGCCGGTAATTCTGATAGGCCAGCGCCGGTTTTTCATAAAATTCAGGCTCGATAATCATATCCGGCTTCAGGCGAATGAGATCTTCAAGCGATACACGCCCTGCTGTCAACCTGCTGTCACTGGCTCCGAGATTGGTAATACCAAGCAGCTTCATAATCTCATCGGACAGTGTTCCCACACCGGACGTATAGCCATTGGGTTCATAGAGAAGCGCGGTTTCCGGCTGTGCACTTTTCTGCAAAGAGCCAAGTGTCTGACCGATTTCAGCAATTTGTGTCTGCGCTTTTTCTTGCTGTCCGAGAACCTGCCCCATTCGCGTGATCTGTTTAACAATATCGGCAAAGCTCTGCGCATAGCCGAAGCGCTCAATCCTCATACCTTCCCGTTCCAGAACCGCCAATTTATCCGGTGCCGTATAGATCGATGCCAGCACCAGATCAGGTTTTAGCGCCAATATTTCCTCAAGGCCGGAACGGTTGAGATGATAGTCCTCTGCCTGCGCCGCGACAGGTGAAGAAACCGGATCAGCAGCGATATGGCTGACAGAAATAATCTGCGACGGATCAGCCAGCGACAATGCCAGAATATCCGTACAAAGATTAAGCGAAACCACCCGTTTCGGCATCACCTGTGCTTTTACTGGCAAAGCACAGAAGCACAAAAGGCAGGCCGCGAGAACGGCCTGCCTTTTGCTATACTTCAATAGATTGGTTAAGCGCACCATGCTTAGAAAGAAGCTTTCAAACCGGCAAATGCACCGCGACCCGGTGTATTATAGCCGTAGACTTCCTGATATTTTTTATCGAACAGGTTTTCGATACGGGCATAACCTTCCAGCTTATCGGTGAACTTATAGCTGCCACCGATGTTGACCACGGTGTATGATCCCAAAGTTAAGCGCGGAGGCAGGCCAGTCACGAAAACATTGTCGTCCATTTTGCCGTTAAACACCGCTTCACCGAACAAACGAGCACGGTCTTCATAGAATGTATAGGCCACATTCACAGAACCGGAATGGCGCGGTCGACGGACCTCAATAACACTCTCGGCATCGCGTGAGGATGTATAAGTATAACTACCACCTGCAGTAAAGCCATGAAAAAGATTCAATGTTGCTGCCAGTTCCACACCATGCCGTTTGCTTCTACCGTCCAGATTTTTAACACTATTCATAGTGCCTACAATCTCATCACTCAGATCCTGATTAAAGTAAGTGATATCGGTTACTACCAAACCATCAAAGAACGCATATTCAAGCCCTATATCCCACCCGAGGCTTTTCTCAGGTTTCAACGCCGGATTGCCGATGAATGAATTAGGTATATAGCCAAACTGCTCGTAAAAAGTCGGATTAGCTACACCGGTTCCCACAGAGCTGTGCAAACGCGCATTGGTATCAGGAATAGCCCATGCACCACTCAGCGAAAACGTTGTTGCATCACCAAAATCCTTATTCACGTCATGACGCAAACCAAGATTGACAAAAAACTGATCAACAAACTCACCGTTATACTCACCAATAAAGGAATACATTGAACGTTTGTGCTCATCAAACTGGCTCATATCTGTCCACGGCGAAGACAGGTCAGCCTCTGTTGCAAGCTGTTGAAAACGCTCCTGCTTCCACTCCAAACCGCCGGTAATTTTATGATGGGCATCGCCAAAAGCCGGTGTATCGAAAGCATAAGTCGCCTGATAAGTACCAGTGTAACGCTTTCCTTGATTACCGCTAACATATGCACCAGTATCGTAATTTTTGCGTTTCGCGTCTGAGCCGTTGAAACGCAGTTTTTGTGTCAGTGCCTCATCAAGCGCTGTCCAAGTTAAACCTATAGAGCCAATCAGCTCGCGAGTTTTACTTTGCTCATCGGTATCAAGAATATACCCGTCATTCGGCCACGGACCCGTGCCATCATTGTCTGCTGTACGATTAAAATAACGCAGGCTTGCATCTAGTTTTGCCGTATCTGACAAATCAATATTGACCTTACCATTCAAGGTCAGATTTTCATCGCCATCTTTTTCATTACCAAAGGATGATACATTAAAACCATCCGTTCGCCTGTAAGATGCCCCAAATGCCATATCATAATTATCTTTACCACCCTGCAGCAACAAACCACCGAGCCAAGCGTTGTGACTACCAGTTTCTGTTGTGCCGCTGATTTTGAAACCGTCGCGCTTACCACCCTTGGTGATAATGTTAACTACACCAGCCAAAGCATTGGAACCCCAGAAAGCACTCTGAGGGCCGCGCAAAATCTCAATCCGATCGATATCAGCAGACACCAGCTCGCCAAAATCAAACTCACCATCTGATGGGCTTCCGGCTTCAACGCCGTCAATCATAACCAGCAAATGATTAGCCTCTGCACCGCGCACTCGAACCTGTGTCAGCCCACCGTAAGAACCGGTGCGCGACACGGCAAAACCCGGCACCATACGCAGCGCATCGGCCACATAACGCACCTGATTTTGCTCAAGCTGTTTGCCGGTGATCACGGTTACAGCACGGCCGGTTTTGCCTTCTTCAATTGGCGTGCGTCCGGCAGTCACGAGAATTTCTTTAAGCTGAACAGTTTCCTGCTTTTTTTCTTCAGCAAATGCATGGCCAAGGCTGAAAACGGTCAAAGCAGTTCCGAGTACCAAAATTGTTTTTTTATGCTGCAACAAATTGCGTGTCATGCTGTCCCGCCTGAGTGCAGACAATGCAACGCGCTTTCAACGTAACATTGCCCTGAATAATACAAACCGCAGCTGAAACAGGCTGAAATAACAGTCACATATCCGCATGCGGCAACATTTTAACAATGTCACCGTCACGGACGTCCGCGCCTTCGCACCCCTCGTGCACCGGCTGGTGACCAAAAAAGGCAGGTCTCCTGACTTACGGGTCATCACGGACACTCCGCCTTCCCGCCCACAAGGGCAGTGGCTTACCGGAGGCCGCTCACCGAATACAGTTGCGGGGGCAGTCACGGATTAAGCACCGTGTTCCCTTTTCATTTGCTGCGAAGAGCAAAACCTTTTCCATATAAAGCGATAACAATGCACCGCTTCACGGTCAATTCTTAAGAAATTATGAACTACGTTTTTCAACAAGGCGTGATACTTGTGCCGCAGTTTCAAAACGATAGCCGGATTTATCCATTACAAAGCGGAAATATCATCATAAAGCTTTTGCGGAATAGTCACGGTGCCATTGGCCAGACTGCGTTCGCGGGCTTCATAACGGCGCTGCGACGGCAGACGTGCGCCTTGCTCTGTAATCGCCGAGAACATCTTTTCCGCTCGCGCCATATGCTCTGCCATTGCTGCGCCGAGGAAGCTTTCCGGATTAAACGCGATCACAATTTCCCCGTGTTTTGGCGTAGCGCCGCGGCCATTATCCCATTCCTGAGATTCCAAACTCAGCAGATCACCAATCAATGGCCCCGCCAGCAACTCCACCATTGCGGAGAGAGCTGATCCCTTATATCCGCCAAAAGTCAGCATCGCGCCTTCAAGCGCGGTTTGCGCGTCGGTTGTCGGCGCACCGTTTTTATCAACCGCCCATCCTTCAGGGATAGGCTTGCCTGCACGGCGATGAAGCTCAATCTCGCCGCGTGCCGCAGCACTGGTGGCAAAATCAAAGACGAAAGGATATTTGCCTGCACGCGGCCAGCCGAAAGCAATCGGATTGGTGCCGAAAACGCCGGTCTTACCGCCCGCCGGTGCGACCCATGAATGGCTTGGCACCATAGTCAGCGAAACCAGACCATGCTCGGCCAGCATTTCCACCTCCGGCCAAAGAGCTGAGAAATGCACACAATGATTAATCGCCATTGCAGCAATGCCAAGCTTGCGGGTTTTCTCCACCAGCATCGGCAGGCCTTTTTCCAAAGCCAGCAAAGAATAGCCGCCCTTGGCATCCACCGCCACAATACCCCCCGCACGGTCTTCCACTTCCGGTACCGCATCCAACACAACAGCGCCGGTTTTAATGGTCTGAGCACAGCTCAAAACACGATAAAGCCCGTGTGAATCGCACTCGTCACGCTGGCAGCTTTGCAGCAAACGCGCATTGGCCTGCGCATGCTCTTCAGAAAGACCAAGCTTGATAAAGGTCTTTTCCGCAAGATTGTAAGCTTCATCGAGTGTAATTGTAATGGTTGCGGTCATGGCTGCGGTATCCTCCCTGCATATAACCTTGCCTGAAAGGCAATCTAATATATCAGAGACCTAGCCCAGCTATTGCGAAACAGCAAGTTATAACCTTATGAAAATGAAAAACCCGCTCAGAGAGCGGGTTTTTCAAACTCAAAATTATGAGCGGGAGAATTTGCGGTCGCCGCCTTCGCGTGGCTTGCGCGGGCCTTTCGGCTTGTCACCAAAAGGTTTGCCTTCACCGCCTTTAAAGCGTGGCTTGCCTTTAGGCGCGCCCCATCCGGCTTTATCATCGCCGCGTTTTTCAAAACGACGCTCGCCATCACGATCAGAACGAGGACGATCCGAGCGCGGAGCACGGCTTTCCTGTTCCGGCGCAGAAGAGGTACGGATTACCAGACCTTTTTCGCCTGTGCCACGTTCTTCAACCGTTGAGAAATATTCTTTGGCTTTCTCGCTATTAATCTCGAAACGGGTTTCGTTTTCGAGAATGCGGATTGCACCAACATCGCCCTTGGAAATCTGACCGGCTTTACAGATCAGCGGCAAAATCCATTTCGGATCAGCGCGGTGTTTGCGGCCAGCAGACAGCGTAAACCAAGCACCGCCGTTAAAGCTTGAACGGTCTTCACGAGGAGCGCGTTCACCACGATCACGATCGTTACGATCATTGGAGCGTGTCGGGGTTGCACCCAGTGCGCGCACCGGACCTTCAGACACATCTTCCGGTGCCGGACGGCTCTCGATTTCACGGCGCAGGTAAGCGCTGGCAATCTGTTCAGGCGTATAGCGAGCCTGCAGATCGCGCATCAGTTCCTGAATATCTTCAGGAATTTCGTCGCTCAGACGTTCATCATTGAGGATAACCTCACGAACTTTTTCCTGCACAGCATTGATGGTCGGCGCTGCAATGCTTTTCGCATCCAGACGCGCCATTTGCAGCAAACGCTCAGCCGTACGACGACGGGAGAACGGAACCACCAGAATACAGGTACCCTTGCGGCCTGCACGGCCGGTACGGCCGGAGCGGTGCAACAGTGTTTCACCATTATTCGGCAGATCGGCATGGATAACCAGATCCAGATTTGGCAGATCGATACCGCGGGCAGCAACGTCTGTTGCCACGCAAACGCGGGCACGGCCATCGCGCATGGATTGCAGCGCATTGGTGCGCTCTGCCTGTGACAATTCACCGGACAGTGCAACAACCGAGAAACCACGATTGTTCAGGCGGCTGGCCAGATGCTTCACGCCCTCACGGGTTGAAGCAAAGATAATGGTGTTGACATTATCGTAATAGAGCAAGGTGTTGATGATCGCGTTTTCGCGCTCATGCGGTGGCACAACCATTGCCTGATAAGTAATATCAGCATGTTTTTCATGGGATGCAGTGGCAGTAATGCGCAATGCATCTTTCTGGAAACGCTTGGCAAGCAAAGCGATGGATTTGGAAACCGTTGCCGAGAACATCAGCGTACGGCGATCTTCCGGTGCTTCACCGAGAATGAATTCCAGATCTTCACGGAAGCCGAGATCCAGCATTTCGTCAGCTTCATCAAGCACAACAGCGCGCAGATCAGACATGTTCAGCGCACGGCGTGTAATATGATCGCGCAGACGGCCCGGTGTACCAACGATAATATGGGCACCACGTTCCAGATTGCGGCGTTCGGTGCGGACATCCATACCACCAACGCAAGTGGTGATACGTGCGCCGGTTGGTGCGTAGAGCCATTCCAGCTCGCGGGCAACCTGCAAAGCCAGTTCGCGGGTTGGTGCAATAATCAGAGCCAACGGTGCGCGAGGGGCTTCAAGACGGCCCCCTTCTTCCAGAAGGTCCGGTGCAATAGCGATACCGAATGCAACAGTTTTGCCCGAGCCGGTCTGGGCAGAAACCAGCAGATCACGGCCATCATTTTCAGGCGTCAGCATCGCGTCCTGAACAGAGGTGAGTTCCTCATAGCCACGGGCTTTGAGCGCACCGGCAAGCACAGGTGCAATAGTAGAAGGCAGGGTCATGAATGACTTTCAGCAATGGCTCACCCACGCATCAACTGGCCCCGACATTCTTTGCCCTGAAAGTTCAGAGCAAATGTCCCATCCCTGGCTTCATTCATGATTAAACGGAAAGTATCCGTATACCCATGCTTTCACACATCCGTGACCGGTAACGTAAATAAGCAAACAACAATAAGTGATGATGCTGCGCTAAGTAAACGCGAATGACAAGAAGGTCAATCTGCAACGACCGATTGTTTCAATCAATTATATGCAGTTGACCTATCATCCGCTTTTTAAGGCGCTTATGTTGCAAAACCGGAGTTTTGCAACATGTTCTGACGCCTCATAACGCATTAAGCGCAAAAGATCAATGCGCCTCATCCCAGTTTTGCGCGGCTCTGGCATCAACCTGCAACGGCACGGCCATCGAAACAGCAGGCATTGCCGCATTGACCATTACTTCACGCACCACCTCAATCGTGCGGTCAACCTGTGCATCATCGACCTCGAAGATCAGTTCGTCATGCACCTGCAACAGCATTTGCGCATCGAGCTTTGCTTGTGCCAGTGCCGGTTCCATACGGATCATCGCGCGGCGGATAATATCTGCAGCCGAGCCCTGAATAGGTGCGTTGATAGCTGCACGCTCATTGAAAGCACGCACCTGCGGATTGCTGGCCTTGATCTCCGGATAATGAATACGGCGACCGAAAATCGTTTCGACATAGCCGTTTTCACGCGCCGTTGCCTTGGTCGCTTCCATATAGTCCTTGATGCCGGGGAAGCGCTCAAAATAGGTACGGATATAAGACCCTGCCTCTTCACGCGGAATAGACAGCTGATTAGCAAGACCAAAGGCCGAAATACCGTAAATAATGCCGAAATTGATCGCTTTAGCTCGACGACGTACTTCGGACGGCATTCCTTCCACCGGCACGCCAAACATTTCAGAGGCCGTCATCGCATGAATGTCTATACCATCATCAAAGGCTTTTTTAAGCTGCTGAATATCCGCGACATGCGCCAGAACACGCAGTTCAATCTGGCTATAGTCAGCAGAGACCAGCTTTTTGCCCTGCGGTGCCACAAAGGCCGTGCGGATTTTGCGGCCTTCTGCTGTGCGAACCGGAATATTCTGCAGGTTCGGCTCCGATGAGGACAGACGTCCTGTGGTCGTTACCGCCATAGAATAGGATGTATGCACCCGCTTGGTCTGCGGATGAATATAACCGGGCAGCGCATCCGTATAAGTGGATTTGAGTTTGGTAAGCTGGCGCCAGTCAACAATCTTGCGCGGCAGCTCATGACCTTCCGCTGCCAGATCTTCCAGCACCTGAGCGGAAGTCGACCATTGACCGGTTTTGGTTTTTGAACCACCCGGAAGCCCGAGCTTGCCAAACAGAATATCGCCGAGCTGCTTGGGCGAGGCGATATTCATTTTCTCACCGGCAAGCGTGTAAATCTCATCCTCAATGGCCGCAGCAGACTGCGCCAGATCACCTGACAAGCGGGAGAGAATTTGCCGGTCAACCGTGACGCCGCGTTCTTCCATCAATGCCAGAACTGTGACCAGCGGCCGTTCCAGCCGCTCATAGACCGAGGCCATGCCATTTGCAGCCAGACGCGGCTTCAGTACCTGCCACAGGCACAGCGTTACATCGGCATCTTCCGCACCATAAGCGATAGCGCGATCAATCGGCACCATGTCAAAAGTCACGGCCGATTTACCGGTGCCGGCGACATCTTTGTAAGGAATTGTTGTGTGTCCGAGCCAGCGCTCTGCCAGCGCATCCATGCCATGCGTGCCGGTGCCTGCATCCAGCGCATAGGACAGCAGCATCGTGTCGTCAAAACGCGCAATATCTACGCCAAGACGATGCATGACCAGCCAGTCATATTTCATATTCTGGGCAATGATCAGAACAGACGGATTTTCCAGCAGGCGCTTCAGTTCTGCGAGTGCAGCCCCGAGTGGAACCTGTCCGTCAATCAGCCCGCCGCCGAGCAGATCACCCTGACCGGATTTGTGGATCAGCGGCACATAACAGGCCTTGCCTGCCGCCAATGCCAGAGAGAAACCGACCAGCTCGGCCTGCATCGGATCAAGCGAAGTGGTTTCCGTGTCAAACGCCACGAAACCCTGCTCAATCGCCTGATCAACCCAGTCTTTCAACACTGCAATATCGGTAATCCCGATATAGGCAGAATGATCAATTTGCGTTGCTGCGCCTTGTGCCTTACGCGCTTCCACCAGAGCCTGCGGCCGCATAAATTTGTCGCTCGCTGTTTCAGCAGAAATCACCTTTTCCGGCGCGGAAGCGGTCGTCGTTTCCGTTCCGCGATCAAGATCAGGGCCGCGTGCTTGCGTGCCCCACTCAGTCTCTACGGTAATCGGCTCAATTTCGGCTGCAACTGTATCTGTTGCCTCTGCCACACGGCGGGTCAGCGAGGTCAATTCCATCGCTTTCAGGAAGCCGATCAGTTTCGGTCCGTCCTGCGGCTCCAGCATCAGACCATCGAGATCAACTTCCAGCGGCACATCATTTTTCAGCGTGACAAGCTGGCGGGCAATACGGGTCTGATCAGCAAAAGCGATAATATTCTCGCGGCGTTTATTCTGTTTAATCTCGGAAGCACGAGCAAGCAGCGTGTCGAGATCACCGAATTCTTCAAGCAATTGCGCTGCCGTCTTCGGCCCGATGCCAGGAATACCCGGTACATTATCGGTTGAATCGCCGGTCAGCGATTGCAGGTCGATCATTTTCTCCGGCGGAACGCCCCATTTTTCAATCACTTCAGGGATTGAAATCTGCTTATCCTTCATGCCGTCATACATGGAGACTTGGTTCGTCACGAGCTGCATCAGGTCTTTGTCTGACGAGATAATCGTGACCGTAGCACCGGCCTCTTCCGCAAGACGGGCATAGGTAGCGATAATATCATCCGCCTCAAAACCCTCTTTTTCGATGCAAGGCAAGTTGAAAGCATGGGTCGCCTGACGGATCAGACCGAATTGCGGGATCAGGTCTTCCGGCGGTGCCGTGCGGTTAGCCTTATATTCCGGATAGAGCTCTTTGCGGAAAGTCTGCGACGAATAATCGAAAATCACAGCAAAATGCGTCGGCACCACACCGACATCCGTATTGCGCGCATCTTTGAGCAGCTTCCACAGCATATTGCAGAAACCGGACACCGCACCAACCGGCAAACCGTCAGATTTACGGGTCAGCGGCGGCAACGCATGATAAGCGCGAAAAATATAGCCGGAGCCGTCGACGAGGAAGAGATGATCACCTTTTTTCATGGTCAAAAGATGTAAAGCATTAGCAGGAAAAAAGAAATCGCACCGCGCGCAGTCGTGAAAAATAAACTCCCTTTTTCTCTCCGGTTCCGGAACATGGCTTCATAAGCAATAACTTTTTTGTGACTGCGCCGCCCTCATTCAGCCCTTGAATCGCCACTATTTCTGGCCACATTAGGCACATCGGCAAGATTGTCGGTTTCCGTTTTTCGGCATGTCCCCCGTCGAAAAACAGGGGTGGTAGCCTCCCCCCCCTCTGGCTGCCACCAATTATTATAAGCCGTTACGGTTCCCCTCACCGTAACGGCTTTTATTTTGCCCCAATATCTTCCCTGTACAGTCCGCGGGCATATAAGTTAAAACGATCCGGAATTTCAGTCATCTGAGCAAGGCTACGAGTCGCAGCCTGCTTTATTATGAGGGTAACATGTCTGCACTTGAGCCTGTTCTTCAGCATCTTGACAAAAATCTCGATAACAGTGTCGATCATCTGTTTGATCTCCTGCGCATCAAATCCATTTCAACAGATCCGGCTTTCAAAGCGGATTGCCGCAAAGCTGCGGAATGGCTGGTAGAAGACCTGAAAAGCATTGGTTTTGATGCAAGTGTGCGCGACACACCGGGACATCCGATGGTTGTCGCCCATCATGAAGGCCCGACTGCAGATGCCCCGCATGTGCTGTTTTACGGCCATTACGACGTACAGCCGGTTGACCCGCTGAACCTCTGGGAAAACGACCCGTTTGATCCTGCTGTTAAAGAAGTTGAAGCCGGACGCAAAATCCTGACCGGTCGCGGTACATCCGACGACAAAGGCCAGTTGATGACTTTTGTCGAAGCAGCCCGCGCCTATAAAGCCGTGCATGGCCAGCTGCCGGTGAAAGTAACTATCCTGTTTGAAGGTGAAGAAGAATCCGGTTCACCATCGCTCAAGCCATTCCTCGACAGCCACAAAGAAGAGCTTAAAGCAGACGTTGCACTGGTCTGTGATACCTCGATGTGGAACCGTGACACACCGGCCATTTGCGTTGGCCTGCGCGGGCTGGTCGGCGAAGAAATCACCATTAAAGCCGCAGACCGCGATCTGCATTCCGGCTTCTTCGGTGGTGCTGCTGCCAACCCGCTGCATGTGCTGTCAAAAATCCTTGCCGACCTGCATGATGAAACCGGTCGCGTGACTGTGGAAGATTTTTATGAAGGCGTGGAAGAAACACCGAGCCAGATTTTGAAATCATGGGAAGGTCTTGGCCGCACCCCTGAGAACTTCCTCGGCCCTATCGGTCTTTCCGTGCCATCAGGTGAACAGGGTCGCAGTGTTCTGGAGCAAACATGGGCGCGCCCGACTGCTGAAGTCAACGGCATGATCGGCGGCTATACCGGCGAAGGTTTCAAGACTGTTATCGCCGCAGAAGCCTCTGCCAAAGTGTCGTTTCGCCTCGTACACAAGCAGGATCCGGCTAAAATCCGTGCGAATTTCCGCAAATTCGTGGAAGCCCGTCTTCCTGCCGATTGCCGCGTGGAATTCCACCCGCATGGCGGCTCACCGGCCATCCAGCTCTCCTATGATTCACCACTGGTCACACAGGCCAAACAGGCTTTGTCTGACGAATGGCCAAATCCTGCGGTGCTGATTGCTATGGGCGGTTCCATTCCGATTGTCGGTGACTTCGACAAATTCCTCGGTATGGATTCCCTGCTGGTCGGTTTCGGCCTTGAAGACGACCGCATCCATTCACCAAATGAAAAATACGAACTGTCCTCCTTCCATAAAGGCCAGCGCTCATGGGCAAGAATTTTGGCGGCTCTCGCCGCCAAGTGAGGCCAGAATTTTGGCGGCGAGAGCCGCCAAGGGGCTCGCATTCTGCGCGCACTTTCAAAGAAATAAGATAACGGAACTCTCAATGACCACTATCCGCGTTCATAAAAACGATCTGCCTGACCTTGATAATTATCAGGTGGATTCCGTCGCCATTGATACGGAAACGCTGGGGCTCAATCCCCTGCGTGACCGTCTGTGCGTTGTGCAGATTTCACCGGGCGATGGCACCGCGGATATTATCCAGATCGAGAAGGGGCTGAAAAAAGCCCCTAATCTGGTCAAGTTGCTGAAAGACCGCGCGATCACCAAAATCTTCCATTTTGGCCGTTTTGATCTGGCTGTGCTGGCGCACACATTTGGCACCATGCCGCAGCCGGTTTTCTGCACAAAGATCGCTTCGAAACTGACCCGTACCTATACGGATCGCCACGGCCTGAAAGAAATCTGCTCGGAACTGCTCGAAGTGTCGATTTCCAAGCAGCAACAGTCTTCCGACTGGGCCGCGGAAAACCTGTCTCAGGCACAGCTTGAATATGCTGCATCAGATGTTCTCTATCTGCATCGCCTGAAAAAGGTTCTGGAATATCGTCTGGCCCGCGATGGCCGCGAAAAACAGGCTGAAGCCTGCTTCAAATTCCTGCCAACCCGTGCAGAACTTGATCTGATGGGCTGGGATGAACAGGACATTTTCGCTCACAGCTAAAAAGAAAGCCCGCTATCACAGCGGGCTTTTTTATTGTCTATCTTAGGCACGCACCGGAACAGTCCCGCTGCGATCAATGATAGCCCATTGCGGGCGTGCAAACAGGAAGCGTCCGTAACCGGTTCTCTCAACCAGCACATACAGGATGACCGGCAGGATAATACCCATTGCCATTGTCAGCACGGAGATCGTGCCGACATCCGTAATAATTCCTGTCTTTAAGAGCACGGTACGCGTTGCTGCCATCGGCAGGAAAAATGCCAGATAAACAACAATGGAATGCGCTCCCAGATAGCTCAGCACCCGATGCGCAATATTGGCTGAACTTAAACAAGCCAGCAAAGATGAAATGCTGATAATTGCCAGCGCACCGAGGAAACCGAGGAACAGCGAGACCAATGGCAACTCACTGTAACCGCCCAAACCACCTGCTGCCCATGCTTGTCCGCTCAGTAGCGACTGGCCGAATTCCGGCACTGGCGTGAAGACCAGCTGGTATTCAACAACAGCCCAGATCAGCAGTCCCGTCCCTGCAATAATTTTGTTTCGTGCTACCCAGTCAGCCATACGGAAAATCTGCGGTGCCAGCGCATATCCGGCATAAAAATAGACAAAACGTGAGCAAAACTCATCAATCATGATCCAACCCGTATGGATCGGCAGGATTTCCAGAATAGCCAGCATGGTCAGCACCAGCCAGCTCGGCACCTCACGCATGAAACGTGTTGCCAGAAAGAAAAACGGCAGCAGATAGATGAACCACAATGTGCCAAACGGTTCGATAAAGGCCATCAGATAGGCGCTGACCACCCCTGAGGCTCCGCCTTCAGCCATGATACCCGGCGCTTTGAACACAAACTGAATGGTCAGCCAAAGCACATAGAAATACAGGAAATGCACGACTTTGCGGTCGAGATAGCGCAACCACGGCCGGTCAATCACCGCACTCAGAAACAGGCCGGAGATCAGAAAGAAATCCGGCATCCGAAACGGCTTGGCAAAGGCGACGACATAATGCATCCAGCCGGTCTGACCGGCAGCTTCTTCCACACCCAGCGTTGAATGCATCATCACGACAAAAATGATGCATACCCCTTTGGCAATATCGACCCAGTCAATCCGTTTTGTCACGCATATACCCATCTGATACAGTTGTGATTTTTCTTTACAACGAAACACCTTAAAATCTGAATACTATTTTGGGCAAATTTTGAATTCAAATTATTTAAGCATACGCTTGAATAAACAGCAGTATTTTAAAATTCTGTTGATGAGTTTTTGCCCTTAGCAAAACTTTACTGCTCTTTAAACTGCCTCAATTACCCTGCAAAGCACAGATAGATTTATTGTGACCGCATTATCCTAAGGCAAACCCGTTTCACACTGTTGCCGGAAATGCTCCGGTCTAAATTTTAGCAGGTATACCAACACATATGGCCTCCAGAGACTCAAAAGACCGACGCATAGAACCGTCATTCGGAAAGCCAGATACGCCTGCGGATAATAACGACATGCGCTTTGATGAGACTGACCGTGTCAGCGGCAGTAATTCTAAAAAACGCGCACCTCGCTCAGAGCGCTCCTCGCGAGACAAAAATCAGGGCGACAAAAAAAGCCGCAAGCAACCCTCATCCGGACCCTTCCGCTGGCTGCGCCGGCTATTTTACTGGATGTTTGTGCTGATGCTCTGGGGCGGCATCGCTTTTGCCGGTCTGGTGATCTACATCGCCGCGCAGATGCCGCCAACCAGCAACTGGGCTATTCCCGACCGCCCGCCGAATGTCAAAATCCTTGATGTCAACGGCGAGTTGATTGCCAATCGCGGTACCACCGGCGGTGAAGCTATCGGCTTGCGCGATATGTCGCCTTTTATTCCGCAAGCGGTCATTGCCATTGAAGACCGGCGTTTTTATTCCCATTACGGCGTTGATCCGATTGGTTTGGGCCGTGCGGTTTTCACAAATATCACGAAAGGTCGCGCCGTTCAGGGTGGCTCGACAATCACCCAGCAGCTGGCCAAAAACCTGTTCCTCTCGCCGGACAGAACGCTGGAACGTAAATTGCAGGAAGTCATGCTCGCCTTCTGGCTGGAGCATACTTATACCAAAGACCAAATTCTTGAGATGTATCTCAACCGTGTTTATCTCGGTTCCGGCGCCTATGGTGTTGATGCCGCAGCGCGGCGCTATTTCGACAAATCGGCCAAAGATGTGAACCTGACAGAAGCGGCAACACTGGCCGGCCTGTTGAAAGCACCATCGCGCCTCTCGCCTGCCCGCGACCCGAAAGCTGCCAATGACCGCGCCAAGCTGATGCTCGCTGCCATGCGCGATCAGGGCATGATTGGTCTGAAAGAACAGGCCATTGCGGAAAGCGAACCGCCGACACGTGCCGCCGCCTATTGGTCCGGCTCAGAGAATTATGTGGCCGATGCCGTACTGTCAGAATTACCGAAACTGATTGGTGAAACCAAAAGTGACGTGACCATTCACACCACTGTTGATCTGACATTGCAAAAGGTTGGCGAAGAGGCCATTCGTGATCTCATCTCGCAAAATGGCAAGAAAATGGATGTCAGTCAGGGCGCATTGGTGTCCATTGACGGCACCGGAGCGGTGCGCGCCATGATCGGCGGCTATGACTATGCTAACAGCCAGTTTGACCGTGCGTCGGAAGCGCGTCGCCAGCCCGGCTCCACTTTCAAACCATTCGTCTATCTGACGGCATTGGAACAGGGACGCACACCGGACTCCATTCGCAATGATGCGCCGGTGCGTATCGGCAAATGGACGCCGAGCAATTATAACGGCAAATATTTCGGGGAAGTGACGCTGGCAACGGCGCTGTCGCACTCACTCAATTCGATTGCCGCACAGCTGGTGATGGAAGTCGGCCCGCAGGCAGTTGTGGACACGGCACATCGCTTCGGCATCAAATCAGCACTCACGACCAATGCCTCACTGGCACTCGGGACTTCTGAAGTCACCCTGATGGAGCTGACCGATGCGTTTGTACCTTTTGCCAATGGCGGCTATCGCGCGCCGGTGCATATGATTGCAAAAATCACGGACAGTGATGACAAGGTTCTCTACGAATACCCGACCACAGCGCAGGAGCGTATTATCACCGAGCAGGTGCTTGGCATGATGAATGCGATGCTGCGCCGTACTGTTGAAGACGGCACAGCAAAACGAGCGAAATTCAGCAACTGGCCGGCGGCGGGCAAAACCGGCACGAGCCAGAACTCACGTGATGCATGGTTTATTGGTTATACAGCCAATCTGACAACCGGCGTGTGGTTCGGTAATGATGACGGCAAACCGACCAAGAAAGTTACCGGCGGTGGTCTGCCTGCTATGGCTTGGAAAACCTTTATGACAGCAGCGCATAAAGGCGTTCCGGTTGCTGATTTGCCAAGCACCTATGAAATTCAGAATGTGCTGCCGGGAGGTAGCGACGAGCTGCCGGATGCCTCGGCCAGTATCGGCCAGCAACCGCCAGCATCAGACAATAGCGGCTATCCTGTAGCGCCCGAAAATGATGAGACTTACTGGCCACCGGCTCCCGGTGCGCCACGTCAGCCTGACGGTGCACAATTACCATCGCAGCAAAATCAGCCAGTGCAACAACCAGCGCCAGTGCAGGATGCTCCCGCACCGGCAAGAAATACGCTGCCTCCGGTTCAGGATAACTCCGGGTATCCGACACCGCTGCCAGATAATTCAGGCTACCCTCAGCAAGGTTCAGTACAGTCTGCACCACCACCCGTGGCTGGTGATCCGGCCTATGAAGGCCCGCGCCCGCAAGGTGATGTCGGCGGCCAGCCAGTGCGCAAAAACACCACGCTGCTCGATGTGATTATGGGCAACGGGGAATAATTATAGTGTTTTACTCATCGGGAAGGACGGCATACCCGACCTTCCCGTTTTTGCTTCTCCGTCAGGCAGATAGCCTAGTTTTTCATAAAACTGTTTAGCTGTGGCCGTGCTGGTCAGACGACTTACAACCAGCCTCTGCTCTTTCAGCCAGCCTTCTGATACTGCCATCAAAGCCTTACTGACACCGCGATACTGATAATCCGGTGAAAACATAATTGAGCAAAATACCGTCTGTTGACGAGACTGCAGCAACACCGGCAATCCACCCATCAATCTCGGCAACAAGATAGACCTGTCCATCGCGCGCAATCCATGCCCGCAGATTGTCTTCGGTTTTATTGGCAAGCCATTGGCTTAAAATCTGCGGATCATTCTTATGATCCGTACCACATAGCTCCGTGATCGAGCGGCGCAGAACCGTACAGATTTCCGCTTCTTCCGCTGTCGCCGCCCGTATCAGCATTTATTATTTCGCTCTCAGCGTGCTGCGCACAGATTTACGCCAGCCTGTGATTTTACGTTTGCGCAGGGATGGCTCCATCACCGGCTCAAAACGCTGCTGCTGCTCCCAGTCTTTTGCAAAGGACTGCATATTCCCCCAGAGGCCTGCCTTCATACCCGCAAGCCATGCCGCACCCAGCGCCGTGGTTTCCAGAATGGCTGGGCGATCCACCGGCGCATCGAGAATGTCCGCCAGATTTTGCATCGTCCAGTCAGAGGCAACCATGCCACCATCCACACGTAGAACAATATCACTGGCGTCCGTTTTCCAATCCTTATGCATCGCCTCAAGCAGGTCATGCGCCTGATAGGCAACGGATTCCAGTGCGGCCTTGGAAATCTCTGCGGGACCGGAATTACGGGTCAGTCCGTAGATCGCGCCACGTGCTTCCGCATCCCAATGGGGGGCACCAAGCCCCACAAAAGCCGGCACCAGATACACATCCTGCGTCTCATCGGCTTGCCGTGCCAGTTCACCGGTTTCAGCTGCGCTTTTGATAATTTTCAAACCATCACGCAACCACTGTACCGCAGCTCCCGCAACGAAAATCGAGCCTTCCAGCGCATAGGTAATTTCACCATTCAGGCGATAGGCGATGGTCGTCAGCAGACGATTGCGCGACAGCACTTTATCCTTGCCGGTATTGAGCAGTGCGAAACAGCCGGTGCCGAAAGTTGCTTTCAACATACCCTTTTCAAAACAGGCCTGACCGATCATTGCCGCGTGCTGGTCACCTGCTACACCGAGGATCGGAATTTCTGCGCCCAGAATACGCGCTTCCGTTGTGCCGAAATCATCCGCGCAATCCTTCACCTCCGGCAGCATAGCGCGTGGAATATTGAACAGTTTCAGCAGTTCATCATCCCAGCCATTGTCTGCAATATTAAACAGCAGCGTGCGGGAAGCATTGGTGGCATCCGTTGCATGTACTTTTCCACCGGTCAGCCGCCAAATCAGAAAACAATCAATTGTACCAAATAATAACTCGCCTTTTTCCGCCTTTTTGCGCGCACCGGAAACCTTGTTTAAAATCCATGCCAGCTTGGTCGCAGAAAAATACGGATCAAGCAGCAGGCCGGTTTTGCGGCGAATGCGCGGCTCCAGCCCTTGTTTTTTCAGTTTCAGGCAGTCTTTCTGCGTGCGGCGATCCTGCCAGACAATCGCATTATAGACCGGCTTGCCCGTTGCCTTGTCCCAGACCACTACGGTTTCACGCTGATTGGTAATGCCGATTGCCGCCACATCGGCCATGCTGGCCTTGGCATTTTCCACCGCCTGTTTGCAGGTTGTCACAACGCTTTGCCAGATTTCCTCGGGATCATGCTCAACCCAGCCGGATTTAGGATAATGCTGCGTAAATTCTTTTTGTCCGAGACCGGCGATCTTGTGATTTTGATCGAAACAGATGGCTCTGCTGGAAGTTGTACCCTGATCAATTGCCAAAATCAGTTTCGACATAAATATCTCCGATTCTCAAAACATATTTTTTTTGAAAAGTGCGTTTAATGATTCAGTGCCAAATTTAAACACGCCTTGCAAATTTTAAAATCTATAGTGATAGTGTCCACTTAAATTTATCCGATAAAGGCCTGAGTAAAATGACTGATACGCCTAAAAAAACCATCGTACTGACCGGCGCCAGCCGCGGTATCGGCCATGCGACTGTGAAGCGGTTTTCACGGGCAGGCTGGCGTGTCATCACCTGCTCACGACAGGACTTTGCGGATAATTGCCCGTGGCCGGCGGGGCCTGAAGATCACATCAAGGTCGATCTGGCTGATCCGGAAGACATCGGCCGCGCTATTGCAGAAATCCGCCGTCGTCTGGAAGATAATGGCGGCCAGCTCAATGCATTGGTCAATAATGCCGGTATCTCGCCAAAGGGCACAGGCGGCCGCCGCCTCAACTCCATTGAAACCCAGATGGCGACTTGGCGCGATGTCTTTCAGGTGAATTTCTTCGCCCCGATCATGCTGGCACGCGGGCTGTTCAAAGAGCTGGAAGCGGCGCAGGGTTCCGTTGTGAATGTGACCTCGATTGCCGGAAGCCGTGTGCATCCGTTTGCCGGTACCGCCTATGCAACCTCCAAGGCAGCGCTGGCCGGTCTTACCCGTGAAATGGCATCGGATTTTGGCCCTCACGGCATCCGCGTTAACGCGATTGCACCGGGAGAGATTGAAACCTCTATCCTGTCACCGGGCACGGAAAAACTGGTGGAACAACTGCCGCTGCGCCGTCTCGGCCAAACTTCAGAAGTGGCTGAAACCATCTATTATTTATGCTCCGATGCCTCATCCTATGTGACCGGCTCGGAAATTCACATCAATGGCGGCCAACACGTCTAAGACAAGCACCTTTAAGGACATGAGCATGATCCTCTCCTGCGGAGAAGCGCTGATTGATATGCTGCCGCGTGAAACGCTGAGCGGTGAGACGGGTTTTGTGCCTTATGCAGGCGGTTCCGTGTTCAACACCGCCATTGCCATTGGCAGACTTGGCGCAAAGGCCGGATTTTTCTCCGGCCTTTCCTCTGATTTTCTCGGGCAAATCCTGCGCGATACGCTGGAAAAATCCCGCGTTGATACAAAGTTCTGTGCCATCTCTGACAGGTCTACAACACTTGCCTTTGTGCGACTGAAGAATGGTCAAGCGAGCTATAATTTCTATGATGAAAACACCGCCGGACGCTTGCTGAATGAGGCGCAACTGCCGGAACTGGATGATAATGTCAGCGCTCTGATGTTTGGCGGCATCAGCCTGATTTCAGAACCTTGCGGTAGCACCTATGAAACGCTGATGCTTCGGGAAAGTACAAACCGCGTGACAATGCTTGACCCGAATATCCGCGCTGCTTTTATTACCGATAAGCCGAAACATCTGGCGCGGATGCAGCGTATGATTGCAGTCGCCGATATTGTCAAAGTCTCCGATGAAGATATTGCATGGTTCGGGTTGGGAACAGACCATGCGGCAATCGCGCAAAACTGGCTCGCACCTGCAGGTCAGAGCGGCCCTAAAATCATCATCATCACCAAAGGGGCAGACGGTGCCGAGGCCTATGCGGCTTGTGGCAAAGTTAGCATCGGTGGCGAAAAGGTTACTGTTGCCGACACGGTAGGTGCCGGTGATACGGTCAATGCCGGAGTGCTGGTCAACCTCGAGAAACAAGGGCTGCTGAATAAGCAATCTCTTGCTGCAATCTCTCAGGAGCAGCTGAGCACAGCCATTGCCTTTGGCATTAAAGCTGCGGCGATTACAGTATCGCGTGCCGGTGCCAATCCGCCGTGGGATTATGAGATGAAGTAACAAAAAGGGCGGTCTCAGCAAAAAGACCGCCTTTTGTATTTTACACGCGCACTTCCTGAGTTACGCGATCTTCACCACCGAAAAACTCAATATAGCGTTTGACCGCCTCCGGATCGCCGGTTGCTTTTGAGGGATTATCCGAGAGTTTCACCGCCGGACGACCATTGGCATCAATCACTTTACAAACCAGTGAAATTGCGCCCAGACCGGACACATGTTGCGGTGCACAGCCGATGAAATCATTGGTGAGATTGGTGCCCCAACCGAAGCTCATCCGTACCCGCCCTTCAAAATGGCGGTAAGTTTCTTCAATCGTATCCACATCCAGCGCATCGGAGAAAATCAGCAGCTTCTCACGCGGGTCTTTGCCCTTGGATTTCCACCATTCAATAATCCGCTCACCGCCTTCAATCGGTGGTGAGCTATCGGGGCGGAAGCCTGTCCAATCGGCAACCCAATCCGGCGCATCACGCAGGAAAGCCGTGGTGCCGAAGGCATCGGGCAATACGATCAGCAGATTACCGCCATAATAGCGGTTCCAGTCCTGCAAAACGCGGTAAGGTGCTGAGCGCAGTTCTTCATTGGTATCGGCCATTGCGGCAAGAACCATCGGCAATTCATGAGCGTTGGTGCCGAGCGCTTCCAGATCGGTGTCCATCGCCAAAAGCACATTGCTGGTGCCGGTAAAGGCATCGCCGATACCTTCTTTCAACGCTTCAACGCACCAGCGCTGCCAGAGGAAAGAGTGGCGGCGACGGGTGCCGAAATCGGAAATTTTCAGATCCGGCAGCTGACGTAAGCGGTCAACTTTGCCCCACATCTTGGCTTTGGCGCGGGCATAAAGCACATCCAGCGCGAAAGGCCCAAGAGATTTCATTGCCGCGCGGGAGCGCAATTCATTGATGATCGCCAGTGCCGGAATTTCCCACATTGTCGTATGTGTCCACGGCCCGTGGAAATGCAGTTCATATTGCCCGTCGCGGCGTGTCAGCTCATATTCCGGCAACTGAAATGTGCTGAGCCATTGCAGGAATTCCGGCGCAAAAATCTGTTTGCGGCCATAGAATGTATTACCGGCCAGCCAGATCATTTCTTTTTTGGTCATGCGTAACGAGCGGGCATGATCAAGCTGCGCACGCAATTCGCCCTCATCAATCTCATCGGCAAGCCGCACGGTTTTGGAACGGTTAATCAGCGAGAAAGTGGCATCCACCTGCGGATAAAGCCCCCAGATCATTTGCAGCATCAGCAGCTTATAGAAATCCGTATCCAGCAGACTGCGGACAATCGGATCCAGTTTCCATGTATGGTTATAAACGCGCTGCGCAATATCTGTTCTGGTCATCCCAGATGTCCTTATACGAGCTCAGTCAAGATTAAACTCACCCTGAGCATTATTTGATTTGCAAACCATAAGCAGAATTTAGCAAAAATAAAGGGCGATGATTGCTCACCGCCCTTTATTTAGTTTTTCATTTAAACAGTTTTACTTCAGCTCAAGCACAATCTCGTGCTGTCCCTGAGTTGCCAGAGCAATACCGGCCTCGCGTTTTTTGACTGCTTTGCCATCCACTTTCAAACTGTCGCGCCCAGCATTATTGCGCACGGTGATTTTATACGTCGCTTCTCCGTGGCGATAGTCCAGTTCAAAGCCATCCCAGTCAGACGGTAATACCGGATTGAGGAACAGCACATTACCGCGCTTGCTCAAGCCCAGAATACCCTCTGTTGCCACACGGTAGAACCAGCCTGCAGAACCGGTATACCATGTCCATCCGCCCTGACCGCGACGCGGTTCAACGGAGTAAATATCCGCCGCAATCACATAAGGTTCCACACGATAGGTCTCGGGCTTTTCACCGTGATGCACCGGATTGATCAGTGAGAACAGCTTGTAAGCCTCATCGCCGCGACCAAGCTTGGTCAGCGCCATGATCGCCCATGTGGCACCGTGGGTATATTGTCCGCCATTCTCACGCACACCGCGCGGATAGCCTTTAATATAGCCCGGCTCATGCTCGGTCTTGTCAAACGGTGGGGTGAACAGACGCAGCAAGCCGCCCTCTTCATCCAGCAGATGCTTTTCAAGCGAAGCCATTGCTTGGATCCCGCGTTTAGGATCAGCAATACCGGACAACACAGCCCAGCTCTGGGCAATCGCATCAATCTGGCATTCATCGCTCAAATGAGATCCAAGCGGTGCACCATCATCGAAATAACCGCGACGATACCATTCGCCATCCCAGCCATGCTCCTCCAGCGCCTTGTTCAAAGCATCGAGATGCTTCTGCATCGCCTCAGCACGCAGCTTGTCACCACGCTCTGCTGCCAACGGAATGAACTGCTGCAACGTATAGCTCAGGAACCAGCCGAGCCAGACGCTCTCGCCTTTGCCTTCAACGCCGACAAGGTTCATGCCGTCATTCCAGTCACCGCCAAGGATCAGCGGCAGACCGTGCTTACCGGTGCGCTGCATGGCAAGCTCAAGGCCTTTCGCGCAATGCTCGTAAACCGAATCCGTCTTCTCCGAGACTTCCGGCTGGTAGAAGGCATCATGCTCACTTGTCCCCAGTGCACGGCCTTGCAGATAAGCAACCTGCTCATCAAGCACCGCCATATCGCCGGTCACCTGCGTATAGAGCGTTGCCGCATAGGACAACCACACCACATCATCGGAGATCAGTGTGCGGACGCCAGCACCCGTGACCGGCAGCCACCAATGCTGCACATCGCCCTCGGCAAACTGACGACCGGCGACATTGAGCAATTGCTTGCGTGCCAACAGCGGATCAAGCATCAGTAGCGACAGTGTATCCTGCAACTGATCGCGGAAACCATAGGCACCGCTGGCCTGATAGAACGCCGCACGCGCCAGAATACGCGATGCCATGCTCTGATAAGGCAGCCAGCGATTGACCATCAGGTCGAAAGAACGATCCGGTGTTTTCACCTGCAATGGCGCAGTGAAATCCTGCCATTGCTCAGAAGTACGCGCCAGCAGATCATCCATATCCAGACCACGGCTATAGGTAATCAGTCCCTGTGCCGCCTCTTCATCTTTGGCATTACCGAGAATGAAGGTGATGTCTTTGGTCTGCCCTGCACTTAACTCCAGATCATAGTTCAGCGCAGCGCAAGGATCGCGCCCTGCCTCAACCGTGCCTGACAGGGATTTACCCTGCATCACAGTGTCCGGCTCGGTTACAGAACCTGTGGCACCGATAAATTCCTGACGATCTGCGGTTACCGAATCCGGTTGCAGTGTTGCCGTGAGGAAGGCCACCTGCCCTGCCTTGTCCGTATGATACGGATTGCGGGCAAAGAGTGCGCCCAGCTCTTCATCAAAACGCGGCACAATATAAGCAGCATTTTTGGCGCGGACATTGCCCAGCACCCATTCCGCATAATTATAAAGCCGCAGACGCTTCATCGACTGGCCGTGATTGATCAGGCGCAGACGCGTGAGGCGCACCGGCTTGTGCAGATCAACGGTCATGATCAGTTCGCAGGACACATCGCCATGACGGGAGGTGAAAATACTGAAACCCTGACCGTGGCGCGTCTCATAGGTCACACCCTCATCGCGCACCACATTGGCCGCAGGTGCGAAAACCTTACCGCTGTCGCGATCCGCAATATACACCGCCTCGCCCGGCAAATTGGCAACCGGATCATTCGACCACGGGGTCAGCTGATAATCACGACTGTTCCCGCTCCATGTGAAGGCAGAACCTTCCGCAGACACATGGAAACCGAAATCTGCATTCGCAATCACATTGATCCACGGATGCGGGGTTGTGCGGTCGCCATTGAGGCGTACCACATAATCACCTTGCGCATCGAAACCGCCATAGCTGTTCCAGAACTCAAGGCCATCACCGGACGGAACCGGAGCAAGTGCAGCACTGCGTGGTGCAACACCCGGCAATTTTGCCGTGGTTTTTGCGCTATCACTGCCTTGTGCCGCATCAGCTTCTGCAGCCAGACGGCTGTCACGACGGGAAAGGCGCGGATCGAGACTTTCCTGCTTGATTTCCTTACGGCTCGCCAGATCAACGGAAAGTTCCTGAATACGCTTCAGCTGCTCAGCCAGTGAGCCGTTCTGCGCATGGATAACAATCCGTGCGGCAGCGAGCAGGGTATTATAGGATTCCTCACTCATCTGATCACGGCGCACCGTGAAAATATGCGGCTTCTGCCCCTGATGCTGCGAACGCACGCGGAAACTCTCGCTCAGCCATTCAACTGCACGCTGGGTATCCTGCGCATAGGAAAACGCCCGTTCATTGACCACCACAACATCGGCGATCAGACCTTTTTCACGCCAATATTCCTGTGCTTTGAGCACGCCGCGCAGCACTTCAAGATCAGCGTCATTATCAATCCGCAGCACGAAAATCGGATTATCGCCGGAAATCGACAGCGGCCAGAGATCAGACTGCTGTCCGAGACCTGCGGCAATCGTTTCAGACGGCTGGCGCAATGCACGATCCGGATAGATCAGATAGGCAGCAGTTTTCTGGAAATCGGTCGCTTCAGCCGGTTTGATACCGACATGATGCAACCGCACCTGACTGCGTGTCCATGATAGCGTATATTCACGCGAGAAAGCTTCCGGATAGCGCAGCAGCGCCGCCTTTTCTTCCAGATAAGAACGGGAACCACCTGCCAGTGTCCAGAATACCAGCGACACTTTTTTATGCGCCGGTACACGGACACGGGTGCGCAGCGAGGCAACCGGATCAAGCACTGTGCCCTGACTGCCGGTAAACTTCATACCCGCATCAAAAGCTGCCGGATTGCGCAAGGTACGACCACGACCGATAAACACGCGGCGGTCGGTTTCCGCTTCTGTTTCACGCACCGCACCGGAAAGATCGGTGACGAAATGCGCCACATGCACTTCTGTGTCTGACGGCGCACGTTTGCGCCGTTTGGCATAGATGGTTGAACCATCCGGCGTGATTTCGGTTTCAACAAACATCTTAGCAAAAGCAGGATGTGCATCATCCGTATCCGGATTATTCAGCACCAGTTCCGCATAGGATGTAACTTCAATCACACGGTCGCGCGAACTGGTATTGATAATATCAATCCGGCGTCCCTCACCATCGGCATCAGTGGTAACAATGGTTTCCATCACAGTCTTGATATCGCCGGAAGTCTTGTAGAACTCCGCTTTATCTTCCGTGAAAACCGTTTTGGTTTCTGTTTCCAAATGACGCGACGGCTCACCGGTGGCCGACCACCAATGCCCGCTCTCCACATCACGCAGGAACAGGAAGCTGCCATGCATCCCTTCAGACGCATCGGCCTGAAAGCGCGTGATTGCCAGATCGTTCCAGCGGCTATAGCCGGAACCTGTTGCGGTGAGCATCAGCGAGTACTGACCGTTCGACATCAAATGCACACTGCGCGGTGCTTTCAACGGCTCTTCAATAATGCGCATCGGCGCTTCATCAAAGGCACCGCTGTCCACGCGCATCGGGTTTTCCGTCTTGGCATAGACCATCGGAATTTCGCGCGGTGCTTTTTCCTGCAGCAATAGTTCCGCAGCTTCAATCACCGGATCGGAATGGAAACGGCTGCGCATACGACCGTCAAAAATCACGTTATTGACCGCGATAATCGACATGCCGTGGTGGTGCGCATAATAGTTTTTCACCACTGCGCATTTTTCACCCTCACGTACACGCGACGGGGTGAAATCCACGGCATCATGGAAACCATAGCGCCCCAGAGCGCCAAGCTTTTGCAAGACCTTCAGGTTTGCAACCGCATCAGCAGGGCGATATTGCGAGGCAAGCAGACTTGCGTAAGGCGCAATCACCGCATTACGCGACAGACCACGCTGCAGACCCAGTTTCGGCACGCCGAAATTGGAATATTGGTAATTCATCTGCGGATCGCGGGCATTATAGGCCGCTTCCGAAATACCCCAAGGCAGGCCGCGCGAGGTGGCATATTCCATCTGACGCTGCACAACCAGCTTATTGGTCTGATCGAGCAATGAACCCAGCGGCTCATTCATCACCAGCGGCGGCATCAGATATTCAAACATCGAGCCTGACCAGGAGAGCAAAGCACCCTTCCAGCCAACCGGCACCAACAGGCGGCCAAGCTTGAACCAATGTTCTACCGGCACATCGCCCTTGGCAATGGCAAACAGGCTGGCAAGACGGGCTTCCGAAGCCAGAAGGTCATAGCAGCTCTCATCCAGTTCGTTTTCCTGCACGCGGAAACCGATCGACAGCAGACGACGTTCCTTGCGTTCAAGGAAACCGAATTCCATATCAAACGCCAGCTGACGGGAACGGCGGCCGAGGCTTTGCAACTGCGTGCGCAGTTCTTCCGCATTATGCTCGCCGATCGCATCATCCGTATGCGCTTTACAGGTAGCTACCAGAGCCTGCGCCCATTCCAGCGCCTCCTGCGACTGCATGGTTTCCAGCTCGTCATCCAGCTCCTGCGCCAGTTTTTCAATATCTTTGGCAAACAGCGAAATATTAATGGTGCGGAACGAAGCCGTTTCCGGCTCTTCGCGGAAGGAACGCACAGCGCGGCGGAAATTATTAATCCGCTCCTCAAGACGGCGACGCAGTGGTCGCAGAATACGCCGATCATCCGGAATGGCGGCAATCGCTTCTTCCAGAATATCATTGACGTCGAGAATACCTTCAAAATCGCCCTGCAGATAAACGGACGGTGCCTGCGCCCATTCTTCCAGCGCCGAAGACAGAGTGACCAGATGACCGGCAAGATTACCGCTATCCACCGCCGACACATAAAGCGGCTGCAATGGTTTCAGCGTATCAGTCTCATACCAGTTATAAAGATGGCCGCGGAATTTCTCCATCTTTTCCAGCGTATCCAGCGTCTGGCCGATACGTGTCAAAGTATCATTGAAGCTGATCCAGCCGAAATCACGGGCGGAAATAATGGAGAGGAAATAGACACCGATATTGGTCGGCGAGGTACGCATCGCCACAATACCAACCGGATCTTCCTGATAGTTATCCGGCGGCAGATGGCTGCCTTCCTCATTGGTGAAGGTTTCAAAATAGCGCCATGTACGGCGGGCATAACGGCGCAGATCACCCTTATCAGATGAGCGGACTTCCAGCGTATCCTGCGGCTTGGCTGAACGGCTGACAGCCCATGCGATCCACGGCGATGCAATCCAGATCACGGCGAAAGGTGCTGCAATCAGCGCTGCCTTGCTGCCACCCATGACCGGCAACAGAAATGCCAGTGCACCGATCAGCAGCGACGGCCACATCAGACGTACATAAAAGTCCAGCGTATCTGAGGATTTCATCTGCGCGGCTGCACGCCATGCCAGAAGATAGCGGTGCGAGACAAACAAACGATAAAGCGTGCGCACAATCGCATCACCCATCAGGGTGGCGCTATGCGCGATAAAGCTGAGGCGCAAAGCCATATCCGCAAAAGCCAGCGTCACATCGGTGAGAACCGACTGCGCATGACCTTTCAGCGAATAATCCATATTCACCGGAATAAGATTGGTTACGATGCCGAAGACCATCGGCACGAACATCGCCAAAATCAGAAACAGCTGCCAGATTGCGGCGACACCGATCGGCAGCAAACACCAGCCGGCGAATGAGGCAAGCACCCACATGATCGGGTTGAGCGAGCGACGCAGGTTATCAGCCATTTTCCAGCGAGTGACATTGCTAACACCTTTGCCGGTTGAAAACAGGAACGGCAACAACTGCCAGTCACCACGCGCCCAGCGGTGATGACGGGAAATATCAACATTATAGCCGGTCGGGTAATCTTCAACGACTTCCACATCGCTGGCGAGCGCACAACGCGCATAGCCGCCTTCGAGCAGATCGTGGCTGAGAACCGTGTTTTCCTCAATCTTGCCTTGCATGACCTTTTCAAAGGCATCAACGTCATAGAGGCCTTTACCGGTAAATGTACCTTCTCCCAAAAGATCCTGATAGACATCAGAAACCGCGAATACATAAGGGTCGATACCACGGTTTGCAGAGAATACGCGCTGCAGGAATGACGCATCATCGCCGGTGGTTAGCGACGGGGTCACACGCGGCTGCAAAATGCCGTAACCGCTGGTGATGCGGCCGGTCTTGTCATCAAAGACCGGATGATTGAGCGGATGCGACAGCTTGCCCACCAGATTGGTCACCGATTGCGGCGTCAAACGGGTGTCGGAATCCAGTGTCATCACATAACGGATATCGCGCGGCAACGGCACATCCGACGGAAAGAAGCTGGTGTCCTGATCGCCACGCAGTAACAGGTTCAGCTCATGCAGCTTACCGCGTTTGCGCTCCCAACCCATCCAGCAGCCCTGTGACGGATTATAGAGACGGCGGCGATGCAGGAAGAAGAACCGTGCAGCCCCCTCTCCGGCATAATGCGCATTGAGCCGTGCGACTTCGGAGCGTGCATAATCCAGCACCTCCATATCGGCAGGCGTAACTTCTAATGCGCTGTCCGTCCAGTCACTGACAATCGCGAAATAGACCTCACCGCGCGGATTGGTCAGATAATGCACTTCCAGATTACGGATATGTTCATCAACACTGTCACGCGAGTTGATCAGCGTTGGCACCGCCACCAGCGTACGCGCATCGGCAGGCAGGCCGTCACGATATTCATAGCCGACAAGGCGGTTAGGCTGCACAAACCACGGCACAAAAGAGTTAAACAGGCCAAGCGAGGCCTCATAGGCCGGAAACAGCGCCAGGATTGTGAACAGCAGCTGTTCGCTTTCACCGAAACCGATCCGTCCCATGCCGGTATAAATCAGAACCAGCAGCCCGATTGTCATTGCCCAGACAGGCACGGCAATGCCCAGCAGACCAAGCCCGCGATACCAACGCAGCAAACGCGATGACAAAGGCGGCTGATAATTGCACACCTGTTCCAGTTCGGTCCGGGCATTACCGCTCAGGTAATAGGCGATTGCGCCGCTCTGCTCGCGCTCTGTGATTTTGTGTTCACGCAGCGATTTTTCGCGGGCGAGTTTCAGCGCCGTATTGGTAACTTCAATTTCCGTCAGTTTTGAATTACGGGCGATCTTTTCAATCGTCACGCGATAGCTGTTCCGCGAGGCAAAATCGAGTTCTTCGAAATCGCTGTTCTCACGCAGGATCGCATCCATGATGCTGACCGTCTCAACCCATGAAGTCCAGTCCACGTCATCAATGGTTTTGAGCGAGCGGATAATATTACCCATCGTCACACCGCCGGTGGACTGGCGGGCATGTTCTTCGACGATCACATCTTCAACATCGTGACCGCTGGCAATCAGCTGCGATTCCAACCATTCAATCGCCGGTCCTGTGGCAGTAGATGCACTGCGCAGGCGATAGAGCAGATGCGTGGAAAAAGTCCCGTCGCGCGCCGGTTCACTATATTCGATGAGAATAGATTGCAGCTCCTCCGGTGAGGAGGCGACCACAATTTTATCGGCCACGCGATTGGCAAAATTACGCATCGCACGCGCGCGCTCAACGCGTAGTGCCAAACGGCGGGTATTCTCTACCAGCATGAAACGAATAACGGATGGCAGCGCCCACAATTCGCCGATGCGCAACGGTTCAACACTCTGGAAACCGTCGATCAGCGCCTTCAGACTTTTGAGCGAGAAATTACTGTCGCTATGCGCCACATAAAGCCAGGCAAGCGCAAAAACCCGCGGCAGTCCTTCGGTCTGCTGCGAGGCTGCGCCATCTGTACCCTTCGGCGATGCAACATCCGGACGGATATTGGCTGCAAGCGGCAACTGGCGCAAAAACTTGTCCGGCAAATCGCGGCGCGCCTGCTGCATGCTTTTATCAACGACATAGTAGTTGTCGAGCAGCCACTGCGCGGCAGGCGTAATTGTTTCACCGCTGCGCGATGCAGCATCTGATGAACGATAGGCATGCAGGATCAATCCGGCATTTTCAGCCAGACGTTTGTTGAAATCAAATTTCTCATAATCGGGCAGCCGCACAGCCTCATTGCGCGCCAGCGCTGCAGCCAGCACCTGCAATTCCTCAGGCGTTTTATAATGCCCTCTTACGGGCAAGGGCAGAACCGGCAAAAGACGGTCAGCAACAGGGCGGGAAAACAACGACGAAAGTGAGAAAGACAAAGCCGGCATATGCCTTTTACAGCCTTTTATAAGATTTAAGTTCCGCTACGGATGGTAATTTTTTCCATGTCCGCAAACACATGCTTCAGATTCCGTGAATTCAGAGAGAATTCACCCGTTTCCGGTGGTGTTCAACAGTTATGACCAAATTACGTCCTCAGAGAATGCCTTGGTCGAATTTGGCAAAATCGCAAAGCACAAATCATGGCTGATTTTAACTTTACGTTATAAAAATCAATAGGCTGACACCTTGCAACATGCCCTCTCAGACCAAGAGAGCCTGAATAGATCAGAAGTTGGGCACATTGATACAATGTTACAGGGTGAGAAAAGTTGCCTGACCGCACTTTAAACGGATTAAATTATTTTGAAAGCGGTCTCTTTTAACAACAAACGCCGGATATCTGGCTGAATATCCGGCGTCTCACAGAATCATTTTTGCAGCACTTCATTTTCAGTTTTGAGAAGCAAAAACCCGCCAGTATTTCGGTCTGAAAGCCAGACGGCTGCCAATCACCGGTTCGTTTTCTGCCGGAATTTCGATCTCTACTGTTTCACGATTACCGCCGACTTCAAGCTCCACGCGTCGCTTGGCACCCACGCGCCGTGTCGCCGTGACCACACCGGCAATGCAGCCGCCGCAGCCCTCGACAAGCTCCACATCATGCGGGCGGAAATATAAAACGGCCTCTCCGTCAGCATGGTCTGCTTTCAACCCCAGCGAACGGTCTGCCAGCCAGATTTCGCCATGCTCCGCACGAATATTCAACCGGCTGGATTCCCCGATAAAACCATAAACAAAAGCCGAGTTCGGATTGTCGTAAATCTCATCCGGTGTGCCCACCTGTTCAATACGCCCCTGACTCATCACCACCACACGGTCAGCCAGTTCCAGCGCCTCATCCTGATCGTGGGTCACAAAGACGGTCGTGTGGCCGGTGCTGTCATGAATTTCACGCAGCCATTTGCGCAGCTCTTTACGCACCTGCGCATCCAGTGCTCCGAAAGGCTCGTCCAGCAGCAGCACATTCGGCTCAATCGCCATAGCGCGCGCCAAAGCCACGCGTTGGCGCTGACCGCCGGAAAGCTGTGCCGGATAGCGGTTTTCAAGCCCGTTCAGCTGCACCAGATTAAGCAGATCAACCGCACGCTTGTGAATTTCCGCCTTTGACGGGCGTGTCGCATGGGGCCGCACTTTCAGGCCAAAACCGACATTCTGCGCCAGTGTCATATGCCGGAACAAAGCATAATGCTGGAACACGAAACCAACATTGCGCTCCTGCACCGTCTTATTGGAGGCATCCTCATCCCCGAAATAAACTGTGCCTTCTGTCGGGCTTTCCAGCCCTGCAATCAGACGCAGCAATGTGGTCTTGCCCGAACCGGAAGGCCCGAGCAAAGCAATCAGCTCGCCTGAGTGAATATCAAGCGAAACGTTGTGCAGCGCCGGAAACTGCTCAAACTCCTTGCGCACCTCAACAACGCGTACTTCCATTCTCAATCCTTTCAGGCACCCTCATGCCTATAATGCATTACAGTCTATCTATATTCAGTCATGCGTAAAACGCATCTTATTCCGAAAACCGCTTCACACTTTTCGGGATGCGCTCTAATCATGCGTAAATCGCATTTCCAGTACAGTTTTAAAAACCAGTGTTATCAGTGCCAGCCCTGCCAGCAAGGATGCCACGGCAAATGCTGCCACGATATTTTCGCTATACATCATTTCCACATGCAGCGGCATCGTCGTCGTCAGCCCGCGGATACGACCGGACACAACGGCAACCGCACCAAACTCACCCATAGCGCGCGCATTACACAACAGCACACCATAAAGCAGCCCCCAGCGGATATTGGGCAAAGTCACATAGAGGAATGTCTTCCAGCCGCTCGCGCCCAGCGACAAGGCCGCCTCTTCATCCCCCGTGCCCTGCTCCTGCATTAGCGGGATCAGCTCACGGGCGACAAAAGGAAACGTCACAAAAACTGTTGCCAGTACAATGCCCGGCACCGCAAACAGGATCTGAATATTATGAGATTGCAGCCACGGACCCAGCACACTGTTACCGCCGAACAGCAGCACAAAAACCAGACCTGAAATCACCGGTGACACCGAAAACGGCAAGTCTATCAAAGTGATGAGGAACGTTTTTCCGCGAAACTCAAATTTGGCAATTGCCCATGAAGCAGCAATCCCGAACACGATATTCAGCGGCACAGCAATAGCCGCAACCAGCAAAGTCAGCCGGATAGCCGATTGCGCGTCCGGATCAACCAGTGCTGCCCAATAAGCGCCGGTGCCTTTGCTGAAGGCTTGTGCAAAAATCACGATCAGCGGCAAAACAATGAACAAAGCCATGAATAACAAGGCAATGACGGTTAAAAACCAGCGCATTGCAGGCGTTTCTGTCACCGCAGACCGGTTATGCAGTCCATGATGATGCTTCATCCGGCGGGAGAAGAGTTTTCCGGCACTAGCTGCCATAGCCATATCTCCTGCGTGTCCATGTCTGAATCAGATTGACCACCAGCAACATGACAAATGAAATCAGCATCATCACTGTGGCCAGCACTGTCGCAGCTGAATAATCAAACTCTTCCAGCTTCACAAAAATCAGCAAAGGTGCAATTTCCGTTGAATAAGGCTTGTTCCCCGCAATAAAAATCACCGAGCCGTATTCCCCGACAGCGCGGGCAAAGGCCAGAGAAAAGCCGGTCAGAATAGCGGGCTGCAAGCCCGGCAACAGCACACGAAACACAGTCTGAAACCGGCTGGCACCCAGTGTTGCCGCCGCTTCTTCCTGCTCGCGGCTGATCTCTTCAATCACCGGCTGGATCGTGCGCACCACAAATGGCAGGCCGATAAAAACCAGCGCCACCACAATACCGGCCTGCGTAAAAGCAATACGGATATCCAGCGGCATCAGCCATGCGCCGATCCAGCCTTTCGGCGCATAAAGTGTGGTCAGCGCAAGACCGGCAACGGCTGTGGGCAAGGCAAACGGCAGATCCACCATTGCATCGACCAGCCGCCGTCCCGGAAAGCGGTAACGCACCAAAACCCATGCAACAAGGCCGCCAAAAACCACATTGATCAGCGCTGCCAGCACGGCACTGAAAAAACTGACCTGCAGTGCGCTGACAAGTCTGGCATCTGTCGCCAGCTGCCAGAACCGTGCAGGCCCTACTCCGGCAGCATGAAGCATCAACACCATCAGCGGAATAAGGATCAGCAATGAGAGATAGGCGATACTGAAACCCAGCGTCAGGCCGAAACCCGGCAAGATCGTCGGCTTGCGCCATGACGCAAAGAAAGACGGCTTTCTCCTGCCGGCATTTGCTCCGGCAGGTAAAGGATCTGGTCGTTTTTTGTCGGTCTTCGCAAATTGCTCTGTCATGGATGATACCATTAATGACGGGCTTTACTTGGCCGGTTTATAAATCTGATCGAATGTACCACCGTCACCGAAATGTGCCGGTTGTGCTTTTGCCCAACCACCGAAAATCGGATCATCAATGGTGAGAAGTTTAACCTCTTTCAGCCAGCTGCGCTCAGCTTCAGGCACCAGCTCCGGCTTTGACGGGCGATAGAAATGCTTGGCTGCAATTGTCTGTCCCTCTGCGGAATAAAGATACGTCAGATAGGCTTCAGCCAGCTTGCGTGTGCCTTTGGCATCCACATTCTTGTCAACAACGGCTACCGGCGGTTCGGCAAGAATAGACTGCGGCGGCACCACAATATCAAAAGCATCCGGCCCGAATTCCGCCACCGAGAGATAGGCTTCATTTTCCCAGGCCAGCAGCACATCGCCAAGCTGACGCTGTACGAAGCTGGTCGTTGATCCCCGCGCCCCGGTATCCAGCACCGGCACATGACGGAACAGCTCGGTTATATAGGTTTTGATTTTGGCTTCATCGCCGCCATATTCATTATGCGCCCAACCCCATGCTGCCAGATAGTTCCAGCGTGCACCACCGGAGGTTTTCGGGTTCGGCGTGATCACCTCTACACCGTCCTTGATCAGGTCGCCCCAGTCTTTAATGCCCTTGGGATTGCCCTTGCGGGTCAGAAACACAATCGTAGAGGTGTAAGGGGCAGAATTATTCGGGAATTTCTGCCGCCAGTCTGCATTGATCTTGCCGGTTTTTTCAACACTGGCATCAATATCGCTCTGGAGTGCTAGCGTCACGACATCTGCCGGAATACCATCAATCACGGATCGCGCCTGTGCGCCTGAACCACCATGCGACGCGCGCAATGTTACGCTTTCGCCACTTTCAGCTTTCCAGTGTTTCGCAAAAGCCTCGTTATAATCTTTATATAATTCCCGTGTCGGATCGTAAGAAACATTCAACAATGCCTGATCAGCAACAGCCTGTAACGGCATGGAAACCGCTGATACAACCACCAGCGCAGCAAAGGCAGAAAAGCTATTTCCCATCAATATCATTATGGCCTCCGTTTCATGTTCAACAACAAACTAACAGAGCCGCAACAGAGAAGGATGCTACAAGAACCTCAATACTCCGCCGCCACAGAAATAATCTTTCTTAAGACGCCACATTATAAAATAAAAATTCGCGCTTGCCAAAGGTAACTCTGCAGGCGCTCTCTAAAAGAGCGGTTCAGTGCCGGTCACAAACCAATCACCGGACTCATGCGGGGGCTGCGCAAAACGCACTTGTAGCGCACTTCATAATAAGGATCGACAACCAGTGTCACATCGCGGGTTTCACATCGTCTGCCGGTGGATTTCAGATATTCTTCCGCAACATCGCGAAACACGACCGGTGGCGTAACACCAAGCCCCGTGCCGGTGGAAAAGCCTTTGACAAAATTTTGTGTGGCTGTGCCCGCCAGCCCCGGCCCGATCAGCAATCGACTTTCGGGCTGATTATCGACAATACGATAATTTGTGCCGCTTTTTCCGACAAACTCAACGGAAGGCAGACCCTGATATTTCTGCTGAACATAATTCACTCCGGCGCAACCAGCGAGAACAGCCACTGCAAGAAATGGCGCGAAGCGCGCACTTTGCCGGGTGAAGAGCTTATGAAATATCAAACCTGCCTGTACCACGCGCTAAAATATCCTTCTCTTCCCGAACAACAGTATCCGCATCCGCAAATACTCAGATGAATTAACTTATTTATGCCAGATACGGTTTTTATTGGACATTAAAGCCAGAATCCCAATTGAGATATCAGACACACTCTGATCTCTTCATGTCAGATTCCGGCTCCTGCTATAGCGGTATAACTGAAAAGGATAAACTGATGCTGAAAGCTCTCATCTCACCTCTGACTGCCGGTCTTTTACTCGCCGGCTTTGCGGGCAGCGCTACAGCGCAGGATAAGACTGATGTGCAGGCGCTCACCAAAGTGTCCTATCTGTGCGAACGCAATGTTGAGCTGAATGTGGTTTATATCAACGGCCTTAAGAACGATGAATCAGCAGCCGTGCTCTCTGTTGACGGCAAGCTGGTGCCGATGCGCATCTGGCCTGCGGCCTCAGGCGCACGCTATATCGCACTGGATGAACAGGACAGCTATCGCTGGCACACAAAAGGCGATGAAGGCATGCTGACATTTCTGGAGGCTGATCACACTGCCAAAGAGCAGACCTTATTCAGCAATTGTGTGAACAAGGATAAAGCCGCACAGTAAGCATGCAGTAAGACTGAGACGGATTTTTCACTACCCTTCAAGCACGCAGGCTGCTATTTGTGTCCGCAAATAGCAGCCTTATCTGTCTGCTGATCAACTGTATATGATCCGTTCTCTTACAGGAAAGATGTGAGATGAAACCAGTATTTCTGCAAATCCAGTGCAGTCCCGGTAAAACTTATGAAGTCGCCAATGCGCTTTATGAGCGCGAAATCACTTCAGAACTTTATTCCACCAGCGGTGAATATGACCTGCTGGCAAAAATCTATATTCAGGAAGGCGATGATATCGGCAAATTCATCAACGATAATGTGCTGAATATTCCGTATATCGTGCGCTCGCTGACCACGCTGACTTTCAAAGCTTTCTGATCCGCGTTCAGCTCCCTTAACAACACGCAGGGCATTGCCGTTTTTTCACGGCAATGCCCTTTGTATTTCTGCGCACCGTCTCCATATCATCAGGAAATTTTCATGTGAGGCAATTTGTGCTTTGCACCGTACGCGCGGGTACTGTAAGACATATTCAACAAGATAAAGTGCCGTTTCTGCAATTTCCGGAAAGACCGCCGGTGCAGTGCTGTCGATGTATAAGGGAATACGATCATGCCAGCCTATCGCTCAAGAACTTCCACCCACGGCCGCAACATGGCGGGCGCACGCGGCCTGTGGCGCGCAACCGGCATGAAAGACGGTGATTTCGGCAAGCCGATTATCGCCGTAGTCAATTCCTTCACCCAGTTTGTGCCGGGTCATGTGCATCTGAAAGATCTCGGCCAGATGGTCGCCCGCGAAATTGAAAAAGCAGGCGGCGTCGCCAAAGAATTCAACACCATTGCTGTTGATGACGGTATCGCAATGGGTCATGACGGCATGCTCTATTCGCTGCCGTCGCGTGAAATCATCGCGGATTCCGTTGAATATATGGTCAATGCCCATTGCGCCGATGCGATGGTGTGCATTTCCAACTGTGACAAGATCACACCCGGTATGCTGATGGCCGCATTGCGCCTCAATATTCCGGTTGTGTTTGTTTCCGGCGGTCCGATGGAAGCCGGTAAAGTTGTCTGGAATGACAAGGTCAAGAAGCTCGATCTGGTTGACGCTATGGTCGCCGCCGCTGACGACAAATATTCGGATGAAGAAGTGGACGCGATTGAGCGTTCCGCCTGCCCGACCTGCGGCTCCTGCTCCGGTATGTTCACCGCCAATTCAATGAACTGCCTGACTGAAGCACTTGGTCTGTCGCTGCCGGGCAACGGCTCAACCCTTGCCACCCATGCGGCACGTAAAGAGCTGTTTCTTGAAGCCGGCCGTCTGATCGTTGATCTCTGCAAGCGCCATTATGAAGGCAATGATGAAAGCGTGCTGCCGCGCGCTATTGCCAGCTTTGAGGCCTTTGAAAATGCCATGACGCTGGACATCGCTATGGGTGGCTCTACCAATACCGTGTTGCATCTGCTGGCGGCAGCTCATGAAGCGGAAATGGATTTCACCATGTCCGATATTGACCGCTTGTCCCGCAAAGTGCCGGTATTGTGCAAGGTTGCCCCTGCGATTGCCGATGTGCATATGGAAGATGTGCATCGCGCCGGTGGTATTATGGGTATTCTCGGTGAGCTTGACCGTGCAGGCCTGCTGAAAACCGATGTTGGTTCAGTCCATTCCGGCACGCTGAAAAACGCACTGGAAAAATGGGATATCAAACGCACATCTGATGAGAGCGTGCATGAGTTCTTCCGTGCGGCTCCGGGCGGCGTACCGACACAGGTTGCGTTCAGCCAGAACCGTTATTTTGACAGCACCGACAGCGACCGCGAAAACGGCGTTATCCGCACCAAGGAACATGCCTTCTCTCAGGACGGTGGTCTGGCCGTACTTTACGGCAATCTGGCGGAAGATGGTTGCATCGTTAAAACTGCCGGTGTGGATGACAGCATCCTGACCTTCTCCGGCCCAGCGCGCATTTTTGAAAGTCAGGACACGGCCGTTCTCGGCATTCTTAACGGCAAGATCAAAGAAGGCGATATTGTTCTGATCCGCTATGAAGGCCCGCGTGGCGGCCCCGGCATGCAGGAAATGCTCTATCCGACCAGCTATCTGAAGTCGAAAGGTCTGGGCAAAGCTTGCGCATTGATTACTGACGGTCGTTTCTCCGGCGGTTCTTCCGGTCTCTCCATCGGTCACGTTTCGCCTGAAGCCGCTGAAGGCGGTCTGATCGGTCTGGTTGAAGAAGGCGATCTGATCGAGATCGACATTCCGAACCGTAAAATCCATCTGGCTGTTGATGATGCTGTTCTGGCAAAACGCAGCGCAGAGATGGAAGCCAAAGGCATTGCCGCATGGAAGCCGACAGAAGTGCGCAAGCGCAAAGTCACCACCGCGCTGCGTGCTTATGCAGCAATGGCCACCAGCGCCGCTAAAGGTGCTGTGCGACACGTACCTGAATAATTCAAACTATACTGAAAAGGCCCCTCTCAGGGGCCTTTTCAACATTAGAGCGCTAGGCACCCCATTGGGCGCACAAAGGTGTTCTAAAGCGAATAAGCCGGTTCGGCCTCATAAGCTTTATGAAGCAAATTTATAAATGATTTTGCCTCGGGCATAAGGGTCGATGCAATAGCTTTTACCGGTATTGCTGGTGTCCATGAATTCATAACCGCCGCTCCTTTTATCTCAGAAAGCCGCGCAATGGTTATTTCTTCATGACGTTGAGGAACCCCAAGGCGCTCCAATTGTCGCTGGACGATGCCCATCATTGTCCCCGTCAACATCTCAGCTATTGGCCAAAGAACCGTCTCACCATCCCAAAAAACAATATTCCAGATTGTTGCCTCACTCAGCCGTCCCTGCCTGTCGACAAAAACCGCATCGTCAAACCCTTGCCTGATAGCCTCATGTAAATAGAAGGTTTTTCCAGCCTCACCGACGTGTTTTATGGCTGCAAGCGGCCTTTCGTGAACCACCGCGCTTAATCGCAGAGGCCCCGCCGGACCATCAGAAGGCAATGTTGAACGCACGAGCACTGCAGGCTCGACATCCATACTCTGTGCAGTGAACTCACCATGACGGGAAAATACCGTCACAATAAGTGACTGATCCTCTGGTCCGGCATTGATTGCGGCTTTAACATAAGATTTCAGCACTTCATCAGATAATGCTCTGCCATAAAAAGCAGTCGATGCAGCTTGCAAGCGAGCCAGATGCAGATCGAACCCTTTCACTTTGCAGTTGCGTACCTGCATCGCAGTAAAATGAGCAAATCCAGAAAAAGCCAATGGAATCAGCTCTTCTTTTGTTGCTGCAAGACCATTAATCTGAGTCTGAAATTGTTCTGCTTTTGATGACATTGTTTTGCTCCTGAATGGTTTCACATGAAAGAGCAAATGCTTTACAGTCTGACAGCACTGTCAGAGTCAAGGATGTTCAATGAAAATCGGAGAACTATCAAAGCGAACCAATGTAACTATACGGATGCTTCGATATTATGAAGCCGAAGGGCTGCTGACACCTCAGCGCTCAACGAGCGGTTATCGGGATTATGATAGTAATGCGGTTCGTACTGTGGAGCGGATCAAACTGCTTGGCGTTGCCGGCATGACACTAACGACTATCCGGCAATTTCTTCCCTGTATAAGAGGAGAAAAACCCGTATTTGAGCCTTGCGATGAACTGCGAAAAACCCTGCATGAACAGATTCATCTGGTCAACCAAAAGACAGCCAAACTAGCCAAAAGCAAGAACATGCTGGAGAGCTTTTTACAGGAAATCGACAGCAATTAAAATATACACTGCACTTATACCAAGTGCAGTGTAATCTCACTCTTCAGACATCAGCTCTTATCTGATAAAGCCTTCTCAACCTCAGGCATGAATTGTTTTGCCATGCTCTCGTCACTTAAAGGGCCGACGAATTTATAAACAATCTTGCCTTCACGGTTGACAATGAAAGTTTCCGGCACGCCGTAAACGCCCCATTCAATACCCGCGCGGCCGGAACGGTCTGTGCCGACAACATCATAAGGATTGCCGAGGCTGCTCAGGAATTCCAGTGCATTTTCCGGCGCATCTTTATAGTTCAGACCAACCACACGAATACGATCGTCCTGCCCCAGCTTCATAATCTGCGGATGCTCATCGCGACACGGCACGCACCATGATGCCCAGATATTAACCAGCGTAACCTGCCCTTTAAGATCAGAGCCTTTCAGCCCCGGTGTCTGCGTTCCGTTCGCCTGCAACAGCCCTTCCAGTTGCGGAAGGTCGGTCAGCGGTGCATCCCGTCCGATCAGCGCAGACGGAATTTCCTGCATGTTTTTTCCGCTCAGCAACTGCCATGTGAATATACCGGCAAGTGCTGCAAAAATGATCAGCGGCAGCAGCGCAACCAGAACGCGCTTCTTTTTCGGCGGCAGGTCAGTGCCACCCGTCGTTTCAACCGGATCGGTCATGCTTCAGTTTGCCTTTTGTGAGCGGCGGCGAATGCCTTGTTTTTCAAGTCGTGCAAGCTCTGCCCGCAAATTGTTTTGCGCAAGCATGATCCAAGCAACAATTGCAATAATCACCGCGGCTGAAATGCCATAGGAAATAAGCACATAAGTCAGATGCGTCATACTGTGGCTCCTGTGCGTGCTTTTGCGCTCTCACGCTCGGCGCTGCGTGCTGCAATCTTGCGCATCGCTGCGATACGGCGGCCGAAAATCTCATTGCGCATTGCCATCAAATGCAGCGTGAAAAACAGCATCGTCATAGCGAATGCCATCACCAGCAGTGGATAGAGCATGCTCGGCGGCATTGCGGGGCCTTCCATGCGCAGCACGGAAGCCGGCTGATGCAGCGTGTTCCACCAGTCGACCGAGAATTTGATGATCGGAATATTGATGAAGCCAACCAGCGTCAGCACGGCAGCAGCACGGGCTGCCTTCGCCTGATCATCCAGCGCGCGGGTCAGTGCAATAATACCGAGATACATCAGAAACAGAATGAAAACCGAGGTCAGGCGTGCATCCCATACCCACCATGTGCCCCACATCGGCTTGCCCCACAGCGAACCGGTGATCAGCGCCAATGCGGTAAACATTGCCCCCAGCGGTGCCGCAGCCTTGGCCGAAACATCGGCCAGCGGATGCCGCCAGACCAGTGTGCCGAGCGCTGCAAGAGCCATCACTGTATAGCACATCATTGACAGCCACGCGAAAGGTACGTGGATGAACATGATTTTAACGGTCAGTCCCTGCTGATAATCTTCCGGTGCAAACCACACCATATAAAGGCCGATCAACAGCAACAGCACGGTCAATCCTGACAGCCAGGGCAGGATTTTACTGCTCAGGCTCAGGAATCTTGTCGGATTTGCCAGATCAAGCAGCGCCTGAAAGCGGCGCGATGCAGCTTGTGGTGCAGCTTTATGAGTTGGTCGTTCAGTCATAGGAACCCGGATATGTTTGCAAGCTTAAGCCATTCTTAGAATACATCCTGAAAACTATGAAACAATCTTCAGGATGTCGATTTAATCCGTTGAGATTTTCAACGCGTAACCTGCGGCCAATGGCCCGATAATCGCAGCAATCAGCGTATTCGCCGACAACATCAGCAGTGGTGAAATGAATGCTGCGTTTTCTGTCACCGCGCCATAAGATGCCGAAACACCAAAAATCAGCACCGGAATGGTCAGCGGCAGGATCATCACCGAAACAAGCAATCCGCCGCGCGGCATAGAAACGGCCAGCGCCGCCCCTAACGCGCCGATAAAAATAACCGCAGGCGTACCGATCAGCAAGGTGAGCGTGGTAGCGCCGATTGCCAGCGGCTCCATATTCATAATCAGCCCCAGAAACGGCGCGGCAATCACCAGCGGCAGAACCGTTGCCACCCAATGCGCCAGACATTTCACAATGACTGTCAGCGTCAGGAAATGGCGTTCGCGCGCCATGATCATCACATCCAGCGAACCGTCCTCACGATCCGCCTGAAACAGCCGGTCAAGGCCGAGCAGCACTGCCAGCAGCGCGCCGAGCCACAACATTGCCGGGCCAATGCGCGCCAGCAGTTTGAGGTCAGGCCCCACGGCGAAAGGCACAACAGCGGCTACCGCCAGATAAAACAGGATGCCGGTTAAGGCACCGCCGCCTGCGCGAATGGCAATGCGCAGATCACGCCAGAACAAAGCTTTCATAGCAGCCAGCCCTGCGTTTCAGCGCTATGATCGCCAAGCTGGTAATCTTCTAGCCGCAAATGCTGCACCGCATCAGAACCCGCCTGTTCAAGACCGAGCGCAATATGGGTGACAGCAACAATCATACCACCCGCAGCCAAATGGGTACGCATCACACCGGCAAACATCGTTTGCGCATGGGTGTCCAGCCCCGAGGTCGGCTCATCCAGCAGCCATAAAGGCCGGTGCGAGCAGAGCAGCGTGGCAATGGTTACGCGGCGCTTCTGCCCTGTTGAGAGATAGCCATAAGGCAGATGATCAATATTGAAGAGGCCGACTGTTTCCAAAGCCTCATCAATGTCGTGCAAAGGGCTTCCATGAAAATCCTGCCAGAATTTCAAATTTTCATAAACACTCAGCGCCGGCTTCATCGCATTGAGCGTACTCAAATAATGGCTGTGTGCCATCACCGGCTCCTGCACACCATCCGCCTCCAACCAGACCGCCCCCTCAGCGGCGGGCAAAAGACCGGCGATGATTCGCAGCAGCGTTGATTTTCCTGCACCATTCGGCCCTGTAATAATCAACGCCTGACCATTTTGCAGACTTGCGCACAGAGAGTTGAACAGGAGATTATCGCCCCGCTCCCCACTCAGATTTTCCGCAACGAGCCGCATATGGCCTCCGATCACACGAATATTCATCAAATTGTCCGGTTTTCCCTATCAGGAACGACGGATAAACAAGCCGCAACATTTCGACGCAACAGCATAATTTTACGCTTTAAGAGTCTGGAACAGTTTTAAAAAACTGACTATATAGCAGCTACCATGCCAGCGGTCGGCGTGGAAACCATTTTTGGCCGATCTCTAAAGCCTGATGTTTGTTAAACAAGTTCCTTGTTAAGCACAGGCCTCGGGACGGACAGCGGAAATGACTGCACCCGCACCTAAGCGCGTCCTTGAAACGCAGCAGAGGCGTTCGTCCTGGTTTTCCGGCCAGTAAGCATGAAGGACGAACATCGTGTCTCACATCGATAGTTTCAAATGCCGTAAGACGCTTACCGTCGACGGCAAAGACTATGTTTATTACAGCCTGACCGAAGCTGAAAAGAACGGTCTTGAAGGTGTATCCAAACTCCCTTTCTCGATGAAGGTTCTGCTTGAAAACCTTCTGCGCTTTGAAGATGACCGCAGCGTCAAAAAAGCGGACATCGAAAATGTCGCCAAGTGGCTTGCAGACCGTGGTCAGGCCGGCGCGGAAATCGCCTATCGCCCTGCCCGCGTTTTGATGCAGGACTTTACCGGCGTTCCTGCTGTTGTTGATCTTGCAGCCATGCGCGATGCTATGGTGGCACTCGGCGGCAATGCCGAACAGATCAACCCGCTGGTTCCTGTTGACCTCGTGATCGACCACTCGGTGATCGTTGACGAATTCGGCAATCCGCAGGCTTTCAAAAACAACGTTGATCTCGAATATCAGCGCAATGCCGAGCGTTACCGCTTCCTGAAATGGGGCCAGCAGGCATTCCAGAACTTCCGCGTTGTTCCTCCGGGCACAGGTATCTGCCATCAGGTTAACCTTGAATATCTGGCGCAGGGCGTCTGGACCAAGGAAGAAGACGGCGTAACCACCGCTTATCCTGATACTTGCGTTGGTACCGACAGCCATACCACGATGGTCAACGGTCTTGGCGTTCTTGGCTGGGGTGTTGGTGGTATTGAAGCGGAAGCTTCGATGCTCGGCCAGCCGGTTTCCATGCTGCTGCCGGAAGTTATCGGCTTCCGCCTGACCGGTAAGGTCAAAGAAGGCGTAACCGCGACTGACCTCGTGCTCACCGTTACCCAGATGCTGCGTAAAAAAGGCGTTGTCGGTAAATTCGTTGAGTTCTTCGGTCCGGGTCTCGACAATATGACCCTTGCAGACCGCGCAACCATTGCCAATATGGGCCCTGAATACGGCGCGACCTGTGGTTTCTTCCCAATCGACAAAGAAACCCTCAACTACATGAACACAACCGGCCGCGATGAACATCGCATTGCTCTGGTTGAAGCCTATTCCCGTGCACAGGGCATGTGGCGTGAAGCGGACAGCACTGATCCTGTCTTCACCGACATTCTTGAGCTGGATATGGCTGACGTTGTGCCATCCATGGCTGGTCCTAAGCGCCCTGAAGGCCGCATTCCGCTGGAAGGCATTGCCTCCGGTTTTGCGACCTCTCTGGAAAACGAATATAAGAAGACAACCGGTCAGACCGCACGTTATGCTGTTGAAGGCGAAGATTTCGACCTCGGCCACGGCGATGTAGTGATCGCTGCGATCACTTCCTGCACCAACACCTCGAACCCGAGCGTGCTGATTGCTGCCGGTCTTCTTGCCCGCAATGCGGTTGCCAAAGGCCTGAAAACCAAGCCTTGGGTTAAGACATCGCTGGCACCTGGCTCTCAGGTTGTGGCGGCCTATCTTGAATCCGCCGGTCTGCAGAGCGATCTCGACGCGCTGGGCTTCAACCTGGTCGGCTTCGGCTGCACCACCTGTATCGGCAACTCCGGTCCCCTGCCTGCTCCGATCTCCAAGACCATCAATGAAAAAGGTCTGATCGGTGCTGCGGTTCTTTCCGGTAATCGTAACTTTGAAGGTCGCGTATCGCCTGATGTTCAGGCCAACTATCTGGCTTCCCCGCCACTGGTTGTTGCTCACGCTCTGGCCGGTACTGTCACCAAGGATCTGACCACAGAACCACTTGGCGAAGACAAAGACGGCAATCCTGTATACTTACGCGATATCTGGCCTTCATCGGCTGAAATTCAGGAATTCATTGCCAAGAACGTTACCCGCAAGATCTTCTCGGAAAAATATGCCGACGTGTTCAAGGGTGATGAAAACTGGCAAGCCGTTCAGGTGCCAGCCGGTCAGACCTATGCATGGGACGATAACTCGACCTATGTGCAGAACCCGCCATATTTCGTAGGCATGGGCAAATCAGCTGGTGAAATCTCCGACATTAAGGGCGCTCGCGTGCTCGGCCTGTTCGGCGACAAGATCACCACTGACCACATTTCGCCAGCCGGTTCGATCAAGGCACAGTCCCCTGCCGGTAAATATCTGCTTGATAACGGCGTGGCTGTTGCAGACTTCAACCAGTACGGTACACGTCGTGGTAACCACGAAGTGATGATGCGCGGTACTTTTGCCAATATCCGTATCCGCAACCACATGCTGGGTGAGAATGGTCGTGAAGGCGGTTACACCATTCATTACCCAAGCAAGGAAGAAACCTCGATCTATGATGCAGCAATGCAGTATAAGGCTGAGGGCGTTCCGCTGGTTGTGTTTGCCGGTGTTGAATATGGTAACGGCTCGTCCCGAGACTGGGCTGCTAAGGGTACCAATCTGCTCGGCGTTAAAGCTGTGATCTCACAGTCGTTTGAGCGTATTCACCGTTCCAACCTCGTGGGCATGGGCATTGTACCATTTGTGTTTGAAGACGGCACAAGCTGGCAGTCCCTCGGCCTGAAGGGCGATGAAGTGGTTACCATTGAAGGTCTGGCAGACATTCGTCCACGCCAGAAGACCAATGCAACCATCACCTATGGTGACGGCACTGTGAAACAGGTACCATTAATCTGCCGTATCGATACGCTGGATGAGCTGGACTACATGAAGAACGGCGGCATTCTGCAGACAGTTCTGCGTGATTTGGCCAAAGCCTGATAGCTCAACGCATATTACAAATGAAAACGCCGCTGAAGAAATTCAGCGGCGTTTTGCTATAAAAGACACAGTGCAGATTTATAAGTGTTAAATTATCATTCGACGCTAAATCTTGTCAAATATAACAGCTGATATGAATAAATATTAAACATATCAATTAAGAACCAAGGAGATAATCATGGTTCTTACATCAAATAAATATTACGCATTAATTTTATCTACAACGATATTATATTCCCCAGTGAATAAATTATATGCAGGAGAATATATTTGGGACGGAACAGTTAACACGAACTGGTTTGATACACGCAATTGGGCGAAAGGCAATGGAGCCGAAGTCAATGGCATACCGGGGGTAGCCGACAGGGCAATATTTAGCAAATCGGCTATTTTCGCCCCATCGATTACAACAGGAAGCAATACTACAATAAATCAGTTGAGTTTTGGCGCAACAAAAAGTACAGACTCTCCTATCTTAAATATTGATGGCGGAACACTAAATGTAATAGATTTTGTTCTACTTGAGAAAGCAGAAACTGGAAATACAATCAGCATTTCCAGTAATGGAAAACTTTCAATTAGCGGAAATTTAAATCATGGGATCAATCCCGGCCCAACTAAAATTGTACTACAATCTGGCTCAAAGTTAATTCAAACCAACACCAACTCCATCTTCTTAACGGGCGAAGCTTATGCATCCTCATTGCAAATTATTGCAAAAGATTCAGACACAAAAGCAACCCTTGGCCATACAACTTTCGCAAATAAAGGTTTTACGAATCTACATATTTTTGAAGGCGCTCAGATTTTTACTGAAAGTTTGACTTTAGCAAAATTTCAGAACTCCGATTTAGAGGCAACATTATCTGACACCAATAGCAAATTACTTTCAAAAGATAATATTATTTTAGGTGAAGCTGGTGACGCTACAATTACCCTATTGAACAGCGCAATCCTGCAAGCCGAAAATAAAATTATAATCGCCCAAAATGCAGGATCTAAAGGAACACTTAATATTGGCAGCAATACTCAAAAAGGCGGTCAGATTATTGCAAAATCAATAGAAACAGGCGCTGGAACTGCAATAATAAATTTTTTTAATACGGATGGAATATTTAATTTAAAAAACAACATTACAGGAAATGGAGAAATTTACGCCTTCAACGATTCTGTTATACATTCAGGGTCAATCAACAATCCAATAAGCATAGAAAATAAAATATACTTGCGAGATTCATCCGTTTTATCCGGGTTTGTCAGCATCAATAACATCTCTAACTCTGCAACATTATCTCCAGGCGATGATTCAAATTTCTATAAAATGACAATAAATGGAAATTATGTGGGCAATGAAAATAGTAAGATTATTATTGACGTCAGCTTGAGTGATGATAACTCCGCCACCGACATGCTTGATATTACAGGTCTCACATTAGGCTCTTCGGCCATGATAATCCGCAACAAAAATGGAACTGGCGCACCCACTGTCAATGGCATTCAGGTTGTTAAAGTAAGCGGTCAATCCGACGCCACATTCCTACTTGGCAACCCCGACTACACCACAACAGATGAAAAAGATGCCATTATCGCCGGTGCTTATGCCTATACACTGGAAAAAGGACTACCAGCTACGGATGATGGTAACTGGTATCTGAGAAGCACCCAAACCACCCCTCCGGGACCTCCAAATCCTCCAGGTCCCCCTAATCCTCCTGGGCCACCAAATCCTCCGGGACCTCCTAACCCTCCCGGCCCGCCAAACCCTCCAGGGCCTCCTTTGCCACCGGGACCAAATCCTGATCCTCGCTATCAGCCGGGCGTTCCGCTCTATAATGCTAATGTTGAGAACATGAAAAGCCTCAACCAAACATTGATGTCATCACTCTATACCCGTGCGGGCAACCGTTACTGGAGCGGAGCCGGTGCCTATCATATTGCCCAAGGTGACGGACCCGGACGCGGCTATCAGCCACCTGAAGCAGGTACAGTGCTGACGGATACCGGATTGTTTTGGGCTCGAACAGAGGCAGGGCAGGATCGCATTGGCGCGCAGTCTTCAACCATTGCCAGTAAAACCCGCCAAAATTACTGGCTGGTGCAGGCAGGATTGGACAGCCAGCTGCGTGAAACTGAAAACGGACGCCTGATCGGTAGCGGCTGGGTGCATTATCTTGACGCTAAAAGCAAAACATCATCCCGATATGGTACGGGTGATATTAACACGCAGGCCTATGGTTTTGGCGGCGCTTTGACATGGTACGGCGATAACGGTCTGTATATTGATACACAAGGGCAGTTCAGCTGGTACAAAACCGATCTTTACTCTGATCTGACCAGAAAAAATCATGTCTCAGATCATAACAACACCGGCTACGGTCTCGGTATAGAGATCGGAAAGCGCATACAATATAATGATTTCTGGTCTTTCACACCGCAAGCGCAAATAACCTATTCAGGCCTGAACCTGAAAGATTATACGGATTTTTATAATGCCAGAGTTCATCACTCCAACGAAAATGATATACTCGGGCGTCTGGCGCTGGCGGCGAATTATGAAAATGCATGGCAGGACAGTGCCGGCTTCACCAGAAAGCTGGATCTTTACGGCATGGTCGGTGTGCAGCAAAACTTCACCGGCAATTCCGATCTCACCCTCGTATCCGGCACACCTTTTTATACCGGCGGGGATGAGCGTACACAGCTCCAGCTGACACTGGGCTCCACCTATAGCTGGAATGACGGCCAATATGCCGTCTTCGGGACAGTTGAAACCAGCGGTGCCACGAAAAATATCAGTGACAATTACAGCCTCTCCGGCAATCTCGGATTTAAGATACGCTGGTAAAACAAACAAAGAAAAAGGGCAGCCTCGCGGCTGCCCTTTCTGATTTCAAAAACCGAATGTCTTCAGCACTATTCACGATTGCCCAGGAAGTTGAGCAGGAACATGAACATGTTGATGAAGTCGAGGTAAAGACGCAGAGCGCCCATTACAATCTTACGCCCCATCGCATCCGATGCATCACCTTCGTAATACATTTCCTTAATCTGCTGTGTGTCATAGGCGGTCAGACCGGCAAAGATCAGAACACCAAGAACCGAAACTGCAAACTGCAGCGCAGAAGAGCCGAGGAAGATGTTAACCACGGAAGCAATGATAAGGCCGAAAAGACCCATCATCAGGAACGAGCCCATTGCCGACAGGTCACGTTTGGTGGTGTAGCCGTAGAGCGACAGGGCACCAAAAGAGGCCGCGGTAATGAAGAACGTGCGCACGATGCTCTCGCCGGTAAAAACGAGGAAAATCGAAGACAGCGACAGACCAACAAGACCGGCATAAACCCAGAATGTCAGCTGTGCGGTTGCAACGCTCATACGCTCAATGCGGAAGCTTAAGAAAAATACGGCAGCTAACGGGGCAAGCATAATGACCCATTTCAGCGGGCTGCCATACATAAGTTGTGCGAAGGCCGGATTGTTCATGGCGAGATATGAGGTGCCGAGTGCGGCCAGACCGGTTACGGCCAGACCAATCGCCATCATATTATAAACGCCAAGCATGTATGAGCGCAGTCCCTGATCGATGGCTGCGTCTGCGCGCGCCCCGACCGGGCTCTGCGCCTGTACATTACGAAAATCTACCATAATATTCCTCTTGCCTTGTTCCGTCCGGTGTCGGGGGCGCTCCCCAGGCGCCGCTGGCGGAACCCCAGCATGCCTGCCTGATATAATGGTTATTTATACTGTCCAAAACAAGACCAAACAAACTTATATCAGCAAAAAGCCGTATTTTTTGAATCTTTTAGGTGTCTGTTTTCTCTTTGCAGGACAGTATTTTTATTGCTCACACCATTACAACTCACGCAAGACTGTGCCTGCCTTTTGCCCCAGCACCCGCCATGTACCGGCCAGACCAAAGCCGACAGTCAGAACCAGCGCGGTCAGAACGGTAAAAAACGCCACATCCGGCAGCACGCGCATTTGCAAATTCATCAAACGCTCAACAACGAACCAAGCCGCCAAACCACCCGCTGTCAGTGCAAAAACCGCCGTTGCGAAACCCAGCAATGCATATTCATAAATAAAGGCACGGATTAACGTAATTCGTGTGGCACCCAACGTTTTCAAAACAACCGCATCATGCTGCCGCGCATGATTTCCGGCAGCCAGTGCCCCTGCCAGCACCAGAATAGCAGCCAAAAGCCCGACAGACGCGGCCCAGCGAATTGCCGTTGCCAACTGACCAATGAGATCATTCGCCACCTCAATCGCATCCTTGACCCGTACCGAGGTTACCGCAGGGAAAGTCTGGGTGATTGTCCGCAACACTGTTGCCTCCTGCGCAGGAGCAGCATCAGCATCGGTCAGCGTGGCCAGCCATGAATGCGGCGCACCGGCAAAAGTATTGGGAGAAAAGACCATGACGAAATTAATCGCCAGCGTTTCCCACTGCACCTGCCGGAAATTGGCGATCTTCGCAGTGATATTGCGGCCAAGCACATTCACTGTCACTGTATCACCGATTTTAAGACCAAGCTCTTCAGCCTCTTTCGCTGCAAAAGACACCAGCGGTTCGCCACTATAATCCGCAGGCCACCATTCGCCTTGGCTCAGCGTGGAGTTTTCCGGCAGATTCTTGGCATAGGTAATTCCGCGATCGCCACGCAGCACCCATGCGCCTTGCGGCGGCACATTGACCTTATCAACATCCGTACCGTTCAGCGCCACAATACGTCCGCGCAGCATGGCGGCACTGACCACCTTGCCTTCAGGCGCTGTTTTTGCCAGCATATCACGAAACGCATCAATCTCCGTATTCTGAATATCCACGAAAAAGAAATTCGGTGCATGTGCAGGCAGACTTTGTGTGATCTGGCGGCGGAGATTACCATCCACCAATGCCAGCGCCACAACCAGCGTCAGACCAAGACCGAGAGACAGTACCACAGAAGGTGTTAACGCTCCGGGGCGATGAATATTACCAACCGCCAGACGCAATGCCGGAGAGCGGAAACGCGGCGCACGGCGTGCCAGTAACCGCAGCACAGACGAAACGCCGCGTAAGATAATAAAAGCCGCAACCGCGCCGACAATGAACACACCGGCAATGCGCTGATCCTCAACAAAAAACAGCACCAAGCCAATCAGCGCCGCGAGTAACAGCCCAGCTGAAAGGGTGTAGAGCAAGGGCGGCCAGCCGCTCTGGTCAAAGCCTTTCTGGCGAAACAAAGCTGTCGCCGGAACTGTACGTGCGCGCCCCAGCGGCAAGAGCGCAAAGATCAGTGTGGTGATCACGCCAAATGCTGTCGCCAGCAACAGTGCCTGCGGATAGAGCTTCAATCCCGCACTCACCGGCAGATAGGATGACAGGCCATAAACTGCACCAGCACTCAAAGCCACCGACAGAACCAGCCCCGCAACAATGCCGATCAGCGCAATCGCCACAATCTGACATAGATAAATCAGCACCACGAAATCAGCCGATGCGCCCAGCGATTTAAAGGTCGCAATGACTGGTCTTTTGCCATCAAGATAACTGCGCACGGCATTGGCCACACCAACGCCGCCGATAATCAGCGAGGTCAGCCCGACAAGGGTCAAAAATTGCGAAAACCGCTCAATATTGGCCGATAATGCCGGTGCCGCATTGGTGCGGTTGCGGATATTCCATCCCGCTTCCGGAAAGGCCTTCTCCGCCTCGCGCTCAATGGCTGCCACACGGGTGTCCTGCGCGCCTGCCTGTACTGTATCAGGTAATGCAATTTTATAAATATAATTGACCAGACTGCCCGGCTGAATAAGACCGGACGCACGCAGAGCTTCAACCGAAGTCAAAAAACGCGGTGCCAGAGCCATACCGGAGGCAAGCATATCCGGCTCGCTCTCAATAACCGCACGCAAGCCGAACTTTGCCGAACCAAGCATAATCTGATCGCCGAGCTTCAAGCCCAGCCGGTCAAGCAACAGTTGCGGCACGGCCGCGCCATAGGCTCCGTCTTGCAGCGCAAAGCGCTCAGATGCGGGCAAATCCGGTTGCAATTTCAATGTGCCATAGAGCGGATAGGCACTATCAACAGCCTTCACCTCGACCAGCGCCTGATCGGAGCCGTTCGTTAAGCGCACCATCGAGCGCATAGTGATATTTTCAGAAACCGCCCCCTGATCGTTCAGGAACTGCCGTTCTTGATCGCTCACCTCACGCTGGTTCAGCATAAAGCTGACATCACCGCCCAGAATGGCCTGCCCTTCGACGGCCAGACCATCAGCGATAGAGCGTGCAACCGAATTCACCCCACCGATTGCAGCAACGCCAAGGGCAATACAACCCAGAAAAATATAGAAGCCGGTCAGCCCCCCTCGCATTTCGCGCAGAGCAAAACGCAATGCAAGGGAGAAAGAGTTCTTAACCGCCATTGTATCTGTCTTCATTGTGCCGCTTCCGCCTGCACAGTGTCCTCATCTGTCCGGCTTTGTATCGCATGGACAGACGCTGCATGGATCTGACCGGAGCGCACCTGAATCTCACGGCCGCAACGGGCAGCCAGTGCCGGATCATGCGTGACCAGCACCATCGTCAGCCCATATTCCTGCTGTTTGGCAAAGAGCAGATCAGCAATTTGCCCGCCAGTTTCCGTGTCCAGATTACCGGTCGGCTCATCCGCGATCAAAATCGCCGGACTTGGCGCCAAAGCACGGGCGATTGCCACACGCTGCTGCTCACCACCGGAAAGCGCTGCCGGATAATGCGACAGGCGATGCCCGAGCCCCACAGACTGCAAAGCCTGTTCAGCAACCACAAAAGCATCTTCACGCCCTGCCAGCTCAAGCGGCACAGCCACATTTTCCAATGCGGTCATATTGGGGATCAAATGGAAAGACTGGAAGACAATGCCGATATTGCGTCCGCGAAACGCGGCGGCCTGATCTTCGCTCATCCGGTCAATGCGTTCGCCGCTGATCAGCACTTTGCCGCTGTCAACTTTTTCCAAACCCGCCAGCACCATCAGCAATGTTGATTTGCCTGAACCGGAAGGCCCCACAATTCCGACAGATTCTCCGCTTTGTATTTTCAGGGAAATATCATTGAGAACATGGACGCGGGAGGCATGGTTGCCTAAAGTCAGATCAATATTTTCCAGCTCGATATCTGACTGTGTATTCACGGATTGTGGTTGTAGAGGCTGCATGGTCACGTCATTTCCCTGATAAATGGCGGAGGCCTTAAAGGCACATTGTTTTCTATCTGGGGTCACACAGGGCGAATGTACAGAGCAGCGAGCTAAATACTGTTTCCGCTGATCATAAATTTGGCTCTTGCATGCCCCATAATATTCGCCATATGCAAACAAAAGAGTTCATACAGGATCAAAACGAATGTCGCTTCGGTTCGCTCATCTTACAGCCATTGCTTTACTGTTCGGCTTGTCCGTTTCTGTTGCCTCCCCTGTTTCGGCACAGGAAGCATCCGCAGACACCGTACAGATTGTCGGCTTTGGTGACAGCCTGATGGCAGGCTATCAGCTGGCGCAAAGTGACGGCTTCACCGCACAATTACAAAGCGCATTGCAAAATGCCGGATATAAAGCCTCCGTCGCCAATGCCGGCGTTTCAGGCGACACCACGAGCGGCGGACTGGCACGTCTTGACTGGTCGGTGCCGGATGAAACGCAGCTCGTCATTTTAGAACTCGGCGCCAATGATGCCTTGCGCGGTATTTCTCCTGAACTGAGTGAGAAAAATTTAGATCAGATGCTGGCGCGCTTAAAGGAACGCGGCATTCCGGTATTGCTCGCTGGTATGATTGCACCGCCGAATATGGGCGCAGATTATGCTGCCGGTTTTAATCCGATCTATCAGACGCTCGCCGATAAATATCAGATCAAACTCTATCCGTTTTTTCTCGACGGTGTAGCAGCGGATAAAAAACTGCTTCTGGATGATGGCATGCACCCCAATCCGCAAGGCGTGAAGGTTATGGTGGCGAATATTCTGCCTGCTGTAAAAGCCATGCTTGATCAGGAATCAATTGATTTGAACTGATGTCACAAACATGGACCCCGACCAAACGGGCTTCATCTTACTGACACAATCTGTATGCTACTTCTTCAATACGAAACACACGATCTGGTAATAATCCGCAAAAGTTTAAACCAGTGAATAAACTCTGAGGATTTACGTAACAAAGCACTTGTGCAACGGGCAGATCAGTGTTTCGCTATAATCAGGACATATAGCCTGCTTCGTTTTTCAGGCTCTGTGTCCGCTGCAAGCCAGACCGCAAATCAATGGTACCGTCTTGCAGAGCCACATTTTGAGATTATATCCCATTGAGGAGGATGCTATGCCGCGCCTTTTCACTGCCCTTGAAATCTCCAGGGATGCCGCTCTGTCACTCTCATTATTGCGTGGCGGGCTTATCGGCCCCAAAGGCTCTGTCCGCTGGATTGATCCGGAAAACTATCACATCACTCTGCGTTTTATCGGCGATGTCGAGGGACATGTCGCCGATGAGATTGTGCATGCGCTAGACCGGATTGACCGTGAAAGCTTCACCTTGCAACTCACAGGCGTTGATGCATTCGGTAGTAAAAAACCGCACAGCATTTACGCCGGTGTTACACCGGTGCCGGAATTGCTGGCCCTGCAGGCAGAAATGGAGCGTATCTGCCAAAGGTTGCGCCTGCCGCCTGATCCGCGCAAATTTACCCCGCATGTGACACTGGCACGTTTGAAAGGACTGCCGGATATGCAGCTTGCGCGCTACCTCTCCGAGCGGGGAAATTTCACCACTTTGCCGTTTAACGTCTCGCGCTTTGTCCTAATGTCATCCAAGGAATCGACCGGCGGTGGCCCTTATGTGACAGAGGAGGTCTGGCCGCTGCGCAGTGCAGCTTTCAAATCCGCCTTTGAAAACAATAATGATGCGCCGCACAGGCATCATCCACTATCCGCCGGAGTTTCACGCTAGCCGTTAGGCTAGCGCCACTTCCATCTTGTCGGCTAGCGCCTCAAGATAACCGGTCGGCTAGTGCCTCAGGACAACCGATCGGCTAGTGCCTCAGGACAACCGATCGGCTAGCGCCTCAGCTGCATCACGAACCATAAGATAAACCCGTTCAAAGTCCGCAGCATCGCCATAATAAGGATCGGGGATTTCCTCCCCCCGATCCACACTATGCCCGCTCAGGCCGTCCCGTGCGACAGCCGTAAACAATCCCGTCACAGCAGTCGCTCCTTTTGGAGCAAGGCGGTTAATCGTCATCAGATTGTTCTGATCCATCGCCAGGATCAGGTTAAAACGGGTAAAGTCTTCATCGACAAGCTGGCGGCAGCGCTGATCGGAAATATCCAGCCCGTGTTTCAAACCAACCGCGACCGAACGATAATCCGGTGCCTCACCGGTATGATAACCGTTGGTGCCTGCGGAATCGACGATGAAGTCCCGCTGCGGAAAGCGCTCCTGCAACACCGCACGCATCGCCCCCTCAGCAAGCGGCGACCGGCAGATATTACCAAGACAGATAAAAAGAATTGAAAATGGCTGCTGCATAGTTCCCCCGCTGACATTAAATGTCAAAAACACCGAACGTTCCGGATATGACAATATATTCAGATAATTCAGTAATTCATTGGGCTCATACAGACAGGAACATGAACGGAAACTGTACAAAACGCAAAATACAGAATTAATTGCCGTTTAATGGCAGTATCCGACCATCTGCGCCAATACAAAAACCATATGATGCTATAAAATAATCCGGCATATATAGCCGCCTGTTCAAGGAGCCCTCGCATGTCACGCACGCCTCTGTCCCATGAAGACATACGCACAGCCCTGTCACAGCTTTCAGGATGGGCATTGTCGGAAGATCATTTATCCATCCGTCAAAGTTTTAAATTCCGCGATTTCAATGCAGCCTTTGCTTTTATGACCCGCGTTGCTCTGGCGGCCGAAAAGCTCGACCACCATCCGGAATGGTTCAATGTTTATAATAAAGTCGACATCACCCTGACGACCCATTCGGCCAAAGGCCTGACAGAACTTGATATGCGTATGGCAAAACTGATCAATGATTTTGCTGCCTGAAAAACAGCCGCAACGCCTGTCCCGTCAAACACCCGTATCTTGTAATAGCGCATCATCTGCACCATTTGTCCGTTGATGAGGATTTGCTATGGACGATATTAAAATCGGTGAAATTTTACAGCCCGGCTCCGAGCGCGAGCAGACCAGTCGCGCGCATCGTGTGCGTAAAAATTTCTGGAAAACGCTGAAAAAAGCGGCACGGCATGTTCCTTTTACCGAGGAGCTAGTTGCCTCCTATTATTGCGCGCTCGATCCCAAAACACCGCGCCGTGTCCGTGCCACGCTGCTCGCGGCACTCGCTTATTTTGTCCTGCCGTTCGATTTTGTGCCCGATCTTCTGATTGGTATCGGCTTCACAGATGACATGGCGGTCTTAATGGCAGCACTGGCCTCTGTTCGCAGCCACATCACACCCGCACATTACGCGGCCGCGCAGCAATCGCTGCGTCAGGATGCCGAGACAGATACGCAGCAAAACTGATTTTCCTGTCGAAAAACAAGCGCTGCTACGAGCCGCTTTAAAGAAACCAGAATCAACGGCGAAGCGAACAAATTATTGCCTCTTTCCTGATGCTGAAGTCACATATGCAGGCGGGTGAGTGAGAAATTTTGCATATTGCGCAGGAAAACAACTCATTTTCCTCAAAACTTCACGGTTTGGTAACCCAGATTAAGTCAAATTAAGACAAACAAACGGGACGTGCTTTAATCAGCGTGTTTCCCGAATTTTGAGTTTGAAGCAAACGAAAGAGAACCGGTAGGACCTATGCTTGGAAAATCGATCGTCGCGGCTTCTGTGTTCACAATGGCTATGGCAGGCTCCGCGCTTGCCCAGTCCCCGAGCCAGATCAGCCAGTTCAACGCCTGGGGCGCATACAGCTATCAGTCGGGCAACGGTAAGGTATGCTATGTCCTGTCCGTCCCGACCCAGAAGCAGCCTGCATCTGTTGATCATGGAGATAATTTCTTCCTCGTCAGCCAGAAGCCAGGTCAGAACGTATCTTTTGAGCCGCAATTTATGGCCGGCTATGAATTGCAGGCCAATACTAAAGTCGTCGTCACCATCGGCAATGCGCGCTTTAACATGTTTACCAACGGCAAATCCGGCTGGATGGAAAATGCTGCGGAAGAGCCGAAGCTGATTGCTGCGATGCGCGGTGGTTCAGACATGGTTGTGAATGCGGCATCGAAGCGCGGCACAAAAACCACCTACACCTATTCGCTTAAAGGCATTTCAGCAGCTCTCGCTGCAATTCAAAAATGCCGCTAAAGCGAGCAGGCTAGAAGTGCCGCTAAAGCGGGCTGGTCAAAAATGCCGTTAAGGCGGGCAGGCTAGAAGTACCGCAAACGCAGCGTTCAATCTGAAAATTCAAAAGCCGGACTTAATGTCCGGCTTTTTTTGCATCATCGCCGGTATTTTAGAAATTACGTCGCAGACCACCTCTTGATAAAAGCGTGACGTAGCGCCATTTCCATGCTATGAGGCCGCACTTCAGGGTATTCTTGCGGATCTCACCGCGAAAAAAGCCCCCTTTAAATCATGCAACAGTGCCGCTTTATCAGTCATACGTCAGGATTTCTGTCCTTCTGATGCGGCCATGCAATTGTGAGCCTTAAGTAAAGCTGATGTCTATTTCCTATGACCTTACCACGCCTCAGTCCCGCGATGCTCTGGCCGCTAATGCCCGTGCGATGCTGGCGCCAAAGCCGACATTGATCGGTCTTTCCCGTGAGGAACTGGGACAGGCCTTGCTGGACGTTGGCATCGCCCCCAAACAGGTAAAAATGCGCGTCGCGCAAATCTGGCACTGGCTCTATGTGCGCGGCGTATCGGATTTTGCCGATATGGCCAATATCTCCAAAGATCTGCGCGCAGCACTGACCAAAGACTATACGATTGCGCGTCCGGAGGTTGTGGAAGAGCAAATTTCCACCGATGGCACCCGCAAATGGCTGTTCCGCTTTCCGCCGCGTGGCGCCGGTCGTCCGGTTGAAATCGAATGTGTGTACATTCCTGAAGAAGGTCGCGGTACGCTGTGCATTTCCTCTCAGGTTGGCTGTACCCTCACCTGCTCTTTCTGCCATACCGGCACACAGAAACTGGTGCGCAATCTGACTGCTGAGGAAATTCTCTCCCAGCTTCTCACTGCACGCGACCGTCTGGGCGATTTCCCTGAAGCCAATACGCCCGATGGTGCGATTGTGCCGGCGGAAGGGCGCAAGATCACCAATATCGTGATGATGGGCATGGGCGAACCGCTCTATAATTTTGAAGAAGTGAAGAAGGCCTTGCTCATTGCCTCGGACGGTGATGGTTTGTCGCTCTCCAAGCGCCGCATTACGCTTTCCACTTCCGGTGTTGTGCCTGAAATTTACCGTACCGGTGAAGAAATCGGCGTGATGCTGGCAATCTCGCTCCATGCAGTGCGCGACGATCTGCGCGATATGCTTGTGCCCATCAACAAAAAATATCCGCTGGAAGAGCTGATCAAAGCCTGCCGCGCCTATCCGGGTCTTTCCAATGCCAAGCGCATCACCTTTGAATATGTCATGCTCAAAGACGTGAATGACAGCTTAGAAGATGCCAAGAAACTGGTGCAGCTGCTCAAAGGCATTCCGGCCAAAATCAATCTCATCCCGTTCAATCCTTGGCCCGGTACAAATTACCAGTGCTCGGATTGGGAACAGATTGAGCGCTTTGCCGATTACGTAAATGCAGCAGGCTACGCCTCTCCGATCCGCACACCGCGCGGCCGCGATATTCTCGCTGCTTGCGGTCAGCTGAAATCAGAATCCGAGCGTATGCGCAAAACCGATCGTCTGGCATTTGAAGCCATGATGATTGCCAATCACGGCGAAGATTAAGCGGCACCACCACCTATTCAATACATCCAAAAAACAATTCCAGAATGATTAATAGAACAAACTATTAATCATTCTGGAAATATATAGTTACATGCATAAGTTTACACTGTGATGCAATGTAAATTGCATATTAGTTAAATAAAATATCATTACACTGAAAAAATCCGCTGATTTCCACATAGAACGGATGCAAAATGATTACCCTAACGAATTTAACTGCACGTATTTTCGTAATATTTTTGGGATATTTTCTTGCTGTATCTGCTGCAGTTGCCTTTTTAGGATTTGCGAATATTCTATTTATAGATCCCCCTTTAGGCGGAAATAATTTTTTAGGTCTTTTAGGAATTGCATTAATATCAATATTTTACAGTTATATAACCTTACCTTACACATTTCTTCCGGCATTACTTATCGTCGCGCTTGGAGAAGTATTTTCCAGAAGAGATAAATTATTTTACATTTTATCCGCAATTACCATGAACCTTATTCTGTATGCAGCTTACTCAGATGTTGGAAAACAAGGCGATAGCATAATCGCTATATTTGCAAGAATTTTAAGCTGCGGCTTTATTGGTGGCCTAACATACTGGATGATTGCAGGTCGATGGACAAATATTCCATCACAACGAGAATAATATAGTACACTATAATTTAAAGAAATAACCTTCAATTCAATCAAAGATACACTCAATATGGATAAAAGCCTGCAACTGATCGGCCGGTTCACAGTCATCATCTTTGGCTATGGCTGTGCCGTTCTGGCTGCGGGCTTGTTACTCAATGTGCTGCTTCTGGCAACCATCGGTTTCCTGCCGGATATTATCAATGACGGCTTTGAGTATGGCTTCGGAGCGGGGCTGTTTGTTGCTACGCCGTTCATGGCCATAATTGTCGGTTATCTTGCCTTTTGGCCCGCTCTTGTACTCATCGCATGCGGTGAATATTTCAACAAACGCGATAGCCTGTTTTATAGCCTTGGCGGCATGATTTCAGGCATTATTCTCTTCATTGCAGGCTTTGAACCAGATGTGAAAAACGCCGACGAAGCGATGATGCTGATGAGCATTGCTGCCGCCGGAATTACCGGCGGATTCGTCTACTGGCTGGTATCTGGGCGCTGGACCAATATGGTTTCCGGCAAAGAGACACCGGAAACCAAATAGTTTTTCTTTTCACGCATATCTTTGCCCCAAAACCGGTATCCACTTTTGGGAGACATGCTATAAATTACTTGCCTTCGGCCAGCAGAATTTTCATAGCAAAGACCGAGAACACGCTCGCAAAAATATAATCGACCCAGCGTGTTACTGTTGGATTCTTCTTCAAAAGCCCTGCAAATTTATCCGCGGCTAAAATCATCGGCACCACCACCGGCAAGCTGAGCGGAATGAAGGAAAGCCCGAGGAAAAACAGTTTTCCCGGTGCATGCGGATCATGAGCGGAAACAAACTGCGGCAGGAAAGTCATGTTAAACAGGATGATTTTCGGGTTGAGCAGATTAATTCCCAGTCCCGTTGCCCAGTTCTGAAACAATGTGTGCTTTTTACCGCTGCCTTTTTCCGGCGCGAATGCCGAGCCTTTGCGCAGCGCCTGAACAGCCAGAAACACCAAATATCCGGCACCAACAACTTTCAGCACCCAGAACGCACTTGGCGAAGCAATAATCAGCGCAGACAAGCCAATGGCCACCATCGTGGTATGGATGACAATGCCGCTGGAGGCACCGGCGAGACAGGCAAAACCGGCCACCTTACCCTCAGACAAAGCGCGGCCGACAAATAATGTCATGTCGGGACCCGGCGTAATCGACAGGATAAATGTGGCAATGGCGAACTGAACCAGCACCGGCCAGTCCGGTATAAAAGTCAGAGAACTTAAGAATGACATGAATGCGCCCCGAAGCAGATGAATTTTGCCAAGCTAACGCAGAAATTGTTTACACGGAACCGGATTTACTCGTCCGTCGCTAAAATTTAACAATCTGACAACTCCGGCATTAAGACACCTTGCTTCACATTATTGAGATGATAAAAGAAAAGCCAGAATTCTCTCCGCTGCGATGCGGAAACCACTCCTAAGCCGTACCGGCTCGTACTGGATGCAAAAATGAATAACTGGAAAGACGTTAAAAAAGTCGTGCTCGCTTATTCCGGCGGTCTCGATACTTCAATCATTCTGAAATGGCTGCAGACCGAGCTCGGTGCTGAGGTTGTGACATTCACCGCTGATCTCGGTCAGGGTGAAGAGCTGGAACCGGCACGCAAAAAAGCTGAAATGCTCGGCATCAAAGAAATCTTCGTTGAAGATGTCCGTGAAGAATTCGTCCGCGATTTCGTTTTCCCGATGTTCCGCGCCAATGCTGTTTATGAAGGCGTTTACCTGCTCGGTACTTCGATTGCCCGCCCGCTGATCTCCAAGCACCTCATCGAAATCGCTAAAAAAACCGGCGCAGATGCAATTGCTCACGGCGCAACCGGTAAGGGTAACGATCAGGTTCGTTTCGAACTATCCGCCTATGCACTGAACCCGGATATCAAGATCATTGCTCCGTGGCGCGACTGGTCGTTCAAGAGCCGTACAGATCTGCTGGACTTTGCTGAACAGCACCAGATTCCGGTGGCAAAAGACAAGATGGGCGAAGCCCCATTCTCGGTTGACGCCAACCTGCTGCACTCTTCATCAGAAGGTAAAGTGCTGGAAGATCCGGCTGTTGAAGCACCTGAATATGTGCATATGCGCACTATTTCTCCAGAAGCAGCACCAGACAAAGCAACCATCATCAAAGTCGGCTTTGAACGCGGTGATGCGGTTTCGATCAACGGCGTGCGCATGTCACCAGCAACCCTGCTGGCTGCACTCAATGATTATGGCCGTGACAATGGTATCGGTCGTCTTGACCTCGTTGAAAACCGTTTCGTTGGCATGAAATCCCGCGGCGTTTATGAAACACCGGGCGGCACCATTCTGCTCGCAGCACACCGCGCGATTGAAAGCATTACGCTGGATCGCGGCGCAGCGCATCTTAAAGATGAACTGATGCCACGCTATGCGGAACTGATCTATTACGGCTTCTGGTACTCACCGGAGCGTGAAATGCTGCAGGCTGCAATCGACCTCAGCCAGCGTCACGTAGAAGGTGAAGTCACACTCAAGCTCTATAAGGGCAATGTGATTGTGACCGGCCGCGAAAGCGATAAGTCGCTTTATTCCGACAAGCTGGTGACATTTGAAGATGATCACGGCGCATATGACCAGAAAGATGCAGCAGGCTTTATCAAGCTCAATGCACTGCGTCTGCGCACTTTGGCAGCCCGCAACCGCGGCTAATCAAACCAGATTATCTAAATATACAAACAGCCGGAGCAATCCGGCTGTTTTTTATTTGTCTTTTTTCAGATAACAAGCGCGACGCGAAGCGAATTTTGGTTATGGCGTGACGAAAATGGTGATTTTCGAGAACCGGAGCGGAGCGCACTGCTAGTGCGTGAGCACCGGATCGGAGGAAATTGCCATTTGCAGGCCGCCAGAGCCAAAATTAATGGACGGCGAGGAAGACTGCACTGTAGTGGAGAGTAGCTCCTGCTACGACAAAGCCGTGCCAGATTGCGTTTTGGAAGCGCAGGCGTTCCCAGACATGGAAAATAACGCCGAGGGAATAGATGATCCCACCAGCAGCAATCAGCACTACCACTTGCAGGGGCAGGAACTGCAACAGCTGATCGTAAATCAGCACGCCGCTCCAGCCGAGCGCAAGATAGAGCAGGATTGCCAAACGGTCAAAACGACCGGGCATTGTCAGTTTCAGCGCAATACCACAAAACGCAATCAGCCAGACCAGCCCCAAATGCCAGCCTGCCCCTTCGCCCATTTTCATGATGAAGGGCGTATAGGTTCCGGCAATCAGCACATAGATCATGGAATGATCAAAGCGGCGCAGAAACTGCTTCACCGGCGAGACCGGCCAGATATTATAGATTGCAGAGATCGTCAGCGCGGCCACAAGGCTCAGAACATAGATCAGCGCGGAGATATAAATGACCGGTGATATCTGCCCAGCGAAATACCAGAGCATTGCTGCGGCACCGCTCACGGCCAGCACGACACCGACCACATGCACAATGCCGTCTGCCCATAATTCGGCGTTGTCATAAAGACGGGCAACGGACGCTTCAGCCCTTTGTAAAATCTGGTTCATATCAGACCGCCTGCTAAAATTACCGGAGCGTGTGATCTGAACCTTTCAGAGCCTGACGCATAATAAGTATGCGTCAGAATGATTATAGATTCATGACGACAAAATGACCGCTTCTTAAAATTCCGAGAGCTGCGCCGAACACAGGTAATAAAAAACCGCTTGCCTCACTTCAAAGGCAAGCGGTCAAAAGAAGGTGGTTATAAACAGCACCGAAATCAGCGCTGAATATTTTCCCGCGGCTTAAAGGAAACGCGGGATGATTTGCCTGCAGTTTTTGCAGATTTAGCAACAGACTGCGTGACCATAGGATCAGTTTGTGCCACATCAACAGCATTGCCGGTTGCAGCGGCTGTCACGGCCTTGGCCGCTTCTGTGGTCTTACCCGGTTCAATAAACGCCGTGCGCACGGAATTAGGCCCTGTGCGCAAACCGGTTTCTTCCAGAAGCCCCTTGCGCTTGGCATCATAATAATAGCCGCGTGCATAGAATTTCACTGCCTGCGTTTCATTACCGCCGGCAACTTTATAAGCACCGGCCAGATATTTAACCGCATAGCGCAGATTGGTATTGGCATTGAGCAGGCCTTGCGCGTTGCCCTGATAGCCCATGCCACGCGCTGTGGCATGGCTGATCTGCATCAGACCGAAATACGGGCCATTGCGGGCAACAGGATTATATCGGCTCTCGCGCTGCACAACGCGATGCACCAGACGCTCCGGCACCTGATAGGCGGCCGCATATTGCCCGATAAGATTATGCAGTTCCGGCTTGCTGTCTGCCGCGATCTCGGCGCGCTGCTCTACCAGATGATTGGCCGTACCGGATTTGGTAACGCCGGTATATTTCACTTCACCCGGTGTATTATGTGCACCGGTTGCCAGAGACGGTGTTGCCGTTGCCAGCAAAGCCTCAGTTGCCGTTTGGCGGAACATCGGCAACGGTACAGCGGCAGGCAAAACCGGATCAGCGACATCCGTTGCTGCCAAAGCCAGAACCTGTGTTTGACCGGCAACCTGCGCCGCATCGGCGGGAGCAGCGGCAGCAATTATTGCACCCTTGGCACTGCCATCAGGGTTTGGCACGCCCGCAACAGTTTCAGGCGTGTTAACAGCTTTGGCCATATCCGCCACAGCCATATCAACAGCCTGTGTTGATGCTGTGTTTGCTGCGGTTTTAGGATTATTGGTCGTGGTGCAGGCAGAAAGCACCACAACACCGGAAAGCAGAAGAGCAGAGCGCAGTGCCAGAGATGAAATTTGCATCAGGCACCTAAATCGCTGTTGAGACGTTTTTCGAGTTCGACCAGATCTTCCGGTACCGGCAGGCCGCTGGCTCTCATCGCATTGAGCTTTTCACGAATGGTTTCCGCCAATTCGTGCATATCTTCAGGCTGATTGACCATCTGCTCAAATAACAAAGCGATTTCCGCCTTGATCTCTTCGAATGCCATCGGGCGATCCTTTTTGTTGTCTCCGCTCGCAGATAAGGGAATGTCCCCGTCATAAAGCGTATGAAACGATACGGCAGAAAGCATTGATTGAACGCAATCCGAACAGTGTATCGCTCAGGCAGTAAAAGTCGTCACAAAGTCCGAAGATCGGGGACCCTGTCTCATGGTTAAATAAATAATTACAGGGATTCCGCCTATGAGGCCAGCCGTAAAATGCAAGCAGTCGTCAAGGATCAGACAACTTTTGTTGTCAGATGTCCGATAGCGTCAACGCCGCCCTCCAGAATATCGCCCCGCGCAACAGGCCCGACACCGGCAGGTGTGCCGGTAAAAATCAGATCACCGGCCTGCAATTCATAAAGCGTGGAAAGGATGGAGATTGTTTCCGGCACGGACCAGATCAGCTGATTAATGTCGCCTTTCTGTACGGTTTTTCCGTTAATTTTCAGCCAGATAGAGCCCATATCAGGATGACCGATACGGCTTGCCGGCACCAGCGCAGAACAAGGTGCGGACTGTTCGAAAGCCTTGCCTGTTTCCCACGGGCGGCCTTGTTTTTTGGCCTGCCCCTGCATGTCACGCCGTGTCATATCCAGCCCAACCGCGTAGCCGTAAATATGCTCATCGGCCTGTGCTGCCGGAATGTTTTTTCCGCCTTTTTGCAGTGCCACAACCAGCTCAATTTCATGATGCACATCATTTGACAGCGGAGGATACGGAAAATTGCCGTTATCCGTAACCAGATTATCCGGATTTTTCTGAAAGAAAAACGGTGGCTCACGATCTGGATCATGTCCCATTTCCCGCGCATGGTCCGCATAATTGCGTCCGACACAGTAAATGCGATGCACCGGAAAGTGCTGATCACTCCCCTCAATCGGCAATGTTACCGGCGGGCGGGCAGGAAAAATCAGCTTGTCGGACATGAGCATTCTCTTACTGGTAAACTCTGGCTGGTAAATTCTGGATTTACCCGAGCCTACAGGAAAGTTTCAATCCTGCAAGATAAAGTCTGCCGGTTGCGACTGCTCCACAACGGTTTGCGCATTAGGAATATCATTGGCAAGGGCGCGGGTTCTCGCAGCATGCTCATCCGCGCCATAATCCAGCCAGCGCTGAATAAGACGTTGTTCCAATGTAGAGAATGGCACTTGCAAGAAAATGCTCAGATCAAAATACTGCCGCAGATCGCGCCATACCGGCTGATCCAGCAGCAGATAATTGCCCTCAACCAGCAAAATCTGATGTTGCGCTGTGACCATTGCTGCACCGGCACGCGCCAAATCCATAGCCCTGTCAAAAACCGGAATGGCAATATCGCCGTCTTCATTTTTTAATCGCGCCAGCAAAGCCTTAAAACCATCGGCATCAAATGTATGCGGCGCTCCCTTGCGCGCCCTGTACCCGCGCGCATCCAGAATTGCATTATCATAATGAAACCCGTCCATCGGCACGACGATGGACGGCTGTGCAGCAGACAATCTGTTTATGTCGTGGCAAAGCTCTTCGGCAAGCGTGGACTTTCCCGCAGCCGGCGCACCGGCAATCGCAACAATCAGACGATGTCGCCCTTTTGCCCGTGCCAGAATATCTGCCGCCAGTGCTTCACGTTTCATCACTTGTGCATCCGACATTACGCGGCCAGCATTTCATCAGTCGGGGTTAATGCGCCGGTCATCAGCGCCACGGCATCCGACATGGAACATTGGCGGGGATTGATCACCGCCAGCCTTTTGCCCAGCCGGTGCACATGCACACGATCCGCCACCTCAAACACATGGGGCATATTGTGCGAAATCAGTACAATTGGTAGCCCTCGTGATTTCACTTCCTGAATAAGATCAAGCACGCGGCGGGATTCTTTAACCCCTAACGCGGCAGTCGGCTCATCCATAATCACCACTTTGGAGCCGAAAGCCGCAGCACGCGCCACAGCAACACCCTGACGCTGACCGCCGGAGAGTGTTTCCACCGCCTGCGAGATATTCTGGATGGTCATCAGCCCGAGTTCTGAGAGTTTGTCGCGGGCAATCTGCTCCATTCTCTTATGATCGAGCTGACGGAACAGGCTACCCATCAGACCGGGTTTGCGCAATTCGCGCCCCAAAAACATATTATTGGCAATCGACAAGGCAGGCGACAAAGCCAGATTTTGATAAACGGTTTCAATGCCCTCAGCGCGTGCCGCAATCGGTGAGCGGAAACTCACCGGCTTGCCGTCGAGAAAAATCTCGCCTTCATCAGGCTGGATGGCACCGGACAGCGCCTTAATCAGTGAGGATTTTCCGGCACCATTATCCCCGATAACCGCCAGCACTTCACCCGGATAGAGATCAAAATCCGCATGATCCAGCGCCGTGACACGGCCGTAGCGTTTAACAAGAGCTTTTGCCGACAATACCGGCTGAACTGAATCTCTCATGCCGCAGCCTTTCTGATCCACTGGTCAATTGCAACCGCAACAATAATCAGGACACCAATCAGCAAATAGGTCCATTGCGGATCGGTTCCCCACAGGCGCAGCCCCAGTGAAAATACACCGACGATCAATGCACCAAACATGGTACCGAGAATAGAACCGCGTCCACCGAACAGCGAAATCCCGCCGATCACCACAGCCGTAATGGATTCAATATTGGCAAACTGCCCCGCCGTCGGGGAAACCGAACCGAGACGACCGATCATCGCCCAGCCACCCAGCGCACAGATCAGACCGGCAATAATATAGACAGACATCAGCACAGGCTTAACACGGACACCGGCAAGCTGCGCCGCTTCGGGATCATCGCCGATCGCATAAACATGCCGCCCCCATGCCGTATGATTGAGCACATACCAGAGAGCCAGAACCAGCAACACCATAGCAATCACGCCATAGGTGAAAACCGCTCCGCCGAACCGGATATTATTGCCGAAAAACTGCAATATCGGTGCTTTTTCCGTAATTTCCTGCGCGCGGATGGTTTCGTTGGCTGAATAAAGAAAATTGGTTGCCAGCACGATCTGCCACATGCCGAGCGTGACAATGAAAGGCGGCAGTTTCCAATAGGCCACGAACCAGCCGTTGAAAAACCCGCATAAAGCACCCACTGCAAAACCGCACAGGATGGAGAGTTCCGGCGGCAAACCATAGCGGAAAGTGAACTGCCCCATAATCACCGAAGACAGCACCATGATCGCGCCAACGGAGAGATCAATACCGGCGGTGAGAATAACAAGCGTCTGCGCAGACGCAATAATACCGGTAATGGCCACCTGCTGGAGAATGAGCGTCAGCGCAAAGGCAGAGAAAAACTTTGACCCGACCAGAACAGCAAAAATCGCCAGTGACATTACCAACACGATCAGCGGCACTGCTGCCGGATTTTGATGTAAAATCGTGCGGATTTTATAAAGCAGACTACGGTCTTCAGTGTCGAAACTGGCAACACCGGAAGCGCTGTTCACCAGAACCTGCTCAAAATCCTGCGGCCTGCGTTTGACGTCCGTTTCATGATTTTGCGTGGTTTCAGTCATGGATGTTTCCGGTTTTGCCAGTCGGTGAAAAAGGAACCGGCATGAATATCATGCCGGTTTATGCGTTAAAAGTGCAAAACGGCAATCAGCCCCAGCACTTCGCCAGACCTTCTTTGGTGTCGATCGACTGAACACCGTCAACCGGCTGATCTGTCACCAGCATTACACCGGTATCGACAAAGGTTTTACCATCTGTCGGCTTCGGCTTCTCACCAGTATCAGCGAATTTCTTAATCGCCTCAATACCAAGCGTTGCCATCTGCATCGGATATTGCTGTGCTGTAGCACCGATCACGCCGTCGGCCACGTTTTTCACACCCGGACAACCGCCATCAATGGATACGATCATCACATCTTTTTCACGCCCTACGGCTTTCAGCGCTTCATAGGCACCGGCAGCAGCAGGCTCGTTAATGGTATGAACAACATTGATATTCGGGTCTTTTTGCAGAAGATTTTCCATCGCACGGCGGCCGCCTTCTTCATTGCCGTCGGTCAGATCGCGGCCGGCAATGCGTGCGTCATCTTCATCGCCAAGCACGTCTTTGTTTTTCGTATCAATACCGAAGCCTGTGGCAAAGCCCTGATCGCGCAATACGTCAACACTTGGCTGCATGGCTGTGAGATTGAGGAAGGCAACTTTAGCCTCTTTGGCTTTATCACCCAGACGCCCTGCAGCCCATTTGCCTACCAGTTCACCGGCCAGAAAATTATCGGTTGCAAAAGTTGCGTCCGCTGCATCTGCCGGTTCCAGCGGCGTGTCGAGCGCAATCACCAGCATACCCGCATCGCGCGCCTGTTTCAGCACAGGAACAATGCCTTTGGTGTCGGATGCAGTGATGAGAATCCCTTTGGCGCCATCAGCAATACAGGTTTCTACTGCTGCAATCTGGCTTTCCGTATCGCCGTCAATCTTGCCCGCATAGGATTTCAGATTGATGCCAAGCTCCTTGGATTTGGCAACCGCACCCTCTTTGATTTTTACAAAGAACGGATTGGTATCTGTTTTGGTAATCACACATGCTGTGACTTCAGCAGCCTGTGCACCAACACCCGCAACACCTAATGCCAGAAGGGCAAAAGCAGAGGTAAGAATAGTTTTTTTCATGAACTCCTCCCAGAGTCATTTCACTACGATGAGTTCAGTCCATGAACTCCGTGATGGACCAGCCAATAACAGTCTCAGATCAACAATCTCAGGCACCCTCTTCAGTCGCCTCTGCTCTGCAATTTGAGAGAGCTGAAATTTATTGCTCCCAGAAATATGCGCAAGCCGGATCATGGAAACACGGGATTTCAACCCTGTCAATTAATAAATCCACTTGATTTATTAATTCGCTGTGCCAGTCTGACAGGAAACGTCATACAAAAATGCGATCTTCAGACTTTACTTCAAAAATAATTCTCTTATTCCAAACCATTATCCATAGCGCTCCGCACAGGACACCCGATGCAATATCCGCAAGGCGCCCCTTTTGACCCTGCAACAACCAGCCGTGGTTCTGACCAAGCGGGAATGCGCGCCTATAATGAACGCCTGATCCTCTCCGTCGTGCGCCGTCAGGGTGCTATGCCACGGGCGGAGATTGCCAGATTAACCGGCCTGTCCGCGCAGACAGTTTCCGTGATTATCCGCAATCTTGAACAGGACGGATTGCTACTGAGTGGCGAAAAACAACGCGGGCGTGTCGGCCAGCCAAGTCAACCAATGATGCTCAATCCTGACGGGGTCTTTTCCTTTGGTCTGAAGATCGGTCGCCGCAGTGCAGAACTGGTTCTCGTGGATTTTACCGGCACCATCCGTGCCCGCCTGCACCAGACTTATGACTGGCCGGTACCTGATGATATTCTGCATTTTACACGCTCCGGTATTGAGCAATTTACCGCCCTGCTCTCACCTGCACAGCAAAGCCGCATCGCAGGCCTTGGCATTGCCATGCCTTTCGAGCTGTGGAACTGGGTTGAAGAAGTCGGCGCACCGCCTGCCGATTTGCAGGCCTGGCAAAGCACCGATATCTGCGAGGAACTGAGCCATAAGCTGCCTTTTCCGGTACTGATCCAGAATGATGCCACGGCCGCCTGCGGCGCGGAACTCACCTTTGGCACGGGCGCGGACTACGCCGATTATGTCTATTTTTTCATCGGCTCATTTATTGGCGGCGGTGTTGTGCTCAACAATACGCTTTATGCCGGACGCAGCGGCAATGCCGGTGCTTTGGGCTCCATGCCGATGGGCAGCGGTACGGTTACAACTGCACAGCAATATAGTCGCCCTGCACAATTGATTGACACAGCATCGCTCTTCATTCTGGAGCGCAGCCTCAAACAACAACACATTGATACCGCCCCGCTTTGGACTGCACCGGACAACTGGGAAATCTTCAGCCCTGTCCTTGATGAATGGATTATTCTGACCGCACGCAGCCTTGCTCACGCCATATCATCAGCTGCCTGTGTGATTGATTTTCCTGCTGCCATCATTGACGGCTGGATGCCGGAAGCGCTCCGTGCCAGAATAGTTGAAACGACACGGGCGGAAATTGCCCTGCTCAATTTACAGGGGATTATTCCGCCGGTAATTGAGGAAGGGACTGTCGGTGTTCACGCCAAAGCTCTGGGAGCAGCACGACTGCCAATTTTCAGCCGCTATCTCTTTGATCAGAATGTTCTTTTCAAACACATACAGTAAAACTGTCTTACCAAAATTGAACAATAAACCGGTTTTTATGCGCAATCATTTACTTGGGCTTCATGAGAGTGCCTTTAATATCCGCCATAAAACGGAACCGGTATAACGCATCTGCATTTATCTTTTGCGAAAGCCTTTATCGTCAGGACAAAGCCAGACCATGACTTTTAAAACCATCAGCACCACACCTTTTCCCGATCAGAAGCCTGGTACATCGGGCCTGCGTAAAAAAGTGACTGTATTTGCTCAGGAGCATTATGCGGAAAACTTTATCCAGTCGATCTTTGACAGTCTGGAAGGTTTTCAGGGCAAAACACTGGTGCTTGGCGGTGACGGGCGCTATCTCAATCGCAAAGTGATCCAGAGCACCATCAAAATTGCTGCGGCAAATGGTTTTGGCCGTATTCTGGTTGGTCTTGGTGGCATTACCTCAACGCCCGCAGCTTCCAATCTCATCCGCCAGAATAAAGCCTTTGGCGGTATTATTCTCTCGGCCAGCCATAATGCCGGCGGACCGCAGGGTGATTTCGGCATCAAATTCAATATCAGCAATGGCGGCCCCGCTCCGGAAAAGCTGACCGAAGCGATGTTCGCCCATTCTAAAACCATCACTTCCTACAAGATTGCCGATTGCGCCGATATCGACATTGATACACTCGGCTCGCATCAGATCGGCGATACAGTCGTTGAGATCATTGATCCGGTGAAGGATTATGCAGCGCTGATGGAAAGTCTGTTTGACTTTCAGGCCATCCGCAATCTGCTGCAATCCGGCTTCACAATGCGTTTTGATGCCATGCATGCGGTGACCGGCCCTTATGCCACAGAGATTTTTGAAAACCGGCTCGGTGCAAAAGCGGGCAGCGTTTTCAATGCCGTGCCTTTGGAAGATTTTGGCGGCCACCATCCAGATCCGAATATTGTTTATGCTCACGAGCTTTATGAAGAACTGATGTCGGCCAATGCGCCGGATTTTGGTGCCGCTTCCGATGGCGACGGCGACCGTAATCTGATTATCGGCAAAGGCATGTATATTGCACCATCTGATTCTCTGGCTGTGCTTGCCGCCAACGCGCATCTGGCTCCGGCCTATCGTAAAGGCATTGCCGGGATTGCCCGCTCTATGCCAACCAGTTGCGCCGCAGACCGTGTGGCCGAAAAACTGAAGATCGGTATGCATGAAACACCGACCGGCTGGAAATTCTTCGGCAATCTGCTGGATACCGGCCTTGTGACCATTTGCGGTGAGGAAAGTGCCGGAACCGGCTCGGACCATGTACGTGAAAAAGACGGGTTATGGGCAGTGCTGCTGTGGCTGAATATTCTGGCAGTGCGCAAGCAATCTGTCGCCGAGATTATGCACGAGCATTGGCAGACCTATGGTCGCAATTATTATTCACGCCACGATTATGAAGAAGTGGCCTCAGACGGTGCCAATGCACTGATGGATGCATTGCGAGCAAAACTGCCTGATCTCAAAGGCACCACTGTGCAGGGCATGGTCGTGGAGGCAGCCGATGATTTTGCCTATCATGATCCGGTTGATCATTCCGTGAGCAAGCATCAGGGTATCCGCATTCTCTTTGCCGGCGGCTCCCGCCTGGTGGTGCGTTTGTCCGGCACCGGCACCGCGGGGGCAACCATCCGCATTTATCTGGAACGCTATGAGGCTGACAGCAGCAAGCATGATCTGGAAACGCAAAGTGCTTTAACCGCACTGATTGCAGCGGCGGCGGAACTCACAAAGATCACCCGCTATACCGGCCGCGAAAGACCAAGCGTTATTACCTGACCAAACGAAAAAGCCCCGTTTAAAACGGGGCTTTTTCGTAAGTTGTTATTCAAATACGATCTTCGGTGCCGCGCGGGATGAACCGCCGCTCACCTGAGCCCAAACTTTCTGAGCAATATCGCGATAAATCTGCGCATGCGGGCTTTCCGGATCTTTAACTGTGACCGGCATACCGGCATCAGATAATTCGCGGATTTGCATATGCAGCGGCACCGCACCGAGGAACGGTACATTCAGCCGCTCGGCTTCGCGCTGCGCACCACCATGACCAAAAATATCATAGCGGTTGCCTGTATCCGGCGCGATGAAATAGCTCATATTCTCGACAATGCCGAGCAGCGGCACATTGACCTTGGCAAACATATTCAGCCCTTTGCGGGCATCAATCAGCGCCAGATCCTGCGGTGTGGAAACAATCACCGCACCGGCCAGCGGTACCTGCTGCGCCATTGTCAGCTGCGTGTCACCGGTGCCCGGAGGCATGTCGACAACCATCACATCGAGATCGCCCCATTCCACTTCACGCATCATCTGGGTCAGAGCAGACATCACCATCGGGCCGCGCCAGATCATCGGCGTTTCTTCTTCCACCAGAAAGCCCATCGACATGACCTTGATGCCGTAATTGCTCATCGGCTTCATAATACGGCCATTGGTGGTTTCCGGCCGGCCGGAAATTCCCATCAGGCGTGGCATGGAAGGGCCGTAAACATCGGCATCAAGAATACCGACTTTCAATCCCAGAGCCTGAAGTCCGAGTGCGATATTGACCGAAGTGGTGGATTTGCCAACGCCCCCTTTGCCCGAGGCAACGGCGATAATCTTGCCCACACCCGGGATACCCGGTTTTGCCGGTGCCTGCGGGGCTGCGTGAGCATGTGCAGCAGGACGCGCCTGAGACACAGATTGCGGTGCAGGTTTAGGACGGTTCTGCGGGGCATCATCGCTGGTGCGGCCGCCTTTGCGCTCGGCGGTCAGTGTTACCAGCGCACCGGCAACCCCCGGAATATCCTTGACCAGCTTTTCGGCTCTCTGACGCAGCGGCTCCATAGCCTGCGCGCGGTCAGAAGGAACTGTAATGGAAAAGAACACTTTATTATCAGCAATAAAAATATCAGACACCAGTCCGAGGCTGACAATATCACCTTCAAAATCCGGTCCTGTGACCTGTTTCAGTTGAGCCAGTACCACCTCTTTCGTGACCTGTGACATGTCTCATACCCCGTGGCAAAATCTGTTCATCACTGCCGGAACAACAGGCTACCCCGTCACCGGTATTTCGTGCATCATCGTTAAATGATTTTGTGTCCGAGAGAAAGTTATCTTAAGCTCTTTCCGTGCAAACCTCTGTGACATCATGAGGCAGAGGGCGGACTTGCGCTATTATTGAGCGGCAAAGCTCTTTCTTTCCTGCACACCCCGCGTTAAAAAGCGACAATGAGCAAACCGACAGTTTTTGAATGATGGTTCAAACGCAAAAGCACAAACAAATCCTGATACGCATTCTGTGCGTGTTGGCGCTTGTTCTGCTGTCTTTTGCCCATAAACCTGTTGATGTCAGCGCGCCGCTTTTACAAATGACCGCGCAAAGCGGCACAGCAGCCGAGCCGGTCTTCATCCGTTATGAAACCATGCCGGATGGCAGTATTGTTTCTATCTGTGTTTCAGAAAACAGTGCGGCTGCGGACAAACATCACAAGAACCATAATATGATGGCTGATTGTGAGGCCTGCCGCATCTCGGCAGGTTTCGCACTGGTTACACCGCCCGCAACAGGCGGCCCTGTTGTTAGCAAAGACCACAATAGCAGCGTCAAACGTACCGCTCAGGTTTTGCCCCGCTCCCGACCTTATCCGCCCGCCGCCCCGCCGCAGGCGCCGCCTTTCCTTGCCTGATAACAAACCTGCACATCCAAAAATGTTGCAGGACTGCTCAGTCACGCGCGCATATGCGCGTTCCCACGCTTTCTGTCTGTCCAAATGCAGTTCAGAAAGCCTGTTTCTGCAAGGAATAAATATATGAAAACGATTTTTACGCCGCTCTGCATCTCTGCTCTTATTCTCGGTGCAACCGGTCTGGCACAGGCGCATGTTTCCCTTGAAACCGCACAGGCAGCGGCAGGCAGCGGCTATAAAGCTGTTCTGAAAATCCCGCATGGCTGTGAGGGTGCCGCGACCACACAGGTCAGCATCAAAATTCCGGAAGGTTTTATCGCTGCCCAGCCACAGGTGAAGGCCGGATGGGAGATCGAAACTGTCAAATCCGATTATCAGCACAGTTATAAAGTTCACGGCAAAGATGTGAAAAACGGCGTGACCGAAATCATCTGGAAGGGCGGCAAGCTGCCAGGCGATTTCTATGATGAATTTGCGGTCGTCGGTAAACTCGCCTCTTTTGATAAGGACACCACTCTGTCTTTTCCGACCGTCCAGACCTGCGAAAATGATAAAACTGAAAACTGGACGGATATTGCCACAGAAGGCCAGAACCCGCATGATCTGAAAAATCCTGCGCCGCAACTGCTTGTCAGCGCTAGCGCTGCAAAAGCCGCAGATCACAGTGCCCATGCCGGTCATGCCAATGGTCATGACAACAAAGCTGCGGAAGCAGTAACGCTCGGCGATCTGACACTTTCAAAAGCACATAGTGTGGCAACAATCCCGAATGCGCGTGTGGCAGGCGGTTATATTGTGATCACCAATAATGGCAAAGAAGATGACAATCTGATCGGCGGCACCAGTGATGCAGCAGGAAAAGTGGAAATTCATGAAATGTCGATGAAAGACAATGTCATGAAAATGCGCAAACTGAGCGAACCACTGGCTATTCCTGCCGGTCAGACTGTAACACTGGCACCATCCGGTTTCCACATCATGTTCATGGATCTGGCAAAGCCGTTCAAAGAAGGTGAAACAGTTAATGTTGAGCTGGAATTTGAAAAAGCCGGAAAGGTTAATTTACCGTTTCACGTGAATCCGGCCAAAGGTTCGGCTGATAAAGCAAATGATCATAGCCAGCATTAAGCGCTGATTCTGAGAAAGCACCTCACGCAGGGTCTGTGCAGGCTCTGTATTGCAGAATTTGCGTGAGGCGCGACGTCGCATCGTGTGATGATCCGGCCGGAATGCGGTGTAATCCGGCCTCATGCGACAATCACGCAAAACCTTCACGGTTTCATATAGATAGCTTGTTATTTCAAAGATTAAACATGACAAAAATAGTCTAGAATAATTCTAAGTCATTGAAATAAGAACGATTTTCTAAATATTCCATGTAATTTAGGTTTGACAATCCGCTGGTTTCACCGGCATATTCCCCCTGTCAGAGCGCTCAGTGAATGATCCTGAATGTTTGTGACACGAGATTTAACCTTTGATGTCTGGGCCTTGAACCCTTTCGATTGGAGGACCTATGTTTGGTCACACACTATGCCGCCCGAGGGCGGTTCTGCCTTTGCGTCCGCAACCGCGACGTATTTTCATATCCCCTTCCCGTCCCTTTCAGGCGGGAGGCAGATCATGAATATGCAGGTCAGCAATCTCTTTGAAACATCCAGTCATTATTTCGAGCGGCAGGCTGAAAAGCTGGTTCTTGAAGGCTATCGCCACTGGACATCCGGCTTTGAAACCGGGTCCGTTATCCCTTGGGAAATGGCCTGGACGATTTACACGCAGGAGCTTGGTCTTACCAATGCCAAGCGCGCTGTAACAGAGCTCTCGCATTTCATTCGCACCCTGCATTTTTGCGCAGCTTGCCAGCTCAAAGCCTTTCCTTATGGTTCCATGCATATTTGTCGTGAAGAATGCCTGTTGATGGGCCTGATCTCCGCATTGCAAAACGGCGATGACACAACCCGTGACGCCTGTCTTGATGCGCTGGTTTGCAGCAGCCGGATTGCAGAGGTCAAAAAGGCCGCGCAGGACTATGCGCAGACAATGGCGGAACTGGATCAGGTATTGCTGCCGATCCCGCATTATGCCGTTGACTGTGTTCTGTCACCGGCAGGGAGCCAAATTTTTCACTGATATGAATGTCTTAACCGGCCTTCATAACTTTACCATGATTTCCGCCCAAATAGGTGAGCGAAGCGCTCCGGATTTTCGGGCAAAACCGACAGGACTAAAAAATGAACGCGAAGACTGAAAAGCGCTTAGGTGTTATGGCAGCATTTCTGTTGACTGCTGCTATGTTTGTTGCACCCAACCCGATCCAGCAACATCAGAAACTGCCTTTTCTCAGCATGACTGAAGAAGCAGTGAAAGATGTGCCCCATATGCTCATGTTCGCTCAGAACACTGTGACCGGCAAAATTATCCGCTGATCCTGACCGAATTGACCACTGTCCTCCCAAGACAGCAAAAGCCGCGCTAAAGCATTTTCAGTAAAAGTAAAAACCGGTTTTGCATATGAAAATGCGTAAAATAAAGAGCCAGAGCATTTAAAAATGCTCTGGCTCAGCGCGGCTTTTATTCTAACTTTCTAACGCCCGTAATCAGGCCTGCACAACAATCGGTGCTTTGCCCTGTACGCGGTCATAAAGGTCAATAATATCCTGATTCATCAGACGCACGCAGCCGGAAGACATTGCCTGCCCGATTGACCACCATTCAGGATTGCCGTGAATACGGTATCCTGTATCAGTCCCATTACGGAAAATATAAAACGCACGGGCGCCAAGCGGATTGGTCGGCCCCGGCTCCTGACCGTTGCGGTATTTTTCCAGTTCCGGCTGACGCTTGATCATTTCCGGCGGTGGTGTCCAGCGCGGCCATTGCTTTTTATACTGCACATTGGCGCGTCCTGACCATTCAAAGCCTGCACGTCCCACACCGATGCCATAGCGCATGGCCTCTCCGCCTGGCATAACCAGATAAAGAAAACGCTCATTCAGACGCACGACAATCGTGCCCGGAGCTTCTCCGGTCGGGTCTGGCACGATCTGACGGCGGAACTGCTTCGGTACTTTTTCATAAGGGATAGCAGGAAGCGCGTAACCATTCTCGTGTACCGCCGCATACATCACCTCATTGCTGGTGATGCCTTTATCAACGCTGATTTGCGGCCGCATGACACTGCCCGTGGAGGACATATCAATATTCGGCTGAAAGGCCGATAGATCCAGAGATTGCGAGCATCCGGCCACGCCAGCCAAACCAAAAGCACCGGCGCCGGTCAGAAAAAATCGGCGGTTCAGTTTATTGCCCTGCTTTGCCATGATTAATCCGTTACTTCAAAACTTAATATGTTCCGGATTGTGCGCCCGCATGGTTGAAAAATCATTAAACTCGCCAGATCTTCATTTACCATAAACAATCACCACACATTATAAATGCAATGAAAAGCAAAAAACCGGCACAAATTTGCGCCGGTTTTCTCAATTTTGGTCAGCATCTGACGGTCAGCCGGATCAGTAATCTTTTTCGTAGAACACACCCATACCGGAATCACCATTCGTGCCGACAGAGCCTTTGGCTTTGAGGTTCCGCGTAATATCGAGGTTGATTGTTCCCTTGGTACCATTAGAACCGCTGGCCTCCACGCCGAGATAAATATTATCACGGATATAGCTACCTGCACGCACCGCTGCATTGCCCTTGCTGTCGGTCACAACATCGAGATCATCCAGCCCCACGCCCTGACGCAGAGCGCCCAGCAGATTGGCGTTTTTACCGCCAGCCAGTTCAGCTGCCGCAGCGGCAAGCTGTGCAATCTGGAAAGGAGACAGTTCCGAGATTGAGCGCTTGAAGATCAGGCGTGCCAGAACTTCATCCTGCGGCAATTCCGGCTCCGAAGAGAATTTGATATCCGGGTTATCCACCGTACCCTGCACAGTCACCAGCACTGTAATATCGCCGCCATCTGTACGGGCAACGAAATAAAGCTGCGGGTTCATATCACCGATCAGGGTGACGCGCCCTTCATCAAAAGTCACACGCTGGGTCAGAATATCCAGACGACCACGCAGCAGCTCAAAAGCCCCGACCGGACGCACATTGGTCACAGGGCCGGTCAGACGCACCGCGCCGCCCAGCTCCGTATCCAGACCACGGCCACGCACAAAAATCTGGTTTGGCGCAATCACACGCACATCCAGTTGCGGCACAGTAGGGCGGGATGTCGGCACAGGCGCTGAACCCTTGGCGCGGGTTTCAACCTTGGCACGCTGCAAAGTCATCAGCACAGATGCCGGTGTATTGACATGACGCACATCAATATTGGCGCCGCCGCCGCCCATGCTTTCCGGCACGGTGATTTCAGCACGCTCAATTTCAATCTTACCGGCAATCAGCGGATCACGCATCAAGGCACCGGTGATTGTCAGGCCGCCATTAATGGTTGCCACCACCATTGAACCGTCAGCATAGCGGGCCTTGTCAAAATTGATCCGCAAATCCGCAGGGAAATTCTGCGCTGCGTTGATCGAAATCGTACCGTCCGCATTGATCGAACCGCCAGTTGACAAAGCAGCACTCGCATTACGCAGACGAATTGTCTGACCATCCATGCTGCCATTGATGGTAATATTATTGAGGCGGATATTGGTTTCAGGATCCACCATCTGTGCGCCGCTTGTCGAGAACATGCCGCGGATTTGCGGATTGTCGAACGCACCACTGACATTGGCTGTCACGGCCAGTGTGCCGGTTGCCTGCGCACCGCGGTCAGCCAGAAAACGATTGGCAAGTGCCAGCGGAATCTGTCCTGTCACATCAATGCCCAGACCGCTGCCAGCCAGAGGCACACGCCCCTGCGCTGTTACGCTCAGATTTTGCGGACCATCAATCGCCAGTGAACTGATATTGACAATCTTATCGCCATAGCGGCCAGCGGCTTTCAGGTTCAGCGGCGCAAGGCCGCTTTCAGCCAAAGGCTTTGCGCTCAGCGCGCGTCCGTTCAGATTGAACTCGGCGGCAGGATTGGTCAGAGCGCCGGTGACTTTGGCCGTGCCTGTGACATTACCACCCAGATTCTGATCTTTGACCACACCATTGAGCAAGGCCAGCGGCAGATTTGCCAGCTCGACATTCACATCCAGCGCACCGGCCGATTTATCCGTGCCCAGCGGCACAAAACCATTGATACGTGTATCAAGACCATTACCGCCGGTAATGCGGCTGTCCACTTTCAGACGGTTCTGGCTCGATGCACCTTTGGCTGTAGCATTCAGTGCTCCGATCCCCATTTCACGGGTTTGGCGGGCAATCACGTCACGGGCATTGATATCGAAATTCACATCAGGCTGTGTCCGCGATCCTGTAACCTTGGCCTGACCATTGATGATGCCGCCAAGCCCCAGTTCCGGCTGAATGCTGTTCGCAACAGACAGTGGCAGATTATTCAGTGTCACATCCAGATCGAAGCGCTCAGCCAAAGCACCATTCAAGCTCAGACGACCATCGCCGACCTGCATGATAATATTGTTAAAGCTGACATCGCTGCCTTTGAGTGCCAAAGAGGCCGGTTGTGCCAGCCGAGCAACCATAGCGCCCTGACGCAGATCAGCATTGGCGAGAGACAGCAGCAGACCGCCGTCTTTCGGCTCAAGTGCGCCTTCAACTTTAACTTTTGTGCCGATTTTAAGATCAGTCGCAGCCTGAAAAACTGTTTTGCTGCCATCGGCCTGTGCAGTGGCATCTACACTGTTAATTTCAAACGTACCGACGCGAATTGTCTGCGCTTTAACCGTACCGTCAACAACTGGCACGTTGAACAAATCGGCCAGCGTCGCATTAATATCGGCCTGACCAACCACATTGCCTTCAACATTCAGATTACGGATATCTGCTTTAACCACCGCATTCTGACGATCATTTTCATAGGACAGATCAATATCCGCGTTCACGCTGCCGGTTGCTTTGGCAAGGAACAGAGCAGCCGCAGTCGAGATATCCGGTGCATCCACTTTCAAACGACCGGCGATCAGATTTTTATCCGCAAGGTTCAGATCGCCGCTGACACGCGTTCCACCGGCAACAAAGCTCAGGTCGCTCAGGCGCTTACCCTGTTCATCCAGCGCAATATTGCCGGAGAGATCAAGCTTTTCACCACCAAGGAATGCGCCGCCGGTGAAACCGCCGCTCAAAGACGGAGCAAGCTTCGGATCGGAACCGTCCAGCACTGCGTTAAAATCAAGCAGGCCATCATTGAGCTTGCGCCCTTCAAGCGAGCCGGAAGGCACAGAGGCGCGGGCTGCCAGAGCAATACGACTGTCCGTTCCGCGAGCGCTGCCCTTGAGCGACAATGGCCCCGAGGCTTTTTCAGACAGATCAGCAATATCACCAAGCTCCACGCCGAAATCAAAATCAGCGTCTTTGCTGGAGAATGTACCATTTGCAGTCACTGCATTGGCATTATTACCAATACGGAACTGGCGTGCCGTAAAGCCGTTTTCCGAGCGCGCCAAACCGCCGCTCAAAGTAGAGCGGCCATTGATAATGCGGTCAGCAATATCCGTACCGGTTTTGATATTTTCAGCAGTACCGTCCAGTGCCAGATCAAAGCCACCGGTCAGAAGCGCCACAGTACCTTGCGCTTTAAGGTCAAGACTACCGGCAAGCGAGCGGTCAGCCAGCGCCGAAAACGGCATGAGGCTGTTTGCCTGCAACTCAATATCGCCGGTATAAATAAACTTATCAATCGCCCCCTTTAAAGCTGCACTCAGGCCATTGCCGGTGAGCTGCACCTTTTCAAGCTGCACGGGTGTGCCTGCACGCCACTGCCCCAGAACGGCCAGATCAAAACGATCACCCAGCGCCTGCGCTACTTCAGGCTGCTTTGCACTGATACCGGTAACGGCGCCTGTCACATTGAAGCCGACAAGACGGTTTTGTGCATCCTGCAAGTTTTCTGCCGCGCCGCCCATATCCAGCACTGTCTGCTGCGCAGAAAAATCTCCGGCCTGCAAACCGTCAATCTGCAACTTACCGGTCCAGTCTCCGCTTTGACGATCACCGTAATCCAGCGTCAGATGAGCGGAAGCCAAAGATGTTTTACCGCCACTGACCGGCAAAAGCACACGGCCTTTTTCCTGATCGGCAATCAGCGCATCAACATTGAGGCGCGTCAGAAAACCATCATTGGCCGTTTCAGCTTTAGCCTGAACTTTCAGCGCGGCATTGCTGAGGTTAAAATTATCCAGACGGAATCCACCGCCATCCTTGATCAGACCATTGGCTGCAAGGCTGGAGGTTGCGCCAAAGAAATCGCGGAATTTTTCCGGTACAAGGGCAGCAATCGGACCTTTGACATCGGCATTAAATACACGACCGGTCACAGTGCCGTCAGCATTGCGATTGAGGGTCAAAAGGCCGGTCAGAATACGCTGGCTGTCCGCATCAAGTTTCAGATCAATTTTCAGATCATCAAGCTTGCCCGCGCCAGTCAGAGCCAGTTCTACCGGCGGCTTACCCTCAATATTCAAAAGATTTGCAGCAATACCGTTAGCCGGTTCCGAAAGGCGCATATCCAGATCAAGGTTCTGATCCGCATTGGCATAATTCGCCTTCAGCTTCATTGTCCCGCCCGGACCATCCAGACGCTGAATATCAAACAGCGATTGCAGCGAGCCGTCCTGCAATGTCAGATTGCCCTTGAGCGCCACTTCCGATGCAAGGCCGAAAACCTGCTGGCCAAATTTCAGGCGTTCAATATCCAATTCACCCAGCAAAATTGCCAGCGGCAGTTCCGGCAGAGCAAAACCACCGGCTTCCGGTGACGGCAGGCTTTCATCCGGCAGTGGTGTACGGATAAATTCGACTTCCTTAGCGGAGAGCGTATCGACACTCAGGCGACCGCGCAGCAGTGCCAGGCGGCTCCAGACAAGCTGGGCATCCTTGATACGCAGCCACACGCCTTCACGGTCAGCAACAGTGATCGAACCGACTTTTGCCTCAGAAGACAAAACGCCTTCAATACCGGAAATGCTGATCTTACGGTTCGGGCCAGACAGTTTTTCTTCAACAAAGGACAGGAAGTAGGACTTCTCCTCTTCGGCTTCCTGCGTGGAAACAGGAGTGTCAGCCTGTGCGGTCTGTGGTTGCGAAGCAGGAGGATTGCTCTGGCCAGTTGCAGGCGTGGTTACGCCATCCGTTCCCTGAGGCAGCAGCGATGCCCCGATATAAATACCGAGCGGCAGAATAATAAAGAAAGTGGCTACAAAGCTCAGAAAACGGTTCAAAACGCCTGTCCTATGCCGACATAGAATGCAAAACTTGAGTCACCTTTACTGCGGTTCAGCGGTACGGCAACATCGAAACGGATTGGCCCGAGGCTCGTATCATAACGCAAGCCCGCACCTGCTCCCAAACGCAAATCCTCCGCAAAGTCAGGATAAGATTCTTCCCCGACATATCCTCCGTCTACAAACCCGACCACACCGATACTATCCGTAACTTTAGTGCGTACTTCACCGGACATTTCCATCAGCGAGCGACCGCCGATGACAACATCACCCGGCTTTTTAACCCCGATACTGCGATAGGCATAACCGCGCACCGATCCGCCACCACCGGCAAAGAACACTTTATCCGGCGGAAGATCGCTCATATCTGCGCCGACAATCGATCCGACTTTAACGCGACCGGCCAGCACAACGCGGTTATCCTCGCCAAAGCCGTAATAGCCACGGCCTTCTGCGGTAAATTTGGTTGAGAAGCTGCCATTCTTGATTTCATAAAACGGCTCAACAACACCTTCGGCATAATAACCGGAGGTGGCATTGGTTTTATTGTCACGCTTATCCAGCAAAATGCCGCCCAGCATCCCCACTGTGAAGAACTGGCGCTTGCCGTAATAGTCGTCGTCAAACTGCGCACGGGAGACATTGGCGAATACACGGCCACTCAGATCCTCATTGAAGATATGCGTGAAGCCTGCCTGACCATTCACCGAAGTCTCGGTATAATTGTCCAGCACTTCACGCTTACCGTTCAGAGATGAAACAAAATCCGTATCCGGTGTAAACACGCCCGGCTTGGTGAATGTGGTGCCAAGCAGATAGGTGAAGTTCTTCGGATCATAGGAATTATCCTGCGACCCGCCGATCCCGCTCACTTTAGCATCAAAACGCAGACGCTCCGCCTTGCCAAACAGGTTACGATGCATCCAGAAGGCTTCCACCCCTGCGCCGTCCAGCGTCGAGTAACTGCCACCAAAACCAAAACGGCGCGGCTTGCGCTCCTGAACAATCAGATCAATCGGCAAAATGCCGTCACGACTAATTTCCTGTGCTTCCTGAATGGAGGTTGAGCGGAAAACATCCATACGCGCCAAACGGCGGCGTGCACGCTCAATATCATCCGGATCATATTCCTGACCCGGCTTCAAATCCGTCATATAGGCGACGAATTCCGGATCCATGCGGGCTGTGCCCTGCACTTTAACAGGGCCGTAATGCGCGACCTGACCAGGCTCCAGCGTGATATCCGCATTCACCACATTGCCTTCATGGTCCGCAACGATATCTTCGCGGGTTACTTTCGCCTTGGCGTAACCCTGCTGGCGCCATGCCTCAACGGCCAGTCGCTCTGCTTTCAGGATCGCACCGGATTTAGCAAGTTCACCGCTTTTGAAACCGGCTTTTTCAGGGGATTGCACCTGATCGCGGCGATCATCGGTTGGCGGCGCCAGTTCATTGATACTGGCGCGCGCAAACAGGAACTGCGGGCCCGGATCAACACTGATGACAATTTTCGATGTATCGGGCAACTGCGTGTCCGGCGGCAGATTAGCTGCCTCCTGACCATCAACCTGAATGCTGATTGTGCCGCCATAGCGGCCTTCACCATAAAGCGCCATCAGAATACGTCGGTAATCACCGCGTGCCTTAGCAAGCAGCCCGCCGGAACCCGACGCTGCTTTTTCCTCATCGGCGATCAGTCTTGAAGCGCCTTTAATAAGGCTGTCTACATCTGCAGCGCTGCCGTCTTTATTCGTACGGTTACCGTCGGACTTAACTTCAACGCTGTAACGCTTCGGTTCGGCAATGACATCATCGGCATTCTCAGCCTTGTCCTTACCCCAGAGTTTTATGCCAAAGAGCTCAAAAGCATGCGCAGGCGATGCCGCCATCGCAGGCAGCAGCGCAGTGAACAGCAGGAGGGTGCTGACTTTACGGATTGGAGCTCTCCTTAATCTATTACCTGCATATCATCCCATTCTACGGGGTCAATATACATATTCCACGGCACCGCCCGCTCCACCCATCGCGCGCTACCTTACAATCAACTTACTGGAGAGTATAACCCTGAAGCTCACACTGCTTTTTTAAAATTTATGCCTAACAAAATATTAATTTGTATTTTTCTTTACCTAAAGGGGAACTTAAATTGTGATTTCTCATAAAGCATCATTTAAAAATATCTAATATTAAGAAAAGCACAAAGTCATAAAGTATGACATTGCACATCACATAAATCTCTGAAAATGCTGAGTTTTTACTATTTTTGCGCTGTGGTATTTTCTAAATGCCAGCAGAAGCCCCCATTAAAACATAGAAAATACAGGAACAAACCTCCTCGCAGAAAAAATCCGTCTCCCGCCACGACAGACGTTAAGAAATAATCGCCCCTGTAAGCGGAGCTCCATTCCCGCCAACGGATTCGCAGACATAGTAAGCAGCCAACAGTAACACTTGGCCGCTACAACACAGCGATTACAGAAAGCACCACACCAGTCATTAGCGCCGCCATCCTCCGCGCGGAAAATGCGCGGGCCCCACACCCCAACGCGGGTTCCAGCCCTGCCGTCCGAAAGGGCGGGGAGAATAATGCGGGCCATAGGGCCTGTAGCCCGGATTAAAACCCGGTCTGTAACCGGGGCGATACCAAGGCTGGTAAAAAGGCGGATGCCACCCAGTACAATAAGGTTGGTAATACGGGGCATAAAAAGGATCATCATAGAAACCTGACCCGATATTCAGCCCCAACGTGACTTGCGGCTGCGTATTATAGACCGGCGCAGCATTATAACCCTGCGTCAGATACCGGCCACTGACCCAGCCTATGCCCCAGCTGCTTCTGATCTGGCACCAGCCGCCACGACAGGAATTAATATGAACCGCAGCCCCCTGCGGCAAAGCCGCAATTCGCGCATATTGCGCGCCCGGCCCCTGCCTCAAATTCACGGATGCGGAAACAGATGCAACCTGCGCCTGTGTAATACCGGCTCCGGTCAACACCATTATCCCTGAAATTATTGAAATCATACTCACATTCGTAATCTTCATAAAAATCACCAAAATAAAATTGAATAAATTCAAGAAGATCAAAATTATGAGGGAATAATTACTGTAAATTGAGACAGCTTACCCATGCATTTCAATATAAAACGCATAAAAAAACGGCGTTGCATGTGCAACGCCGTTGATATTTTAAAGTCTGATGAGTGAGACAGGCTCACGCATCCGGCTTTTATGGCAGCGCGCGCGCTGCCTCAGGGCTGACTTCCATCATGTTCACTGCCAGATGGTTCATGATCCACAATGAGCCGATCAGAACAATCGCCAGAATAAGCACGGTGAACAGCAGAGCCAGCAATGTCCAGCCGCCTTCCGATTTGGAATCCATATGCAGGAAGTAAACCAGATGGACGATCATCTGCACCGCACCGAAGACCATAATAATGGCAACAGTCGTCGTGGTATCAAAATACTGCCCCATCACCACGCCGAAAGGAATGGCGGTGAGAATGACGGCCAGAATGAAACCAATGATGTAATTTTTGGTTTCGCTGGCAGATGCTTCAGTTTTATGCGCGGAACTCATGCCTGAACTCCCATCAGATAAACAACGGAGAAAACACCGATCCAGACAACATCAAGGAAGTGCCAGAACAGGCTGAGGCACATCAGACGGGTCTGGTTGGCTTCTGTGAGACCGGAACGCAGAACCTGCCCTACCAGCACCAGAATCCAGATCAGACCGAACAGAATGTGCAGACCATGCGTACCAACCAGCACAAAGAAGGCTGAGAGGAATGCAGAACGGCCAGGACCGGCACCGATTTCGATCAGGTGATGGAATTCATAGATTTCCATCGCCAGAAAGGTTGCGCCGAGCAGAAAGGTTGCAGCGATCCAGCCGAGCATCACAGATTGTTTTTTCTGCGACATGGCAATCATCGCCAGACCATAGGTCAGGCTGGAGAACAGCAGCAGTGCTGTTTCAACGGCAACAAATTCCAGATCGAACAGTTCCCAGCCGGTCGGGCCTCCCGCGTATGAACGCGAGAGAACTGCGAAAGTAGCAAACAGACCCGAGAAGATGACACAGTCACTCATCAGGTAGATCCAGAAGCCGATCAGAGTCGTGCCGCGGGAATCGTGGTGCTCGTGATCGTCGTCATGCCCGTGGGCATGATCATTAGCGTGCGTTACAGCGGCGCTCATGGCTTAGCTCCTAAAGACTGCAGCTTGTGCGTATATTCATCTTCGATGCGCTGCACTTCTTCCGCAGTGACATAGTAGTCGCGGTTATTGTTGAAGGAATGGATGATGCTGATCGCGATCATGGCCAGAGCAGCGGCAATAGCCAGCCACCAGATATGCCATACACCGGCAAAACCAAGCACGATCGCCACCATACCGAGAATAAAGCCCGTACCGGTATTACGCGGCATATGGATAGGCTTGAACTTGTCGGTTTTGCGTTTCACGCCACGCTTCTTCATATCCCAGTACGCATCAACATCCTGAACACGCGGTGTTTCAGAGAAGTTGTAGAACGGAGCGGGAGAAGCCACAGCCCATTCCAGTGTACGGCCGTTTTTCCACGGATCACCTGTATGATCGCGAAGCGCTTCGCGGTTACGGATGGACACCAGAATCTGAATAACCTGACAGGCAATACCAACCAGAATAATCGCAGCACCGATCGCAGCAATGATCAGATAAATCTGCCATGCCGGATTTTCTGTGTGATTGACACGACGGGTCATGCCCATGAAGCCCAGAATATAAAGCGGCATGAAAGCAGTAATAAAGCCTGTCAGCCAGCACCAGAACGCGCGCTTGCCCCATGTTTCATCAAGACGGAAACCGAATGCTTTCGGGAACCAGTAGATGAAACCTGCAAAACAACCGAACAAGACACCGGAAATAATCACGTTATGGAAGTGAGCGATCAGGAACACGGAGTTGTGCAGTACGAAATCCGCAGGCGGAATAGCAAGCATAACACCGGTCATACCACCGACAACGAAGGTACACATGAAGCCGAGTGTCCACAGAACCGGCGTATCCATCTGGACGCGGCCCTTATACATTGTGAACAGCCAGTTGAAGACTTTCGCCCCCGTCGGGATCGAGATAATCATCGTCGCCACGCCGAAGAAAGCATTAACGGAAGCGCCCCCACCCATTGTGAAGAAGTGATGCGCCCAGACGAGGAAGGCCAGAACGGTAATCGCGACAGTTGCATAAACCATCGAGGCATAACCGAACAAACGCTTGGCCGAGAATGTTGCAATAATTTCAGAGAACACGCCAAAGCAAGGCAGAACCAGAATATAAACTTCCGGGTGGCCCCAGATCCAGATGAGGTTGATATACATCATCGGATTGCCGCCGAAATCACTGGTGAAGAAATGCATACCAAGATAACGGTCGAGCTGCAGCAGTGACAGGGTAACGGTCAGGATCGGGAAAGATGCTACGATCAGAATGTTCGAGCAGAGTGCTGTCCATGTGAAAACCGGAACTTTCATCATCGTCATGCCGGGAGCGCGCATTTTGATGATGGTTGCGATCAGGTTCACACCGGAGAGCAGCGTACCCATACCGGAGATCTGCAATGCCCAGAGGTAATAATCCACACCAACGCCGGGGCTGTATTCCAGACCGGACAGCGGCGGATAGGCCAGCCAGCCGGTACGGGCAAACTCACCGACACCGAGTGAGATATTCACCAGAATAGCACCGGCAACTGTCAGCCAGAAGCTCAAGCTATTCAGGTAAGGGAAAGCAACGTCGCGCGCACCGATTTGCAGCGGCACGGCAAAGTTCATCAGACCAACGATAAACGGCATCGCCACGAAGAAGATCATAATCACGCCGTGGGCGGTGAAGATCTGGTCGTAGTGGTGCGGAGGCAGAAAGCCTTCATTTGCACCGGAGGCCATAGCTTGCTGGGCGCGCATCATAACGGCATCGGAGAAGCCGCGGAACAGCATCACAAGCGCCAGAATGATATACATGATACCAACGCGCTTATGATCCACTGTTGTCAGCCAGTCACGCCACAGCACGCCCCATTTACCAAAATAGGTAATGGCTGCGAACAGAGACAAACCGCCGAGTACAACGGCACTCAAAGTGACCACAAGTATCGGTTCGTGAAGCGGAATATCCGCCAGGGTAAGTTTTCCGAACATTTCTCTACACTTTTAATGGTAAAACCACTGAGCACGCGGGTGGCCAATGGTTTACCTGCCTAAAATTACGGCACCTTGTCAGTTCGACGCAGGTTCCGCAGGCGATTCTTTTTTCACAGAAGACGTGATGAACGGCGAAAGCTTTTGCACGCTACCGCCACCATGACTGAGACATGGGGTCTTGCCATCCACGCAGCGTCCGATAATGGCGCTGAACAGACCCGGCTCTGTTGATGCATAATGTGTTACAGGATGTTTTTCTGTCGGCTGATCCAGCTCAATGTAGCCGGCGCGGTTCAGCACTTTGTCGGAAGCGCGAACTTCAGAAACCCATTTATCAAAATCCGCTTCAGAGCGCACATGGGTCGCAAAGCGCATCTGGGAGAAGCCGTCGCCGCTGTAATTGGCGGAAATACCTTCATAGGTACCAATAACATTGCCGATGAGATGCAGCTTGGTCTGCATTGCAGGCATTGCATAAACCTGACCACCCAGCGCAGGGATGAAGAAGGAATTCATCATATGGCCGGAGGTGATGCGGAAATTCAGCGGACGATCAACCGGTACGACCAGTTCATTCACCGTCGCAATATTCTGCTCAGGATAGATGAACAGCCATTTCCAGTTCATCGCAACCACATCCACCTGTACAGGTTTTGCAGCATGTTCCAGCGGCTTGAACGGATCCAGCTCATGGGTCTTAACCCAGGTCACATAGGCAAGAACAAGAACGACGATGCACGGAATAACCCAGACAAAGGCTTCAATCTTGTTCGAGTGATGCCAGTCAGGCTGATATTCGTTTTCTTTGTGGGCGCGATATTTATTCGCGAAATAGAGCGTCGCGATAATGACCGGTATAACAATCAGAGACATGATGACTGTTGCAAAAACAATCAGGTCACGTTCCTTGATGCCGACTTCACCTTTAGGAAACAGTACAACCTGCTCGCAACCTGCAAGAATTGCCGTCAGCGCCAGAACCGCACCGATGCCTACTGAGCGGAATAATCTGTGTTTCATTTAATTTTTCCGTCTTGAATGCGCCCGGGACAGGCTACATATCAACATTCAACAAGGTGTTTCATGTTTATAAGCAAACTTGAAAGCACCTTAACCGCTTTGAAATGCTGTATTATTTCTTATCTGAACTTGTTTCAGATGAAGAAGAACATACAGTAGTTTCGGTAAATTCTGAAATTCATAAACAAAAAAGCGCGGCATTTCAACACCGGCCGCTTAACTCAACACTTCAGAAAACCCTGTCAGAACAGCTTCATTTCATATTGAAGATAAAACCGGCTCTGCCATAGACGAGACTGCGAGCACGCATTTCATCGTCTCACCATAAAAGTATCTGCAGGGAAAACAGCAGCACAATGCCGATTCACTCTGTCATCCAGAGACTTTTGCGGTTTCTATAAGCAGGAAAGCATCTAACGGCAAGATGAATCTCGGTCACTTTTTCGCGCTGTGGCTGATGCAAAAGCGAAAACCGCAAACAGGCAAGCCTGCGTAAATTTAAGAAAACCGGAGCGGGGAGCAGCGAAGCCTGAAAATGAAAAAGGCCGGGATGTCCCGACCTTCCATGAAACGCCTCAATCAGTGCCAGTACATCCGTGGTCAAAGATCAGGCGATTTCGCTAAACTCTATATGTGTATAGACATCAATTGTTTCAAGAGCATGACAGATTTTGGCATATCTGCCGCATAGTCCGGTCTCATGCCACAGCACGATCCTGATGCAGAGTCTGCTGCTTCTCATCTTCCTGAGCAATATAGTCATAAACCTCATCCATGCATTGTTGCAGCATGTCGAGATCAACCGGCCCCATACGACTGAGATAAATATCCATCTCGCTGGAAGGTACACCACGCTTAATCATTTCGACAATCGCTTGTACGACGATAGTTTTCTGATCAAATCTGTAGCGTTGCATAACCCACCTCACGCATTTCAGAGCCCTCCCCCTCTTTATGCACCAATATGGTTAACATCATATAAAGATAGAACATTCACCAATTGAAAATAACTGTCAATTTTAAGCAAGCATATCTTGAGATAATATTTTAACGCAGCAAAACTGATAAATGAAACATCGGAAAAATCTAATGCAGCAATAAATAAAATGCGAAAATTAAAAAAACACCCGCAGATTTATTATCTGCGGGTGTTTTATTACTTAGATATCCGGATTTGTTTTACAGATACAAGGATTATACCCCGTCACCCTGCCCGATGATCTCACGTTTACCCACATGATTGGCAGCGCCGACAAGGCCTTCCTGCTCCATGCGCTCTACCAGTGAGGCAGCACGGTTGTAACCGATCGACAGGCGGCGCTGAATATAAGATGTCGAGCATTTCTTATCACGCAGCACAACTTTGACGGCTTTCTCATACATATCATCACCATCTTCAGAGCCCATCTCGCTCTTATCAAAGACAGCGCTGTCCTCTTCAGCCGCTTCCGTATCATCTTCATCAGCGGTTACAGTGGCCAGATAATCAGGACGCCCCTGCTCCTTCAGATGATTGACGACTTTTTCAACCTCTTCATCGGACACAAACGGCCCGTGAACACGGACGATACGGCCGCCACCGGCCATATGCAGCATGTCGCCCTGACCAAGCAGCTGCTCTGCACCCTGCTCACCGAGAATAGTGCGGCTATCGATCTTCGACGTCACCTGAAAGGAAATACGGGTCGGGAAGTTCGCCTTGATTGTACCGGTGATCACATCAACCGACGGGCGCTGTGTGGCCATAATCAGGTGAATACCGGCCGCACGAGCCATCTGCGCCAGACGCTGGATCGCACCTTCGATTTCCTTGCCGGCAACCATCATGAGGTCGGCCATTTCATCGACAATAACGACGATGTAAGGCATTGGCGTCAGATCCATTTCCTGTTCTTCATACAGGATTTCACCGGTCGCCTTGTCAAAACCGGCCTGCACAGTGCAGGTTACAGTCTCACCTTTTTCACGCGCAGCCGCTGCACGGGCATTATAGCCGTCAATATTGCGCACGCCGAGACGCGACATCTTGCGGTAGCGCTCTTCCATTTCGCGCACTGTCCATTTCAGTGCCACAACGGCCTTTTTCGGATCAGTCACGACAGGGGTGAGCAAATGCGGGATGCCGTCATAAATCGACAGCTCCAGCATTTTCGGATCAATCATGATCAGGCGGCATTCTTCCGGCTTCAGACGGTAGAGCAGCGACAGGATCATGGTGTTGATTGCCACGGATTTACCGGAACCGGTGGTACCGGCAACCAGCAGATGCGGCATCTTTGCCAATTCAGCAATTACCGGCTCACCGCCGATGGTCTTGCCAAGGCAGAGCGCCAAACGGCAATTGGTGCGTTCAAAAGCAGGTGATTCAATCAGCTCGCGGAAATAAACGGTTTCGCGGATCGAATTCGGCAGTTCAATACCGATCACATTACGTCCCGGCACCACCGCAACACGGGCAGACAGAGCCGACATGGAACGGGCGATATCATCGGCAAGACCAATCACGCGGGAAGATTTAACACCCGGCGCAGGCTCAAATTCATAGAGTGTAACCACAGGGCCCGGACGCACATGGATAATCTCACCGCGTACACCGAAATCTTCGAGAATGCTTTCCAACAGACCAGCGCTGCGCTCCAGCATTTCCTGCGAAATAATCGCACCGTCTTTATAGACCGGCTCCTGCAGCAAAGCACGCGGCGGATATTCATAACCTGCTGATGACATCACCGTGCCAGTTTCAATCGCAGTTGGCGAGAAGATCGACAAGTTGATCGAAGAAGACGAAGTGCGTGGCGCAGGCGCGGCAGCACTGATGGCAACCGGCGCTGCAATTGGTGCAACAGGTGTTTCTTCCTGCACAACAACAGCTTCTTGCACCGGTTCAATATATTCGGCCACAGGTTCGGCAACGACTTCTGCAACCGGCTCTTCTGCAACCGGTACGGAAACCTCGTCCAGAGACGGCTGAACATGCAGCGCCTGCGTGGCGATAGAATAGACAGGCATCTGATAGCCCGACAGGCCAAAGCTGAAAGACGGCAGAAACGGATTGCTGACAGACGCAACAGGTGCGACCGGCGCAACAGCTTCAATGACTTGCGCAACGGTTTCCATGACCGGAACAGCCTCAAAAACCGGCGCAGAAATCTCAGCTGTGACTTCTGCCTGCGGCTCTGCAACGGCAACGGTTTCAGCCACTGGCTCAACCGGTGTTACAGCTTCCTGTGCAGGGCGCCATTCAACGGAACGGAACATGCTCAGAATTGATTTTGCTTCCACAACAGGTTCAGCGATGACTTCTTCAACCGGAAGCGTCAAAGCCGGTGCAGGAACTGCTACAACAGCTTCAACCGGCGTAGTTGCAGCAGGTGCTACTTCCGGCAACCCGGCAAACTCCCAGAATGCAAAGTCAGACAAATGTGCAAGCTGCAAACCGCTCTGCTCATTTTCAACAACAGGTGCAACCGCCACAACAACCGGCTGCACTTCAGGCAGGTGCGAAACCACGGCATTCACAACTTCTGCTTCCGGTATAACGGAAACCACCGGCGATACCACGGCTCCGGCCAGCGGGGCTGCGGCTTCAACATGCGGTGCAACCGGCACAACCGGCAAACGCAGACGTGCGGCAACAATCATGCTCGAAGGGCCGCGCAAAACCGGCGCAGTCCGTGCTGGTTGTGCGGCGGCAGGAGCAGCCTGCGCCACAGATAGCACGGTTACTTCTTTAGGCTCAATCACAGCCTGCTGGTGAGCCGCTGGCTGAACTTCTTCTTCCGCACCGAATTCTTCAATCAGCTTGGCGCGCAAACGCATCAGCTCATTTTCCGGCGTGCGGGTAAAACGGACATTTTCCGCCAGTGCAAAAGCGTTCTTCCAAACCTGTTCACCCGAACCGAACTGCTCACGCACCGACAATCCCTGATAGGCGACATGCGGGCTGGTCATGATCTTTGTCGGATTTGCAGGTTTAGGATTTGCCGGAGCAGAAGGCGCAACCGGTGCTGAAGGCACAGCAGCAACACCTTTTTGCTGAGCAAGGGTCTGCGCAACAGCCTCAACAGCCGGTTGCGTAACAACGGCTTGTTCTTCCGCTTTAACAGACCGGTCCTGATCCATCCAATGTTTAACCGCAAAATTGTTGCTCATCTGCTTACTCCTAAGCGGGTATGAAGGGATAACGGACACGGTAGCAGCAGAAGGTGCGGCAGGCGTGACGACTGTCACAACTGCCGGAGCATAGCTGAGAGGCGCTGCAGGAATAATTTCTGCAGCCTCTGATTCTGTGATGGCCTGCGCCGCCTGCTGTGGTGCCATAGATATGTGAGAGCCAGACGCGGACAATTCCGGCATCTGCATTTCCTGCGGCAGTGATTCCGGTTCACGCATGTCAGCGGAAGCCGCGAAGCGGTCAGGCGGTGCAATGGAGAAATTGGATCGGGGAATACGCATGGACCTGAAAAACCAAAAATACGCTACTGAGTTCTGTCCACAAAGTAATAAAAAATGAAGGTTAATAAGTTCCTTCCAAAACGCACTTGTGATCGGCCGGGCGGAGCGGAAAACATCAGAGTTTTTAGCAATAAAATTCAATTTTATATAATATTTTCAATGAACTATAACTTTACTGGACACCCCATCACCTGCCGCAACAATATTTCTTCACTGCCGGATTTTCAAATAAGCGGATATGTGTATAGCGCAGACAAGCGGTCGCGCAGACCGCAAGCAGTTTTTGCTCCTTTTAAAGGATGGAAACCTTGAGCCTCACGAGGAAAAACACCTGCACAGAACCAAAGTCACAAATAATTGCTCAGAATCTCCCTTAAATCCCCCCACTACAAAACAATAATCCCTCTCGCATTCACAGGTCGGGTGGGCTAAGGAGACGCCAACCGGCCGGGTGAGCGACTCTTATCAATCAAGGGCGCGCCTTCTTGGCTCATATAAAAATGGTGACAATCATGTTCTCTTATCAGCGTTATACAGTTTTCATTTGTGTTGCGCTCCTGACAATTGCCTCGTTTATCGGGGCAGTTTTTTACAGCGAATGGCTCCTGATCATAACCGCGGTTTCAAGCGCTCTGCTTGGCCTTGGCGTGCATGATATTTTTCAGTCAAAACATGCAATTCTGCGCAATTACCCGATCATCGGGCATATGCGTTTTATTCTCGAAAGCATCCGCCCCGAGCTCCGGCAATATATTATTGAAGGTGACCGCGATGAGGAACCGTTCAGCAGAGAAATCCGCGGACTGGTCTATCAGCGGGCAAAAGGCGTTGAAGATAAGCGCCCTTTCGGCACCATCGAAAATGTTTACAGCTCCGGCTATGCTTGGCTCACCCATTCTGCCGTGCCGATGGTGATTAAAGACACGGATTTCCGTGTTCGTATCGGCGGCTCTGCCTGCAAACAGCCTTATGATGCAAGCCTTTATAATATTTCTGCAATGAGCTTCGGCGCGCTCTCTGCCAATGCCATTCTCGCGCTCAATAAGGGCGCGCAAAAAGGTGGTTTTGCGCATGATACAGGTGAAGGCAGCATCAGCCGCTATCACCGTGAAGGCGGCGGCGATCTGATTTATCAGGTTGCATCGGGCTATTTCGGCTGCCGCAATGATGATGGTACATTCTCTCCGGAGAGATTTGCGGTTCAGGCTGCTGATCCTCAGGTCAAAATGATTGAGCTGAAAATCAGTCAGGGTGCGAAACCAGGTCATGGCGGTATGCTGCCAGCCAAGAAAATATCACCTGAGATTGCTGAAGCACGCGGCATTCCGATGGGCAAAGACTGTATTTCGCCTCCTGCACATAACACTTTTTCCACGCCGATCGGCATGATGAAGTTTATCGGCCAGTTGCGTGAGCTCTCCGGCGGTAAGCCTGTCGGCTTCAAGCTGTGTATCGGTCATCGCCGCGAATTTATGTCGATGGTCAAAGCGATGCTGAAAACCGGAATTTATCCGGACTTTATCGTTGTCGACGGTAAAGAAGGCGGCACCGGCGCAGCGCCATTGGAATTTGCCAACCGTGTTGGCATGCCGATGCTTGAAGGTCTGACTTTTGTGCATAATACGCTGCGCGGTGCAGGTATTCGCCACGAAGTCAGAATCGGCGCAGCAGGTAAAATCGTCTCAGCCTTTGACATTGCGCGTACCTTCGCGCTGGGTGCGGACTGGTGTAACTCGGCACGCGGCTTTATGTTTGCTGTCGGTTGCATTCAGGCGCAGTCCTGCCATACCAATACCTGCCCTGTTGGTATTGCCACGCAAGACCCACTGCGCCAGCGCGCGATTGATGTCGGCGATAAAAGCGATCGTGTAGCCCGCTTCCACCGCAATACGATGCACGCACTGGGCGAACTTGCCGGTGCGGCAGGTCTCAGCGATCCGCGTGACTTCATGCCGTATCACTTCATGTTCCGTCAAAAGGACAATGAATTCCTCGACGGCAATGAAGTCTATCCGTATCTGCCAAACGGATTTCTGGTCTCCGGCCCTGAGATTGAAGAATTGTCAGACTGGTACAGCCGTTGGGACCGCGCCTCTGCAGAAACTTTCGCGCCGCCGGAAATTCCGCATGGCCCGTTTATGCGCCGGAAAATCGCAGCCTAAAATACAAAATCCCGCCCCATCTGTTACTTTCACGCATTGTCCGACGCATCGCAGCAGGAAAAGAAATCAGTCCGGCGAACTGATTTCCCTGCGGAGGCGCTTCGCACTTTTGCTGGAAATGCTTGGGGCGGGATTTTTTTATGCTGTGACTTCAAACTTTAGGATCACGCATGGTTTCTTTTTGTGTGATGAGACGTGCGCTTTGTAAACCGCTCAGATAAATCCAGAGCCAGCTCCACGCAACCGCAAGCCGTGAGCGTGTTCCGATCAGAAAATAGATATGGGCAAGCCCCCAAATCCACCACGCCAAGATCCCTTTCAGCTTGAATTTTCCAAATTCTATAACAGCAACTTTACGGCCGATTGTCGCCAGATTACCCTGATGCCGGTATGTAAAGGCTTCAGGCTGCGCGGTCCCTTTCAGTTGGGCACGAATGCACTTTGCAACAAAGCTGCCTTGTTGTTTGGCAGCAGGTGCAATGCCGGGAACAGATTTATCCTCGCCCCATTTCACCGAGGCCGTATCACCAATCACAAAAATTGACGGGTCATCAACAAGCCGCAAATCTTTGGTCACGACCACCCTGCCTGCACGGTCCGATTCTGCTCCCAGCCATTGCGCCGCAGGCGATGCTTGCACACCGGCCGCCCAGATGATCGTGCGACAGGCAATCGGCTCCTCACCGACTTTTATACCACTCTCATCACAGGCTGTAACAGGCACACCGGTACGAACGGTGACGCCAAGTTTTGTCAGGGCATTGCGGACATAATCAGACAAGTCTTCACTGAAGCTCGGCAAGACGCGCGCCCCTGCCTCAACCAGCAGAACCTTGGCCTGTCGTGTATCAATACGCCGGAATTCGCGCGGCAGCGTATGATGGGCAAGCTCTGCGATCATACCGGCCATTTCAACACCTGTCGGACCGGCACCGATCACCGCAAATGTCAGCAATGCATCCCGCTTAACAGGGTCAATCTCCAGTTCCGCCTGCTCGAAAGCCAGCAACATTCGCCTGCGGATTGTCGTTGCATCTTCCAGCGTCTTCAGACCCGGCGCGAAGGCTTCCCATGTATCTTTGCCGAAATATGCGTGACATGCACCTGTCGCCAGCACAAGTAGATCATAGGGCAGCTCGGCACTATTACGCAGGCGCACTGTTTTATTGATACGATCAATACCGACAACTTCATCGAGCAGCGTTGTCACCTCGGGGCGATCGCGAAACAGATGCCGGATAGGCCACGCTATTTCTGATGTTGCAAGCACTGTGGTTGCAACCTGATAGAGCAAGGGCTGGAACAGGTGATGATTACGACGATCCACCAGAGTGATTTCTACATCGGCATTTTTCAGCCCGTGAACGACCTGCAAACCGGCAAAACCGGCACCAATGACCACAAGCTTCTTTTTCATAACGTATCCCGTTTCTGCGTGAGATCTGTTTTCATAAAAGCTATACGGCCTGTTCAGCCGTTATGTCGTATATATAACCCTTTGAGAGCACATTACTGTAGCCGATTTAAAATGGCCGGTAACTTTTCTGCTATGCTGCTGTTCTGCATGCGCTAAAATTTTACGAAAAGGCCGCATGCGGACAAATCATTGCATTTCGCGGCTGTGATAAGGCGCAAATTTAATGAACCAACATCGGATGAGCGAGTGCTATGACCCAGTCTGGACTCAATCAGCTTAAGATACGTCGATGATCATTACTGAGGCGCGCCTTTTAACAAATATTGTGCAAGGGCTTCATAGGCTGGCAATGATGTCGGGTCATTTGCTGTGTTTCCTGCCTGCGGATGTGATGCAAAGCGGGCAATTACCATTTCAGCTTTCGGATCGATATAAAGTGCCTGACCATGAACACCGCGCGCCATATACGCACCATTTTCATTATGTGAGACCCACCACATGCCACGATAGCTCCAACCATTGAGCAGATTATATCCGGCTTTAGCAAAAGCCTCCTTGTTGCCGCCCGCACGTATGCTGGCAATCGCCGCTTCAGGTATCAAACGCTGTCCGTTGATGACCCCGTCATTGAGCAATAATTGACCGATACGTGCCATATCCCGCAGGCCGGCATTAAAACCGCCGCCGGCAAACGGGGTGCCTATGGAATCAACAGTGTAATAGGCATCCTGTTCGGCTCCCATTTTTTGCCAAATTTTTTCTGATAACAGGGTCACTACAGATTTTCCTGTGACCCGGGCAATGATCCAGCCCAATGCATCGGAATTGATGGTTTTATAACCAAAGGCTACACCGTGTTCGCCCTCTTTGCGAACTGTTTGCAAATATTCGTAATAGGTCTTCGGCCCTTGATAGGTCGACGGTTTAGGCAGCGGGCTTCCTGCAGCAGAATAAATCCAGACATCTGCATTAGGATCAGCATAATCCTCGCTATATTTGAGAGCCGTCGTCATATCCATTACCTGACGAATTGTTGCATCACCAAAAGCGCTGTCAGATAACTCAGGCACAATGGTGCTGACTGTTGCCGTTTCATCCAGAATGCCTTCCGCAACTAAAATCTCACTCAGAAGCCCGGTGATGGATTTGGTGACTGACATAGCGCCATGCTGGCCAAGGATATTCAAGCAGCCGGAATAATGCTCATAGATGACAGTGCCTTTATGCAAAACGATAATACCGTCAGTATAATTGGCCTCCAATGACTGAGCCCATGTCATCGCTTGGGAGCTGCCGAGGGGCATAAATGTCAAAGCATCAATAGCTGGGTCAAACTTCTGCTCCGGCATGGCAGGAGCGCCAATGCCTCGGCTGACATTGACGGTTGGCATGAGTTCGCGAAAGTGACAAACAGTCCAACGCAATTTTGGAAAACTGAAGTAATCCGGATCAGTGAACCGGATAATTTTATCAACCGGTGGCGGAAAGCCGTTCATCCAACCTAAATGCTGCGGATCGGATTGTTGGGCTGTCATCGTGATTGCCTCTTGCGCAAAGGCTTGCTGTAAGCTGGTGGTTAACCAGAGGCTTGAGATCAGGGCCGCGGCCAATAATGTTCTCGGGGTATTTTGGACGGAAACCATACTCTTGCTACATGCTGAATTAAAAATTAACGACAACATTCGCAAATCCCCCTGTCCAGATTGGTGCTTTACCATTGATCATTGAATCTATGCCTGAACCGGGAAATGATACACTGAACCCGACTGTGAGATAGGTATGCGAATTTAAAACACGATTATATTCAAGAAACACGTCATCAGAAAGATGATGGCTGGTCACGCCCGCTATTGGGTTGGGCACTCCATCATTGGTTTCAACCCGTGTGCCCTGACCAAACTGGATAGGGCTAAGTAATTCATTGGCGCGAATATGGGCGTATCGCAATGTTAATGCATCGCGTTCTGTTGGCTTGACACGCAGGCTAACAAGATAAGCGCTGACATTGGAGTTGATAAAGACCATGGAAGATTTTGAGCCGGTTGACCATGAGCTCGGATTGCCCTCATAGAACAGTGGATCAAACCTTTCGAGCCGCGATGTATGAGGATCGTCACCTGAAAAAGTTTGATACGCGACCGCTAACTCTGGTGACCAGACGGCATCAGTGAAATTATAGCCTATATAAACGCGGCCGGCCCAGGCGGAAAGATTAATCTGGTCATTCCATTCATATGCATACTCACCCCCAGCAATCAGATTTTCAATTATATTCGGAAGCGGTTTTCCGATTGCATAGGCATTAATGAAATTCAGGCCTTCGCGTGCATCCGGAAGGATGCTCGGAGCACCGATGCCATCGGGCGCTGCTTTCGGATAGGCGGAGTTTGACTTTACGACGTGACCGTAAGTAATACCGGCAAAACTTTCTGTTCCCCAGTTATAACGCAACTCGGTACCGAGGAATTGCGTATTGCTGCTGCTGTCCGGGAGTTCGTTGGGTTGCAGATAGAAACCCGTGGCATTGAAACCATCATAACTGAGTTTAGCAATCGCCGCAGATTTCCATGCTTTGCGCGGACCGAATTTTAGCGCGCCCCGTTCGAAGCCACTATTACCGCCATTGGCAATCAGCATACCTGTGCCCACTTTATATTCTCGCGGACCATATGAAAAATCTAAAGATGTGCCGGCACTCATCTCGGTGCGTACACCCAGATATGCTTCTTCCAATGTGATCCTGCCAGTATTGCCAGTGTCATAAGCATCAATGCCAAGCGTTCCTGAAGCAACTGCTGAGGCCTTGCCGTAGAGATGTAATCGCTCATTAAGATCATTATTGAAGCTGATGCCGGGCTTGATATAGCCTTCGAGCCACTGTTTTCGCGGATTGTAGTCTGATGACGGAGCAAAACTGTCAGCAAAGTTCCAGAATAAATTTTGCTCTGCAACTCCGTTGAGGCCTGCCTGTAGATGCGCACGTATTTTAAGGCCGTCCGCATCGTAGAGCAGCATATGATCATTCGATTGGGCTTGCGGAATGGGCTGACAAAGCAAGATCAGTGCAGTTATAGCTATAGCTGCTCTGTTAGTCGTATAAGTGCATGGCAATCTAAACATACATAGAACAGGAAAATATGGCATATGTGGCTGGATAAGCTGTCGCATTAACCTGTTCATAGCACTGCGCTCCATCAATAGTACTTTTAAGAACCCAAGAGCAATTCATTGACAATCGATGGTGTGTCACATCTTAGAAAAAGTAAATATCACAATCTTAATAACAATTAACGATTAATGGATTGATCCTCCCCAGAGAAGTAGAATGGCACTTCAAAATTTATATGCAGGTGGAGTCTTTTATAGGTAAAATCGAATGCCTTATAGTCAGGACTCCGAAAGGAAAAGCGGCCGGACACTAAAGATCTATAGAATAGACAATCCTCATTTGCTCCTGGTGCAGAGCTATATCACCGAATTATTGTCTAATAGCCATATCGTATGTTGGCTCATAGAGCACCATCAAGCTCACCTAACTGAGCTTCAAAATCTAGTCCGCTAGAGGATCAGCCCTAAAAACATAACGAATTATCTGATGTTTTTTATAACCCAAAAGAAACAAAACTGATGCCATTAAAAGCAATTTAAACGTAATTGACCCCATCAGAAAGAATCGGTCATAGCTTGGCCAAAAATCATCCGAACAACCGGGGCAGTTTATTTAAATCATTGATTTCATCTAATAAATTGTTTTGTAAGATTTTGGTGGAGCCAAGCGGGATCGAACCGCTGACCTCTTGCATGCCATGCAAGCGCTCTCCCAGCTGAGCTATGGCCCCATTACCCGATCATGTTCTTAGTCGTAACAATTGGTCGGAACTTGGTCGGAAATGTCAAAAAAATCCCCCCGTTACATTGAACTCAGAGGACTGAAATATTGGTTCAGACGCGATATCCCCGTCCGTTTACAATCTTTATTCAACAATAA